>NZ_CP134399.1:4800000-6060110 GCF_002968295.1 Mycobacterium sp. ITM-2016-00317
CCTCCGGCACCACCGGGCGGCCGAAAGGTGTTCTGCACAGCCATGAGTCGCTGGGTGCACTGATCGGACAGCTCGGCACGCACTGGCGCATCGACCCGGGCGACACCTTCCTGGTCCCGTCCCCGATCGCGCACATCGGCGGGTCGATCTACGCGTTCGAATGCCCGCTGCTGCTCGGTACGCAGGCCGTGCTGATGGACCGCTGGGATCCTGACGCGGCGGTGGCGTTGATGTGTGAGCACCGGTGCACCCACATGGCAGGGGCCACCCCGTTCCTGGACGGGCTGTTGGCCGCCGCCCGCCGGGCCGACACCAGGCTCCCGGACCTGAAGGTGTTCATCTGCGGCGGCGCGTCGGTGCCGCCCGCGCTGATCCGCGACGCCACCGACTATTTCGACAAGGCGGCGGTGAGCCGGGTCTACGGCTCCACCGAGGTTCCGGTGACCACAGTCGGCTCGCTCGACGACGTCGACCGCGCCGCCGACACCGACGGCCGCCCGGGTATCGCCGACGTCAGACTCATCGACGGCGAGATCCGGACCCGCGGCCCGCAGATGTTCACCGGATACCTGCACCCCGAGGACGGCGACGAATCGTTCGACGACGCCGGCTATTTCCGCACCGGCGATCTCGGCCGGCTGACCGACGACGGTCATCTCGTGGTGACCGGCCGGGCCAAGGACCTGATCATCCGCAACGGTGAGAACATCTCGCCCAAAGAGGTCGAGGACATTCTCGTCACGCATCCGCAGATCGCCGAGATCGCGGTTGTCGGCGTCCCCGACCCGCGGACCGGGGAGCGGGCGTGGGCGGCGATCGTGCCCGCCGGTCCGCAGGCGCCCGGCGTCACCGAACTCAGGGATTTCCTGGTGGCGCACGGCGTCGCGAAGTTCAAAGCCCCCGAGCAGGTGCTGTGCGTCGACACCCTGCCCAGAAACGATGCGGGCAAGGTCCTCAAGCACGCGCTCAGAGCCGTGCTCGTCGGAAACCCGCGCGAAGGAGAAGCATGACATGCAGGTAGCGATCGTCACCGGCGCCAGCAGCGGAATCGGATTCGGCTGCGCGACGACACTGGCCGAGCAGGGCATGGCGGTGCTGGGCACCGGCCGCGATGCCGGCTCGCCGAACTGGAGAAGGCCGCGCCGGAGCCGGGCCGGATCGCCACGCTCGCGGTCGACCTGACCGACGACGACGCCCCGCAGCGCATCGTCGCGGCGGCGCTGGAGCGTTGGGGCCGCATCGATTTCCTGGTCAACAACGCCGGTATCGGCAGCCCCAAGCCGCTGCACGAAACCGACGACGAGACCCTGGACCGCTTCCTGGGGATCATGCTGCGGGCGCCGTTCCGGTTGGCGCGCGACGTGCTCGCGCACATGCAGCCCGGCTCGGCGATCATCAACGTGACGTCGACGTTCGCCGTGGTGGGCGGGCTCCGTGGCGGGGCCTACTCGGCGGCCAAGGGCGGGCTGGCCGCGCTGACCAATCACATTGCGTGCCAGTACGGCGCGCAGGGGATCCGATGCAACGCCGTGGCGCCCGGTGTCACCCTGACCCCGATGGTGGCCACCCGGCTGGAGGACGAGCGCTTCCGCAAGATCAACACCGAGATGACCCCTCATCAGCGGCTCGGCCGCGTCGAGGACATCGCGTCGACAGTGGCGTTCCTGTGTTCGGAGGGCGGCAGTTTCATCAACGGGCAGACGATCGTCGTCGACGGCGGCTGGAGCTCGACCAAATACCTGTCCGAGTTCGCACTCACCTCGACCTGGGTTCCGGACGGGTCTGCGTCGTGAACCTGTTCGCCCTGCTCGACCAGGCCGCGGCCAGGCACGGCGACCGCGGCGCGGTGTATCACGGTGAACACCAGGTCCATTCGTGGACGTCGCTGCGCGACCGGGTGTTACGGCTCGCCGGCTCGTTCGCAGGGTTCGGTCCGGGCGCGCGGATCGCGGTGGCCGGCCAGAACAGCCCCGAGATCATCGAGCTGATGTTCGCGATCTGGGCGGCCGAATGCGTGTTCGTCCCGGTCAACTACAAGCTGCATCCACGGGAGATGCAGCAGATCCTCGACGACTCCGGTGCGGCCCGGGTGTTCGCGTCACCGACGATCGGCGCCCGGCTGCGGCCCGTCACGTCGGTCCCGATCGAGGTGTTCGGCGCCGCGGAGTACCGGAGCCGCCGCGCCGCAGCGCCGCTCACCCCGCCCCGGCACACCGACCCGGGTTCACTGGCCTGGCTGTTCTACACCAGCGGCACCACCGGGCGGTCCAAGGGCGCGATGCTGTCCCATCGGAACCTGATGGCGATGACGGTGTCGCATCTGGCCGACTTCGACTCCCCCGACCAGAACTGCAGCCTGGTGCACGGCGCCCCGATGTCGCACGGCTCGGGTCTTTATGTGCCGCCGTATGTTTCGCGCGGTGCGCGGCAGGTGGTGCCTGCGTCGGGGGCGTTCGATCCCGACGAGTTCCTGGACTTGTGCGAGCGGCATCCGGGCTGCAGCGCGTTCCTGGCGCCGACGATGGTGGCACGGCTGGTGCAGACCGGACGCGCGTGTCCGGCGAACCTGAACACGATCGTCTACGGCGGCGGGCCGATGTACGTCGACAGTCTGAAGAAGGCGATGGCGGCGTTCGGTCCGGTCTTCGTGCAGCTGTACGGGCAGGGTGAGGCGCCGATGACGATCACCGGGCTGCGGCGCGCCGACCATCTCGCCGGGGAGGGGTGGGCGCCCGACGCGCTGCTCGGCTCTGTCGGCTACGCGCGCTCGGGCGTCGAGGTCGCGGTACTGGGCGCCGACGGCGCGCCCGCGGCGATCGACGAGATCGGCGAGATCGTCTGCCGGGGGGACGTGGTGATGTCGGGTTACTGGAACAACCCGAGCGCGACCGAGGCGACGTTGCGCGACGGCTGGCTGCGCACCGGGGACATGGGGTCGTTCGACGCGCACGGGTTCCTGACCCTGCGGGACCGGTCCAAGGACGTGGTGATCAGCGGCGGCAGCAACATCTATCCGCGCGAGGTCGAGGAGGTGCTGCTGGAGCATCCCGGCGTCGTCGAGGCGGGAGTGGTCGGGGCGCCCGACCACGAATGGGGCGAGGTGGTGGTCGCATTCGTCGTCGGTGAGGTCTCCCCCGCCGACCTGGACGCCCATCTGCTGGAGCGCATCGCGAGGTTCAAGCGCCCCAAGCGTTACGAGTTCCTCGACGAGTTGCCCAAGAACAGTTACGGCAAGGTACTCAAACGCGAACTGCGCGACCGGCTCCGGTGAGAACTCTGCGCCCCGTAGCCGGGCGGGCACCGGCGGGGTGACCCGCTCGTGGTGTCTGCCCCACCGCGCGTGGCCGAGCCACCCGATACCGGCGGCCCCGCCAGCTAACATGTCGACGTGGGGTGGGTGCGGGCTGGGCAGGCCGCGGTGAAACGCGCGCAGAGGTGGCCGGGCATCGCGACGCCGACGCTCATGGCCCGCACCGCCGGTGCCTGCTTCCTCCTCGGCGGGGTCCTGGTCGCCCTGGTGACCACGGTGGCACCCGCTCACTTCCACAGCGCCGAGGTGCAGTACCGCAACGCCGCCGTCGCCGCGTTCATCGGGGTATGCGTGCTGCTGATCGGAGCGCGGCTGGCGTGGTGGCATTTCCATCTGCTCGTGCTGTCGGCGATCGCACTGATCACCGTGTCCGTCAACGGATCCATCGGGCCGGCCGCGGTGTCTTTCGCGACGCTGTATGTGTTTGTGGCCTGCGCGGCGTTCTTCGTCACCTGGCGCACCGCGGTGGTGTACCTGGGACTGGCGATCGCGTGCTGTCTGACCGTGCTGACTTTCACCCCGGGAGTGCCCCGCTGGTCGGGCGTGATCACGTCCGCTGTGGCGACCGCGATCGGGACGGTGATCGTCATCCTCGGCCGGATCGTGTCCAAGGCCGAGCTCGACGAGGTGACCGGTGTACCCAACCGCCGTGGGTTCGATCGGGCGGTCAACGCCGAGATCCTTCGGGCTCCCTCGTCCGGGCGCGGACCTGCGGTCGTCCTGATCGCGGTCGACGACTACACCGCGCTCCACGACGGATTCGGCGACCGGGCCTGCGGTGCACTCATGCGCCAACTCGCCGCGACATGGCAGAGCACCCTGGCCCCGGACCAGGTCCTGGCCCGGCGCGGCGAGAACGAGTTCGCGCTGCTGCTGCCCGGAGCGACCGAGCAGTCCGCGTTCGAACTGACCGAGACGCTGCGCGCCGACTCCGCACGGGAGTTCTCGGCCGGGGTCAGCGCGTGGGATCACGGAGAGTCGGCGTCGCCGGTGGTGGAACGCGCCGAACTCGCACTGCGCCGGTCACGATCGATCGGCCGTGGCCGCACGATGGTCGAATCCTCGCGGCTGCCGCCGCTGGCACTGCAACTGCACGACGCGCTGGCCGCCGAGACCATCGGCGTCCGGTACCAGCCCGTCGTCCGCCTGGCGGACGACTCCGTGGTGGGAGTCGAGGCGTTGCTGCGGTGGTCGCCGGCGCTGGGACCCGAGCTCAATGCCGCCGAGGTGGTCCGGCTCGCCGAGGACAACGACCTGATCGGTCCGCTCGATCTGTACGTGCTGCGCCGGGCCTGCCTGGACGCGGGCTGGATGCAACAGCAGTGTCCGGAGCCGGAACTGTCCCTCAGCGTGAACGTGTCCGGGCTGGAACTGGTCGAACCGGGCTACGTCGGCCGGGTGATCCAGACGCTGGCCGCGACGGGCTGGCCTGCCGGGCAACTGGTCCTGGAGGTCACCGAGAGCGTGCTCGACGTCGACAGGCCCGCGTCGATCGACGCCCTGCTGCAGCTTCGGCGGCACGGAATCCGGATCGCCATCGACGATTTCGGCACCGGTTATTCGTCGCTGTCGAGGCTGCAGAATCTGTCCACCGACCTGTTGAAGCTCGACGCGTTCTTCATCGCCTCGATCACCCCGGCGTCGTCGCCACCGCCGCTGCTGCAGGCTGTCGCGAGCCTTGCCGACGCGCTCGGCCTGCCCGTCGTCGCCGAGGGCGTGGAGACCGAGCACCAGGCCGACGTGCTGCGGGAGATGGGCTGCGACCTGGCTCAGGGCTACTACTTCGGGCGGCCGCAGACCCGCGAGGACGTGGTGGCGGCGATCGTGCGCGCCACGCGCTGACCGCCACCGGTCAGCGGCGGCCGAGTCGACCCTCCCACGGGTTCCACGACCGGCTGCCCTCGACCACGTGCAGGTAATAGGCGTAGTTCGCCGTCGCCATCGCCAGCACGGGCACGGGCACAATCAGGACGACAGCCCGCACCAGGGCGGCGCCGGGATCTACGGCCAGCACAGCCGCCGACAACGCACACGCCACCAGCAGGAGCGTCACGCCCTTGCGCCACATGCCTTTAGCCAGGAAGTAAGCAGGCCCGAACAGGAACGCCAACACATTCCACGAGATGCACACCCTGTCCCAGGCACTGAGGGCACGATAAGCCTGCTTGCCCTCCGGGGTGGACCACACGGAGCCGTAGGTCTCGAAGTACGCGAAGCGGATGCGCCACGACTCCGACAGTTGCCAGACGTCGTAGCCCCCCATCCACCCAGCCTAAAGTCCGACGGAAGGTGCGTGAGACAGTATTCTGTCCGGGCCCCACCCACGTCGGCCCACAGATCATCTCGGCGGGCGGGTTGGTCCCCGTTGAGTCCAGCGACGTCTAGCTGTACTGACCACGGACGTTAGGTACGGCGTGGCGTGGTGACATGACGAAGACCTCCGAGTGAAGTGCGAGCTGTCTAGGAACACACCGCTCACTCCGGAGGTCTTCGTGGTCCACCGTAATGCCCCTCTGTCAGAAACAGGCCGTCTGCGGCTGGCTCAGTGTGTTGTCGATCAAGGTTGGTCGCTTCGACGAGCTGCTGAGCGCTTCCAGGTGTCGGTCAGCACCGTGCGCCGCTGGGTCGATCGGTACCGCCTCGAAGGTTCGGCCGCCATGGTCGACCGCAGTTCACGACCCCATAGCAGCCCCAACCGGACGCTGACGCGCACCGAACGGCGCATCATCAAGATCCGTGTGCTGCGCCGATGGGGACCAGCGCGGATCGGCTACCTCCTGGGGATCCACCCCTCCACGGTGCATCGGGTGTTGACCCGCTTCGGCCTGGCCAGACTGCGCTGGCTCGACCGCCCAACCGGACGGGTGATCCGCCGGATGGAGTCGGCTCACCCTGGCGACCTGGTGCACATCGACGTCAAGAAGCTGGGCAAGATTCCCGCCGGCGGTGGCTGGCGCATGCTCGGGCGCACCGCCGGAAAACGCAATTCTCAAGCCGATAAGACAGGAGTGAGCAACAAGTACCGCCAGCCACTACGGGGCTATCACTTCTTGCACACCGCCATCGACGCGCACTCTCGGCTGGCCTATAGCGAGTTGTTGGCTGATGAGCGCAAGGAGACCGCCGCGGCGTTCTGGCAGCGCGCCAACGCCTGGTTCAACCATTGCGGCATATCGGTGCAAAAAGTGTTGACCGACAACGGATCCTGCTACCGATCGCATGCTTTCCGCGATGCCCTCGGAGGCATCGAGCATCGCCGGACCCGACCCTATCGACCCCAGACAACGGCAAAGTCGAGCGTTTCCACCGCACCCTGGCTGACGAATGGGCCTACGTCCGGCTCTACACCAGTGACGCCGAACGCTGCAACGAGTTCCCCAAGTGGCTCCACACCTACAATTACCACCGCGGCCACACCGCACTCGGCGGCCAACCACCCGCCACCCGGGTACCTAACCTCTCAGGTCAGTACATCTAGAACAGCTCACCGTATCTGCGCATCAGGTCGGCGATGTCGCCGTCGAGTGGGAGTTCCAACGAACTGAACAGGCGCGCCAACGTGTCGTAACCACACACGGTGAAGATCAGGTCGAGCAACTGCTGGATGTCGAGTTCACCGGCCAGCGTGGCCCAGGTCGGTTCTCCGATGGCGCCCTCATGGATCAGTTCGTCGGTGGCCCGCAGCATGGCGGCCTCCAACGGCGTCCAGAACGGTGCGTCCGGTCCGTAGGCGATCCGCCCGATCTCTTCGTCGGTCAATCCGGCGTCGCGAGCGACAAACAGGTGTTGGGCCCATTCATAGCCGCACTTGCGCACCGCCGCGACGCGCATGACGAGTAGCTCGCGCTGGCGTTCGGACAGTGTGGTGGCCAGCAACAGATGCCCGTTGAAGGTGAAGTAGGCCTGCGCCAGCGCAGGATGATGAGCCAGCGTCCCCAAGACGTTGAGCGCTTTAGGGCGATCGTCGGTGGGCAGCGAAGGGTGCCGGGGGTTCGGCGGTCGTAGCGCAGCGAGTGCCGCCCGCATCTCCGGCGGATACTGCCCAGGGGCGAGAGGCTGGATGCGGGGGCCGGTCATGAGACGGCCTCCTCGCCAACCAAGGTGGTGCGGTGCATAAGCCGTCGTGAGGTCGGCTCGTACGGTATCGCGCGGTGCAGCATCCCGGTGTTGTCCCAGACCACCAGATCCCCCACTGACCATCGGTGGCGCAACACGAACTCGGGTCGGGTGGCCCAGTCCAGGAGTTCGTCGAGGAACTGCCGCCCCTGCGCGACAGGCATCCCCACGATCTCGGCGGCCGTCGCGCCGATGAGCAGCGAGTCCCTGCCGTCTCGGTGCCGCCAGACCAGTGGATGCTCACGCACCGGGATGCGGTTCCAGCTGGCCCGTTCCTCGTCGCTCGGATCGGGGTTGAGCAGCAGCTGTGAGGCCGCGACGCTGTGGATCACCCGCAGCTGTCGCAGTTCGGCCTTCTTGTCTTCGGGCAGTGCCGCGAAAGCGGCGTAGGTGTTGGCGAACTCGGTGTCTCCGCCGTCGTCGGCGACCTCACGCGCCGTCAGCAGCGTGGCCTTCTGCGGGATCTCGTCTGTCAATCCGTCGGTGTGCCAGAAGACGGTGCTGCGCCGCAAACCGGCGAGAACGCTCTTGGCCGGATCGAGGGTGACCGGCGAGATTTCCGGGTGATCCGGGTGGGCTCCGGCTTTGGCCATGACGACCTCGCCGAGCCCCCGGCTGAAGGCCACCAGATCGGCATCGGAGATGTGCGCGTCACGGTAGACCACCACCCCGTGTCGGGCGAGCAGGTTTCGGCATTGCTCGGCTGCCTGTGCGGTGCCGAAAGCATCGCTGGTGAAACCACAGACCTGCACCCCGATCCCGTCCGAGATCGGCGAGACCGTCGTCGAGGCCATCAGTTCTCCTTGTCAGTGATGTTCATTCCACCGCAGCCGGCTACTGCGCGGCCGTCGGAGACTGGAGATAGACCCCGAGGTGGCGAACTTGCCGCCGTCGTTGCCGCACCTATCCCGAAGTAAGGGTACGGGCCGGTGACGAGCGCGGTTTCGGTGAAGAAGTCGAATTCCTCGATCTCCCTTGTAGCCGTGGCCATTCGGTCGTCGACAGATCTGTTCTCACTCGCCACGAACCCCTGCTTCCGCTCATCCCAAGTGCTTGTACACCTGCATAGTCCATACGGGTGTACAAGCGCAAGGAGTACCGCTAGCCCCACGGAATCGGCTCGCGGAGAATGCCTCACGCGTCAGCGGTAGTGCGAAAGACGCTCTCGCCAGGGCCGGGTGATGTGCCAGCGTCCCCAGGATGTTGGCGCCTCTCGGGCGCCCTTCGCTGACCAGCTGGTACCGCGGATCGGGTGGAGTCAGCGCCGCCAGCGCTTCGCGCATCTGCGGCGACCACCGGTTGGGGGGTACAGGCTCCGTACATGGGACATGGGCGACCTCTCGGGATCGTGGGGGGCAGCGGGTATCACGGGTCAAAGCCGTTGCACAGCTTCGGAGATACGAAGCCCGGTGTATAAATCGCCCGCGGTGGGGCCGCATGGCGTGCTATTAGGCCTACCATCGTGCCATGAGCACGTTCGACTCCCCGATACCGCGGTTTCATCTCGCAATGCCGGTTGACGACCTGGACACAGCCCGACACTTCTACGGGGAGGTCCTCGGTCTACCCCAGGGTCGCAGCGCGGATACCTGGGTGGACTGGAACCTGCGTGGGCACCAGTTCGTCACACACCTGGCACCGGACCGGACCGCAGCCGTGCACAACCCGGTGGACGGCCACGACGTCCCGGTGCCGCATTTCGGGTTGATCGTGACCATCCCGGAGTTCCAGACGCTCGCCGAGCGACTCCACGCCGCAGGCGTCACCTTCGTCATCGAGCCGTATGTGCGGTTTGCCGGCGAACCCGGCGAACAGTGGACGATGTTCTTACTCGATCCCGCCGGGAACGCTCTGGAGTTCAAAGCGTTCGCCGACGACGCGCAGGTGTTCGCCACCTAGCTGTGCTGCGGTGCTTCACCACATCACCCCGCGGATCATCGCCGTCGGCGGAATGTCCTCCACCGCAACCAGCCCCGGAGGTGCGGCGCACACCCAGTCGATCGCGTTGACGGCCCTGGCCGCCGTTGAGACACATCCGGCGTCGGTCACGTCGAGCACCGGATGGGACAGGTGCGTACTGACCTCGACGCGTGGCTCCCCGGCAACGATGACCTTGTGTACGCCGACCTGGCCGTCTGGCGGATATTCCCAGTCCGGGGCGGCCGCCGGGGTCAACCGGGTGGTGTGTTCGACGGTGATGACAGGGATCCCGCCACGCATGCCTTCTACGGCGAACCGGACGCCGGCGAGCTGCCCAGGCTCGACGGTCGTCATCGTGCACTCGATGCGCTTGTCGGTGTACCACGGTTCATAGCGCTGACGGACGTCCTCGAGTTCCACATCCAGGTGGCGGGCGAGATTGGACACCAAGCCCCCGAACATCGACGTGATCACTCCGGGTCGAAACGCCATCGGCAGGTCATCGTCCGGCGTCGTCCCGAAACCCATTGCCGTTCCGGTGTATTCGTAGTCATCATAGTTGCCGTAGTCAAAGATCTCCTTGACGGTCACCGACTCCGCGCGGGTGGCCAGGCTCAACGCCGCATGGACCGCGGTGTCGGCCGAGTAGCCCGGGTCGATTCCGTTGACGTACAGCGACGCGGCGCCGGCCTTGCACGCTTCCTCCAATGGGCCGCGCAGCCAGTCGTCTGCCTGATGCGGCGTCACCAACCACACCATCGACGTGCCGACGACGTTGATCCCGGCGGCGAGCAGTTTCGACATCTGTTCGATCGCCTCGATCGGCCGGGTCTCGCCCAGCGCCGTGTACACCACGCAATCAGGTGCCAGCGCAATCAGTTCGTCGAGATCGCCGGTGGCGACGATCCCCGTCGGTTCGGTGAGCCCGCACAACTCCGCGGCATCGCGGCCGATCTTGTCGGCACCGGAGGCATGGACGCCGACGAGGTCAAGGTCCGGGCGCCCGATGATGGCGCGCAACGAATGCCTGCCCACATTGCCGGTGGAGAACTGCACGACTCTTCGCATCGATGCATCATCGCCGGGCCCTCCTCCTCCGCGCCACAGAACGCCGAACTTACGTTCCGCCCGCGGAAGAGCCAGTGCACGTCTGCCCACGCTCACGTTCGGCGCAGCGGTGGTATGGCGCCAAGACGATTGACTCAGCCCATTCACTGACTATAGTCAGTCTCCATGAATCTGCCGACGCGGAGCAGGGGCAGCGGTGGCGCTACCCCGCGACTGCCGGCCGGTGGGCTCGACGAACACATGGAGGCCTCGCGGCGGGCGCAACGACAGGCCGACAAATGGCTCATCTGCGGCAGTCTGCTGATCGGCACCGCCGCCCTCGGGATCTTCGGCCTGCCGCTGTTTCTCCGCGGCGTGTGGTTGTTGCGCAAAGCCCAGCGTGACGGGCTCACGGTCCGGCCGATGCTGGTCACCCTCATCGGCTACCTGGTGATCATCGATGCCGCGATCAACACCGTGGGCTGGGCACTGGACCTGGTCGCCAGCCACACCATTCTGGCCCGAATCCTGTTGAACGGCTGGGGTGCGATGTTCAACGCCGGCTACTTCTGGCACTACAACGAGCTCTGGCTCGGCGGGGCGGCGGGCCCCGGCGAGAAGGCGATGGAAGTCGGCATGATCCTGACCGTCTTCACCATGCGGATTGCCGCGGGCATCGGGTTTCTGCAGATGAAGCGCTGGGGTCACCAGTGGATGATCGTCACCTGCTGGATGGGAGTGCTGATCTGGTGCCTGTACGTGTTCAACATGACCATGTACGCCGACGTACGCTACGCCGGCGTGGTGCTGCCGGTGGTGGGTTGGTGGCTCTACGACATCTTCTACATCACCCCGTTCCTGGCGATCCCGTACCTCCATTCGGTCAACCGCGAGATCTTCACCGACTGAACTCAGTGACCATGCCCCCCGATCCGATGACGACACCGAAACACCACGACGACAACGACGACGACGACGGGAATTGACGTGAGCGGCTGGCTATTCGAGATATTGCGCTATGTGGCCGCGTGGGGCGGCACCGGACTGATCATCTGGTTCTGGTACTGGATGTTCTCCAACATCGGGACGTTCTGAGCCTGATGGACGAACTCTCGCATGCCATGGCGTTGGAACGCAGCTGTGCGGTGACTGCCGTCGCGCTCAGCGAACAGCGCCGCAGCGGCGTCCGCCTGGTCAGTGGGCAGCACCGCGGCTTCGGGCTGAGCTCCGCGCTCGATGTCGTCCATGTCCCGTACCCGGTGCCCAACCGGGATTGGACCCGCAGAAGCGTGACATGTGGTGTGGCCCTGCAGTGTTCGCCCAGCAAGGAACGCCTGTCCGAGTACCGGCTCAACGAACTCTCCGCTCGCGAGCTCAACGCGCTGTCCCTCGTCGAAGCCGGAGTGGCTCTGGGCTGGATAGCCGCGACCTGGCCCGGCCTGCTGCCCGCGGTGCGCCGACATGTTCCCGCGCTGGTGCCCGCCGACGCGGAGATGGACGCCGAGGAGATGCTCAACCGGGCCGTCGTATTGGCCCGCATCTCGCAGTCACTCGACATCGACCCGCTGCTCGGGACGCTGCCGCGCGCGTTCATCGCGCCGCAGGGGCTGACCGACAGATTACGCCGCACCTTCGGGCGGATGCCCTGGACGACGAACCAGAAGCGGCTCCCGCGGCCTTACTCGGTGCGCCGGCGGCGACGGCGGCGTCCGCAACTCCAACCTGCCGCCGCCGAGCCGGCCCCAGGACAACGACCTCGACGTCACCCCCGAACACCGCCCGGGCATCCCCTATCCGGAATGGAACGAGTGGACCAGCAGCTTCATGCCCGACCACGTCGCCGTCGTCGAACGCACCCATGACGGCCGCACCGGCGAGGCCGGTGTCATCACGGTCGACGTCCGGAAGTGGTTCGAGAAGAACACCCACCGGGCGATGAAGAACCGCCTCGAAGACGGATCCGACATCGACGTCGACCGATACGTCGGCCACTACCTCGACGTGTCCATCGGCGAGGCCGTCGAACCGCGCATCTTCCGCGAGCTGATGCCGGCCGGCCGCGACGTGACGACCGCCCTGCTGCTCGACGGAAGCTCGTCGCTGGGCGTGCACGGCGGCTCCATCTTCAGGCTCGAGCTGGCGTGCGCCGACGCGCTGTCCAGGGCGATGACGGCTGCCCGCGAACGGCACGGCATCTTCGTCTTCACCGGCAACACCCGCCACCGCGTCGAAGTCGACTGCCTCAAGGACTTTGCCGACCGACGCTTCGTCCCGCCGAGCAGCCTGGGTCTGTCCACCGGCGGCTATACCCGCCTCGGCGCGCCGTTGCGGCACCTGACCAGCAGGTTGCTCGCTCAGCCGTCCGAGCGCCGGCTGCTCATCGTCATCGGCGACGGGCTGATCTCCGACGAGGGCTACGAAGGCCGCTACGCGTGGGCCGACGCCGCCCACGCTGTCGAAGAGGCCGATGAGGCCGGCGTGGCGGTGTACTACGTCGGCATCGGCCCCGCGACGGTCGACCCGTTGCCGGAGGTGTTCGGGCCCCGACGATCCCAACGGATCCGCCGGGTCGAAGACCTACCGCGTGTCCTCGCCCATGTCCACAGAGAGTTGGTTTCGGCATGAACGACACCTACTACGCGAACGGCGCCGAGGTGCGGCTGTTCGAGCAGGCCTACCGACAGCGCTTGCCCGTCATGCTCACCGGCCCGACCGGCTGCGGCAAGACGCGGCTCGTCGAGCACATGGGTCTGCTGCTGCGCCGTCCCGTTGTGACTATCAGCTGCCACGACGATCTGACCAGCTCCGATCTGGTCGGCCGGTTCATGGTCACCGGCGGTGACGTGGTGTGGACCGACGGGCCGCTGACGCGTGCCGTCAAGGCCGGCGCCATCTGCTACCTCGACGAGGTCGTCGAGGCGCGGCACGACTCGCTCGCCGTGCTGCACTCACTGACCGATCACCGGCGCACTCTCTACCTCGACCGGGCGGGCGAAGTGGTGCAGGCGCCCGAGACCTTCATGCTGGTCTGCTCGTACAACCCCGCCTATCGCAGCTCCCTCAAGGAACTCAAACCCTCGTTCCGGCAACGCTTTGTGACGCTGCCGATGAGCTACCTGGCGCCCGACCGGGAGGCCGAGGTGATCGTCGCCGAGGCAGGCATCACGCCGGGCAGTGCCCAGCGGCTGGTGCGGTGTGCCACGGCGATCCGTACCGCTGACGAAGCCTTCCGCTTCGAGCCGCCGTCGACCCGGGTGCTGGTCACCGCTGCACACCTGATCGCCGCGGGCGCAACCGAACTCGAGGCCGCGCAGGCATGCATCCTGGCCCCGCTGTCCGGTGACGGCGCCGTCACCGACGGACTGCGCGAGGTCGCCGCGGCCGGCCTGGCCGACGCAGACAGCCCCATCTAGAGCACGAGGAGGAGACCGAGATGGTGGACCAGAAGGAAAAGAAGCGCAAGCGGGCACTGATCGTGTTGCAGATCGTCATCTACGGCTACCTGCTCACGATGTTCCTGATCCAGCTCTACATGTCCTTTGCGCGCGGATGGTGGTATCTGTGAATCTCCCCATGCTGAAACGGAAGTCGGGGGTAAAGGTCACGGCCGGTGTCCCGGCGCAGGGCTCGGGCAATCTCGAAGAGCACCACGAGCGGTCCCGGCTGGCCCAGCGCGGGGCGGACAAGTGGATGATCGCCGGTGCCGCGCTGATGGGGATGTGGGCGCCCGGTCTCATCGGGCTGCCGATCTTCCTGCGCGGCGTGTGGCTGCAGCGGCAGGCGCTGCAGGCAGGGCTTTCGGTCCGGCCGATGATCGTCACGCTGATCGGCTATCTGGTGTTGATCGACGGCATGCTCAACAGCCTCGGCTGGGCGCTCGACCTGGTCGCCAACCACACGCTGATCAACCGCGTGCTGATGGTCGGCTGGGGCGCCATGTTCAACGCCGGCTACTTCTGGCACTACAACGAGGCGTGGATCGGCGGGGCCGCCGCTCCGGGCGAGAAGTCGATGGTGTTCGGCATGATCCTCACGGTCTTCGCTATGCGGTGCGCCGCGGCGATCGGCTTTCTGCAGATGAAGCGCTGGGGCCACCAGTGGATGATCATCACCTGCTGGATGGGCGTGCTCATCTGGTGCCTGTACGTGTTCAACATGACCATGTACGCCGATGTGCGCTACGCCGGCGTGGTGTTCCCGGTCATCGGCTGGTGGCTCTACGACATCTTCTACATCACCCCGTTCCTGGCGATCCCCTACCTGCACACGGTCAACCGCGAAATCTTCACGGACTGAACACCTTCAAGGAGCCGATCATGACCACCACAGACGAGAAGACCGCCGAGGACCTGCCGCCGGGCACCACCCCGTATTACGCGCGGATGCACAAGTGGATCAAGCGCGCGGTGCTGGTGTGCCTGGTCGCGCTCGTCATCGAGGGTGCGTTCACGTTGCCGTTCATGGCCGTGTACTACGGCTACCCCACCCTGAGCCTCACCGAGATCTGCAGCGAACTCCTCAAGGTCCGGTACTCCGACGACGCACTCGAATGCCAGGTGCCGTATCCGGCGTTCGGCCCGCCGGAGGGCGCGGAGGGTAAGGACACTGCGCAGGACCAGTGGGGCATCCAGCCGGTCCCGCAGTACAACCGGATCGGTTTCCGTGAACTGGTGCGCATCCATGAGGAGCGCGAAGCCCGTGCGGCGGTGTCGCCGTGACGCTGACGCCGGACCAGCATGCCGACAACTGGGATCTGCGTCATGAGGACTTCAACGACCCCGACCTGATTTACGACGTCTACTCGGTGATGCGGAAGGGATGCCCGTTCCCCCACACCGGCACACCGTTTCTCGGCGACCCGCCAGGCGGCGCGTGGGTCGCGACGCGCTACGCCGACTGTTACCGGATCGCCCAGGACTGGGAGCACTTCTCCAGCAACCCCTTACCCGGATCCGCCGAGTTCGTCGTCGGGGATCTGGTGGTGATGATGGATCCGCCGCGCCAGCAGAAGTTCCGCAGGGTGCTCAACCCGTACTTCTCGCCGGCGCGGATGAAGGCGCTGCGGCCGCAGATCACCGCCGAAACCGACATGCTGATCGACGATTTCGCCGCGGCAGGCGTCGGTGACCTTGCCCGCGTCGCGTGGCTTCAGCCCGGCATCGTGCTGTTCAAGTACGTTCTCGGCATGCCGACCGAGGACGTGACGGTGTGTTTCGACCTCACGGACACCGCGCTCAACGGCGACACCGAGCCCATCCGCATGTCCGCGTGGGGCGAGCTGTACCAGCACATCCACGACACGGTCACGGCGCGCGGCGGGCGACCCGCACGCGACGACATGGTCGACGTGCTGCTGTCGGCCGAGATCGACGGCGAAAAGCTGACTTTCGAGGATATCGTGGCCAACGCGATGCTGCTGGTGCAGGCCGGGCTCGAAACCACGGCCAGCGCGATGTCCTTCGCCTTCCATCACTTCGCCGCCCATCCCGAGGACCGGCAGCGGATCCTGTCCGAACCCGATCTGCTGCCGCGTGCTGTCGAGGAACTGATCCGCTACGCCGGGTCGATCCACGGGCTGCACCGCACCGTGGTCGAGGACGTCGAACTCGACGGCCACCTCTTCCGCGCCGGCGACACCGTGGTGGTGAACTTCGCGTCGGCCAACCGTGACGACGACGTGTTCCCCGATGCCGACCAATGCCTCCTCGACCGCAGCGAGAACCGCCACCTCGGCTTCGGCGCCGGAGTGCACCGGTGCCTCGGCTCCAACCTGGCCCGCCTCGAGCTCCAGGTCGGCGTGCAGCAGGCGCTCACCAGACTGCCGGACCTCGCGCTGGACCCCACCCGTCCGGCCCGGTTTCGCGGCAACTCGATCACCCGCGGATTCCTCTCCGTCCCAGTCACGTTCACACCCGCTGGCCGCGACGCCGGAAACCACGACTGAACCGGCGGGGTTACGATGCGGCGGCCGGCACGTCGCGGTCCACCATCGTGGATACATTGGTGGTGTCGCTCGTGTTCACATCTGGGAAAGAGGTAGGTCATGCGGGTCGTCATCGCCGGCGGGCACGGCAAGATCGCTCTGATCACCTCGCGACTGCTGTCGGCGCGCGGCGATTCGGTGGCGGGCTTCATCCGCAATCCCGACCAGGCCGACGACCTTCGTGTCGCGGGTGCCGAGCCGATCCTCCTCGACCTGGAGAACACCACCAACGGCGTGGTGTCCACCCATCTGCGCGGTGCCGACGCGGTCATCTTCGCCGCCGGCGCCGGACCGGGCAGCGGGGCGGCCCGCAAGGAGACCGTCGACCGTGACGCCGCGATCCTGCTGGCCGACGCCGCCGAAGCCGCCGGTGTGCGGCGCTACGTGATGATCTCGTCGATGGGCGCCGACGCCGAGGCCCCCGACGACGCCGGCGATGAGGTCTTCGTCGCCTATCTGCGCGCCAAGGGCGCCGCCGACGACGTGATCCGCGCGCGCACAGGTCTTCTCACCACGATCGTGCGGCCAGGACTGCTCACCGACGGCGACCCGACCGGTCGGGTCACCATTGGCGAGCACACCGGCCGTGGCAGCATTCCGCGCGCCGATGTCGCGGCAGTGCTGGTCGCGGTGCTGGATGCGCCGGCCACGGCGGGCCACACCTTCGAGGTGATCGCGGGCGCCACCGAGATCGCGGTGGCGCTGGCCGAGTCAGTCGGCGACGCGTAGCAGCGCCACGTCGGAGGCTCAGGACGGCGCGAAGACGGCCTTGAAGCGGTTCAGCGACTCCTGGATGTCACCCTTGAGCGCACCGGCGACCACCATCCCGATCGGCCCGAACAGGGCGGGCCCACCCAGATGGACGTCGAACGTGACGGTCGACGCCGCCGGATCTTGCGGGCTCGGCTTGATCTTGCCGATCAGCTTGACCTTGACACCACCCTTGCCGTCACCGTTGAGCGTCATCGCCTCCGGCGGGCGGTAGTGCACCACCGTCCAGCTCACCCGGTTGGGCATACCTTTGACCTCGACGATCGAGTCGAGCTTGGTGCCCTTTTCGATGACGTCGGGCAGCTTGGACCGCCACACCCGGTGGATGGACAGCCACTCCTTGTAGCGGGACAGATCCGACGCGCTCTCCCACGCCTTCTCGGGCGGCAGCGGAACGTCGACGGAGACCGAGAGTTTGGCCATACCTCAATGTCCGCCTACGAGGTCGGCGGGGCCGTCGGCGGCTGCTGCGGAGGCGTTGTCGGCGGCGGGTTGTTCGAGGGCGGGCTGCTCGGGGGCGGCGTGCTCGGGGGCGGCTGAGTCGGCGGCACCTGGCCGGAGTCCCCGCCCGGCGGCACGTCACCGGCATTGTTGGCGACGGCCTTCCTGGCCGCTTCCTGCACCTTGTCCACGTGCGACGCGTACTTGCCGTGCGTCCGCTTGTCGACCATCTCGCCGGCCTTGTCGATCACCGTGTCGACCTTGTCAGCATTCTTCGAGAGAAGAGCCTTCGCCTTGTCCAGAAATCCCATACCCAACCTTAGCCCTCGCGCGGTCGCCACAGTCTGCGACTTTCCCCCAGCACCCGGCCCTCGACCCACCACAACAACTCGATCGCCGCGGCGCCGGCGAACCCGATTCCCAATGCCATCGACGTGATCGCCGCATTCGACGGATCAAGGATGAACAGCTCGCATGCGGCCGGGATGCTGAAGATCACCACATAGGCCAGGGCAGAGACCGCCACCAGCAACACGCGCCACCATTCGTAGGGGCGTGCCACCACCGAGAGCACCCACACCGCCGACACCAGCAGGGTGATCAGCGCCGCGGTGGAGGCCTGCGTCTGCTCGGTCTCGGTGGCCGCCCGCCCCTGGTAGGCGAGCAGGTACGACGTGAACGTCGCCGCGCCGACGACGATGCCGGACGGCAGCGCCGCGGTCATCACGCGGCGCACGAAACCCGGTTGCGCGCGTTCGTTGTTCGGTGCCAGCGACAGGATGAACGCCGGGATACCGATGGTGAACCACGCCGCGATCGTGACGTGGATGGGCTGGAACGGGAAGAGCAGCGGATCGGAGCCGAACAACTTCGCCGACAACCCGGCCAGACCGACGAGCACCGCCAGCAACACCGAGTACACCGTCTTGGTGAGAAACAGATTCGAGACCCGCTCGATGTTGCCGATCACCCGCCGGCCCTCACCCACGACATAGGGCAGCGTGGCGAACTTGTTGTCCAGCAGCACGATCTGCGCCACCGCACGCGAGGCCGAGCTGCCCGAACCCATCGCGACGCCGATGTCGGCGTCCTTGAGCGCGAGCACGTCGTTGACGCCGTCCCCGGTCATCGCCACGGTGTGCCCACGGGACTGCAGCGCATGCACCATCGCGCGCTTCTGGTCGGGCCGTACCCGGCCGAACGTCGTGTACTCCTCCAGCGTCTCGGCGAGCGCATCCTGCTGCGCCGGCAGCCGGCGGGCGTCCATCGTCTCGCCCTCCAGCCCGAGCGAGCCCGCCACCGCCCCCACCGACACCGCGTTGTCACCGGAGATGACCTTGATGAGGACCCGCTGGGCGGCGAAGTACTCGAGGGTGTCCCGGGCGTCGGGACGGACACGCTGCTCCAGCACCACCAGCGCGGCCGGGGTCACCGTGCCCGGGGCGTCGGGCGCGTCGACCGGCCGGTCGCTGGACGCGAGCAGCAGCACCCGCAATCCCTGCGCACCGATCCGCTCCGCCTCCTCGGCGACCGGCGAGGCCGGGTCCAGCAGCACGTCCGGCGCCCCGATCACCCAGTTGCCGTGGTCCCGGTAGGTGGTCCCGCTCCACTTGGTCGCCGATTTGAACGGTGCGGCGGCGGTCGCGGTCCAGCCGGGTGGGCTCGGGTAGGCCTCGGCGATCGCGGCCATGCTCGCATTGGGCCGGGCGTCGTCGGCGGCCAGCTGGGCCAGCACGTCGG
Source organism: Mycobacterium sp. ITM-2016-00317 (assembly GCF_002968295.1). Lineage (NCBI taxonomy): Bacteria > Bacillati > Actinomycetota > Actinomycetes > Mycobacteriales > Mycobacteriaceae > Mycobacterium > Mycobacterium sp. ITM-2016-00317. The sequence continues at coordinate 4,819,329 of NZ_CP134399.1, forward strand.
TCACCGCCGACTCACCGAACTGTTCGAGGTTGCTGACCCGCATGCCGTTCTCGGTCAGCGTGCCGGTCTTGTCCGCGCACACCACGTCGACGCGGGCCAGGCCCTCGATCGCGGGCAGCTCGTTGACAAGACACTGACGGCGGCCCAGCCGGATCACCCCGACCGCGAACGCGATCGAGGTCATCAGCACCAGCCCTTCGGGCACCATCGGCACCAGTGCGCCCACCATGCGCAGCACCGACTCCCGCCAGCCGGCGTCCGTGGTGAACAGCTGGGTGTAGATGATCAACGCGCCGGCCGGGACCAGCAGGTAGGTGATGAACTGCAGGATCTTGTTGATCCCGTTGCGCAGTTCGGATTTCACCAACGTGAACTTGCTGGCCTCCTCGGCGAGTTTCGCCGCGTAGGCCTCCCGGCCCACCTTGGTGGCCCGGTAGGCGCCGCTGCCGGCCACCACGAAGCTGCCCGACATCACGTGGTCGCCGACGACTTTGGCGATGGGGTCGGCTTCCCCCGTCAGCAGCGATTCGTCGACCTCGAGGTTGGCGTCCTCCAGGATCACGCCGTCGACGACGATCTGGTCGCCGGGGCCCAGTTCGATGACGTCGTCGAGGACCACCTCGCTGGGCGGCAGCGGAGCGGTCCCGGACTGCCTGCGCACCAACGGTTTCGCCTGCCCCACGATGGCGAGCTGGTCCAGGGTCCGTTTGGCCCGCAACTCCTGGATGATGCCGATCGCGCTGTTGGCGACGATCAGCAGCCCGAAGGCGCCGTTGATCACCGACCCGGTGGAGAGCACGATGATCAACAGCACACCGAGGATGGCGTTGATGCGGGTGAACACGTTGCCGCGGACGATGTCCGACACGCTTCGGGCCGCCCTGGTGGGGACGTCGTTGGTCTTGCCCTCAGCGACACGCTGGGCGACCTCGGCGTCGGACAGGCCGGCGACCACCGACGTCGTCATCGGGTGAAGACCCCCCTGCCCTCGTCGTCGAAGTACTCCAGAGTGAGCGTGCCCCCGGCGAAGGTCGCCATGGAAATCGTTCCGGGCGGGGCGTTCTCCGACGACACCGGGAACGTGAACACGTCACCGTCCCACGGGGTCAGCTCGAAGACGCCGCGCGGGCCCATCGTGAGCTCCAGCCGTCCGTCGCGTTCGGCGACGGTCGCGGGCCCCCAGTACTCGTTGCGGTACACCCCGGTATAGGACGGCAGCGGTGCGGACGGCTTCGCCGCGGCGGGCCGCTCACGACCGACGAGACTGCCCACCGGCTCGTCCATGTCCCCGAAAGCCTTGCCGTACAACCCATACCAATCCTCGCGGACCTCCCCGAACTGCACCAGGTCGGCGAACTGCGCGGTCAGCGCCTCCGGGATGCCTGCGGGGGTCGCATTGGTGAGCGCGATGATCGCGACGTCGGCCGCGGGCAGGAAGACCACGGTGCTCGCCGCCCCGAGTTCGAACGCGCCGGAATGGCTGAGCTGGGTGCGCGCACTGGAGGTGGTGCTCACGTTGAAGCCGTAGCCGTAGAAGCCCGACCTCATCGCCGGCTCCGTGCCGCGCGCCGAGACCACCTGCGGGGTGAGCGCGGGCAGCAGCGCCTCCGGGTCGACCAACGCCTTGCCCTCGTGCTGCCCGTCTGCCAGCACCATCGCCATCCACCGGGTCATGTCGTTGACCGACGAGCTCGCACCGCCGGCCGGTGACTGTGCCTGCGCGTCGCGAACATAGCGCGGCACATATTTGCCGTCGAGGTGGATGTGGCCCACCGCGCGGTCCGGCCTGGCCGCGTAGTCGCTGAACTGGTAGCTGGTGACGCCCATGCCCAACGGATTGAGCATCGTCTCCCGCGCCAGATCCTCCCAGCTCTTCCCGGTGCCGGCCGCCACCGCCTCGGCGCCCGCGGTCAGGCCGAAGTTGGTGTAGGCATAGGAGATCCGGAACGGGTCCAGTGGCAGGTCGCGCAGCCGTTCCAGGATCTGCCGCCGGTCGTAGCCGAGATCTTCGAGCCGGTCCCCGGCGTGATCGGGCAACCCGGAACGGTGCGAGAACATGTCCCCCACCGTGACCATCTGGGTGACGGCGGGATCCGACAGCGCGAACCACGGCAGCCTGGACACGATCGGGGTGCCCCAGCCGACCTGCCCCTGCCCGACCAGCCCGGCCACGACCGTCGCGCTCAGCGGCTTGGACAGCGAGGCCAACTGGAACACGGTGTCGGCGTCCACCCGATTGTCCGGGCCGTCCGGGAGGTCGAGGTTCTTCACCCCGAACCCCTTCGCGTACACAGTCTTTCCACCCTGTACCACCGCTACGGCCATGCCTGGGATCCCGGACTCGGACATCAGCTCCTCGGCGATGCCATCCAGTTTGCCGACGGCGTCCGCGACGGCGTTCTCCGGTAGCGGCATCGCCGGGACCAGGGGCGGCGGCACGTCGGAAACCGGACTCGCCGACGGACCCGCGGCAGGCGTCTCGGCGTCCTTACCGCCGCACCCTCCCAGTAGCGCGACTGCCAGGACGAGCGCGCCGAACCTGACCGGTGAATTCATCCCAGCACCGTAGCGTGTCGCCGCGGTTCAGAACCGCCACCACGGGTCGAATGTCGACTCCGGGTCCACCCGCTGACCGGGAATCGGCACGGTCAGGCGTACCCGCTCGGCATCGGCGGCGCTCAGCAACCTCTCGGCGGGCTCGGCCCACGGATGCGGCGCGAGGCGGAACGTGGCCCAGTGGATCGGCACCATCAGGCTCTTGTCCACCTCGGTCAGGTCCAGATGCGCGCGCACCGCCTCCTCGGGGTTCATGTGGATGTCGGCGAACGCGGGATGGTAGGCCCCGATCGGCAGCAGGGTCAGATCGAACGGACCGTACTGGTCGCCGATCTCGGCAAAGCTCTTCGTGTATCCGGTGTCGCCACCGAAGAACGCCTTGTGCGACGGGCCGGTGATCACCCACGACGCCCACAGCGTCGAGTCGCGGGAGAACAGCCGGCCGGAGAAGTGCCTCGCCGGGGTGCAGATCAACGTCAGGTCGCCGATGCGGTGGGCTTCGTGCCAGTCCAGCTCGACGATCCGCCCCCCGGGGATGCCCCACTTGCGCAGGTGCGCGCCGATGCCCAGCGGCACCACGAACGGGGCCCGCTGCGTGTGCGCCAGCGCGACGATGGTGTCGATGTCGAGGTGGTCGTAGTGGTCGTGGCTGATCACGACGGCGTCCACGGCGGGAAGTGCCTCCAGCGGCACCGGCACGGCGTGCAAGCGCTGCGGTCCGACCGCACGCGAGGGCGAGCACCTGTTGCTCCACACCGGGTCCGCCAGCACCCGGTACCCGTCGACCTCGACCAGCACGCTGGAGTGGCCGTACCAGCTGGCCGCCGCAGGCACGGGCGTCGGATCCATCGCCGGCGGTGCGGCCAGCGGGATCGGCCCGGGCGGCTTGCCCTGGGACGCGGCGTTGGCGAGGTCGCGCAGCAGCATGCGCTGCAGGTCACGATCCATCGTGATGCCCGACGGCGGCTCCAGGTTGACGAACTTCCCGTCCCGGTAGTGCGGTGAGCGGCGGGCCACCGGCGCGACTTCGGCCGGGGTGGCCCCCAGCGAGGCGGGCGTGCCCTGCAGGGCACGCAGCACCCATCCACCGGCAAGCAGTGACGCTGTCCCGAACCCGTAGCGCAGAGCCGTCCGCGTCATGATCAGGCGCCCGTGAACCGGGGTGGGCGCTTCTCGATGCGCGCCACCTGCGCCTCGATGATGTCCTGGCTGGCCCACGCTCGGTCGAAGAGTTCCTGGTGCGCCGGCCAGGGGTCCTCGTAGGCGCCGTCGTCGTTGAGCACCCGCTTAGCGTGCTGCAGGGCCAGCGGCGCGAAGCCGGCGATCTCCTGCGCCCACGCCTGTGCGTCGGCCAGCGTGCCGATCCGGTTGGCCATGCCGGTCTGCAGCGCGACGTCGGCGGTGAGCCGCTCGGCGGCCAGCAGCATGCCCCGGGCTCGGCCGGCCCCGACCAGCGAAGTCAACCGGCGGATGCTCCAGTTGTCCAGCGCGATACCGTATTTCGCGACGGGGAACTGGAAGTAGGCTTCGGGCGCGACCACCCGCAGGTCGCAGATCATCGACAGGATGACGCCCGCGCCGATCGCCGGGCCGTTGATCGCGCCGATGACCGGCAGCGGGGCGCGGTCGATCGCGAGGTTGAGCTCCTTGGCCTTGCCGGGCAGCTCGTCGGCGACGCCCTGACCGCCCGACAGATCCGCCCCCGAGCTGAACACGTGGCCGGCGCCGGTGATCACGATCGCGCGGACGTCCTCCGTCGCGGCCTTCTCGATCGCGTCGCGCAGGCCGTCGACGAGTTCGGCGTTGAGCGCGTTGCGCCTCTCCGGACGCTGCAGCTCGAGTGTCATCACGTTGCCGTCGCGGGTGACTCCAATCATGTGGACAGACTATTAGCCTTTTCCTGTGAGCCGGATCCGCGCCCTTGCGCTGCGTGACGCCCTGCTGGACGAAGGGTCTTTCCTCAGCTGGGACGGACCTCCGCTGGCCGTGCCGACTTCGGCGGCCTACCGCGAAGAACTCGACGAGGCCGCGGCCGAGACCGGCCTCGACGAGTCGGTGGTGACCGGCGAGGGCCGGGTATTCGGCCGGCGGGTGGCGCTGGTGGCCTGCGAGTTCGACTTCCTGGCCGGCTCCATCGGGGTGGCCGCGGCCGAACGCATCACCGCCGCGGTGCAGCGCGCCACCGCGGAGCGGCTGCCGCTGCTGGCGTCCCCGAGCTCCGGCGGCACCCGCATGCAGGAGGGCACGGTCGCGTTCCTGCAGATGGTCAAGATCGCCGCCGCCGTCGAACTGCACAAGAAGGCCCACCTGCCCTACCTGGTGTACCTGCGGCATCCGACCACCGGCGGGGTGTTCGCGTCGTGGGGTTCCCTCGGGCACGTCACCGCCGCCGAACCCGGCGCGCTGATCGGTTTCCTCGGTCCGCGGGTGTACGAGCACCTCTACGGCGAGCCGTTCCCGTCTGGAATCCAGACCGCGGAGAACCTGCAGCGACACGGCGTCGTCGACGCCGTCATCCCACTCGACGCGCTGCGCGCCACGCTCGACCGCGCGCTCAAGGTCGTCTCCGACTCCCCCGGCGAGCCGCCCGAGACCCCGGAGCCCGAACCGCAGCCGGACGTGCCGGCCTGGGAGTCGGTGGAGATCTCCCGGCGCCCGGACCGGCCCGGGGTCGGCGCGCTGCTTCGGTACGGCGCCACCGAACGGGTGCTGCTGTCGGGGACGGGCCAGGGAGAGGCGGCGACCATGCTGCTCGCGCTGGCCCGGTTCGGCGGTCAGCCGGCGGTGGTGCTCGGGCAGCAGCGGGTGGTCGGCGGTCTGGTCGGCCCGGCGGCGTTGCGGGAAGCGCGCCGAGGCATGGCGCTGGCGGCCGGCTTGAAGCTGCCGCTCGTGCTCGTCATCGACACCGCGGGCCCGGCGTTGTCGGCCGAGGCGGAAGAGGGTGGGCTGGCCGGCGAGATCGCCCGCTGCCTGGCGGAGCTGGTCACCCTCGACACCCCGACGATCTCGGTGCTGCTCGGGCAGGGCAGCGGCGGCCCGGCGCTGGCGATGGTGCCCGCCGATCGGGTGCTGGCCGCGCTGCACGGCTGGCTGGCGCCGCTGCCGCCGGAAGGGGCCAGCGCGATCGTCTTCCGAGACGTCGACCATGCCCCGGAACTCGCTGCCGCCCAGGGTATTCGGTCGGTGGACCTGCTGCGCAACGGCATCGTCGATGCGATCGTGCCCGAGCACCCGGATGCCGCCGACGAGCCCAAGGCGTTCACGCAGCGGTTGTCGGCGACGATCGCTGCCGAACTGCACCGGATTCGCGAAGTTCCCGACGAGCAGCGACTGGCCGCCCGGCTGGAGCGCTACCGCCGCATCGGCCTACCCACCTGAGCGCGCCGAAATTGCATTCCGTGCGGGCGATTTCGTGAAATCGGCGCACGGAATGCAATTTCGGCGCTTGACCGGGTAGGTGCGGTCAGGGGGTGCGGCTACTCGCCGGCGTCGGAGCCACCGGTCGAGCCCGAGTCGCTGTCCGAGCCGCTGTCCGAGTCGCCATCGGAGTCGCTGCCTGCGTCGTCGCTGCCCGCGTCGGCTGCATCGCCGGCCTCGTCGTCGGCTGCATCGCCGGCCTCGTCGTCGGCTGCATCGCCGGCCTCGTCGTCGGCTGCATCGCCGGCCTCGTCGTCGGCTTCTTCGTCGGGCACGGTCTCCTCGTCGGCACCCGCGTCGAGCTCGGGCTCGGCGGCCTCCTCGGGCTCGTCCCCGACGGCTTCCTCCTCGACCGTCTCATCCTCGGCGGATTCGGAAACCACTGGCACCGTGACGAACTCGGGGTCACCACCGGTGGTGACGGCCGGGTCGGCCGTCACCGCGTCATCGGCGACCGCCTGGTCATTGGTGTCCAACGTGATCGTTTGGCCGGCAAGGATCGACGTGTCAGCGGCATCCCGCAGCGACGGCGCGGGGGTGGTCAGCGGCGGTGCCAGCGGGTTGCCCTCGCCGTCCCAACCGATGGCCTTCGCGATGGCCTTGGTCAGGCCGATCAGGGATCCGATGAACCCAGCAGCCTGCCCGGGAAGCACCTCGGCGGGATTGTTCGGATCGAAGATGATGTCGAGGCTGTTGAACATCGAGCCGCCCGGGCTGAGCAGGCCACCGAAATTCAGCTCGACCTCCATGCCGGGGATCGGGAGATTCAGCCCGAGCGCGGTCAGCAGCGGCGTGACATTCATCGACTGCCCACCGTTGAGGAACGCGTTGATCATCGTGGTGGGGATGTTGATCAACGTGTTCAGAGCAGCTGCGAAGTCCGCGTTCTCCCCGCCAAGGCTCTGGAAGACCGAGTGGATACTCCCGCCCAAGGCCAGCACCGGGTTCATCACGAGGCCGGCCAGTCCGACCAGCGCACCGCTGAGGTAGGTGGTGGTGAACTTCAACAGCGGCACCAGCTGCGGCGGCGCGGGCTCGATCGCCCCTGGCACTCCGTCGAGGATGAGGTCGTAGACGGACGCGTGCAACGGCGCGAGCGTGCTCATGTCCTCGGCGAACGGAGCCTGGAGCGCGGCGCCGACGTTGGTGCCCATCTGCCTCAGAATCGCGCCGATGTCGGGCAGCTCGCCGAGGTAGCCGATCTGGTTGGCGATGATCTGCTGCAGGATCGGCGCCGGGGCCTCCAGCCAGGCGCCGGCCAGGTTCGCGAAGTTGACCTCGGACTTGTTGAACAGGTCGAGCAGCGGCGTCAGCGGGTCGATCGCCGCACTGAGCGCCACCGCCGGGTCTGCCACCCTGAGGTCAGGCATCGCCGGGGCCACCACCACGGGGGCGATGGCGATGGCACTCGCGCCGAGCATCGCGACACCGGCGGTCGCATACGGACGAAGGGTGGTGTACATACAGCTCCTGTTTGTCGAGTTGGATCCAGCAAGCCGCGATATTACTGCGAAGTAAGTTCAAGTTGTTGTGTTTTCACGAATGTTGCTGGAAGTTTTTTCGACGACGTCAGAATCGCCCTCGATAATGCAATGCAGTGTCCTCAGCTGCACAAATATGGCGTCGACGGCCATATCACGCACGCATGTTCCCAGCTGCAGGCACTCAGTGGGTTCGCTACGCAGAGTGGAGCGTCATACCTCTATCGGAGGGTGCAGTCGATCCATCGTGTACTGCCGGTTGCGGTGTGCCGCCCACGCGCTCGCCGCCAACGAGATGACCAACAGACCTGAGAGCACCGCGATCGCGATCCACAGCCGCGAGTCGATCCCACCGACGGTCAGCTGACGCAGACCGTTGACCGCATAAGTCATCGGGTCGAACGGATGGATGATCTGGAACGGTTTGGCGGTGGTCTCCACCGGATAGATGCCGCCGGCCGAGACAAGCTGCAGCATCAGGAAGGCCAGGGTCACGACGCGGCCCACGGCAACCCCGAAGAGCGCGTTGAACGCCTGGATCAACGCCAGGAACGTTCCCGCGATCAATACCAGGAATGCCAGGGTGGCCCACGGGTACTTGGCGTTCAGGCCCACTCCGAAGTGCACGACCGCGTACATCACGGCCACCTGGCAGACCGCGACCAACAGCCCGGGCCAATAGGAGGCCAGCACCACGCGCAGTACCCCGAGGCCGTTGACGACAGGCCGGGATTGCAACGGGGTCAACAACATCCAGATGATCAACGCACCGATGAACAGTGCCAGCGGCATGAAGAACGGGGCAAAGCCGGTGCCGAACGTGGCCGCCGGGTTGGTGTTCACCACGTCCAGCCCCACCGGCGCCGCCAGAGTCTGTGCGACGTCGGCGCGCTGCTGCGGAGTCCACGACGGCACCTGCCCGGCGCCCTCCTGCAGCTTGGTGGCCAGCTCCTGGCTGCCGTCGCGCAGCTTCCCCGTTCCGTCCGCGAGTTGACTTGCCCCCGAGTGCAGCTCGCGTCCACCGGCGGCCAACTGCACCAGCCCGGAGTCGAGTTGCCGTGCGCCCGCGTTCAACCGGTGCACCCCGTCTCGCAGCGTGACGACATCGGAGCGCAGCCCGCCGTTGAGCGCTCTGGTCAGGAAGACACGCAGTTTGCTGCCCGGGTCGCCGAACTCGCTCTCCAGCCGGGCTGCGCTGTCACGCAGCCGAAGCAGGCCCTCATCGGTGGTCGGGTCGATGCCCTGAGACCGCAGCAGCCGCTGCGCCGCGGCCAGCGCCTGGCCCGCGTCGCGCACCGTCGGATCCGGATTGGTCTGCAGGAACCAGACGGCTTGATCGACGATCGCCGCCGCCTGCGCGCTGTTGAAGTTCAGCGCGGCAATGCGTTCGGTCGTCGAGCGGACTGCCCCGGACAGATGCTGGGCGGCGATCGCCACGTCGTCGGGGTTCAGTTGCAGGCCGCCGACACGATCCAGGACCTCCAGCAACGGGTCCGTCGCGGTGTCCACGGCATCCGTCAGTTGTTTTGTGCCCGAGGCCAGCTCGGCTGAACCGGCGCGGGCACTGTCCAGACCCGACGACAACGTGCCCGCGCCGGTGGTCAGCCGTCGGGCGCCGTCGTCGGCGGTATCCAGGCCGGTGGCCAACTGCTGCGCGCCGTCGGCGGCCTGTTCGAGTCCACGGCCCGCGTCACCGAGTCCGGTCAACACATTGCCGACCGTGCCCTGGCCGATCTTCGCGTTGACCTCGTTGAGCACATCCCGGGACGCGTTCTGCCCGATGATGGTGGCCAGGTAGTTGTTGGCGTCGTTGAAGGTGAACCGGATCTGGGCCTGCTGCGGGTCATCGCCCTCGGGCGACGCGACACGCTCGCTGAAGTCCGGTGGCAGGGTGATCGAGAAGTAGTAGTCCCCGCGCGCCACCCCCTCGGCGGCCTGCTGCCCCGACACCTCGGTCAAGTCGAGTTGCCCCGACTGCATCAGCGCGGTGGCGACCTCGTCGCCTGCGCGCAGCGGCTGACCCTGAGCCGACGCACCGCGGTCCTCGTTGACCAACGCCACCGGCACCTTGTTCACCTCGGCGAACGGATTCCAGAACGCCCACAGATACATCGCGCCGTACAGCAGCGGCATCAGGATGATGGTGATCAACGCGACCCGCGGCATGAGCCCTCGGGAGTAGCGCTTGAGATCGGTACCCAGCGACATTCCGGCAAGCGCCATCAGGCACCACCTTTCTGAGGTTCCGCAAGCTCGGCGCGGGTGACGTTCTCGACCGCGATCTGGACGACGGGATGGCCGCGCACCTCGTTGACGCCGGCGGTGACGACGGTCTGGTCGCGGCCGAGTTCGACCAGCCTGGCCACCAGCAGATCGCGGCTGCGGTCACTGGTGACCTGCTCCAGGTTGCCGACCACGAGCAACGGCGGCCGGGCGGTGTTCGCCAGCGCGACACGGAGCAGCAATCCGTCGAGTTCGGTCAGCTCTTCGACGAACTCAGACAACGGGGGCAGTGGCAGCTCGCCGAACACCGGGCCGCACACCCGCGCCAGGTCGTCCTCGTCGGCGCGTCCGATCAGCTTGTACCACTTGGCATCCCAGCGCAGTTGCTCGGTGATCAGGTCCCGCACCGTCACCGATTCTGCAACGGTGTCGAGTTCGTCGATGCCTGCGAGGGCGGCGTGGGCGAAGATGTCCCGGGCCCGGGTGTGCCCGAACACCGACAACGAACCAGAGATGGGGCGCATCCGGCCCGCCAGCGTCATCAGCAGCGCGGTGCGTCCCGAACCAGGCGGGCACAGCAGCACCGTGACCCCGCCTGCGGTGATGTCGAGGTTCACTGGACCGTAGACCGGGCCCCACGGCCCTCGCATCGTGATCGCCCGCGCCGTTACCGCCATTTCGGGCGTTGAACCTTCTGACACCTGCCAATCCCATCACACCGGCAGCGAGAGTCCCATACTTCGCCGGTCGCGATCAGGCGAGTGTCAGCGCGGTCAGCATCGCGCCCGACGTGAGCATCAGCAATGGAAGCCGCAGCAGGTTCCTCCTCGTCCACCGGACCGCAGCGACTCGTCGACGGCGGCGGGGTCGGTGCGTTCGAACTCCGCCGCCCGCGGGATCAGGTCGAACAGCGCCCACAACCGCATCACCACCTGGCCGGCCAGCGCGATCAGCAACGCGACCCCGACCTCGGGGTCACCCCACGTCACGACCAGGGTGACGACCAGCAGCACCCCGAAGACCAGCGGTGCGGGCAGCAGAACCGGACGCGCGCGATGCCGCCGTTGCGCGACTGGATGATGCCCGGCCGCCTGGGCCAATACGGGTCGACGACGAGCGCCTCGTAGATCGCGGCACCGAGGCAGACGCAGGCGGCCAAGGTCGTCGCGGCGATCAGCATGAGCGTCGGGGTCCCCACAACCTGTGATTATGCAAGTGTCAGAAGGGACGTGGGCCGGCATGTGGCCGCTGTGCCAGGATGTGTCATGAACCCCATCCAGCCGTTCCGCATCGATATCGCCGACTCGGTACTGACTGACCTCGAAGACCGTTTGCGGCGCACCCGCTGGCCGGAACCCGAGTGCGTCGACGATTGGACCCAGGGCATCCCGCTGGCCTACACCCAGCGGCTGGCGGACTACTGGCTGACCGAATATGACTGGCGGGCAAGGGAAGCCGCTTTGAATCGATTCGATCAGTTCACCACGGAAATCGACGGCCTCGACATTCACTTCATCCATCAGCGCTCGGCACGTTCCGATGCCTTCCCGCTGGTCATCACCCACGGGTGGCCCGGCTCAATCGTGGAGTTCCACAAGGTGATCGGTCCGCTCGTCGACGCCGGCTTCGACGTGGTGTGCCCGTCGCTACCCGGTTACGGGTTCTCCGGCAAGCCGACCGCCACCGGGTGGGGGGTGCAGCGCATCGCCGCCGCGTGGGACGAACTCATGGTGCGGCTGGGGTATGACCGCTACGGCGCACAAGGCGGCGACTGGGGCGCCGCGGTGACCACGCAGATCGGACGCGACGTCGGGCACTGCGTGGCGATCCACACGAACATGCCGTTCGGGCGGCCGCCGAAGGATCTCACCGATCCGACCGCCGACGAGCAGGCGGCGTTGGAACGGCTTGCCCACTACCGGAAGTGGGACTCGGGATACAACAAACAGCAGTCGACGCGGCCGCAGACGCTGGGCTACGGGCTGGTCGACTCACCGGTCGCGCAGTTGGCCTGGATCGTCGAGAAGTTCTGGTCATGGACGGACTGCGACGGTGATCCCGAGAACGTGCTCACCAAGGACGAGATGCTCGACAACGTGATGCTGTACTGGGCCAACGGCGCAGGCGCCTCGTCGGCGCGACTGTACTGGGAGAGCTCGGGCGCGTTTGGTGCCGGCGACCGCGTCACCTTGCCCACCGGGGTGGCGTCGTTCCCGAAGGAGATCCTGCGTTCGCCCCGAGATTGGTGCGAGCCCAACTACGACATCACCCGGTGGACCGACATGCCGCGCGGCGGTCACTTCGCGGCGTTCGAGCAACCGGAGTTGTTCGCCGAGGACGTCGCCGCCTTCTTCACCGACTTCCGCTGATCGAGTCGAAAGACCGCTTCCTGAATGCGATTTAGGCGAAAACGACGCTCACAGCGCAGTGGGGGCGGTGAACGTGCGCACCGTCGTCACGAAGGCGCCGTCGACACGCTCCGACACCGTCACGAACGCCCTGCCGTCGGGTCCGAACTTCACCGGCTCGACGAGCTCGCCGGGTCCGAGGTCGAGGTCGAGGACCTGCACCGGCCCTGTCGACGTCAACGCCCAGACCCCCTGATCGGCGCCGGTCAGGGTGACGTACGGCGTGCCGTCGGGCCCGAACACCACCCCTTCCTGCCAGGAGACGTAGTCCTGTTCGGCCGCCTGCAGGAACCCGGAAAGGTCCCCGGTGGCGATCGTGTCGCCGTTCTGATCGAACCGCAGGAAGTGGTATTCGAACGGCGACTGGCCGGATTCGACCGTGATCAGCACACCGCTGCCGTCCGGCCCGAACTGGATCGCCGGGAAGTTCGGGCGCAGCGGATTGCCCGGCAGCGCGGGCGTCACCGTGTCGTTGGCCAACGCGAGCACCGCCCGTGACGTGACCCGGCCCTGCGCGTCCCGAGTTTCGATGACCTGGTACGCCGCGCCGTCCGGACCGAACTCCACCGGGGTGGCGACCGTGGTGCCGGCGGGCAAGGTCACCGTGCGGGCGATGGTCCCGCCGGGGTTCACCACGGCGAGGTGGCGGACGCCGCCGGACTCGTAGACGACGTAGCCGTCGTCGCCGGTGTTCGGGCTGGCGTCGTAGCCGCCGACCACCGGGCTCACACTCGGCAGCACCGGGACGATCGTGCCCGGGATCTCGACGATGACCAGGTCACCGGTATCCCTGATGACCGCGACGCTGTCGGTGCCGGTCGCGGAGTCACGCACCGACACGTACACCGTGCCGTCGGGGGTGACGCTGATCGGGTTGATGACGCGTCCGTCGAGCGCAGCGAAGGTGGTGATGGCGTCCGCGGTGACCCGGGAGATGTAGGACGTCCCGGTCGACTCGTCGTAGGTGTACTGGTAGACGCCGTCTGCGGTGATCACCGTCGCGCCGTCCGGCGTGCCGGGCAGGCGCCGCACGGTGTGGGCCGTCCCGTTGAACGTGTACACGCGAGTTGTATTGACTCCCAGTACGTTTCGCTCGACCGCCAGGTAGCCCCGACCGTCCTGACCGATGACGACGTCGTTGACGATGCCCGCACCCCACGGCAGCGACACCCGCCGCGAGTCGCCGCCCGGGCCGACCGCCAGCACCGACGTGACGCCGAACGAACGGGACACGAGGTAGACACTGCCGTCGGGTGCGACACTGGGCGTGTCGGCGGCGGTCCCGAGCCGATAGACCCGCGGCCAACCGGCGGCGGAGACGCGGACGAGCCGGTCGCCGGAACCCGACGGGAACTGCCGGGTCGTGAAGAACACCACCCCGTTCGGAGCGAGCACCATCGGCGCCGACGGTTGCCCGATCACCGTTCCGACCCTCTGCACGGCACCCTGGCCGTCGACGATGGAGATGGTGGACGTGTTGGACGACGCCTTGAAGGTCGTCACCACCAGGCTGCCGTCCGGCCGGACCACCGGAAGTGATTGTTCCACCGGGTATCCGGCCAGGACGTCGGTGGTCCTGAGCACCCGACCGTCCTCGTCGAGGATGCTGACCCGGGTGCGGATCGGTGTATTGGTCGAGTCGAGATCGTAGGTGACCTGGTAGATGGTGCCCGTGGAGCTCACCAGGACCGGGCCCGCGGCCCGCCCCGGGGTCGACGCGCTCGCCTCGACATAGGCGGCAACGACCACATCCACTGTGGCCGTTCGGATCCCGCCGTGGCCGTCATCGACGGTGAAGGTCAGGGTGTCGATCCCGGCACCAGCCGGCGCCCCGACCGCACCTGCGGCTTCCCGGGCGGCGGCGGTCGGAGTGTAGGTGAAAGTGCCGTCACCGTTGTCGACCAGCGTGCCCTTGTCGGTCGAGAGAGGCCCGGTGATGTGCAGTGTGTCCCGGTCGAAGTCGTAGGCACTGACGCTGACGATCGCTGTGCCGGTGGTCAGGCTCGGGTTGCCTGCGCGGGCGCGTGCACCGATCGGATCGGCGTTGCGGGGCAGGATTTCCACGGTGACGGGGACTTCCACCGCGTTGCCGGCGGCGTCCCTCACCGTGACGGTGAAGCTGTCGGCCTTGTCCTGTGCGCTCGCCCCAGCCGCAGCGGCGGCGTGGCGGGCCGCGGCGGTCGGGGTGTAGCGGAAGGTACCCCACGCCGTGACGGTGACCTTGCCCTTCTCGGTGTCGGCCGAACCGCTGTAGGTGAGCCAGCCGCCATCGGGATCGGTGGCGTTGACGCGGCCGCTGACCGAGCCGGTGAAGACACCCGGGTCGCGGGTGGTGACCTGTCCCGGTTGCGGGGCGGCACTGCTGCTGCCGTCCGCGAGTCCGGTCGTGCCCGTGGGTGTGCCGCCGTCACCGAGTTCGGTTCGCGGCTGCCCGAACTGCCGCCGGGCGAATGCCAGCAGCGCCCACAGCAGAGGCGACTCGACCGGCGCGGTCGGCGCAGGTCCGTCGGACGACTGCGGGGCGAACAACGTCCTGACCACCGGGGCCGGTGTCGACGTCCGCTCGCGGTCGGGTTCTTCGGAAATCTCGACGGCGTGTTGCGGTGTCACGTCCTCGGCGGGCGGGACGGGCTCCTGGGCCGGTTCTGCGGCCGCGTCCTCGGCTTCGTCGCGGTCACCCTCGACCGGGTCCTCGGCTTCGGCGTCCTCGATCTGCGTGTCGTCAGGGCCCAACTCCTCGTGCTCGCCCCCGTCACGATTGCTGCCGTACGTGCCTTCCTTCCCGTCCTCGGCCGGTGGCTCGTCGTCGGTCTCGTCCTCGACCGCGGAATCCTGCGCGTCGGCGTCGTCCGCGGAATCGACATCAGCGTCAGCATCATCGGTGGGCCGGGCGCCGGTCTCGGCGGTCGAATCCTCGGAGTTGTCATCTATTTGCGCATGCTCGGCGCTGGTCGAAGTGTCGGTCTCGCCAGGTTCGGCCCACGCCACCCCCGGCAGCGTGACCGTCGCCGCACCGATGCCGAGGGCGACCGCCAACGCCCCGACCCGTCCCACGAACCGTGCATGCCCCATACGAACCCCCCGTTTGCTGATGGCAGGGACAGCGTAGGGCGCGATGTTGCCAATTGGAACAACTTCGACATTTCCATCCTCGGCGAAATTGCATTCTGGTAGGCCGCCACCCGGATTTCGGCGCGTGGAATGCGGTTTCGGCGAGAAGGGGGCGCTACGCCAGCGACTGCACCCAGGAGCGGTGCAACGCCGCATAGTGCCCGTCGGTGCGGGCGGTGAGTTCGTCGGGCGCGCCGTCCTCGACGATGCGACCGTGCTCCAGCACCAGCACCCGGTCGGCGATCCGCACGGTCGAGAGCCGGTGCGCGATCACCACCGCGGTCCGGTCGGCCAGCACGGTTTCCAGCGCGCGCTGCACCATCCGTTCACTCGGGATGTCCAGCGATGACGTCGCCTCGTCGAGGATCAGCACCGCGGGGTCGGCCAGGAACGCCCGCGCAAACGCGACCAGCTGACGTTGCCCGGCCGACAGCCGGCCGCCGCGTTTGGCGACGTCGGTGTCGTATCCGTCGGGCAGCGCCTCGATGAAAGTGTGCGCCCCCACCGCGCGGGCCGCTGCCCGCACCTCGTCGTCGGTGGCGTCGGGCCTGCCGAACCGGATGTTGTCGGCGATGGTGCCGCCGAACATGAAGTTCTCCTGCGTCACCATCACGACGTTGCGGCGCAACTCGGACTGGGTCACGTCGCGCAGGTCGACCCCGTCCAGCGAGACCGTGCCGGACACCGGATCGTAGAACCGGGTGATGAGTTTGGCGATGGTCGTCTTGCCCGCGCCGGTGGTGCCGACCAACGCGACGGTCTGCCCCGGCGGGATCACCAGATCCAGCCTGGGAAGCACCGGTCTGCCCGGGACGTACTCGAACCGCACGTCGCGCAGGGCGATTTCGCCACGTACCGCGCCGAGCTCGACCGGATGAGCGGGATCGCTGATGCCCGGCTTCTCGGCCAGCACCCCGGCGAGCTTCTCCAGCGCCGACGCCGCCGACTGGAACGTGTTGAAGAACTGCGAGATCTCCTGCATCGGCTCGAAGAACATCCGCAAATACAGCAGGAACGCCGCCAGGGTGCCGATGGTCATCTCGCCGTGCAGCACCCGGTAGCCGCCGTAGATCAGCACCACGCCGGTGGTCAGGTTGCCGACCAGCTTGACCGCAGGCATGAAGACGGCCAGCAGCTTGAACGTCTTCTCGTTGATCTCGCGGTAGCGATCGGCGATGTCCTCGAAGATCTGCTGATTCCGCGGCTCGCGCCGGTAGGCCTGCACCGCCTTGATGCCCGTCATCGTCTCGACGAACTGCACGATCACCAGTGCCGAGACCTCGCGGACCTCACGGTAGGTCTTGGACGACTCCCGCTGGAACCACCACACCAGCAGCACCAGGATCGGGAACGCGGCCAGGCACATCAGGCCCAGCTTGACGTCGAGCACCACCAGCAGCACGGCGGTGCCGAACATGGTGAGCACCGCGGTGATGAGGCTGTCGAAGCCGGTCTCCAGCATGTCCTGGATGGCCTCGACGTCGTTGGTGGACCGGCTCACCACCCGGCCCGAGGTGTAGCGGTCGTGGAAGGCGATGTCGAGCCGGACGAACTGGCGGAAGACCCGGCGCCGCAGTTCCAGCAGCACCTTCTGGCCGATCCGCCCGGACCGGCGCAGGAAGTACATCCGGCTGGTGGCCTGAACCACCACCACCGCGCACAACGCGACGACGACGGTCAGCAGGGTGGTGGCCGGTCCCCCGTCGAGCAGCGGCGGGATCCCGTCGTCGATGCCCTTCTGCACCAGCAGCGGAACCGATAGGCGCGCCGCGTTCTCCACCACGACGACGACGGCGAGCGCGGCGACCACCCAGCGGTAGGGACGCAGCAGCGAGTACAGCAGCGACCGCGCCTCGCGCTGCCGCGGCACCGTCTCGTCGATCGGCAGATCCTGGCGTTCGTCGAACTTTCCGCGCCAGTCGGTTCCGGAACTCACCCGCGCCTCCCCAGGATCTCTTGGTCGAGGCGGCCGAGTTCTTCGTCGTGGTCGAGTCGGGCGCGCTCCTCCTGTCCGATCGCCTGTTCTTCGCGCGAACGGTCGTCCTCCCAGTCGCATTCGCGTTCGCTGCCGTCGTCGAGCTCGTCGTCGGCGGCCAGCAGGTAGCGGTACGCGGGCACCCCGGCCAGCAGTTCGGCGTGGGTGCCGGTGTGGGTGATGGTGCCGTTCTGCAGCAGCGCCACCCGGTCGGCGAGAAGCACCGTCGACGCCCGGTGCGCCACCACGATGCCCGTCACCTGGTGCAGCACGCGGCGCAATGCCTCCTCGACGATCGCCTCGGTGTGCACGTCGAGCGCGGACAGCGTGTCGTCGAGCACCAGGATGCGGGGTGCGGCCAGGATCGCGCGGGCCAGCGAAAGACGTTGGCGCTGACCGCCGGACAGGCTCATGCCCTGCTCGCCGATGCGGGTGTCCAGGCCGAACGGAAGGTCGTAGACGAACTGCGCGGCAGCGACCTCGACGGCGCGGCGGACCTCGTCGTCGGTGGCCCGATCCTCACCGGAACGGCCCAGCGTGAGGTTCTCGGCGACCGACATCGAGAACAGCGTCGGATCCTCGAACGCGGTGGCCACCGTGCGGCGCAGCGCGTCCAGCGACAGCTCGCGGATGTCGTGCCCGTCAATGAGGATCTGGCCTTCGGTGACGTCGTAGAGCCGCGACATCAGCCCGGCCAGCACCGACTTGCCCGACCCCGTCGCACCGACAAGCGCCACCGTCTCCCCGGGTTCGACGGTCAGGTTCACGTGCCGCAGGACCCATTTGTCCGGCTCGCCGGACGGCGCCACTCGGTCCGAGTCGGGGAACCGGAAGCCCACGTCGACGAGTTCCAGCCGGCCGCTCTGCGGGGCCTGCGCGCGCGGGCCGTCGGTGATCTCCAGCGGCGCGTCGAAGATCTCGGCGATGCGGTTGGCCGCGGTGAACGACTCCTGGGTCATCGACAGCAGAAAGCCCAACGACGCGATCGGCCACACCAGCGACAGCATCATCGTGATGAACGCGACCAGGGTGCCCATCGTGACGTATCCATGCCCGGCCGCGTAGGCGCCGAAGCCGAGCACCACGATCAGGGTCAGGTTCGGGATGATCTCCAGCAGCGTCCAGAATTTCGCCGACACCGACACCCGGCTGACCTGGGTGTCGTACAGGTTGGTGAGCTGCTGGTCGAACCGCTCGTAGACGTAGTCCTCGCGGCCGAACGACTTGACCACGCGCAGGCCCAGGGCGGCCTCCTCGACGTGGGTGGCGACGTGGCCGGCCTGGTCCTGCGCGAGCCGGGACAGCCGGGTGTACTCCTGCTGGAAATGCAGCACCGTCAGCGTGATCGGCACGATCGAGACCAGCACGACCACGCCCAGCGGCCAGTACATCACCAGCAGGATCGCCGTCACGATGGTGATCTGCAGGACATTGAGCATCAGGAAGATCAGACCGAACGACGAGAACCGGCGAATCGTGCTCAGGTCGTTCATGATTCGAGACAGCAGCTGACCGGACTGCCACCGGCCGTGGAACGACATCGGCAGGATCTGCAGGCGCGCGTAGAGCTGCTTGCGGATGTCGGCCTCGACGCCCATCGTGGCGCGGGCCACCAGCCAGCGGCGGATGAACCACAGCACCGCTTCGGTGACGCCGACACCGACCGCCGCGGCACCGACCACCCACAGGCCCTGCTGGTCCTGGTGGCGCACCGGACCGTCGATCACGGCCTTGGTCATCAGCGGGATCGAGATGGTGGCCGCCAGGCTGGCCAGTGCGATGACGATCATCGCGATCCAGCGGCCCCGGTAGGGCAGCAGGTATGGCAGCATCCGCCACAGATCCGAGCTCGGCTTCACCCGTTCGGGTGGGGGCGCGATCGCGGGCGGCGCATACAGGGAGTCCCGGGTGTCAGCCACTTAGGACATCTTCCCATTGCGCGCAAGCGGTTAACTCCTCCGCCGAACCGCCGTTCCGGCACCGGGAGCTTGCGTGCGTGCCTGCCGGCGGGCACGTCCCGCGGGAGATCCCGAACTGGGTGCGGTACAGCTCGGCGTACCGGCCGCCGCGCGCCAGCAGCTGCTGGTGGTCGCCACGCTCGACGATGCGCCCGTCCTCGACGACGAGGATGACGTCGGCGGCGCGCACCGTGGACAGCCGGTGGGCGATCACGATCGACGTGCGCCCGGCGAGCGCCTCGGCCAGCGCAGCCTGCACCGCGGCCTCGGACTCGGAGTCCAGCGACGCGGTGGCCTCGTCGAGGATCACCACCTGCGGGGACGCCAGCAGCACCCGCGCGATCGTCAGGCGCTGCCGCTGCCCGCCCGAGAGCCGGTAGCCGCGCTCCCCCACCACCGTGTCCAGACCGTCGGGCATCGCCGCGACGACGTCGTCGAGCCTGGCCCGGCGCAGCGCCTCCCACAGCTCGTCGTCGGTGGCGGCCGGCACCGCCAGGGTCAGGTTGGCGCGGATGGACTCGTGGAACAGGTGACCGTCCTGGGTGACCATGCCGACGGTGCGCTTCAACGACGCGAACGTCACGTCCCGGATGTCGACGCCGTTGAGTCGGATCGCACCGTCTTGGACGTCGTACAGGCGGGCCACCAGCGACGCGATCGTGGACTTGCCCGCCCCGGACGATCCGACCAACGCCACGACCTGCCCGGCCCGCGCGGTGAACGAGATGCCGTGCAGCACCTCTTCCCCGCCTCGGTCGTCCAGTTCGGCGACCTCCTCCAGCGAGGCCAACGACACCTGGTCGGCGGCCGGATACGAGAACCGGACATCGTCGAATTCCACGGTGACCGGCCCCCGCGGCACCTCGACCGCCCCGGGACGTTCCCGGATCAGCGGCACCAGGTCCAGTACCTCGAAGACCCGCTCGAAGCTGACCAGCGCCGTGGCGATCTCCACCCGGGCGTTGGCCAGCGCGGTCAGCGGCGCGTACAGCCGGGTCAGCAGCAACGCCAGCGACACGATCTCGCCCGCCTGCAGGTGCCCGCCGAGCGCGAGCGCGCCGCCGAGTCCGTAGACCAGCGCCAACGCCAGCGCCGACATCAACGTCAGCGAGTTCATGAACGTCGACTGCAGCATCGCGGTGCGCACCCCGATGTCGCGCACCCGACCGGCCCGTACGGCGAACTCGCGTGACTCGGCGCCGCTGTCGCCGAACAGTTTCACCAACGTCGCGCCCGGCGCGGAGAAACGTTCGGTCATCTGGGTGTTCATCGTCGCGTTGTGGGCGGCGGCCTCGCGTGAGAGCCGGGCCATCGCGGAGCCGATGCGGCGCGCGGGGATCAGGAAAAGCGGCAGTACCACCAGCGCCGAGAGCGTGATCTGCCACGAGATGCTGAGCATCACCGCCAGCGTCAAGGTCAGCGTGACCAGGTTGGACACGATGCCGGACAAGGTGTCGGAGAACGCGCGCTGAGCGCCCATCACGTCGTTGCCGAGTCGGCTGACCAGCGCGCCGGTGCGGGTGCGGGTGAAGAACGCCACGGGCATGCGCTGCACATGGTCGAACACCGCGGTGCGCAGGTCCAGGATCAGGCCCTCACCGATGTTCGACGACAGCCACCGGGTGAGCAGCGCGACGCCCGTCTCGGCGACCGCGACGGCGGCGATGATCCCGGCCAGCGCAACCACCACGCCCACGCTGCCCGCGCCGGTGATCTCGTCCACCACGCGCCCGGCCAGCAACGGGGTCGCCACCGTCAACACCGCACCCACCACGCTGACCGCGACGAACACCGCTAACCGCCGGTGGTGGCGGGCGGCGAACCGCCAGATCCTGCCGAGCAACCGGCGGTCGGCCAGCGAATGCAGGTCGCCGCCGCGCGCGTGGGTCTGCCGGTACAGCGACTGCCGGGCGACCGTTTCCAAGCTCATATTTTCACCGTAGAACCTCAACGAACATTGAGGTCAATCGCTTCCCCAGGCCACCGTCGGCGATCCGCGGGCACTACCTCCCACGACGGCGCCGCTTCATCGGGCAAGATTGCGTGCATGGAAAGTGGCGTGGGCTCACCCAGGGTGCTCGTGGTCGACGACGATCCCGACGTGCTCGCCTCGCTCGAGCGCGGCCTGCGACTGTCCGGATTCGAGGTCTACACCGCCGTCGACGGCGCCGAGGCGCTGCGCAGCGCCACCGAGACGCGACCGGACGCGATCGTCCTCGACATCAACATGCCCGTGCTGGACGGGGTGTCCGTGGTGACCGCGCTGCGGGCGATGGACAACGACGTGCCGGTGTGTGTGCTCTCGGCGCGCTCGTCGGTCGATGACCGGGTCGCCGGGCTGGAAGCCGGTGCGGACGACTATCTGGTCAAGCCGTTCGTGCTGGCCGAGCTGGTGGCCAGGGTGAAGGCGCTGCTGCGGCGGCGCGGTTCGACGGCGACGTTCTCGTCGGAGACCATCACGGTGGGCCCGCTCGAAGTGGATATCCCCGGCCGGCGCGCGCGGGTGGACGGCGTGGACGTCGACCTGACCAAGCGTGAGTTCGACCTGCTGGCCGTGCTCGCCGAGCACAAGACCGCCGTGCTGTCCCGCGCGCAGCTGCTGGAGCTGGTGTGGGGATACGACTTCGCCGCCGACACCAATGTCGTCGACGTGTTCATCGGCTACCTGCGGCGCAAGTTGGAGGCCAACGGCGCCCCGCGGCTGTTGCACACCGTGCGTGGGGTGGGATTCGTCCTCAGGCAGCAGTGATGAGCGCTTGCGCGAAGAACAGACGGCAGTAGGACATGGTCGCGCTGTCCCGCATCTTCCGTCGCACACCGTCACTGCGCACGCGGGTCGCGTTCGCCACCGCCATCGCCGCCGCGATCGTCGTCGGGATCGTCGGCACCGTGGTCTGGGTCGGCATCACCAACGACCGCAAGGAGCGGCTGGACCGCCGGCTCGACGAGGCGGCCGGCTTCGCCATCCCGTTCCTGCCCCGCGGGCTCGACGAGATCCCGAAGTCGCCGAACGACCAGGACGCGGTCATCACCATGCGCAGTGGCGGGCAGGTGACCTCCAATTCGGACGTCGTGCTGCCCGAACTGGAACCGGGTTACGCCGACACCTATGTCGACGGGGTGCGGTACCGGGTGCGCACGGTGCAGTTGTCGGCGCCGGAGCCCATGTCGGTGGCCGTCGGCGCCACCTACGAGTCGACGATCGCCGACACCAACAACCTGCACCGCCGGGTGCTGATCATCTGCACGCTGGCGGTCGGGGCCGCGACGTTCGGCGGGTGGCTGCTGGCTGCGTTCGCGGTGCGCCCGTTCCGGCGGCTGGCCCAGCAGACCCGCCAGATCGACGCGGGCGACGAGGCCCCGGACATCGACATCCGCGGCGCCACCGAGGCGGTGGAGATCGCCGACGCGGTCAAGGGACTGGTGGAACGGGTGTGGGAGGAGCAGGGCCGGACCAAAGCCGCGCTGGCGTCGGCGCGCGACTTCGCGTCGGTGTCGGCGCACGAACTGCGCACCCCGCTGACGGCGATGCGCACCAACCTCGAGGTGCTGGCGACGCTGGACCTCTCCGAGGAGGGCCGCAAGGAGGTCGTCAACGACGTCATCCGCACGCAGTCGCGGATCGAGGCCACCCTCGGCGCGCTGGAGCGTCTCGCCCAGGGTGAGCTGTCCACCCAGGACGATCACGTGCCCGTCGACATCACCGAACTACTCGACCGGGCGGCGCACGACGCGATGCGCGTGTATCCCGACCTGGAGGTGTCGTTGGTGCCCGCGCCGACGGTGATCATCGTCGGACTGCCCGCCGGGCTGCGGTTGGCCGTCGACAACGCGATCGCCAACGCAGTCAAGCACGGCGGCGCGTCCCGGGTGCAGTTGTCCGCGGTCAGCTCCCGTGAAGGTGTGGAGATCGCGGTCGACGACGACGGCGTCGGGGTTCCCGAGGAGGAACGCACGGTGGTGTTCGACCGGTTCGCGCGCGGGTCGACGGCGTCACACTCGGGTTCGGGCCTTGGTCTTGCGCTGGTCGCGCAGCAGGCCGAATTGCACGGCGGCACAGCGACGTTGGAGCCCAGTCCGCTGGGCGGGGCGCGCCTGCTGCTGCGCCTGCCCGGACCGGGCGGGCAGCGCTAGCGGGCAGTTCTTATCGGGCGTTGAGCAGGTCGATGACGAAGATCAGAGTCTTGCCGGAGAGCCGGTGCCCGCTGCCTGCCGGACCGTAGGCCAGCTCCGGCGGGATGATGAGCTGGCGGCGACCACCGACCTTCATCCCGGGAATGCCCTCCTGCCAGCCCTGGATCAGGCCGCGCAGCGGGAACTCGATCGACTCACCGCGGTTCCAGGAGCTGTCGAACTCCTCGCCGGTGTCGTACTCCACCCCGACGTAGTGCACCTCGACGTTGCCGCCCGGGACCGCCTCGGCGCCGTCGCCCACCACCAGGTCGGTGATGACCAGCTCGGCCGGCGGGGGTCCGTCAATGAACTCGATCTCGGGTTTGGAAGCCACGACGCCACAGTACTGCGTGGCGGAACCGGCCGGTCGCGGCACAGGCGGGCGCGCAGACGAGCGATCCGTTTTACCTGTGAGCGCTGAGGGTATGCGCCGCAGATCGTGGGGACATTCGGAGACAACGACGACGGCAGGCCGGCACCGCCTTCAGCAGAGAGCGGTTCCTAGGCACGTGTCGGCGCGCCGGATCCGGTAGTGGGCGAGGGGGTGGAGATGTCGTCAGAGACCGGCGCGGCCCCCGTCCAGAGCATCGTCGATGCGTGGCGTGCGCGGGTGCGGCGCCACCCCGAACATCCCGCACTCGCCTACTTCGACACGGTGCTCACCGCCCGCGAGGTCGACGACGCTTCCGATGCGCTCGCCGTTGCGTTTTCGGACATGGGCGTCTCCCGTGGTGACCGCGTCGGGATCTATCTGCAGAACATCCCCCAGTACGCGATCACGTTCCTCGCGCTATGGAAGATCGGTGCGGCTGCGCTGCTCCTCAACCCGATGTACCGCGGACGCGAACTGCGCACCATCGTCGACGACGCGCAACCGGTGGGAATCGTCTGCGACGAACACGACGTCGAGGCCACCACGGAAACACTGCGCGGCAGCAGCGTCCGGTTCACGATCAGCACCAGCGGTCTCGATTTCCAGTCGCGCAACGACCCACGGGTGTTCCGGTCCACGGCGCGGCCCACAACGGCCGCCGACGATCTGGTGGATCTCATCCGGCGCAACCGCGGCCGCAGGCCTGCAGCGGACCCGCCCGCCGGTGCTGATCTGGCGCTGCTCGCCTACACCTCGGGTACCACCGGTCCGCCCAAGGGTGCGATGAACTCCCACGCGAACCTGCTCGCCACGGCACTCGACTTCGGCGAGCGCGTCGGCCTCGCGGACGGCGACGTGGTGTTCGCCGTCGCTCCGCTGTTCCACATCACCGGCGCCATGCTCAACGCCGCGGTGGCGCTCGTCCGCGACTGTCTGCTGGTGTTCGCGAACAGGTTCGACGCCGCAGTGACCCTCGACGCCTTCGTCGAGCACCGGGTGACCTACACCATCGGCTCGATCACGGTGTTCAACGCGATCTCGGCGCTGCCGGAGGCGAGCGCCGAGCACTTCGAATCGGTGAAGGCCTTGTACTCGGGCGGCGCGCCCATCCCGCCAGCCACCGTCAAGGCGTTCGCGGCACGCTTCGGCCATTACATCCACAACGCCTACGGCATGACCGAGACCACCGCCGGCGTCGTCGCCGTCCCCCCGGGCACCGAGGCACCGGTGGACGCGACCAGTGGATCCCTGTCGGTCGGGCTCGCCCTGCCCCGGGTGCGCCTGCGCACCCTCGATCCGGCCGGGGAGCCGACACCTCCCGGGATCGCCGGTGAGCTCGAAGTCTCTGGGCCGCAGGTCGTTTCCGGCTACTGGCGCAACCCCGACGCATCCATGTCGACGATGCCCGATGGCCGGCTCCGCACCGGTGACGTCGCAATCATCGACGAGCAGGGCTGGGTGTACATCGTGGATCGGCTGAAAGACCAGATCAACGTGTCCGGCTACAAGGTGTGGCCCCGCGAGGTCGAGGACGCCCTCTACGAACATCCCGCGGTGTTCGAAGTCGCAGTCGTCAGTCACCCCGACGACTACCAGGGCGAGGCCGTGGTCGCCTACGTCGCGCTGCAACCAGGCGCGACCGCAAGCGAAGACGAGCTGATCGACTTCACGCGCGAACGACTCGCCGCCTACAAGCGACCGAGAACCGTGCACGTCATCGCCGAACTCCCCAAGACCCCCACCGGAAAGATCAAACGAGCCGAACTCCGGCAATAACCCCGCGATGCTGCGGTATCTCGCGAGAAAGTGACCCACGATGAGCACCAGGATCACCGGCGAGACAAAAGCCGCGCCGACCATGTCCTCCCGCAAGAAGTCCCTCGTCGCGAGCTCGGTGGGAAACGTCCTGGAATGGTACGAGTGGAGCGCTTACGCGGTCTTCGCGCCCTTCATCGCGGCCGCCATGTTCAGCCAGGACAATCCGGTGTCGGCTCTGCTGTCGACGCTCGCCGTGTTCGCCGTCGGTTTCCTGATGCGCCCGTTGGGCGGCATTGTGTTCGGACGGATAGCGGACAAACGGGGCCGCAAGTTCGTACTCGTGACGACCATGCTCATGATGGCCACCGGCAGCCTGCTGATCGGAATCATGCCGACCTACGCCGCGATCGGCACATGGGCCTCAGCCTTTCTGTTGCTGGCCCGCATGATGCAGGGGTTCGCCCACGGCGGCGAGTCGGCCACCGCGTACTCCTACGTCGGCGAGATCGCCCCACCCGATCGTCGCGGCATGTGGGGCAGCGTCGCCTTCATCGCGATCTTCGGCGGTTCGATCCTGGCGTACACCGTCGGCGGGGTCATCACCACCACCCTCACCGAATCCGCTGTCGGCCAATGGGGTTGGCGCATCCCGTTCCTGCTGGGCACCGTTCTGGCCCTGGTCGCGCTGTACCTACGCCGCAGCATGGACGAGAGTGACGTCTTCGACGCCGACCAGCAGACCGCCGAGCCACCCTCGGTGCCGCGCAGGACGGTGGTACGGGCCATCCTGCTGATGATCGCCATGACCTCGGGAATCACTGCGGCGCATTACACCTGGACGTCGTATGTGTCGACGTACGCGATCACGCAGCAGGACATGGATCCGGACACCGCCTACTGGATGCTGGTGATCGCGCAGGCGGTCGCGTTGCTGTCACTGCCGTTCCTGGGCCGTCTGTCCGACTCGATCGGTCGCCGGCCCATGCTGGCCGCGTTCGCCGTGTTGATGTTCGTCCTGCAGATCCCGTTGACGATGCTCATCTCGTCGGAAGGTTGGACGTTGCTGGTCGCGACGACGGTGGCGCTGCTGGTGGTCGCGATCCCGGCATGCATCCTGTCCTCGACGCTTTCCGAGAGCTTTCCCACCCACCTCCGCACGCAGTCCATCGGGTTCGCCTACTCGTTCTCGGTCGCAGTATTCGGCGGTACCGCACCGTATTTGAACCAGTTGCTGCTGAGCTGGGACCTCGGCTGGGTGTTCGGCGTCTACATCATGGTCCTGTCGGCACTCACCGGCCTCGCGTGCATCTTCATGAACGAGACCAAGGGCATCAGACTGGAGGATGTCTGACGCCCACGAGCGATCAGTCCTCAAAGCACTGGGCAGACAGGACCAGGTGGGGCAGACTGGCGGAGTGGCATCTGACCGAGACATCCTCGAACGGGTCAACGAGTTGATCGCCGAGGAGAAGACCCTGCGTGACAAGATGCAGCACCGCGAGATCGACGAGTCCGAGGAGCACAAGCGGCTCCAGTCGATCGAGGTGCAGCTCGACCAGTGCTGGGATCTGCTGCGGCAACGCCGGGCCCTGCGCGCCAGCGGAGGTGACCCGCAGGACGCGGCGGTCCGGCCCGAAGGCGAGGTCGAGGGCTACCTCAACTGAGCCGGAATCGACGTGACACGTGTTGACGTCGTCGTGGTCGGCGGCGGGCACAACGGGCTCGTCGCCGCGGCCTACCTGGCGCAGGCCGGGCGCAGCGTGCGGGTCCTGGAGCGTCTCGGCCATGTCGGCGGCGCCGCGGTGTCGCAGCACCCGTTCGCCGGGGTGGACGCCCGCCTGTCCCGCTACTCCTATCTGGTCAGCCTGCTGCCGCGGCGCATCGTCGACGACCTCGGCGCGCGGGTACGGCTGGCCCGGCGCCGGTACTCGTCCTACACACCCAACCCGTCCGACGGCGGCCGCACCGGCCTGCTGATCGGGCCCGAGCCGACGTTCGCCGCGATCGGGGCGGCCGCCGACGAGACCGGCTTCGACGAGTTCTACCGGCGCTGCCGGGCCGTCACCTCGACGATGTGGCCCACGCTGACCGAGCCGCTGCGCACCCGCTCGGAAATGCTCGCCGCGGTGACCGGCGCCGCCGGCGACGAGGCGCGGACCGGCTGGCATCAGATGATCGAAACCCCCGTCGGCCGAGCGATCACGTCGGCCGTGCACGACGACCTGGTCCGCGGCGTGATGGCCACCGACGCGTTGATCGGGACGTTCGCCCGCCTCGACGACACCTCCCTGGCGCAGAACCGCTGCTTCCTCTACCACCTGCTCGGGGGCGGCACCGGGGACTGGGACGTGCCGATCGGCGGGATGGGGGCGGTGTCCGGCGCACTGGCGGCCGCCGCCAGCGGATTCGGCGCCGAGATCGTCACCGGAGCGGAGGTCTCCGCGATCACCCCGGACGGCGAGGTGCGCTACCGCTACGGCGAGGCCGAGCACGTCGTCGCCGCCGGGCATGTGCTGGCCAACGTGACACCTGCGGTGCTCGCCGGCCTGCTCGGCGAGGACGAGCCCGAACTCGCTCCCGGCGCGCAGGTCAAGGTGAACCTGATGCTCACCCGCTTGCCCCGGCTGCGGGACGGGTCGGTGACGGCAGAACAGGCTTTCGGCGGCACCTTCCACATCAACGAGACCTACGGGCAACTCGACACCGCGTACCGGCAGGCGGCAGCCGGGTCGGTGCCCGATCCCCTTCCGTGCGAGATCTACTGCCACACACTGGCCGATCCGACGA
The DNA here is from genome assembly GCF_002968295.1 of Mycobacterium sp. ITM-2016-00317. Classification (NCBI taxonomy): domain Bacteria; kingdom Bacillati; phylum Actinomycetota; class Actinomycetes; order Mycobacteriales; family Mycobacteriaceae; genus Mycobacterium; species Mycobacterium sp. ITM-2016-00317. Next base: position 4,847,549 of record NZ_CP134399.1, read on the forward strand.
TCCTGTCCGAGCCGCTGCAGGCGGCGGGTGCGCACACGCTGACGGTGTTCGGCCTGCACACCCCGCACGACTTGACCGCAACGGCACTGCCGGAGCGCCTGCGCGACACCTTGACCTCGGCGGCCTTGAAATCGCTCAATTCCGTTCTTGCCGAACCGATCCAGGACGTCCTCATGCAGGACGGCGAGGGCCGGCCGTGCATCGAGACCAAGACCACCGCCGATCTGGAGCACACCCTGGGCATGACGCGCGGCAACATCTTCCACGGCGCGCTGTCGTGGCCGTTCGCCGAGGACGGCGAGGAACTCCGCACGCCGGCTCAGCGCTGGGGCGTGGCCACCGCACACGAACGAATCTTGTTGTGTGGATCGGGTTCACGCCGTGGTGGCGCGGTATCGGGAATCGGCGGGCACAACGCCGCGATGGCCGTGCTGAACAACTAGCCCAGCTTGTCCAGGATCGCGCGCAGCGCCGCGAGGTCGGCCGGGTCGAGCGCGGCCAGCACGTCGGGCGCCGGGTCGTGCACCGCGGCGATCGCCCGCACCGTGTCGCGGCCTGCGTCGGTCAGCGACACCAGCTTGCACCGCCGGTTCGACGGGTCGGTCCGGCGTACCACCAGCCCGCGCTCCTCCAGATCGTTGACCGCGACCGTGGCCGCCGGCGCGTCGACCGTGGCGGCCGCGGCGAGCTGCTTGACCGTCATCGGGCTGCCGCTCAGCCGCTTGAGGATGCGGATCCGGCTGAACGGCAGGCCGGTCTCCTCGACCACCGCGCGTCGCCACCCGTCGCGGTGATCGAGCACCAGCGACGCGAGGTCGCGCCAGACGTCGTCAGCGGCCGGGTTACCGGACATGAGCACCGGTCACCGGATCCGCCGCGCCGGCCACCAGCGGCGCCAGCCGCTCCGCCGAGCGCATCGCCCGCTGCGACGTCGCGAACAGACCCACCCCGAGGATCACCAGCCCCAGCGCCATGCAGACGAACCACAGCGGACGGGCGGCCGCGGTGAAATCGGCGCCGCCCACGGCCATCGCCGACCCGGCCAGCGAACCGCACAGCGCCACACCGACACTCACCCCGACCTGGCGGCTCGTCGACGTCACCGCCGACGCCGCCCCCGCCCGGTCCAGCGGCATCCCGCTGACCGCCGCGTTGGTGATCGGCGCGTTGACCATCGAGAACCCGATGCCGAACACCGCGAAGATCACCAGCAGCAACCACACCGGCGTCGTCGCGGTCAGGAACGTCAACATCGTCGCCGCCGCGGTGATCAACACCCCCGCCACCACCAGCGAGGGCCGCGCGCCGTAGCGGCCGACCAGCCGGCCCGACAACGGCGAGAACAGCAGCGCACCCAACGCGATCGGCAGGTAGATCAGGCCGGTGTGCATTGCCGAGAACCCGCGCTCGCCCTGCAGGTACAGCGACATCATGAACAGGAACGCACCCCACGCGGCAAAGGCACTGACCGCGTTCACGGTGGCAGTGGCGAACGGGATGCTGCGGAAGAACCGCAGATCCAGGAACGGGTCGTGGCGGCGCGATTCGAACCGCAGGAACACCGCCAGCGCCACCACGGCGACGACCACGATCGCGATCAGGCGCGGATTGGTCCACCCCAGCACCGGCCCCTCGATCAGGGCGAACACCGTGCCGAACAGGAACAGGATCGCCAGGCCCTGACCGATCGGGTCGACGTTGCGCATCGTGGCCGATTTCGACTCCGGGACGAACAGCGCGGTGAGCAGGATCGCCGCCGCGCAGATGGGCAGGTTGATCCAGAACACCCAGCGCCAGCCGATGGTCTCGATGATCAGACCGCCGACGATCGGACCGGCGGCCATCGAGATGCCGGTCACCCCGCCCCAGATCCCCAGTGCCCGCGCGCGCTCCACCGGCTTGCTGAAGATCTGCGAGATGATGGACAGTGCAACGGGATTGAGCATCGACCCGCCGATGCCCTGCAGGAAGCGCGCCCCGATCAGCGCGTCGATGGTGGGCGCCAGGCTGCACGCCAGCGATCCGAGCGCGAACAGGGCGAGTCCCGTCTGGAACACGCGGCGGCGACCGAACCGGTCCCCCGTCGCCCCCGACAGCATCAGCAGCGAGGCCAGCACCAGGGTGTAGATGTCCACGACCCACTGCATCTGCGCCGGTGTCGCGGACAGATCCTGGCGGATCGACGGGATCGCGACGTTGACGATGGTCGCGTCCATCGACACGATCAGCAGGCTCAGGCAGCAGGACACCAGGATGGTGGCCTTGCGCCTCGGTGTCATCGCGCCGACGGTGGTACTCACTCAACGATTGTGAAACTACAACTGTCGTGACGGCAAGTGACGCTGCTGTGACATTCGTCAGTGACGAGCGTGCGCCGAATCACCCCAGTCCGCGGCGTGCCGCCCGCAGACACGCACACTCGCGGCTGGGGAGCCGGCGGTGGTGGGCTAGCGGGAGTCGATGGGGTTGTAGTCGCGCTCGGTGTAGCCGGTGTAGATCTGCCGCGGCCGGCCGATCTTGTTCGGCTCGCCGTGCATCTCCCGCCAGTGCGCAATCCAGCCCGGCAGCCGCCCGAGCGCGAACAGCACCGTGAACATCCGGGTCGGGAAGCCCATGGCCCGGTAGATCACGCCGGTGTAGTAGTCGACGTTCGGGTAGAGCTTGCGCTCGACGAAGAAGTCGTCGGTCAGCGCGATCTCCTCGAGCTCCTTGGCGATGTCGAGCAGCTCGTCCTGGACGCCGATCTTGCCGAGGATCTTGTCGGCCTGCTCCTTGACGATGCGCGCCCGCGGGTCGTAGTTCTTGTACACCCGATGGCCGAAGCCCATCAGCTTGACGTTGTCCTCGCGGTTCTTGACCTTCTTGACGAAGGTCGCGACATCGTCGTCGCCGTCGCGGATCTTCGACAGCATCTCCAGCACGGCCTGGTTGGCGCCACCGTGCAGCGGACCCCACAGCGCGTTGATGCCGCCGGAGATCGACGTGAACAGGTTGGCCTGCGACGAACCCACCAACCGGACTGTCGATGTCGAGCAGTTCTGCTCGTGATCGGCGTGCAGGATGAACAGCATGTCCAAGGCCCGCACGATCTCCGGATCCACCTCGTAGGGCTCGGCCGGAAACCCGAACGTCATCCGCAGGAAGTTCTCCACCAGCGTCAGCGAGTTGTCCGGGTACAGGAACGGCTGCCCCTCGGACTTCTTGTACGCATACGCCGCGATGGTCGGCAGCTTGGCCAGCAACCGGATGGTCGACAGCTCGACCTGGTGCGGGTCGAACGGGTCCAGCGAGTCCTGGTAGTACGCGCTCAGCGCGTTGACCGCGCTGGACAGCACCGGCATCGGGTGCGCGTTGCGCGGGAAACCGTCGAAGAATCGCTTGAGGTCCTCGTGCAGCAGCGTGTGCCGCTGGATCTGCGTGGTGAACTTCTCCAGTTGCTCGGCGGTCGGCAGTTCGCCGTAGATCAGCAGGTAGCTGACCTCGATGAACGTCGACTTCTCGGCAAGCTGCTCGATCGGGATTCCGCGGTAGCGCAGGATGCCGGCATCACCGTCGATGTAGGTGATGGCGCTCTTGGTCGACGCCGTGTTGACGAAGCCACCGTCGTACGTCGTGTAGCCGGTCTTGGCCAGCAGCGAACCCAGCGCAATGCCGTCTGCGCCTTCGGAAGCTTTGACGATGTCGAGTTCGAGCTCGCCGCCTGGGTAGACCAGGGTGGCGTGCTCCTGCCCGGCGTCGGCGTTATCGGCCACTGGATTCCCTTCAAGTTTGTCGGGTGGGTCGCAAGTCGCGGAGTCTGCCTACAGAAGGTAGTCCCATTCCAGGATGCACGCCCGCGGGGGGCCGCCACAGCGTCAGACGGGCTGGCCGAGACCCGCGATTTCGCCGATGAACTCCGCATAGGTCGACTCGAACGCCGCGATGAGGTCGTCGACGGTGACCGGTGCACCCGCGGCGGCCTGGATGCCCAGGTCCTGCAGCGCCGTCAGCAGCAGCGCGCCCCAGACCGCGGCGAGCAGCTTCACCCGCCGGTCGTCGACGGTGGCGCCCATGCGCGCCGCGACCGCCTGGTCGACGGCGCTGGCACGGTATTCCACGGCGGCCTGCCGCAACGTCGGCGAGGATCCCGTGATCCGCAGGATCTGCAGCAACCGCTTGGCCGACAGTCCGTGTTCCGGGGCCCGCTTGGTCGCCTCGGCCATCGCCACATAGGCGCGCCGCAGCGCCTCCAGGTGGGTCAGGTAGCGGGGCTGCACGGTCAACTCGGCGGCGGTGCGGGCATGCACCTCGTCGATGAGGGCGAGTGCGATCGCGTCCTTGGTGGCGAAGTAGCGGCTGAACGTCCTGGGCGACACCTCGGCGATGGAGGCGATCTGGTCGACCGTGGTGCGGTCAAATCCCTGACGGTCACACAGCCCGAGCGCGGCGTCGATCAGCGTCGCGCGGGTCCGGCGCTTCTTGCGTTCCCGCAAACCGAGCGCCGGTTCCCCCCACGAATCACCCACGACCCGGATGCTATCCCGGTAAAGGCTGCCCACAGGGCGGAACGAGCACCTTGCGACGAATGCCCGGGCCGCCGATTCAGCAGGTCAGGGCTGAAGACGCTCGAGGTGCCCGTCTCGGACGCGGATCCTGTTGTGCACCCGGTTCTCCCGTCCCTGCCAGAACTCCACCACCTCGGGTGCGATCAGGTAGCCGCCCCAGTGCGGCGGCACCGGAACCTCGTCGACGTCGGCGAACCGCTCGGTGACGTCGACAAGTTGCTGCATCAGCTCGGCGCGCGACGCGATCGGACGGCTCTGCCGGGACGCCCACGCCCCCAGCTGCGAGCCGCGCGGGCGCTTGCGCCAGTAGTCGACGGTCTGCTCGGCCGACACCTTGGTGACGGGGCCCCGGACATGGACCTGCCGACCGACCAGGTACCACGGGAAGGTGGCCGACGCGTACGGCACGGCGGCCAGTTGCTCGCCCTTCTCGGAGTCGTAGTTGGTGTAGAACGAGATCCCGCTCTCGTCGACGCTCTTGCACAGCACGGTGCGGGTGACGGGGCGGCCCCGACCGTCGACGGTGCCGACCACCATCGCGTTGGGTTCTGCGACACCGGCCTGCTCGGCGTCGGCCAGCCACCGGTGCAGCAGCGCCACCCAGCCCTCGTCGAGCCAGTCGGTGTCGAGGTCGCCGCTGCCGTCTTTCTCCACCGACCCGTACTCCACGCGCATCCGCGCCAGGTAGTCAGAAGTGCCCACATGCCAGACGCTACGCCGCGATTGGGTGCAACAATCGGCCCATGACCACGGTGCCGAAGGATTTCGCCCCCGGACTGGCGGGCGTGGTGGCGTTCGAGACCGAGATCGCCGAACCGGACAAGGACGGCGGCGCACTGCGCTACCGCGGCGTCGACATCGAGGACCTGGTGGCCCACCGGGTCACCTTCGGTGACGTCTGGGGGCTGCTGGTCGACGGCCGCTTCGGCCCGGGGCTGCCGCCCGCCGAACCGTTCCCGCTGCCCATCCACAGCGGCGACGTCCGCGTCGACGTGCAGGCCGGATTGGCGATGCTCGCGCCGATCTGGGGTTATCCCCCGCTGCTGGACATCGACGACGACACCGCGCGCGACCAGCTCGCCCGCGCGTCGGTGATGGCGCTGTCCTACGTCGCCCAGTCCGCGCGCGGGATCTACCGGCAGGCCGTGCCGCAGCGCGCCGTCGACGAATGTGACACCGTCACAGAACGTTTCATGACGCGGTGGAAGGGCGACCCGGATCCGCGGCACGTCGAGGCGATCGACGCGTACTGGGTCAGCGCCGCCGAGCACGGGATGAACGCGTCGACGTTCACCGCCCGGGTCATCGCGTCGACCGGGGCCGACGTCGCCGCCGCGCTCTCGGGTGCGGTCGGGGCGATGAGCGGCCCGCTGCACGGCGGGGCGCCCGCGCGGGTGATCCCGATGATCGAGGAGGCCGAGCAGACCGGTGACGCGCGCGCCGTGGTCAAGGGCATCCTGGACCGCGACGAGAAGCTGATGGGTTTCGGGCACCGCGTGTACCGGGCCGAGGACCCGCGGGCCCGGGTGCTGCGCGCCACGGCCGAACGACTGGCCGCACCGCGCTACGAGGTCGCGGCGGCGCTGGAACAGGCCGCACTGGCCGAACTGCGGGAACGCCGACCGGACCGGGCGATCGAAACCAACGTCGAGTTCTGGGCGGCGGTGATCCTCGATTTCGCGGAGGTGCCGCCCAAGATGATGCCTGCGATGTTCACCTGCGGCCGCACCGCCGGCTGGTGTGCCCACATCCTGGAGCAGAAACGGCTCGGCAAGCTCGTGCGGCCGTCGGCGATCTACACCGGCCCCGAACCGCGCGGCCCCGAGTCGGTGCCGGGCTGGGACCTGCTGAACCGCCGATGACCGCGCTCGGGCCGCAACTGGTGTTCGCTTCGGCGGCAGACCATTTCGTGGGCCTGGTCCGGCAGATCCCGGATGCCGCATGGGGCGACCCGGGTCTGGGCGAGTGGAACGTGCGCGACCTCGTCGGCCACGCCTCGCGATCGCTGATCACGGTCAGCACCTACCTGCAGGCCCCGGCACAGCGCGAAGACGTCCCCGACGCAGTCGACTACTACGTCAGGATGCGCTCCTACGCCTCCGACATGGGCGAGGCGGCCGTCGTGGAACGCGGCAGGCAGGCCGGCCGGGGGCTGGGCGACGATCCGGCCGCCGCGGTCGAGACGCTCGCAGCGCGGGTGCAGGCGGAGCTGGCGGCCGTCGACGACCCGCTGATCGAGGTGATCGGCGGCCTGGGCATCCGGCTGAGCAGCTACCTGCCCACCCGGACCTTCGAGCTGGCCGTGCACGGTCTGGACATCGCACGCGCAGTCGGCATCGACGTCGAACCGCCTGTCGAGGTGCTCGCCGACGCCGCGGCGCTGGCCGCCCGGATCGGTGTCGCGCTCGGCCAGGGCCCGACAGCCCTGCTCGCGCTCACCGGGCGCACCGCTCTACCCGTCGGGTTCTCCGTGGTCTGACCGCGCCGATGAGTTCTTCGACCGGTGGTGGTCTGTATCGGAAATCCACCACCGGTGAGGAGAAACCATGGCGATCGACAACCAACCCATGCTGGTACCGCATCTCGTCGTCGAGGACGCCGCGGCCGCGCTCGACTTCTATGCCAAGGCGTTCGGCGCCGAGGAGATGGTGCGGATGCCCGGCCCGGAGGGCAAGCTGATCCACGCCGCCACCCGGATCAACGGCGCGATGGTGTTCCTCAACGACGACTTCCCCGAGTTCAACGGCGGAAAGGCGAGCACGCCGACCGCGCTGGGCGGGTCGCCGGTGACCATCCACCTGCACGGCCCCGACGTCGACGGCCGGTTCCAGCGGGCCCTCGATGCCGGGGCCACCGTGGTCAATCCGCTCGAGGACCAGATCTGGGGCGACCGCTACGGGGTGCTGCGCGATCCGTTCGGTCACCTGTGGTCGCTGGCCGAGACCGTCCGCGAGGTCGACATGAACGAGGTGATGGAGCAGATGTCCGCGAGCGGCTAGCTCGGGATGTGGTTCTGTAGCAGCGCGACGGGCAGACCGTTCGCGACGGTGATCCCGCTCAGCGCCGCGATACTGGCCGGCTTCGGGATGCGTTCCAGCTCAGGGGTGTCCGGGTCCGAGCCGTACAGTCCGAACTGCAGTTCGTAGCCTTCGGACCATTCCAGATTGTCGACGAATGACCAGTAGGTGTAGCCGCGGATGTCGGTACCGTGGGCGACCAGGTCCTGCACCACCGCGACGTGGTTGACGATGTAGGACGGCCGCTTGGTGTCCTCGTCGTCGGCGATCCCGTTCTCGGTGACCCACAACGGTTTCCCGTAGGACGCCGCGAGTTCGAGCACCTCCCGGAAACCACCGGGGTCGGTGGGCTGGTTGAAATCACTGCAGGTGGGTTCGTCCGCCGAGCACCGGATCGGGAACCCGCGCAGGAACGGGAAGCCCGGCAGCGGTGCGACCCCGAAACCCACCATCGGCTGCGACCCGTAGTACTGCACGCCGAGGAAGTCGACCTTGCCTGCCATGTCGGGATCGACCTCGTCGGCGGTCTTGATTCCGTCGAAGTTCGCGTCGACCCAGCCGTCGATCACCGCGTTCGGGAACCATTGGTTGTAGAAGTGGTTCCAGGCGTCGGCGGCCTGCACGTCGAGCGGGTTGACCGGATTGGCCGGCCGGGCCGGGATCATGTTGTGGGTGAAGCCGACGAACGCCGCCGGCCCTCCCGGAGTGGTGGCGGTGATGTCCCAGGCGTGGATCGCGTCGTAGGCGGCGACGTGGCCGACGGCCTGGTTCACCAGGAACGTCGACGCCAGATCGGGCCGGATCACCCCGGGCGGCCAGTTCGGCACTACCCACGGGATCGCGAGGAACTCGGTGAGCACCGGCGGGAACGGCTCGTTGAGCGTGGCCCAGTTGTCCACCTGGTCGCCGTACTTCCATGCGACATAGGCGGCGTACTTCTCGAATTCGCGGGCGGTGGTCGGCGACAGCCAGCCCGCCGCGGGTGCGGGCAGACCGAGCTGGATCAGCGGCCGCGCGACGATCGGGTCGTGTACCCACACCGGCAGCGTGAAGTGGTTGACGGTGACGAACGGGTCCAGGCCGTACTGCCGAAGCGTCGCGAACACCGACCGGTAGTGCGCCACCTCGTCCTGGTCGGCGAGCGCGTCGAGGGCCTCCAGGTCCGCGAGGCTGAGCGTTCCGCCCTCGTCGGAGATGTCCACCGCCGCGGTGGAGTCGGGGAAGATACGGCTCCATTCGATGCTCATCCGGAAAGTGTTCATCCCGAGCTCGTCGCGGGCGAGCGCCGCATCGCCCTCGTAGGAGACGTAGGCGCCCGGCCCGTTCTCCGGCACCCCCTTGACGAGGCCGAGCAGCCGGTTCAGCGGGTCGTGCACCCAGCGGTACCAGTCCGAGCGGGTGTCCACGGGCGAGCCGGGTCCGCCTTCGGCCTGGAACCCTGAATGCGCGACACCCCAACGGAAGTCGTCGGGCAGGGACAGGTCGACACCGGCCACAGGCGTGACCTTGACGGTCACGGTGACGGTGCGGCCGTGGCCGCCGCCCGGGTTGAGCAGGTTGCCGAGGATCGGGACGAACTGCAGCAGGCCGAACAACCCGTGCACGTGCGAGCCGTCGTGCTCGTCGCTGACGGCCACGGTGAACGTGTCCGTGCCGCCGACCGCGGCCATCGCGTTCATCGGCCGGTAGACGAAGTTGCCGTCGGCGTCGACGGTGACGGTTCCGCCGTTGTGTGGGCGTCCGATCACCGTGTAGGTCAGCTCATCGCCGTCGTTGTCGACGATGCCGAGGTTCCCGGTGATCCGGACCTCGCCGTCGGCGGTCAGGCTCTGGGTGTGGGGCGGCGGATCCCCTGCGAGAGTGGGCGTGCTGTTGAAGAACTCGCGGCGCACCCAGGCCAGCAGCGCCCAGCCCGACGGGTCGGCCGGCGGCCGGGGCGGGCCGGCGGCGAACGGCTTGAACACCGCGCCCAGGAAGCCGGTGGCGAGGTCCACCACGTAGGTCACGGCGCTGCGTAGATCGAACGCGGTCGGCCAGGGCCGCCATGACGGCACCGCCGGCGGGGTGGCCAGGGTCGTCGAGACGGTCGAGGCCGCGCCGGCCGACTCCGGGGTCAACGGCTGTGGGGTGGACGGCTCCGGAGTGGATCGCTCTGCCGCGGTGCGCATCTGGACCGATGCGGCCCCGTCATCGTCGATCGTGGCGGCGTCGGATTCAGCAGCGTCGGATTCAGCGGCGTCGGATCCGGCGTCGGATCTATTGTCGGCCACGGCATCCCCGAGCGCGGCGTCGCGCCGCGGGCCGTCAGGGTCGCCGGTTCCGGCGGCCGTCTCTTCGCGAACCGCGGCGGGCTCGTCGTCCTCGACCGGAACGTCGGGTGGCCCGTCATCGGGCACCTCACCCTCGGCCTCGCCGTCAGCCGGCTCGGGCTCGGGGTCCGGTTCGTCGACGTCCTTGGTGTCGTCGACGTCCTTGGTGTCGTCGCCATCCTCGGTGTCGCCATCGGCCTGGTCGGCCGATTCGCCGACCGGGCCGGCCCGTTCGCCGGTGGCACCGCCGGCCTCCGAAACCGTTGCTGCGGGGCCGTCCTCACCGGCCCATGCGACGCCGGATCCGGTGAGGACCGCTGCACCGACCCCCAGCGCGACCGCGAGAGCTCCGACCCGACCCACGCACTGCGCAGAACCCATGTCTTTGCATACCTCCGGCAGTTGGTCCCGGTTGGCGGTTTGCTCAAACTCAGGCTGAAGGTACGTGCCAACGGTAATAATTGGCGGGCTGCGTCGCGCACGCCGGTGCAGTTTCAAGGGGGGCAGGTCCGTGCTGTGGTTACTCCAGATTCCTCCGCTTGTGCTGGGCACGTTGTGGGTGACCGTCATCGTCGGCATCTCCGTCGGCGGGCTGCTGCTGTTCCGCAAGGTGATGCCGGCAGAACGGTTCGACAGCGCCAACACGGTGTCCACCACCATGTTTCAGCTAGCCGGCACGCTGTATGCGGTGCTGGTCGCGTTCGTCGTGGTGGTGGTCTGGGAGCAATTCAGTGACGCCGAGGACGCCAGTGGGCAGGAGGCCGCCGCAATCGCCGACCTGCTGCGCGACTCGGCGGCGCTGCCGGCGCAGTCACAGTTGGCGGTGGAGCAGGCCCTGATCGACTACACCAGAACCGTGGTCGACAGCGAGTTCCCGCGCATGCACCACGGCGAACACGTCGCCGAGCAGTCCCCCGAGCTGATCGCGGTGTGGGAAAACTATCTGCAGGTACAGCCGGAGACCCGTAATCAGATCGCGTTCTTCGACCACGCCATCGTGCGGCTGAACGACATGACCAGCTTTCGCAAGGCCCGGGTGTCCACCGGCGACTCGTCGGTACCCGTCGAGCTGTGGGTGCTGCTGGTTGGCGGCGGCGGCGTCGTGATGGCGTTCACGTTCCTGTCCGGCACCCGGGACCGGCTCGTGCACTCGCTCGGGGTCGGGCTGACCGCGGCGCTACTGTCATTCGTGCTGTACCTGATCTTCGCGCTGGAGCACCCGTACGTGGGCAAGCTCTCGGTGCAACCCACCGCCTACCTCAGCGTGCTGCAGTCCTGGGCCGACTGATCACCCCTAGCGACGCAGCGCGGCCAGCACCCGTTTCGGTATCGGCGACGACGCCTCGCTCGCGGCCTCGGTCATGTCGGCGATCGAGGTGAACTTGTCCCGCGGGCGCAACCCGGCGCCCCGGGCGGTCTCGGCCTCGTCGATGGCCTTCCAACCGGCGGCGTCGATGACTGCCGGCTGCCTGCCACGGACGAAGCGAGGCAACGCGGACGGCTTGTGCACCGGCGCCGGGAGGCGGCCGTCGTTGTAGTCGGCGACAAGGTTGTGCACGGTCTCGGCGGCACAGGATTTGTTGGTGCCGATGAAGCCGGTGGGTCCGCGTTTGATCCAGCCGGCCACATAGCTGCCCCGCACCGGTTCGCCCGCCTCGGGCTCGATCACGCGTCCGCCGTCGTTGGGCACGACCGCGGCCACCTCGTCAAAGGGCAGCCCACGAATGGGCTTGCCGCGGTAGCCGATCGAGGTCAGCACCAGCCCCGCGGCGATGTCACAGGTCTGGTCGGTACCGGTCACACCGAACCGCACCCCGGCGGCGCGCTGCTCCCCCAGCACCCGCTGCGGGGTCAGGTGATAGGCCAGCCTGATGCGCGGCCCGGTGATCGGTGCGGTCGCGTCACCCAGTTTGGCCAGCACCTCGAGCTTGTTGCGGGTGAGCGGATCGGTCGTCTCGGCCAGCGCGGTGAGCACGCGGTCGTGATCGGCAGGGTCGAGCACCACCTCACAGGTCGAGGTCAGGCCGATCAGTTCGGGCAGCGTGAACGCCGACGCTTCGGGTCCGCGCCGCGCCGCGATCACCACCTCCCGCACGCGTGAGCCACGCAGCGCCGTCAGCGCATGATCGGCGATGTCGGTGCGCGCCAGCACGTCCGGATCCGTCGTCAGGATCCGGGCCACGTCGAGGGCCACGTTTCCGTTACCGACGATCACCACGCGTTCGTCGCCGAGGTCGACCGGCAGATGCGCGAAATCGGGATGGGCGTTGTACCACGCCACCACCTCGGTGGCCGTCGCCGTGCCCGGCAAGCCCATGCCGTCGACGTCCAGGCGGCGGTCGTCGGGGGCGCCCACCGCGTACAGAACAGCGTGATGGTGGGCCAGCAGCTCGTCGTGGGTGACGTCCGAGCCGACCTCGACGTTGAGGTAGAACGTGAACCCCGGCCGGGCGGCGATCTTGTCGAACAGCCCGGTCACCCGTTTGGTGCTCTGGTGGTCGGGCGCGACACCTGCCCGCACCAGCCCGTAGGGCGTCGGCAGTTTCTCGAACACGTTGACCCGCACACCCTTCTGGGTGAGCAGTTCGTCGGCGGCGTACATCGCCGCGGGTCCCGACCCGACGATCGCGACGGTCAACGGACCACCCGGTCGCGGATGGACCACGGGCGCTTCCTGCACCGGCGCCAGCTTCGACGTCGGCGGCAACTTACCTTCGCGCTTCGGGTAGAAGGCGGCGTTGAGCTCGACGAACGGCAGCTGCTCGGGTTCCAGCCGGGTGTCCGCGGAGATGGCCCCGACGGGGCAGGCCGAGACACACGCCCCGCAGTCCACACAGGCCACCGGGTCGATGTAGAGCATCTCGGCGGTCGCGAAGCCGGGCTCGTCGGGGGTGGGGTGAATGCAATTCACCGGGCATGCGTAGACGCAGGACCCGTCGCTGCAGCACGACTGGGTGATGACGTGAGGCATGGCTCAGGCGGCGCTCACCACGTGCTGGCGGGCGGGCTCGCTGCGGTACCGGCTGGGCGGGCCGTCGATCTTGCAGATCCGCCACATCAGCTTCGCGAACGGATTCATCAGACCGGTGTCGTGACACAGCATCCGGACGTCGCCGAACATGTCGCGCAGGAACTGGCGCGCCTCCGGGGTGCCGAAGAAGATCTCCTTCTTCACCGAGCGTGGGATGTCGAACTCCCGCCAGAACGCCTTCGGCGGCACGATGATCGCCTGGCACAGCACCCGCATGATGATCGGCACGTTCACCGACAGCAGGAACTTCTGCCTGCGGTTCAGCTGCGGCACCCGCTTACGCAGGTACTCGTGTGCGAACGAGATGTGCCGGGCCTCCTCGGCGACGTGGATGGCCATCACGCGTTCCATGATCGGATGCACGGCCTTGCCTTCGCGCAGGACGTTCTTCTGGGTGTGGTCGATCGGCTCCTCGCCGGCCAGCACGCCGAAGAAGAACGGGATCGGCAGCGGACCCGCCACCAGCGGGATGAACGGCGACAGCCACTTGAGCATCCGCGGCATCCCGGGGACGTCGGCGCCGATGCGGTTGACCATCTCCTGGAACATCATCGTGTGGTTGCACTCTTCGACCGATTCGTGCAGGCAGTAGCGGTACTCCGGGGAGCCGTTGGGCACCCAGAACGCGTAGTTCATCAGCCCGCGGATCAGGATCGACTCGAAGTGCAGACCGACCTTGGCGACGTTGGCCTGCCGCCACATGCCGATCTCGATCTGCTTCTTCCTGGGCTGGGCCTGATACCAGGGATGCTTCCCGAACGGGTCGGTGGCGGGCAGGATCCACCGCTCGTCGTCCGGCGTCACCGCGAACTCCGGCGAATCCCAGTCGATGTCGGTGTAAGGGTCGAAATTCCGGCGCACCGAGCCCTCGGACAGGGTGTTGAGCATGTCCACGTACTCGGTGTCGTCGAGCACGTCCATGTTCCTGCGCCAGCGCCGGATGATGCGCGTCCGAGCTTCCTTGACAGCCATTGCGGCCTCCCGTCGGGGTTTACATACTTCTGGTCGCTGTCCAATGACAGTACCCGCGGTCCCAGTAATTCACCAGGCCCTTCCGAGCGGGTGTGCGCCAGCCGGGTAATCCACGTCACATGTGCCCCGGATCACAGGACAGGCCGGTCGGCGCGGTCCCCGCGACGCTCGATTTCTTCAGGCTGACCTCCGGTTCTAGGCTTGTCCGCATGGCCGAGAACCTGACCATCCCCGCCGACCTGAAGCCCGCAGACGGACGATTCGGCTGTGGGCCGTCCAAGGTCCGGCCGGAGCAGCTGCAGGCGTTGGCCGCCGCGGGCCATCTGTTCGGCACGTCGCACCGGCAGGCCCCGGTGAAGAACCTCGTGGGCCGCGTCCGCGACGGCCTCCGCCAGCTGTTCTCGCTGCCCGACGGCTACGAGGTGATCCTCGGCAACGGCGGATCGACGGCGTTCTGGGACGCCGCCGCGTTCGGCCTGGTCGACAAGCGCTCGCTGCACCTGACCTACGGCGAGTTCAGCGCGAAGTTCGCCTCCGCGGTCGCCAAGAACCCGTTCGTCGGCGACCCCATCGTGATCAAGGCGGACCCGGGCAGCGCGCCCGCCGCGCAGTCCGACCCGTCGGCGGACCTGATCGCCTGGGCGCACAACGAGACGTCGACGGGCGTCGCGGTGCCGGTCGTGCGGCCGGACGGCGCCGGCGACGCGCTCGTGGCCATCGACGCGACCTCCGCGGCCGGCGGCCTGCCCGTCGACATCACCCAGGCCGACGCCTACTACTTCGCGCCGCAGAAGAACTTCGCCGGCGACGGCGGCCTGTGGCTGGCGATCCTGTCCCCCGCCGCGCTGGCCAGGGTCGAGGCCATCGCCGGCAGCGGACGCTGGGTGCCGGAGTTCCTGTCGCTGCCGATCGCGATCGAGAACAGCCTCAAGAACCAGACCTACAACACCCCGGCGATCGCCACGTTGATCCTGCTGGCCGAACAGATCGACTGGATGCTCGGCAACGGCGGTCTCGACTGGGCGACCTGGCGCACCGCGGACTCGTCGGCACGGCTGTACTCGTGGGCCGAGGCGTCGTCGTTCGCGACCCCGTTCGTCGCCGATCCGGCGCTGCGGTCGCAGGTGGTCGGCACCGTCGACTTCTCCGACGACGTGGACGCCGCGGCCGTCGCCAAGATCCTGCGCGCCAACGGCATCGTCGACACCGAGCCCTACCGCAAGCTGGGCCGCAACCAGCTCCGGGTCGGGATGTTCCCCGCGGTCGAACCCGACGACGTCAGCGCGCTGACCGCGTGCGTCGACTGGGTTGTGCAGCGGTTGTAGCCGGCTGCCGCGTGTCATCGCGGTTACGGGTTGATAACGCAGTAGGGTGACCTCTGTATCGGGCTCGCGCAAGCCCGGAGGAGGTCGCTATGAGAGAACTCAAGGTCGTCGGTCTGGATGTCGACGGCAGGCGCATCATCTGCGAAACCAGCGACTCCGACGAGAAATTCATCCTGCGGACCGACGACCGGCTCAAGGCCGCCGTGCGCGGCGACCGCGCCGGCTCGAACCAGACAACGATCGATGTCGAGGTCCCCAACTTGCTGCGTCCCAGAGAGATCCAGTCGAAGATCCGCGCCGGCGCGTCAGTGGAGCAGGTCGCCGCGGCCGCCGGCGTCGACTTCGCCCGGGTCGAACGCTTCGCCCACCCGGTGCTGCTGGAGCGCGCCCGCGCTGCCGAGCTGGCCACCGCCGCGCATCCGGTGCTGCCGGACGGCCCGTCGGTGCTGACGCTGCTGGAGACCGTCACCTCGTCGCTCATCGCGCGCGGCCTGGATCCCGACGGCACGAACTGGGACGCCTGGCGCAACGAGGACGGTCGGTGGACCGTGCAGCTGTCCTGGAAAGCCGGCCTGTCGGACAACGTCGCACACTTCCGGTACGCCCCCGGTGCGCACGGTGGCACCGTCACCGCCTTCGACGATGCCGCAGCCGAGCTGATCGATCCGAACTTCGCCCGCCCGCTGCGCCCGCTGGCCGCGGTCGCGCAGCTCGCCCTGGGCGAGCCCGAAGAGGTGCACGCCCCGGCTCCCGAACCTCAGCGCGCGCCCGAGCCCGAGCCGCAACCCGAGCCGGTCGAGGTGGCCGAAACCGCCCCGGCCGCGAAGGCAACCCGCCCACGCAAGAGCCGGCCCACCGTTCCCGCCTGGGAGGACGTGCTGCTGGGTGTCCGGTCCAGCGGAGGCGGACAGCGCTGAAGTCCTACCCGGACAACGTTTTCACACGCCCGAAGCGGTAATCGCGACCAGCGCGATCCACGCCACGGCGACCCCGACACCGGTGCCGAGCACGAACCACCGCCACACCGGGATCCGGCGCCACCCCCACACCGTGGGCGCCAATCCGCCCACCGCAACCAGATTCAGTCCGGCCGCGAGCAGCGGATGCACCCGGATCAGCCCGATGCTGAGCACGATGACCGCGGCGGCGACCACCGCCGCGACGAACGCCGCGACCGTCAGGCCGGTCGCCCACGGCGTCTGATCGCTCACCGGGCGAGCCTATCCCGCTCATAGAACGCCAGGGCCGCGGCCGTGGCGACGTTGAGCGAGTCCGTGCCCCGCGACATCGGAATGCGCACGCGCACATCGCTGGCCCGCATGGTGTGTTCCTTCAGCCCTGGCCCCTCGGCGCCCACCAGGATGGCCAGGCGTTGCTCGGCGAGACCCGTCATCGCCTGGGCGAGGGTCTGCGCCGCAGGATCGGGGGTCATCGCGAGAATGCGAAAGCCGTTCTCCCGCAACAATTCCAGATCACCGGGCCAGTTCCCGGCCTTGGCGAACGGCACCAGCAGCGCATGCCCCATCGACACCCGCACGGCCCTCCGATACAGCGGGTCGGCACAGCCGCTGCCGAAGATCACCCCGTCGACGCCGAGCCCGGCGGCGTTGCGGAAGACCGAGCCGAGATTCTCGTGGTCGTTGACGCCTTCCAGCACCGCGACGGTGCGCGCCCGGTCCAGCACCTCGGGCACGGTGAGGTCGGGCGCGCGCGAGGCCGACGCGAGCACGCCGCGGTTGAGGTGGAAGCCGACGACCTCGGCCATCACCTCCGCCGACGCGCGGTAGAACGGTGCGGCAACGCCGTTGAGGTCGGCGCCGAGCTCGGTCAGCCGTCGATCGGTGCCCAGCAGCGCCCGCGGCACGAACCGTGACGCCAGCATGCGCTGCACCACCAGCACACCCTCGGCGATCACCAGACCCTTGCCGCTGGGCAGATCCGGTCTGCGGTCGACACTGTTGAGGTCGCGGAAGTCGTCGAGTCGCGGGTCCGCCGGGTCACTGACGTCGACGACCTTAACGTCGTTGACGATCACGCTGTTTCGAGACGGACGGCGACGAACACAGCGCTGAGAGTACCTACCACCGCGCGGTTGTTAAGTTGGAGGCGATGGACACCGACTCCGCACCGCAGCCACCTCCGTTGCCCGCGGCGCTGCTCACACCGTGGCCGGTCATCGTGGTGATCGCGTGCGGGTGGCTGGTCGCGGCGGTGCTGGCGTTCACCGTCGGCGCGCTGCACGAATGGCGTCCGATCACGGTGGCGGGGCTGGGCGTCGGGGTGCTTGGCACGACGATCTTTCTGTGGCAACGTCACGCGGTGCGCCGCGGGCACCGCGGTGCGCAACAGGGCTTGACCTAGGAGGAAATACGATGGCAGCGCCGGTCTTGCAGGCCGAGATCGACATCAACGCGCCGGTGTCCAAGGTCTGGGCGCTGGTCTCGGACCTGAGCAGGATGCCGCAGTGGAGCCCTCAGTGCCGGCTGATGAAGCCGCTCGGACAGCTGCGCCAGGGTGCCCGCACCGTGAACTTCAACAGGCGCGGATTCCTGTTCTGGCCCACCACATGCCGCATCACCGAGTTCGTCCCGGAGGAGAAGCTGGCGTTCCGGGTCAACGAGAACCACACGGTGTGGACCTACGAGCTGGAGCCGACGGAGGCCGGGACCCGGCTGGTCGAGACCCGCCACGCCGAGAACGGCACGACGGCGGTGTCGAACTTCCTGGTCGGCAAGTTCATGGGCGGCGTGCCCAGTTTCGAGCAGGAACTCCTCGAGGGGATGAACGCGTCGCTGACGCGCATCAAGTCGGCCGCCGAGAGTTAGCGCTGCCTACTCGCTCCGCTCGGAGCTGTCTACTCGCTCCGCTCGGAGCTGTCTACTCGCTCCGCTCGACGAGATCGAGGACCCCGTCGTCGTACGGATCGAACTGCGGGGACCCGGTACCCGGGGGTGCCGGCGTCTCCGAGTGCGCACCACACCCGTATTCGGCGTCCACGACATGGCCGTCCGCGGAGTACTCGTTGGCGCACACCCCGAACATCACGCCGAGCGCGCCGCCGAGCGGCAGGTAGAAGCCGCAATCGCGGCACATGCGGCGGGTCGCGCGGGCCATCGCGGAGCCAGGGCCGTACTCGCCGTCGTGCCAGCGCTGCGCGGCGTCGCCGCGGCCCCACAGGCTCAGCACCTGACGCCGGCCCAGGCCCACCTCGACCGCGACCTCGTCGATCTGCGGGTCGCCGGTGGCGGTGTAGCCCGGCACCAGCCGCGGATCCTCGGCAGGCGGCGCGAGCAGATCACCGGGACCGAGGTCGCCCGGGCGTACCCGTTCGTCCCAGGGCACCCACTTCGGGGCCAGCAACGCCGTCGGGCCGGGCACGAGGACGACCTCGCTGATGGTGGCGTGCGCCGCGCCGGGGCAGGCGGCCACCACGACGGCCCACTGCCACCCGCGATAGCCGGGCATCTCCGCCAGGAATCGGTGGGTGGCCGAGCTCGGATCCTCGAACTCCACGCCGAGGTACTCGCCGACGGCGTCCTCGCCGCTGCCCTCGATGATCGCGGCGCGGGCCTGCTCGACCGCGCCCGAGAGCACGGCCTCCTGGTCGGGGCCGGGGGCGTCGAGCGCCGGTTGTTCCGACGCGTGCCCGGGGTCGGTTGCCTGCGGATCGGGTTGGGTCATGCTGTCCATCGCCTCCAATACTGCCTGAGCCGGGCTGGGGCCAGCCACACCGGTCGGCCAGACGGCCGCTGTCGTTCGCATAGGGGAGAATCGACGGCGTGACCGGATCGCGGAGTGACCACCGGGACCCTGACGGTCAGCAGGGCGGACGCTACTACCCGCCGCGCCCCCCTGCGGGCGAACATCCGGGAATGGCGAACTACCCGAGTGACCCGGCGATGCGTCCGGGCAATCGCGGATCGCGCCCCTACTCGCCCAGCCAGGGCGGCAACCGGTGGCTGCCGCCGCTCGACGACCACGGCGGCGATCACGACCGCTACCCGCCGCCACCGCCGGGCCGGGCCGGCGACAAGGTCACGGTGACGCGCGCGGCCGCACAGCGCAGCCGGGAGATGGGCTCGAAGATGTACGGCCTGGTGCACCGGGCCGCGACCGCCGACGGCGCCGACAAGTCCGGGCTGACCGCGCTGACGTGGCCGGTGGTGGCGAACTTCGCGGTGGACGCCGCGATGGCCGTGGCACTGGCCAACACGCTGTTCTTCGCGGCGGCCTCCGGTGAGAGCAAGAGCCGGGTGGCCCTGTACCTGCTGATCACCATCGCCCCGTTCGCCGTCATCGCGCCGCTGATCGGACCGGCGCTGGACCGCCTGCAACACGGTCGACGGGTCGCGCTGGCGGCGTCGTTCGCGCTGCGCACGGTGCTGGCCGTGGTGCTCATCGCGAACTTCGACAGCGCGACAGGCAGTTTCCCGTCGTGGGTGTTGTATCCGTGCGCACTCGGGATGATGGTGTTGTCCAAATCGTTCTCGGTCTTGCGCAGCGCCGTCACGCCGCGTGTGCTGCCACCGTCGATCGACCTGGTCCGGGTGAACTCCCGGTTGACGACGTTCGGGCTGTTGGGCGGCACGATGATCGGCGGTGGCATCGCCGCGGCCGCCGAGTGGGGATTCCAGCTGTTCCGGATGCCGGGCGCCCTGTATGTCGTGGTCGCCATGACGATCGGCGGCGCGGTCCTGGCGATGCGCATTCCGAAGTGGGTGGAGGTCACCGAGGGCGAGGTGCCCGCGACGCTGAGCTATCACGGCCAGACCGAGGTGCTCGGGCGTCCACCGCACGGAGGCGTCTCCGCCAAGGCCCGCCAGCCGCTGGGCCGCAACATCATCACCTCGCTGTGGGGCAACTGCACCGTCAAGGTGATGGTCGGCTTCCTGTTCCTGTACCCGGCCTTCGTCGCGAAGGCCCATGACGCCGGCGGGTGGGAGCAACTGCGGATCCTGGGAATGATCGGCGCCGCGGCGGCCATCGGGAACTTCGCCGGAAACTTCACCGCGGCCCGGCTCAAACTCGGGCATCCCGCCCGCCTGGTGGTGCGCTGCGCGGTTGCGGTCACCGCAGCGGCGCTGGTGACCGCGCTGACCGGCAGCCTGCTGGTGGCCGCGGTCGCGACCTTGATCACGTCGGGCTGCAGCGCGATCGCGAAGGCGTCGCTGGATGCGTCACTGCAGGACGATCTGCCCGAGGAGTCGCGCGCGTCGGCGTTCGGCAGATCGGAATCGCTGCTGCAGCTGGCCTGGGTCGCCGGCGGCGCCACAGGGGTGCTGATCTACACCGAGCTGTATGCGGGCTTCACCACGATCACCGCGATCCTGATCCTCGGATTGGCCCAGACGGTGCTGAGCTATCGTGGCGAGTCACTGGTACCGGGCTTCGGCGGCAACCGACCGGTGCTTGCCGAACAGGAAGGTGTACGGACGGATGCGGCGGTGACCCGGGAGTGAAACGTGTGGTCGCTGTACTCGCTACGGTGGCACTGCTCTCGTCGATCGGTACCGGCGTACTGATTTGGCAGATGTCCCGCGATCATGGTCCGCAGTACCCCGAGATCTCGGCGTTCTCGCACGGTGAGCTGACCCGGGTGGGCCCCTACCGGTTCTGTCAGGTGCTCAACCCGACCGACTGCGTGGTCCCCGCCGACCAGGGTGAGCTTCCGATCTCCGGCGGCTACCCCGTCCAGCTGTCCATCCCGGGCGAGATCGGCCAGGCGCCGTGGGTGCTGATCCGGGCCTACGAGGACGCGGACGTGATCGAGGAGTTCCGCCCCGGCACCCGGCTGGCGGTGACGATCCCGACCGTGGACGCCCAGCACGGCCGGCTCACCGGGTTCGCGGTGCAGCTGCCGACGCTGGTCCGCGATCAGGACGGAAACGAGTTCCCGGTGCCGCACGCCGAGTGGTCGGTGCGCACGGTGTGGCAGCAGGCCTAGCCAGACGACGGTGGCGCGGCCGCTGAGTGGGCGTCGGGCACGCGCTCGGACCCACGCGGCGGGCCCGGCGGTGTGCCATCACCGAATGGTCTGCCGCCCAACGCTTCCCGACCGTGCGGGGTCAACCAGTTCGACAGGTCCGGCCCCTTCGGCACGACGCCGGTCGGATTGATGTCCGAATGCACGATGTAGTAGTGCTGCTTGATCTGGACGAAGTCGGTGGTGTCGCCGAACCCTGGGGTCTGGAACAGGTCACGCGCGTAGGCCCACAGCACCGGCATCTCCGAGAGCTTGCTGCGATTGGTCTTGAAATGGCCGTGATAGACCGGGTCGAACCGCGCCAGCGTGGTGAACAGCCGCACGTCGGCTTCGGTGATGGTGTCCCCGACCAGGTAGCGCTGGTTCTCCAGTCGCTCCGTCAACCAGTCCAGCGCGGTGAACAACCGGTCGTAGGCCTTCTCGTACGCCTTCTGTGAGCCGGCGAACCCGCACCGGTATACGCCGTTGTTCACCTCGGTGTAGATGCGCTGGGCGACCTCGTCGATCTCGTCGCGCAGCGGCTCGGGGTACAGCTGCGGCGCGCCGTCACGGTGGTAGGCGGTCCACTCGGTGGAGAAGTCGAGGGTGATCTGAGCGAAGTCGTTGGTCACCACCTGCCCGGTCTCGATCTCGACGATCGCCGGAACGGTGACGCCCTTCGGATAGTCCGGGATGCGCTTGTTGTAGGCGTCGCGCAGGAAGTGGATGCCCAGCACCGGGTCCACCCCGCCGGGGTCCAGGTCGAAGGTCCAGCTGCGTTCGTCGTGGGTGGGTCCGCAGAAGCCGATGGACAACGCGTCCTCCAGCCCCAGCAGCCGCCGCACGATGATCGTCCGGTTGGCCCACGGGCAGGCGCGCGCCACGATCAGCCGGTAGCGGCCGGCCTCGACGGGGTATCCGTCGCGCCCGTCCGCGGTGATCCGCGTGGCGATGTACTCGGTGTCCCGGCTGAACTCGCCGTCGGAACTCGAGGGGTCGGCGACATAGCTCATAGCTGCCTTGATACCCGCATCCGGCGCCCAATCTGAACTTGATGACGATTCCCGGCCGCGACATGACGAACAACTTCAGAGTCGGGCACGGAGGAACCCGCGGGCCGACGCCCACGTCCTATAGCCGTGGACCCGTTCCTCGGCACAGAAGCCCTCGACGCGGGCACGGTCACCCGCTACCAGCTCTCGACGCGGTACCGGTCGGTGCACCGGAATGTCTATGTGCCCAGGGATCAGCACCTCGACCCGGTGCAGAGAGCGAAGGCAGCGTGGCTGTGGTCGCGGCGGCGGGCCACCGTGGTCGGAGTGTCCGCCGCCGCGCTGCACGGCGCGCTGTGGATCGACCGACGGCTGCCGGCCGAGCTGAACCAGGCAAGTCAGCACAAGACCGCCGGGATCGTCCTGCACAACAACACCCTTGCCCCGCACGAGCTGGCGCGCCTGCGAGGTATCACGGTGACGACGCCGGCGCGGACGGCCTTCGACCTCGGCCGCCGGGCAGGTCTCACCCGCGCCGTGGTCCGGCTGGATGCGCTCATGCGGGCGACCAGGATCACCGCGGCCGACGTGCGTGGCGTCGCCGACCAGCACGGCGGCGCCCGCGGGATCGTGCAGCTGCGCGCGGCTCTCGACCTCGCCGATGCCGGCGCCGAGTCACCTCAGGAGACGCGCACCCGCCTCGTCCTCGTCAAGGCCGGGTTGCCGCCGGAGCACACCCAGATCGACGTGTACGACCGGTACGGCTACCACGTCGGCCGCGTCGACATGGGCTGGGAGAGCTGGAAGGTCGGCGTCGAGTACGACGGAGAGCACCATTGGGCCGACCCCCGGCAGCGCGCCCGCGACATCGACCGCATCGCGGAGTTGGAGAATCAGGGCTGGCGGATCATCCGCGTCAGCGCCGAGATCCTCCGCAACCGCCCGGCCACCATCGCAGCCCGCACCTACGCGGCGCTGTGCGCGGCGGGGGCGCCGGTGCGGCCGCCGAATCTGAACTTGTGAGCGTGTTGCCGGCCCCGGCTCGCGAACAAGTTCAGTCTCGGCCGCAGCGGACCGACGGTTTAGGCGTCGAGCTCGCGGGCGACGGCCTTCACCACTTCGGACACCCGGCGGGCGACCTTGCGGTCCGGGTACTTGCCCTTGCGGAGCTCGGGCTGCACCGCGCTCTCCAGCAGCGTGATCATGTCCTCGACCATGCCGTGCAGCTCGTCGGGAGTGTGCTTGTGCTCGACGGTGGTGGCTTCGCGTCGGGTCTTGCTCAGGCTCGGCGGCGGGTCGATCAGCTTCAGGCTCAACGCCTGCGGACCGCGACGGCCCGCGGCCACCCCGAACTCCACACGCTGACCCGCCTTGAGCCCCTCGACACCGGCGGGCAGCGCCGAGGAACGCACATAGACGTCCTCTCCCTCTTCCTGCGAGAGGAATCCGAAGCCCTTCTCGGCGTCGTACCACTTCACCCGGCCGGTCGGCACTGGTCTCACCTGCTGTCTGTCTGAACCGATAGATATCTGCACCCGTACGGGTACATAAAGTAAGCGTCCCGCCTGCGTCGGGACGCGTCCTGGGAGATCCTACTCGGACGGCAGCACAGCCAGCATCCCCTTATGTCGGTAGGCTGCGGTTCACCGCTGGAGGAAGAAAATGCGACTGATCCTGAACGTCATCTGGCTCGTCTTCGGCGGGCTGTGGCTGGCTCTCGGCTATCTTCTCGCCGCGCTCATCTGCTTCGTGCTGATCGTCACGATCCCGTTCGGGTTCGCCTCCCTGCGCATCGCGGCCTACGCGCTGTGGCCGTTCGGCCGCACCATCGTCGAGAAGCCCGGGCCCCGTCCCGGCGCACTGATCGGCAACGTCATCTGGGTCATCGTGGCCGGGGTGTGGCTGGCGATCGGGCACATCGTCAGCGCGGTCGCGATGGCCGTCACCATCATCGGGATCCCGCTGGCGCTGGCCAACCTGAAGATGATCCCGGTGTCGCTGATGCCGCTGGGCAAGGAGATCGTGCCGGTAGACGAGGCGCAGGCGCAGGGCCGCGTGGTCGGGGCGGTGCCGTGACAGTCGTCGGCCTGGGCGTGCCGTCGGTGCACCGGCCGTCGTCGCCGGCCCCGGGCGAGGGGCCGCTGGTCGACACGTTCGGCCGGGTCGCGACCGATCTACGGGTCTCGCTGACCGACCTGTGCAATCTGCGCTGCACCTACTGCATGCCCGCCGAAGGGCTCGACTGGCTTCCCAACGACCAGAAGCTGCACCCCGACGAACTGATCCGGTTACTCGGCATCGCGGTCACCCGCCTCGGCATCACCGGTGTCCGGTTCACCGGCGGCGAGCCGCTGGTGGTGCCGCACCTGGAACGCATCGTGGCCGCGACGGCCGCGCTGCGACCGCGACCCGAGATCACCCTGACGACCAACGGCATCGGCCTGGCCAAGCGCGCAGTCGCCCTCAAGGCGGCCGGACTGGACCGCATCAACGTCTCGCTGGACACCGTCGATCCCGCGCGGTTCGCCGCGATCACGCGTCGCGACCGGTTCACCGACGTGGTGGCCGGGCTGCAGGCGGCGCAGGACGCCGGCCTGCACCCGGTGAAGGTCAACGCCGTGCTGGATCCGGTCACCGGCCTCGACGACGTGGTGTCGCTGGCGAGGTTCTGCGTCGACCACGGATACCAGTTGCGGGTCATCGAACAGATGCCGCTCGATGCCGGACACTCCTGGCAGCGCGAACGCGCACTCAGCGCCGAGGCCATCCTGGGCGCGTTGGAGGCTCACTTCACGTTGACGCCCGACCCACGTCCGCGGGGGTCGGCGCGGCCCAGCTGTGGCAGGTCCACGAGGGCGGCGAGGTGGTGGGCCACATCGGGGTCATCGCGTCGGTCTCCCACGCGTTCTGCGCCACCTGCGACCGCAGCAGGCTGACCGCCGACGGGCAGGTCCGCAACTGTCTGTTCGCGCGTGAGGAGACCGATCTGCGTGCGCTGCTGCGTTCCGGCGCGGACGACGCCGCGCTGGAGGCCGCGTGGCGTACCGCGATGTGGGAGAAGGCCGCGGGTCACGGCATCAACGATCCGGGTTTCGTCCAGCCGGATCGCCCGATGAGCGCAATCGGAGGATGAGTGGCGTCAACTGACAGCGGTACCCGGGTCACCATCCGCTATTTCGCCGCCGCGCGCGCGGCCGCGGGCACCGAATCCGAGACGCTCGACATCGGCGACGGCGCGACGGTGGCCGACCTTGTCGGCGTCCTGACCGCGCGGGATGCCGCGCTGGCCCGGGTGCTGGCCCGCTGTTCTTATTTGCGTGACGGAGTTGCGGTGCGGGACATGGATTCTGAACTGCGTGATGCACAGACCATCGACGTGCTTCCACCGTTCGCCGGGGGTTGAGCCGGCCTAACCGTTTCTATTTCGTGATTTGCATCACATAACGGAATGGTCACGAGATGGCTACAGCGCGGTTGAGGCGTGGTGCACCTGCAGGAACAACGGTCCTTCCAGGTCTTTTAGAGAATTTTTAGTATTTGCCGCCGCCGGACACACGGCGTCGAGCAAAAGATGACGGGACCCAGGCGAGCCGTTACGGTCTTGAATCAGGCCGATCAACCCCCCACTTCGCGACCGGCCTGCCGCGACACCAATTGCGCCGAGCTCCATCCGTTGGTGCGCGGGGACAACGAGATACAACTTGGATGGAGGCGGGGGACCCACCGGTCCACCGACATCAGGACCAGGGACTTCGGTTCCTTGGGGTGAAGCCGTCGCCGTTTCGACGACGCCGGCCGGGCGACCTCTCCAGCCCGAACCCGACAGCTGACCTCGCGGGCGCTTCAGAGAGGACCACACACACGTATGAGTGGACGACACCGCAAGCCCACGTCTTCTGCCGTGAACGTCGCGAAGATCGCGTTCACCGGCGCGGTCATCGGAGGCGGCAGCGTCGCCCTCGCCGGACAGTCCGGCGCGGCGACCGACAACGAATGGGACCAGGTCGCCCGCTGCGAGTCCGGCGGCAACTGGGCCATCAACACCGGCAACGGTTATCACGGTGGCCTGCAGTTCTCGCCGAGCACCTGGTCGGGCCACGGCGGCGGCGAGTTCGCCCCGGCCGCCTACCTGGCCACCAAGGAAGAGCAGATCGCGGTCGCCGAACGGGTCCTGGCATCGCAGGGCAAGGGTGCGTGGCCGACGTGCGGCGGGCCGCTCTCCGCCGCAACGCCGCGCAACGTCATCGAGGAGCCGCCGGCCCCGGTCGATCCGCTCGGCCTCAACGGGCTGCTGCCGCCGCCCCCGCCACCGCTCGACCCGTTCGCTCCGCCGCCCCCCCGGCCGCCGCACCGTTCGATGCGATGGCCGCCCCTGCCCCGGCTCCGCCGCCGCCCGCCCCCGAGATGCTGCCGCCCGCGCCGCCTGCCGATCTGCTGGCCGCCCAGGCGCCGCTGCCGCCGGCACCTGAAGCCCTGCCGCCCGCTCCCGCGCCGTTTGACGCGATGGCCGCCCCGGCCCCGCTGCCGCCGGCACCTGAAGCCCTGCCGCCCGCTCCCGCGCCGTTTGACGCGATGGCCGCCCCGGCCCCGCTGCCGCCGGCACCTGAAGCCCTGCCGCCCGCTCCCGCGCCGTTCGACGCGATGGCCGCCGCGGCCCCGCTGCCGCCGGCACCTGAGGTGCTGCCGCCGGCCCCCGCGCCCGTCGAGCCCGTCAACGTCGCGCCCCTGGACGCACCCCTGCCGCCTGCCCCGGCGGACGCGCCGCCGAGCGCAGTGATCATCGCGGCTGCCAACTGGGACACCGCCCCGGCCTCCGCGGACCATCCCCAGACGTGGTCCCTGGGTGTGGACGCGCCGCTGCAGCCCGCGCCGGCGCTCGACCCGCTCCTGCCCGCACCCGCGCCTGTGCCCGCCCCGCCGGCACCCGCACCCGTGCCCGCCCCGGCACCCGCTGCGGTCGCTGCACCAGCACCCGATCCGCTGGCCCCGATCGGCGCCGTCGACGTGCCTGCCCCGGTGGGCGACATCGTCAACCAGGCGGTCAGTGGTGACCTGCCGGTGCCGACCGAGGTTCCGCATCTCGCCAGCCCCGAGAACCTGCCGCCCGGCACCGCGATGGCACCGCCGGACGCCGATCGCAGCCCGAACGTGACGTACCTCAAGGAGATCTGGCACGCCATCCAGACCCAGGAGATCTCGGGCGCCGACGCGTTGCTGGCCCTCACGCAGCGGCCGCTGTCCACCCCGGATCCCGGCGGTGTGCGGCCGAACGCTCCGGTCGGCCCGGTTCCGCCTCCGGCCGCGGCGCCTGAGCCGGTTCCGGCCCCCGTGCCGCCGCCCGCCTGACTAGGCGGAGTTGACCCACTCGTCGGAGCCGTCGGCGAAGTGCTGGTGCTTCCACACCGGTAGCCGTTCCTTGACCCGGTCGACGAGGCGCGCACAGGTGTCGAACGCCGCGCCGCGGTGGTCTGCCGCGACCGCGGCGACGAGTGCGGCGTCCCCGATGTTCAGTGTGCCCACCCGGTGGCTGACGGCGATCGCGCGGACGCCCTGACTCTCGGCGGCGATCTCGGCGGCCACTTCGGCCAGGGTCTGTTCGGCCAGCGGGTGCGCCGAGTACTCCAGCCTGGTGACGGTCCGTCCACCGTCGTGGTCACGCACCACTCCGGCGAAGGCGACCACCGCGCCGGCGGCGTGGTGGGCCACGAGACTCTCGTGCTCGGCCGAGTCGATGGATTGATCGGTCAACGCGGCGCGCAGGACGGCGGTCATCGCGGGTGATCCTTGCCTTGGAGTTGGTCCAGGGCATGCTCGAGCACCTCGGCGAGAACGGCGATGCCGTCCTTGACGCCGCCCAGCGAGCCCGGGAGGTTGACGATCAGCGTGTGGCCCGCGACACCGCAGACCCCGCGGGACAGGACGGACGTCGGCACCTTGGGGAGCCCGGAGCGCCGGATAGCGTCGGCCAGGCCGGGGATCTCGTAGTCCAGCAGTGCGGCGGTCAGTTGTGGGGTGGCGTCGGTGGGCGAGATTCCGGTGCCGCCGGACGTCAGGATGACGTCGTGCCGGGCGCTGATGCCCGCGCGCAGCGCCGCGGCGACGGGCTCACCGTCGGCCACTACGACGGGCGCGGCGGTCCTGATGCCCCGTTCGTTGAGCCAGTCGGCCAGGACCGGGCCGCACCGGTCTTCGTACACACCGCCCGCGGCCCGGGTCGACGCGATGATGACCAGGCCCGAACGCGTCATCTGACCCAGGTCCCTGTCTTGCCGCCTTCCTTGCGCACGACGCGGATGTCGTCGATGCGGGCCGCGCGGTCGACGGCCTTGATCATGTCGTAGACGGTGAGCGCGGCCACGCTGACCGCGGTGAGCGCTTCCATCTCCACGCCCGTGCGGTCGGTGGTACGCACGGTCGCGGTGATTCGGACCGCGCCGGGGTCGTCGTCACCGCCGACATTGAAGTCGATGTCCACGCCCGTGATCGCGAGCGGGTGGCACAGCGGGACGAGGTCGCTGGTGCGCTTCGCGGCCAGGATCCCTGCGACACGGGCGGTCGCCAACGCGTCGCCCTTGGGCAGCCCGTTGGCCGTGATCATCGCGACCACGTCCGAAGTGGTGTGCACGGTTCCGGCGGCCACCGCGACCCGCTTGGTGGCGTCCTTGGCCGTGACGTCGACCATGTGAGCCGCGCCGGTCTCGTCGAGATGCGAGAGGCGGTCGGTCACCGTTACCTGTTGACGACGGTGACGGCCTGGATGAAGGGCAGTTCCTCGGCCGGTAGCGGGAACGTCACGTCACCGAACGGCGACAGTGCGCCGGTGCGGTCGGTCGCGAGCTCGCTGACCGCGTGGTCGTCGGGGTCCGTCGTGGGCCAACCCGGGTCGACGTATCGGTTCTTCTTGTCATCAGCCACGGTGCCATTGTGGCAAACCACTCGTCGGCGGGCGACCTCGGGAGCCTCCTTTACGCTGGTCAGCAATGAGCGCGAAGAGTCCGGGTGTTCCGCTGGGCGCCTGGTTGGCCGAACTGGACGACGAGCGGCTGATCCGGCTGCTGCGGTTGCGGCCCGATCTGACCCAGCCGCCGCCGGGCACCGTCGCCGCGTTGGCGGCGCGCGCGGCCTCACGCCAGTCGGTGAAAGTCGCGACCGACGACCTGGATTTCCGCCACCTGGTGGTGCTCGACGCGCTGCTCAGCCTGCATGCCGACACCACGGTGGTGAGTTTCGCCGAGCTGGCGGGAGCCTTGGCCGGGCGGGGCGCAGATACCGCGGACGTGCGCGCCGCGGTCGACGATCTCGCCGCGCGCGCTCTGGTCTGGGGTGATCTTGAGGGCGGGGGTGCGCTGCGGGTGGTGGCCGAGGCGGCGTCGAGCCTGCCCTGGTACCCCGGGCAGGCCACCGCCGAGAACACGTCGCAGACCGGCGCCGAGATCACCGCGGCCCTCGAGTCGGTGGACGAGACCGCCCGGGATCTGCTGGACAAGCTGTTGGAGGGGTCGCCGATAGGGCGGACCCGCGACGCCATGCCGGGAACCCCGCCGGACCGCCCGGTCCCCCGCCTGCTGGCGGCCGGGTTGCTCCGCAGGATCGACGACGACACCGTGATACTCCCCCGCCTCGTCGGCCAGGTGCTGCGGGGCGAGCACCCGGGTCCGGTCAGCCTGGCCGATCCCGACCCGACCGTGACGTCCACCACCGCGACCGACGTGGACGCGGTGGCCGCAGGCGCTGCGCTCGACTTTCTCCGCGAGGTCGAGGTCGTTCTCGAAACACTCAGTGACACACCGGTTCCCGAGCTGCGAAGCGGCGGGCTCGGCGTACGCGAGGTCAAACGGCTGGCCAAGGTCACCGGTATCGACGAGCGGCGTCTCGGACTGATCCTGGAGGTCAGCGCCGGCGCCGGGCTGATCGCCCCGGGCGTGCCGGAGCCGGACCCGTCCGACGGCGCGGGGTCACACTGGGCGCCGACCGTGGCGTTCGACCGGTTCGTCGAGTCCCCCACCTCCGCGAAATGGCACCTCCTGGTGTCGGCGTGGCTGGAGCTGCCCAGCCGCCCGAGCCTGATCGGCACCCGGGGAGTGGACAACAAACCCTATGCGGCGCTGTCGGATTCATTGTTCTCGACCGCGGCGCCGCTGGACCGCCGACTGCTGCTCGAGCTGCTCGCCGAGCTGCCGCCGGCGCCGGGGTCGATACGGACAGCGCCTCGCAGGCGCTGGTCTGGAAGCGGACGCGCTGGGCGGCGCGGCTGCAACCCGGTCCGGTCGGCGACATGCTCACCGAGGCCCACGCCGTCGGCGCAGTCGGCCGGGGCGCGATCGCGTCCCCGCTGCGCCGCCTGCTTGCCGGTGACGGCGACGATGCGGTGGTCGCGGCGATGGCCAAGGTGCTGCCCGCGCCGATCGATCATTTCCTGTTGCAGGCCGATCTGACGGTCGTCGTGCCCGGCCCGCTGGAACGCGGGCTCGCCGAGCAATTGGCGGCGGTGGCCAACGTCGAGTCGGCGGGCGCGGCCATGGTGTACCGGATCGACGAGGCGTCGGTGCGCCGCGCCCTCGACAGCGGCAAGACCGCAGGCGAGATCCACGCGTTGTTCGACCGTCATTCGAGAACGCCTGTGCCGCAGGCGCTGACCTACCTGATCGACGATGTTGCGAGGCGCCACGGCCAGCTTCGGGTCGGGATGGCATCAGCGTTCGTGCGGTGCGAGGACGCCGCGCTGCTCGCCCAGGCCGTCGCGGCGCCCGCAACCGAGTCGGTGGAGCTACGCCTGCTGGCGCCGACCGTGGCGGTGTCCCAGGCGCCGATCGCGGACGTGCTCACCGCGCTGCGCACCGCCGGCTTCGCCCCGGCGGCCGAGGATGCGAGCGGCGCGATCGTCGATCTGCGCAGCCGGGGCACCCGCGTGCCGTCCCCGGGCCGACGGCGCGGATACCGGCACAACCCGGTGCCCACAGATCAGACCCTGGCCGCGATCGTGGCCGTCCTGCGTAAGGTCGCGTCGACGCCGTCGACCGGCTTGCGGCTGGATCCCGCGGTGGCGATCTCGGAGCTGCAGCAGGCGGCGCACCTCCAGGAGTCGGTGGTCATCGGCTACGTCGATCCGGCGGGTGTGGCCACGCAGCGGGTGGTGGCCCCGATCAACGTGCGGGGCGGCCAGTTGACCGCCTACGACCCGGCGTCTGGCCGGGTGCGCGAGTTCGCCATCCACCGGGTCACATCGGTGGTGTCGGCGGAATCCGGATAATGGGTGGGATGACTTACCACCGAGGTGCCGCGTGACTGACGGCCCGCTGATCGTGCAGTCCGACAAGACGGTGCTGCTCGAAGTCGACCACGAGCTCGCCGGGGAGGCCCGCGCGGCGATCGCGCCGTTCGCCGAGCTCGAGCGTGCGCCTGAGCACATCCACACCTATCGCATCACCCCGCTGGCGCTCTGGAATGCCCGCGCCGCAGGTCACGACGCCGAACAGGTGGTGGATGCGCTGGTCACGTACTCCCGCTACGCGGTGCCGCAGCCCCTGCTCGTCGACATCGTCGACACGATGGGCCGTTACGGACGGCTGCAGCTGGTCAAGCACCCGGCGCACGGCCTGACCCTGGTCAGTTTCGATCGCGCCGTGCTCGAAGAGGTGCTGCGGAACAAGAAGATCGCGCCCATGCTCGGCGCCCGCCTCGACGACGACACCGTCGTCGTGCACAACAGCGAGCGCGGCCGGGTCAAGCAGATGCTGCTCAAGATCGGCTGGCCGGCGGAGGACCTCGCCGGCTACGTCGACGGGGAAGCCCACCCGATCGAGCTCGCGCAGGACGGCTGGCAGCTGCGCGACTATCAGCAGATGGCCGCCGACTCGTTCTGGGACGGTGGATCCGGTGTGGTGGTGCTGCCCTGCGGTGCCGGAAAGACGCTGGTGGGCGCCGCCGCCATGGCCAAGGCGGGGGCCACCACGTTGATCCTGGTGACGAACACCGTCGCCGGCCGGCAGTGGAAACGCGAGCTCATCGCGCGGACCTCGCTGACCGAGGAGGAGATCGGCGAGTACTCCGGCGAGCGCAAGGAGATCCGGCCGGTTACCATCGCGACCTACCAGGTGATCACCCGCCGCACCAAGGGCGAGTACAAGCACCTGGAGTTGTTCGACAGCCGGGACTGGGGCCTGATCGTCTATGACGAGGTGCACCTGCTGCCCGCGCCGGTGTTCCGGATGACGGCCGACCTGCAGTCACGCAGGCGCCTCGGCCTGACCGCCACCCTGATCCGTGAGGACGGGCGCGAGGGCGACGTGTTCTCGCTGATCGGCCCGAAGCGCTACGACGCGCCGTGGAAGGACATCGAGGCGCAGGGCTGGATCGCCCCCGCCGAGTGCATCGAGGTCCGCGTCACGATGACCGACAACGAACGCATGCTCTACGCCACCTCCGAACCCGAGGAGCGGTACAAGTTGTGTGCGACGGCACACACCAAGATCGCCGTGGTGAAGTCGATCCTGGAGCGACATCCCGACGAGCCGACGTTGGTGATCGGCGCCTACCTCGATCAACTCGACGAGTTGGGTGCCGAGTTGGACGCCCCGGTGATCCAGGGGTCGACGAAGAACGCCGAGCGTGAGGCTCTGTTCGACGGTTTCCGGCGCGGTGAGATCCGCACCCTGGTGGTGTCCAAGGTGGCGAACTTCTCCATTGATCTGCCCGAGGCCAGCGTGGCCGTGCAGGTGTCCGGGACGTTCGGGTCGCGGCAGGAAGAGGCGCAGCGGCTGGGGAGGTTGCTGCGACCGAAGGCAGACGGCGGCGGCGCGGTTTTCTACTCGGTGGTCTCCCGGGACAGCCTGGACGCCGAGTACGCCGCACACCGGCAGCGCTTCCTCGCCGAACAGGGGTATGCCTACATCATCAAGGACGCCGACGACCTGCTCGGGCCCGCGATCTGACCGTCCGGCCCGTCCGCGCGCGGTCGAACCCTGATGTAAACCTGGGCACGAGCGAAGTGCAAATCGAATTCAGGACCTTGCTGGGCGATAACCTGAAGTCAGTAATGATCGCCAGAAAATATTTGCTAGCCAACGATCAAGCATCTCTACATCAGTAGAGCCGAGGGACTATCGGCATCGGCGCACAATCGGGCACCGACGGCTCAACACATATGCCAATCGAGTACATCGGCACTGCCAGACCATAATTCCGTCACGTCTTGCTGAGACCCTGGAGAGTGGCTGACCAAACAGCCGCCACCGCGTCCCCACCTCGCCATTAGCGCTCAGTGGAAATTCTGGCAATGACATTCGGGTTTGCTCTAATTGCGTTTATGTGCGCGGAGTTCGAAATTGCTGCACAAATTCTTCTCATGGCAGAGCATGTGGATGCCGGGGCTGCAGCCAGGGGAGATTTCTACATCACGGGGGTCGCACATGGACCGCGTCGTTCGCGATACGAACAACACGGGGAACATTCCGTCACCGCCAGTCGCTCAGCAGCCCCACCGGCGCAATCACCGCAAACACCGACGGGTCGAGCCCTATGCGTGGCTGGCCGCGGGCGCGGTGAGCGTCGGTATCGCCGCCGCGATCTCCGGCTCCGGAATCGCCTACGCCGACGAGACGGCCGGATCCGTCGGGCCGGCCAGCAGCCCGTCGTCGCAGAGCGGTGCGACATCCGGTGGAGCCGCCGACGCCACGGCTGACCAGGATCCTGAGCCGCAGGATGACAGCGACTCCGAAGAAGAGGCCACCGACCTCGACGACACCGACGGCGGGCACACCGAACAGGACACGCCCGAGGTTCCGGCCGAGGACACCGTCGACGACGATTCCGACGCCCCGATCGACCCGGATGCCGATGACGAAGCAGCCGACTCGGACAACGACGGACCCGCACCGACCCGGCCGGACGCCGCGGAGGTCGAGGAACGCGACACCACACGACCGAAGAGTGACGCCGACGAGGACCTGGTCTCCGAGGGTTCGGCTTCCGAGGACACGGTCTCCGGGACCGACTCCGAGCCGGTCGTCGACGCCGATCCGGAACCGGTCACCCCGCGCGAGGAGGACGCGGCCGCGAGCGAGCCGGCGGCTGCTCCGGCGGTGACGGTGGCGCCGGCCGCCGCCCAGGCCGGCCGCTCGACGGTGTCCCAGGCGTCGCGAACGGTCACGACCCTGCAGACAGCGGCCGTGTCGGCGGCGGAGACACCGGCAGCGCCGAAGACTCTGGCGGAACTTCTCCGAGCACTCTTCCTGAACTTCCAGCGCACGTACTTCAACAAGACGCCGACGGCGAAACCTGTTCAGAAGCCAGGCCAGTCCAGCCAGGGTGTGGTCACCGGCACTGTCGGCGCGAAGGATCCCGACGGGGATCCCCTCGAGGTGGAGCTGTCGACCGGACCCAAGCGCGGCAGCGTGCAGGTAGACGCTGCCGGCAACTACACCTACACCCCCTCGGAGTCGTTGGCGGCCAGCGGAGGGACCGACACGTTCACAGTGGTGGTTCGCGAAACCAACGCCGACTCCCACACCCACGGTTTCCAGGGCATGTGGAACAAGATGGTTCGCGCGTTGACCGGCGCGACGGTGGGCATGCCCGACGGCACCGTCCTGCAGACGGTGACCGTGACCATCGCGAAGGTGGGCACGGGCACGCCGGGCGGTGGCCCGGGAGAACAGCCCTCCCAGAGTCCGGGCGGCTACGACGCAGGGCTGAAGGATCCGTTCCAGCACCCCGACGAGGCGACCGGAAAGACACACAACGTCCGCGATTACGGTGCCACGTCGGACAAGCGGGGCGACAACGACGCCGCCGCGATCCAGCGGGCCATCGACGCCGCCGAAGCCGGTGACGTCGTGTACATCCCCGACGGCGTGTATCACGTGAAGTCGAGGATCACGCTCAAGACCGGGGTTTCGCTGATCGGTCAGTCGCAGGAATCGACCGTACTGGCCAGCGCCTTCTCCGGACTCTCCTATCTGTTCACGAACCCGTACGCGGTGATCTATGCAGGCGCCGGCACGACCAACCTGACGGTTTCGAGCTTCACCATCACGAAGGCCTCGGGCAAGATCTACAACGCCGCGGTCAGTCTCGGCTCGGAGAACGGCGGTCAGGTCTCGCGAATCGCGGTCAAGGACCTGTTCATCGAGAAGCACCGCCGCTTCGGCATCCAGCTGCAGAACGCCGACAACGTCCTGGTCGACGGGAACGTGATCAGGAATGCCTCCGCACTCGACGGCGGCGGGTCGGGGTACGGCGTGATCATCGATCAGGCGGGCTCGCACAACAATTGGGTCAGGAACAACACCATCGGCCCGGTCATCCGTCACGGCATCCTCATCCAGGAGTATGCGCACCACAACCTGATCGAGCACAACACCATCACCGGCGCGGTGTCCGGCGCGATCGACCTGCACGGCGAGGACGAGTACAGCAATGAGATCCGGTACAACACCGTCTCCGACTGTGTCCGCAACGGAACCTCGGTGAGCCCCAACGGGGCCGGTATCGAGATCGGTGAGTACAGCGGAGTCATCGGGACCGACAAGTTCCACGACAATTCCGGACCCAACAACTGGATTCACCACAACATCGTCTACAACTGCACCTGCGGCCTGCGGATCGTCAACAACAGCAACAACACCTGGATCGAAGACAACATCTTCTACGACAATCTGGAAGCCGGCATCAAGGCCGACCTGGCCCCGCTCGAAGACCTCTACATCCGACGCAACACGATCTACGGCAACGGCAACGGCATCCTGCTCAACGATGTCCGCGGCGCCGTGCTCGAAGACAACAAGGTGACGGACAACCGCAAGTACGGCATCTGGACCAACAGTGGTGTCACCGAATTCCTCATCTCCGGCAACACCGTCACCGGCAACGGGACGAACCTCGTCATCGGTAGCGAAGACGGGACGGTGACCTAGTCGCAGCGATGACAATGTCGGGCCCTGCCTGACCGGACCGTGTGGTCACGGTTGCTACAGACTCGATCGAAGTCAAGCCTCCGAGACCGGCCCAGCGACGGTGGCGGTAGGAGCATTCGATCCAGATTTACCGTTGAGCGCGCGGAGAAACGTTTCAGCTGCGAACCGACTCGCCGGGTCGGTCACGTCGCCGATCAATTCGCTAGGCTGCAGACAGATATCAGACTTCGCCACCAGCCCGCCTCGGCCGGGCACAACGGGAAAGGGCTGACTGCGATAGCTACTCGTGCGGTTGACTATCGCGGCGCCGGTGGCACACTCCGCGGTAGCGAATAGATGCGTCATCGTCAGAGCAGCAGAAGTACTGCGCCACGCGCGGCGCTGGCAGCTTTCGCCAGATCGAGCTGGCGTCTGGTCTTTCCACTTCTCTTGATTCTTTCGATGTTCGGCTTGACCACCGCTGACCCGCCGTTTCCGTCCGCACCGATCGCTACCCCGATCGTGGTGCCGTTGCCTGATGTCCCCGCAGATGTCTGGCAGAGCCGTGGCCTGATCGTCCGCA
Organism: Mycobacterium sp. ITM-2016-00317; assembly: GCF_002968295.1. Classification (NCBI taxonomy): domain Bacteria; kingdom Bacillati; phylum Actinomycetota; class Actinomycetes; order Mycobacteriales; family Mycobacteriaceae; genus Mycobacterium; species Mycobacterium sp. ITM-2016-00317. Next base: position 4,884,176 of record NZ_CP134399.1, read on the forward strand.
AGGAATCCTACGACCCGCCGCTTGCTGACCCTGAGTCGGTACTTGGTGGCGCGTGGCGTGCCGTCTATAGGTCGGTCTCCGGCGTGGACGGCGGAGAACGCGAGGTTACCGGGGCATTCTTCCTCCCCGCGGAACCCGCCGGCTGATGGCTGGCCGGTTGTTTCGCTTGCACACGGAACGACCGGCATCGGCACCGACTGCGGTCCCTCCTACCAGCCGGATCTTCAGGGATACTCGCCGATCGTCGAGTCATTGCTCGACAGGAAGTACGCCGTCGCGCTCAGTGATTACGAAGGACTCGGCCCCTTTGGTACACATCTGTACCTCGAACAACGGACTGCGGCATTCAACACGATCGATGCCGTCCGTGCCCTACGCGAGATCTCGCCCACTGTGTCCACACGCTGGGCAGCGATCGGTTATTCACAGGGCGGACAGGCGGTGTGGGCCGCCAACGAGTTGAACCCGTACTACGGCGGTGGTCTCGACCTGGTGGGGAGCGTCGCGCTCGCTCCAGCGGCGAATGTGACGGCCACGGCGGACCTCATCTGGTCGCGTTCGGTCACGGAAGAACAGCTAGCGCTGTACCCGCTGTTCATCGTCGGCTTGGGCCGGTACAACCCAGATCTCGACCAGAAGGCCTTTCTGCATGGTGCAGCCGAGGCCCAGCGGAAACGCCTGAGCCACTGTGCGCAACGGCGTGAGCCGCAGCAACCCCAAGAAGCATCCCAGCGCCGGTCCCGTGGAAAACCGTCGTCGATCAGCTGAGCGGGACGAACGAGACCACGCCGAACTCCCCCCACGACATCGCCGACCTGCGGAATGCGATGCGCAAAATCGCGCTACCCCAACGCCCCTTGGACCGGCCGATGCTCGTCGTCTCCGGTGCCGTGGACACCCTCGTCTTTCCGCAATGGGTGCGCACCGCGGTAGCCGGCAGCTGCTCACTAGGCGGACACGTCGAGTACCGACAGATTCCGGGCGCCGATCACGCCAATGTTCTGTGGAAAGCCTCCTCGATAGTGGCGAGGTGGGTGGCCGCTCGATTCGACGGGGTCCCTGCGCCATCGAACTGTCCAACCCGGCATTGAGGCTGAGCACGTCCGCCGGCCAAGGGTAAGAACGCGATCACCCGCCTGCAACGGCTGTTCCGGTTATCCGGCCAACGCTCCGGCGAGCGCGGACATTTGGCTTGGGTTGACCGGTGTTGGAACAGCAGGCCTAGCCGGTCAGAATAAGTTGTTTGCCGAAGTATGTTGCGGCGGTGCGCAGATAGTCGCCTTTGGCGTGGGCTCCGCTACGTGGATCACACCCGCGCTAATGCGCAACTACCCGCTCAGCCGCACAACTGTTAGGCGAAGCTCCCCTCCAGGGGTTCGAAGGTGACGCGCTGACGAAACAGGCGCCAGCGCTCCACGCGTCTGAATTGTCGTGTCCATCCGGCTCTTTCAGCCACCTTGAACGTGCCGAGATTCTTCTCGCCCGCGACGCCGATTGCAGATCGCATGCCGAGTTTTCGAGCCTCGTCCAATATCTTGGTGCCGGCATCCATGAACACCCCCAGCCCTCGATGACGCTCCGACGTGAAAATGCCCTCGACCAACGCTTCACCCGGCTTGAGCACCGGAGCCAGTGGGCCCCACAGCGCTTGCATGCGCGGGTTGTCTTCGGCCGTGAACAGATACGCGATAAAACACACAGCTCCGTCGGGATCGACGGCGACCCAAGGCGCAGGAAGGTCGGAGTTCAACAGCCAACGCTGGTCCGCGCGATGTCGGGCAACCTCTGGGGGCAGGCCCGGGACGTCGGCGACCAGCGAAAGGTCATCGTCGGGTTGAAGCTTTCGCACGACCAGGGGAATCTTCGCCGACGGCGCAGGAAAAGGGACACTCAGGTCATCGCGAATTCCGATCGACACCGTAGTCGAGTGGAAACGCTTGCGCGCGGTCCGCCATAGCCACCGGCGTCCCCGCCCGGTGCGCAGGAGCTCGATGAGGAGTCCGATGTTGTCCCGGAGTCGCTTCATGCGGTTTCGCCACCGCGTCCGGGGCCTGCTTGAACATCGCCGGCTCGACAACCGAAGTTCGCCCAAACCATCGGAATCGGATCACTCGCCACGTCTTTCCCCCTCAACGACCGTGTGCCCAGATGTCAACCACGCCCCCCGTTGCGAGACGCTATCACGCGCCATGATGTGGTGTTTTCGTCTCAGCGAACTTCGTTCGGTGAAACGACGACCGATATGCAACGGCCCATCCTCAACGGTTGATCTGACCACCGGTGACGCACTCAGCCTCCGTTGCTGTGCTCTCCGCTGCGGTACCGTATCGACATGCCAGAGGTCCGCCCCGTGGAGGTCCTGCCGATTGCCGAAGCCGACATACCTGAGGTGGCTGAATTCCTGCACAGCGAGATCGGGCCGGAAGTGTCAGCGGCCGACTGGCGTCGCGCCATGACCGCGACATGGGATTTCGTCCAACCCAACTACGGTTACCTCCTGCGCGATAACGGGCGCCTCGTCGGCGCGCATCTGGCGTTGTATTCAAAACGAACGATCGATGGCCGAGAGCACCGCATCTGTAACCTCGGGACCTGGTGCGTCGCAGAAGAACACCGCGCTGCCGGATTGCGATTGCTGCGGAAACTGCTTCGCCAGAAGGGATACACCTTCACCGACCTGACGCCGAACCGCAAGATCGTGGCACTGAACGCCCGCCTCGGGTTCGCAAAACTCGACACGACGCGATCGCTGGCCCCCAACATTCCGTGGCCGTTGTGGTCGAGTGGGGTACGAGTTGTCCGTACCCCGAAGGGGATCGAGGACTTGCTCCACGGGCAAGACCGGACGATATATCTCGACCACTCCCGGGCTGCCGCTGCTCACCATGTGGTGCTCACCAAGGGTGAGCGCAGCTGTTACGTGATGTTCCGGCTGGACTATGGCCGGATCAAGCGTCGACCGACGTTCGCGTCGATCCTCTATGTCGGCGATCCCGACGTGTTTCGGGACTGTGCGCCGCACTTCTACCGTTACCTTCTGCTGCGGCACGGGATACCCGCTACCTTGGGCGAGATCAGGGTGGTGGGGCACCGACTGCCGAGGTCGGTTCCGGTGGCAGGTCCGGCGAAGATGTACCTGTCCGATGACCTTGAGGCGGCCCAGATCGACGATCTCTACAGCGAGCTGACCTGTTTCGAGTTCCAGGGCCGCTTTCCCCATCACGACGCACCGAAACCCGGCCTGTCGCACGTCTCGGAGAACGCGCTCGGCAGTTAGTTCGTACTCTGCTCGACGAATTCGGCGAGAGAGCCGATCGTCTCGAAGACGTCTCCAGTGAAGTCCTCGTCGTCGATCTCGAAGTCGAACTCTTTCTCCAGATTGACGGAGAGGGCGACAACGGCCATCGAATCGAGTTCCGGCATGCTGCCGAACAGTTCAGTGGACGCATCAAGGGTGTCGGCGCGATCCTGGATCGCGAGGGTCTTCACGAGTACCACCTTCACGCGTTCCAGCGTGTCCGTGCTGTAGGTCATCGAACTGCTTCCTCCCTAATGCGTTACAAAGCCTATAACCAGTGTGCGACCCGCGGTGCGGCCCCGGGGCGCGCGGTCGCTCAGTGGACATCTCGGTTCGGTGCTTTGCAGACGAATTCGTCATTGAAACTGGCGCTCAAAATTTTCACCGCCTGCTCGCTCTCGGCCTTACCGAGGTGATTGGGCGGGCCACACGGAGTGTTGTTCACATCGACGATGTAGATCTGCCCGTCGTCGACGTCCCTGAGGACGTCGAGCTCACCGAAATCCAGCCCGAGTTTCTTCGCGAATTGCCGTATCAGGACCAATTCGTGATCCGAGAACGCCGAATCGGGGGATCCGACCTTGGCGCGGGCGTTCCGGTTGCTGAACCGATATCTCGCGTCGCGGTACTTCCAATAGACAAGCGGTATCGAGCTGCCGACGATCGGAACCCTGATGTCGACAACCTCATCTCCGGTCGTGTTGTTTATCAGTCTCTGGAACACGACATCGTTTCTCGTAGTGATCGTCGGACATTCGATGAGAGTCCCGTCATGCATCGCGTTGTCGTCGGACTTCATGACACATGCCCCCTCGTATGTGCGGGGATCGACGAAAGTGCCGTAGCCAAAGACGTCTCGAAAGACCTTCTCCACGTGGGTCTTGCTGATGTCGTTGCAGTGTTGATTCACCACGAAGTGGTCGTCGGAGAGTTCGGCGAGGAGTGGGTTGTGCCGACGTTTGGTCACATCCTCGAAGGACACCACCACATCCGGGCGAATCGTGGCCGAGGACGTGATCGTAAGGCCCAGTGAGTTGCAGATCTTGTAGAGGATCTGAGAGTAATCGGGGCGGTCCGGATGGAACAGAACGGTGGCGGCACGATGATTCTGGTCGAACCTCTTCCGAAGGTATTTCGTGCGGTATTTGATTCTCACTGTCGTTCCGATGATCCTGTCGTGATAGATCTTTCCCGCGTACTTGTAGGCAGGGTGCTCCTGGAGTTCTTTCACGGTGAACCCCCTGTCAGAAATGAAATCTCTCAGTCTCATCGCGCTACACCAGTACTTCGGCGGGTGCGGGATGGCCCAGGAATGCAGTGGGGCTTGCGGTCAGACCGTAGGCGCCCGCCTGGAACAGCACGATCGAGTCGCCGATCTCGGCGTCCGGCAGCCGGACGCCGTCGCCCAGCAGATCCAGCGGGGTGCACAGGCAACCGACCACGGTCACCTCCGAGTCCGGCGCCTCGGTGAGGCGGTTACCGACCGCGATCGGGTAGTTCCGCCGGATCACCTGCCCGAAGTTTCCGGATGCGGCCAGCTGATGGTGCATACCGCCGTCGACGACGAGGTATGTACGGCCACGAGATATCTTGCGGTCGACGATCCGGGTGACGTAGACACCGCACTCCCCGACGATGTAGCGGCCGAGCTCGATCACCACCTTCGTATCCGGCAGCTGCGGCTGGATACGATCCTGTACGAGCTCGGTCAGATTGTTCCCGATCGCGCCGAGGTCGAGCGGAGAGTCCTTGTCGAAGTAGGGGATACCGAAACCGCCGCCGAGATTCACATACCGGACCGGGGCGGGCGACTTGTCGGCCAGTCCGAGAACAAGCTCCACCGTCTTCTGCTGTGCCTCACAGAGAATCTCGGCATTGAGGTTCTGCGAACCTGCGAACACATGGAACCCGAGGAACTCCAGATCGGCGGTGTCGACCAGGCTGAGCAGTTCGGGCACCTGTTCGGCGTCGACACCGAACTGCTGTGGCCCCCCGCCCATTCGCATCCCGGAGCCCTTCACCTGGAAGTCGGGATTCACCCGGACCGCGACGCGCGGTCGCACCCCCAACATCTCTCCGGCCTCGATGACACGTCGGGCTTCCGTCGAGGATTCCATCTCGATGGTCACACCCGCCGCGACGGCCTGTGCGATCTCCGCGACGGTCTTGCCCGGTCCGGCGAAGCTGATCCGGTCCGCGGACAGCGGAGTGTCCAGGGCGGTTCGCATCTCGAGCGTCGAGGCCACATCCAGGGCATCGACCAGGCCGGCGAGGTGTTGCACGACCGCCGGCATTGGGTTTGCCTTGACCGCGTAGCTCAGATGTATCGCCGACGGCAGCGCGGCGCGCAATGCCGCGACACGATCACTCAGCAAGCGCCTGTCGTAGGCGAAATAGGGCGTCGACCCGACGCGGGCGGTAAGTCGGTCGAGTGGCATTCCACCGACCGCGAGTTGCCCTTCGGCGGTGCCGAAGGCAGCGATCATCGGGCGCAGGTTCATGTGGCAAGCTCCTCGCGCAGTGCTGTCCGGTCGAATTTCCCGTTGGGTGAACGGGGGATCTCCGCACGAATCACGACGGAGCCGGGCACCATGTAGAGCGGCAGCCCGGAGCGCATCGCATCGAGCAGGGCATCGATGGCAAAGTCCTCGGCGGTCGGTGCCACCACCAGCAGCACCCGTTCCCCTAGCGCGGCGTCCTCGACACCGAGCGCCACCGCGTCGCGGACCATGCCGGTGGCATAAGCGGCTTCTTCTATCTCGGTCGGGCTGACGCGGTACCCGGACGTCTTGATCATGTCGTCGCGGCGGCCGACGAAGTACAGGTATCCGTCGGCGTCGGCGACCACCGCGTCGCCCGAAAAGACCGCGAGCTCCGGTGTGCGCCAGGGCTCGTCGCGCCCCGGAACCGGACGAAACCGTTCCGCGGTTCGTGCCGGGTCGTTCCAGTAGCCCAGCGCCACATGTGGACCTCGATGGACGAGTTCGCCCTCTTCGCCCGGATCACATGTCGACCCATCGGGCCGGACCACGAGGATCTCGGCACCCGGGATGGCCTTGCCGATTGAGCCGGGCCGTTGATCGATCTGGGCGGGATCGAGGTAGGTAGATCGGAATGCCTCGGTGAGCCCGTACATGAGATACGGCTTCGCCGTGGGGAACACCTCACGTAGTCGGTCCAGGACCGGCTTGGGCATCCGGCCGCCGGTGTTCGCGAAGTACCGTAGCGAGGCCCGCGCGTTATCGGGCCAGTTCTGCTCTGCGATCTGGATCCACAGTGGTGGCACGCAGGTGAGGCCGGTCACCCGGTGCCGAGCGCAGAGCCGGGGAATGTCGCCGGGCAGAAGGTAGTTCGTCAGGATGACGTGGGCGCCGACCGAGAAAGATGTCGTCAGCTGGCTGAATCCCGCGTCGAAACTCAGCGGCAGCGCGGCCAGTAGGATGTCGTCCGCCGAGTTCTCCAGATACGTCGACACGCTCTCCGCGCCGGCGATCAGATTGCGGTGGCTGAGCACTACGCCTTTGGGCTTGCCCGTACTCCCGGAGGTGTACAGGATGGCCGCGATGTCGAGGTCGATGGCCGCGACCGGGTCAGGGCTGCCACCGTGTGCAGCGACCAGCTGATCCCAGCTCAGGGTCGGCAGTCGCCCGCCGGGGCCAGGCCCCCCGGCTCGGGCACCCACGAGCACGATGTTCTCGAGTGCCGGACAAATCGCCAGTTCGTCGGCCAACAGCGTCAGCCGATCGGGAGTGGTGACGAGGACGCTGACGTCGCAATCGCGCAGGATGTGGCCGACCTGCGGGGACCTCAGCAACGGGTTGATCGGCACAAACACGCCGCCCGCCGACGATGCACCGAAGATGGCCGTCACCGTCTCGATCCTCTTGTCGAGGTAGACCGCGACTCGCTGTCCGCGCCCGACGCCGAGCTCGGTGAACCCAGCCGCCACGTCCTGCACCTGCGACCACAGCTCACCGTAGGTGAGCGTTGCCTTCTTGAACGTCAGCGCGGCGAGCTCGGGACAGGACAGCGCGCGATCCTGAACGAGGTGATGGAGGTTTGTCCGCACAGTTCACCCCGCTGCCGCAGGAGGCGCCGACAGCGTCTCCCGCCACGTCTCGACCGCGCCTTGGTAGCGCGGATTGATGCACTCGATCGCCCAGAGTGTCGGTAGCGGGCCGAGGTGCGTGTGGCTGTGGATCTCCAGCGGTCTGGTCGCCAGTGCCGGCGCGAGGCGCAACAGGTTCAGTTTGCGCAACACGCGGTAGGTGAAGGATCGCGACGATTCGGCTGCCGCGTCGAGGAGGTAGCTCAGGCGGGTACGCAGCGGCAGCCGCTGCGCCCGGGCGTAATCGCGAACGGCGTCCCGCGTCCGTGCCGTCCACGCGGCGTCCCCCGGCACGTGCAGGAGCGCGGTCGTCGCACGCTTCTTGTGCCCGAAGTCGTCGCGTGGCACACCGGCGTCCTCGGCGATGCGACGGGGAACGGGGCGGTCGTAGTCGGTTCCGGTCGACCAGGCCTTCATCGTGTCGCTCCGGGCAATCTCAAGGAGCTTCGGATGCCGGCGCGCGCCGATGAACGGAGCCGGCACATGAACGAAATCGGTTCGCAGCCGGAACTCGTTCATCGAAGCGCCGCTCATATCCCCCCGGCGCAGCAACTCGTCGGGATAGGTGTGCAGGTCCCAGACCCGGCCTCCGTAATGGCCACTGAAGAAGACGGTCCGGCCTACCACGTTCTCCAATCCCGCCATGTTCAGATCTTCACCACTCATACCGGTCGCGAGGAACTCGGCTTCGGGGAATCCACCGGCGTCGCGGTACGCCATTCGGTCGAACTCCTCGAGTTCATAGCCCAGAGCCGCCGCTATCGGCTTTCCGGAGTCGTCCTCCTGATGGCCACCCCGGGTGCGGGCGTGGGTGAAGGTGAACGCCTTGTCGCAACCGACCCGGCGGGCCAGGGCTGCCACCGCCGGGGAGTCGTAACCGGAGGAGATGGACGCCAGCGGCGAGTACGTCACCGAACGGCACGGCGCCACCGCGTTGTCCACCGTTCGCTCCAGGACGTCGGCGAGCAGTGCGACGTACTCGTCGTACGTCTCGTATGGCCGCCCTGAGGATTTGTCCAGGAAGGAGATCCGGCCGTCGTGGTGAAAGCGCACGTTGTGCACATAGACGAGGTGTGCTTCAGCCCCGCCCGGTCCGGGATCCCCGGTGAAGCGGACGGGGATGATCGTGTCGAACTCGCGGATGCCGTCATAGATGATCCCGGCGAAGTCGGTCGCGTAACCGGGATGGTGCGGATCGAGTTCTGCGCGGGCGGCCGCCAGGAGGAACACCAAGGAATTCGAGACCAGGATCTCGGCCCCGCGCCTGATGTACTGGATCCGCTCCAGGGTGTGACTCGGGGGCACGACGATCAGATCATCTCCGGCGATCCGGCCGCCCGAGCCGAAAACGTCGACCGCATCGGCGAACCCGAAGGAGCGCGCGTCGCCAGCCCACGCTCCTTCGAAGAAACCGTCGTCACGGACCTCGACGCTGGTGCCACACAGGAGTTCGGCATCGCCGCGACCCAGCCTCACACACCACGCCAACGGTGGGAGACCGGGTTCACAGCTGACGCTCATTCGCATAGCGGATCCTTACGTGACGGGTGGAGCGGACCTGAGGTGCCCTGCAGCCAGGTGTCGTGCGCACGCTCAACTGATCGAGTCATTCCAAACACGTCAATTCGCTGTAGAGATAGTCCACCTGTGCTGCGTCGACGTCGTCGCTGAAGTACATCCTGGGACGGCCCGGAACCGATACCGACCTGGGTGGGCGTCGCCCGGCGACCCTGACCTCCACCAATGTCGCCAGAATTCGTTGCCTCACCAACAGGTACCGGTGGAAATGCGGCGCCCACCGCGTGAACAACTCGGTGTCGCCGACGTGAAGTATTGAGGCGAGAACCCAGAGATGCCTGTACCGCTCACGCCGGTACATCACATAGCAGTTCTGATCGCCGTCGGTGAGCACGACGTGGCGCGCGGCCGTCGTCGCGTGGTCGCGGTAAATCTGTTGGTCCCGGCCCGAGAGCAGCCCATCGATTTCGTTCGTGGTGTCGATGACCCGGACCCCTCGCGACCACACCGGCCAGGGCAAATTGGGCACCAGCATCGTCGCGGTGTCGAGCGCGGCGAACCCGAGCCGCGTGTTCAATGTCACGACATTCGGGTTCGGGGTGAGATCCGTGAAGGTGTAACCCTTTTGGCGGAGCAGCGACCGGAGCAGGCGCATTCCGGACGCGCGGTGCGGTTCTTCAACACACCACACACCGAGGTTGCAGATACGTCGCACGCGGTCATCGATTACACGTTCCGAGTACAGCGCGAGATGCACGCCGACGACACGCCCGTTTTCGCGCAGCAGATAGCCGTGGTTGGGCTGCTCAACGGCCCAGGGCGGGTTCATCACCCGTAGCCAATCGGTGACCGGTCTGGTTCTCGTGACGCCGAGGTTCAAGAACTCGGCATGCAAGAACTCGGCAACCGTCCGCACGTCGGCATCGGTGATCGGCTTGACCTCGAGGACTGGAACGTTTGACACGAACAGCTTGGACACCGTGGATGCTCCTACTCCATAGCGGGTGCAAGTGCCTCGGCGACGGCACCGCTGAGGTAAACGGCGTACCTCTTCGTGAAGTGGAACGGGTTGTAGTAGACGATGGTGTCGGCGACGACCGGCTGGCATTTCTCGGCGCACACCCATGGCACGGTGTCCACGTAGTGAGCGCCCGCCGCGGCCGCCGCCGCCTTCTCGGCGTCGAAGAATTCCGACACCGCATTCGCGCGGTCGGTGCTGCATGCCTGGACGTCCTGGGTGTGGGCGGCGAGGCATTGCGCATCGTTGTTGGCCCAGGTGGGGATGGCCCCGAGCATCGCAAGCCGGGTGCCCGGCTGCGTCAACTTCTGGAATGTCGACACCCACGCGTCCTGCCATTGGGCGGGTGTGGGTGTTTCGCCAGTGGCGAGTTTGTGGCCGACGTTGCTCGCGGTGACCACGAGCTGCGGATGCAGTTTGTTGATCTCGTCGATCGCGGTCGCGTGGAACTCGTCGCACGCGGCATCCGGCACCCCCGTTCTGTTGTCCCGGAATTGCAGATCCGCCACGGGGCAGCCGCCCTGCGCGAACATCCGCACCTTCCAGCCGGTGATCGCGCTGACTCTCTCCAGGGCGCTCACCCACATCTGGGCGCGCGAATCCCCGTAAATCACCATGAGTTTCGTTCCGTTCGGATCGCCGTACGCGCAGTCGCCGAGACTCGTGTAGGGCGCCGAGGACTTGATGTCGAGCTTGTCGAAGCACTTCTCCGGCCCGGCTTCCTCAGCGTTGCTGTTGGAGCGGGCCACCTGACTCATCGCGACCAACTGTTCGGAGGCGCCGGGCGTGAGCGCCTGGGTACTTTGGGCGGCGGTCACGGCCGCCAGCACTTCCGCCGTGGTGGCGTACTTCTGGTTGGTCAGATCAGTGTTCGCCGATTCGGCAGCGTACTGGTCCGACTGGTATGCAGGCATGTCGGATCCCCCGCCGGACGACGAACACGCCGCCAAGGCGACGACGACACCCGCGAGCAGCGGGATGATTCGCCCGAGCCGCCGCCTGCCCGACGATGAACGACGGATTGAATCAGTGCTCGTCACGATCTTTGCTCTCCCGTTCTAGTTCCAAACTCGACGACAAGGTTGACATCCCGCTGGGGATCAGTTGAACAGATCCCACGACCCGTAGTGGGACGCGATAAGCCACTGCGCGGCAAGAATTGTGATGGCCACGAGGGATGCGCCCATCGCCAAACTCAACCCGGTACGTGCGGACAGGAATCTGGATCTGCGGATCGGGTCCTCCACCAGACGAAACGTGAGCGCGGACGCCAGCACGGCCAGCGCAACCAGACCGGTCGTCTGCAGTAGGTCGAGATCCTTGTTCAGATACCGGGCGGGAATGATGAGAAGTGGCCAGTGCCAGAGGTACATCGAGTAGGACCGGGCGCCGATCCACTGCATCGGTCGTACCGAAAGCACCCGACCGATCCAAGTGGGCTTGGCGATGCAGCCAGCCGCGACCAATGCCGCGCCACCGGCGACGGGCAGGATCACAGCCGAGCCCGGATAGCGGGTGTCGGGAGTGAGCAGGAATGCGGCCACGGTGATTGCGCACAGACCCCCAACCGACAAAACCGTTGGCAGCCAGGCATATTTCAACCGAGCGATACTAGGCGCCAGCACGGCGACCAGCGCGCCCAGTGCCAGCTCCCATGCTCGTGTCAGAGGCGAGAAGTAGGCCCAGGTCTCATTGATCGCCGTCTGGAGGATCGACCAGGACAAGGAGGCGACGATGATCACCGACAGGGCCCCGGCGAGTGCCCGACGATGCCGGGCGCCGCGGGCAATGAAGACCAGGATCAGGAACAGGGCCGGCCACACGAAGTAGAACTGCTCCTCGACACCGAGCGACCACATGTGCTGCAGCGGCGACGGGGGCAACTGGGCGCCGAAGTAGTCCGTCCCGAGGACAGCGAAATGGACGTTGGCCGCGAATATCGCGGTCCATTTGGCGTCCTCGGCCACGTTGTTCCCATTGATGAACCCCAGCCAGTGATACGTCGCCAACACCGTCACCAGAACCACCACGGTCGACGCCGGCAGTATTCGCCGCACGCGTCGGGCATAGAAGCGGGATATGGAGACGCGACCTTCTCTTTCGCTCTCTCTCACAAGCAGACTCGTGATCAGGAAGCCGGAGATCACGAAGAAGATGTCGACGCCGACGAAGCCGCCGGTGAATGGCTGGTGGTAGGCGTGGAACAGGATCACCAGGACCACGGCGATCGCGCGCATACCCTCGATGTCCGGCCGGAACTGTGCCCGAGCCCTGTCTACCGTCGCACGGTGTCTTCCCGGGGCCGCGACTGTGCTCACGGAGCCTGCAAGGGGCTCCGCGGTCACGGTGCCCACCACCGGCGTATCACGGCTTCGGCTTCCTTACCGCGAGGCGAGAAATCCAGTGGTTCGGCTTCGGTGTACGGCGGGGTTGCCCACACCCACCAGAAGATCCCGGCCCAGAACGGCTGGTCGCTGGCGGCCGCCAGCAGCGCTTCATATGCCGCCGCCTGCTCAGCCTGGGCCGGTACCGTGCTGATCCGCCAACTGGAGGGATCGGTCGCCGTCCCCCGCTGGCTGGTGTAGCCGGCCTCGGTGAAAAGGATCTTGCGGTCGTATCTCGCCGACAGCGCGGCGATTCGGGGAATGAAGGATTCTGCGGCCTGCTGCAGCGCCTGTACGTCCGTCGTGGGCGTAGCGCTCAACGGCGCGTAGGCGTCCAGGCCGATCAGATCGAGGGCATCCCAGAACGGGACCCGCTCCCAGTCGGTGCTGGACGCGTAAGTCAGTTGGCCGTCGTAGCGTTCGCGCACGGCCTGGATCACTTGCAACCACGCCGGGCGGTCGTCGGTCATCCGGGCCAGCTCTGTGGCGATGGCGAACTGCTCGACCCCGAGGCGCTGCGCTATCGAGGCGTAGTGACTGATGAATGCGGTATATGAGGCGAACCACGCCGGACGGTCCTGCGCGGCGATCTTGTTGCTGCCGTGCGGTGACAGATTGAGATGAGGCTTCAGCAGCACCTTCAACCCCAGATCATGGGCCAGCGTGATCGCCCGCTCCTGGCCGGAGTCGCTGACCGTCCTGTCCGTTCGGTAGATGTCGCTGGAAGTTGTCGTCTGCTGATACCAGGTGGGCGTGAACTGCACCCAGTTCGCGCCCAGCGCACGGATTTCCTTCAGGGACTGCTCAACCGCGGGTCCGTCGTAACCGTTGACCTCCCAACTCGGTAACGCGAATCCTCGCTGTTGTCCTGCGGGCACCTCGGCACCCGAAGGCTGGCAACCCAGCGACATAGCCAGCACCGACATGATTGTCAGGAAGATCGCGACGACCGTCGCCGGGCGTGCTGTCCGGCGCTCAGAGATGCATGACACGGGGACCCCTGACTCGGTGGCGGCAATCGAGGACGAGTCTCGAGTGCTCGACGACCGCGTCGTACTCGAACGCATCGTGGTCGGTGAGCAGCACGACGGCGTCGGCTGCCGCGAGTTCCTCAGGGGTGACTTCGACGCGCGTCAGCAGCCCGTCGACAGAGGCGGTCTCGACCACATGGGGGTCGGCGCCGCAAACCTCGGCGCCCATCCCGGCGAGCAGCTGGGCAACCCGCACCGCCGGCGACTCCCGGGCATCTCCGGTGTTCTTCTTGTAGGACAGGCCCAGCAGCAGAATCCGCGACCCGTTGACCGAACATTTCTGGTCGTTCAGGGCTAGCGTGACCCGGCGTACCACATGGTCGGGCATGTGCTCGTTGATGTCGTTGGCCAACTCGACGAATCGGAAACTGTGACCGAGTGTCCGCTCCACGCACCACGACAGATAGGACGGATCGATCGGAAGGCAGTGCCCGCCGACTCCCGGTCCGGGCGTGAATCGCATGAATCCGAACGGCTTCGTCGCGGCGGCGTCGATCGCTTCCCAGACGTCGATGCCGAGTTCGTGCGCGAATATCGCGACCTCGTTGACGAGCGCGATGTTGACGTGCCGAAAGGTGTTCTCCAGCAACTTGGCCAATTCGGCCTCGCGTGGCGAGGCCACCGGGATCGTGGTGTCCACGATCGTGTCGTAGAACGCCTGAACGGATGCCAGTGAGGCCTCGTCTACACCCGAGATGATCTTCGGTGTGTTGACCAGGGTCCAGGTGACGTTGCCCGGGTCGATGCGCTCGGGACTGAACCCGAGGTGGAAGTCACTACCGGCGAGCAGGCCGGAGCCATCCTCGAGGATGGGCGCGACCAACTCCTGGGTGGTCCCCGGGTAGGTGGTCGACTCCACGATGACGGTCGCACCGGGCCGGAGGTAGCGCGCGAGTGTCTGCGCGGATTCCTCGATGTAGCGCAGATCGGGCACGCCCTCGCGAAGCGGCGTCGGTACGGCGATGATCGCGACGTCGAAATCGACGCAGGCGCCTGCGTCTGACGACGGGTGGAAGGCGCCCGACTCCAGGATCGCGCTGAGGACGTCGTCCGCGATGTCCTCTATGTACGAGTCCGCGGCCAGGAGCCTCTTCATGCGATTCTCGTCGATGTCGTACGCCACCACGCGATGGCCGACCTGGGCGGCGCGAACCGCGAGCGGCAGGCCGACATAGCCCTGCCCGACAACAACGACTCTCATCAGTGACCTCCCCGGTACCGTCGGACGCCATGGCGGTTACCGACCGTGAGCAGTGAGACGACCCGCTTCGCGTCGAGGCGCCACGTCGTGTCCCCCTCGTGCACCAGCGTTCTGGGTATGGCGTGGCGGCCGATCTCGGGGCCCGCCTTCACCGCGCATGCGTAGTCGTAGCCCGCGCCCCGAGCAGCATCCACGACGCGCGCATCCAGGTATCCGTACGGGTAGCAGAAGCCCTGCACTGGTCGAGAAATCAACTCCTGCAGCACCTCTCGGCTTTGTGACACTTCCGATGTGAGCATTGCTTCGTCCGCCTTCAGCAGTGAGATGTGCTTGAGCCCGTGCGACCCGATCTCCATTCCGGCCTCGGCAATCTGCTTCACCTCGTCCGCGGTCAACAGTGCCTTGTTCGGTCCGGGACGGCTCCACTCGTTCTCCCCGCCGAGCCGCCCTGCAAGAATGAAAACTGTTGCGGTGTAACCATATCGTTGCAGCACCGGCAACGCGTTGGGGATGAAGTCCTGGTAGCCGTCATCGAACGTCAACCCGACCAGCCCGCGCGCCCGGCCCTCGGCAGAGGCTCGGAGGAGTTCCTGCATCGAGACGCCGCGCAGTCTCCTTCTCCGCAACCAGCGCATCTGACTCTCGAATCGCTGCGGAGTCATCGTCACTTCGTACGGATCCTCGTCGTAGGTTGCGATCGAGTGATACATCCACACCAGCGGGACAGTGTCCAGGTCGCGAGATGTGGACGCCCCTCCAGCGATCGAAGCGGTCATGTTCGACTCCCATCTCTGCCGCAAGGCTGACCATCTACCACACTGATAGGGAACGGAATTCGCGTGGGGAGGGCGGACGCCGCCTTGTGGTCCAGGGCTCGTAGGTAGACCTCGTCGAGCGCAGGTATCACCTGAGACAGCGTGAAACGAGCGGCTTTGGCAGGTCCGGCCGCGCCCAGTCGCAGCCGCAGCGGTTCGTCCTCCAGAATCCGCCGGATGGCCCCGGCCAGGGCCGCCGCGTCTCCCGGCGGCACGTGAAGCCCATCCACCTCGTCCGTGACGATGTCCAGCAGACCACCCAGGGCTGAGACCACGCACGGCGTTCCCGCCGCCAGGCATTCCACAGCCACTCGACCAAATCCCTCGGGAACCACGCTCGGTACGACCCCGACAACGGCGTGCCGCCATGCAGCGATCACATCCGGCATTGCGACGTTGGTCGCGACCATCACCCCCGGTCGGTTGTCGATCTGGAAATCTTCACGGGGCAGGCCCGCGAGGACCAATGGGATGTCGAGACCGCCCGCACGAAGGCGTTCGTGGGCATCGAGCAGGACGTCTACTCCTTTGTGAACGCCCAGCGCGCCCGCGTAGAAGATGTACTGCCCGTCCGCAGGGACGAAGCCGGGGCGCCGTACAGTTCGCTCGTCGTTGACGAGCGCGATCAGCTGATCGTCGATGAACGTCGGAATCACCGTCAGGGGCCCACTGTCCGCGGGGCGCGGCGCCGAGCCGCGGGCTGCGAGAGCAGACGACGTAGCCGTCCACTGGGCCACGCCCCGGTGCCGTCGGGATCCCAGTTGATGCAGCCCGGCGGCCAGGGGAATTCCTTTGAGTCCGTACTGCGAGCGGGCGCACCCGATGCACTTGCTCAGACCCGGTTTCGAACAAAGGCTTTCGCCCCGATAGAGCATCACCTTGGTGGCGCAGACCTGACTGTGATCGTGTGCGCTCGCCACCACCGGGATGCCCATGCGGCGGGCGGTGCCGAGCACGCTGTAGAGGATCCATCCGCGGACGTTGATGACGTCCGGCCGGAATTGCCGAACGAGTCGAGCGAAAGCGCGCGCGAACATGGGGTCCGGCACGGGTGGGAAGAACCGATGGGTCGTTGACTCGTAGGCGCCGGGAAGATGGGCCATCGCCATCGGCAGCCGGTGCACCTCCACACCGTCCATGTCTTCGCGGGCGGCGCATCCGGGTGCTCGGCCGTCACCACTGCCACCGAACGGCCGTGCCGCACTTGCTCGCGGGACAGTGCGTGGATCGACAGCTCCAGGCCCCCGACGTTGGGGAGGAAACTGTCGGTCGCGTGCAGGATGCGCAACCCGTGGAGCCGGTCATTCGTCATGACAACCCTTGTCCTCCAGCGATGAGGGGACTGGGCGCCGGGATCGGCGTCGCAAGCGGCGCGACCGGCGCGACCGGCGGTGGTTCGAAGAGGAAACGACGTGCGCCAACCGCAGCGAATGCCGCCGCGGTGACCGTCTGCGCGGCCACGGCAGCCAGGGCTGCGCCGATGACCCCGGTATGCAGCATCAGGAACCACGCCCCGCCGACGATCATGATCGCCTGGGTCACCGTCAAGATGGTGATGATGCGCAGTCGTCCCTGCACGCGCAGGATCGACATGGAGACGTTGATGATCGCGTCCGGGAACGTCGTCAACAGCAGCACGATGAGAAGCGTGCTGCAGCTGGTGTATTCGCTGCCGAAGAAGCCGAGCACCTGCTTGGCGAACACGCAGGTTCCGGCTACGGGCAAGACCAGCAACAACCCGATCAGGAGCATCGCGCGACGTGCCTGCGCCTGGAGCCGTCCGGGATCGTGGGCGCAGTCGGCCAGCAGCGCGTTGGACACGGCGGCGGAGATAGCGAGGAAGACGCTCGCGATCATCACGGTGACGGCGTAATAGCCGAGTTGCGTGGCGGGGAATATCGCGGCGGCGAGGATCGGGATGATGAACGCCGGCGATCGGACCGCGAGAACGGCGATGTGATCCCACCCGACTGTCCGGCTGATGCGCGTCAGCCACTCCATGCGGGGCCGGAACCGGAAATCGGGGTTGGCACGGCGCAGCAGTAAGAGGGCTACGGTGTCGGAGACCACCAGAGAAGCCACGTAGATGACGAGCATGGTGTGCGTCGCGCCGCTGTCGATGGTCGCCGCAAGTGCCCCGAGCGCCACCATCGACGCGATGGCGCCCAGCCGTAGTACGGCTCCTGCGCTGCTGGCGTACAGCGAGAACTCAGCCCGGCGTACGCCCAGCAGTGACGAATTGATCACCATCTGCATCGCCGTGGCCACCGAACCGATTGCCAGCAATGCCACGAGCCAGCAGGTGCCGACTGTGGTGTGCAACCGGGTGGGCAGGAAGAACGCACCGACGGCACCGACCGTTCCGGAAGCGATGGCGACGACGACGAACGCTGTGCTGCAGAGGCCGCTACGTTCGTCCGGACTGGCACCCGGCAGCAGTCGCGTGAGGTACGGCAGGAAGCCGGCGACACAGACGATCGACACCAGGCTCATCCCCGAGATCGCCGTGTTCGCGATGCCGATTGCGCCTGGGGAGACATTGCGCGCGCACAGCGTCCAGAAGACGAAGCCGAGGACCGATGTGACGTTGGTGAGGGCCAGCAAGGCGAAGCTGTTCCCCACCATTCCGCGAGTCTTCTGTGGCTGCGTTGTGCTCATCTGGCGCACCAACCGTCCGGGACGAAAGCCTGCACCTGCAAGCCCGACGCCTGGTCACGCACGGTGACTTTGGCAGCCTGGATCGATGTGCACAGCATCGGCCGCGCATCAGGGGCCAGAACGACGTCCAGCGTCCCCTGGGCCGCCGAGGTCTCCGATGCTTCAATCCGGGTGGAGGCGGGCACCGGGCGCCCGGTGTCATCGACAACGGTGAAGGCGGCGTGCTCGAAGAGACGGACACCCTCCGGGCCGATGGCGTTCAGTGTGAAGGTCAGTTCTGTACCGGGCCGTGCAGTGACTTGCTCCGCGCTGATCACCGACGGCATCTGCTGCGCCGGGGACCACATGGCGCTCGTGAGCCGGATCGCCCCGAAGGTGGCCGCTACAACGGCGATGGCCACCAGGATCTGCACGAGCTGGCGCTTCGTCCTGACCGCAGGCATCTTGGGCTTGGTCAGCGTCCCGAGGATCACGAACAGAGCGCCGCAGAGCACGATCAGCCAGTCCAGCCGCCGGATGTGCTCGTAGTTCATGTCGAATGTCCAGACCCGCATCCACACCCAGATCGTGGTTTGCGCGCCCACGGCTCCGACGATGGCCGGGATGAGAAGACGCATCCACAGCCGGGAGGGCCACCGCGACAGGCCGAGCGCGACACCGATCAATACGGCGGTGGTCACTGCCACGGTCGCGATGAGCAGGCCGCCCGTGGTGACCTTGGCGCCCTCTGCCGACCGGTGGATTACGGGACCCAGCAGCGCGTACCAGACCAGCGTGGTCGCTATTCGAGCTCCCAGCCACGCCGGCTGGCCTGCACCGGTGCGTGCGACGAGCGCCGACAACCACAACCCGGGAACCAGCGAGAGCCCGGCGATACCGAACAGCAGTGCTGTCCAACCGACGGGATCCCCAGGTAGCGCGAACAGTAAGCGGTGTTCCGGTTGCATCCAATGTGCTGTCAGCAGGCATCCGATGCCGAACACCGACCACGCGAGCAGTCGCACTCTGTCTCTCGACTCTGGCGTCAATCGGTGTCGTGATTCCGTAACCCGTCGGCGCCGGCGGTGTCGCGCGCGCCGCTGGGTCCGACTCTCCGTGGCCAGGTCGTTCGACTGCTCGTCCTGTGAGGACTCCGCGAACGGACCCGCTGCCTCGCCGTCCGTCCGATAGGTCACGCTCATATCGCCGGCCTCTCGCAACTGAGAGCTTCCGTGCGGAGCAGGGCATCGCGGTCGACCTCGTACACCGTCAACGTCCCCGCCGCGAACACACCCGTCAGCCACGGCAGGCAGTTGAAGCGGTCGAGGGCTGCCTGTGAAACCAACGAATTGGTCCCGCGCCCCGGCTCGTCCTTGACGAACCAGGTACCGCTTTTCGGCCGAATGGTCGCCATTCGGGAGTCGACAACGAAGTAGCCGATCTTGGAATCCCAGATCATCTTGAGCACCTCGGGACGTAACGGGCCGGGGGTCATATAGATGTCCCAGACCGGGAACGCCTTGCTGGGCCGCAACGCAGAGACTCGTCCAAGCGAACCGACCAGGGTCGACACGTACCGGTCGGCCATCACCGGGGTGTCGGCCGGTACGTGTGCCGCGAACCAGTCGGCGACCGCCCGGCCCTCGTTCGTCGCCGCCCGGGCGTCGTCGCCCACGCTCGAGCTACCCGGGAATCGGTGCGACACAGTGACGCCCAGCGCTGCGCCACCGAAGACCATGACGACGTAGACGGCGACCGCGATGCCGACCCGGAAACTGGGCTGGGCCAACGTGAGCGCTGCCCGTGACCACCTCGCGGCAAGCAGGCCGGGGGTCCGGGGGCCGAACGACCACGCGAAGCCGCACAGCACCGCGATCCCGATGAAGCTGAAGCCCCAGGATCGGTGCGCCCCTTCGGCACCGCCCGAGGTCAGCAACATCGGCATGCTCCCGAAGAACATTGCCCCGACTACGGCGAACGCCCACGGCGTGGAGCCGACCCGGTGCCGGTTGCGCCACAGAACCGCGAGAGCCCACAGGAACAGCGCCAACGTCACGAAAGGGAACAGGTAACCGCTGGCGATTTCGTAGATTGGGTTCTGGGAATTCGCGAACAGAGACCGCTGACCGCTCGTGGACTTGCTGACGCCTTCGAGGATGCGTTGCAGCTGTGCGTAACTCTCGCTCAGGGCAGGACCGAGGTAGCTGATCAGCCAGTCGTACTTACCGGCCCACCAGAAGGCGATCGACGCGATCAGAGAGGACCAGATCAGTACCAGCGGCCAGATCCGCTCCCGGCGGATGTCGAGGGTGCCGGCCGCCGCCCTGGGAAACCACGGCACCAGCCTGGCGCCGATCAGCACCACCAGGATCAGCACGAGCATGATCGTGCTGAGATGGTGCGTCATCGGCAACACCGCCACGACCAGCATGGCCGCCGCGATCGCTCTGACGGGCAGTCTTTTCGTCCCGCGTCCGGCCGCGACTGTTGCCGCCAGGCACCACACGAGCAGCGGCGAGGCCAGGCTCTCGTAGGAGAAGGCGACGTTGAAGTACATCCAGGACGGGTTCAGCGAATAGATGACCGCGCCGACGGCCGCGCCTGCGGCAGGGACGTTGACCATTCGGACGAGCTGGTAGATGCCCAGCATCGACAGGACGTGTGCCAGCACGACTACCGACACGGCGGCGACCCAGAGCGGGATTTCGCCGAGGTGACCGAAAGCGCTTGTGGCTTGGTGAAGACCGAAGAATTCCTTGGTGATCGGCAGCAGCTTCAAGGTGTGGCCGACGTCGCCGTAGAGGTAGGTCTCCATGGCCTGCCGTAGGTGGATGTACTCGTCGGAACCCACGGGCACGAAGTGCACCGCCCTCGGCAGCATGCTGAACAGGCCCATGCCAATCAGGGCAAGTGCCCGGATCGCACCGGAGGTGCCCCGTGCGCAGGCCAGCCAGATGAGTGACATCATGCCGACCAGAAACCCGGCCCAGAACAGGGCGAACATCAACTCGTCAGGTTGCTCCAGGCCCGCCGCATGGTGATGAGAGAGCACGATCAGGAAGGCCCCGATCGGGGGCATCACCACAGCCATTGCGATACGGAGTTGGTGTACGTGCGATCCAGTCCGATGGGGACGGTGAGCACGGGCCGACGGCCCGGCCGGTTCGGAGTCGGTGACCGTGTCAAGCGTCGTCGTCACACCCGACTCTCAATCTGACTGACCGCCGAAAGTGTCGCGAGTAACTGCTGCCCCACATCCGCGGAACGCGGCAACGCACATTCGGCCGCGCGCTGCGTGCGCGACCCGGGGGTCGACAACATCCGAACGATTGCCTCGGCATAGAGCGAGGCCGCATCGGAGTCAGAGGCGGTGTGCGCACACAGGCGGACAGCGGCGCGCGGTCCCGCGCGGTCAGCGACCTCTCGATGAGCAGGAATGCCGCTCGCGACCACCGGTAGCCCTGACAGCAGTGCTTCGGCGAGTCCGATCCCGTACGCCTCCTGCTCACTTGCTGTGGCGTACAACGACGCCGACGCCCACCAATCCCCCAGCGTGTCCTCGTCAACGAAGCCGGTAAATGTCACTGTCCGGTCTGCGTTGAGCTGAGACGTGAGGGCGCGCAGCGAGCCGAGTGCGGCACCGTCTCCGATGACCACAAGATGCACGGGCTCGCCTTCGTCACGCAGGCGAGCGACCGCACGGATGAGAAGGTCGGTGCGCTTGTACGTTTCCTGCCGGGCAACGGTCAACACGACGCGTCCATCTGCGTACGGTCGGGGCAGGCCGAGTCTGGGTTTCGCAACGGCCGGCGGAATGATCACGAGGTTGGCCGCCGACACCTGGCCGGCGAAGTCCCGGAGAACCAACCTCGCTTCAGCTTCCGTGTCGACGACTACACGTCGACTCGCCGCCATCAGCCGACGTCCGGCAGGCCGATAGGCGAAGTGAAGCACATGACGTAGAGGGGTGTGTCCGACACCGTGGTAGTGCGGAGTGAAAACGACTGGCGCCGTAGCCCGCTCAGCGCCGAGCCATGCCAGCGGGGTGTGGTAACTGTGCAACCAGACGACCTCGAAGCGCCCGGGTGTGGCTGCGGCACGCGCCGCCGCAGGCGCAGATACATCGAAAAAATCTCCGAGCGGAAGCGGGTACCGCTCGATGGCGTATCCGTCGCACAACTCCCGCCGGGGCAGCGCCGCACTACGCGGCGCCTGGGTGATGACGGTGACCTCTGCGCCTTCCGCTGCCAGCGCGGCGGCCGCGGAAGCCACGTAGGTTTCCATGCCTCCCCGGAAAGGTGCGAAGCGCGGGACGAGAATGCCTACGCGCAATGCGGACTTCGTCATGCCCACCGCGCCTTGTCGGCCCGGACGTTCCGTCTGCTCGGCGCTCGTACGGCTCGGCATGCAGCGCTCAGGGCTCAGCGCCGTCCAATCACGTCCACTAGGCATCGATCCACTCCCCCGGTCCAGCTTCTGAGTGACGGGCCCGCCTCCCCTAGCGCGCCCGTCGATCACGCAGTGACCCCGACGCGCTCGCCGGCATGGACCTGTCTGCGCACCGACTGGACCAGTCGGCCACTGAGGCCGGAACGATGCCCGCGCAGCACGGTCCGCAGTACGCGGATGCCGTCCCGGATCGAATTCAGGTTGGACTTGCCCGCACGCCGCGGCAACTCAAGGCTCGGCACCTCGGCCACCCTCAGGCCCGCCTGCATCGCACGCACGACCATCTCGGCCTCGATCTCGAATCCGTTGGCAGACAGTGCGAGGACCTCCAGATAGCGACGGTGGAATCCGCAGAATCCGTAGCAGAGATCCGTCAGCTCAGCGTCGTACAGCGTATTGAAGACACCGAGCAGAAACTTGTTGCCCAGGCGCCGAAACCTCGTGATGTCCAAGGACCCACCGCCGGGTATGAAGCGGGAGCCCTTGACGAAGTCATAGCCGTTCGCCAGGAAGTGCAGATAGTGGGTGATCTCGTCGGGCGTCATGCTGCCGTCGGCGTCCATCATCACGACGACGTCGCCCGTCGCTGCCAGAAAACCGGCCCGGAGCGCATCGCCCTTGCCGACACCTTCTTGCAAGACCACTTTGAGGTCCGGACGGCAGCTGCGGGCCGTTATCAGCGTCGCGTCTGTCGAGTTGCCATCGACCAGGATCACCTCGTCGACGTCGTCGGCGATCTGCTCCAGCACCCAGGCGATATTCCGAGCCTCGTTCTTCACAGGGATCACCAAGCTGACGGTCATAGCCTCGGCGTTTGGCACCCGGTCCCGCTTGTGCGCGCCCCCGACGTGGGTAACGGCGTCTGCGACGTAAACGCTCCGGTTTGCCATGTGCGTTGAAGTTGCCGCCCCGCCCTGTCCGTTATTGGAAAGATGCCCCGCCATACTCGCCCCCTGCGTATTGGCCTGCGAATTCAGTGAAGGCCAATTGATTAGCTATAACGGCACACTTCGGCCCGTTAGCCCTGCAACGGACCCGACGCTAGCACCAAGATATGTGGCCTGCAACACTGCTAGAGCCCGCTTTTTAGCCAGTGACTCCAACACTGGTTGCGATTGCAATAAACAGCACAGTCAATATTAGCTGCGCACTGACGCAGCGATTCTTGCGACATCAACAGTCGCCCTTCCGGCAGGAGCCGCTGTTACCCCACCGTGACCTGCGCGTTCTGCCGGGACGTTCGTAACTTCAGTCATGCGTCAGCGGATGGTCCGACCATCACTGGGTCCGCAGCCGCCCTGGCAGCTTCCGGTCAAAATTGATGCGACTGGAAGGGAAGATGACGGCGAACGAAATTGCTCCCACTCACGCGACCGGTGGGGGCACGGCAACGGACCCGGCGCTGTGCGGCACCTCGACCGGTATTGCTGGCGGATGTCCCGCGACACCACGAACCCTGGTCAGCTCGCGCTGGGTTCGACGCCGGCGCCTCGCTAGAACTGCACGCTGAGCAGCGACGTACCCGAACCCGTCCGCCCCGTCTCGTCCGTGACCGTCCAGGACAGGTTGCGAACCGCGCCGAAGCCGCTTTGGGACGCCGAGAACTTCACTGCTTCCATGGCGGCTTCGTACTGATTCTTCGTGGCGACGCCTGTCAGTGTCAGTGTGTGTGTGGACGCGTCGAACACCGCGGTGATCGGATTCCCCGAGATCGGTGTGAACATCAGCTTGTCGTTGCTGCTGGCGTTCGTGATCCGCACAGTCGCTCCGGCCATGTAGTCCGAATCCGTGTCGAAGATGCTCGCCGAAGCCAACGCTGTGGTGGCCGAGCCGTTACGCGTGTGCGAGGGCCACCCCGTCGTTGTCAGAGTGGGCGATACAGGGTTCCTGACCCCAGCCGTCGCCACCCCGTTGAGCAACCCACTGCTGCTGACTCCGGTCTCGTCGGATACCGAGATGGAGAAGCCCCGGATGAGCCCGGCTCCCTGGGTGGCCGAGAACGTCACCGCCTTGAGCGCTTCTTCGTACTGAGCCTTGGTCGCCGATCCCGACAGTGTCAATGTTCTGCTCCCGGCATCCCATTCCGCTGTGATCGGGTTGCCTGGCTGGATGTAACCGAGCCTATCCCCCGACTGGCCAAGGGATTCGATCGTCACCCGAGCTGAGGACAGGCGGTCAGAGTCGGCGTCGCTGATCGACGCGGAGGACAGCAATCGAGTCGGTGCCCCGCCGATTGTGTGGGTCGGCGCACCAACCGTCACGACCGACGGCGGCAACGAGTACCGGACGTTGGCCGTCGCCACCCCGGGCAATGCGCTGTCCACATCGGTGTCGTCCGTCACCGTCACCGAGATACCGCGGACCAGTGCAGCTCCCCCGGTTGCGGAGAATGTCACAGCCTCGAGGGCCTGCTCGTACTGTGCCTTCGTCGCGATCCCGGACAGTGTCAATGTGCGACTCGTGGCATTCCACGTCGCGGTGATCGGATTACCCGATATAGCAACAAACCCCAGTACGTCGCCGGACTGACCCAGGGAACTGATTCTGACGGTCGCCCGCGACATGTTGTCCGAGTCGGCGTCAGCGATGCTGACCGACGCCAGCAGCTTCACGGGTGCGGTCCCGATGGTGAAGGTGGGGGCGCCGATCGTCGTCACCGATGGCGGCAACCCCACCACGGTGACGATCGCAGATCCCGGCAGCACGCTTCTCACGTTTGTTTCGTCGATGACGTGGATCTGAATGCCCCGGGACACACCACCCTGATCAGTCGTGAAGGTGACGGACTTGATGGCCTGCTCGTACTGAGCCTTGCTCGCTACACCCGACAACGTCAGAGTGCGCGTGGCCGCATCCCAGTTGGCCGTGATCGGGCTCCCCGACGGCACGACGTACCCGAGCACGTCGCCGGACTTGTACGCCGTCGCGACCACGATCGTCGCGCCAGAGAGGTTGTCCGAGTCCAGATCACTGATATCGACCGACGACACCACCTTCACCGGCGCCCCACCCAACCGGAAGATCGCAGCGCCCAGCGCCGTCACCGAGGGCGGCAACCCCACCACCATCACCGTGGCAGCCCCGGGCACCAGGCTCTCTTTGTTGGTGTCGTCGGTGACGTTGACCGAGATCGACCGTGACAGACCGCCCTCGGTTGCGGTGAAGGTGACCGCCTTGATCGCCGCCTCGTACTCGGCGATCGAGGCCACCCCCGACAGCGTCAACGTCCTCGTGGCCGCATCCCAACTCGCGGTGATCGGACTTCCTTCAACCGCGTTGTAGGCCAGCACGTCACCGGACTTATAGCCGACCGAACCGATGGTCAGCGTCGCCTTCGACAGACTCTCTGAGTCGGCGTCGGTGATCGTCACCGACGAGACCACCTTCACCGAAGTGCCGCCCAGCCGGAAGATCGGAGCACCCAGAACAGCCACCAACGGGGGCAGTCCGATCACGGTGACCACCGCAGCACCCGGGACCAGCGACTCCTTCTCGGTGTCATCAGTTACCGAGATCGAGATCCCCCGTGAGACTCCGCCCTCGGTCGCGGTGAAGGTGACCGCCTTGATCGCCGCCTCATACTCGGCAATCGAGGCCACACCCGAAAGCGTGAGCGTGCGGGTCGCGGCATCCCAGCTCGCCGTGATCGCGCTTCCCTCAACAGTGTTGTACGACAACACGTCGCCGGACCTATAGCCGGCCGCACCGATCGTCAGCGTCGCCTTCGACAGATTCTCCGAATCAACGTCGGTGATGTCCACCGACGACACGACCTTCACCGCAGAGCCGCCCAGCCGGAAGATTGGCAGACCACCCACCACCACCACCGGCGGCAGACCGATAACCGTCACCACCGCAGCGCCCGGCCCCAACGACTCCTTGTCCGTGTCATCAACCACCGACACCGAGACCGAACGTGAGACTCCGCCCTCGGACGCCGAGAACGTCACCGCCTTAATCACCGCCTCATACTCGGCAATCGAGGCCACACCCGACAGCGTCAACGTCCGGGTCGCCGCATCCCACGACGCAGTGATCGCGCTGCCTTCACCCGCGGTGTAGGCGAGCACGTCGCCGGCCTTGTAGCCGGCCGGACCAATCGTCAACGTGGCCTTCGACAACTGATCGGAGTCTCCGTCGGTGATGTTCACCGACGAGACCACCTTCACCGGAGCGCCACCCAGCCGGAAGATCGGCAGACCGCCCACCACCACCATCGGCGGCAGACCGATCACCGTGACCACCGCAGCACCCGGAACCAACGACTCCTTCTCCGTGTCATCGGTGACGCTGACCGAGACCGAACGCGACACTCCACCCTCGGACGCCGAGAAGGTCACCGCCTTAATCGCCGCCTCATACTCGGCAATCGAAGCCACACCCGACAACGTCAACGTCCGGGTCGCCGCATCCCAGCTCGCCGTAATCGCGCTTCCCTCAACAGTGTTGTAGGACAACACGTCACCGGACCTATAGCCGGCCGGACCAATCGTCAGGGTGGCCTTCGACAGGTTCTCCGAATCAACGTCGGTGATACTCACCGACGACACCACCTTCACCGGAGCGCCACCCAGCCGGAAGATCGGCAGACCACCCACCACCACCACCGGCGGCAGACCGATCACCGTCACCACCGCAGCACCCGGAACCAACGACTCCTTCTCCGTGTCATCGGTGACGCTGACCGAGACCGAACGCGACACTCCACCCTCGGACGCCGAGAAGGTCACCGCCTTAATCGCCGCCT
Organism: Mycobacterium sp. ITM-2016-00317; assembly: GCF_002968295.1. Classification (NCBI taxonomy): domain Bacteria; kingdom Bacillati; phylum Actinomycetota; class Actinomycetes; order Mycobacteriales; family Mycobacteriaceae; genus Mycobacterium; species Mycobacterium sp. ITM-2016-00317. Next base: position 4,911,382 of record NZ_CP134399.1, read on the forward strand.
CATACTCGGCAATCGAAGCCACACCCGACAACGTCAACGTCCGGGTCGCCGCATCCCAGCTCGCCGTAATCGCGCTTCCCTCAACAGTGTTGTAGGACAACACGTCACCGGACCTATAGCCGGCCGGACCAATCGTCAGGGTGGCCTTCGACAGGTTCTCCGAATCAACGTCGGTGATACTCACCGACGACACCACCTTCACCGGAGCGCCACCCAGCCGGAAGATCGGCAGACCACCCACCACCACCACCGGCGGCAGACCGATCACCGTCACCACCGCAGCACCCGGAACCAACGACTCCTTCTCCGTGTCATCGGTGACGCTGACCGAGACCGAACGCGACACTCCACCCTCGGACGCCGAGAAGGTCACCGCCTTAATCGCCGCCTCATACTCGGCAATCGAAGCCACACCCGACAACGTCAACGTCCGGGTCGCCGCATCCCAGCTCGCCGTAATCGCGCTTCCCTCAACAGTGTTGTAGGACAACACGTCACCGGACCTATAGCCGGCCGGACCAATCGTCAGGGTGGCCTTCGACAGGTTCTCCGAATCAACGTCGGTGATACTCACCGACGACACCACCTTCACCGGAGCGCCACCCAGCCGGAAGATCGGCAGACCACCCACCACCACCACCGGCGGCAGACCGATCACCGTCACCACCGCAGCACCCGGAACCAACGACTCCTTCTCCGTGTCATCGGTGACGCTGACCGAGACCGAACGCGACACTCCACCCTCGGACGCCGAGAAGGTCACCGCCTTAATCGCCGCCTCATACTCGGCAATCGAGGCCACACCCGAAAGCGTCAACGTCCGGGTCGCCGCATCCCAGCTCGCCGTGATCGCGCTGCCTTCACCCGCGGTGTAGGCGAGCACGTCGCCGGCCTTGTAGCCGGCCGGACCAATGGTCAGCGTGGCCTTCGACAACTGATCGGAATCAAGGTCGGTGATGTTCACCGACGAGACCACCTTCACCGGAGCGCCACCGAGCCGGAAGATCGGCAGACCACTCACCACCACCATCGGGGGCAACCCAATGACGGTCACCACCGCAGCACCGGGAACCAGCGACTCCTTGTCCGTGTCATCGGTAACCGACACCGAGATCGAACGAGAGACTCCGCCCTCGGACGCCGAGAAGGTGACCGCCTTGATCGCCGCCTCATACTCCACAATCGAGGCCACACCCGAAAGCGTCAACGTCCGCGTCGCCGCATCCCACGACGCAGTGATCGAACCGCCCTCGGCTGCGACATAACTGAGCACATCCCCCGCCCTATAGCCGGCCGAACCGATCGTCAACGTGGCCTTCGACAACTGATCGGAGTCTCCGTCGGTGATACTCACCGAGGAGACGACCTTCACCGGGGCGCCACCGAGTCGGAAGATCGGCAGACCACCCACCACCACCACCGGCGGCAGACCGATCACCGTCACCACCGCAGCACCCGGAACCAGAGACTCCTTCTCCGTGTCATCAACCACCGACACCGAGACCGAGCGTGAGACTCCACCCTCGGACGCCGAGAACGTGACCGCCTTAATCGCAGCCTCATACTCAGCAATCGAGGCCACACCCGACAACGTCAACGTCCCCGTCGCGGCATCCCACGACGCGGTAATCGGGCTTCCCTCAACAGTGGTGTAGGACAGCACGTCACCGGACCTAAAGCCGGCCGGACCGATCCTCAGCGTGGCCTTCGACAACTGATCGGAATCAACGTCGGTGATCGTCACCGACGACACCACCTTCACCGGAGCGCCACCCAGCCGGAAGATCGGCAGACCACCCACCACCACCACCGGCGGCAGACCGATCACCGTGACCACCGCAGCACCCGGAACCAACGACTCCTTCTCGGTGTCATCAACCACCGACACCAAGATCGAACGCGAGACTCCACCCTCAGACGCAGTGAACGTGACCGCCTTGATCGCCGCCTCATACTCGGCAATCGAGGCCACACCCGACAACGTCAACGTCCGCGTCGCCGCATCCCACGACGCAGTGATCGAACCACCTTCGGCTGCAACATAACTAAGCACATCACCGGACTTATAGCCCAGCGAGCCGATCGTCAGGGTCGCTCTCGACAGGTTGTCCGAATCAACATCGGTGATACTCACCGAGGAGACGACCTTCACCGGGGCGCCACCGAGTCGGAAGATCGGTAGACCGCCCAGTGTCACTATCGGCGGCAAGCCGATCACGGTCACCACCGCAGCACCCGGGACCAGCGACTCTTTCTCGGTGTCATCAGTCACCGAAACCGAGATCGAGCGCGAGAGTCCACCCTCGGACGCTGAGAAGGTGACCGCTTTGATCGCCGCCTCGTACTCGGCAATCGAGGCCACACCCGACAACGTGAGCGTGCGGGTCGCGGCATCCCAACTGGCCGTGATCGGACTATCTGCCGTCGCGTTGTAGGCCAGCATGTCACCGGACTTGTAGCCGGCCGGACCAATCGTCAACGTGGCCTTGGACAGGTTCTCCGAATCAACGTCGGTGATACTCACCGACGACACCACCTTCACCGGGCTACCGCCCAACCGGAAGATCGGCAGACCACCCACCACCACCACCGGCGGCAAGCCAATGACGGTCACCACCGCAGCACCCGGAACCAGAGACTCCTTCTCCGTGTCATCAACCACCGACACCAAGATCGAGCGTGAAACTCCACCCTCGGACGCGGTGAACGTGACCGCCTTGATCGCCGCCTCATACTCGGCAATCGAGGCCACACCCGACAACGTCAACGTCCGCGTCGCCGCATCCCAACTCGCAGTAATCGGGCTTCCCTCAACAGTGTTGTACGACAACACGTCGCCGGACCTATAGCCGGCCGCACCGATCGTCAGCGTCGCCTTCGACAGATTCTCCGAATCAACGTCGGTGATGCTGACCGACGACACGACCTTCACCGGGCTACCGCCCAACCGGAAGATCGGCAGACCACCCACCACCACCACCGGCGGCAGACCGATCACCGTCACCACCGCAGCCCCAGGAACCAGAGACTCCTTGTCCGTATCATCGGTGACGCTGACCGAAATCGCCCGAGACACTCCACCCTCGGATGCCGAGAACGTCACCGCCTTGATCGCCGCCTCATACTCGGCAATCGAGGCCACACCCGACAACGTCAACGTCCGCGTCGTCGCATCCCAACTCGCAGTAATCGGGCTTCCCTCAACACTGTTGTAGGACAACACGTCGCCGGACCTATAGTCCAGGGAACCAATAGTCAGGGTCGCTCTCGACAGATTCTCCGAATCAACGTCGGTGATGCTGACCGACGACACGACCTTCACCGGGCTACCGCCCAACCGGAAGATCGGCAGACCACCCACCACCACCACCGGCGGCAGACCGATCACCGTCACCACCGCAGCCCCAGGAACCAGAGACTCCTTCTCCGTATCATCGGTGACGCTGACCGAAATCGCCCGAGACACTCCACCCTCGGATGCCGAGAACGTCACCGCCTTGATCGCCGCCTCATACTCGGCAATCGAGGCCACACCCGACAACGTCAACGTCCGCGTCGCCGCATCCCAGCTCGCAGTAATCGGGCTTCCCTCAACAGTGTTGTAGGACAACACGTCACTGGACCTATAGCCGACCGGACCAATGGTCAGGGTGGCCTTCGACAGATTCTCCGAATCAACGTCAGTGATGCTGACCGACGGCACGACCTTCACCGGGCTACCGCCCAACCGGAAGATCGGCAGACCACCCACCACCACCACCGGCGGCAGACCGATCACCGTCACCACCGCAGCACCCGGAACCAGGCTCTGGGTGTCGGTGTCATCAACCACCGACACCGAGATCCCCCGCGGCAACCCCCCACCTTCAGTCGTGGAGAACGTCACCGCCTTGATCGCCGCCTCATACTCGGCAATCGAGGCCACACCAGACAACGTCAACGTCCCCGTCGCCGCATCCCACGACGCGGTGATCGGACTGCCGTCAGCGGCAACATAACTCAACACGTCGCCGGACTTGTACGCGGTGGCGATCACGACCGTGGCGCCGGAGAGGTTCTCCGAATCCCCATCGGTGATGCTCACCGAGGACGCAACTTTCACCGGCGCGCCGCCCAGTCGGAAGATCGGCAGACCACCCACCACCACCAACGGCGGCAAACCGACCACCGTCACCAGCGCAGCACCCGGAACCAAACTCTGCACGCCACTGTCATCGGTGACGGATATCGCCACCCCGCGAGGCAAACCACCCTTGGTCGCGGAGAACGTGACCGCCAAGAGTGCTTGTTCGTACTGCTGGGCCGTCGCTAGCCCCTCCAACGTCAGGGTCTTCGTCACCGCATCCCACGACGCGGTGATCGGGCTTCCGTCCGGGGCGACATAGTTCAGCAGGTCGCCGGTCTGTCCCGACGTGGCGATTTTGATCGTGGCCTTGGAGATCCGGTCGGAGTCGGCATCGGCGATGACGGCTGAGGAGAGCAGTCTCACCGGTGAGTCCCCGAGCTTGAACACCGGCAGTCCCCCGGTGACCACCGTCGGCGGCAGCTGAACGATGGGGTTGATGGTGACCGGAACGGTCACGGTCACGTTGTCCTTCTGGGCAAGACCGAAAAGCCTTGCCACACCGTGCAAGAACTTCTGGAAGGACCCCAACGGGCCGGTGAGGTGTTCGGAGTCATCACGGATCACCACCTGGAACGTGTCCTGACGCGGTGTGCCGGTGACGATGGACGTCGGCGTGTAGATGAACTTGCCTGTGATCAGGTCCCGCACCACGAGCCCGTACTTCGGCTGGATTATCTCGTAGGTCAGCGGATCGCCGTTGGGATCGGTGGCGTTCAGATCGATGAAGAGCTGCCCGGGAAAGAGCTCTTCGATCGTGATCGGTCCGTAGATGGGAGTCTTGTTCGAGAACGTATGGGTGATCTGTCGCCGGACCCATGCCAGCAACGCATCGAACCAGGGCGCTTGCGCGGGCGCATTCGGATTGGCGAACGGCGACACCACAGTCGACACCAACGCAGAGACGATGTTGACCTTCTCGGCGCTCTGCTCCGGCGCAGCGGAAGCCTGTGCGACGGGTTCGACCACAGGCGCGACGACGTCGACAATCGCGACATCCCGCGACGGTTCTGACTCGTCGGATTGCGGTGACTCGATCACGTCGTCGTCGACGGCGGGTGGCTCGTCGTCGGGAGCGGTCGCCTCCTCGACGTCCCGGGCCGGGACCGAGTCGCCGGCTGAAGGCTGTTCCACCGGCGCATCGTCGACGTCGCCGTCTTCCGGTGCCTCCTCGTCCGTGCCCTCCGGCGGCCTTGTTGCGGAGTCGCCGGGTTCCAGATCCGTTCCGTCAGAGGGCTCTTCTTCGCCGTCCGGATCGATGGCGGTTTCTTCGTCCTCCGGGAGGTCCTCTCCGGCGTCGGAATCGGCGTCGTCTGCCGAGTCCTCGTCCGCATCGTCCTGCGGCGCGGGCGCCTGTAGCGGACCGTCGTCGGATTTTGGACCGGTCACCGATGTGTCCGGATCGCTGTCTGCATATGCCACACCGGCATTGGCCACCGCCAGCCCTACGCCCAACGACACAGCCAGCGCGCCGACGCGTCCGATGTGCAGAGCGTATCGGGACGGCGCTCTCCGCGCGTGCTTGCCTGACCTGCCGGCAGTGGCAGAGCCCAGGAGTTCCTTGGCCTCCCAGAAGCCGCAGCCGACAGACGACTCGTCATTACGCTGGGCGCGGTGGCGGGCCGGGTTTGCACACATACGCAGTCCTTCATCGTGCATCGAGTTCGATCCCTTTGCAGGGACACGGTTCCGGAGGCCTCGAGGGCCCTGTGCGCACCGAGAGTGCGCAAGGTGGGCAGGACCCGGCGGCCCATGGGCCGCCGGGCGTGAGCCGGGAATCTAGATGATCACCACACCGACAGAGTCAGCAATCCTGCCGCACTCTGGACACCGGCGTCGTCGGTCACCCTGATCGCCAAAGTCCTTGTGGTCCAACCACCGCTGGTCGCGGTGAACGTGATCGCTTTCAGTGCCGCTTCGTACTGCGACTTGGTGGCGGTGCCCGACAGGGTCAACTTCCTGCTGCCCGCGTCATAGGTGGCGGTGATCGGCACGCCCGCCAGTCCGCTGAACTGCAGGACGTCTCCGGATCTGCCGAACAGGGTCACCTCCACGGTGGCGCGTGTCAGGTAGTCCGAGTCTGCGTCGATGATGTCCACCGCGGCGACAGGTTGCACCGGTTGCTTGCCGATGGTGTACGACCGGCCGCCGAACGGGGTGACCAGGGGCGGTAGCGGGTTCCTGGCGCCGGCGAGAACGATGCCGGATGTCAGTGTCTGTACGCCGGTGTCGTCGCTGACGTCGACGGTGATGGTGCGGAGGATGCCCACCCCCTGGGTGGCCGAGAACGTCACCGCCTTGATCGCTTCCTCATACTGGGCCTTGGTCGCGACACCGGTGAGGGTCAGGGTCCGGGTACCGGAATCCCACACTGCGGTGACCGGATTGCCGGCCGGTGCGACGTAACCGAGAGCGTCCCCGTTCTGACCGAGGAGCGCGATCCTCAGTACCGCTTTGGAGAGATATGCCGAGTCGCCGTCAGCGATGTCCACGGCGGAGACGAGCTTCACCGGTGCCGAGCCAACAGTGTAGGTCGGCGACCCGACCGGTGTGACCAGCGGCGGCAGCGACCATCGCACCCCGGCCAGCACCACGCCAGAGGTCAGGCTCTGCACCCCGGTGTCATCGGTGACATCGATGGTGATGGTCCGCACGATTCCGGCGCCTTGGGTGGCCGAGAACGTCACGGCTTTGAGCGCTTCCTCGTACTGCGCCTTGGTCGCGACACCCGAGAGCGTCAGCGTCCGTGCGGCCGCATTCCACGACCCGGTGACCGGACTGCCGGTGGGTGCAACATAGCTCAGCAGGTCGCCGGACTGCCCCAGCAGCGCGATCCTGAGCACCGCTTCGGACAGGTACTGCGAGTCGCCGTCGGCGATGTCCACTGCGGCCACGACCTTGACCGGGGTCGAGCCGAGCGTATGGGTGGGCGCTCCCACCGGGGTCACCAACGGCGGCAATTGTGTTGCCATCCAGACGCCGACGGTCACGAATCCGGGCGTGATGTTCTCGACCCCGTCGGCGTCGGTGGCCGAGATCGTCACACCACGCACCAGCAGCGCGCCCTGGGTCGCCGAGAACGTGACCGCCTTGAGCGCTTCCTCGTACTGCGCTTTGGTGGCCACCCCGTTCAGGGTCAGCGTCCTGGTTTCGGCATCCCAGGACCCGGTGATCGGATTACCCGATGGCGCAACATAATCGAGCACGTCGCCGGACTGCGCCAGGGTGGCGATCTGGAGCACCAGCTTCGACAACGAAGACGAGTCCCCATCGGCGATGTCCACCGCCGAAACCAGCTTGACCGGAGCTCCGCCGAGCGTATAGCCCAGTCCGGGGAGAGGGGTCACCAATGGCGGCAACTGAATTGCGGGCAGGACCGCGACGGTCACGAATCCCGGCGTGAAGTTCTCCACGCCGTCGGCGTCGGTGGCCGAGATCGTCACACCACGCACCAGCAGCGCGCCCTGGGTCGCCGAGAACGTGACCGCCTTGAGCGCTTCCTCGTACTGGGCCTTGGTGGCCACCCCGTACAGGGTCAGCGTCTTGGTCTCGGCATCCCAGGAACCGGTGATCGGATTATCCGAGGGCGCAACATAACCGAGTACGTCGCCGGACTGCGCCAGCGTGGCGATCTGGAGCACCAGCTTCGACAACGAAGACGAGTCGCCGTCGGCGATGTCCACCGCTGATACCAGCTTGACCGGATCGTCTCCGATCGTGTGGCCGAGGCCAGGCAGCGCAGTCACCAACGGCGGCAACTTGATCTCCGGCCACACACCGACCGTCACGAAGCCGGGCGCAAGGTTGTCCACACCGTGTTCGTCGGTCGCCGAGAGCGTCACACCGCGCACCAGCAGCGCGCCCTGGGTCGCCGAGAACGTGATCGCCTCGATCGCCTGCTTGTACTGTGCCTTCGTCGCCACCCCGCTGAGGGTCAAGGTCTTCGTCTGCGCGTCCCACGCCGCGGTGATCGGATTGCCGTCGATGGCCGCGTACTCGAGCAGGTCGCCATCCTGGGCCAGAGTCGCGATCTTGATGATCACCTCGGCGAGATGATCCGAGTCCCCGTCGGCGACAAGGACCGACGAGACCAGCTTCACCGCGTCGCCGCCGAGCGTGTAGCCCAGACCTGGCACCGGTGTGAGCAGCGGCGGCAGCTGGATCACCGGGTCGACGTACACCGGCACGGTGACGGTGACATTGTCCGCCTGGGCGAGGCCGAACATCCGGGCGACATTGTGCAGCAGACTCTGGATGCTTCCCAGGGCGCCGGTCAGGTGGTCGGAATCATCGCGGATCACCACCTGGAAGGTGTCCACGAGCGGATCACCGGTGACGAGTTGGTAAGGCGTGTAGATGAACTGACCGGTGAGGACGTCCCGGAACACCCAGCCGTGCTCGGGCTGAATGATGTCGTAGGTCAGCGGGTCACCGTTCGGATCGGTGGCGTGCAAGTCGATGAGCAGTTGACCGGTGAAGATCTGCTCGGTCGTGATCGGTCCGTAGATCGGTGTCTTGTTGAAAAAAGTGTGGTTGATCTGGCGGCGGACCCACGCCAACAGCGCGTCCAGCCACGGAGCGCGGGCGGGGGTGTCCGTATCGGCAAACGGCGCGACCACGTTGGAGACGACCGCGGTGAACAGGCCTACCGAATCGAGGCTCTCCTGCTCAGCAGCCGACTCCGGCGCCACCGCTCCGACGCCTGTCAGCGGCACCACCTCGGTCACCGCTCCTGCGGACTCCTCCGCATCCGACGGCTCGTCGGCATCGGCGCCCGGGACCGTCTCGGCGAGATCATCTGTGGGCTCGGCCTCCCGGGGAGGTGCAGACGATGGCGCCGGTGACGTCGACGCCGGAGTGTCGTCGGACTCGGCCGGATCACCCGCGTGATCGGCACCGGGCTCCTCGCCCGGCGGCTCACTCTCTGACTCGGGGTCGAGATCGGTAGTCTCGTCGTCCCCGGCACCTTCCCCGTCCTCGTCGTCGGCGTCCTCGTCGATCTCGGCGTCGGCATCGTCCTCGATGTCATCGTCACCTGCGTCGGCGGCGTCCTTTTCGCCATCCTGCGCGGACTCGTCGGCGCCTGGAACGGAGGGGCCCGGGGCCGCGGAGTCGTTGCCCGGGCTCGACACCGATGACTCGGTGTTGCTGTCCGCGTAGGCCACGCCGGACGAGGAGTTCGCGACAGCCAGACCCACGCCGAGCGAGACGGCGAGGGCGCCGACCCTGCCGATGTGGCTTGAGTAGGTCGTGGTCTTGCGTGCATGCCTGGCGGACCGTCCCCGCCCCGCGTCGCTCAGGTCCTCGGTGACCCAGAAGTTCGACTCGGAACCCGAGGCGCCCCTTCGTGCGGCGCGGTGACGGGCTGGGGCTGCACACATATACACGACCTCCGTTGCTGAAACTGCATCCCGCTGGATGTTCAGTTGCCCCCGCGGAGTAGAGCTCGGGTGACCGAGGTGATGCCGCCGCCGCACGCGAGCCTGTACATCCCCAGGCTCACCCACAACTCCCCGGCCGGTCCGTGCCCACTGCGCTTGGTTTGCTGGACGTGCACCGTGGCGTCCAGTGCACGCCCAGCTACGGGTGAGCTTAAGACAATAACGTGACCTGGATAACGAAATTTGCAATGTTTTTTGCAGTTGCAACTATCCGGCTATCGGCACGCACGCAGTTGTCCGGGCAAATATCAAGGTCAACACAGCCGGCGCGGCGCCGGCCGCAAATTTGCCGCAGCGAAAATTGTGATCGAAACGAGTCCTGGTACTGTGCTGGAAGTGCGACTATCCGGCATTTTTCGCCACCCGCCGGGCAAGAGCGACGGAATCATTCGCGCGGTCCGCCCGCAGCCGATGGTGCGTCGCCAAATCCTCACCTAGTGGCATACGACGTTGCTCAAAATGCGCAGCTCGGCCGCACCGCAGCGGGCTTCGATCATCAAGCCGCCACGTTGCGTCCATCGGGACGGCACAATCGGCCTGCTGCGGACATGACTGTTGCCGCGTTCATTTACCGAAGGCGTCAGTATTTGCCCAGGTGACGGCCCAGCCGAGCCCGCCGATCACCCGAGCGCCGGAATGATCTCCCGCTCGAACATCTCGATCCCGGAACGGTCGTAGGCGGCCTCGGGGAAGTAACAGATCACGTACTCGCACCCCAGGTCGCGGAGGCGCTGAAGTGTCTCGACCAGCTGTTCGGGCGTTCCGCTTCCGGCCTGTGGGCTGCTCATCGAGCTCAGCATGGCGTCGGCGGCCGCCTCCCCGGTCAACCCACTGATGCGGGATCGCACCTGCGCCAGCCGGTCCTTGACGTCGCCCTCGGTGGCCCCGACGACGACGTTGATGTTCGCCGAACGGACGATGCCGTCGAAATCCGTTCCGACGTCACGGCAATGACCGGCGAGAACCTCCGACTTGTGCGCGAAACCCTCAGGGTCGGAGGTGAAGTTCGTGTACTGGGCGTACTGCGCGGCGATGCGGAGGGTGACCTTCTCGCCGCCGCCGGCGATCCACATCGGGATGCCGTCACGCTGCAGCGGCCGGGGCTCCACGATGGCCCCGTCCGTCTGATAGTGCTTCCCGTCGAATGAGACGATGCCGTCGCGCCAGGCGGCCTGCATGATCTGGACGCCTTCGTCGAGCCGTGCCAGCCGCACCCCGGCGGATGGAAAGCCGTATCCGTATGCCCGCCATTCGTGCTCGTACCAGCCGCCGCCGATGCCCATCTGGATGCGCCCGCCGGAGATGATGTCGGCGGTGGCCGCCACCTTGGCGAGGTAGGCCGGATTGCGATAACTCATCGCCGTGCACATCTGTCCGAGCTTGATCCGGGATGTGGTGGCCGCGTAGGCCGACATCAACGTCCACGCCTCGTGGGTGGCCTCGGCAGTGGGCACCGGCACCGTGTGAAAGTGGTCGTACACCCACAGCGAGTCCCACACGTTGCCTTCGTCCGCATACGTCGCCAGATCACGCATCACAAGCCACTGGTCCCGCGGTTCGATTCCGACCAGGTCGAGTCGCCAGCCTTGGGGGATGAAGAGTCCGAAGCGCATGAATCCGACTCTATGCTCTTGGCCGAGGTCACCTCGAGAGTCAACGCCGATCAGTAGCTTGAGAGTTATGGCCCTTTCCAAAGACGAGCGCGAGAGCTTCCTCGCCGAACCCCATATCGCAGCCCTTTCCGTGTCCGCGGGTGACGGACGCGGCCCGTTGACAGTTCCGATCTGGTATCAGTACACCCCCGGCGGTGACCTGTGGTTCACCACCGGTGCCGGATCACGCAAGCACCTGCTTATCCAATCCAGCGGCTACGTCTCGCTGATGGTGGACCGCGCCGAGCCCACCGTGCGCTACGTCGCCGTCGACGGTCCGGTGCTGCGCATCGAGCCCGGCACCGACGAACAACTCGTCGAGATGACCAAGCGCTACCTCGCTCCCGAGAAGGTGGACGGCTATCTCGAATTCGCGCGACGCGAGCACGGCGAGAGCGTGGCCGTGTTCGTCGAGCCGAAGCACTGGCTGTCGGCCGACTTGGGTGCGGTGTAAGCCTCAGTCTGCGGCGTGGCCGGCATACAGTGCCGCCACGGCGGGCAGGCTCACCTTCAGAGCCGGAGTGCGTGGCAACTCGTCGACCGTCGCGACCGCAACGGGCACGTTGTAGACGGGAAGTGTCTGGCGCACCAGGTCTTTGAGATCTTCCTCGCTGGGTGCGGCCGCACCCGCGGCGACCTCGACGGCCGCGAACGGCACCTGCCCGAGGCGCGCGTCGGGAACCCCGACCACGCACGCGTCGCGCACCGCGGGATGCGCGACGAGGACCCGCCTGACGGTTTCCGGCAGCACCTTGAACCCGCCGCGGTTGATGGCGCCGTCGGCCCGGCCGTGCAGGTAGACGAAGCCGTCCTCGTCGATGCTGGCGATGTCGGTGGTCCTGATCCAGTCCGGGCCGATCGGGCCGACCCTGGCCTCCAGCAGGCCGGGGATGCCCACGGCCACCTCGGTGCCGCTGTCGGGATCGACGACACGCAACTCGGTGTCGGGCAGCGCCCGCCCGACACTGTCACGCTTGGACTCCTGGTACGCCTGCACCATGTCCGGGGTCCACGCACACAACGAGCCCCCGAATTCTGTTGCCCCGTAGGCCAATCGGATCGGTATCTGGTACTTCTGCTCGAACTCGTCACGGGTCTCGGGGTCCAACGGCCCGGACGCACTGATGAGGAACTCGAGCGAGGCGAGGTCCGCCTTGGGCACGTCGGCGTCGAGGAGCATGCGGATAACGGCCGGCTGCACCCCGCAGCGCGCCACCCGGTGCCGGCGCACGGCGTCGACCCACCCGTCGACGGTGAACCGCTCCAGCATCGCGATGCGGCGCCCGTTGTAGAGCCCCGCGATCAGCTGGCACACCCCGATGCCGCCGAACTGCCAGTAGGCGAACTCCGGGGGCGCACCCACAGACGCCTTCTCGCCGGAGGTGACGCTGAAGACCGTGCGCTCCAGCACATTGAATCTGATCGCCTGCCGTTTGGGTGGCCCGGTGGTGCCACTGGTCAGGATCTCCAGCGCCACGCCGGGCTCGGCGGTGGCGTGCGGTCGCGCACCGTCAGACCGTTCGAGACCGGGCATGATGGTCACGGTCGGCTCGGTCAGCGAGATCGCCACTCCCGCGGAGCCGGCCCGGGAGGCCGCGGCCACTACCGGCTCCGTCCAGTCCTGCGGGTCGGCCACCACCGCGGACAGGTTCAGCCTCTCGACATCCCCGGCGATCGTGTCCGGAGACTGAAATGAATAGATCATCACCACGGCGCGCCCGGCGGCGAGGAACCCGCCGATCGTCGCCGCGTGCGGTAGCCGGTTACGGACGATGAGGCCGACGGGAGCGTCCTCGGCGACCCCGGCGCCGGCCAGAAGCGCCGCGATCTGCGTGCCGTAGGCCACCACTTCTCGACCCGAGTACCAGCGTCGGTCGAACTCGATGCACGGCCGGTCACCGTAGCTGTGCAGTGCTGCCGCGAAGCTTCCGGTAAACCCTTCGGTCACGTTGCCATTGTGGGGCACCCGAGCGCAGAGTCAAGACACCTCACGGCCGGTGAAGGCTGCGCGATAGTCACTCGGGGTGGTGTGCATCTGCCGGACGAAGTGATGCCGGAAGGTCGCGGGCGACTCGAATCCGACCCGAGCGGCGATCTGCTCGATCGACAACGCCGACGCTTCCAGCAGCGCCAGACTGGCCTGGATCCGCTGCGCGATCAGCCATTTGATCGGTGTGGTTCCGGTGGCCTTGGCGAACTGCCTCAGGTAGCTCCGCCGCGACATCGCCGACTGCTCGGCCATCTCGTCGAGGGTGATCGGCCTGTCGAGATTGGCCACGGCCCAGCTCATTCCGGCCGCAATGCGGCCGTCGTCGGTCGGCTCGGGTACTGGAGACTCGATGTACTGCGCCTGCCCGCCCGAACGGTGCGGCGACACGACCAACCGCCGTGCGACGTCGTTGGCCACCCGGCCGCCGTGATCGGAGCGCACGATGTGCAGGCAGAGATCCAGCCCGGCCGCGCAGCCCGCGCTGGTCAGCACCCGCCCGTTGTCGACGTAGAGCGGCGCTGCGTCGATCTCGATGGCCGGGTAGCGCCGTGCGAGCAGGTCCGCGTAGATCCAGTGCGTGGTGGCCCGACGCCCGTCGAGCACGCCGGCAGCGGCGAGCGCGAACGCCCCAGAACAGATCGACACCAACCGGGCGTTGCGCGCGTCGGCGGCCTTGATCGCGTCGATGAGTTGCGGGGACACCGGTTCGGTGACGTCGCGGACGCTCGGGATCACCACGGTGTCCGCGGCGGCCAGATCGTCCAGCCCGTAGGAGGTGCGCACGACCGCGCCGCCGAGGAGACCGATCTCCTCGCGTTCCGCGCATAGCTTGACCGAGTACCAGGGCCGTACCAGCCCGGCGGAGAACCGCTCGGACAATTCGGTCATGCCGAAGATCTCGGCGGCCAGGCCCGATTCGAATCCCGACATGCCGTCGTAGGCGAGGACCGCGACAGTGTGCATGTCACTATCTTAACGAACGGCGGCACCAGGGCCACTGTTGTCGGCGGAGTTCTGCAGGCAGCATCGACGGTATGTTCCGCAAACGACCCTCACCCTGGACACGGACTCGATCGATTCTCTTGCGCCACAGAGTGTTACGACCGGTCGTGAAGTTCGCCTCCGGGGTGCACGACGGTAATGGGCTGGCGCACGGGGTGCAGCCGTCGCCGGAGTCGCAGGCACGCCCCAGATTGAGGGGCACGCGCTGATCTGCGGGCTCACGCCCGGGCGAATGCCGCCCAGAAGTCGTCGAACCCTTCCTGGGCGTCGGCGAGCATGCGCTGGGACAGGAAGATCGCCACCCCGCCGTCCGGCTGCACGTGCGCCGTGGTTCCGGTGCCGCCTATCCACCCCCACCGGCCGGGCGCCAGCCAGGGCTGCGTCGACTCGACGGCGACGGCAGTGCCCAGACCCCAGGAGTGCCCGTCGCCGAGGATGTCCTGTCCTTGTCGGCGTTGGTCGTCGGAGAGATGGTCGGCCGTCATCAGCCGCACCGACTCCGGGCGCAGCACAGGATCACCGCCGTCGGCCAGCGCCGAGAAGAACCGCAGCAGATCCGGGCCCGTGGACACCAACCCGCAACTGAGATCCTCGAATGCCGGGGGCTGCGCGAAGATCCCGTCGGGACGGTCGAACACCTCCAGCCCGCCGTCGGGCGTCGGCACGTACTGGGTCGCCAGCCGGGCCGGCGACCGAGCCCAGAAGCCGGTGTCCGCCATGCCCAGTGGGCCGGTGATGTGTTCGGTGAGCAGCTCCCCCAGCGACTGGTCCGTCACCCGGTCGAGCAGCACGCTGAGCACTTTGATCGGCATGTCGTAGAGCCACCCGGTACCCGGCTGGAATGCCAGCGGAAGCTCGGCGAGACGACGCACGTATTCGTCGCCGGACATCGGCGGCGGCACCGGGCCCGGACCCAGTCGGCGGTCGTCGACAGCCGATTGCAGGGGCGAGGCCTCCAGCAGCAGTCCCCACCCGGCCGTCGACGTCAGCAGGTCCGCGATGGTGATCGGCCGGTCGGCGGGAACCGTGTCGTCCAGTGTGCCGCCGGGCCGCCGCAACACCGCGGGCGTGGCGAACTCCGGCAGCCAGCGGCAAATCTCGTCGTCCAGGCTCAGCACCCCGCCGTCGACGAGCGCCAACGTCAGCGCCGCCGCGAGCGGCTTCGACAGCGACGCGATGCGGAAGGGAGTGTCGGGAGCCATGGGTGCGGCGTTCGGGTCGAAGGACACGTGGCCCGACGCGTGTACTTCGGAGGTGCCGCGACATCGCACGGCGGCCACATATCCCGGGATGCGGCCGTCGTCCACCCGCCGGTCCAGCACTGCCCATATCGAATCCGCATGCACAGGGGTTCTGACCGGGAATCCTGCCGGAACTCATCGCGGCCCGCAAACGAAAGTGCCCCCGGCCGGTGGCCGGGGGCACTTCGCACATCGCGTTAGCTGGTCAGCGACGCGGGCGGGTTGAACCGCTCGCCGTAACGCTCGGCGAGCTGCTTGGCACGGGCGACGAACGCCTCCTTGCCGACGCCCAGCTCACCCTGGTAGCCAACGATGAACTGCGCGCTGCCACCGGTGTACGGCGGGAAGCCGATACCCATGATCGAGCCGATGTTCGCGTCGGCGGTCGAGGTGAGCACGCCCTCGTCGAGGCACTTCTGGGTCTCCAGCGCCTCGGCGAACAGCATCCGATCGATCATGTCCTGCAACGGAATGTCGGTCTTACCCGAGCCGAAGGTGTCGGCGAGGCCGGGCCACAGGCCGACGCGCTTGCCGTCGACGTACTCGTAGAAGCCCGCGCCCTTGAGCCGCGACGGACGACCGATCTCGATCATCTTGTTGACGACCTCTTCGGCCGGGTGCGCCACGTGGGTGCCGCCGGCCGCCTCGGTCGCCTTGCGGGTCTCGGTGGCGATCTTCTGCATCAGCTCCAGGTTGAGCTCGTCGGAGAGCTGCAGCGGAGCCGCCGGGTAGCCGGCCTGCGAACCTGCCTGCTCGATGCTGGCCGCGGGCACGCCCTCGCCGAGCATCGCCAGCGCCTCGTTGACGAAGGTGCCGATGACGCGGGAGGTGAAGAAGCCGCGGCTGTCGTTGACCACGATCGGGGTCTTGCCGATGGCCAGGGTGTAGTCGAACACCCGGGCCAGCGCCTCGTCAGAGGTCTTCTCGCCCTTGATGATCTCCACCAGCGGCATCTTGTCGACGGGGCTGAAGAAGTGGATGCCGATGAAGTCCTCCTGGCGCTTCACGCCGGTCGCCAGACCCGTGATCGGCAGCGTGGAGGTGTTGGAGCCCAGCAGCGCGTTCGGCTCGACGATGTCCTCGATCTCCTGGAACACCTTGTGCTTGAGTTCCTGGTTCTCGAAGACGGCCTCGATCACGAAATCGACGCCCTTGAGATCGGCGGCATCGGCGGCCGGGGTGATCCGGGCCAGCAGCGCGTCGGACTTCTCCTTGGTGGTGCGACCGCGCTCGAGCGCCTTGGCCTCGATCTTCTCCGAGTACGCCTTGCCCTTCTGGGCCGCCTCGATCGTGACGTCCTTGAGCACGACGTCGTAGCCGGCCTTGGCCGACACGTAGGCGATACCGGCGCCCATCATGCCCGCACCCAGCACACCGATCTTCTTGATCTCCTGCTTGGCGATGCCGTCGGGCCGCGATGCGCCGCCGTTGATGGCCTGCAGGTCCAGGAAGAACGCCTGGATCATGTTCTTCGCGGTCTGGCCGGTGACCAGGCCGACGAAGTAGCGGCTCTCGATGCGGGTGGCGGTGTCGAAGTCGACCTGGGCGCCTTCGACCGCGGCGTCGAGGATGGCCCGCGGGGCCGGCATCGGCGCGCCCTTGAGCTGCTTCTTCAGCAGCGCCGGGAAGGACGGCAGGATCGACGCCAGGCCGGGGCTGCTCGGCGTGCCGCCGGGCATCTTGTAACCCTTCTGATCCCACGGCTGGGTGTGTGCATCCGGATTGGCCTTGATCCAAGCCTTGGCGGCGGGCACCAATTCCTCGACGCTGCCGACCAATTCGTCGACCAGACCAATCTCCTTGGCCTTGCCCGGCTTGAACCGCGTGCCCTGGCTCAGGATCTCCATGAAGGCCTTCTGGATGCCGAACATGCGCACGGTGCGGGCCACGCCGCCACCGCCGGGCAGCAGGCCCAGGGTGACTTCGGGCAGGCCGATGACGACGCCCCTGGTGTCGGCGGCGATGCGGTGGTGACACGCCAGCGCGATCTCCAAGCCGCCGCCGAGCGCGGCGCCGTTGATGGCCGCGACGACCGGCACACCGAGGGTCTCCAGCTTGCGCAGGTCGGCCTTGATGAACTCCACCTCGGCGAAGGACTCCGCGGCGTTGTCCGGGCCGACGTTCATCATGCCCTTGAGGTCACCGCCGGCGAAGAAGGTCTTCTTCGCGCTGGCGATCACCACACCGGTGATCGAATCCTTCTCGGCCACAAGGCGTTCCACCGCATTGTGCATGGATTCCTTGTAGTGCTCGTTCATCACGTTGGCCGACCCGGTCGGGTCGTCCAGCGTCAGCGTGACGATGCCGTCGGCATCTTTGTCCCACTTGATCGTGTTCTCAGCCATTGGTTTTCAGACCTCTCTAGACGCGCTCGATGATGGTGGCCACGCCCATGCCGCCGCCGACACACAGCGTGATCAGCGCACGGCGAGCGCCGCGGCGCTCGAGCTCGTCGACCATGGTTCCGGTGATCATGGCGCCGGTGGCGCCCAGCGGGTGACCCATCGCGATGGCACCACCGTTGACGTTGAGCTTCTCGTCCGGGATGCCCAGATCCTTCTGGAACTTCAGCACCACCGACGCGAACGCCTCGTTCAGCTCGAACAGGTCGATGTCATCGACCGTCAGACCCGCGCGGTCGAGCACCTTCTTGGTGGCCGGGGTCGGGCCGGTCAGCATGATGACCGGATCGGCGCCGCTGGTGGCGGTCGCGACGATGCGCGCCCGCGGCGTCAAGCCCTGCGACTTGCCCGCAGCCTCGCTGCCGATCAGCACCAGCGCGGCGCCGTCGACGATGCCCGAGCTGTTGCCACCGGTGTGGACGTGGTTGATCTTCTCGACGTAGTGGTACTTCTGCAGCGCCACATCGTCGAAGCCGCCCATCGCGCCGACACCTTCGAACGCGGACTTCAGCTTGCCCAGGCTCTCGACCGTGGTGCCGGGGCGGATGTGCTCGTCGTGGTCGAGGACGACCAGGCCGTTCTGATCCTTGACCGGCACGACCGACTTGGCGAAGTAGCCGCCCGACCACGCTGCGGCCGCGCGCTCCTGCGAGCGCGCCGCGTAGGCGTCGACGTCTTCGCGGGAGAAGCCCTCGATGGTGGCGATCAGGTCGGCGCCGATGCCCTGCGGCACGAAGCCGATGCGGTAGTTCGTTTCCGGGTCGGCTGCCCAGGCGCCGCCGTCCGAGCCCATCGGCACGCGGCTCATGGACTCCACGCCGCCGGCGAGCACGAGGTCGTCCCAGCCGGAGCGCACCTTCTGCGCGGCCATGTTCACGGCCTCCAGGCCGGAGGCGCAGAACCGGTTCAGCTGGACACCGCCGGTGGTCTCGGGCAGGTTCGCGACCAGGCCCGCGGTGCGGGCGATGTCGCCACCCTGGTCGCCGACCGGCGAGACGACGCCGAGGATCAGGTCGCTGATCAGGTTCTCGTCCAGGTCGGGGAAACGGGTGCGAATCTCGTCGATCAGGCCGACGACAAGGTTGACGGGCTTGATCTCATTCAGGGCGCCGCCGCGCTGCTTGCCGCGCGGGGTGCGGATGGCCTCATAGATGAAGGCTTCTTCGGACATGTGTTCTCCAGGTCCTGTTCAGGGGTTTCGCGGATTTGGTACCCGCGGGGAGGCTGCTCCTCTGTGCGCGATGCTAGCAGCCTCGCCCAACCGCTTGGTTGGGCGGCCTGGAGCGCGTCTCCTGCGCGAGCAGACACAAACTCGCACGATTCAGGTGCGAATCGTGCGAGTTTGTGTCTGCTCGTGCAGGGACTGTTAGTTCGAGGTGCCCTCGGTGTCGTCGAAGAACGACCACTCGCCGTCGTGCTCGACCTCCATGCGCCACCCGAGCTCGGAGTTGTCGGCCTTCTGATCGACGAACCAGGCGTGCGCGTCGTCGGCGCTCTCGATGTCCTTGGTGTCGACGACGTCGCCTTGGGGATTCAGAACACGGTAGGTAGCCATGCAGGAGGTGTTTCCACTCCCGACCGGTTCACACCTACGCCGACCTTGGCGTCAGCAATTCGTCGAGCGTCGGGTAGTCGATGTAGCCGGCCGGGCCGGGTGCGTAGAAGGTCGCCACGTCCGGCGCGTTCAGTCCGGCGCCGACCCGCAGGCGCTGCACCAGGTCCGGGTTGGCGAGAAAGGCCCGCCCCACCGCCGCGGCGCTGATCACGCCCCACTCGGCAAGGTTCTCCAGCAGCGCGAAATCGGTGTCGACCTCCCGCGGCGTGTTGAGAACCAGCCGGCCCTCCCACTGCGTGCGCACCGCCGCGAAGGCCGGCTGCGACGGCTCGATCAGGATGTGCAGGTATGCGATGTCCAACGGGGCGATCCGGCACAGCAGCGCCTCGTAGGTGCTGATCTGGTCGATCTCCCGCACGTCACCGGCGCCGTTGCCGGGCGAGATGCGCAGCCCGACGCGGTCCGGACCGATCTCGGCGGCGACGGCCTCGACCACCTCGGCGGCGAACCGGGCCCGGTTCTGCGGGGACCCGCCATAGGCATCATCACGTTGGTTGACGACATCGGACAGGAACTCGTGGAGCAGATATCCATTGGCCGAATGGATTTCGACGCCGTCCATGCCGGCGTCGACGGCGCGCCGGGCGGCGGCGCGGAATTGACCGACGATCTCGCCGATCTCGCGCACGGACAGGGCACGCGGCGTCGGCAAGGGCTTCTTGCCGGTCGGCGTGTGCGCCAACAGGTCCGCGGCGACCGCGGACGGCCCCACGTTCTCGAAGCCGCTGATCTCCGGGTGCGCCATCCGGCCGACGTGCCACAACTGGACGAACATCGTCCCACCGGCGCGATGCACCGCCGACGCGATGTCGGACCACCTGTCCTGCTGGCGGTCGGTGTAGAGGCCGGGCGTGTTCAGGTATGCGCCGTTGGCCTGCTCGCACACCGCGGTGGCCTCGCTGATGATCAACCCCGCCGCGGCACGCTGGGAGTAGTACTCCGCCGCCAGTGCCGACGGGGTGCCGTCGGCATCGGCACGCGAACGGGTCAACGGCGCCATGAAAATCCGGTTGCGCAGTGTGGCGTTCCCCAGAGTGACCGGGGCCAGCAGGGCAGAGTTCTCACTGAGCGTGAAGGCCATGACTCACTCAAGCGCCTGGACGCCCCGGTTCATTCCCCCTCAGCGGCCGACGATCGCGGTCACCCGGATCTCGACCCGCATCTTCGGAGCCCCGAGCGCCGCGACGCCGGTCTGCGTCCAGATGGGCGGCTGGTCCGGCATCCGCTTGCGCAACTGGTCGGCCATCACGTCGTTGTGCGCGTCGCCGATCGAATCGTCCGCGCTGGGAAGGTGATAGGAGTTCACGTGCACCACGTCGCGCCATGTCGCCCCCGCGGTCGCCAGGGTGCGCTCCACATTGTCGAACGCCCGCACGATCTCTTCCTCGAGCGACTCGGGAAAGTTCAGGTCGTCGTCCCAGCCGCCCTGGCCCGAGATCTCCACGCGGTCGCCGATCCGCACCGCCTGGCTGTAGTGCAGTAGTTGCCGCATCTTCGCGCCGTAGCCGGGGGTTTCGAAGAACGTCACGTCAGTTGCCTCTTTGACTTCATTCATGAAGTGAACGTAGCACGCGATTACTTCAAGCGTAAAGTCATGGCTCGCTCGATAGAGTGCAGGGATGGCGCCCTCGGACGACGACACCCAGTGGCTGACTCCCGACGAGAAGGAGGCCTGGACGGGTCTGGTCTCGTTGATGATGCTGCTGCCCGGCAAGCTCGAGTCGCCGCTGCGCGAGGTCGATCTGACCCTCTTCGAGTACCTCGTGCTCAGCCACGTCTCCGAAGCGCCCGATCGGCGGATCCGGATGAGCGAGTTGGCATTTCTGACCGGTGGTTCGCTGTCGCGCCTGTCCAACGTCGTGAAGCGGTTCGAAGAGCGCGGCTGGATGATGCGCTTTCCCGATCCCACCGACGGCCGCTACACCCTGGCAAGTCTCACCGACGTCGGCTACGCACTGGTGGTCGAAGCCGCACCGATCCACATGCGCTCGGTGCGACAGTTCGTCCTCGACCCCCTCACCACCACCGACAAGAAGGCGCTGGCCAGGATCGCGGCCAAGTTGCGGGTCCGACCAGGCGACCTGACCTGACGCGCTCCCCCGCCGGGTTCGGCGCTCTCACGCGGTCAGCGACACGCCACTTCCGAAGCCGCACAACACCCGCGCTGAGAGCAGGCCCAGCGACACCGCGCGCGAGGCGCACGACGCACGGTTGGTGGCGCCGAGTTTGGCCGACGCGCTCTCCAGATGATGGCCGGCGGTGCGTGCGCTGATGAACAGCCTGGCCGCGATCTCGGTGTTGGTCAGCCCGCACACAGCCAGGGTCAGTGCATCCAGCTCGCGCGGGGTGATGCCCGCCGGCAGCGGGCTGCGGGTCACCAGCAACACCGCCCCCAGACTGTCGCCGCGGTATCTCGCGGTCGTCGCGATCCGCCGTACGTACAACCAGGACACGCCGTCGTGGTGACGCAGCACGTCCGGTTTGACGCCGGCCGCCGACGCCACGAACGCTGCGGCAAGGTCGGCGATCAAAGCGGGATCCAACACCTCGTCGAAGGTGTTCCCGCCCCGCAGCAGTAGAGCCCGCCCGAGGTCATCGACGGCCCAGGCCTGGGCATCGGGAGCAATCAATTCGGCGACCATGCGGGGTCGAAGCGCGAAGTCCAGTTGCTCGGCCATCTGGCGGCGCAACGCGTTGATCTCGGCCACGTCGTCGTCGCTGGGGTACCGCGCGTCGTCGCAGTTGACGTGGATCGTGCCGACATAGGCCCCGTCGCTGGTGACCAGCCGCGCCGACAACCCCTCGTCGAACCCGGCAGGCCGGAACACGTTGCTGACCGAGTATCCGCTGCGATACTCGGGGAAGTCCCGCCAGCGCAGCGCGCCCAGACCGTGGACCCGCATGGCGTCGAACAGCGGGTCGTTGTCGACGAACCAGCTGTTGAAATGGTCCATCACTGCGTCTGGATAGTCGTGGTTGGCCACGCCGACGTGCCTGCGCTGGATCGGATCCCACAGACAGATCGCCGAGGCCGAGGATTCGGCACGAGCGGATAACAGATCGAGGAGGTCGTGGGCGCGGTCCTCCATACTGGCGCCACTGCTCAGCACGTCACCGTAGATGCCCGACATGGCACGCGTCCTCCGCTCAGCGCTCGCTGTGTGCGCACATCATCGGCAGGTCATGTTTCGGCCACGTTTCCGGGTTGAGGCGGTGGCGAAAACCGTTCGCGGAATTGGGAGATTCCTCCTATAGGCACTGTCCCGCACTCGTTTCTACGCTGACGGGCACCGACCATGCGGCACAGTGCAGTGCCTTACCCGACAGCACGAAGCAAAGGGCATCAGGATGTTCAGGTCATCGAGACGTTCCATGAGCGATTTCCGGCGTTGTTCCGTCGCGGTGCTGGCAGCGGCGGCACTTCTGACCGCCGGGTGCGGCAGCCGGGCGGGCGACGAGGGTGCGGCCGCAGCGCGCGAAAGCTGCGTCGACACCTCCGGCGACACCATCAAGGTCGGCGCCATCAACTCCCTCTCGGGCGGACTGGCGGTCAGCGAATCGGTGATCCGCGACGCGATCACGCTGGCCGTCGAGCAGGTCAACGCCTCCGGCGGCGTGCTGGGCAAACAGCTCCAGCTGATCAGCGAGGACGGCGCCTCCGAGCCCACCATCTTCGCCGAGAAGGCACAGAAACTGGTCCAGTCCGACTGTGTCGCCGTGGTTTTCGGCGGCTACACGTCCGCCAGCCGCAAGGCGATGCTGCCCGTTTTCGAAGACAACGACGCCCTGCTCTACTACGGCCAGCAGTACGAGGGGCTGGAGAGTTCGCCGAACATCTTCTACACCGGCGCCACCACCAATCAGCAGATCATCCCGTCGCTGGACTACCTCAAAGAGCAAGGGGTGAAGTCGCTGTACCTGGTCGGCAGCGACTACGTGTTCCCGCGCACCTCGAACGCGATCGTCAAGGCCTACGCGCAGGCCAACGGCATCGAGATCAAGGGCGAGGACTACACGCCGCTGGGCAGCACCGACTTCTCCACCATCGTCAACAAGATCCGCACCGCCGACGCCGACGCGGTGTTCAACGTCGTGGTCGGCGACTCCCTCAACGCGTTCTTCCGGGAATACCGCAGCGCTGGCCTGACCGCCGAGGCCATGCCGGTGATGTCGATGTGCGTCGGCGAGGAAGAGGTGCGCAGCATCGGCGCACCGACGCTGGTGAACCAGCTGTCGTCGTGGAACTACTACCAGACGCTGGACTCGCCGGCGAACAACACGTTCGTCGAGGACTTCAAGGCGCGCTTCGGCGCCGACCGGGTCACCTCCGATCCGATGGAATCGGCCTACGCGGCGGTGATGCTGTGGAAAGCGACTGTGGAGAAGGCGAACTCGTTCGCCGTGCCGGACATCCAGGAAGCCGCCGACGGCGTCACCGTCGACGTCCCCGAGGGCACCATGACCGTCGACGGCGAGAACCACCACGTCACCAAGACCGCACGGATCGGGCGCGTCGCCCAGGACGGCCTGATCTACCAGGTGTGGGAGTCCCCGGCGCCCATCGAGCCGGACCCGTACCTGAAGGACTACCCGTGGGCCGCCGGGATCACAGGCTGACGCGATGCATCTGACACCGAAGGACGAGGACCGGCTGCTGCTGTTCCTGGCCGCCGAGCTGGCGCGCAAGCACCGCTCGGCGGGCCTGGCCCTCAGCTACGCCGAGGCGCGGGCCCTGATCGCCGACGAAGTGGTCGAGGCCGCGCGTGCGGGTGCCAGTGTCGCCGAGGCCGCCGCCCACGGCGCCTCGGTGCTCACCGACGACGACGTGCTGCCGGGCGTGCCGACACTGCTGGGTTCGGTCCAGGTCGAGGCGTTCTTCGAGGACGGCCAGAAGCTGGTCACCGTGCACGACGCGATCGGCCCGGGCAGCGGAGCAACACCGCAGCCCGACGTCGTTCCCGGCGAGGTCCTGCCGTGTGACGGCGAGCTGGAACTCAACGCAGGCCGCGCCGGGACGACGGTGGTGGTCGACAACACCGGCGACCGCCCGATCCAGGTCGGTTCGCATTTCCACTTCTTCGAGGTGAACCGCGCGCTGCGTTTCGACCGGGCCGCGAGCTTCGGCATGCGCCTGGACATTCCGTCCGGCACCGCGGTGCGCTTCGAACCCGGTGAGCAACAGGAGGTCCGGTTGACCAGCTACGGCGGTCAGCGCACCGTGATCGGCCAGAACGACGTGACCAACGCCGACACCTCCGGACCTGCCGGCCCCGAACTGATGGCCCGCATGCACGAGCTCGGGTTCCTCGACGCCCCGAGGAGCAGCTGAGATGGGCCATCGGATCTCCCGCAGCCATTACGCCGAGCTCTACGGCCCCACCACCGGGGACCGGGTCCGGCTCGCCGACACCGAACTGCTGGCCAAGGTGGAGCACGACGCCACCGTGTACGGCGACGAATCGGTGTTCGGCGGCGGCAAGACCATGCGCGAGGGCATGGGAGTACACGGGGACATCACCAACGGCCAAGAGTCCAACGGCGAAGGCGCACTGGACTTCGTCATCACCAACGTGCTGATCATCGACGCGGTGCTCGGAATCCGTAAGGCCGACATCGGGATCCGCAACGGGCGCATTGCCGGGATCGGCAAGTCCGGCAACCCCCGCACCATGGACGGGGTCGACCCGGACCTGATCATCGGTGCAGGCACCGACATCCGCGCCGGCGAGGGCATGATCGCCACGGCGGGCGGCATCGACGTGCACGTGCACTTCGACAGCGCCGGGCTGGTCGAGGAGGCGATCTCCAGCGGCATCACGACGATGATCGGCGGTGGCCTCGGCCCCGTGACCGTCGGCATCACGTCGTCCGGGCCCACCAACCTCGCACGGATGCTGCGTGCCGCAGAGGGATTCCCGATGAACTTCGGGTTCATCGCCAACGGCAGCGCGTCGAGCACCGCGCCGCTGATCGAGCAGGGCCTCGCGGGGGCGATCGGGTACAAGATCCACGAGGACTGGGGTGCCACCCCGGCCGCGATCCGCGCATCGCTGGACGCCGGCGACGAACTCGACCTGCAGGTGCAGATCCACACCGACACCCTCAACGAGTCCGGCTTCTTCGAGGACACCATGCGCGCGATCGGCGGCCAGGCCGATCCACACCTACCACGCCGAAGGCGCAGGCGGCGGCCACGCACCGGACATCATGCGCGTCGTCGGCGAACCGTTCTGCCTGCCGTCGTCGACCAACCCGACCAACCCGTACACGCTCAACACCTTCGACGAGCACCTCGACATGGTGATGGTGTGCCACCACCTCAACCCGCGCATCCCCGAGGATGTCGCGTTCGCGGAGTCCAGGATCCGCCGCGAGACCATCGCCGCCGAGGACGTGCTGCACGACCTCGGTGCGATCTCGGCGATGGGATCGGATTCGCAGGGCATGGGGCGCATCGGTGAAACCATCGCCAGGACCTGGCAACTCGCCTCCCACATGCGCGCCACCCGCGGCGCGCTGCCCGGCGACGAGGGCACCGGCGCCGACAACGCGCGCATCCTGCGCTATGTCGCCAAGCTGACCATCAATCCGGCGCGGCTGTTCGGCATCGACCACGAGGTCGGGTCACTGGAGCCCGGCAAGCTCGCCGACATCGTGCTCTGGGAACCGAAGTTCTTCGGCATCAGGCCCGAGGTGGTGTTCAAGGGCGGCTTCCCGGCGTGGTCGGTGATGGGTGAGGCCAACGCGTCGCTGATGACGTGTGAGCCGCTCCGCTACCGCCCCCAGTGGGCGGCGTTCGGCCGCACCCCCGCCGACGTGTCGGTGAACTTCGTCGCCGGCGCCGCGATCAACGCCGGCCTGGGTCAGCAGCTGGGCCTCGACACCCGGCTGGTCGGGTGCCGGGGCGCCCGGGCCCTGACCAAAGCCGATCTGCTGCACAACGACTACCTGCCCGACATCACGATCGAACCCGACACCTACCGGGTCACCGTCGACGGCCAGCCCTGTGTGAGCACCCCGATGACCCGCGTTCCACTGGGGCGTCGGTACACGCTGAAATAGTCAGGAGGACAACATGTCTGAGCCAGTGCGCATCGGCATCGGCGGTCCGGTCGGATCGGGCAAGACCCGTCTCGTCGAAACCCTGGTGCCGCGGCTGTCCGGCGCCGGGTACAGCGTCGCCGTCATCACCAACGACCTGGTGACCGACGAGGACGCGCAACGCGTCCGGCGCAGCGGCGTCATCGATCCCGCGCGTGTGCTCGCCGTGGAGACCGGCGCATGCCCGCACACCGCGATCCGCGAGGACCCGTCGGCGAACCTCGCCGCGGCCGACCGCCTGAGCCGACAGTTCCCCGATCTCGACGTGATCCTCATCGAGTCGGGCGGCGACAACCTCGCGGCCACGTTCACGTCCGACCTGGTGGACTTCTGGATCTTCGTGATCGACACCTCCGCCGGCGATGACATCCCCCGTAAGAAGGGCATCGGTCTGCTGCAGGCAGATCTTCTGGTGGTCAACAAGATCGACCTCGCGCCCATGGTCGGCGCGGACCTCGACATGATGCGACGCGACTGTGCCGCCGCGCGGCCGGTGAAACCGACTGTGTTCACCGACCTGAGGTCCGGCCACGGCCTCCCCGAGCTGACCGAACGCCTGATCGACGGGGCGATGCTCGGCGTCGGAGTCCCGTGACGGCGCCGACCATCCGGCCCGGCGAACTCGGTATCGAGGTCGTCGCCGACGCATCGGGGCGCACCAGGGCCACGTCGCTGCGGCAGCGCTACCCCCAACGCGTCACGATGCCGCTGCACTGCGACCCCGTCCACCCCGGAGCGGCCACGCTGTGTGTGCAGAGCCCCAGCGGCGGCACCTTCTCCGACGACGAGTTACGCACCGTCGTGTGCTGCCGCACCGGCAGCCACCTGCACCTCACCACGCAGGCCGCCACGCAGGTGTTCGCCGGCGACGGGGACGGCGCCCGGCACCACCTCGAGTTCACCGTGCATTCCGGTGCGGTGCTGCAGTACTACCCGGGAACGGTGATCCCGCACACCGATTCAACGTTCACCCAGACGATCGAGGTCGGCGTCGAGCCCGGCGGGATCTACCTCGGCTGGGAGGCCGTCGCCGCGGGACGGATCGCCCACGGGGAGCGGTACGGCTACCGGGTCTACGACAGCGCGGTCGTGGCCCGGGTCGCCGGCCGCGCCGTCGCCAGGGACCGGCAGGTCATCCGTCCCGGAAGCGACGCCATGTGCCTGCTGGAGGGCGACTATCTGGCGACGTTCCTGGTGCTGGCCCCAGGCCGGGACGTCGAGTCGCTGGTGGCACGGTTGCGCACGACCCTCGACGGCACCCAGGCCTATCGGGGTGGCGCCGGCCGACTGCCCGGCGCATCGGGTGCCTTCGTCCGGCTGATCGCACAACGCGCCCCGGCTCTGCAGCGCGCCCAGCAGGAACTGTTCGCCGCCACCCGTGCCGACCTGCTCGCGGAAAGAGAGGAACGATGAAGGCACAGAACGTCCTCGGCGACATCTCCGAGCCGAGATTCGCCGGACGCGCGCGTCATCACGTCGACATCGGCTGGGGGGACGCGGCGAAACACCGCCAGGTCGTGACCGCCGACACGGGGCTGGTCGTGCAGCTCACGTTGCCGCGGGGCACGTTCCTGCGGGCGGGTGCGGTGATCGCCGAAGACGATGCCTCGGTGGTGGTGGTCCGGCGTCCCGCCGAAGACGCCATCGCGGTCCGCTTCGAGGACAACGACGGTGTGGCCGGTGCCCGCAGGATGCTGCTGCTCGGCTATCTGCTCGGCAACCAGCACGCCCCGATCGACGTCGGTGAGCACACCGTGGCCGCCCCGCTGTTCACCAGCGCGCACGCCGCCCGCGAGTTGCTCGCCGAGCTGGGCGTCGTCGGCGACGTCACGACGGTCGCCCTTGCCGGTGACGGCTGGTCCCGAACCTCCTCGGATGCCCATGCCGGCCACCGCCACTGACCCCGACATCGCGCTCGTGCTGTGGATGCAGCTGCACGACAGCGCCTTTCCGACCGGACGCATGGTGCACAGCCAAGGCCTCGAGCAGTGGCTCGCCGAGCGTCCCGACGCCGGCCACGACGCCATCGGGGCCGCGGTGCTCGCCTACCTGGCGAGCAGCTACGCGCCGCTGGACGCCACCATCGGTGCGGCGGCCTGGCGCGCGGGCACCGACGATCGGGCCCTGTGTGAGCTCGACGAGCTCGCGGCGACCTACAAGCTGTTCGACAACGCCCGGATCGCGTCGGAATCCGCGGGCCGCCAGCTCGCGACGGTGGCCCGGCAGACCGGGCTGGCCGCCGACTGCCGGTACCTGGACGCGGTGGTCGACGGAGTGACGCCCGGCCACTGCGCGGTGGTCGAGGGCGCACTGCAGGCCAGGCTCGGCATCCCGGTGCGCGTCGCCGCGCTCGGCTCGATGCGTTCGATGATGGCGTCGATGCTCAGCGCCGCGATCCGGCTCGGCCGCCTCGGGCCCCTGCACAGCCAGCGGATCCAGGCCCGCAGCGCGCCGTGCCTGGTCGAGCTGGCACGCCAGGCCTGTGAGCGCGACGTGGGCGACGTGTGGAGCGTGGCCCCGACCCTGGAGATCAGCGGGATGCGTCACGAGAGCCGTTCGGCCCGCCTGTTCACCACGTGAGCCGGCTGCCGGCGTCCTCCGGCGGGTCCGGTCCCACGTAGGCTTCGAGGTCGTGACGGTGCAACGGCTCCAGCCCTACGCGGTGACGGTCTTCGCCGAGATGTCGGCGCTGGCCACCCGCGTCGGCGCGGTCAACCTCGGTCAGGGATTCCCGGACGAAGACGGTCCGCCCGCCATGCTCAAGGCGGCCGAGAACGCGATCGCCGAAGGCGTCAACCAGTACCCGCCCGGCCTGGGCATCGCGCCGCTGCGACAGGCCATCGCCGACCAGCGCAGACGCCGCTACGGCACGGTGTACGACCCCGACACCGAGGTGCTGGTCACCGTGGGCGCCACCGAGGCCATCGCGGCGTCGGTGCTCGGTCTGGTCGAGCCGGGTTCCGAGGTGCTGCTGATCGAGCCGTTCTACGACTCGTACTCCCCCGTCATCGCGATGGCCGGCTGTCACCGTCGCGCGGTCCCGATGCGGCGCGACGGCCTGGGCTTCGCGATCGACATCGAGGGCCTGCGCGCCGCGGTGACCCCGAGGACCCGTGCGTTGATCGTCAATTCACCGCACAACCCGACCGGCGCCGTGGCCACCGACGACGAACTGCGCGCACTGGCCGAACTCGCCGTCGAGGCGGACCTGCTGGTGATCACCGACGAGGTCTACGAGCACCTCGTCTTCGACGGCAGACAGCACCGGCCGCTGGCCAACTATCCGGGGATGGCCGAGCGCACCGTCACCATCTCCAGTGCAGGAAAGATGTTCAACGCGACCGGCTGGAAGATCGGGTGGGCATGCGGGCCAAGCGATCTCATCGCCGGCGTGCGTGCGGCCAAGCAGTACCTCAGCTATGTGGGCGGTGCGCCCTTCCAGCCCGCGGTCGCGCAGGCGCTGGACACCCAGGACGCGTGGGTGGACGCGCTGCGCGTGACGTTCCAGAACCGCCGCGACCGGCTGGGCTCGGCGTTGACCGACCTCGGGTTCGAGGTGCACGACACTCACGGAACCTATTTTCTCTGCGTCGACCCGCGTCCTCTGGGATATCCCGACAGCACGGCGTTCTGCGCGGACCTGCCCGAGAAGGTCGGGGTGGCGGCGATCCCGATGTCGGCATTCTGCGATCCCGCGGGGGCCCATGCCGAGGAGTGGAAACACCTGGTGCGCTTCGCATTCTGCAAACGTGATGCCACGCTCGACGAAGCGATCCGGCGGCTGCGGACCCTAGAGCGTCGCGGCTAGCTCCCAGAGTTCCTCGTCGGGCCGGGTCCGGTCCACGGGACTGAGCACGATGTCGGTGGCGCCGGCATCGAGGTAACGCTGCACTGTGCGCCGTATCGCGCCGGCGTCCCCGAGGGCGGCCAGGTCGGCGATGCCGGCCACACTGTCGATGCCCTCCCGGGCAAGGACCCTCTGATAGGACGGGATGGTGGCGTAGAAGCTGAGTTGTTCAACGGCCTCAGCCCGTGCCGCGGCGACGTCGTCGGAGAGCAAAGCCGGCACCATCGCGACGACCCGCGGCGCCGGTCGGCCCGCATCGGCGGCGGCCTTCGTCACGGTCGGCACGATGAACTCCTCGAGCGCGCGGGGCCCGGCCAGATAGGGCAGGGTGCCGTCGGCGAGTTCCCCGGTTACCTGCAGCGCCTTGGGTCCCATCGCCGCGACGTAGATGGGTACCTGCGAACCGCCCGCCAGGTTCACCGGCCATGCCGGTGCCGCGGTGAATTCCTCACCATGGAAATCGACTGCGCCGGCGTCGAATACCGCGCGCAGGACGGTCAGGTACTCGCGCAACCGCTTGATGGTGTTCGGCCAGGACGACCCGAAGGTGACACGTTCGATCTCATGGGCGCCCAGACCCAGCCCGAGGCTGAAGTTGCCGTGCGCGGCCGCCTGGGCGGTCTGGGCCTGCGCCGCCAGGGTGAGCGGATGCCGCGGATTGAACGGCACCGCTGCGGTTCCGGTGCCGAGCCCCGGGACCGCCGCGCCGATCAGCCCCGCCAGCGAGATCGCGTCGTGGTCGTTCTGCTGGGCCACCCAGACCTGCCGGACGCCCCGCCGGTGGGCACGGCGGGCCTGGTCGATGTAGTCGTCGACGGCGTTCTGCGCCTGTGCGTTCGCGAAAAGCATGATTCCAGCGGCCATACGGCGACCAACCGCCCGCGCGCTCGGACTATTCCGGCGACCGGTGATCGACTCAACGCGAGCCGAAGGGTTGCCCCACGATGCGCGCTCCGGTAACCCGTTCGCGCCCAAATCTATTGCGCGGCCAGCACACGCAGACGGAGATTCTCCAGCGCGACGTCGAGCACCATCTTCTTGGCGCGTTTGACGAGGAATTTCGGGAAAGGGGCGGCCAGGTCGAGGAGCAGGTCGAAACGCACCCGGGTCCGACCCTCCCCCACCGCGGTCAGGTTGTACTCGCCGTGCTGACAACGCTGCCGCGACGTGCGTTCGGCGTCCCACACCACCCAATCGTCGCCCCAGTGGTACTCCAGCATTTCGTGGTCGGTCAAACCCATGATCGCGACCGTGGTCCTGACGTGGTGCGGCCGGCCGTCGGGATGACGATCCACGACCTCCGCGTCCTTGTGCAGCGACGACCACGAGGACACCGCCTCGATGTCGGCCAGGGCATCCAGGATCGCCTCGGGTGGGGCCTCGATCACCACTTCGCTGGACGCGCGCACCGCCATGTGGCAAATGTTAGCCAGGCGAACGGCCTCGCGCAGAGAAACCCGCAGCTAATTTCCGTTGACTTTGAGCACCTGCTTGCGCAACCCGTCGGTGGCGGTCTCCACGCCGCCCTTCATCGTGCGCTTGATGATGAACCCCGGCAACGGCACCGACAGGTCGATCGCGATGTCGAACTTCACCCGGGTCTTGTCACCGTCCGGAGTGAGGCGGTAGCCGGCGTCCTGGGCTTTGAGCTGGGTGGCCGAGACCAGCGTCCACCTGACTTCGTTGTCGCCCCAGGTGTATTCGATGACCTGTTCGTCGGTGAGGCCCGCGGCTTTGACGGTCATCTTGACCTGCTTGGGCCTGCCGTCCTCGTAGCGCTCCAGGATCTCCGCCTTCTGGTACTGCGGCGACCAGCTCGGCGTGGCCTCGACGTCGGCGATGACGTCGAGAATCTGCTCGGGAGTTGCCTCGATCACGACCTCGCGGGAATCCTTGGTTGCCATGGCGAGACCATAGACCACCGCGATCGCCATTCGGATCGAGATCACCGCAGCAGGCACGTACGCTCACCGTCGTGGGCGACGTTCGCGGCGAGACAGTGGATCCCTCGGTGCCGCCCACCGGCACCGGTTGTGTGGAGTGCGATGCCGTCGGCGGCTGGTGGGTGCATCTGCGCCGGTGCGCGGCCTGCGGCCACATCGGCTGTTGCGACGACTCCCCGGCCAAGCACGCGTCGGCGCACTGGCGCACCACCGGCCATCCGATCATCCGGTCGTTCGAACCGGGCGAGGACTGGTTCTGGAATTACGACACCGATGCGTACTACGACGGACCCGAACTGGCCCCGCCGCAGAGCCGACCGGCCGACCAGACGGCACCGGGCCCGCGCGGACGGGTGCCCGCGGACTGGGTTGCCCGGCTGCAGGCCGGTCGCGGCTGAGTGAACCCCGGCCGGCGCGGGTAACCCAGCGCCGTGACCAAAGACAAGCCGAAGACGGCCCAGACCGATGCGGGCTCCACGCACGCCGACGACGACGTGATGAGCGATCCGTCCAAAGGCGACGACGATCGAGTGGACTGGGCCGACGAAGGCGGGGCCACCGAGAGCGGGCCGGCCACCTGACGTCCGGCGTCCGGGGGTGCGCGAGAAGGCCGCTGGCTGAACACCATTCCTGTTCATCGTGCACCTCGCACACCTGGAACGGGCCGTCATCCGGTCTGACCGAAGTTCCGCACATTGCCCCGTAAGGGTCGTCCCGCCGATTAGCGTTGATCGCAGGTCGATGTCGGCGACACCGGGGGGTATCTGTGCGAGTCCACCACCTCAACTGCGGGACGCTACGACCCCCGGGCGTCGACACGATGGTCTGCCACGTTCTGCTCGTCGAGTCCGACGCCGGACTGGTACTCGTGGACACGGGTTTCGGGATCCGCGACTGTGACGATCCGGGGCGCTACGGACGCATCCGGCGTCGGCTGGTCCGGCCCCGATTCGACCACGACGAAACCGCGGTCAGACAGATCGCGCGACTCGGGTTCCGCACCGCCGATGTTCGCCACATCGTGGTGACCCACTTCGACGCCGACCACATCGGTGGACTCGCCGACTTCCCCGACGCGGACGTGCACGTCACCGCCGCAGAAGCCCGCGGAGCGATGCGGTCGCGCAAGATCTCGAACCGGATGCGCTTCCGGCCCCCGCAATGGGCGCACGGCCCGAAGATCGTCGAGCACGACGTCGACGGCGAAGCCTGGCGTGGCTTCGCGGCCGCGAAGGAACTCACCCCGATCGGGCCGGGCTTCGTGCTGGTTTCCCTGCCCGGTCATACCGAAGGCCATGCCTGTGTCGCGGTCGACGCCGGACACCGCTGGGTGCTGCACGGCGGCGACTCGTTCTACCACCCCGGCACCCTCGCAGGCTCCCCGCCGGTGCCCGCGCTGACCACGCTGATGGAGAATCTCGTCGCCTCCGACCGGGCGAAAGTCCGGCAGAACCACGTCCGCCTCGCCGAGCTCTACCGGCACGGCCACCCCGACCTCATGATGCTGTGCTCACATGACCGGACGCTCTACGAGCAGGCCAGAGCCACCGCCACGCCCGGTCAGTGACCGGGCGGGCTCAGCAACGCGATCGACGCGTCGACCGCCTCATCGGTGACGTCACTCATCCGGCCGCCTTCTTCGACGGTGATGGCCGTCAGCTCACGCAGCCCGCCGAGCAACATGATGACGCGCCGGCGCGAG
Source organism: Mycobacterium sp. ITM-2016-00317 (assembly GCF_002968295.1). NCBI lineage: Bacteria > Bacillati > Actinomycetota > Actinomycetes > Mycobacteriales > Mycobacteriaceae > Mycobacterium > Mycobacterium sp. ITM-2016-00317. The sequence continues at coordinate 4,945,441 of NZ_CP134399.1, forward strand.
ACGGGGCCGACGCCGGCGGCCCGGAACTCGTCGGTGGCGCCGAGCGTCCCGACCATGTCGATGAAGTGCTCCATCGCATCGCGCTGCAGCCCCCGCGCGGCGGCGCCCAGCGACGGCACGTCACGGATCCAGCTGAGCATCAGCGCCGACCGCGCCTCCCCCGACGAGATCCAGGCCTCGATCGCCTGCCGCACCTGCTTCTGCCACGGTGCGCTGGGGTCGACGGCTTCGGAGATCTGCCTGATCTGCTCGGCGTTGGCGTCGGAGAGCAGAGCGACGAAACACGCCTCCCGGCTGTCGAAATGCTCGTAGAAGGTGCGGCGCGAGGTCCTGGCCCTGCGCACGATGCCTGCGACCGTCGTCTTGGCGTAGCCGTCTTCGGCGATGGAGGCCTCAAGCGCGTCGAGCAACCGTTGGCGGAAGTCGGTCATGGCAGCGGGGTGCTCGGGCGCTCAGCGGCAGTAGCTGCGGGTGGCGTGGTCGAGGGCTTGCCGGTAGAGCGGATCGAGCCCGCGCTGCGCGGCGACGGTCGCCTTGGCCTGGTCGAGCTCGGGGCGGCAGGTCGGCGCGTGCAACTTGTCCCACTCGTCGGCCATCCGGGTGACCATCTCCCGGTTCAGCGCGTCGATGATCCCCCTCGAGGCTGTGAGATCGGGCACGTCCACCGGGGCGGCGGCCGGATCGAACTTCCACTGCGCCAGCCGGGTGTACTCGATCGCCACGGTGGCGTCGATCTGGTCGCGGAAGGCGGTGGCCACGTAGGCCGGATCGATCTGCAACGCCGCTGCTTCCGCCGACACCGCGTCGAGCACCTGCGTCTCGCGCGCCGGGTCCTCGATCAGCCCGCCGGTGTGGAACTTGTTGGCCGCGATCGGTTCGGCGACCTGGAGGCGGCGCGTCGCCGCATCCACGAGATCGACGAGGGTGGTGTGTGGCTGGGCCGCGGCGGCCGGTGCGAACAGCGACAGCAACATCGCCAGGGTGGCGGCCAGAGCGGGAAGGCGCATCATCGGGAACATCATCCCCGGAGGGAACCCCGCGGCCAAGCCGGGGGTCTCGGTGGCCAGGGCCGGGATCGAACCGGCGACCTTCCGCTTTTCAGGCGGACGCTCGTACCAACTGAGCTACCTGGCCGGACGGCACGATCACTTGCATGGCAAGTGCCTCGCCGTAATGGCGACCCTGACGGGACTCGAACCCGCGACCTCCGCCGTGACAGGGCGGCGCGCTAACCAACTGCGCCACAGGGCCTTACTGTGTTGCTCCTCCCACCGAAGTGGTCGTTGCGTGTACCCCCAACGGGATTCGAACCCGTGCTACCGCCGTGAAAGGGCGGCGTCCTAGGCCACTAGACGATGGGGGCCTATTCCGAATTCCTCCGGGGTACTCACAACGCTCGTTCGTTGGGAGCTTCGATAGCTTAGGGTACGGACACCCAAATCCTCAAACGGGCTGGGTGTCGTATCCTTTTCGGGGTCACACACCCGTGACCGACGCCCCTATAGCTCAGTTGGTAGAGCTACGGACTTTTAATCCGCAGGTCCCAGGTTCGAGCCCTGGTGGGGGCACCACGCAGGAATGGCGGCGCAGCCGGCTTCGGCGCGATGTGAGCTCCGCGTCAGCGGAAGTAGACCTCGTCGCCGTCGGGGTATCCGCCGCCGGTGGTCGTCACGTGGACGTGGTCGTAATGTCCGTAGCCGCCGGCCTGTGCGCCGCCCGGCGTGTAGTACACGCCCCGCCAGATCGCGTCCTGGATGCCGAAGCGCTCGGCGTTCGCCAGCACGTACGCGACGATCTGGTTCCCCAGCGAGATGCCGGCGTCCGAGGACGGGTTCGGGATCATCACATCCAGCGCCAGGCCGTTGGGGTGCCAGCGCAGCGAATCCTGTCGTACACCGCCGATGCTGTTGATCTCCGGGAAGACCTCGCTGAGGCTGCGGGCGGTCAGGATGGTGCGCACCTGCAGCCCCCTTTCGGGGGCCACTCCGGCGGGCAGGGTGCGGCTCACCACGCGCCAGCGGGACGCCGACACCAGCGAGGCCGACTCGACGGAGCCGTCGTCGGTCAGCCGCTCCGGGACGTGGCCCGACGCGGGGGCCGCGACGATCTCCACACAGCAGGGCGGCGCCAGATCCTCGACGGGCGGCGCCGGGGCGGCGACAGGCTTCTCCTCGACGGGGACGGGAACGGGGCCGGTATCTCCCTTCACGGCGAGGAACACCGCGGCAGGGGCAAGCGCGGACACCACGTATGCCGAGGGGTTGCGCCTTTTCTTGGCGATCGAGTGCCGACCCACGCTCAGCAAGATAGCGAAAAATCTCGCAACATACCGCACCGTTGACGAAAACTGAATGCGGCTCGCAGATCGTTACCTGACCGGAATCACTCGGTGAGCAAGTGTATATCTGCTGGTCAACCGCGCAATGTGGTCACACGACGACCAGCAGTGCCGCCAGCACCAGAATCACCGTGAACGCGGTGGCCGCGAGCAGTCCCCCGGCGCGTCGGGGCGGTTGCGCCGGAGAATTCAGGGAGGCCAACATCTGGTCGGCGGTGGCGAACCGCCACCGCGGGTCGCGCGACATCGACCGCTCGATCGTCGTCGCCAGCGCGGGGTCGACGTCGGGCCGCAGCGCGCTCAGCGGCGGCAGGTGGCCGACCGCGATCGCGTCGGCCAGCGCCGCGAGGTTGGCCTGCGGATAGGCGCGCCGGGCCGTCAGCGCCTCGTAGGCCACCACGCCGAGCGCGTACAGGTCGTCGCTCGGCGTCGCAGGCCGCCCGGCGATGCGATCCGCGGGCAGATACGCCATCGTCCCGAAGACCCGATTGGTCAGCGTCTGCGGACTGTCGGCACTCTTGGCCACCCCGAAGTCGGCGAGCTTCACGCGGCCGAACTGGGTGAACAGGATGTTCGCGGGTTTGACGTCACGGTGCAGCACGCCACGGGCATGCGCTGCGCTCAACGCCGACAGCACGTCCTGCATGATCGAGCGCACCTGGTCGGCGGGCAACGGCCCCTGGCGCGACAACACGTCCGCCAGGCTCTGCCCAGGCAGGCGTTCCAGCACGATGTAGTGCCGGCCGTCGTGCACACCGGTGTCGTGTACCTCGACGACGTGCGGATGGTTCAGCGCCGCGGCCGCGCGCGCCTCCGTGGCGAACCGGCGCCGGGTGTCGGGCTGCGCACCGACCGCCGGGTGAAGCAGTTTCACCGCGACCGGGCGGCCCAGTCGTTTGTCCCACGCCTCACGCACCTCGGCCATGCCGCCACGGCCCAGCACACCGCCGAGTTCGTAACGACCGCCAATGACCTCCGGCGCCTGCATGCCTCTGAAGCTAGCCGGTCTTCGTCCGCGGCAAACCTGCGACGCGGTCCGGCGCAGGTCACCGCGCAGATCCGCGGATCGCCGCGCGCCATCGCAGGTTCTGTGATCAAATCTCGTCAAGATGTGATCACAAATTGGCGGTTAGTGATCACACTGGTATCCCGTAGCGACGGAAGGCACCGTGCATGACCGACACCCCCACGCTTCCCGCACCCGTTGACGACCGGTCGGCCCGGCACGTGGTCGCCGGCGCAGGCGTCGGGACGTTCGTCGAGTACTTCGGCGACGCCGTGTACGCCTTCATGGCGGTCACCCTGGCGGCGGTCTTCTTCCCGACGGACAACCCGTCGGTGGCGATCCTGCAGACCTTCGCGATCTTCGGGGTGTCCTTCCTGATGTATCCCCTCGGCGGCATGTTCTGGGGCCATTACGGCGACAAGATCGGCCGCAAGAAGGTTCTCGCCATCACGATCCTCGGGATGGGCTCCATCACCTCGCTGATCGGCTTGCTCCCCACCTACGAGTCGATCGGGTGGACGGCGGCTCTGCTTCTCCTGGTCGCGCGCCTGCTCCAAGGGTTCTGCGCGTCGGGCGAATACTCCGGCGCGGCCGTGTTCATCGGGGAGTTCGCTCCCGCAGCCAAGCGGGCCCGCTACATCAGCGTGGTGCCGATCGGCGCCGCGTCCGGTTTCCTGGTGGCCTCGCTGCTCATCACTGCGATGTTCTCGATTCTCGGCGACGCGGCGATGCAGGACTGGGGCTGGCGTATCCCGTTCCTGATCGCCGGCCCGCTGTGCCTGATCGGCTGGTACATCCGGTCCAACCTCGACGAGTCGCCGGCGTTTCTGGCGCTGCAGTCCGACGACAGGATCGCCGAATCCCCGGTGGCGCAGGTCTTCCGGCACCACTGGCGGAGCGTGGTACGGATGCTCTGCATCATGGCGGTCAACGCCGGCGGCTACTACCTGGTGTTGTCGTACATGGTGACGTACTTCCAGGAGGAGGTCGCGTTGTCGGCCACCCAGTCCAACCTGATCGCCACCATCGCACTGGTGCTCTACCTGCCTTTGTTGTTCGGTGCCGCCGCGCTGTCGGATCGGATCGGACGCAAACCGGTACTCATCGCCAACGCCGCACTGTTCATCCTCGTCAGCTACCCGGCGTTCCTGCTTCTCGGCGCGGCGGGCTTCGGCGCGGCACTGGCCGTGCAACTGCTGTTCGTCGCGATGTTCAGCCTCAACGACGGGACCTTCGCCACCGCCTTCGTCGAAGGCATGCCCACCGAGATCCGCTTCAGCGGCTTCGCCATTCCGTTCACCCTCGGTATCGGTCTGTTCGCCGGCGGCACCCCGTTCCTGGCGACGTGGCTGATCAGCACCACCGGAAGCCCCGTCGCTCCCAGTTTCGTGCTGATCGCGATCTGTGTCATCGCACTCTTCGGCCTGGTCACGATGCGTGAAACCGCGCCGGCGAAGATCGCCGCCGACGAGGTCGCACAGCGATGATCGGTGTCCTGCAGTGCAGGTGAGTGAGTACTCCTCGTTCGACGCCACCGCGCTGGCCGGGTTGGTCACCGCCGGTGAGGTCACCGCAGCCGAACTCGTCGAGTCGGCGCAGCGGGCCTGTCAGTCGGTCAACGCCGAGCTCAACGCGGTCGTCGAGGTCTACGAGGATCCACGGATCCCGCAAGCGGTGGATCCCGCGGCGGTCTTCGCGGGAGTGCCGTTCCTGACGAAGGACTTCGGCGCCCACGAAAAGGGCCGTCGGCAGTGGATGGGGAGCCGGGCCGTCGACGACCGGCTGACCGCCACCGAGTCGCCACTGGCGCGCCGCTTCGGCCGAGCCGGCCTGATATCGATAGGGCGTTCGGCGACATGCGAATTCGCGGTGACGGCCACGGTCGAGTCTGCGCGGTTCGGGCCGACGCGCAACCCCTGGGACCTGTCTCGCACCGCGGGCGGATCCAGCGGCGGCGCGGCCGCGGCGGTGGCGGCAGGCATCGTGCCGATGGCACACGCCACCGACAGCGGGGGCTCGATCCGCATCCCGGCCGCATGTTGCGGCCTCGTCGGCCTGAAGCCGACGAGAGGTGTGATACCCACGGGAACAACAGATTCCGTTCAGGTCGATTTCCACACAGAGTTCGTCATCACCCGGTCGGTGCGGGATGCGGCGAGAGCATTGTCGTCATTCCGGCATTCCTCCGCCGGGTCGCCGGGACTGCCCACCGGTCACCGCAAGCGCAAGATCGCCGTTGCCACCCAGGCGTCCTGGCTGCCTGACGTGGATCCGGCGATGGCCGCCGCGACGTGGCACACGGCCCGAATCTGCGGGGATCTGGGCCACAGCGTCGAAGAGGCGGCGCCCCAGGTGGATTGGCCCCCACTGTTCGAAGCGATGAAGGATGTGTGGGCACTGGGCACGCTCGACACCGTCCGGGCATGGTGTGACCTCTCCGGCGCGGCGCGCCGGCCCGCCGGCATCGAAGGCCTGACCTGGGATCTGGTGGTGCGCGCACAGCGCCTCACCCGCACCGGCATCTTGGATGCGATATCGAAGATCGACGGTGCCGTAGGGACTTTCGCTGCGTTCTTCGACGAGTACGACATGCTGTTGACCCCGACCCTGCCGTCACCGCCCCCGCCGATCGGAGTGTTCTCCCCCGACATGGACCTCGACTCCTACTACCGCAGCAGCGTCGGCATGATGGAACCTGCCGTAGCCATCTTCAACGCGACCGGCCAGCCGGCGATCTCCGTGCCCGCCGGTCTCTCCGATGGTCTCCCGGTCGGCGTGCAGATCGCAGCGGGCAGCCATCAGGAACCGGCGCTGCTGTCGCTGGCCGCCATGCTGGAATCGGAGATCGGCTGGGCACGGTGGACGCCGCCGGTCCATGCCGGACCGCACGCGCCGACCCCAGACGCACCCGACGAGGAGGGGCACTCCGAATGACCGACACGTTCCGTCTCAGCCCGCCTCAGGCCGCGTTCGAGCAGCTCCGGTCCTGGATCCTGGCGGGATCGCTGCCGCCCGGACAGCGACTACAGGTGCGCGACGTCGCGCTCGGAATGGGCTTGAGCACCATGCCCGTTCGTGAGGCGTTGATCCGGCTGGAGGAGGCAGGCCTGGTCACCCAGGAACCGCGCAAAGGCGCGGTGGTGTCGCAGCTGTCGCTGGACGACCTGCACGACTACTACGACCTGCGCCAGATCCTCGAGCCCCCCTCGCTGCAGGCCGGGGTCGAACGCATGACACCCGAGCGGTCGGCCCGGTTGCGGTCCACCATGACCGCCCTGCAGGAGGCTGTGGACGACGGCGACCTGATCACGGTCCTCGATCTGGACGAGCAGTTGCTGCTCCTCATCCACGGCGCCGTCGCCAACAGACAACTGACCAGAGTGATCAAGTCGACCTGGGCCCGCGTGCGGCCCTACAAACTGCTGTTCACCACCACCGCCCAGGACGACGCCGGCGCCTACATCGCCCGTGAAGACGCACGGTTCGTCGAGCTCGCCGAAATGCGGGACGGCCCAGGCGCGCATGAGCTCATGACGCAGAGCCTGGCCAACGCGAAACTGCGGCTGTCGGAGCTGTTGCGCAGCCACGACGGCACCCCACCCGGCCGCGCCAAGGGTGACTCCCTGGTCGATGTCATCGCCCGCCTCGCCGCCGCAGACGGGACCGACGTTGGCGGCTGACATCGCACGCCTGCGTGTCCTTGTGATCGGGGGTGGCGTCATCGGCCTCAGCAGCGCCTACCACCTGGCTCAAGCGGGTCACCGCGTCACCCTGATCGAACGGGGCACGTGCGGCCGCGGAGCTTCCTGGGGCAACGCGGGCTGGATCGTGCCGTCACTCGTGGCGCCGTTCAACGCCCCGGGGGCCGTGCCCCAGGCACTGCGCGCGATGCGAAACCCGGACGGCCCCATTGCGTTACGTCAACTTCCGACATGGTCGTTGGCGCGCTGGGGCCTGGCTTTCCTGCGCAACAGCAGGGCCGACCGCAGCCGGGCCTCGCTGCAGGCGTTGACCGCGATGGCCTCCGGCGCCACCGCCGACGTCACCGCACTCGCGGACGAACTCGGCTTCGAGACACATCGCACCGGTCTGCTCCTCCCGTTCCGCTCGCAGACCGCACTGGACGCCTATCTCGCCACCCACGCCGAGGTGGTGGCGGCCGGATACCGCGGCCGCGCAGAAGAACTGAGCGCCGCCGACACCGCCGCGCGGGAACCCGAGCTGGCCTCCGATGTCATCGGCGGGGTCTACCTGCCCGACGAGGTGAGCGTGCGGCCCGACGCCATGACCGGGGCGCTGTTCGAGGCGTTCACGGGACTCGGCGGCGACGTCGCCGAACACGAGGCCGCCGCCTCGGTCGAGCGCTCGGCTGGCGAGTGGCGCGTGACGACCTCTCGGCGCGCACTTTCCGGTGATGCCGTGATACTCGCCGCCGGGGAACACTCCGCCGCGCTGGCCCGCACGTGCGGGGTTCGGCTGGCGTTGCAATCCGGACGTGGGTGCAGCATCACCCTGCCTCCCGTGCTCGAGCTCCGCGGACCGGTCAAGATCGCCGAAGACCGGATCGCCTGCACCCCGTTCGCCAGCGGCGAGGTCCGCATCTCGGGCACCTTCGACCTGGTCCGCCCCGACGCCGGCACCGCGCGCGGCAGGATGCAGGCCGTGCTGAGCGCAGCGTCCGCCACCCTGCCCGCCCTGCGGGACCTCGATATCTCCCACCTCGACGTCTGGAGCGGCGCGCGCCCGTGCACGCCCGACAGCGTGCCGATCGTCGGACCGGTCGGGTCCGCGCCCGGGCTGTTCGTCGCCTCCGGCCACGGCACGTTGGGGATGACGCTTGCACCCGCCACCGGACGGGCCATCACGGCCATGGTGGGCGCCGCACCGATCCGTCACACCGCGAAAGGAAACACGATTCCGTGACCCGCATTCCCCAGCAGCTGCACTTCTCCGTCGAGGAGTACCGGGCCCGGCTGCTCCGCACCCAGGCCGAGATGGAGCGACGCGGCCTCGACGCGCTGCTGCTGCACCAGCCGGAGAACATCGCCTGGTTGAGTGGCTTCTGGCATGACGGGTTCTTCGCTTACCACTCGCTGGTCATCCCGGCCGAGGGAGAACCGATTCTCGTCGAGAGATCATTGGAAGATCCTGTGGCGCAGGAACTCTCATGGGTGTCGGACCGGCGCGGATACTTCGACGGCGAAGATGCCGAAGCCCTGGCCGCGGCTGTGGTCGCCGAGGTGACCGCGACCGGCGGCCGGATCGGTGTCGAACTCAACTCGGCGTTCCTGACGGTGAACAGGTATCGCCGCTTGGCCTCGCTGCTCGCCGGCCGGGAGCTGCTCAGCCATCACGACATCGTCGAGGACCTGCGCCAGATCAAATCCGAGCAGGAGATCTCCTACATCCGCACCGCGGGCCGGATCGCGTCCGCGGCGGTCACCGCGGGACTGCGGGCGGCGCAGGTCGGCGCCACCGAACTCGACGTCGCGGCCGCCGTCGCGCAGGCGCAGGCCGCGCACCGTCACGACTCGTTCTTCGGGGGCGTCGGCGGCACCATCTGCAGCGGCTGGCGCACCATCCAGCTGCACGGGCAGCAGACCGGCCGCACGCTGGAGGCCGGTGACCGGCTGCGCCTCGAGCTGCCCGGGATCTATCGGCAGTACTGGGCAAAGCAGATGCGCTCGGCCGTATTGGGCCGCGCCGATGCCGACCTGCTACGCGCTCACGACATCCTCTGCGCTGCCCAGGATTCCGCCATCTCGGCGATGGCGCCAGGAGTCCCCGCGGCGCACATCGCGGAGTTGTGCCGCCGTCCGGTGCTGGACGCCGGGCTCATCGACCGCTACGAGAACCGCGTCGGTTACGGCCTCGGACTTCAGTTCCACCCGACCTCCGGCGATTTCGCGCTGGACATCGACCATCGCACCCCCCGTAAGCTCGAGGCCGGCATGGTCTTCCATATGCTCCTCTTCGCCGCCGGTGCCGCGATCAGTGAAACCGTCGTGGTCACCGACGACGGCTGCGAGGTGCTGACCGAGGGGTCGCGGTCCCTGCCGCAGGTCGGCTGATGCGCGTTCCGACGGTCGCCGTGATCTCGATGGGCGGCACCATCTCTTGTGCACCCGGTGACACCGGGACCGGCCTGGTGCCGCGCACCGATGCCGGCGACATGGTGTCCGTGGCCGGGGTGGACATCCGCCCCGTGCGGTGGAGTCTGACCGACTCCTCCGAGATCACGTTCGACGAGATCGCCCGCCTCGGTCACGAGGTCCGCAGGCAGACAGCCGAAGGCGCGGACGCCGTCGTCGTCACCCAGGGCACCGACACGCTCGAGGAGACCTCCTACGCGCTGAGCCTGTTGCGCCCGCTGGACCGCCCGGTGGTGTTCACCGCCGCGATGCGCGCACCGACCGTCCCGGGTTCCGACGCCGCCGCGAACCTGTCCGCGGCGATCACCACGGCCCTCAGTCCCGAGCTCGCGCACGCGAGCGCCGGGGCCGTGGTGGTGATGAACAACGAGATCCACTCCGCGAAATGGGTGCAGAAAACCCACACCCAGCGCGTCGACGCGTTCGGTTCCGGCGACCGGGGCGTCCTCGGCGTGCTGTACGAGGGCCGACCGACCTTCCTGCGCCGCGACCCACCGCCGGTCGTGCCCCCGCTTCTCGACACCGATGCCGGAGGTGACGTCAGGGTCGCGCTGCTGACCGCGGCCCTCGATCAGGACACCCATCTGTACAGCGCTGTCCAGCGGGCCGGCTACCGCGGCCTGGTGGTCGAAGGCCTGGGCGGCGGACACGTCAGCGGTGCCGCTGCCCGGGTACTCGGTGACGCCGCGCAGGAGATCCCGGTGATCTACGCCTCGCGCACCCGGGCGGGCGCTGTGCTCGAACGCACCTACGGCTCCCCCGGCGCCGAACTGGATCTGCTTGAGCGGGGGTGCATTCCGTCAGGGGAACTGCCCGCGGTGAAGGCCCGCGTGCTGCTGACCGTCCTGCTGCGGTCGGGGCACGGGCGCCAGAGCGCAGAGGCTGTGCTGCGGGCCGAGGGCGGGGCGTACGGCGCTACCGCGCAGGCACCGTCGGCACCACTGATGTGTTCGGCCAGCAGCCCAGTGGGCTGAGCGAAGCTTCCCTCGCCGCGTCGAGGCATTTGCTGACCAGCACGTTCGGGCTGTCCGAGACCGAACCGGCCAGGATCTCGTTGGCCCGCGCCTCGGCCTCGGCGGTCTTGGCCCGCTGTTCGGCGACGCGCGTGTTGGCCCGCTCGGCGTTGAGCGCGTTGATGCGGCCCTGGGTGGCTTCGTCGTAGCTGACCAGCGGAATGATGACGTTGATGATGTCGACCTGGTCGCCGACCTTGGCGCGGAGGTTGTCGGCGACATGGTCACCCAGCGCCTGGACGTCGGTGCCCTCGACGTTCTCCGGCGCCAGCGGGTCGAAGTCGGCGAACACCTCGTTCAGGGCGGCCCGCAACTCCCGGGTGACGAGGTTCTCGCGGACGTTGTCGAAGTCCCGGTAGTCGAGGAACAGCTCGTCGGCGGCGGCCGCCCGGATCCGCCACCGGACGCTGTTGTCCACATACGCGGTCGAGTTGTTGCCGAGCCGGACCATGGTGGCGTACTCGCCGGTGTGGTTGTCGATCTGGATGGCGCCGTCCATCTCGGTCACCGACTCCCAGGGCGCCTTCAGGTGCAGGCCGTTGCTCAGGGTGCCGCTCGGCCGCCCGAGGGTGGTGACCACGCCGATGTTGCGCGTCGACACCATCGTCGTCGACCCGAGGATCAGCACCAGGACCGTCAGTGCTGCCGCGCCGGCGGCGATGCGGGTCCCGCGGATATGGCCCGTCTCCTCCGATGCCGTCGCTCGCGACACGAGCCCGAAAGCGCCGAGAAGCACCAGCACGATTGCTGCGTAGATCTCCCACGGCACGTCGGCGACCTCTTCTCTGGCGACATCGGGTTAGCCGAATCGTACGATCAAGATCATTTGTCGGCATGCCCGGCGCGCAGTCAGACCTTCGGGCTGTAGTAGTGCGGGTTGTCGCGATATTCGACCGGCGGCAGGTTGCGGGCCGGCGTCTCGACCAGCGGCGCGTCCGCGGGCAGCCGTCCGTAGGCGCGGTCCATCGCGGAGCGCTTGCGCGGGTGCATGAGCCACCGCTTGGGCAGCACCTTCGTCGCCAGCGTCACCACGTCGCAGAACCGCCGGTGCAGGAACTCCTGGCGCGGCGACCAGGTGTAGCCCATCAGCTCTCGCACCGGCGGGTCGTAGAGCGCGACGGTCATGAAGGTCAGGAAGCGCTGCATCACCATGAGGTTCAGCTTCCACAGCGGATCCGGAACCCATTCCAGCGACGGATGTTTGGGCATCGTCGACAGATCCATCACCTCGCGGGCCGCCCAGTTGTTCTCCAGGACCTCGGTGCACATGTGGTCCCAGTACTCCTGGAACTCCTCCCAGGTCTTGGGCACCGGCCGCATGCTCATCCCGTACATCCGGTACCAGGTGATGTGCTCGTCGAACAGTTGGCGTTTGTCGGCCTCACTGATCCCGCCGCCGAACTTCTCGGCGGCCAGCAGCGTGGACTTGAAGAACGTCGCGTGCGCCCAGTAGAAGACCTCCGGGTTCAGCGCGCTGTACCGCCGGCCTTGCTCGTCGACCCCGTTGAGGCCGATGTGGTAGTCCCGCACTTGGGCGCCGGTCTTCGGGGCCCGGTCGGCGTCGAACACCACCCCGCCGATCGGGTAGATCGACCGCAGCAGTCGCGGGATGCGCTCCATGAAGAAGATGGAGTGATCCTTGACCGCCGCCCCGAGCTGCGGATGCATGTTCTGCATCGACCCGGCCCAGGTGCCCTGGAACAGGCCCGTCCACTGGCCGAAGTACTTCCAGGTCAGCGAATCGGGGCCGAGCGGCGCCGGCGCGGAGTCGTAGCCACCCGAGCTGACCGGACAGCCGGCGGCCAGGGGCACTGCATCCGGTGCGGATTCATCGCTGGTGACAGGGCCCGCCGCGGAAGTATCTTGAGTCACTGGTGCTCTTCCCTGGTGAAGTTGTGCCGCACGATATTCTGACTACATGCGTTGTCAGTAACAAAGCTTAGGAGGACCGTGGCGTCGGGTCAACGACGCGGTAGGTGGTCGGGCGTTCCGCTGCAGGACCGTCAGGCGCTTCGCCGCGACGAACTGATCGCCGCGGGCGTCGCTCTGCTGGGCCGCCCCGAGGGGCCGCACCTGACCGTGCGCGCAGTCTGCAAAGCCGCCGGTCTCACCGAGCGCTACTTCTACGAGAGCTTCTCCGATCGCGACGAGTACGTCGCTGCCGTCTACGACGACGTCTGCACCGCCGCGATGGCCGCACTGATGAAGTCCGAGAGCATGCGCGACGCGGTGGAACGGTTCGTGGCGTTGATGATCGACGACCCGGCCCGCGGCCGAGTGCTGCTGTTGGCCCCCGAAGCCGAACCGGTACTGGCCCGGTCGGGGGCGCGGTGGATGCCCAACTTCATCGACCTGCTGCAGCGCAACCTCACCCAGATCAGTGATCCGACCACCCAGGCGATGGTCGCGACGGGCCTGATCGGGGCACTCACGGCGTTGTTCACCGGCTACCTGGACGGCCGACTGGATGTGACCCGGGAGCGGTTCATCGATCACTGCGCTGAGCTACTGCTCAGCAGATCCGTTACCTAATCGAGCCCTTCACCTCGGCGCCAACCGCAGCGCGGCGACTTGAATGTCACCGAGATACACAGATATATTGACTGCAACCACTAGGTACAGATAACTGGGAGGTGTCGTGTCGCAAGACCTGACCGACCTGCAACTGCTCAAAGAGCTCGAGCCCGTAGTCGAGCCTCTGGTCAACCGCCACATGCGGATGAAGAAGGACTGGAACCCGCACGACTTCATCCCGTGGTCCGACGGCAAGAACTACTACGCCCTCGGCGGCCAGGACTGGGACATCGAGCAGTCGAAGCTGTCCGAGGTCGCCCGGGTCGCGATGTTGACCAACCTGCTCACCGAGGACAACCTGCCCTCGTATCACCGCGAGATCGCGATGAACTTCAGCATGGACGGCCCGTGGGGTTTCTGGGTCAACCGCTGGACCGCGGAGGAGAACCGGCACGGCATCGCGCTGCGCGACTACCTCGTGGTCACCCGCAACGTCGACCCCGTCGAGCTGGAGATGCTGCGCATCGAGCAGATGACCCGCGGCTTCAGCCCGGGCCAGAACCAGCAGGGCGGGATGGAACTGTTCGCCGAGAGCCTGTTCGACTCGGTGATCTACGTGACGTTCCAGGAGCTCGCGACCCGCGTCTCGCACCGCAACACCGGTAAGGCGTGCGACGACCCGATCGCCGACCAGCTGCTGCAGCGCGTCTCGGCCGACGAGAACCTGCACATGATCTTCTACCGCGACGTGTCGGAGGCCGGCTTCGAGATCGCCCCAGACCAGGCGATGAAGTCCCTGCACAAGGTGCTGCGCAACTTCAAGATGCCCGGGTACACCATCCCCGACTTCCGGCGTCGCGCGGTGACCATCGCCTCCGGCGGTGTGTACGACCCGAAGATCCACCTCGAAGACATCGTGATGCCGGTGCTGAAGAAGTGGCGCATCTTCGAGCGCGAGGACTTCAACGGCGAGAGCGCGCGCATGCGCGACGACCTCGGCCTGCTGGTCGAGGAGCTGCAGGCGACCGTCGACAAGTTCGAGGTCGCCAAGCAGCGTCGCGAGGCGCGGCTGGCGCAAATGGCCGAGAAGAAGGCGGCCAAGGCACAGCTGGTGGGATCATCAGCGTCGTAACAGACAACACCCGGCCGGCCCGATCCGCACTGCGGATCGGGCCGATCGCGTTGCACAGTCCGGTCGTGCTGGCGCCGATGGCCGGCGTGACCAACGTCGCGTTCCGGACGCTGTGCCGTGAACTGGAGATCAGCCGCGCGGGCACCGTCAGCGGGCTCTACGTGTGCGAGATGGTCACCGCGCGCGCGTTGGTGGAACGCCACCCGGTCACCATGCACATGACCACGTTCGCGCCGGAGGAATCGCCGCGCTCGCTGCAGCTCTACACCGTCGACCCGGTAAACACCTATGCCGCGGCCAAGATGATCGTCGACGAGAACCTCGCCGACCACATCGACATGAACTTCGGCTGCCCGGTGCCCAAGGTGACCCGCCGTGGCGGCGGCGCCGCGCTGCCCTACAAGCGCCGGCTGTTCGGCCAGATCGTGGCGGCCGCCGTCCGCGCCACCGAAGGCACCGACATACCGGTGACGGTCAAGTTCCGGATCGGGATCGACGACGCCCACCACACGCATCTGGACGCGGGACGCATCGCCGCCGAGGAAGGCGCCGCGGCGGTCGCGCTGCACGCCCGCACCGCCGCCCAGCGCTACTCCGGCAGCGCCGACTGGGACCAGATCGCCGCGCTGAAGGCCCATGTCACCAGCGTTCCGGTGCTCGGCAACGGCGATATCTTCGACGCTCGTGACGCGCTGGCCATGATGGTCGCGACAGGCTGCGACGGGGTCGTGATCGGCCGCGGCTGCCTGGGGAGGCCGTGGCTGTTCGCCGAGTTGTCCGCCGCGTTCAACGGCACCACCCCGGCCACCCCGCCCACCCTCGGGGAGGTCGCGCAGATCATCCGCCGGCACGGCGAGCTGCTGTCCGCCCACTTCGGAGAGGACAAGGCGATGCGGGACATCCGCAAGCACGTCGCGTGGTACCTGCACGGATTCCCCGCGGGCGCGGATCTGCGCAGGTCGCTGGCATTGGTCAAGACGACCTCCGAGCTCGACGAGCTGCTCGATCAGCTCGACCCCGACGTGCCGTTCCCGCCGGCGGCGAACGGTCCGCGGGGTCGGCAGGGCTCGGCCGCATCGGTGACCCTGCCCGAAGGTTGGCTCGACGATCCGGACGACTGCACGGTGCCCGCGGGCGCAGACGTCATGCACTCGGGAGGCTGATCCGGGCATCGAGACGGTTCTGAGACACATCTGACACCAGGGTTCGGCTGGAGGTCTCTCAGGATGTCTCAGTACGATGAGAGATCAAATGCCTGTCTCCACTGGCGGAGGCGGGCTCGATGCTCTAGACAATGAACAGGCACTCGGCAGTCTGCGGCCGGTGCGCAACGACGCGCACGGCCCTCATGACGCCGTGACGCTGGGAGGCCGGTAGGAACATGAGCGACGGCGACATGGAAGATGCCGCTGCCACTCCGGGCCGCGCACGTACCGGCGACGACGGATCGGGCGACCGGTCCGACAGTGACTGGCTTACCCGATCGCGGCGCCCGAAGCCAGGCGCCGCGCCGTGGGAGCGCGCAGCAGACGCTCCCCCCGACGCCGACTCCCAGGACACGGAGTCCGCGCCGATCACCGTCGCCGACCTGATCGCCAAGATCCACGGCGACGCCCCGTCCGTCCCGATCCCCCGGCGGCGCCGCGCCCGGCCCGAACCCGACGACGAAGCAGAGCCCGCCGAGACGCCGCACCCCGCGCCCGGACCCGAGGCCGAGCTCTACCCCGACACCGCCGACCTGGACACCACGGTCCTTCCGGCCGTCGACCTGAGCCGCGCCGAACTGCCGGATCTGGCCGCCTTCCCCGCCCCCGCGCACACGTCCCCGAAGCCCCGGATGCGTCCGTCCCACCGGGTCGCTGTCGCCGGCCGGGTCGCCGCAGCGCTGGTCGCGGTCCTCGCCCTGGTGCTGACCGGTGGTGCGTGGCAGTGGCAGTCCGCCAAGAACAACCTGCTCAACAGGGTCTCGGCGCTGGACCCGGATTCCCGCGACATCCTCGACGCCAACGCGCAGTTCGGCGACGAGAACTTCCTGATCGTCGGCACCGACAGCCGCATCGGCGCGAACAGCGAGATGGGTGCGGGATCCACCGACGACGCCGCAGGCGCGCGGTCGGACACCGTGATGCTGGTCAACATCCCGGCCAACCGCAAACGCGTGGTCGCTGTGTCGTTCCCCCGCGACCTCGAGATCGACCCGATGCAGTGCGAGCCGTGGAATCCCGAGACCCGCGAGTACGGCACGATCTACGACGAAGAATCGCCGATGTACGGCATGGAGAAGGTCTACACCGAGTACAAGCTGAACTCGGCGTTCGCCGTGGGTGGGCCGAAGTGCCTGGTCAAGGTCATCCAGAAGCTGTCCGGCCTGCACGTGAACCGGTTCATGGCCGTCGACTTCGCCGGCTTCTCCAAGATGGTCGACGCACTCGGCGGTGTGGAGGTGTGCAGCACCACCCCGATCGAGGACTACGAACTGGGCACCGTGCTGGCCACCGCCGGCCGCCAGACGGTCGACGGCCACACCGCGCTGAACTACGTGCGTGCCCGCCAGGTGACCACCGAGACGAACGGCGACTACGGGCGCATCAAGCGGCAGCAGCTGTTCCTGTCGTCGCTGCTGCGTTCGCTGATCTCCAAGGAGACCTTCTTCTCGCTGTCGAAGCTGAACAACGTGGTCAACATGTTCATCGGCGACAGCTACGTCGACAACGTCGACACCAAGGACCTCGTCGACCTGGGCCAGTCCGTGCAGGGCGTGAACGCCGGGCGCATCACGTTCGTCACGGTGCCGACGGTCGGCTACGCCGACGAGTGGGGCAACGAGATCCCGCGCACCGACGACATGCGGGCGCTGTTCGACGCGATCATCAACGACGATCCGCTGCCCGAGGAACGCAACGCCGACAACACCCCGGTGTCCGGCCCCGAGGCGCTGGCGAATTCGACAGCGACGCAGCCCGGTCAGTCCGACGACAGCCAGGTCGTCGACGCCATCGCCACCGACCCCGAGAGCGTCACCGTGCAGGTGTCGAACTCGACCGGCTCGGCGGGGCTGGGGGCCAGCACGTCCACCGCACTGGAGGCCCACGGCTTCAACGTGGAGACGCCCGACGACTACCCGGGGCCGCTGTCGCGCACCACCGTGTTCTTCTCCCCCGGCAACGAGGAGGCCGCCGCCACCGTCGCCTCGGCGTTCGGCGACGCCGCCATCGAGCGCGCCACCGGGCTGGGCGACGTCGTGCAGGTGGTCCTGGGCACCGACTTCGACGCGGTCAACGCGCCGTCCCCCAGCGGATCGCCGGTGCAGGTGCGCGTCATCCGCGGCACCAAGTCCCCGGCCACCGCGCTGCCGGAGGATCTCACCGTGACCAACGCCGCCGATACCAGCTGCGACTAGCATTCCCATCATTTCGGCAGGTGGCATTCACCTTTCGTTCACCGCCAGCTCGTGACTGCGGTTCAACGGCCCCGGTAGGGTTTATCCATGCGTACCGCCTACCACGAGCAGTTGGAGGCCCTGTCGAACAGGCTCGGCGACATGTGCGAGCTTGCCGGGGCCGCGATGGAGCGAGCCACCCAGGCCCTACTCCAGGCTGACCTGGCGTTGGCCGAGCAGGTGATCACCGACCACGAACAGATCGCCGCCCTCAGCGTCCGCGCCGAGGAGGAAGCCTTCGTCATCCTGGCGCTGCAGGCCCCCGTGGCGGGAGACCTGCGCGCGATCGTGAGCTCCATCCAGATCGTCGCCGACGTCGACCGGATGGGCGCACTGGCGCTGCACGTCGCCAAGATCGCCCGCCGCCGCCACCCCCAGCACGCGCTTCCCGAAGAGGTCAACGGCTACTTCGCCGAGATGGGCCGGGTCGCCGTCGAGCTCGGCCACAGCGCCCAGGAGGTGCTGCGCACCCGGGACCCGGAGAAGGCCGCCCGGATCCGCGAAGAGGACGACGCGATGGACGACCTGCACCGTCATCTGTTCACGGTGCTGATGGATCGCGAGTGGAAGCACGGGGTGGCCGCCGCCGTCGACGTGACCCTGCTCGGGCGCTTCTACGAGCGCTTCGCCGACCACGCCGTGGAGGTGGCCCGGCGGGTGATCTTCCAGGTCACCGGGCGCACCGGCGACGACGAGGAACTGCCCGCCTCGCGCTGACCGCGCGCTCGCGTGAGCTGACGAAGAAACCGCCCCATTTCCGGTGGAATGGGGCGGTTTCTCCGTTCGCGCGGGGCCCGGTCAGCCGAAGCGCCCCGAGATGTAGTCCTCGGTGGCCTTCTTGGTGGGGTTCGAGAAGATCTTCTCGGTGTCGTCGATCTCGATCAGCTTGCCCGGCTTGCCGGTGGCCTCGAGGTTGAAGAACGCCGTCTGGTCGCTGACCCGCGCCGCCTGCTGCATGTTGTGCGTGACGATCACGATCGTGAAGTCCTGCTTGAGCTCGGAGATCAGGTCCTCGATCGCCAGCGTCGAGATCGGGTCGAGCGCCGAGCACGGTTCGTCCATCAGCAGCACGTCGGGCTGCACCGCGATGGCCCGGGCGATGCACAGCCGCTGCTGCTGACCACCCGACAACCCGCCGCCGGGCTTGTCCAGCCGGTCCTTGACCTCGTTCCACAGGTTGGCGCCCTTGAGGGAACGCTCGGCGACCTCGTCGAGCGCCTTCTTGTTCCGGACGCCCTGCAGCTTCAGCCCGGCCACCACGTTGTCGCGAATCGACATGGTGGGGAAAGGATTCGGCCGCTGGAACACCATGCCGATGGTCTTGCGCACGCCGACCGGGTCGACGCCGGCGCCGTAGATGTCCTCACCGTCGAGCAGCACCGAACCTTCGACCCGGGCACCGGGAATGACCTCGTGCATGCGGTTGAGCGTGCGCAGCACCGTCGACTTCCCGCAGCCCGAGGGACCGATGAACGCGGTGACGCTGCGCGGCTCCACTGACAGCGAGACACCCGCCACCGCGTGGAACGCGCCGTAGTAGATGTTGACGTCCTTGAGGTCGAGACGTTTGGCCATGAGGGGTTTCTCCTAAACCTGCTCAAACCTTTTTAGGGGCGAAGAATTTTGCGAGGAAGCGGGCGCCGATGTTCAGCGCGGCGATGAGCACGACGAGGGTGAGCGCCGCACCCCACAGCCGGTCGGTCGGCACCGGGTTCGCGCCGGCGCCCGCGGAGGTCTGGTCGAACATCATGCCGGGCAGCGAGCCCATGAAACCGCTGAACATGTCGAAGTTGATGGCCTGCGAATAGCCCACCAGGATCAGCAGCGGCGCCGTCTCGCCCATCACCCGCGCCAGCGACAACAGGATTCCGGTCACGATGCCCGACAGTGCGGTCGGCACGACGATCTTGGCGATCGTCTTCCACTTCGGGACGCCGAGCGCGTAGCTGGCCTCGCGCAGGTCCATCGGCACGATCCGCAGCATCTCCTCGGTGGAGCGCACGATCACCGGGATCATCAGCAGCACCAGCGCCAGCGACACGGCGAAGCCGGACCGCTCGAACCCGAACGTCGCCACCCACAGCGCGTAGATGAACAGCGCGGCCACGATGGACGGCACACCGGTGAGGATGTCGACCATGAAGGTCGTCACCTTGCCCATCCGGCTCCCGCCGGCGTACTCGACCAGATAGATGCCGACGAACACCCCGACCGGGATCGAGATCACCGCGCAGACGGCGGCCTGCAGCAGCGAACCGACGATGGCGTGGTAGGCGCCGCCACCCGCGGCGAACGCCGTCATGCCCGACTGCGAGTACAGCCACCAGGTGCTCGACGTGACCGCGCCGATCCCCTTGGCGACCACGGTGTAGAGCACCCACACCAGCGGCACGAGCGCCACCACCACCGAGGCGGTGACCAGGACGGTCGCGAAGTGGTCGGTCAGCTTGCGACGCGTGCTGACGCCCTGAAACGTCGGCGCTTTGACCGGCTGGTCCAGCGTTGCGGAGGTCATGAGGCGGACCTGTCCTTTCCGGAGACCGCGGCGCGGGCCAGCGAGTTGACCACGAAGGTCAGGATGAACAGCACCAGGCCCGCGGCGATGTAGGCCCCGGCCTTGTACTGGTCGTTGAACTCCGAAGCGGCGGAAGCGATCTTGCTCGCGAAGGTGTATCCGCCGTCGAACAGCGACCAGCCGAACGCCTGCTGGGTGCCGCGCAGGATGATCAACAGCGCGATCGTCTCGCCCAGCGCACGGCCGAGGCCCAGCATTGCGCCGCTGATGTAGCCCGACATGCCGAACGGCAGCACCGTGGTGCGCACCACCTCCCAGCGGGTGGCGCCCAGCGCCAGCGCGGCCTCGATCTGCCCCCGCGGCGTCTGGACGAACACCTCGCGGGTCACCGCGGTGATGATCGGCAGGATCATCACGGCCAGCACGATGCCCGCGGTGAAGATCGTGCCGCCGCCGGCCACGGACGCGGTGCCTGTGGCGAACAGGAAGAACCAGCCCAGGTTCTCGTTGAGCCAGACCGCGAACGGTTTGATCACCGGGGCCAACACGTACAGGCCCCACACGCCGTAGATGATCGACGGCACCGCGGCCAGCAGATCCACCATGTAGGCCAGCGGGCCCGCGATCCGCTTCGGCGCGTAATTGGTCTGGTAGATCGCGATGCCCAGCGCGACCGGCATCGCCAGCAGCAACGCGAAGACGGACACGAACACCGTGACCTGCAGCAGATCCAGAATGCCGAACTGCATCGACGAGGTGTCGGTGGTCACCCAGTTGCCGCCGAAGAGGAAGAAGTTCTCCTCGTTGCGGGCCAGCGCAGGCACCGCACGCCACAGCAGGAAGATGCCGATCGCGGCGATGATGGCGACGATCAGGACGCCCGACCCCTCGGCCAGGGTGCGGAAGATACGGTCCCCGACACGCTCTTTGGCGTTCCTGGACGGATCGGTCGATATCGGGGTCGGCTCGGGGAAGGGGGCGGCCAAGGCCTCCCCCGACCCCGCGTCCGACGGATTCGGCGTTGTCAATGCGAGCCCATCGCGCTTGTAGGTCATTCGGTCAGAACCCATCCTCGCCGCTGCCCGTCAGTTGCGCCAATAACCTAGGCGCTCGACCCGATGGCCTCGATCGAGGTCAGCAGGCGCTCTTTGAACTTCTCCGGGAGCGGCACATAGCCGGCCGCCGACAGATCCGCCTGGCCGTCGTTGGCCGCGACGGTGAGGAACGACTTCACCGCGTCGGCGGTCTCGGCGTCGTACCCGTTGGAGCACACGATCTCGTAGGTGGCCAGCACCAGCGGGTACGCGCCGGACTCCTGGGTGCCGTACAGCGAGCCCAGATCCAGCGCGAGATCGTTGCCCTCGGCGGCGAACTGGGCGGCGTCGATCGCCTTGCCCGCGGACTCGTCGGTCAGCGCGACCGGTCCGCTGCCGTTGTCGATCTGGGCGTAGGGGATGCCGGCCTGATCGGCGAAGCCCTTCTCGACGTAACCGATGGCGCCGGGGGTGGACTGCACCGCCTGCGCGACACCGGCCGACTTCTGGGCGCCCTCACCGGCGCCGCCCTGGAACTCGCTGCCGTCACCCTTGGTCCACGCGCCGCCCGAAGCGGCTTCCAGGTACTTCTGGAAGTTGTCGGTGGTGCCGGACGAGTCGGAGCGGAAGATCGGCGTGACCTTGCTGTCCGGCAAGGTCTTTCCGTCGTTGAGCGCGGCGATCGCCGGGTCGTTCCAGGTGGTGATCTGGCCCTGGAAGATCTTGGCCAGTGTGTCGCCGTCGAGCACCAAACCCTCGACACCCTCGAGGTTGTAGGCCATCGCGATCGGGCCGAACACCAGCGGCAGGTTCCACGCCGGGTTGCCGCCGCACCGCTGCGCGGCTTGGGCGGCCTGCTCCTCCTTGATCGCGGAGTCCGAGCCGGCGAAGTCGACGTTGCCTGCGACGAACTGCTCGCGGCCCGCGCCGGAACCGGTCGGGTTGTAGGACAGGTTCTTGCCCTGACACTTCTGAGACCACACCTGGTTGAACAGCGCGATCGCGTTCTGCTGGGCGGTCGACCCCTCGGCGGTCACCGAGTTCTTGCCGGAGCAGTCGGCGGCGGAGGCAGGGGCGGCACCGGTGTTGGAGGATCCCGCAGGCACGTTGTTGTCACTGCCACAGCCGGCGAGCGTCAACGCGGTGATTGCTGCGACCGAGACGGTCGTACCAAACGTCCTGCCGAACATGTTCAGCTTCACTGATCCCACTTTCCTGTTGGGGTGCCCAGACGGCTCCGAACTCTCCGGCAACGTATGCGGCCGGAGTGGACGGATCGGGGATGGTGGGTTAACGCGAAGTGAACAGGTGCGGTGATCTCACAGGTCGGCGGGTGCGGCCTGTGCGTAGGCCACGTCGGTGTTGGCCACCTCGAAACCCAGTCGACGGTAGGTCTTCACCGCGGCGGTGTTGTCGGCCTCGACGTACAGCATCACCTCGGCGGATCCGCCGGTGCGCAGCAACCGTTCGGCCAGATGGTGCACACCGATCAACGTCAGTAGTCCGCCGAGTCCCCGGCCCTGCGCGGACGGGTCGACACCGACCACGTACACCTCGCCCAAGGTCGCGGAATGCGTCTTGGTCCAATGGAATCCGAGCAACCGCCGGTCGGTCTCGTCGAACGCCAGGAAGAAGCCGGCCGGGTCGAACCACGGTTCGGCGCGGCGGGCGGCGATGTCGTCGGCGGTCCAGCCGCCCTGTTCGGGGTGCCAGGAGAACGCGGCGTTGTTGACCCGCAGCACCTCGGCGTCGTCCTGTGGTCCGGAGTACGTGGTCACGCGCACCCCCGGGGCCGACGGCACCGGCGGCAGGTCCCGCAGCGACCGCCGCATCTGCAGCAACTCCCGGACCGGTTCCAGGTCCAGGGCGCGCGCAGTGGCCTGTGCCGGCGCGAGATTGCCGTGCGCCCACAGCCTGGTGTCGGGTCCGCCCGCCTCCAGCGCAGCGCGGATCATCTGCGAGCCGATGCCGCGACGCCGGGCGTCCGGGTGGACCACGAGTTCACCCATCGGCGGGGCGTCCTCCCCGGGCGGTGTGAGGTTCAGATAGCCGCGGAGCCGGCCGTCGGCGACGGCCACCAGGTGCCGGGTGCGCTGCCCACCCAGTTCGCGCAGCACCTGATCACCGACAGGCGCGATCGAGTCGTGCGCGGCGGCGTCGGCGATCAACTCGCGGATGTGTTGCTGGTCGGCTTCGGACAGGGTGTCCTGCCACCCGACCGAGGGCTGCGCGGTCACTGACTGCGCAGCGCGTCACCGAGCGCTTCCGGCACCTCGTCGGGCGCCAGCGCCCCGATCCCGTCGTCGTAAGGGTCCTCGCCGTCGAGATCGTCGGGGATGTCCGCGGCGGGGGCCCGTCCCCGGGCTGGCCGCACGGCCTTGTAGCCGACATTGCGGACCGTGCCGATCAGCGATTCGTACTCGGGGCCCAGTTTCGCGCGAAGACGCCG
This sequence comes from Mycobacterium sp. ITM-2016-00317, assembly GCF_002968295.1. Lineage (NCBI taxonomy): Bacteria > Bacillati > Actinomycetota > Actinomycetes > Mycobacteriales > Mycobacteriaceae > Mycobacterium > Mycobacterium sp. ITM-2016-00317. The sequence goes on from NZ_CP134399.1 coordinate 4,969,033, forward strand.
CACGTGGACGTCGACGGTGCGCGTGCCACCGAAGAAGTCGTAGCCCCACACCTCCTGCAGCAACTGCGCGCGGGTGAAGACGCGTCCGGCGTGCTGCGCGAGATATTTCAGTAGCTCGAACTCCTTGTAGGTCAGGTCGAGCGGGCGCCCGCGCAACCGCGCGGTGTACGTGCCCTCGTCGATGACGAGCTCGCCGAGGCTGATCTTGCCGACGTTCTCCTGGCTGGCCACGCCGCCCCGGCGTCCCACCAGCAGCCGCAACCGGGCGTCGATCTCCGCGGGCCCGGTGCTGGGCAGCAGGATCTCATCGAGGCCCCATTCGACGTTCACGGCGACCAGCCCGCCCTCGTTGACCACCGCGACGACCGGCACCGATGTGCCCGTGGTGCCCAGCAGACGGCACAGGCCGCGGGCGGCCGCCAGATCCGTGCGCGCGTCGACGATCGCCACATCCGCGGTCCCGGCTTCGAGCAACGACGAGACCTCGGTCGGCGCGGTCCGGACAGTGTGCGCCAGCAGGGACAGCGAGGGCAGCACCGACTCGGGACGCGGGTCAACCGTCAGTAGCAAAAGATCCAACTGACCCCTCCAACCGCTGTGGAGTGCTCTCCCGGACAACGATGTCGCGTGGTGATATTCCAGATTCATGGCCGACACACGGCTGTTACCCAGCCGATAGCTATCTAACGATAGCGCGCCACCTGCCGGTAAGCCGCGCGGAACCGTGCCTTGCTTTCGCGTCGGCAACAATGACCGGGTGCGCAAGCTCGTAATCAGTGCCCTCGGGACCCTCGTCGTCGTCGCCCTCGGGTTGGTCGGCACCGACTTCGGCGCCGCGATCTACGCCGAATACCGCCTGGCCAGGAGCGTTCGCAGCTCCGCGGACCTCGACTGGGACCCGTCGGTGGCGATCCTGGGATTCCCGTTCATCCCCCAGGCGCAGCGTCACCACTACGACGAGGTGGAGATCAAGGCCAGTGGTGTAGATCACGGGGTCGTGGGTAAGGCGTCCCTGGAGGCCACCATGCACTCCGTCGGGCTCGGCGACTCGTGGCTGGTGCAACCGGGCGCGACCCTCACCATCGAGAAGCTGGAGAGCCGGATCATCATCGACTCCACGCACATGGGCCGCTACATGGGCATACCGGACCTGCTGATCGAGGCCCCGACCCGGGAGACCGAGGACTCCACGGGCGGGACCACCGAGTCGGGCATCTCCAGCAATCGCGGCGTCGTGTTCACCGGCACCCCGGACAAGGCGGGTTTCGACGAGCGGGTCAGCATCGCGGTCGACCTGTCGGTCACCGGACCGGAATCGACGACGCTGGTGGTGACCGCGACCGGCGTGCTCACCGAGCCGGGCACCGCCGACCAGGCCGTCCCCGACGACAAGCTGCCCGCGGTGCTGGCGGCGTTCTCGACGACTCTGCCGGGACAGAAGCTGCCGTTCGGCGTCGCCCCGACGACCCAGGGCGCGCGCGGATCCGACGTCATCATCGAAGGCATCGCCGAGGGAGTAACCGTCGACCTCGACGAGTTCCGTATGTCATGAGCGCCTCCTGGATCGCCGTCATCGCGGTGCTGATCGCCGCGTTCGGACTCGCCTTCGTGATCGGCAGGCTGTTGATGCTGCGCGACGGGTTGAAGAAGGGCGCCGCGCAGTGGCCCGCGCTGGACGACTCCGACGTCGAGGAACTGGGGCTGTCGCGGTCCGGGCCGACGGTCCTGCACTTCACCGCGGTGTGGTGCGGGCCGTGCGCGGGGGTGCGCCGGGTGGTCGATCAGGTGTGCGCGGACCTGCCCGGCGTCTCACATGTGGAGATCGACCTGGACGCCAAACCGGAGGCGGGACGCAAGCTTTCGGTGCTGTCGCTGCCGACGACGTTCATCTTCGACGCCGACGGCAGGCAGCGCTATCGGAGCTCGGGCGTGCCGACCGCCGCTGACCTGCGGGCAGCCCTGCAGGAGCTGTTGGCCTGAGCACCCCGTCGTTGGGTAAGCTGTCAGCCGTGTCAGCCCGCCTTGAGCTTCTGCTCACCAAGCGCCGCGCAGTGGATCTGTGCCGCGTCGCGGGTTGTTGCTGTTGTTGTTGTAGCTGCTGAGTAGCCGCGCCGTCCTTTCGCGCCACGCTCTGCGATCGGCCCTGTCGGGTCTGCCGCATCCAGCCATTCCAGACAACAGGAGCACGACTTTGTCCAATCTCACCGCAGCGGACGCGTCCGTCGACGTGCGCGGCCCACGGTTCGTCGCGTGGGTCACCACAGCGGTCCTCGTCGGCGCGCTGCTCGTGTCGACGCGCAGCGCAGTCGCGGCCGCGGTCATCCTCGCCGTGCAGACGGCGGTGTTCGCCGTCGGAGCGCTGCTCGGCCCGCGTCGGCACCCCTACGGCGTGGTGTTCGCCGCGCTGGTCGCGCCGCGACTGGCCGCGACGACGGAACGCGAACCGGTCGCCCCACTGAGGTTCGCGCAGTTGGTCGGGTTCGTCTTCGCCGCCGCCGGCGCCCTCGGGTTCGCCAGCGGTCTCGTGCCGCTGGGTTTGGTCGCCACGGGCTTGGCGCTCGTGGCAGCACTGCTCAACGCAGCCTTCGGTATCTGTCTGGGCTGTCAGCTCTATCCCCTCCTCATGCGCTTGACCCCCACCCGATAGCAACCGAAAGGATCCACCACATGGCACGCTCCGACGTCCTGGTCTCCACCGACTGGGCCGAGAGCAATCTCGACGCGCCGAACACCGTGTTCGTCGAGGTCGACGAGGACACCAGCGCCTACGACACCGGTCACATCCCGGGCGCCATCCGGCTCGACTGGAAGAAGGACCTGCAGGATCCGGTGAGGCGCGACTTCGTCGACGCCGCGCAGTTCTCGAAGCTGCTCTCCGAGCGCGGCGTCTCCAACGACGACACCGTGATCCTGTACGGCGGCAACAACAACTGGTTCGCCGCGTACGCGTACTGGTACTTCAAGCTGTACGGCCACGAGAACGTCAAGCTGATCGACGGCGGCCGCAAGAAGTGGGAACTCGATGCCCGCCCGCTGTCCAAGGATCCGGTGAGCCGACCGCAGACCAGCTACTCGGCCAAGGAGCCCGACCTCAGCATCCGCGCGTTCCGCGACGAGGTGATCGCCGCGATCGGCACCAAGAACCTGGTCGACGTGCGCTCCCCTGATGAGTTCTCGGGCAAGATCCTGGCCCCGGCCCACCTCCCGCAGGAGCAGAGCCAGCGTCCCGGCCACGTCCCCACGGCGATCAACGTGCCCTGGAGCAAGGCTGCGAACGAAGACGGCACCTTCAAGTCCGACGAGGAACTGGCCAAGCTGTACGGCGAGGCCGGCCTGGACGGCTCCAAGGACGTCATCGCGTACTGCCGCATCGGTGAGCGCTCGTCGCACACCTGGTTCGTGCTGCGGGAGCTGCTGGGCCACAAGAACGTCAAGAACTATGACGGTAGTTGGTGCGAATACGGTTCCCTGGTGGGAGCCCCGATCGAGTTGGGAAGTTGATATGTGCTCTGCACCCAAGCAAGGACTGACGTTGCCCGCCGGCGTTGACCTGGAGAAGGAGACGGTCATCACCGGCCGTGTCGTCGACGGGTCCGGCCAGGCGGTCGGCGGCGCGTTCGTGCGTCTGCTGGACAGCTCGGACGAGTTCACCGCCGAGGTCGTCGCGTCGGCGACCGGGGATTTCCGGTTCTTCGCCGCCCCCGGCACCTGGCACCTGCGTGCGCTGTCGCCGGCCGGCAACGGCGACGCCAGCGTCGCGCCGTCGGGTGCGGGGATCCACGAGGTCGACGTCAAGGTCGCCTGACGGAGTTAGGCAGTCAGGCCCCGCCTGACGGAGTCAGGCAGTTTGCAGTCCCGCCCGGCCGGGCGCCGCGGTATCGGCGCCCGGCCAGGCGGTTGCTTTCTCACACCACGTGCTGGTCGCACAGTGCCGCTTTTGCTGCGAAAACCCTGCACGTTCTGCTGTTGTGGGCGAAAATACGGTCAACACCACGACACGGCGAGTCGCACGTCCGCTTTGGCGACCGCCGCGCACAACCGCATAGGACCGACCATGAAGATCACGATCGCCTGTGCCACCTCGGCGGCCTTCGCTGCTGTCGCCCTGATCGGCGCACCCGCGGCTCTCGCGGCGCCTGAGGACGACTTCCTCATCAACATCTCCGCCGCCGGCATCACCTGGCCGACGGACAAGACCCCCCAGGTGATCGAGACCGGCCGCGCGGTCTGCCAGGACTGGGGCACTGGCGCGTCGCTCGACGAGGAAGTCACAGATCTGACCAGCGTCACCGAATGGTCCGACTACCAGGCCGTCTACTTCATCGGCGCTGCGACCGGCGCGTTCTGCCCCGAGTACGAATGGAAGGTCAGCTGACCTTCGCACCTGACCGGCCGCCGAGAGTTGTTTTCGTCCGGCGGTTAAACTTTTCGGCGTGGTGCTCTTCTTCGAACTTCTTCTCGTCGCGGCCGTTGTGGTGATCACGTGGTTCGCGCTGTACGCGGTGTATCGCCTCGTCACCGACGAGTCGTGATCCCGCGCCCGCGGACAGCGACATGACTTCCGGCGACGACGCGGTCGCAGCAGCCGCCGAACGGGCCAGGGTGACCGCAGCGCGGAACATCCCGGCGTTCGGCGACCTGCCGGTGCCCGCTGACACCGCCAACCTGCGTCAAGGCGCCGATCTGGACGACTCGCTGCTGGCTCTGCTGCCGTTGGTGGGTGTCTGGCGCGGCGAGGGTGAGGGCCGCGGCGCGCACGGTGACTACCGCTTCGGCCAGCAGATCGTCGTGTCTCACGACGGCGGCGACTACCTCAACTGGGAGGCGCGCTCGTGGCGGCTGGACGACGACGGCGAGTACGACCGGCCCGGCCTGCGCGAGACCGGCTTCTGGCGGTTCGTCGCCGATCCCGGCGATCCCGGTGAGTCGCAGGCGATCGAGCTGCTGCTGGCACACTCCGCGGGTTACATCGAGCTGTTCTACGGCCGTCCGCTGAACCAGTCCTCCTGGGAGCTGGTCACCGACGCGCTGGCCCGCAGCAAGTCCGGCTTGCTCGTCGGCGGCGCCAAGCGGCTCTACGGGATCATCGAGGGCGGCGACCTGGCGTACGTGGAGGAACGCGTGGACGCCGACGGCGGCCTGGTTCCTCATCTGTCCGCGCGGCTGGCGAGGTTCGCCGGCTAGTGCGTCGTCTTGTGATCGCAGTGATCGCCGCCGCGGGTGCGGTGGCCGGCTGCGCGACACCCGCGGAGTCCCCCGCGCCCTCGACGCCGAGTTCGGCGGTGCCCAGCGTCGGTCACGGCTCGTTCGCGTACTGCCTGGGGCAGCACGGGGTGCCCGCAGTGGCCGGTCCGGTGTCCGCCCCGCCGCCCGGGGTGGACGCGGCCGCGTGGGAACAGGCGATGGCGGAGTGCTCATCCCTGGCGCCCGGTCCCGCCGACTGAACAGCGTTCGCCACACTCTCCCCCTGTGGTAGAACAGTAATTCACAATCACTCACCGCAACGGTGACTTCGTCGACTTTTCGACAGTTCCTGCGCGAGCCGTGTGGCGCTGATTCAGTTGACAGACAGAGGGAGCGATCGATGCCTCAGAATTCATTCGCCGTTGTCATCGGGGGCGCCTCGGGTATCGGTGCGGAGATATGCCGCGAAATGGCCGATCACGGATACGCGGTTGTCATCGGCGACCGGAACCTCACCGCAGCGCAGTCGCTGCTCCCCCAGCTCGCCGGCGAGGGTCATGCCGCCGCAGAGCTGGACGTCTCCGATGAGGCAAGTGTCGCAACGTTCTTCGAGTCCCTGCAGGATCGGACCGATCGCTTCGAGGTGGCCGTCAACTGCGCGGGCATCACGGCTCTGGGCCTCGTCACCGAACTGCCGGTGGCCAAGTTTCGCCGGGTGGTCGACGTCTGCCTCACCGGCGCCTTCCTGGTCGTCCAGTACGCCGGGCGCCACATCGCGGACGGCGGCGCGATCATCTCCCTGAGCTCGCTCAACGCCCGCCAGCCTGCCGTAGGCATGGCCGCCTACTGCTCGGCCAAGGCCGGCCTGTCGATGTTGACCCAGGTCGCGGCCCTGGAGCTCGGCGCCCGTGGCGTCCGGGTGAATGCGATCGCCCCCGGGCTGGTTCGTACGCCACTGACCTCCGGAGCGCTCGGGGTTCCCGGGGTCGAGCGCGAGTACGTGGAGAACGTGCCCCTCGGACGACCGGGAACTCCCACCGAGATCGCCGAGGCGGTTCTGTATCTCGCTGGGGCGCAATGGGTCACCGGTGAGGTACTGGACATCAACGGCGGCGCCCACATGATGCGCTACCCGAACGTGCACGCCCACTTCGAGCGAGCCACCCAGGTCGCCTCCCCGGCCTGACGCCACCCCGGCACCCCCGGCCACACCCTGGCCGGGGCTTCTCGCCGCCCGCAACCGGCCTCCAAGTTATCCGCGATATCAGCCGTATCCTGTCAGCAGTAGTTGCGATTCCCCCGATACTGTTCATATAGTTAGTTTTCATTCTAGTTGTCTCGAACATGAGGGTGGAGATGCAGCGCACTGTATGCGTGGCGGGGGTCGGCATGACCCCGTTCGCCAAGCCGAGTAAGAGTCGGAACTATCAGGAGATGGGCGCCGAGGCGGCTCGCGCGGCACTCACAGATTCCGGGCTGGACTACCAGACCGTGCAACAGGCTTACGTCGGCTACGTCTACGGGGACTCGACGTCCGGCCAGGCGGCCCTGTATCACCTTGGCCTGTCGGGAATTCCGGTACTCAACGTCAACAACAACTGTTCGACCGGTTCGTCGGCGCTGTGGCTGGCCCGCCAGGCGGTGGCGTCGGGAGCGGCCGAATGCGTTCTTGCACTCGGCTTCGAGCAGATGCGCCCGGGCGCGCTCGCCGCGGTGTGGGACGACCGCCCGAGCTCTACCGGCAAGTTCGAAGAAGTCGCGTCCAGCCGCCCCGGCGCCGACCCGTCAGCCCCGATGGCCGCACAACTGTTCGGTGGCGCCGGCGTGGCGCACATGGAGCGTTTCGGCACCAAACCCGAGACCTTCGGCCGCATTTCGGTGAAGGCCCGCCAGCACGCGGCCCGCAATCCGTTCGCCGTGTTCCGTGATCCGGTCACGCTGGACGAAGTCATGTCCTCCCCGACGATCTGGGGCCCGCTGACCCGCTTGCAGTGCTGTCCCCCCACCTGCGGCGCAGCCGCCGCCGTGGTGTGCAGCGAGGAGTTCGCCCGTGCGCACGGGATCGATGACACAGTGCGCATCCGGGCGCAGTCGCTGGTCACCGATCTGCCCGGCGCCTTCGACGGCGACGACATGCGACGGGTCGTGGGCTACGACATGACGGCCAAGGCCGCCGCCGACGTCTACGAGGCAGCCGGCATCGGGCCCGAGGACATTCCGGTCGTCGAGTTGCACGACTGCTTCACCACCAACGAGCTGATCACCTACGAAGGACTCGGGCTGACCCCCGAGGGCACGGCCGAGAAGTTCATCCTCGACGGGGACAACACCTACGGCGGCCGTGTGGTCACCAATCCCTCGGGCGGCCTGCTGTCCAAGGGGCACCCGCTCGGCGCGACCGGTCTGGCGCAATGCGCCGAGTTGGTCTGGCAGTTGCGCGGCCAGGCCGGCGACCGTCAGGTGGAGGGCGCTCAGCTCGCCCTGCAGCACAATCTCGGCCTCGGTGGGGCCTGCGTCGTCACTCTGTATGAAAGGACATCCCGATGAGCGCCGAGTCCCTCAAGGGCTATCAGTGGCCGGAGAGCACGGTCGACGTCGAACGCGGCCGGGTCGCCATGTTCGCCAACGCGATCGGTGAGACCGACCCGGTCTACTTCGACGTCGACGCGGCCAGAGCGGCGGGCCATCCGGATCTGCTGGCACCTCCGACGTTCGTCTTCGGGCTCGACCTGGAGCATTCCGACACCCTCGGCGTCCTCGCCGCTCACGGGGTGGACCTGTCGGCAGTGCTGCACGGCGAGCAGCGCTTCACCTATCACCGTGACGTGCACGCCGGGGACACATTGTCCCTCAGTGCGGAATTCACCGACTACTACTCGAAACGCAACGGCGCCCTGGAGTTTCTCGTGCGCCGTTCGCAGCTGACCTCCGGCGGCGATCTCGTCGCCGAGATGGAAAGCGTGTCCGTCATCAGGAATGGAGCGCCGTCGTGAGCACCGATACCAGCGAGATCCAGGCCGGAACCGAACTGCCCCCGCTGGAGGTGGCCCCGATCTCACGGACCACCTTGGCCTTGTTCGCCGGCGCTTCGGGGGACCACAACCCGATCCACATCGACATCGACGCAGCGAAGGCAGCGGGTTTCGACGACGTCTTCGCCCACGGCATGCTGTCGATGGCCTACCTGGGCCGGCTGGTCACCTCGTGGGTCCCTCAGTCGCGGCTGCGCGCGCTGAGCACCCGGTTCACGGCCATCACCCCGGTTCTCGCGCAACCGACATGCAGTGGGACGGTGACCGGCGTCGAGGAGGTCGACGGCGAAAAGCGGGCCACGATCGATGTGAAGATCACCCTCGCGGACGGCACGGTCACCCTCAGCGGTGAGGCGGTCGTCGCGGTCTCCTGATCGCAGCGCACCGCCCCGCTCGGCGTCGCAGTACCGGCACGCCCTGGAAGAGTGAACTATAATCTTGGTTCACTCTTCCAGGACCGCGCATCCGCCCGACCGGCGGAAAAGGGAGGAACGCCGACGTGGCGCAACCCGTTCGCCAGCACGCGCGAAGTTCGGTACGCAAACTGCAGTTGTCCCAGGCTGCCGCCCGCCTGTTCACCGACCGCGGCTACCACAACGTGAGCATGGATGATGTCGCCTCGGCCGTGGGGCTCACCGGCCCGGCGCTGTACCGCCATTTCCGCAAGAAGCACGACATTCTGGCGCAGGCGATCTCCGAGCAACTCGCCGCTGTCGAAGCGGTGGCGGTGCATGCGGTCGAGTCGGGACTCCCGCCGGACGAGCGCGCGGCGATGTTCCTGTCCGAGCTCGCCGATCTGGTGCTCGATCGTGAAGAGGTCCTGCTGTGGAAGCGTGAGCGCAGGCAACTGTCCGAGGATGAGCAGAACCAGTTCCGGGTGAAGCTCAACGAGGTCCTGCGACTGACGGTGCAGGCGCTGGGGATCGGTGACGGCGAACAACCCTCCAGTGACGCCGAATTGCGGGCATGGAGCGTGTTGGGGATCTACTCCAGCGTCGCCCCGGCGCGCAAGCGACTCGAGGACGCCGCCGCCAAGCGGCTCCTACAGGCCGCCGCCCAGGGCGTCCTACTGTGCGACATCGACGGTGCGACAACGGCTTCCAGACTCCCGGTACCCACCCAGCGTCGCCCCCCGGCCGGCGGGAACGCATCCTGGCCACCGCCACCCGCCTCTTCCACGCCCAGAGCTACCACGCGGTCGGTATCGAAGAGATCGCCGCCGAGTCCGAGACCGCGATCGCGACGTTCTACCAGTACTTCAACGGCAAGGCCGAGCTGCTCGCGGCGGTCCTCAACCGCGGCGCCGAGGGCCTGCACTACGTCACCAACCACCGGCTGCCGTCGGCGACCACGCCGCAGGAAGCCCTCGACGTCATCGCCTGCACCCTGATCGAGTTGGCTCTCGGTCCGCACCAGCCGATCCTGGCCATCCTCGCCGCAGATCTGATCTATCTCCCGGAGAAGGCCCAGGAGGCGATCCGGATGAGCGAGCGTGAGTACATCGACGAGTGGGTCGCCGCAATCCTCGGGGTGCGCCCCGAGTTGTCGGCCCCGTACGCGCGCCTGCTGGCACAGGCCGCGATCGGGCTCGTCACCGACATCACACAGACGCCGAGCATGCGCAACCGGCCTGGCATCGCCAACGAACTGCACCGCCTGGTCACCGCCGTACTCGCGGCCTAGACACTCGGCAGCGCCGGGCGCCTCACCCCAGGATCTGGTGGGTCCCGAATGTCCGGTCGTGGTAGGTCAGCGGTGCGGTGGAACGACTTTCGACCACCCGCACCTCGCCGATGACGACGACGTGATCGGCCGCCTCGACGGCCTGGGCCACATCGCAGGCGAACCAGCCCGCGGCACCGGTCAGACGCGGCACACCACCGGCGAGTGACCATTCGACGTCGGCGAACTTTTCCCGCCCCTTGCGGGCGAAGCAGGCGGCGAGGTGCGATTGATCGTGTCCGAGCACGTTGACGCCGAAGCTGCCTGACGACTGGATGATCGCCAGCAGGTCAGAGCCCCGGTCGAGACTCACGAGCAATGACGGCGGCGACATCGACAGGGACGCAAAGGCACTCACGGTGGTGCCGTGCGGACGCTGTCCGTCCATCGCCGTGATGACAGCCACGGGTGTGCACACCGAGGCCATGGCGTCCCGGAAAGCGTCCCTGAGCGACTCGATGTCCGTCACGGCCATGACGGCCTCCTCACCTTGATTCGAGATTGACACGATCGTACATAATCGCAATTAACATTTACAGATGGATGACCATGTTGACCGCTTGCGAGACGCGTCATTCGCATATTGAGCGGTCACACCGTGCCGGGCGCAGGGATCGCGCCGGCGACGAACTCACCGATCTCGCCGACCGCGCGTGCGGCGCGCGGCATGGACGACGCGAACATGGTCCATGCGTGGCACACCCCGGCGTAGACCGACAGCGTCGAGTGCGACCCGTCCCGCACCATGCCGTAGTGCAGTGCCTTCGCGTCGTCGAGCAGCACTTCACGATCGCTGGCCAGGATGAGCGTCGGCGGCAGCCGATCGAACTGACCGAACACCGGTGAGACGAGTGGGTCGCGTGGGTCGTGGCCGGCCAGATACGCAGCGGCCAGCGCCTTCACCGAACGGCGGGAAATGGCGACATCCGCGTCGGCGTGCACGTCGAAACTCTCACCGGAGGCGGTGAAGTCGGCCAATGGCGAGACCAGCACGGCGCCGGCCGGAAGCGGCGTCTGCTCGTCGCGCGCGCGGATCATCGAGGCGACCGTCAGGCCGCCGCCCGCCGAATCACCGGCCAGCACCCAACGATCGCCGAAGGTCTCGGCGGCCCAGTCCATCACCGCAGCAGCGTCGGTCAGAGGCGCCGGGAACGGGTTCTCCGGCGCCCGGCGATAATCGGGCACCACGACCGGATGCCCGCACGCCTTCGACACCGCCGCAGCGACGCCGCGGTACCCGTGCGCGGACCCCATCACGTAGCCGCCGCCGTGCAACCAAACGACGCACGCGCTGTCGTCGCCGGTGCCGGCACACGCGTCGACCCGAACGGCGGGGACTCCCCCGGCGGACATCTCGACGACCATGACGTCGTCGGCGAGCCCTTGGGCGATCATCATCTCGTCGAGGCTCTCGCGCATCTGAGGCAGTGGGCGGCGCCCGTCCCCGAAAACCCGGGCGAGTTCCTTCTCCGCATGCTCGAGCGCGTCGGCGTCGGCCTCCGCCCAATCCTCGTCAGCAAGCGATAAACCCATGTCGACACACCACCTGTCCTCGTTGACACCAGGGATATGAGAAGAATTGAAACTAACTCATTTCTCATTCTAACTTGTCAGAGCATCATTGACTGTCCCCTAACGTGAAGTTAGCCTTCACGCGAAGCGCATCGCAGCGTGTAGACCGACCGGAAGAGGAAGAGATGTCACGACTGTCCGACAAGATCGCGCTGGTGACCGGCGCAACGACCGTGGACCCGGGCGGACTGAACATCGGCGGCGCGGCTGCCACCCGGCTGGTGAGCGAAGGCGCCCGCGTGGTGCTCGCCGACATCAACATCGACGGCGCGGCGGCACTCGCCGACCAACTCAACGAGAAGTACGGACCCGACGTCGCGACTGCCGTCCATGTCGACCTCCGCGACGAGACCGCGATCCAGGCCCTGGTGGCCACCGCCGTCTCCACCTTCGGTGGACTCAACGTCCTGTTCAACATCGCCGGGGTGTTCCCCGCCGGTGACGGCGATGTGGCCACCATGCCGATCGAGGTGTGGGACGACGTGATGGCCGTCAACGTCCGCAGCGCGATGCTCACCACCAAACACGCACTGCCGCACCTGCGGACGGGCGGCGGGTCCATCGTGAACACGGCATCGACGCATGCGTTCGCCGGCGACACCAGCCTGACGGGTTACGGCGCCACCAAGGCGGCGCTGCTGGCACTGACCAAGTACACCGCGACCCAGTACGGCCGCGAGGGTGTGCGGTGTAACGCCATCTGCCCCGGCACCACGACAACCCCGCCCGCGCAACATCTTCCGACGTCCGTCACCGACATCTACCGGCGCCACACGCTGGCGCCGGATCTCAACGCGCCCGACGACCTCGCCAAGGTCTACGCGTTCCTGGCCTCCGATGATTCCCGTGGGATCAACGGCGAGACGATCCGTGTCGACGGAGGCCTGCTGGCGCATCAGCCGTTCGTCCCCGACATGAACGCGCTCGGCGCCGCCACCGCGACCTCCCAGTGACATCGCGCCGTGTACGGCCGGCCGTCAGTCCGGCCAGCCGTACACGGCGACGACCACCGTGCGGTCCAGGCTGTTCTCCGACCAGACGCCGATCTTCGTGTGCGCGCAGTCGGCCATGATCGCGTGGTAGGCGGGGTTGTAGTACCAGAGGTTGATCAGCTCGATTCCGCTCATCGCCAGTGCGGGGTGGATCGCCACGGTCTGTGCGACCGCACCCCGGAAGCCGGCAGCCTCGGCGCGCTGTTGCGGAGTGGACCCGTCCGTGCCGACGTCGGCATTCAGGTTGCGGTTGCCCATCAGGTCGCGCGCGTGCCATTCGGCGGCCAGCAGCAGCTCCGGACTGACGTTCAGATCGTTCTCACAGCCGGCTTGGCGCTGCACGGCGTACACGTTCTCGACCACGCTGCTGTTGAACCTTCGATTGTCGGCGGTTGCCGTGGGCATCGTGGCTCCCGCGGCGACCACGAGGCAGGCCGGAAGTGCCATGACAGTCGCGAGTCGGTAGGTCATCTGCATCATGTCAACCTCGTTCGACGCTGGTGTGGTGGTCAGGGGAATGGACGGTAGCGGGCAGCCGAGTTGCGCAGCGCTTGTATGGATTCCGGGCACAGCTCGTTGGCCGCCTGCCCGAGCAGATACGAGGCCTGATAGTCGTCGGCGGTCCGGAAGTCGGCCCGCACGTCGGCGATGAGCTCGGGGTAGGTCCGGCCATCGGCGAGCTTGCGACAGATGCCGTGGCCGTATTCGAGCGCGGCGTCGGCGCCGGCGAAGTCGTAGCCGGGCGCGAGCGTGACACTAACCAGGTAGGCGACGTCGTCAGCATGGGCCGCCGGTGCCGGGCCCGCCACCGCGGCGAGCGCCGAGACACCCAGCGCCATGGCCGCGCCGGAGCGGATCAGACGGGTTCGAATCCTGCGATCAGCCATGTGTTTCCGACCCTTTCCATCTCGACGTGCGCGCTGGACCGGGTTTCGGTCGGAGGTTCGGTGCCCACCGTCGTCGTCTGGTCGATGTACACCAACACGCGTGCGCGGTCTGCGTCTGCGGACACCAGCGCGGCCGCAGGCACCGCGGCCACCGCCGAGATTCGTTGTTCCTCGGCCCCGGGGGCGACGACGTCGTTGATCAACGTGGTGTACTCCGTGCGGAACTCACCGGTCATGCGCTCGCCGGCGGCGGTCAGATCCTCCCGCACGCGGTCCGGTCGGTAGGACAGCATCGCCACGACGCCTTCCGTGGCCGCCGCCACCGGTGCGGCGGCGGCGCCGCCCGACGGCACGGCCGAATCTAGCTGCCATTTCAGGAATCCCACGCCGAGCGCAGCCGCTACCACAATCAGCGGCAAGACCAGGTACGCGACCGCCCGGACCACTGCGGGGTGACGTGCCTGCCCCGCGGCCGCAGCATCGTCGACAGGCGCGTGATCGCTGACGGTGTCGTCCCCGATCTCATCGATGCGCGGCGTCATGAGACGAACTGCACGTCGGACACGCGGGCGCTGTCGCCGCTCTGTTGCACGCCGATGCGCATCCGCCACACCGTCGGGACCTGTTCCGCTGCCTCGTGACTCGACATCTTTACTGACATGACGACCAGCACTTGGGCGCCGTCACCCTCGTGCGACTCCAAGGCCGCCGAGGTGACGGACCCTTCGGAGGTGGACCGGGCCTGCCTGACGACCTCGGCGAACGGCTCAGCCCGTTTCTGGAAGTCGTCGTGGAATGCCCCGGTCGACGAGTCCAGGATCCGTTTGATGTCCTCGTCGACGGTGGCGTGCCGAATCGTGGTCAGGTTGATCGCGCCTTGGCGTGCGGTCTCGACGAAGCGCCTCTGCTGGGCCACGTCCCGGCGTTCGTCGACCAGCCGATAGCCCATCCAGCCGCCGAGGCCGGCCAGCGCCACCAACGCCACTGCACACAGCGCCGCAACCCAGTGCAGCCCCGAAAAGCGGTGCGGCAATGCCGGAGTCACCTTCCCGGCGGGGGGATCATCATGCTCTGCCATGTCCTGCCTTCTGTCTGGGGCGCCAGGTCCGCCTGGGTGTAGATCTTGCCGTCCGGCGCCACGTACTCACCGGTGGCCGGGTCGTACTCGGCCACCGCGATCGGTGCGGGGTGGGGCGCGGCGGCCGGCGGCGGCAGCTGCGGGATGTCCTGGCCGGACAGCGTCGCGTTCGGGTCGCCCTTCCAGTTGAAGCCGTCGTTGAGCGGCACGTACTCCTCGTCGCTCTCGCACATCTTCACCGTCGGCGCCCGCTTGCCCGGCCGCGTGATGCACGGGTAGTTCCGGTTGCCGCGCACCACATTCCACGAATCCTGCGGTATCCGGCAGTACAGGTCGCCCGGCGGCAGATCTGCGGATGTCTCGACGTTCGGGGTCAGTTGCTGGTCCACCGGCAGGAACCCGGTGGTGCATGGCGGCGGCAGGTTCAGGTTGAGGTTGAAGCTCACGTACAAGCCGGGTGAGGCGCGCTTGGAGTCCTTGTTCGCCAGCAGCGCGCCCTGCAGACCGGCGACCAGTTGGGGTTCCAGGACCAGTATCTGTTCGATGGCGGGCTGATAGACGACGGCGACTTCGCCGATGCTGACCAGGTTGGCCAGCAGCACGGGCAGGGTCGGCTTGAGTCGATCGAAGAGCTGACGACCTTCCTCGGCCGCGTCGCCGCCGCGTTCGAGCAGTCCCGCCACCGCCGGGTCGGCGTCGCGCACCTGGCCGGTCAGGTCGGCCAGATGCGACGCCCAGGCATTGATCGAGTCGGCGGTCTGCGCTTGGGAGTCCATCAGCGGCTTGGCCTTGTCGATCAGTGTGATCAGCGAGTCCAGATTCGCCCTCGCGTCCGAGGCCAATTGCGTGGATCCCTGCACGATTCGGGACAGTTCCGGGCCGAGGCGGCCGACGGCCGTGTAGCTCTCGTCGACCACGGTCTTGACGTTGTCGCCGGGGATCGCCTGGATTCCCCGGTTCGCCGCGTCGAGGAGTGCGTTGATCGGCGGCGGCGTCGTCGTGCGGTCGACAGGAATGACGTCGCCGTTCTTCAGTGGTGGCGCACCGGCGCTCCTGGGGACCAGCGCGACGTACTGTTCGCCGATCGCCGACGCGCTGTGCACCTCCGCGGTGAGGTCCGACGGGATGTCGGTCCCAGATTCCAGCGACAGCACCGCCTCCACCCCGCCGTCGTCGGTCAGTCGCACCTCCGTGACACGCCCGATCCCGGTGCCCCGGTACGTGACATTCGCGGTCTGGTACAGACCGGCGGCCTGCGGGAGTTGCACGACGACCGTGTACTGCCCGATCCCGAGCATCGCCGGCACCTTGATGTAGCCGAACGCCATGACCCCGCCTGCGACGAGCGCAACGAGCGCGAAGACGGCGAGCTGCAACTTGATTCGTCTGGTCAGCATGTCACGGCCCCTGGTTGAACTGGTAGGGCGCGACGAGCGGGTTCCCAGCGGTGTACGGACTCGGCAGCTGACCGATCGTGCGTCCCCACTGCATCTCCAACTCGGTGAGATCCCCTTCGAATCGTGTGCCGTTGAGCAGACCGTCCCCTAACCGGCTCAGCGTCAGGTCGAAGATCACGTCGGTGTTGAGATAGTCCCCGCGCACGATCGTGTCGATGCTCTCGATCGGCCACGGGAAGGTGGCCAGCAGGCTCAGCGAACGCGTCATGTCCGGTCCGGCGTCGGCGAGGGAACCGAGCACCGGGCCGATGGCCTTGATCTCGGCCACCAGGTTCTGTTTGGTCTGGTTGACCGCATCCGCGGTCAGTGCGCTGAACTTGCCGAACCCGTCGACCGCGTCGGTCAGTTCCTCACGGTTGTCGCTGAGAACCTGCAGCGCGTCCGGGATCGTTCGCAATGCGTTGTCCAACACCGGTTTCTGTTCGGCGAGCTGCCCGACCAGGCTGTTGAAGCTGTCCGTCGCGGCGATGATGTCCTCGGTCTGGGTGTTCAGCCTTCCCACGAACAGGTCCGTCTGTTCGATCAAGCTGCGCAGTTCGCTCTCCCGGCCCGTGAACGCCGTGGCCAGCGCCGCGGTGATGTCCTGCACCTGGCCGACCCCACCACCGTTGAGGAGCAGCGACAATGCCGCCAGCGTCTGGTCGGTGCTGGGATAGGTCGCCCCGGCGTCCAGCGGTATCAGAGAACCGTCCGCCAGCCTGCCGTGGGGGGCGGCGTCGGCCGGTGGCGCAAGCTCGACGTGCAACGAGCCCAGCAGGCTGGTCTGGCCGACCGTGGCCGTCGTGTTCGCCGGCAGCTCCACGTCGCCGTTGAGCCGCATGGTGACCAGAGCATGCCAGTCCTGTCGTTCGATCCTGGTGATCGTGCCGACGTTGACGTCACCGACGCGCACCCGCGAGTTGGGTTCGATGGTTCCGATATCGGGCAGTTGGGCCTGCACCACGTACGAATCGGGGCCGCCGCCTTCGGTACCGGGCATCGGCAGCGAATTCAACCCACGCCATTCACAGCCGGTCAGCACTGTCGCCGCGGTGACTGCGATGACCGCGATTCGTCTCATGCGGCGCGCATCTCGGTTAGCAGACACCGTCATTCCCCCGTTCCGGGCAGCAGCAGTCCAGGCAGTCCGGCCGCGGGGTCCGCGGCGGAGACCGATGCCGGTGAGGGCGCGGGCGACGGCGCCGGCTGCGGTGGGACGTAATCCGGCCGCAAACGGTCCTCGCTGTAGGTCAACTCGTTGGGTCGGGCCTGCTGACCGACGAACAGGTTCTCGCCCAGCGGCGGGAAGTTCATCTGCCGGTTCTTCACGATCGGGGCGAGGTACTGCGCGCACAACTTCGACGAGTACACGGCGTTCACCCGTGAGGCGGCCTCGACCGCGCCGCACAGGAATTGCACCGGATCGGCGAGGTTGTTGACCGCCAGCATGCCGGTCAGGGCCGCCTGGGACGGCTGGTAGACGTTCGCGAAGTTCTGCGCGGCATTCGGAAATGCGTGCAGCGCCTGCTCGATGTCGTCCAGGCCACCGTGGACCGCGGACGAGATGGCGGCCAGCTTGTCAGTGGCCAGTCCGGCTGCGTCCCGGTTGTCCCTGACGAACTG
The DNA here is from genome assembly GCF_002968295.1 of Mycobacterium sp. ITM-2016-00317. Classification (NCBI taxonomy): domain Bacteria; kingdom Bacillati; phylum Actinomycetota; class Actinomycetes; order Mycobacteriales; family Mycobacteriaceae; genus Mycobacterium; species Mycobacterium sp. ITM-2016-00317. Next base: position 4,986,559 of record NZ_CP134399.1, read on the forward strand.
GGTCGCCTCGGCCACCACCGCGTTGAGGTCGTCGACGGCATCGCCGACCGCGCCCGGATCATCGGCGAGCAGTCCGGTGACGGCAGCCATGTTGCGGTTGAGCTGGGCCAGCAGGTCCGAGCTGTCCTCCAGAGCGTTCACCACGACCGCCAGGTTCTTCAGTGTCGCGAACGTGTCCTCGCTGTGGTCTCCCAGTGCCGACAGAGCGCGCGCCATCGTCGTGACCGTTTCACGGATGGTGGCCCCCTGCCCACGCAGGTTGTCCGCCGCGGTGTTGACGAACTCACCGAGGGTGCTCACACCACCCGGCTGGCTCGGCTCCAGCGCGTCGGTCAGCTTTTCGAGCTGCGCCCGAAGGTCGTCCCATTCCAACGGAACTGCCGTGCGGTCCAGTGGGATGACTGCGTTCTCGGCCATCACCGGGCCGGTCTCGTAGGCCGGGGTCAGCTGAACGGCGCGCGCCGTAACCAGTTGGGGGGACACGATCACGGCTTTCACGTCGGCCGGGACCTTGTACTTGGCGTCGACCCAAAACGTCACCTTGACCCGCTCCGGTTCCGGCTCGATGGTCTCGATCGCCCCCACCGGCACGCCGAGGATGCGCACCTCGTCACCGGTGAACAGCCCGTTGCTGTTGTCGAAGTAGGCGGTGACATGAGTGCGCCCCGCGTGGTCCGCGGCACGCACCACCACCACACCTGCGACGACCACCACCACCGCGAGCGCAGCCATCAACACGGTCCGCAGCGTTCGCTTGCGCATCACTGTCCTCCTGCCGAGACCACAGGCGGAGCCTCGTTCGGCGCGGGCACCAGCACAGGCGCCGGCGTGGGCACCGCCGACGGCTGCTGTCCGCTCGGCCAGAGCGCGGGCGGTCCGGGGGCCGGGCCGCCGGGCGCAGGCGCCGGATCGGGTTCCCGGTACGGATACCGGGGATCTCCGGGGTTCCCGGTGATCGCGTCGGGGACCGTCAGGTGAGGCGCTCCGCCCTGGCCGGTGCGGGGGAACGGGACGGGCAGCGCCGGCGTGCCGGGCTGTCCGGTCTGCGGATCCGAGAGTTGTGAAGGCGGAAGCACATTGGGATCAAGGCCGAGATCGGAGAATGCCGCATCGATGAAGGGTTGCACCAGCTGACCCGGGAGATTGGCCAGGTACGCCTTGAAGAACGGCCCCGATCCGACCGTCTCCCCGAGGCCCATCGTGTACTGGTTGAGGTACTTGATCGCCAGCATGACGCGTTCCTTGCGGTTGTCGACGATCGTCAGCACCCCGTTGAGCTTGTCCAGCGCCGGTCGCATCTGTTCGCGGTTCTCGTCGATGAAGGCCGACAGTTGCTGCGCAAAGACCGACAGGTTTCGTGAGATCTGCTCCAGCGCGGCGCTCTGCCCGCGAAGTTCGGCCAGCAGCGCGTTGCTGTTGGCGACGAGTCCGGCGATCTCGTCCGCACGCTCGGACAACACCCCCGTGGCTCTGCTCGCGTTGCTCAGCAGCGTGCGCAGTTGGTCGTCACGCTCACCCAGGGTCTGGGAGAAACGTCCCACCCCTTCGACGGCCGCCCGCAGATCCGGCGGCGTGTCCTGAAACGTCTCGGCCAGCGTGGCCAGCGCACCGGACACCGAGTCGGTGTCCAACCCGCTGATGGTGGCCGACAGATCCCCGAGCGCGTCAGGCAGCTGATAGGGAGATCTGGTCCGCGCCAGAGGGATCGGCGCGTCCAGAGCGCCGGAACCACGCGGGGTCACCTCCAGGACCTTCGAGCCGAGCAGGCTCTTGGTCCTGATGTGGGCTTCGGTCAGCTCACCGAGGTGGACCTCGTCGTCGACATCGAAATCGACGCGGACCTGGTTGCCGTCCAGCTCCACCGACGACACCTGCCCGACCCGGAAGCCGGCCACCTGGACCGGGGCTCCGGTGCGCAGGCCGCCTGCCTCGGCGAAGTAGGCCGAGTAATCGTCGGTCGAGGAACTGAACGGCAGCTTGTCGTACTGCAGGGCCAGTAGCGCCGTGCCTGCCGTGACGGCGATGCCGGCCATACCGATCAGGAACGGGTTGCGTTCGGCGAAGGGTTTCATCTCGGCGCGCACCGCCCTGTCGTCTGCTCGGCAAGTTTCACGTAGACCGGTTGTCCACCTTTTCCGTTGAGCTTCAGCGACATCGAGCACAGATACTCGGGGATGAAGTCACCGCGGCTGCCCAGCCGGGAGAGCTTCTTGTAGGCGTCGGGGAGCATGTCGAGCAGTCCGTCGAAGTACTCGTGATCTGCGAGCACCAGGGAGGTCGTCCGGTCGGATTGCGCGACGGCCTCCTTGAAGGGCTCCCGTGCCTGCATCAGCAGATCGGCGACGGTGGCCGACGCCTCGTTGGTGTAGGCGACCGCGTTGGCGACGTCGGCCTTCCGCTCCTCCAGGCCCGCAACCAGTTCCGACAGTGCGTCGACCGATTTGGCGAACTGCTCGGTCTGCCCACCGAAGGATCCCAGTACCGCGTTGAGATTCCCGATCACCTCGCCGATCAGGGCGTCCCGATCGGCCAGGGTGTTGGTGACCAGCGCGGCCTGGTTCAGGAAGGACCGGATGGTGACGCCCTCCCCCTGGAAGGCCTGGATCAGGGCCGTCGACAGAGTGTTCACCTGGTCGGGATCGAGTGCGCGGAACAGCGGCCTGAACCCGCCGAGAAGCGTGTCGAGGTCGAGCGCCGGTTCAGTGCGGTCGACGGGGATCACCTCTGTCGGTTCGAGTTTGCGTTGCCCGTCCTGTGATCCCTGCAGCAGTGCCATATAGCGATCGCCGATCGGGTTCTCCCAGCGGACCTGGGCTTTGGACCCGTCGGTGAGGTTGACGGAGGGGTCCGCGGAGAACTCGACCACGGCGTGCGCGCCGGAATCCCCGGAGGCGTTCACCGAGATCTTCTTCACCTGGCCCACCTCGACACCGGCGATCCGGACGAAATCGTTGACCTCCAGTCCGCTCACATCGGTGAACTCGGCCCGGTAGATCTGCTCGGTCGAGAAGCGCAGGTTGGCGAAGACGGCCATCAGGCTGAAGACCGCGACGACACACAGGGCGACGAACACGGTCAGATTGACGACTACACGTCGCAGGCTGGATCTCACTGCTGTTCCTCGATGCTCATGGCGCCCCGGGGGCGGGCGGCACACCCGGCCAGAGGGGCGTCCCGTCCGGTCCGTACAGCGCCGCGCCGTACGGTGCGCCGCCGGGATGGGCCAGGCGCCGGTCCGGGTGCCGGACCTCCGGGGTGACGGATCCTGGGCGGCTCCGGTACGGCCTTGGTGACCGGGTAATAGTTGGCCCAGCCCGGGAATCCGATGCCGGGGTTGGGCCGGATGTCCAGGCCGGTCCCGAAGCCGGTGTCGGTCACCAGGTATCGCACCGGGAAGTCCTTGCTGACATCGGGCAGGGAACCACAGCCCGGTTTGCCGCCGGGGCCGCCCTTGGCTGCGACCTTGGGAAGGTGCTGGGGATACCGGTACGGGTCGTCGCCCAGAAGCAGGCCGACGTCCTGCACCACCGACCGGCCGTTGCCGCCGATGCTGTCGTAGGCGCCGTTGTCGAGCGCGAATTTCGCACCCTGGAGCAGACAGGTGTAGATCGGGTCGTACTTCAGCAGCAGAGTCGTGGTCGGCTCAAGGATATTGATGCCGTTGATCAGATTGTCCCGGTTGGGGGCGATGAGATCGATTCCGCTGTTCGAGAATCCGATGGAGCTCAGCAAGAGTGCGTCCAGATCCTGTGCGTGCTCGGTGATGGTCTCGCCGGTGACGGACGCGGCGTCGAGAGTCGCCAGGATGTCCTGTGCCGCCGAACTGTAGGCGTCGCTGACGTCGCGCAACGACGTCCAGTTCTCCCCGACACGATCCATCCTCGGATTGATCGCCAGCAGAACCTCATTGGCGTCCGTCGTGGCCCGCCCGATGCGCTCGCCCTGACCGCGGACCCCGTCGGCGACCGCGGTCAGCACCGCGCTGAGCTTCGACACGTCGATCTGATTCAACAGCCCGACCAGATTGTCGAACACCGTGTTCACCTCGGTGGGCACGTTGCGTGACTGCAGCACCGCGCCGGCCATGAGCCGTTGCGTGCTGGGCTGATCCGGGTAGATGAGGTCGACGTACTTGGCGCCGAAGGCAGTGGTGGTGGCGATCTCCGCCTCGACGTTCGCCGGGATGTAGCCGGCCTTGTCCGGGTCGATCTCCAGTTTCAAAGCGACGGTGGGTTTTCCGCCCGCGATGCCGGCTACCCTGCCCACCTCTACGCCGCGCATCTTCACCTTGGCGCCCGACTCCATGACCAGACCCGAGCGGTCCGAGGTCAGGGTCACCGGCACATACCGGCGGAAGGTGCCGGCGAAGGCCGCCGAGCAGACAAGGACCAGACCGATGACCGTCGCGAACAGCGCGGCCGTCCACCACAACGGGTGGATCCTTCCTCGATGACTACTGTGCGCCACGGCTCTACCCGGCCAGGTGGAAGTTGCCGGACTGGCCGTAGATGGCCAGCGAAAGGAATAGCACGACCAGCACCGCTGCGATCAGCGAGGTGCGCACCGCACGACCGACCGCCTCGCCGACTCCGGCGGGGCCGCCGGACGCGGTGAACCCGTAGTAGGTGTGCACGAGCATGATGACGACCGCCATCACCACGGCTTGGAAGAACGACCAGATGATGTCGGTGCCGTTGAGGAAGGTGGTGAAGTAGTGGTCGTAGACGCCCGAGGACTGTCCGTAGATCACGATCGTGCCGAACCGTGCCGCCCAGAAGGCCGACAGCACCGCGACGCAGTACAGCGGAATCACCACGATCACGCCCGCCAGGACCCGGCTCGACGCCAGGTAGGCCACGGAGCGCACGCCCATCACCTCCAGCGCGTCGATCTCCTCGTTGATCCGCATCGCGCCGAGCTGAGCCGTGGCCCCCGCGCCGATGGTGGCGGCCAGACCGATTCCGGCGATCACCGGGCCGATCAGCCGGACGTTGAAGTAGGCGGACGCGAATCCGGTCAGGGCTTCGACTCCGACCTCGGCGAACTGGTTGTATCCCTGCACTGCGACCAGCGCGCCGGTCGACAGCGTGAGGAAGCCGACGATCACCACCGTGCCGCCGACGACTGCCAACGCACCCACGCCCAGACTCATCTGGGCTATCAGGCGCAGCAGCTCCTTCTTGTAATGGACGAGAACGTCTTTGGTGGATCCGAGCGTCTGGAAGTAGAACTGCGCCTGAGTCCCGATCCGGCTCAGGCCGTCCATCCAGCCGGCGAAGGTCCGCTGAAGCCGTGGATTAAGTCTGCTCGGGCTGCCCGCGTTCACAGCGTCGCCTTGATACCGACCGCTGACGCGATGATGTTGATCGCGAACAGTGCGACGAACGTGAACACCACGGTCTCGTTGACCGCGTTTCCGACACCCGCGGGTCCTCCGCCGACGGAGATGCCCTTGTAGCAGGCGATCAGACCCGCGGCCAGACCGAACAGCGCGGCCTTGATCAGCGAGATGACGACGTCGTCAACGCCGGTGATCACGGTGAGGCCGCTGACGAAGGCGCCCGGCGTCACGTGCTGGACGAACACCGAGAAGACGAATCCTCCGACCAGTCCCACCAGGATCACCACCGACGACAGCAGGGTCGCGACGAACGTCGCGGCCAGCACGCGGGGAACCACCAGAGTCTGGATCGGGTCCACACCCATCACCCGTAGCGCGTCGAGTTCGTCGCGGATCGTCCGTGCGCCGAGATCGGCGCACATCGCCGTGGCACCGGCTCCCGCCACCACCAGCACGGTGACGACGGGACCGATCTGCGTGACGGTCCCGTACGCCGCGCCGGTTCCGGCGAAGTCGGCGGCACCGAACTCCAGCAACAGGATGTTGAACGTGAAGATCAGCAGCACGGTGAACGGGATCGCCAGCATGAGCGTCGGCACCAACGACACCCGTGCGACGAACCAGGATTGTTCGAGAAACTCGCGCCACGCGAACGGTCTACGCGGGATGCACACCAGCGTGTCCAGTGCCATCGCGAAGAAATCGCCCAGCGCCCGAACGGGTTTGGCGGCACGCGCCGACGAGACAGCGGTCAGTCCGGCGTCGATGCGTGACCGCGAGGTTGCTTCCGTCTTCTCAGCGGTGGTCACGTCAGCTCTGACCCGGCCCTACGGCGGTCACCACGTGAGGCAGCCGGCACGATCCTGGTTGTGAAGAACAGTTCTGCATTCTCTGGATCAACCTGGGCCTTTCAATCCTGACCGATCACACGTCGCGGCCTAAGTGGCTTCAATCACATCTGTGATCGGCGATAGCATCGCACACCCCATTTTTGACCGTCAAGCAGGGCGACTCGGACGTCACGCCGGGTGTCGAGGTCGGGCAATCGTAGGACCTGCCATATTTGCGGCTTCACCTCGTAATATCGCTCGCCAGCGGCACTCCCTCCAGTCTGCTGAGGCCGCGCGGAGAGGTTTGCGGTCGCACCCATCTTGTGAATTTGAGTTCTGCGCAGTCTGGACCCACGTCGGTAGCCGTGCCGGGGCAGGCCGGCAATCGGCAGTCCCACTCCCCCGGATTTCGTCGGTTAGTAGTGGCTATGGCCCATGCCGAGGGCACACCGGACCCGGACAGCCGTGGGCCGGAGATCGCCGAGAGACCTGGCCCGATGTTGATCCCCCAGGGCTCGATCCCGGGCCGACACCGAGCCGGGAGCAACGCGCTTCTCAGAACTGCAATTAACTGCGGACTGAGCTGACCGTGCCCACCCAGCCGAGCCGATCAATCATCAGCAACCGCCACATCGAAGCTATAATGCCGTTTATCAGCCAATCTATAAAACTCGGCAATCTCCTTATCGCGGCGGCTGCGCGATACGTCCGGCCGACCTTGACGGCCGACAAAACTCTATGTGATGCTATCGCCAATCACACTTGTGACCGAGATCATCCGATTCGACGGTGTGGTGCGAACTTCCAAGGAGGACTCAGCGTGACGACCAGTGAGCAAACGTCGGAAGTCCAGTCCAGCGCTCCAGAGGCGGACTCCTCGTCGGCACCGGTATTTCCGTTCACGCGGACCTGCCCCTTCGCGCCCGCGGACGACTACGCCGATGGCGGCTCGATCCGCAAGGTTTCGTTCAAGAACATCGTCCCGGCCTGGCTGGTCACCGACTACAACGACGTCAAAGCGGTGCTCGGCGATCGCCGCTCCAGTGTCCGGAACATCCCCGACCCATCCCGGGGCGACGAGGGCGGCGAGCCCCTGCCGGGCTTCTTCGTCGCGATGGATCCGCCGGACCAGACCCGGCTGCGCAAGATGCTCTCCCGCGAGTTCACCCCACGACGCATGGAAGCCATGCGGCCCGCGGTGGAGCGGATCACGAACAAGCTGATCGATCAGATGCTCGAGCAGGACGGGCCGGTCGACCTGGTCCAGGCCCTGGCGCTCCCGTTGCCGTCCTTGGTGATCTGCGAATTGTTGGGAATCCCCTACGACCGGCACGATTGGTTCCAGGAAGAGACAGTGAAGTTCCTGCGTCTCGACACCACACCGGAAGAGGCGGCCGAGACGGTCGCATCGGTGATGGGGTATCTCGGAGAACTGACCGTCTCCAAGATGGACGATCCCGGCGACGATCTGATCAGCTTGCTGCTCAACCACGTTCGCAGCGGCGACCTGACAATCCCCGAGGTGGCCGGCATGGCCGCGTTCCTGCTGATGGCCGGGCATGAGACGACCGGCAACATGATCTCGCTGAGCACGTATGCCCTGCTGGAGCATCCCGATCAACTCGAACTGCTACGCCAGGACCCATCCCGGGTGCCTGCTGCGGTGGAAGAGCTGCTGCGCTTCCTCGACATCATCGGAAATCTGCCGCGCTACCTGACCGAGGACATTGAGCTCGCCGGTCAGACCATCCCGGCCGGCGACATCGTCATGGTGGCCATGGACAAGGCCAACCGCGACCCCAAACAATTCGAGGATCCGGACACGCTGAACATCCTGCGCACGGACGCCAAAGGCCACGTCGCCTTCGGGCACGGCATCCACGTGTGCCTCGGCGCCCCGCTCGCCCGCGTGGAATTACAGTCCGTGATCAGCACGCTGTTCAGCCGCATCCCGACACTCAAGGTCGCGGTCCCCTCCGACGAGATCCAGGTGAAGACCGAAGCCAAGATCTTCGGGCTGAAGTCGCTGCCCGTCACGTGGTAGACCGCATGGCCAGCGTTGACTGCCGGGAACAGGCAAGCACCGTGCGCCTGGTCATGCGGGAGTACGAGGCCGACGTCATCGTCGTCGACAAGGATGTCATCGCCGACGGCGTCGCCGCCCTGACGCTGAAAGAGGTCGGGGGCCACCCGCTCCCGGAGTGGACACCCGGTTCACACATCGACCTCATCATGTCCTCCGGCCTGGTACGCCAGTACTCGCTGTGCGGTGATCCCGCAGATCGGCACACCTGGCGCATCGCAGTGCTCCGCGAGCCCGATGAACGCTCCCGCGGGGGATCGACTTACGTGCACGACATCCTCGAGCAGGGCGCCGAGATCCGCATTCGGGGTCCTCGCAACCACTTCCAGCTGGCGCCGTCGCCCAACTACCTGTTCATCGCCGGCGGCATCGGCATCACCCCGATCCGGGCGATGCTGACCGAGGCAGAGGCGGCGGGCGCGAACTGGAAGCTGTTCTACGGGGGCCGCAGCACCGCATCCATGGCCTTCCTCGATGAACTGGCCCCTTACGGTGACCGGGTCGAATTCTGGGCGCAGGATCAGCGGGGGCTGCTTGATCTGGAGCACATCCTCGGCACCCCGCAAGCGGACACCTTGGTGTATTGCTGCGGTCCGCAGGGTCTGCTCGCCGCGGTCGAAGACCGCTGCACGGCCTGGCCCGCCGGGGCGCTGCGACTGGAACGCTTCAGCTCCAGCACTGTCGAGAGCGAATGGGTCAATACCCCCATCGAGGTCGAATTGGCCCAGCAGGGTGTGACGTTGGCCGTGCCCGCGGACCAGTCTGTGCTCGAGGCGATCGAGGCGCACGGTGTCGACGTGATGTCCTCGTGCCAGTCCGGCATGTGTGGAACCTGCGAAACACCGGTCATCGACGGCATTCCCGAACACCGCGATGACGTCCTCACCCACGAGGAACGCGAACGCAACGACTGCATGATGATCTGCGTGTCCCGCAGCCGTGGGAGCAAGCTGGTTCTCGACATCTGACCCTCATTCATGCCAGAACGCCGGCGGGCCCCGTGGACGGGCTTCGCCGGCGTTTCGCATTCCCCCCTCAATCGCATTCAATAAGAATGCCGACTAACATTTTCGGCCTATATGGCTGTATATTGCTATCTAGTAGTCGAGCTTCTCTGAAGTTTGCACTCACGACGGCCGCGGTCGCAGCTACCGAGGAGCGGTCGTGTTCGACCCCGGAAAGGCGCCGCCAATGCGTATCGGAACCGTCCTGGACTTCGGGAGGCCGATGGCCGACGTCGGAGACGAAATCGCCGCGTGGGAGGAGGCCGGGCTGTCCTCGGTGACCCTGGGCGAGGCGTACTCGCTCGACGCGCCAACACAACTCGCCTATCTTGCGGCGCGCACGCACTCCGTCGAGTTGGCGACCGGCGTCCTGCCACTCGACACCCGCACCCCGTCACTCATCGCGATGACCGCGGCCGGACTGGATTACGTCTCGGCCGGCCGGGCCCGCCTCGGCCTCGGGCCTTCCGGCCCCCAGGTCGTCGAGGGATTCCACGGGCTGCCCTTCGAAGGTGTCCTCGGTAAGACCCGCGAGACCATCGAGATCCGCCGGTCCGTGTGGCGGCGTGAGGCACTGCAGCATCGGGGCCGGTACTACCAGGTTCCGCTGGCGCCGGGCCGCGGGACAGGCCTGGGCAAACCGCTCAAGCTCATCAATCGCCCTGTGCGCAACCAGATTCCGATCTCCATCGCATCGCTGGGACCGCGGATGGTGGAACTGACCGCCGAGATCGCCGACGGGTGGGAACCGATCTTCTTCTACCCCGAGAAGCTCCACGAAGTCTGGGGCGAGGCGCTGGGCAACGGCGCCGCCAAACGGTCCGCCGACCTGGCTCCCCTGGAGATCATCGCGCGGGCACCGGTGGCCGTCACCGACGGTGATCCCTCCCCCTGGGTGCAGGCCGCCAAACCCCAACTGGCGCTGTACGTAGGTGGAATGGGCTCCCGCGAGAAGAATTTCTACAACGAATTGGTGTCCGCGTACGGATTCGCCACAGAGGCCGCCACCATCCAGGATCACTTCCTGGCCGGCCGTGTCGCCGAAGCCACCGCCGCGGTGCCCGACGAACTGGTGCACGCCACCGCGCTGATCGGGAACGCCGACCACATCCGCCAACGGCTCACCGCACTGCAGCAAGCAGGCGTGACCCTGGTCAACATCACCCCCATGGCAACCGACCCCGACGAACGTCTCGACGCGGTCAAAACCGTTGCTGCCCTTGGTAAGGAGATCTCATGAGTGAAACCCTCGACGCCAACGTCGCCCTCAATGCCGACGAACTCCGCGACGCTCTGGTAGAGGCCAATGTGCCCTGCCTGATCGGCGTGCTCTATCAACTGACCGGCGATGGCCGCTGGTTGGAGGAGCCATACCGGATCGCGCCCACCATGGGGTTCGAAAGCCATGACGACGGCGGGCTGCCCGCCGAGCGTGTCGACGAGATTCGAGCGGCCGCCTTCACCGCGATCACGGACTGGAGCACCGGAACCCCGGCCGCTTCCCCGGCGCCGAACGGCGCGGAACTGATCAAGCTGATGTCCGCGGTGATGGGCGAACCGGTCGGCGAGAAGTACGTATCGCTGGCCGCCGAGCAGCTCGGGTTCGCGCCGTACGTCCCCGACGACGTCACGGATCGCTGTGCGGACACCGGATTCTCGGCCATCGTCGTCGGCGCCGGTTTCTCCGGTCTGGCGGCGGCTGTTCACCTCAAAAAGGCCGGCATCCCGTTCCGGGTGCTGGAGCGCAACGACCACGTCGGCGGTACCTGGTACGAGGCCAACTACCCCGGTGCCCGCGTCGACGTCCCGAACGACCTCTACTCCTACTCGTTCTTCCACCGGGAATGGAGCCAGAACTTCGCCCAACCCGACGAGATCCGGCAGTACATCGACGACCTCGTCGCGCATTTCGGCCTCGCCACCCACATCGAGACGGGTGTCACCGTCGAGGGGGCCCAGTGGGATGCGGACACCCAGGAATGGGTGGTCCAGACCAGCCACGCCGGGGGTACCGAGACCATCCGCGCCAAGGCACTGATCACCGCCGCCGGGCTGCACAACACCCCCAACATCCCGCAATTCCAGGGACTTTCGGACTTCGCTGGCGAGGTGGTGCATTCGGCGCGCTGGACCCCGGAGGCCGAGTACCGCGGGAAGAAGGTCGCCGTGGTCGGTGCGGGCGCCAGCGCCATGCAGGTGGTGTGCAAGATCGCCGAGGACGTCGAGCACATGGTGGTCGTCCAGCCCGAACCGCACTGGATCACCCCCAACGAACAGTACTTCCGCAAGCAGCCGGCCAGCCGGCACTGGCTGTACCGCCACGTGCCGTACTACCGGGCGTGGTCACGGTTCCGGCTCTACTGGATCTACACCGAGCGCAACTACCCCGCGCTGCGGGTGGACCCGAAGGCGGCGGAGAAGGGCAAGCTGGTCAGCTCGCTCAACGACGCGTACCGGCGGAGCTTCATCGCGTACCTGAGCGAGCAACTCGAGGGCCGCGAGGATCTCATCGAGAAGTGCACCCCGGCGTACCCCCCGTTCGGCAAGCGCCTGCTGATGGACAACGGCTGGTTCGCCACCCTGCGCCGCCCCAACGTGACCCTGGTCGCCGAGGGCATCGATCACCTGACCGAACGCACCCTGGTGACCGCGTCCGGCGAGGAGCACGAGGTCGACATGCTGATCCTGTGCACCGGGTTCCAGCAGCAGCGCTACCTGTATCCGATGGAACTGCGCGGGCGCGACGGCGTCGAACTCCGGGAGTCCTGGAGCGACGACAACGCCCGGGCATACCTCGGCATCACCGCGCCGGGATACCCGAACCTGTTCTTCCTCTACGGTCCGAACACCAATCCCCCGGGCGGGAGTTGGTTGACCATCGCCGAGGCTCAGGTCCGCTACGTCGTGGAGATGCTGACCCAGATGGTGCGCGACGACGTCGCGGCCGTCGAATGCCGGCCCGAACCGTTCGAGGACTACAACCGCGACCTCGACGACACCAACGACGCCATGGTCTACGCCATGGACGGCGTACAGAACTACTACCGCAACAGCAAGGGCCGCGTCGTCACCAATTCACCGTGGGCGGTTCCCGATTACTTTGCCCGCACGTCCCAGCCGAACCTGGCGGACTACACCATCACCCGAGGAAGCACACATGTCTGACGAAGCGTTCATCTACGAGGCGATCCGTACCCCGCGCGGTAAGCAGCGCGGCGGCGCCCTCAACGAGGTCAAGCCGATCAGTCTCGTCGTCGGTCTGGTCAATGAGATGCGAATCCGATTCCCGCACCTGGACGAGACCATGATCTCCGATCTGATCCTGGGCGTGGTGTCCCCGCTGGGCGATCAGGGTGCCGTGCTGGCCCGTACCGCCGTGCTGGCCGCCAAGTTGCCCGACACCACCGGCGGTGTGCAGATGAACCGGTTCTGCGGATCCGGATTGGAAGCCGTCAACACCGCCGCGCAGAAGGTGCGTTCGGGCTGGGACGACCTGGTGCTCGCCGGCGGCGTGGAGTCGATGAGCCGGGTCCCGATGGGTTCTGACGGCGGCGCCTGGGCCAACGACCCCGAGACCAACTATGCGGTGTCCTTTGTGCCCCAAGGCATCGGCGCCGACCTGATCGCCACCATCGAGGGCTTCTCCCGCGAGGACGTCGACGCCTACGCGGTGCGCAGCCAGCAGCGCGCGGCCGCGGCCTGGTCGGGTGGCTACTTCGCCAAATCGATCGTGCCGGTCAAGGATCAGAACGGCCTGGTCATCCTCGACCACGATGAGCACATGCGGCCTAACACCACCCTGGAGAGCCTGGGCAAACTCAAGCCCGCGTTCATCGACATCGGCGCCATGGGTGGCTTCAACGAAGTCGCGCTGCAGAAGTACCACACGGTCGAGAAGATCAACCACGTCCACCACGGTGGCAACAGCTCGGGCATCGTCGATGGCGCCGCCCTGCTGCTGATCGGATCCGAGAAGGCCGGCGTGGCACAGGGACTGACTCCGCGGGCACGCATCGTCGCGACGGCCACCAGCGGCGCGGACGGCACCATCATGCTGACCGGGCCCACCCCGGCCACCCGCAAGGTGCTCGACCGGGCCGGGCTGACCGTCGACGACATCGACCTGTTCGAACTGAACGAGGCCTTCGCCTCGGTGGTGCTCAAGTTCCAGAAGGACCTGGGCATCCCGGACGAGAAGCTCAACGTCAACGGTGGCGCCATCGCGATGGGCCACCCACTCGGCGCCACCGGCGCCATGATCACCGGAACCATGGTCGACGAACTCGAACGCCGCGGCGCCAAGCGTGCACTGATCACCCTGTGCATCGGCGGCGGCATGGGCGTGGCCACCATCATCGAGAGGGTTTAACCGCAATGACCGAGAATACGATTCAGTGGGACAAAGATGCCGACGGCATCGTCACCCTGACGTTGGACGACCCGACCGGCTCGGCCAACGTGATGAACGACCATTACCGCGAGTCGATGCACAACGTGGTGAATCATCTGGAGGCAGAGAAGGATTCGGTCACCGGCGTGGTACTCACCAGCGCCAAGAAGACCTTCTTCGCCGGTGGTGATCTCAAGGGCCTGATCAAGCTCGGACCCGAGGATGCCGCGGCGGCGTTCGAGCTGGCCGAGTCCGCCAAGCGTGATCTGCGCCGGCTGGAGACCCTCGGCGTGCCGGTGGTGGCGGCTATCAACGGTGCCGCCCTCGGTGGCGGCCTGGAGATCGCGCTGGCCACCCACCACCGCATCGCCGCCGACGTGCGCGGAGTGGTGATCGGCCTGCCCGAGGTGACCCTGGGGCTGCTGCCCGGCGGTGGCGGCGTGGCCCGCACCGTGCGCATGTTCGGTGTGCAGAAGGCCTTCACCGAGATCCTGTCGACCGGCGCCCGGTTCAGCCCGGCCAAGGCCAAGGACATCGGTCTGGTCGACGAATTGGTCGGCAGCGTCGAGGAATTGGTACCCGCCGCCAAGTCGTGGATCAAGGCGAATTCGGAGGCGCACACCCAGCCGTGGGATACCAAGGGCTACAAGATGCCCGGCGGCACTCCCTCTTCGCCGGGCCTGGCAGCCATCCTGCCGTCCTTCCCGGCGACGTTGAAGAAGCAGCTCAAGGGCGCCCCGGTGCCCGCGCCGCGGGCCATCTTGGATGCCGCGGTCGAGGGTGCGCAGGTCGATTTCGACACCGCCTCGCGCATCGAGAGCCGCTACTTCGTGCAGCTGGTGACCGGGCAGACCGCGAAGAACATGATCCAGGCGTTCTTCCTCGATCAGCAGTCCATCAGCGGCGGCGCCTCGCGCCCGGAGGGCATCGGCTCGACCCCGATCACCAAGATCGGCGTACTGGGCGCGGGCATGATGGGCGCCGGTATCGCCTACGTGTCGGCCAAGGCCGGCTACGACGTCGTACTGAAGGACGTCACGATCGAGGCCGCGCAGAAGGGTAAGGCCTACTCGGAGAAAATCGAGGCCAAGGCGGTCAGCCGCGGGCAGACCACTCAGGAGAAGTCCGACGCGCTGCTCGCCAAGATCGCCCCGACCGCGGATGCGGCCGATCTGGCCGGTGTCGATTTCGTGATCGAGGCGGTGTTCGAGGACGAAACCCTCAAGCACAAGGTGTTCGGCGAGATCGAGGACATCGTCGAACCCAACGCCATCCTCGGCTCGAACACCTCCACGCTGCCGATCACCGGTCTGGCGGCCGGCGTGAAGCGCCAGGAGGACTTCATCGGCATCCACTTCTTCAGCCCCGTCGACAAGATGCCGCTGGTGGAGATCATCAAGGGCGAGAAGACCTCTGACGAGGCGCTGGCCCGGGTGTTCGACTACACCCTGGCGATCAAGAAGACCCCGATCGTGGTCAACGACAGCCGCGGGTTCTTCACCTCTCGGGTGATCCGGACCTTCGTCAACGAGGCCATGGCGCTGCTGGGCGAGGGCATCGAACCCACCACCATCGAGCAGGCCGGCGGACAGGCCGGCTACCCCGCGCCTCCGCTGCAGCTGCTCGACGAGCTCAACCTGGAACTACTGCAGAAGATCTCGATCGCCTCCAAGGCCGCGGCCGCGAGCGAGGGCACGACCTACGTCGAGCACCCGGGTGAGCTCGTGGTCGAGAAGATGATCGAGATCGGTCGTCCGTCGCGCCTGAAGGGTGCGGGCTTCTACGAGTACGTCGACGGCAAGCGGGCCGGGTTGTGGCCGGGCCTGCGGGAGACCTTCAACTCCGGCAGCACCACGATCCCGCTGCAGGACGCCATCGACCGCCTGCTGTTCTCCGAAGCCCTGGAGACGCAGAAGTGCTTCGACGAGGGTGTCCTGAAGACCAGTGCCGACGCGAATGTCGGGTCGATCCTGGGCATCGGGTACCCGGCCTGGACCGGTGGTTCCGCGCAGTACATCGTCGGCTACGAGGGTCCCCACGGTGTCGGTAAGGCCGCGTTCGTGGCCCGGGCCAAGGAGCTGGCCGCCCGCTACGGCGACCGCTTCACCCCGCCCGCCTCGCTGGAAAGCTAGCGGCACAACGTCAAAAGCCCCCGGCACCTGCCGGGGGCTTTTGCGTTGCTCACGATGCTCAGTTGACGGAGCGGGACTCGCCGTCCCAATAGCGCTTGCGCAGGTCGACTTTCGACACCTTCGCCGCCGCGGTCAGCGGCAGCGCGTCGACGAAATCGACGGTTCGCGGGGCCTTGTACCGCGCGATCAGCGACCCGCAGTGTTCCCGCAGTTCCTCGGCGGTCGTCGTCGCACCGTCGTGCAGGACGACCACGGCATGGACCCGCTCACCCCAGTCGGCGTCGGGCACACCGATCACCGCGCAGGTGGCCACGCTCGGATGCTGTGCCAGCGCGTTCTCGACCTCTGCGGAGTACACGTTCTCCCCGCCGGTGACGATCATGTCCTTGATCCGGTCGACGATGAACAGATACCCGTTGTCGTCCAGGTAGCCGCCGTCGCCCGTGTGCATCCAACCGCCGCGCAGCGCCTGCGCGGTCTCCTCGGGCCGGTTCCAGTAGCCGAGCATCACGTGCGGGCCACGCGCTGCGACCTCACCGACCGTGCCGCGCGGCACCTCGTTGCCGTCCTCGTCGACGATCTTCACCTCGGCGATCGGCACCGCCCGCCCCGCTGATCTCAGCAGCGCGGGATCCAGGTGTTCCTCGGCGGTCAGCACCGTCGTGGTCGGGGCCAACTCCGTCATGCCGTAGGCCTGGAGCAGCTTCGCCTGCGGTAGCAGCCGCATCGCCCGCTCCAGCACTGCCTGCGAGATCGGCGAAGCGCCATAGATCAGATGCTTGAGGCTGGACAGATCATGGCGTGCCGCTGCCGGCGAATCGACGAACATCTGAATCATCGTGGGGGCCAGGAACATATCGGTGATCTGGTGCTGCTCGATCGCCTCCGCGACCGATTCCGGGGTGAAGCCCGGCAGGATGACGTGGCTGCCGCCGACGACGTTGCGGGCCAACCACCCCGACCCGTCGGCCAGGTGGAACATCGGCGCACTGTGCAACAGTCGGCCACGCGGTGCGAGGAACTGCCCGGTCGCCAGCGCCCCCAACGCCGCCGCCATCAAATTGGCATGGCTGAGCATGACCCCCTTGGGCGTGCCCGTCGTGCCGCCGGTGTAGTAGATCGCCGCCAGCGCGTCCCCACCCCGACGGGCGTCCGGCACCGGATCATGCGCGGCGATGATCTCCTCGAAGCCGAGCACACCGTCCGGGCGGGGCCGATCGCCGGTGTGGATGTAGGACCGCACCGTCGGGGCCAGCACCCGCAAATCGTCCACCATGTCGAGGAAGGCGTCGTCGACCACCAGCACCACGGCACCGGCGTCTTCGAGTGAGAACGCGATCTCGTGGACGCTCCAGCGAGTGTTCACCGGCACCGCGACCGCGTCCGCCCAGGGCACCGCGAAGAGGAAGTCGTGGTAGGCGTCGTTGTTCTGCGCCAGCAGTGCGACGCGGTCATCGGTCGCCACACCCAGACCGTGGAACGCCGCCGCCAATCGGGCGGCACGGTCCGCACTCTGGGCCCAGGTCCGGATGCGCTCACCGAAGATCGTGGCCGGCAAATCGGGGGTCTGCACCACCGCGCGGTGCAAAGCCTGTGTCAGGTACATGGTTAGTACTCATTTCAGTCTGATTGGCGTCGCTTTAGGCGTCTGGCCTGCATACAAGCGACTTGACATTAGCATTAATTTCGTTACTTTAGTCACATGCGGTGCGTTATCGCCTTGATCTTGAGGCATGCGTTCGCTCTGATCGACACCCGCAGAAAGGCATGACATGACAGAGACGCTGACCCGTGACGCCGACACCGACTCGCGGCTGGACGACTACCTGCAGCGCGTGCGCGCCATCACCCCGTTGATCCGGTCCGAAGCCGAGGCCATGGAGCGTGCGCAGACGCTGAGCGACGCCGTCCGCGATGCGCTCACCGAGCAGAACCTGCACCGCATGCTGATCCCGACCGAATTCGGCGGCGGCGGATTGCTCCCGAGTGAGGGTCTGCGTGTCTACGAAGAGATGGCCAAGGCCGACGCGTCGACCGCATGGGCGTTCATGGCGACCTCGTGGTCGACCGCCGAGGTGCTCGGCTACCTCGAGCCCGAGGTGGCCAAGGACCTGATGAGCCGGGACGAGGACTTCCGCGTCGCCGGACAGCTGCTCCCCCGATACCCGGCCACGCAGGTCGAGGGGGGTCTGATCGTCGAGGGCAACTTCGCGTTCGCCAGCGGATCGGACCACGCCACCTGGATCGGCGCCGGCGTGTTCGTCGCCGACGAGGACGGTAACGCGATCCTCGGCGAGGATGGGCAGCCGCAGCCCCGCGTCGCCATGTTCCCCAAGGCCGAGGTCGACCTCAAGCAGAACTGGGATGTCTGGGGCCTGGGCGCCACCGGCAGCCACGACTACCGGGTGGACAAGAAGTTCGTCCCCAACGAGCACACCATCGTCACCTTCGGCGGCACGCCCTACCGGTCGGAGACGATCTACAAGCTGTCCAACGAGTTCGTCGGCCCGCTGCCGCACGTCCCGGTCGTGCTCGGTATCGCGACCCGCGCGCTGGAACTGCTTGCCGCGGTGGCCCTCAAGAAGTTCCGGCCTAACTACGGCGGCCCGATCGGCGAGGCCGACATCTTCAAGATCGAGTTCGCCCGGATGGAGGCGCTGCTGCACGCCGTCCGGCTCGCGTTCTACGACCTCGTCGAGTCGGCCGAAGCCACTGTGGACGCCGGCCATACCCGCACCCCGGAACAGATGGCCCGGATGCGCCAGCAGCTGGCCTGGAGCCATGAGGCCATGGACACCATCGTCGGCTTCGCCCACCGCTGGAGCGGCAGCCAGAGCATCGGCCGGACAAGCACACTGGGCCGGTACGTGCGCGATATGCAGGTGGCTACCCAGCATCTGCTGGTGGATCCGAAGTTCTTGGCCGACGCAGCGACCGACCTGCTGCCCATCTACGCCGCGGCCGGGGCCTGAGCCCAGCCACGGCGCGCCGAGATTGCATTCCATGCGGCGCTCTGCGCCTGACAAGCGCATGGAATGCAATTTCGGCGAGAGATTGAAGAAGGCGCCCAATCACCGAGGTGATTGGGCGCCTTCGTCTTTCGGTTTCGGATCTCAGCTCTCGCTGTCGCCGCCGTCTCCGCCGTCGTCCGCTCCGGCGTCGGTGTCCGCGTCGGACTCCGAGCCGGAATCGTCGGTGCCGGAGTCGTCATCGCCGGTGTCGGTGCCCGTGCCGGTGTCGGCGCCAGCGCGGCCTCGGCTTCCGCCGTGCCCGAGTCTGCCTCAAGGTCCGCCTCGGAGGCCGGGTCCTCGATGCTGTCCTCGGCCTCGGACTCGTCGGTCGAGTCGACACCGCCGGTCGGCTCGGTGTCGCCGGACTCCTCGACATCGTCACGAGTCGCCTTGACGGTGCTCACCGCGGCCGTGCGTGCCGACGAAACGACCTCGGGGGCTTCGTCTTCGCCGACCTCAGGTGTCGCCGCGAGTTCTCGGGGACTCTCGGATTGCGGCGTCTCCGTGGATGCCGTCACCGCCGCCGGAGACGACGCACCGCCTGCCGGCGTCGACCGCGTGACAGCCTTGGTGACCCGAGCGATCCACTCGGCCCGCACCGCCCGCTTGTACTTGATCACGGAGATCTTCGCATTGCTGATGCCCTGGTTGAGGGCCGTGCGGATGGTCACGGTGTCCCGCGTCGCGAACGCCTCCCGAATCGACTGGACCACCGCGCTCAGCTGTTTCTTCAGCGTCTGCCGTTGCAGCTTCACCTCGGCCCGGAACGTGCGCTCGGGGCTGAACTGCCGGCCGTCCCAGCTCACCAGCTTCCAACCGTCCTCGGCATTTCCCTCGATCACCACGTCCGCGGTGTTTCTCAGCGAGGCTCTCAGCAACTCCATCTTCTGCGCTGCGGTGAGGTTGTCGACGTTCATGAACGTCCAGAACATCATCGCTGCACCGTGCGAGAAGACAACGGCATTGCGATCACCGTTGTCGTACATGGCTTTCAAGGCCCCGCCCATCCTGGCGTCGAATTCGTGGCCGTCGATGGAACCGGGAATTCGCGCGTCCAGGTCGCCCTGAAGCGCCCATGCCAGCGGCGCCAGCATGTAGCCGCTGGAAGCCTCGCTTTCCGGTGTCCCTTCGTAGATGCCGGCCTCGATCTCCTGGAGGCCCGGCAGCACGGTGATGGGCAGGCCCAGGTAGCGCGACATCGGGGCCGCGGTCAGCTGGGTCCTGACCATCGACGACGCGTACACGGCGTCATAGTTCTTGTCGCCGAGCCGGGCGGCGACCGCTTCTGCCTGTTGGTAGCCGTTCTCGCTGAGTATCGGCCCCGGCGTGGACGAATCGATGCTGCCGGAGGCGTTTCCGAGAGACTGACCGTGACGCACGAACGTCACCCGCATCAGTTCCGCGGCGGCGGCCGGGAGCGCCGTGCCCACCAGCAGGGCGAACGCCGTGAGGACGGCGCCCAGATACACGTACAGCGAACGTCTTCGCACTCCCGGTCTGGTTCCGGATGCAGGGTTCATACTTTCTCCTTCGGTTGATGGGCACCACAGTTCCGCACGGGCACAGGGTGTTTCTGCCCTGAGTCGGGCAGCGTCGGTCGGCCTGCACGCACGCGGCGGCAGGCAGTGCGGTGTTACCGCTGAGGTGTGGGCTAGAAGACGAGGTGCTTCCGGATGAACGCCCCTGCTTCATCGGCCGCCTGACGGCCCTCGGGCAGGATCGAGGAGAACAACGGCCACACGTGCACCATGTCGTCGTACTCGGACACCGCCGCGGTACCACCGGCGGCACTCATCGCGGCCGCCGCGCGGCGCGAGTCGTCGAGCAGCACCTCGGTGGAACCGACGAGGAAGAGCGACGGCGGGAGTCCGCCCAGTTGGGCGAACACCGGCGAGGCGAGCGGGTCCCGCGGATCGTGACCCTGCAGGTATGCCTCCCCCAGGTTCGCGATGGAGCCACGGGAGACGGCGATGTCACTGCCGTCGTACAGGTCGACGCTCGCACCGCTCGCGGTGAAGTCCAGCAGCGGTGAGACAAACACCGCCGCCGCGGGCAGAGGTGCCCCGCGGTCGCGCAGGACCGTCAGCGCAGCGAGCGTCAGCCCGCCGCCCGCGGAGTCTCCCCCGACCACGACACTGTCCGCGCCGTAGGTGGACACCAGGTCCGTGAGTGCCGCGACACCGTCGTCGACGGCAGCGGGAAACTTGTTCTCCGGAGCGCGCCGGTAATCCGGCAGCACGACCGTCACCCCGGAAGCGCGCGACAGGGTGTGGCCCAGCTCCTGGAATCCCCTGGCGCTGCCGAGGACGTATCCCCCGCCGTGGAACCACACGAGCACCTTGTCGCGGGTGGCGCCGTCGGCGGTGACGGACAGCACCGGGATTCCGCCGGCCATGCCCTCGACGGGTTCGACCCCTGCCGGAAGGGGGAACTGCAGCAGCAGCTCGTCGTAGGCAGTGCGCAGGTCGTCCACTGTCGCGGTCGCAGGGTCCGGGAAGCCATTCACGTACATGTCCTCGACCCGCGCCAACGCCTCGGTTCTCGCCATTGATCCTCCGAAGTGAGCTCGCCGTCCCGACGGATCACACCGCCGGGATGACGGCGATGTTAATAGCGAGACCTAACTTCCGGAAGCTTTTGCAGGATATTGTGGCAATTTCAAGCTCAGACGACCATAATCGAAGTTCACTCATTGCAATCGGAGGGCCAGCAGCCATGACCGTCGTCTCCCACGGCGAAGCATCCCGCACCGGATCGGGCGAGCAGCGCACCCGTAGTCCGCTCGAGCGGCTGATGAACCCCACGACAGTGGCCGTCGTCGGGCTCAGCGACAAGTCCCCGGTGGCCGGGTTCATCGCCCCGACGCTCAACAGCGAGGCCGAGGTCCACTTCGTCCATCCCACGGCCGAGACCGTGCTGGGAGTGCCCGCGCACCGCACCCTCGGCGACATTTCCGGCCCCATCGATGCCGTGCTGTCGGTGATGTCGGCGGAGCGCACCGTGGCACTGGCGGAGGAATGTGCGGACCTCGATTGCGGCGGCCTGGTGGTGTACGCGGCAGGGTTCTCCGAGCTCGGCGCCGAAGGAGCCGAATTCCAGCGCAGGCTGGTCGAGGCCGCCGAGCGTGGCGGCATGGCCGTCGTGGGACCCAACAGTCTGGGCTACATCAGCGTGCCCCGCAGTCTGCACCTGACGGCCTCGGCCGACTACCACCCGAACGCGGGTGGTATCTCGATCGTGTCCCACAGTGGCGCGATGATCGGCGGTATCGCCATCGCCGCGCGGCAACGCACCGGCGTCGGGATCTCCCGGCTGATCTCGGCAGGCAACGAGGCGACCACGGACATCGCGGACTACCTCGATTTCCTCGCCACCGACCCGGACACCACCGCGATCGGTCTGGTCGTCGAGGGGATACGGCGCCCGGCGGAGTTCTTCCGCGCCGCCCGCCGCTGTATCGCCGCGGGTAAGCCGATCGTCGCGGTCAAGCTCGCCCGCAACGCGCGCACGCAGCAGATGGCGGCCTCGCACACCGGCGCGCTGGCCGGCAGCGCGTGGGCCTATGACGTGTCCTTCGAACACGCAGGCATCCAGCTCGCCTACGACCTCGAGGAACTCGTCGACAGGCTCGCTCTGGTCAGCCAACTGGACCCGGCGCTGTGGAACCCGGTGCAGCGCATCGGCGTCGTCGCAGGCACCGGCGGCTTCGCGTCCCTGGCGTTCGACGTCGCCACCGCGGAGGGGCTGACGCTGCCGCCGCTGGACAGCCTGGCCGAGTGGGTCGCGTCGACCATCCCCGGCATCACGGTCCCGAATCCGTTGGACACCACCGGCTTCGGCGCGACATTCTGGACCGACATCGTGGACCGCTATGTCGGTTCGGACGAACTCGACGCGGTGGTGTTCGTCAACATGTGGAGCGACTCCCCGCTGTACCGGCGCCTCATCGACGACGTCGCCGCCGCAGCCCGGCGCTATCGCAAGCCGGTGGCGATCGCTGCCGGGTCCGGCGCGGTCGGCGAGTTCGCCACCGAGGTGGTCGGCGACGACGGGGTTGCCGCACTCGGCTACGGGATCCGGGGGACACTGCGGGGCCTGCACACCCTGGGGGCGTTCGTCCGGGCTCGGCAGTCCGCCGGTGACGTCGTCGAGGCACCCGCCCCGATCGCCCGTCCGGCGACCCACATCACCGATGCCGGTGGCAGCCGGTTCCTGCCGTTCGCCGAAATCATGTCGCTGCTGGACCGTTTCGGGATCCCCACCGCGCCCTACGCCGTGATCAGCGGAGAGGATCCGGTCAGCGCACCGGCTTTCGCGGGTCCGTACGCGGTGAAACTGGCCGACGTCGCCCACCGCACCGAACTCGGCGCCGTGGCGTTGAACGTGTCGGCCGCCGACCTGCCCGAGGCGGTCGCCCGGATGCGCGGCATCGCCGGTGACCACGCGGTGTCACCGGTGGTGGCGGTCCAGTCGATGACCGCCTCACGCGGCGAACTGCTGATCGGGATCGACGGCAGCAGCGAGCTGGGTCCGATGGTGATGCTGGGCCTGGGCGGCATCTTCGTCGAGGTTCTGCAGCGCATCGGTGGGCGGCCGGCGCCGTTGACCAAGGCCGATGCCGAGGCCCTCATCGAGGAGTTCCGCGATCTGCGGCTGCTGCACGGATTCCGCGGATCGCAGCCGTGGCACCTCGATCAGCTGGCCGAGATACTGGTCGGGCTGGGCAATCTCGCCGCGGCCGGGCACCGGTGGATCGAATCGCTGGACGTGAATCCGCTGCTGGTCACCGAGGACGGTCTGGTGGCGGTCGACGCGCTGTGCATCGTCCGCGACGACGCCTAGCCACCGAAGCCCACACGAAAAAGCGCCGCGGCCGGTTCACACCGGCCGCGGCGCTTTTTCGTTCAGTGTTGGAGGTCGCTCAGAAGGCGGCCTCGTCCAGCTCCATCACGAAGTTGTCGACCGTCATCGCGGCTGCCCGTTGGGCGGCGACGGTCGGCAGCACCTCGCGCGCGAAGAAGCGTGCGGCACTGACCTTCCCGCGGTAGAACGCAATGTCGGAGGTTCCCGGGGCTGATGCCAGGGCGCTCTCGGCGATGCGGGCGCTGCGCAGCAGCAACCACGCCACGACGACATCACCGAGGACGTAGAGCAGGCGGGTCGCGTTCAGGCCGACCCGGTAGATGCTATCGGCACTGTCCTGAGCGGCGGCCAGGTCGGCGGTCATCTTGGCGACGATCGCTTCCACGTCGGCCACCGCCTGGGCCAGCAGTGCGCGTTCGGCGGCCAGATCGCCGGCCGGGTCCGATGAGCCCGCGAAACTCCTGATCTCGGTGAGCAGATGGGACAGCGCCCGGCTCCGGTCACGAACCACCTTGCGGAAGAACAGGTCCTGCGCCTGGATCGCCGTCGTGCCCTCGTAGACCGTGTCGATCTTGGCGTCGCGGACGTACTGCTCGATGGGATAGTCCCGCAGGTAGCCCGACCCCCCGAAGGTCTGCAGCGACTCGGTGCCCAGGATCACCCAGGACCGTTCCGACCCGTAGCCCTTCACGATCGGCAGCAGAAGATCGTTGACGGACTCGGCCAGACCGGTGTCGTCGCCTGCGGCCGCCTTCACCGCGATCTCGTCCTGCCAGGACGCGGTGTAGAGGATCAGCGAGCGCATCCCCTCGGCGTAAGCCTTCTGGGTCAGCAGCGAGCGCCGGACGTCCGGATGACGGGTGATCGTCACCCGCGGGGCAGACCTGTCCGAGGTCTGGGTGAGGTCGGCGCCCTGCACCCGCTGTTTGGCGTACTCCAGCGCGTTCAGGTAGCCGCTCGACAGCGTGGCGACGGCCTTGCAGCCCACCATCATGCGCGCATCCTCGATGACCTCGAACATCTGGGCGATACCGTCGTGCACCTCACCGAGGAGCCACCCGCGGGCCGGCTCGTCGTCGCCGAGCGTCACCTCGCACGTGGTGGACACGTTCATGCCCATCTTCTTCTCGACGTTCGTGGCGTAGGCGCCGTTGCGCTCACCCGTGAGTTCACCGGTGTCGAGGTCGAAGTGGTTCTTGGGGACCAAGAACAGGCTCAGACCTTTCGTCCCCGGCCCGCCGACGCCGTCCACCCCCACCGGCCTGGCCAGGACGAGGTGCAGGATGTTGTCCGCCAGGTCGTGTTCGGCTGCGGTGATGAACCGCTTCACGCCGTGGATGTTCCAGGTGCCGTCCGCGTTGGCGACCGCCCGGGTCCTACCGGCTCCGACGTCGGAGCCGGCATCCGGCTCGGTCAGCAGCATCGTTGCGCCCCAACGATTGTCGACGGCGATCTGGGCGATCTTCTTGTCCCGCTCGGTGCCGTGCCGGTAGATCACCCGGGCTGCGGTCGGGATGCCGACGTACGTCCACAGCGCCGGGTTGGCTCCCAGGACGAACTCGGCCAGCGCCCAGTTGAGCGAGTTCGGCGCACTGGTGCCGCCCAGTTCGGGCAGCACACGCAGCCGCCACCACTCGGCATCCATCCACGTCTTGTACGTCGCCGCGAACGACGGCGTCATCGTGACCGTCTTGTCGACCGGGTCGTACACCGGCGGATTGCGATCGGCGTCCTCGAACGACTCGGCGAGATCCTCACGCGACAGCCGTTCGACCTCGCGAAGGATGAACTTCGCAGTGTCGAGGTCGATCTCGGAATAGGGGGCAACACCGAAGACTTCCTCCCGTTCGAGCAGCTCGAACAGGTTGAACTCGATGTCACGCAGATTGGTCTTGTAATGGCTCATCAGGAGTGCCTCTCACGTTCTGTCGGCCTGCCGGACCACCGAAGACGGTCGCTGAATGGGCCCTGGTACCGGGACGGCGGAATCCGTGAACCATAACTCCAGCGCGCGGGGCTGGTCAATATGCCGTTATAGTGCAGGTATACGGGACGGAGTAAATCTCAAATATGCCCTTCGGGACGCAGGTGGGCCGGCTGCGCGGGGATGCGAAACTGGACGCATGGTCCAGCCGATCGGAAAGCGTGAGATGACAGGACCGACTGCCGAACGCGTGGAGTCCGTGAAGGCGACCCTGCGGAAGTCTGCACGCGGCAGCCATCGGACCGAGCAGGTGGCGCGGGCGGCCGCCCACCTGTTCCAGGACTACGGCTACCAGAATGTCAGCATCGACCGGATCGGCGCGGCCGTCGGCCTGACCGGCCCCGCGGTGTACCGGCATTTCAAGGGCAAGCACGAGATTCTGGTGCACGCGTTGATGAGCCAGGTGCGACTGGTCGACGAACTCCACTCCGCGGCGACCGAGCAGGGCACGACACCCGAAGAGCGCTTGCATCTGCTGATTGCCGGACTGGCGGACCTGACGGTCAACGGCAACGAAGCGACCCTGTGGCGTCGGGAACAGCGCCATCTCGCCGACGTCGAGCGGAAGGTGTTCCGGCGCCACTTCACCGACAACCACGAACGCATCGCCGCACAGATCCTGGCCCACAAACCCGACCTCGGCCAGCAGAAGGCCGATCTCCTCGGGTTCGCGGTCCTGGCAATGTATTCCAACACTCCGGACATCCGGGGCACCCTGCCTGCCGATCGCCTGCAGGAGATCCAGACCGCCATCGCATGGGCGATCATCGACTGTCCCCTTCCCGATACCGACCCGGCCGCCACCGTGACCACGGCGCCGATGCCCCGCCGGCCCGCAGGCCGCCGTGAGCGCATCATCGACGCGGCCGCACGCCTGTTCAACGAGCGCGGCTTCTACGACGTCCACATCGACGACATCGCCAGAGAGTCCGAGATGTCGACCGCCACGCTGTACCAGCACGTGGCGAGCAAGACGGAGGTGCTGCGCGCCGTCCTGGAACGCGGTGCGGAGGGTCTGCTCTACGTGACCGCCGACGCCCTGGCCTACGCCACGGGCCCCGAAGAGGCACTCGACGCGCTGATCGAGACCTACATCCGGCAGGCGGTGGGCCCGTACGGCCGGATCATGCACATCCTCGCAGCGGACCTGCTGTACCTACCCGAAGACGAGCAGCAGGCGCTGCGCAGCGCGCAGCGCGAATACCTGGCCGAGTGGGTGGAAGTCATCGAGGCGCTGTCCGGCGGTCTGACGCCCCACGACGCCCGCGCGCTCACGCAGGCCGCCATCGGTGTCGTCACCGACATCACCCAGAACCCGGACCTCCGCCGACGGCCTCAGCTCGTCGAGGAGCTCACGGCCGTCGTCCACGCCATGGTGCTGCCGCCCGGACTCGAACCGGCCTGATGCGCTATGCCGGCAGTCCCGGTAGCAGACCCCGCGAGATCTCGACCGCGATGTCGTCGGCGCTGAACGCCGCGACCGCCCGGACGACGGCGGGGTCGACGCCGCCGGCATATGCAGCCGCCAAACGCTCTCCGACGATCCGGCGTTCGGTCCGCAGCGCGTCGAGGCCGTCGCCGGAGCCGTCCGGCTGTGCCCCCACCGCGGTCGCCAGCTCGCGGGTCCGCGCGACCGACGCCGACACTTCGGCAGCGTCCCAGGACAGCCGCCGGTTCAGGTTGTCCAGCATCTCGATCACCGCGTGCAACTCGCCGCGGGCGGACTCCGACTCGACCGCGGGCAGCACCTTCTCGACCAGCGTCTGCCGGACGGTCTTCTGCACTTCGTCGAGATCCATTGCGTATACGGTCATCTCACGCTCCCCATTCTCCGTCACGGAGCATCTGATTGAGCCATCCGAGGCTGTAGTAGATGCTGTGGGCCATGTTCGCGTACCGGAGTTCGGGACGGTCGCCACGCTCGTAGATCGCCACGGCCTGCAGACATCCGATGGCGGTCTTGGTCAGCGACTGCACCGCCCACCAGGTCAGGCTCGCCGGGTCCGGACGCCATTCGGCGGCCGCCGCGTACTCGTCGAGGAACTCGTCGATGCCGAGCAGCTTGCACGCCAGCGGCGACCGGCCACGAGAGGTGCGCTGGAAGAACCAGGCGAGGTCGGCGATCGGATCGCTGAAATGGGCGGTCTCCCAGTCCAGGATGCCGATCAGGCTGCCGTCCTGCGGGTGCACCACCAGGTTGCCTACCCGGAAATCGTTGTGCACCAGGGAAACGCGCCCCGACACCTGGTCGGCGCGGTGATCCAGCCAGGCCAGCGCGAGGTCCAGCACCGGGATCCGGACGGACGCGACCTCGTCGTAGGTCTGCCGCCATTGCCGGTTCTCGACACGTCCGGTGTCTGCGGCCGCCGGCGGCGGGTCGAGCTCGGGCAGGGTCAACGACTCCGGTGCGGCGGCGTGCAGCCTGGCCATCTCGCGTGCCACCCGGCGGCCGAGTGCGGCCCGGTCCCCGGGGTCGGTGATGACCCGCGTGACGCTGTGCGGCATCGGGACGACGCCGACGAGGCGTTCCATCACGAAGAAGCCGCGGTTGCCCGGTTCCCCGACACGGTGTGCGACCACCCCGGGCACCGGCAGCCCCAGGCCGGCGGCCGCGCGCAGCAGCGCCACCTCGCGCGCCACGTCGTAGCTGCCCACGATCCCGCTCAGCGGTTCACGTTTGACCGCGAACGACGCGCTCTGGTCCTGACCCCACGTGGCGGTGACCAGATAGGTCTCCCACGAGTTGCCCTCGCCGCGCTGGTCGACGTCGACCAACTCGACCTTGCGTCCCCCGGCCACCTGCGCCGCGAGCACCGCCGTCAGTTCCGCCAGGAACGCCGATGTGCCGTCAGTCATGGCGGTCTCGCCTTCCACCGTCGCTGTCATGATGATCGTCCTCCAGGTCCTAGACGACGCTGACCGAGCGGCCGCCGCCGTCCACGGTGATGCGCTGGCCCGTCACATATTCCGCGTCGGCGGACACCAGGAAGGCCACGGCGCCCGCCACGTCGGCGGGCGTGCAGACCCGGCCGAACGGATAGCGCGCCGCCAGGTCCTCGATCGACCCGCCGCCGGTCGCGGCCTTCACCAGGCGCCGACCCATCTCGGTCTCCACCAGGCCGGGCGCGACGATATTGGCCCGGATGTTGTGTGCGCGTTCTTCTTGCGCGAGCGTGCGGACGCACATCTCCATCGCGGCCTTGGCCATCGTGTACGGCGCCGACAGAGCAGGCGCCTCGCCGACGGTGCTGCTGGAGATCATCACCACGTCGCCGCGGCCCGCCGCGCGCATGTCGGGCAGCACCCGCTGGATCAGATGGATGGGACCCAGCGCGTGCACCCGGAGCAACGACATGAAGTCGGCCACCGGAGTGTCGGCGACAGGCTGCCCCTTGCTCGCGGTGCCCGCGTTGCTCACCACGAGGTCGACCGGACCGAGGTCGGCGCGCACCGCATCGACCATCGCGTCGACGGCGGCCTCGTCGTCGATCGCCGCGCCGTAGGCCTTGGCCCCCCCCGGCGGAAACGATCTGGGCCACAACCTCGTCAGCGGCACCGGAATCGCGCCGGTAGTTCACCGCCACTGCGGCGCCATCGGCCGCGAGGCGTAGCGCGATACCGCGCCCGACGCCGCGCGAGCTGCCGGTCACCACTGCCACACGTCCGTCCAACCGGGACATCAACCCACCACCGCTCGTCCGACGAGGTCCTTCATGACCTCGTTCGCTCCGCCATAGATCCGCTGGATGCGCGCATCACGCCACATCCGGGCGATCGGATACTCCTCCATGTAGCCGTAGCCACCGAACATCTGCAGCACCCGGTCCAGGACGTCCCATTGCAGATCCGTCGCCTTGTACTTCGCGCCGGCCGCTTCGGCCGCGGTGAGTTCACCGTCGTTGAGCGCGAGCACACAACGGTCGACGTACTCCTGCAGGATCGCGATATCGGTGTGCAT
This sequence comes from Mycobacterium sp. ITM-2016-00317, assembly GCF_002968295.1. Classification (NCBI taxonomy): domain Bacteria; kingdom Bacillati; phylum Actinomycetota; class Actinomycetes; order Mycobacteriales; family Mycobacteriaceae; genus Mycobacterium; species Mycobacterium sp. ITM-2016-00317. The sequence continues at coordinate 5,016,155 of NZ_CP134399.1, forward strand.
CTCGGCGATCTGCATGCGGACCGACTGCAGCTGCGCCAGCGGTCCCCCGAACGCGTTGCGCTGGCGGGCGTGGTCGAGCCCCAACTCCAGGGCATGCCGGGCCGATGCCACGGCCGCGACCGCGATCGACAGCCGTTCCCGAGGCAAATTGGCTATCGCGCAACCGAATCCGCGTCCCGGTTCGCCGACGATGTTCGACACCGGCACCCGGCAGTCGTCGAAGAACAGTTCCGCGGTGTCCTGCGCCTTGCGGCCGATCTTGTGCATGGGCCTGCCCCGCTCGAACCCGGGCGTCCCGTTCTCGACGGCCACGAAGGTGGTGCCCCGGCCGTCACGCTCCCCGGTGCGCACCAGCACGATCGCCAGATCGCAGGTCGCCCCGCTGGTGATGAATGTCTTCTGCCCGTTGATGACCAGGTGGTCGCCGTCGCGCCGCGCGCTCGTCGCGATCGCCGCCAGGTCGGACCCGGCACCGGGCTCGGTCAACCCGAGCGCGGTCACGCACTCGCCACCGGTGAACGCCGGCAGCCACCGTTGTTGCTGCTCGGGGGTGGCCAGGTCACGCAGGTACGGCACGATGATGTCGTTTTGCATCGAGAAGAGGTCGCCCGCCATGCCGGAGGCGACGACTTCTTCGGTCATCACCGCGTTGTAGCGGAAGTCCTCGATGCCAAGACCGCCGTACTCCGGGGCGAACTCGAAGCCCAGGAAGCCGTTCTCACCGGCGGCGCGGATGAACTCGCGGGCCACGGTGCCTGCGTCCTCCCACTCCTCGATGTGGGGGACGGCGGCGTGGTCGATGAACGCGCGGAACGCTTTCCGGAACGCCTCGTGTTCCTCGGTGTAGAGGGTCCTACGCACTCGACTTCTCCTCCTGCTCCTGCCAGTACTTGTCGCGCAACTGACGCTTGTACAACTTGCCGGTCGGCAGCCGGGGCATCTCTTCGATGAAGTCGAACGACTTGGGGCACTTGAACCTGGCCAGGTGATCCAGGCAGAACGCGCGCAACGTCTGCGCGAGTTCGGGAGTTCCGCCGCGCGGGTCGACCGGCTGGATCACCGCTTTCACGGCTTCCCCGAAGTCCTCGTCGGGAACTCCGAAGACCGCGGCGTCCATCACATCGGGATGGGTGATCAGCAGGTTCTCGATCTCCTGCGGGTAGATGTTCACCCCGCCGGAGATGATGACGAAGGCCTGGCGGTCGGTGAGGAACAGGTAGCCCTCTTCGTTCAGGTATCCGATGTCGCCGATCTTGGACATGGTGCCGCTGGGATCCTGGGCTTCGGCGGTCTTCTCGGGATCGTTGAGGTACTCGAAAGAGCTGTTGCCGCCGCGGAACCAGATGTTCCCGGCAGCGCCGACAGGCAGCTCGTTGCCGCCGTCGTCGCGGATCACGATCTCGCCGAAGAACGCCTTGCCGACCGTCCCGGGGTTGGCCAGCCACTCCTGCGGGGTGCAGCCGCACGTGCCGTTCGCCTCGGTCCCGCCGTAGTACTCGTAGATCACCGGACCCCACCAGTCCAGCATGTCCTGCTTGACCTGCCGGGGACACGGCGCTGCTCCGTGCACGACCGCCTCCAGCGAGGAGTAGTCGTACTTTTCCCTGATCTCCGTCGGCAACTTCAGGATTCGCGAGAACATCGTCGGCACGACCATGGTATGGGTGGCCCGGAACTCCTCGATCAGGGACAGGAACTGTTCGGTGTCGAAGCGTTCCATCACGATGTTGGTGGCGCCCAGTCGCAGACCGATCGAAATGCTCGACTGCGGCCCGGAATGGTAGAGCGGCGCAGTGGACAGAAACGTCATGCCCTCGCGCATCCGGAACAGGCGTTTGCCCATCTCCTCGATGCCGAGTTGCTCGTCGGGGGATACATCGGGGAGGTGACGTTTGACGGCCTTGGGTCGGCCCGTGGTGCCCGACGAGTAGAACATCGGAGTGCCGAGACGTTCGCCGTCACCGGGTGTCGGCGGATACTGCTCGATCACCGCGGAGAGACTCTCGAAGGGCGCCGGTGGCGCGTCGGCACCGATCACCAGCCACTGCTCGACCTTCGGGCACAGCTCCGGGAAATGCTGGGCCACAGCGAATTTCGCCGCAGTGGTGATCACCAGCCGTGCACCACAGTCATCGACGATATAGGCCGCTTCCTCCACCGAGAGGAAGGAGTTGATCGGCGTGTAGTACAGCCCGCACCGTTCCGCGGCCGGCATCGTCACGATCATGTCGAGGTGGTTCTCGGCGAAGAGCGCGATGTGGTCGCAGCGTTTGAGCCCGAGTGCGCGGAAGTGGCGGCCACCCGATTGGCGCGCTCGTCGAACTCGCGGTAGGTGAGGGTCTCCCGACTGCCCGCCATGATCAGCGCGGGACGATCGGGATTCTCGCGAACGTTGCGTGAGGGATACATGTCGGCTCCGGCTCCCGCTAGCTGAGGGGGCGCAGGAACTCGGCGATGCCCCAGCCGCCCTGGCCGTTGGCGTACCGGACCGACATCTGGCCCATTCGCGCGGCGCGGTCGGCGGTGCGCTGGGTCACGGGGACGAAGTGGTTGATCGTCCCGTCGAGCACCATCGTCGGCAATCCGTCAGCGGTGATCACCGCGGTGTTGCGGCCGGAATATGTTGCCTCTCCGGCATAGTCGGTGTAGACGGTGTAATCCCGGATCGGATGGAACACGCCGTCAGGCGTGATGACGACCCCGCCCGATGCCCGTACACCGTTGGGCTCGAACTCGCCGTATGCCGTGATCGCCGTACCGTCGACCAGCCAGGCGGCCAGCCATTCGCCGTTGTAGGACGCCCACTCCCGTGGTCCCCACGAATGGTCCCGGAACGACGTGGCCTTGTCCACCTGCCAGGTCGTCCCCCCGACGCGTACCGACCCGCTGACGTGACCGAACTGTTCGTAATGGTCGGTGGCGATCTGCGAACTGCCGGGGGTGCAGTCACCGTCTTCGGCAATGGTGAACATCGGCACCGAGGCCTCGAACGTCAGCGCGATCTCACACTCCAGCGACGGCGAGTTCTTCAGCGCCTGCCTGCCCCGCTCGGCCAGCAGCGACGGGGTGCTGATCAGCGCAACGGTGTTGCGGTAGTTCACCTCCCACGTGCGCGTGGCCTCCTTGGGCACGATCTCAAGCCCCTGGGTCGCCCAGCGGTCGTTGGTCTCGTTCGGCTGACGACCGGCGCGCAGGGCGATCCGGCCGCCGGGCAGTGTCAGCTGCACCGTCGCCTCGGAGTAGCCCATCGTCGGCCGGTTCCCGATACGCATGAGCGCGCTGACTTCGCTGACGGGGTCGACGAAGTTGACGTAGACGCTCTCGTTGTAGTTGGCGATGCCCGCCGGATCGTGGGTGAATTCGGCGTCTGTGCCGTACTGGCATGCGGTGAACGGCGCTGTTGAGTCCATGCGGGCCTCCGGTTCGGAATGGTCAGAAGTAGTCGGCGGGATCGTCGTCCAGCGGCGGGAAGACCGCGGGACGGCGTTCCAGAAACGACATCACGCCTTCGTGGACGTCGGCGGTGCGCAATCGACTGGCGTACACCCTTGATTCGTCCTCACATGCCGACCGCGGCGTCGCATGCCCCCAGCTGCGGCCGAGCAGCCGGCGCGACAGCGCGACCGAGGCCGGCGACGTGTCGGTGACGAAGACCCGCGCATAGGCCATCGCCTCGTCGAGCACGGCGTCGGCCGCGACGACGCGGGTCAGCAGCCCGGCCTCGTAGGCCTCGGCCGCGCCGAAGACCCGCCCGGACAGCACCCAGTCGGTGGCTCTCGTCAGGCCGACCAGCCGCGGCAGGAACCACGACGACGCGCTCTCGGGGACCACGCCGCGCCGGGTGAACACGAACCCGAAACGCGAGCGCTCGCCGGCGATGCGCACGTCGGTGGCGGCCATGATCGACGCTCCCCCACCGACCGCGTCGCCGTTGACGGCGGCGATCACCGGGGTACGCATGTCGAACAGCCGCTCACTGACCCGGCCGCCCGGTTCGCGGTAGCCCGTCGGCGTGTGTCCGGGGGCGTCCTCCTGGAGCGCCTCCAGCAGGGTGTCCGGGCCGGTGAGTTCCGCGCCGACGCAGAAGTGGTCCCCGGCTCCGGTCAGCACCACCGCACGGACTGCCGGATCCCGGTCGGCGATGTCGAGGGCATCCCAGAGATCACGCAACATCTGGTTGCGCAACGCGTTTCGGCGATGGGGTGCGTTGAAGCTGATGACCGCGACACCGTCGTCGAACCGGTAGTCGATCTCCTCGTAGGCCGGCGGTTGCCGATGGTCGGTCACCGCTGCCCCGCTCACGCTCCGCCGCTGCAGACCAGCGTCTGCGCGGTGATGTAGCTGGACTCGGGAGCGCACAGCAGGTACACCGCGCCGGCGGCCTCTTCGACCTCGCCGCCGCGACCCAGGGCGATGCCCGCCGTGACGGTCTCGTAGACCGCCGGGTTGACGCCGACCTTGATCTCACGCCCGGCGACGTCGATGGTCTTGGCCTCGGTGGTCACCGCGGTCAGCCGGGTGTTGATCACGCCGTAGGCGATGGCGTTGACGGTGACGTTGTAGCGGCCCCACTCCTTGGCCAGCGTCTTGGTCATGCCGAGCAGGCCGGCCTTGGCGGTGGAGTAGTTGACCTGACCCGGGTTGCCCTGCATGCCCGAGATGGACGAGGTGTTGACGATGGCGCGCCGCGACGCGGTGCCGTTCTCGGCCTTCTCCTTCTTGGCCAGACCGGAGATCACCGGCTGGGCGGCCCGCAGGATGCGGAACGGCGCGGTGAGGTGCACGTCGATGATGTCGTTCCACTGCTGGTCGGTCATCTTCTGGATGACGTTGTCCCAGGTATAGCCGGCGTTGTTGACGATGATGTCCAGCCCGCCGAAGTTGTCGACGGCGGTTGCGACGAAGCGGTCGGCGAACTCGGGATCGGTGACGCTGCCGGTGCACGCGACGGCCTGCCCGCCCGCTGCCTCGATCGCGGCCACGACTTCCTGGGCGGGGTCGGCATCCAGATCGTTGATGACCACCCGGGCGCCCTCGGCGGCCAGCTTCTCGGCGACTGCGCGCCCGATTCCACGCCCCGATCCGGAGACCAGCGCTACCTTGCCGTCGAGCTTTCCTGCCGCCACTTCAGCGTCCTCTCATCACCAACACAACAAATGTGAAGTGAAGATTAACTTCACGATGACGAAGGGTCAACCACCATCTGTACTGGCTGTTTAGCAAGCACGTAAATCTTGACTATGGAATCTGTCGGCGCCCGAACGCGCGTGGGAACAGTTCACCGGGCACGCAGGCGCCGCCAACAGGGCCGATGCGGATCTCGCTATCGTCGGGGGATCGTCACCCGACGGACAGGCCGGGGGTCGGGTCTCCGTACGCGCGCGGCCCCGGGCATGGCCGATCACCCACGTCGAGGCATTTATGCAGGTCCTGACATGGAACGGCCCCCGAGCTTTTGTTCCTCGGTCGGACAAGACCGAGGGGCTCGGGGGCCGGGTGACTGCGGGGAATTCGCCAGCGCGCACAGGTGCGTCGAGCGCTTTCCCTGGTGCTGCTAGCTCGCAGCCACCTCACATGTCCATAAGTCAATCAATTTCTCGGACCACCTCCTTCCCTGTGTACAGGCGACCGTACTCGCGGTTGAGGTGGGCGACAAGGGATTTAGCGCTCAGCGATCGCTGTGGATGGCCGCGTCGATCAGCGCGGCGAGTTCACCGTCCAGCGGTGCTGCAGGTAACGGCGCGCCGTCGAGGGTGTGTACCCGTGCGGCCAGCGTGATACTGGAGACCAGCCAGACCCCTTGGGCGGCGACCAGGTCGGCGGGCCGCAGAGCCTGGTAGTCGCAGTCGTAGCCCTTGTTGCGCGCGACCTCGAACAGCGCCTGCTGGGTGGTACCGCGCAAAATCGGATACCACGGGGGCGGTGTCAGCAGGCACGTCCCGCCGTCAGGCGATGCCGTCGCGATGACGACGGTCGAGCGGGGCCCCTCGAGGATGTGCCCGTCGGTGCTGACGAAGATGACGTCGCCGGCGCCGTGCCGTTCTGCGTGCCGCAGCGCCGCCATGTTCACCGCGTACGACAGCGTCTTCGCGCCGGCCAGCAGCCACGGCATCGCGTCGATGCCGTCGGCGGGCAGGCTGCGTTGCAGGGTCATCGCGGCCACCCCGTCGCGTCGCACGGCGGCGACGCGTGACGGCAGCGGGCCGACCGTCGCATATGCGGTGGGCGTCGAACCGTGTTCGCGGCCCCGGCTGTACACCAGCCGCAGCACGCCCTCGTCCGGTCCCGCGGCCAGCCAGCAGTCCACCGCGACAGCCACCGCCGCCCGCCACTGCCCGGCGTCCGGCTCGGGCAGATCGAGGAGTCGGGCGGAGTGCGCCAGCCGGTCCAGGTGGGCACCCAGCAGGCACGGCCCGCCGTCGCGCACCAGCAACGTCTCGAAGATTCCGTCACCGCGCACCGCCGCGAGGTCGTCGGCGAACAGCAACGGCGCCTGCGGGTCGTGCAGCTGCCCGTCGAGGGTGACGACGACGCCCGGATGGTCAGCCATGGGGCATCAGCGTAGCCGCGCTTCGCTCCGCCGCCGACTCGTACAGTTGGATCATGTCTGCCGTTCCCGCCCCCGATCCAGGACCCGACGCCGGAGCGGTCTGGCACTACGGAGACCCGCTCGGCGAGCAGCGCACCGCCGCCGAGGGGGCCGTCGTGGTCGACCGGTCCCACCGCGCGGTGATCACGATCACCGGCGCCGAGCGCCGGTCGTGGCTGCACACCGTGTCCAGCCAGCACGTCAGCGAGCTCCCCGCTGGCGCGGTGACCGAGAATCTGAGCCTGGACGGGCAGGGCCGTGTGGAAGATCACTGGCTGCAGACCCAGCTCGACGGGCGCACAGTGCTCGACACCGAGCCTTGGCGCGGTGAGCCGCTGCTGACCTTCCTGCGCAAGATGGTGTTCTGGGCCGACGTCGCCGTGGAGTCCGCGGACCTCGCAGTGTTGTCCCTGCTGGGCCCCGGTGTCGCCGATCCTTCGGTGTCCGCCGCGCTCGGCCTGTCGGCACTGCCCGACCCGGCGACCGCGGTGGAACTGCCCGGCGGCGGCTTCGTCCGGCGCCTGCCCGGCACGTCGGTCGAGGTCGACGTCGTGGTGCCCAGGTCCGAGCTCGCCGGGTGGCGGGACAAGCTGGTCGCGGCCGGGGTTCGGCAGGCCGGCGTGTGGGCCTACGAGGCGCACCGGGTCGCGGCCCGCCGACCCCGCCTGGGCCTCGACACCGACGAACGCACCATCCCGCACGAGGTCGGCTGGATCGGCGGCCCGGGTGTCGGAGCCGTGCACCTGGACAAGGGGTGCTACCGGGGCCAGGAGACCGTGGCACGCGTGCACAACCTCGGCAAACCGCCGCGGATGCTGGTCCTGCTGCACCTCGACGGCTCCGCCGACCGGCCCGCCACCGGGGATCCGCTGCTCGCCGGTGGCCGCACCGTCGGCCGGTTGGGCACCGTCGTGGACCACGTCGACGAGGGCGTGATCGCATTGGCTCTGCTCAAGCGCGGCCTGCCGACGGACACCGCATTGACGACGGGCGGGGACGTCGAGGTGCCCGCAGCCATCGACCCCGATTCGGTGGCCACAGTCGACGGAATGGGCGCCGGACGTCTCGCCGTGGAGCGGCTGCGCGGCGGCGCGAGGTGATCGCGCACGACAGGCGGCGCGCTCCCGTAGGGCCTGCCAGCACCACACCGCGAAGCACGGTAAGCTGACCGCAGGACAATAAACACACTCAGATCGGAGCCGCCTAGTAATTGGGCCGCTCCGTTATTGCGCGAGGGGGTTCCCCCATGGGCCGCGGCCGGGCAAAGGCAAAGCAGACCAAGGTTGCACGTGAGCTTAAGTACAGCTCACCCCAGACCGATTTTGAGCGGCTACAGCGCGAGCTGTCGAACGCTCCCGACAACGACCGCCTGAACGGCAGCGACACGCTGTCCGACGACGGCTGGTCGGACGAGGACGACTGGCGGCGCTGAGGCCGCCAGTCCCCCGTCCGGGGAGCGTCAGAACCTGGGGTGCTGGCCCACGAGCGTCGCTCGCGGCCCTTCCTTACTTCCCTTGTTGATGGTTCCGAGGGTCCAGCACTGCAGGTGACGGGCGGTAAGGATGGCCAGCGCGCGATCGGTGTCCTCCGGCGCGACGATGGCAACCATCCCGACCCCCATGTTGAAGGTCTTCTCCATCTCGGCCTGCTCGATACGGCCGCGCTGGGCGATCATCCCGAACACCGGTGCCGGCGTCCACGTGCCCCGGTCCAGTTCGGCGACCAGCCCGTGCGGGATGACCCGCTCAAGGTTTCCGGCCAGTCCTCCGCCCGTGACGTGGCAGAACGTCCGCACCTGGGTCTCGGCGGCCAGCGCCAGACAATCCTTGGCGTAGATCCGTGTCGGCTCCAGCAGCTCCTCACCGAGCGTGCGGCCGAACTCCTCGACGTGACCGGCGAGGTTCATGTGGTCGATCTCCAGCAGCACATGCCGGGCCAGGGAGTAGCCGTTGGAGTGCAGGCCCGTCGAGGCCATCGCGATGACCACGTCCCCGGGCCGCACCCGGTCCGGGCCGAGCACGTCGTCCGCCTCGACCACGCCGATGCCGGTGGCCGAGATGTCGTAGTGGTCGGGGGCCATCAGGCCGGGGTGCTCGGCGGTCTCGCCGCCGAGCAGCGCGCAGCCGGCCAGCACGCAGCCGTCGGCGATCCCGGAGACCAGCTCGGCGACCCGCTCGGGTACGGTGCGCCCCACCGCGATGTAGTCCTGCAGGAACAGCGGTTCGGCCCCGCACACGACGAGGTCGTCGACGACCATCGCGACGAGGTCGATGCCGACCGTGTCGTGCTTGTCCATCGCCTGCGCGACAGCCAGCTTGGTGCCCACCCCGTCGGTGGACGAGGCCAGCAGCGGCTCGCGGTAGTCGCCACGCAGGGCGAACATGCCGGCGAAGCCGCCGAGTCCGCCCCTGACCTCGGGCCGGGTGGCCTTCTTGGCAAGGGGTTTGAAAAGCTCGACGGCGCGGTCACCGGCTTCGATGTCCACACCTGCCGACGCGTAGGAAATGCCGTGTTGTTCGGCGCGCTCGATCATCGCAAGCAAGGCTACCCGCGCACGCGCGGCAGATCGCTGCCAGTATGCGTTGAACGCCGACGGGATGGCCCGGACTCGTGAACGCGGGTTTGCCACGCCACGGAAGTGGACATCCCCGCGCCATGCCCGCTGAGCATGTCCGTTGCGTTGTCACGGGCGCGACCGGTTACATCGGTGGCCGCCTGGTGCCCGCCCTCCTCGACCGCGGCCACGCCGTGCGGGCGATGGCCCGCACGCCGGCGAAGCTGGACCGTGCCGAATGGCGGGTCCGTGCCGAGGTGGTGCGCGGTGACCTGACGGACCCGGAATCGCTGGTGGCGGCGTTCGAGGACACCGACGTCGTCTACTACCTGGTGCACTCGATGGGCACCTCGAAGGATTTCGTCGCCGAGGAAGCGCAGTCCGCACGCAACGTGGTCGACGCCGCGAAGAGGGCCGGCGTCGGGCGGGTGGTGTACCTGAGCGGTCTCCATCCCGACGGCGTCGAACTGTCCCGCCACCTCGCGTCGCGCACCGAGGTCGGTGACATCCTCATCGACTCCGGTGTCGAGACCGTGGTGCTGCAGGCAGGCATCGTGATCGGCTCGGGGTCCGCGTCGTTCGAGATGATCCGCCACCTGACCGACCGGCTGCCGGTGATGACGACGCCGAAGTGGGTGCACAACCAGATCCAGCCGATCTCCATCGACGACGCGCTGCATTACCTGGTCGAGGCCGCGACCGCGGCGGTGCCGGAATCGCGGACGTGGGATGTCGGCGGGCCGGACGTACTCGAGTACGGCGATGCGATGCAGGTCTACGCCGACATCGCCGGGTTGCACCCGCGGAGGTTCCTGGTGTTGCCGTGGCTGACCCCGACGCTGGCGAGCCGCTGGGTGAGTCTGGTGACGCCGATTCCGTCGGGGCTGGCACGGCCGCTGGTCGAGTCGTTGGAGTGCGACGCCGTGATCCACGAACACGACATCGACACGGTGATCCCGCCGCCACCGGACGGTCTGACGGGCTATCGGGACGCGGTCAGCCAGGCGTTGCAGCAGGACGGCACCGCCGCCAAGGGCGGCCGGCGGCACTTGGTGAGGTTCAGCCCGGCGGCTGGGACTTAGGGCCTTCTCAGCGCGGAGGCGTTGTCGTTGTCGTTGACAGACTTCAGCGGAATCCCCGTGCGGGCGGCGGTCTCCAGCATGTGCTCGATGACGTTCTTGCCCAGCGCGGTCTCACCGGGCAGCTCGATCGGATAGTTGCCGTCGAAGCACGCTGAGCACAACCGCGACGCGGGCTGCTCGGTGGCGGCGATCATGCCCTGCTGCGAGATGTAGCCGAGCGAATCGGCGCCGATCGCGTGCCGGACGGCGTCGAGCATCTCGTCCTCGTCGGCCTCGGCGTTGGAGGCGTTGGCGATCAGCTCGGCCGGGGTGGCGAAGTCGATGCCGTAGAAGCACGGCCACTTGACCGGAGGCGACGCGATCCGGACATGCACCTCCAGCGCGCCGGCTTCCCGCAGCATCCTGATCAACGCGCGCTGGGTGTTGCCGCGGACGATCGAATCGTCGACGACGATCAGCCGCTTGCCGCGGATCACCTCTTTGAGCGGGTTTAGCTTGAGCCGGATACCGAGCTGCCGGATGGTCTGCGACGGCTGGATGAAGGTGCGGCCGACGTAGGCGTTCTTCATCAGGCCCTGGCCGAACGGGATACCGGACCCCTGGGCGTACCCGACCGCGGCCGGGGTGCCCGATTCGGGGACGCCGATCACCAGGTCGGCGTCGACCGGCTTCTCCAGCGCCAGCCTGCGGCCGATGTCGACACGGGTGGCGTGCACCGACCGGCCGCCGATCGTGCTGTCCGGGCGGGCCAGGTAGACGTACTCGAAGACACACCCCTTGGGTGAGGGCGGGGCGAACCGGGTGGAGCGCACGCCGTCGGCGTCGATGGCGAGCAGCTCACCGGGTTCGATGTCGCGGACGAACGATGCGCCGACGATGTCCAGTGCGGCGGTCTCGGAGGCGACCACCCAGCCGCGGTCCAGCCGGCCGAGGGACAGCGGCCGCACACCGTACGGGTCACGCGCGGCGTACAGCGTGTTCTCATCCATGAAGGTCAGGCAGAAGGCACCGCGCACGGTGGGCAGCAGTTCCAGCGCAGCCTGTTCGAGCGAGGAGTCCGCCGCGCCGTGGGCGAGCAACGCGCCCAGGATGTCGGAGTCGGTGGTGGCCGTCGCCGCGCCGCGGTTGCTCAGCAAACCCTCGTCACGGGCGCGGGCGGCGAGTTCGGCGGTGTTGACCAGATTGCCGTTGTGGCCCAGGGCGACCCCGGTGCCGGCGGCGGTGTTGCGGAACACCGGCTGCGCGTTCTCCCACGTGGTGGAGCCGGTGGTGGAGTAGCGGCAGTGCCCGACGGCGACGTGGCCCTGCATGGCGGCGAGGGTCTGCTCGTCGAACACCTGGCTGACCAGGCCGAGATCCTTGAACACCAGCACCTGCGAGCCGTCGGCGACCGCGATGCCAGCCGCCTCCTGCCCTCTGTGTTGCAGCGCGTACAGACCGTAGTAAGTGAGCTTTGCCACTTCCTCGCCGGGCGCCCAGACCCCGAATACTCCGCACTCTTCCTTCGGATCGTTCTCAAGCTGGTCGGCGGTCACGATCAGGCTGCTCCCTGGGGCTGTGGGTGACGTCGTCAGTCTACGGTGCTGTTCCGCGAAAAGCGGAATCCCGGCGACGGTGTGGTCAAGGGAACAACGAAGATTCGCGGGCTCACATTCCGTCGGCGGCAATGGTGACCACGGGCAGTGCGGCGGCTATCTCGGCTGCCCGCGATCCCGACATCTGCAGCGCCCCGGCCGCGGCGGCGTCCGCGACCGACAACAGCCCGGTCGCCAGCAGCAGCCAGGTGCGGGGGTCGGTCTCGATCACGTTCGGCGGATTGCCGCGGGTGTGCGTGGGGCCGGCGATGCACTGGACGGCGACGAACGGCGGGATGCGCACTTCCACCGACGATCCCGGCGCGACAGCGGCCAGCGTGCGAGCGGTCGTCCGGACCGCCTCGGCGATCCGCGCCCGGTCCGGGGTCGCGCGGTCGTCGCGCAGCCACTGCGCCACGGCGGCCACCGCGGCGCGGGTCTTCGCCGGGTCGGCGTTGCGGCGGGCGGCCATCAGCCAAGGGTCTCAAATCACGGTCGGCGATGCGCACACGCCCCCGACTCGCCGGAACGACCGGTGCCGCAACGAATCCCTCCGCTGCGGCGCGGGCTACCTCGCCTCTGACCGGTAATGTCTTGACCTCAATGCCTGTTGAGGTTTTACGTTGGGCGGCATGACCTTCACCACATTCGAAATCGAGTTCATGGAGCAGGCCGACGTGGGCAGACTGGCCACCATCCAGCCGGACGGCACGCCCCAGAACAGCCCCGTGGGCTTCACCTTCAACGACCGGCTGGGCACCATCGACATCGCCGGCTATCAGATGTCGCGCAGCCGCAAGTTCCGCAACATCGCGCAGAACAACAAGGTGGCCTTCGTCGTCGACGACATCCCGTCAAGGGATCCGTGGCGGGTCCGCTGCCTGGAGATCCGGGGCACCGCCGAACAGGTGCTGCTGGACGAGCCCCCGCGCGAACCCAACGGGGAGCCGCTGGATGGCGCCGTCATCCGCATCACCCCGCGTCGGGTGATCAGCTTCGGGATCGACGACCAGAAGACCGAGCCGCACCAGCTCGTCGCCCACGTCCGGAACGTCGACGGCGGCTGACGGCCAGCGCGGCGACCGCCCCGGCCTCGTTGACGGCGAGGTGGGCGATCATCGGTGCGGCCAGGCTGCCGGACTCGTCGTAGAGCCACGAGAAAAGCCACCCGGCGGCGCCGGTGACCAGCACCGTGCCGACGACCGGAGTTCCGGAGCTTCGCGCGTCGGGGATGTGGGACAGGCCGAACGTCGCCGCCGCGACGAGCCGCCCGACGCGGACCCCGAAGGCCCGCTCAGCGGCGGTGCCTGCCGCCGCGCGGTAGGCGGCTTCCTCGGCCCACACCGTGCCGACGGGGATGCGCAACAACAGCCAGCGGCCGGCGTCCGGCGGCCGCGCTCCTGCGGCCATCGCGTCGCGCACCGCCGGGATCGCCGTCGCGGCGGCGACGCTCGCCAGCACGGGCACCGCAGCCGCGCCGCCCCACCGCAGACCCGCCCACAGCGTGGGTGGCCGCAATCCCAGCAGAGGGCGGGCCAGCAGGGCCATCGCGGTGCCGAACACCGCCTGCGGCAACGGGTTCCACCGCGGCGGGATACGCAGTTTGACCGCGCTCCAGGCGAGCACCACAGCGGCCAGCGCCGTCGCGCGCAGCCGGTCGGCCATCAGGCGTCGCCGCTCTCGGTTTCCGTTTCCTCCAGCGCGATCCGGATCCTCTCGGTGTCCGCCCTGGTCCACCCTGGCGGGGCCGCGACCGCCGCCCAGCCGTCGACGATGAAGTCGCCGTAGTTGTGGCCGTGGCCGCCCGGCACCGACACGGCGTTGGTCATGTCGGCGGCGACCTGCCAGAAGGTGACGATCGGGTACCAGCGCATCGACGCGGTGCGGTCCCGCCCCGGTGGTTCGGAAAGCCAGTCGGGCCGGGTGAACAGCAGATCCTCCGACCACCACACGATCGGGTCGGACGGATGCTGCAGGAACAGCACCCGGGTGCCGTCCCACGGGGCCGCGGCGTCGGCGGCGATCTGCTCGGCGTCGTTGCCCTGCGAGAAGCGCACCGTGCGCCCGTTGTCGTAGCGCGGTTCGACCTCGGGGGTTCCGGGGTCGCGGCGCTCGGTGATGCCGCGCCACAACGGGCTGGCGTTGGGTGGGCCGACCCACAGCACCGAGGAGAACCCCTTGCGGGAGATGTCGGGCAGCCAGTCGAAGGCGCCCTGCCCGGCCATCGAGCCCAGGCTCTCGCCGTAGAGCAGCAGCCGCGGGCGACGGTCGGGCGGCAACTCGGCCCACCGGTCACGTACGGCGTCGATCATCGACCGGCCCGATCGCATCGACTTCTGCTGATCGCCGAGGAACGAAATCCAGCTCGGCAGATAGGAATACTGCGACCCGACGATCGCGGTGTCGCCGTTGTACATCATCTCCAGCGACTTCGAGGCGATCGGGTTGATCCACCCGGTACCGGTGGTCGGTGCGATCACCAGGACCTGGCGGTCGAATGCGCGGGTGCGCTCCAATTCGCTGAGCAGTACCGCCATCCGCGCTTCGTCGGTGTCGGCGGTCTGCAGGCCGACGTAGACCCGGATCGGCTCCCGGGCGGCCCTGCCGTTGATGCGGGTGAGCTCGTCGGCGCGGAGACCACCGGCGACGAAACTGCGCCCTTGGTGCCCGAGGGTGTCCCAGTCGGCGAAAGACTCTGGGCTGCCTGATCTTTCAGGGCGGTCAGGCTGCAGCACACCGTCTGCGGTGGTGAGGTTCTGCGGCTGGAACACCCAGTTGGCGCCGGCGAGGAAGCCACGCACCAGCACGCCGTTGACCAACGTGATCACCAGCACCACCACCACCGCGGTGCCGATGAACAGCGCGATCTCGTCGGACAGCCGCCAGCGCCGGATCAGGTACCGGGCCATCGTCCTGATGAGGTCCAGCACCACGCGGGCCCCCGCCACGCAGAGACCGCCGACGACGGCGGCGAGGGCGAGCGTGCGCAGGTAGCTCGACGTCGCCGGCCCCTCGATGCCCATCAGGGCCGACACCTGCCGCTGCCAGGCCGCGGCGGGGATCACCATCAGCACGCAGGCGCCGACCGACGCGGTGACCGTCACAACCTTGAGCACGGCGGCCAGCCGCCTCGGAGGCGGCCACCATTCCCGGCCCGCCAGCAGGAAGCGACGGACCATCCTGGCGAGGAACACGCCGATGCCGTAACCGATGGCGGCGTTGAGGCCGCCGATCAGCCCCTGGAACAGCCAGTCCCGGGGCAGCAGGGACGGCGTCAGCGACAGGCAGAAGAACAGCGCGCTGAACGCGATGCCGGTGAAATCGAGGCGTAGCAGGCGCCACGCCCACAGGTATGCGGGGTTTTTCTCGGTGTCGCTACCCGTCACCCGAACAACCCGGGCAGCACGCCCTCCGACGTGCGCCGCAATTCGCCGAGTGTCACCGTGAACTGACCCTGCACCTCGACGGTGGGTTCGCTGCCGTCCGGACCCGCGTCCACGACACCGATACGGGTGGCCGGCAGGCCGCGGGCCTCGCACATCGCGACGAACCGGCTCTCCTCGGTGCGCGGCACCGCGACGAGCGCCCGGCCCGCGGATTCGGAGAACAGCAGCACGAACGGGTCGCTGTCGGCGGGAAGGACGATGCGGCAACCGGTTTCGCCGGCCAGCGACGCCTCCACCACGGCCTGGATGAGACCGCCCTCGGAGAGGTCGTGCGCCGCCGAGATCAGCCCGTCCCGCGAGCCGGCGGTGAGCACCTCGGCCAGCAGGCGTTCCCGCTCCAGGTCGACCTTGGGCGGCACGCCACCGAGATGACCGGCGGTGACCTGCGCCCAGATCGACCCGTCGAACTCGTCCCGGGTGTCGCCCAGCAGGATCAGCGTCTCCCCCGGTTCGTTGCCGAAACCGGTGGGGATACGCCGCTTCACGTCGTCGATCACGCCGAGCACACCGACGACCGGGGTCGGCAGGATCGCGGTGCTGCCCGTCTGGTTGTAGAAGCTGACGTTGCCTCCCGTCACCGGAATGCCAAGGGCGGCAGCGCCATCGGCGAGTCCGCGGACAGCCTGGGAGAACTGCCACATCACGCCGGGATCCTCGGGCGAGCCGAAGTTCAGGCAGTTGGTCACCGCCACCGGGGTGGCGCCGGTGACCGCGACGTTGCGGTAGGCCTCGGCCAGCGCGAGCTGTGCCCCGGTGTAGGGGTCGAGCGCGGTGTAGCGCCCGGAGGCGTCGGTGGAGATCGCGATGCCGCGACCGGTCTGCTCGTCGACGCGCAGCACGCCGCCGTCGGCGTGCTCGGCCAGCACCGTGTTGCCGCGCACGTAGCGGTCGTACTGCTCGGTGATGAACGCGCGGCTGCACAGGTGCGGGCTTCCGAGCAGCTCCAGCAGCGTCGCACGTAGTTCCTCACCCGTCGACGGGCGCTTCAGCGACGCCGAGGTGTCGGCGACGAGCGCGTCCTGGCTGTCCGGACGCTGCACGGGCCGCTCGTACACGGGGCCTTCGTGGGCCACGGTGCGCGGCGGCACGTCGACGACGGTCTGGCCGTGCCAGGTGATCTCCAGACGGCCGCTGTCGGTGACCTCACCGATGACGGTGGCAAGCACATCCCACTTGCGGCAGACCTCCATGAACGCATCGACGTTGTCCGGCGTGACGACCGCGCACATCCGCTCCTGCGACTCGCTGGACAGGATCTCGGCGGGGGTCATGTTCGCCGCCCGCAGCGGCACCTGGTCCAGTTCGACCTTCATGCCGCCGTCGCCGGCGGAGGCGAGTTCAGAAGTGGCGCACGACAATCCGGCACCACCGAGGTCCTGGATACCGACCACGAGATCAGCGGCGTAGAGCTCCAGGCAGCACTCGATGAGCACCTTCTCGGTGAATGGGTCGCCGACCTGGACCGACGGCAGCTTCTTGCGGCCCGCACTTCTCGATGGTCCAGCTCCGCCTTCGGCTTCGTGTCCGCCCGCCTCGTCGCCCCCGAACGTCTCCGACGCCAGCACCGAGACGCCGCCGATGCCGTCGAGGCCGGTGCGGGCGCCGAACAGGATGATCTTGTTGCCCGCGCCGGAGGCGAAGGCCAGCTTCAGGTCCTCTTTGCGCAGCACGCCGACGCACAGCGCGTTCACCAGCGGGTTGCCCGCGTAGCTGGCGTCGAACACCGTCTCGCCGCCGATGTTGGGCAGGCCGAGCGAGTTGCCGTAGCCGCCGACACCGCGCACCACGCCGTCGAGGACGCGGCGGGTGTCGGGTGCGTCCGCGGCGCCGAAGCGCAGCTGGTCCATCACTGCGACCGGCCGGGCGCCCATCGCCATGATGTCGCGCACGATGCCGCCGACGCCGGTCGCCGCGCCCTGATAGGGCTCGATGTAGGACGGGTGGTTGTGGGACTCGACCTTGAAGGTGGCCGCCCATCCGTCGCCGATGTCGACGACGCCGGCGTTCTCACCGATACCGGCGAGCATGGTCTCGCGCATCTTCTCGGTGGTGGTCTCACCGAAGTAGCGCAGGTGCACCTTCGAGGACTTGTAGGAGCAGTGCTCGCTCCACATCACCGAGTACATCGCCAGCTCGGCGTCGGTCGGACGCCGGCCGAGGATTTCGCGGATCCGCTCGTACTCGTCGTCCTTGAGCCCCAGTTCCCGGAAGGGTTGGGGCTGGTCGGGAGTGGCGGCAGCCCGCTCGACGGTGTCTACCTCTTGGGTCAACCCAGACGTCACCGCGCCAGTCTAGCCAGGGCGCCGGTGCGACTCAGGCCACACAGAAGGCGTTGCCCTCCGGGTCGGCCAGCACCACCCATTCGAACTCGGGGCCGAAGTTGTTCCGGTCCGTCTCGCGCGCACCCAGTCCGACCAGTCGCGCCACCTCGGATTCGCGGTCCTCGGCGTGGAAGTCCAGGTGCACCTTGTTCTTCCCGGGGGTCGGGTCGGGTACCCGCTGGAACCCGAGGTTGGGTTCACCGTCGCGCACCACCATGACGAACTCACCGGGCGCGACGGCGTTCACTTCTCCACCCACCGCCTCGGCCCACCAGTCGGCGAGCGCGTCGGGATCCACACAGTCGAAAGTGACCATCTCAATCTTCAGCGACATGCGCCCGACCCTAAATCAGGCCGGTGACAAGAACGCCTGCAATGCCGCCGAATAATCGGCCACATCGGCGGCGCCCATCACCTCACGCGCCGAATGCATCGCCAGCTGCGCGGCGCCGACGTCAACGGTGGGGATGCCGGTGTTGGCCGCGGTCATCGGACCGATGGTCGACCCGCACGGCAGGTCGGCGCGGTGTTCGTAGCGTTGCAGGTTCACCCCGGCCTGCGCACACGCCAGCGCGAACGCCGCGGCCGTCCGCCCGTCGGTGGCGTAGCGCAGGTTGGGCTGCACCTTGAGCACCGGGCCGGCGTTGACCTCGATCAGATGGCCGGGCTCGTGCCGTTCCGGATAGTTCGGGTGGGTCGCGTGCGCCATGTCCCCCGACGCCACCATCGAGGTCGGCAGCCGTCGCAGGAAGTCCTCGCGGCTTCCGCCCGCGGCCAGCGTGATGCGCTCCAGCACCGTCAGCAGCAGCTCCGACTGGGCGCCGTGGTCGGACTGCGAGCCGACCTCCTCGTGATCGAAGAGCACCAGCACCGGCACCACACCGCAGCCGGGATCGGCCGCCAGGAACGCCTCCAGCCCGGCGTAGCAGGTGGCCAAGTTGTCCAGACGTGGCGCACTCACCAGCGCGTCGTCGGCGCCGACCAGCCGCGACGGGGTCAGGTCGTGGGTCATCAGGTCGAAGCCCAGCACGTCGTCCTCGTCGACCCCGGTCTCGTCGGCCACGAACCCCAGGAACGAGCGGGATCGGTCACCGACCCCCCACACCGCGTTGACGTGCCGCTGCGGGTTGAGCTCGACGCCCTTGCGGTCCTCGGACAGGTGGATGGCCAGCTGCGGGACCCGCAGGATCGGCTCGTCCACCCGGACCAGCGTGTGCCGGATCGTGTTGCCCTCCCGCACCGACAGCCGCCCGCTGATCCCGAGGTCGCGGTCCAGCCACGAGTTCAGCCAGGCGCCGCCGTACGGCTGCAGCGCGACGACCTGCCAGCCGGAGACGAACCGGTCGGGGTGCTGCTTGACCCGCAGGTTGGGGCTGTCGGTGTGGGCACCGACGATCCGAAACGGGAGCGCGCGGTCGTCCTCGCCTGTCCGCCAGGCGATCAACGATCCGGCGCGCACGGTGAAGAACTCGCCGGCGCCCGGCCACGGATCGCTCTCGGAGAGCTCGGTGAAACCGGCGGCGAGCAGACGGTCCGCGGCGGTGCGGCAGACGTGGAACGGCGACGGTGAGGCGTCGATGAACTCGCACAGACCCTGGGGGCTAGCAGGCATCTTTTCATCTTCGCCGATCGGCGCCCCCGATCTTGATTTAGGGTCGAACCGTGCCCGCCCCACTGCCCCAGCCGGTGCTCGCGCCGCTGACCCCGGCGGCGATCTTCCTGGTGGCCACGATCGACGACGGCGGCGAGCAGACGGTGCACGACGCGCTCGGGGACATCGCCGGGCTGGTGCGTGCGGTCGGCTTTCGCGATCCCGCCAAGCGGCTGTCGGTGGTGACCTCGATCGGCTCGCAGGCCTGGGACCGGCTGTTCTCCGGACCCCGGCCGGTCGAGTTGCACCCGTTCGCCGAACTCGACGGCGACCGCCACCACGCGCCGTCGACGCCGGGCGACCTGCTGTTCCACATCCGTGCCGAGACGATGGACGTGTGCTTCGAGTTGGCGACCAGACTGGTCGCCGCGATGGGGGTGATCACCGTCGTCGACGAGACCCACGGCTTCCGGTTCTTCGACAACCGTGACCTGCTGGGCTTCGTCGACGGCACCGAGAACCCGGACGGGCCGCTGGCCGACAGCGCCACCCGGATCGGGGACGAGGATCCCGACTTCGCCGGGGGCTGCTACGTCCACGTGCAGAAGTACCTGCACCTGATGGACTCGTGGAACGCGCTGTCGACCGAGGAGCAGGAGCGGGTGATCGGCCGCACCAAACTCGACGACATCGAACTCGACGACGCGGTCAAGCCGGCCAACTCCCATGTCGCGCTCAATGTCGTCGAGGACGAGGACGGCACCGAACTCAAGATCGTGCGGCACAACATGCCGTTCGGTGAGGTGGGGACGGGCGAGTTCGGCACCTACTTCATCGGCTACTCGCGCACCCCCGCGGTCACCGAGCGGATGCTGCGCAACATGTTCATCGGCGACCCGCCCGGCAACACCGACCGCATCCTGGACTTCTCGAAGGCCGTAACCGGTTCGATGTTCTTCACCCCGATCACAGATTTTCTGAACGACCCTCCCCCGCTTCCTGATTCGGCGACGGAGACCGCGCAACCCGCCGCTGAGGAACGCGGCGGATATGCGGGATCACTGGCGATCGGCAGTCTGAAAGGACAACCGCAATGAACAACCTGTACCGGGAACTGGCACCGGTCACCGATGCCGCGTGGGCGCAGATCGAGGAGGAGGCCACCCGGACGTTCAAGCGGAACATCGCGGGCCGTCGCGTCGTCGACGTCAGTGAGCCGGGCGGTCCGGTGACCGCGGGAGTGAGCACCGGCCATCTGCTCGACGTGGCGGCCCCCGGCGACGGCGTTGTCGCCCACCTGCGCGCCAGCCAGCCGCTGGTCCGGCTGCGGGTTCCGTTCACCGTCAACCGGATCGACATCGACGACGTCGAGCGCGGATCGCAGGACTCGGACTGGGATCCGGTCAAGGCGGCCGCTAAGAAGCTGGCGTACGCCGAGGATCGGGCGATCTTCGAGGGTTACCAGGAAGCGCAGATCCGCGGTATCCGCAATTCCAGCTCGTGCCCCAATCTGGCGCTGCCCGAGGACCCCCGCGACATCCCCGACGTGATCAGCCAGGCCCTGTCGGAGCTGCGACTGGCCGGCGTCGACGGACCGTACAGCGTGCTGTTGTCGGCCGAGGTCTACACCAAGGTCAGCGAGACCACCGCCCACGGTTATCCGATCCGGGAACACCTGAGCCGACTGGTCGACGGAGACATCATCTGGGCCCCCGCCATCGATGGCGCCTTCGTGTTGTCCACCCGTGGTGGGGATTTCGACCTACAGCTGGGCACCGATGTCTGCATCGGCTATCTGTCGCACGACGCCGAGACCGTGCAGCTGTACCTTCAGGAGACGCTGACGTTCCTGTGCTACACCGCGGAGGCCGCCGTCGCGCTCAGCGCCTGAGCACCTGCCCCCCTTGCCGCGAGCGTACGTGTCAGGACACCAGAACTGCGTCCAGTGCGGAGTAGAAGATGCCCAGGCCGTCGTCGGACGGACCGGTCAGCGCCTCGGTGGCGTGCTCGGGATGCGGCATCAGGCCGACGACGCGACCGTTGGCCGAGCTGATGCCTGCGATGCCCCGCATCGAGCCGTTGAGGTTCTCGCGGTAGCGGAACACCACCCGGCCGTCACCCTCCAGTTCGTCGAGCACGTTCTCGCTCGCGACGTAGCGGCCTTCCCCGGACTTCAGCGGGACCAGCAGGTCGGCGCCCAGCTCGTAGCGGCTGGTCCACGCGCTGGTGTTGGACGCGACCTCCAGCCAGGTGTCGCGGCAGATGAAGTGCAGGCCGGCGTTGCGGGTCAGCGCACCGGGCAGCAGACCTGCCTCGCACAGCACCTGGAAGCCATTGCAGATGCCCAGCACGGGCATGCCACGGCCGGCGGCCTCGACCACCTCGCCCATCACCGGCGCGAACTTGGCGATGGCGCCGGCGCGCAGATAGTCGCCGTAGGAGAAGCCGCCGGGGACGACGACCGCGTCGACACCCTTGAGGTCGGCGTCGGCGTGCCAGAGGCTCACCGGTTCGGCGCCGGCGAGCCGGACCGCCCGGGCGGCGTCGATGTCGTCGAGCGTGCCCGGGAAGGTGATCACCCCCACCTTGGCGGTCATGCCCGGTCTTCCCGGGTCACGGTCCAGTCCTCGATCACGGTATTGGCGAGCAGCGATTCGGCGATCTCGGCGAGCTTCGCGTCGTCGATGTCACCGTCGATCTCCAGCTCGAAACGCTTGCCCTGCCGCACATCTGAGATGCCCTCGAACCCGAGCCGGCCCAGCGCCCCGACGATCGCCTGTCCCTGCGGATCCAGGATCTCCGTCTTCGGCATGACGTTCACCACCACTTTTGCCACGGCGTCACTCTACCTGCGGCGACACCGGCACCGCTTCACCGGCATGAGCCCAGATATGCCGCACACAGCGGGAACGCCATCGCGTCGAGCACCTGTGTGTCCGACGCCACCCCGCGCCACTCGACCGCGGCGGGCAGCGTCGTCCACAACGTGAGCTCGACCAGGGAACTACTGGCCGGGTCGGCGACCAGATAGGTCCGCATGACGCGGCGGCCGGCGTCGCTGATGACACTGACCAGCTGCATGGCGTCGTTGGTGGTCAGCGACGGCGACACCTTCGGCGCGGTCAGGTGGCACGACGCCAGTGACATCCGCGCCCACTCCAGCGTCTGCAGGGCGGTCCGCCCACCGGTGACGACGTCGCCGCGCCAGTGCAGCACCTGGACGTGCAGGTTCCAATGCCCCGGCGCGTTGGCGATCCGGGACCGGGCGGCCACGACGTAGTCGCGCGGGTCGTCGACGCGTGCGGGGCTCGCGCACCAGGACTCGAACTCGAACCGCGGCGCGGTCACCGCCACCGCGAGGCGGGCCATCCCGGGCCAGCGGTACACCGGGTGCAGCGGCACCGCGCCGGACTCGATCCACGCCACGTCGGGGATCGCGTCGCAGACCGGCGGGCACACGCCCGGGACCGGACGCGCGATCCCGGGCGTCACGGCAACCCCGAACACCGCGACCGCCAGCGCCATCACCACACGTGCGTACACCTGCACCCCCCTGAACCCTGAGCGCACAATATAGGGATGCAGCTCACACATTTCGGCCATTCCTGCCTACTGGCGAGCTTCGACGGCGCTGCCGGGCAGACCACGGTGCTGTTCGATCCGGGCAACTTCTCGCACGGGTTCGAGGGCATCACCGGTCTGGACGCGATCCTGATCACCCACCAGCATCCCGACCACGTCGATACTGCGCGCCTGCCCGCGCTCCTCGAGGCCAATCCGCAGGCCGCGCTGTATGCCGATCCGCAGACGGCGCAACAACTCGGTGGCCGCTGGCAGGCGGTCAACGTCGGCGACGAGCTGTCGATCGGCCATCTCACGGTGCGCGGCGCCGGTGGCGTCCACGCCGTCATCCATCCGGAAATCCCTGTCATCGACAACATTTCGTATCTCGTCGGCGACGGCGAGCACCCGGCCAGGTTCATGCATCCCGGCGATGCGCTGTTCGTTCCCGACGAACCGGTGGACGTGCTGGCCACCCCGGCCGCGGCGCCGTGGTTGAAGATCTCCGAGGCCGTCGACTACCTGCGCGCAGTGGCGCCCACCCATGCCGTGCCGATCCACCAGGCGATCATCGACCCGATCGGCAGGCCCATCTTCTACGGCCGGCTGTCGGAAATGACCGACACCGACTTCCAGGTGCTCGAACAGGAGAGCGCCACCCGGTTCTGAGCGTGAATCCGGCGCGCTCGAGCACCCTAGGTGTCGCGTTTCGCGCCGGATACGCCGGTCAGGCGACGTCCCTCGCGGCAGCGCGGCCCGCGGCACGGCCGGAGAACACGCACCCGCCGAGGAAGGTGCCCTCCAGCGATCGGTAGCCGTGCACGCCGCCGCCGCCGAATCCCGCGGCCTCCCCGGCGGCGTACAGACCCGGCAGCACCGAGCCGTCGCCGCGCAGCACCCGCGAGTCCAAGT
This sequence comes from Mycobacterium sp. ITM-2016-00317, assembly GCF_002968295.1. Classification (NCBI taxonomy): domain Bacteria; kingdom Bacillati; phylum Actinomycetota; class Actinomycetes; order Mycobacteriales; family Mycobacteriaceae; genus Mycobacterium; species Mycobacterium sp. ITM-2016-00317. Next base: position 5,039,785 of record NZ_CP134399.1, read on the forward strand.
CGGTCTGCAAGCCGCCCAACGACTTTCGCGTCAAGATGTGCAGCTTGACCGCGATCATGGGCCCGGCCTTCGGGTCGGTCAAACGGTGCGGGGCCACCACCCGGCTGAGTCTGTCCGGCAGGTAAGCCCGCGCGCCCCGGATCGCGGTGATCTGGCCGTCCTTGGTGAACCGGTTGCTCACCTCCCGGTCGCGCGCGGTGACCTCGGCTTCGACCACGTCGAAGTCCAGCGGCACGACGTTGGGCACCGCGTTCATCTCGGTGACGAGCGCGCGCAGCGTCGGCGCGGTGACGAAGTCGACGCCCTTGTCCACGAACGCGTGCACCGGGGCGGGCCCCTTGAGCCCGCGTTCGAGCACCGCACGGATGCTGCGGTTGGTCAGGTCGGGGTTCTGTTCCTCGCCGGACAGCCCGAACTCCTTGGCGATGATGCGGGAGTTCAGCACGAACCAGGTGTAGTCCTGGCCGGTCTGGGCGATGTACTCCAGCGTGCCGAGCGTGTCGAACCCCGGGTACAGCGGCACCGGCAGCCGTTTGCCGTGCGCGTCCAGCCACAGCGACGACGGCCCGGGCAGGATCCGGATGCCGTGCCGCGGCCAGATCGGGTCGTAGTTGGTGATGCCTTCGGTGTAGTGCCACATCCGGTCTTTGTTGACGACGCTGGCGCCTGCGCTCTCCGAGATCTGCAGCATGCGGCCGTCGACGTGCGCGGGCACCCCGCTGAGCAGTTGTTCGGGCACCCGTCCCATCCGCGTGGGCCAGTACTTGCGCACCAGGTCGTGGTTGCCCCCGATACCGCCGCTGGCCACGATCACCGCCTGCGCCCGCATCTCGAAGTCGCCGACGACCTCGCGGGAGGACGGCGCACCCCGCACCGCCGTGGACGGTTCCAGGACGGCGCCGCGCACCCCGACCACCGCCCCGTCCTCGACGATCAGCTCGTCCACCCGGTGCCGGTGGACGAAGCGCACCCGCGGGGCCCCGGTCAGCCGCCGCGCGAAGATGTCGACCAGCGCGGGCCCGGTGCCCCAGGTGATGTGGAAGCGCGGCACCGAGTTGCCGTGCCCGTTGGCCCCGTACCCGCCGCGTTCGGCCCAGCCGACCAGCGCGAAGGTCTGCAGGCCGCGGTCGCGCAGCCAGCTGCGCTTTTCGCCCGCGGCGAAGTCGACGTAGGCGTGGGCCCACTGCCGTGGCCAGTGGTCCTCGGGCCGGTCGAACCCGGCCGAACCCAGCCAGTCCTGCAGCGCGAGCTCGTGACTGTCCCGGATGCCCATGCGCCGCTGCTCGGGGCTGTCGACGAAGAACAGCCCGCCGAACGACCAGAACGCCTGACCGCCGACGTTGGCCTCGTTCTCCTGGTCGACGATCACCACGCTTCGGCCGCGCTCGGCCAGCTCGCACGCTGCGACCAGACCTGCCAGCCCGGCGCCCACCACGATGACATCAGCCATGAGGCCAATGTAGTCAGCCGAGGGTCCTAGGCGGCCGAGGTCAGCGCAGGTCCGGGCCGCCACCGGTAGACCGTGGGCGCGCACGAGTGCAGCATCGCCAGTTCGACGGCGTCGAGCACCGTCTGCCGGGGACCCGGGCGGCTCAGCTGCCGGGCCGACACCGCCAGCCGCACCGTCCCGCCGCGGCGCGCCGTGCGTTCGGCGGCCAGCACCAGCGTGCGGCACCACCACGGTTCGGCGAGGAAGCCCCCGCCGATGCCGAGCACCCGCGCGCGCACGGTGCGCCCATCGACCAGGTCGGTGATGCCCGCCAGCCCAGCCAGGACGCGGAACCCGTTGCGGGGCAGCGCCTTGACCGCGCCCGGGGAGACGTTCCAGCCGGGAGCGGCGAAGATCCGGGTGCGCAGGTCCAGATGCTCCATGATCCTGTCCGCGGCCATCAGCCGCAGGTTCGCCTCGTGCGCGGGCAGCGTGGCGAACTCACCTCGGCGCGCTGTGGTGGCGGCCTCGTCGAATCCGTGCAGCACGACGGCGTCGCCGTGCCTGCGCCGGTCGATCAGCCAGTCCACGGTGCCCGTGTCCCGGTCCAGCCGGTACCCGCCCTTGAGACGCGGTGACACCAGCAACGACACCGGCACGCCACGGTCGTCGAGTGCATCGCAGAACATGGCGACATCGCCGAGGGTCCGGTCTCTGATCCCGGAGATGGACACGATCAGTTGTCCTGCCACGACCGAAGTGTCGCAAGGCGACATGTCCTGGAGGTGGCCGACACCGCGCGCCCAGGTGTCGCTTCGGCTAGCGGGGCAAGACGTCCTCGATGGCCGAGATCACCTCGGGGGCGTCCGGGGCGGTGCGGGGGCGGAAGCGTCTGATGACCGCGCCGCCGGGGGCGAGCAGGAACTTCTCGAAGTTCCACTGCACGTCGCCGGCCTCGCCGTCCTCGTCGGCGGCTCGGGTCAGCTCGGCGTACAGCGGATGCCTGCCGGGGCCGTTGACGTCGGTCTTCTCCAGCAGCGGGAACGTGACGCCGTAGGTCGTCGAGCAGAACGCCTGAATCTCCTCGGCGGTGCCGGGCTCCTGTCCCATGAACTGGTTGCAGGGCACGCCGATCACCGTGAGTCCGCGCTCGCGGTAATCCTTCGCGAGCTGTTCGAGCGCGGTGTATTGCGGTGTCAGACCGCATTTGGAGGCGACGTTGACCACCAGCGCGGCGCCGTCGGTCAACTCCGCGAGCGTGGTGGGCAGGCCGTCCAGGGTGGTGAGCGGGATGTCGGTGATCGCAGCGTCAGTCATGGCGCCGACGCTACTCGCCGGTGGCCTCGGCAGGCCGGTTCGGGGTGAACAGCATCCGCGCCACCCGTTCGGCGGTGGCGACCGGGTCGGCGTCGGTGGCGATCGCCTTGTTGAGCCACAGCATCGCGAAGCCGTGCGCCAGTGACCATGCGGCCAGCTCGGCGGCGTGCGGATCCTCACCGGCGCGCGGATCGTCGAGCGTGCCGACCCCGGACGCCAGCTCGGCGCCTGCGGCCGCCTGCGCGGCGATCAACTCCGCATTGTGCGGATCGATCAGCGAACGGTCGAACATCACCTCGAAGTGGCCGGGATGCTGCACCGCGAAGCCCACGTAAGCCCGTGCCGCGTCGAGGAATTCCGGCCGGGCCTGGTCCAGCGCGGCGGCCAGCATCTGCCACCCCTGCGTGGCCAGTGCGGTGAACAGGCCGCGCCGGTCGGTGAAGTGGTGCGCCGGGGCGGCGTGGGAAACGCCTGCGGTGCGGGCCAACTCGCGCAACGAGACGCCGTCGGCGCCGCGTTCGGCGACCAGCGCGGCGGCCTGGGCGAGGATGACGGCCTTCAGGTCGCCGTGGTGGTAGGAGCCGCGGGTCATCTGGCGCCGGCGACGTCCAAGATCCAGGCGTACTGGAACGCGGTCTCCTTCCACCGCTCATAGCGTCCGCTGATCCCGCCGTGCCCGGCGTTCATCTCGGTCTTGAGCAGCACCCGGTCCGAGTCACGGGCCGGGTCCTGCTGCGCGTGGCGCAGCGCGGCAACCCATTTGGCGGGTTCGACGTAGTACACCCTGGTGTCGTTGAGCGAGGTCATCGCCAGGATCGCCGGGTAGCGTTTCGGCTCGACGTTCTCGTACGGCGAGTAGGACTTCATGTAGCGGTAGACCTCGGGGTCCTCCAGCGGGTTGCCCCATTCGTCCCATTCGGTCACCGTCAGCGGCAGTGACGGGTCCAGGATGGTGGTCAGCGGGTCGACGAACGGTACCGCGGCCAGGATGCCGGCGAACAGGTCGGGCGCCATGTTGGCGACCGCGCCCATCAGCAGCCCGCCCGCGCTGCCGCCGTAGGCCACCATGCGCTCCGGTGTGGTCACGTCGGTGCCGACGAGATGGCTTGCCACGGCGATGAAGTCGGTGAAGGTGTTGCGCTTCTCCAGCAGCTTCCCGTGCTCGTACCACGGCCGTCCCAGCTCACCGCCGCCGCGGACGTGGGCCACCGCGAAGATCATCCCGCGGTCGAGCAGCGACAGCCGCGCGATGGAGAACCGCGGGTCCTCACAGGACTCGTAGGCTCCGTAGCCGTAGAGCAGCACCGGCGCCGGGTGTTTGAGGCCGGCCCGGTGGATGATCGAGATGGGCACCCGTGCGCCGTCGGGGGCCACCGCCCAGTCCCGGCGCTCGACGTAATCCTCGGGACGGTAGTCGCCCAGTACGGGCTGTTCCCGCAGCAGCGTGCGCTCGCCGGTGGCGAGGTCGAGATCGTAGATGCGCACCGGGGTGACGAACGAGGTCGCGCCGATCCGCATCTTGGGCGCGCTCCAGTTCGGGTTGGCCGAGAGCCCGACCGACATCAGTTCGGAGTCGAACGTGATGTCTTGGGCCTCACCGTATCCGGCGGCCCCGATCGGCCACAGCTGGATGCGCGGCAGCGCGTCCTTGCGGTAGCTGACCACGAGGTGTTCGCCGAACGCGTCCACGGCGTCGAGTCGGACGTCGGCCCGGTGTTCGATCAGGGTGTGCACGTCGGTCGGATCGGTGACCGGCGCTTCGACGAGGGTGAAGTTCTCGGCGCCGTCGTTGTGCAGGATCAGGAACCGGTCTTCGCCGCCGACGACGGCATGGTCGACCGAGTACTCGACGGATTCGCGGCGCGGCCACACGGTGGTGAACTCGGCCTGCGGATCGGCGGCGTCGGCGTAGCGCAGTTCGGAGGTGACCGCGCTGCCCGCCGCGATGATCACGTACTTGTTGCTGCGGGTGCGGCCCGCCGCGACCCAGAACCGTTCGTCGGGTTCGTGGAAGACCCGCTCGGCGGGCAGCCCCGAACCCAGCCGGTGACGCCACACCGTGTCGGGCCGCCAGGCGTCGTCGACGGTCACGTAGTAGACGGTGCTGTTGTCGGCGGCCCAGGTGGCGCCGGCGCCGATGCCGACGATCTCGTCCTCGTAGCGCTCGCCGGTGCGCAGATCCTTGAATCGCAGCGTGTACCGCTCGTCACCCTTGACGTCCACGGAGTAGGCCAGGATGTGTCCGTCGATGCTGACGGTGGCCGCACCGAGGGAGAAGAAGTCGTGCCCCTCGGCCTCGACGTTCTCGTCGAGCAGGACCTGTTCGCCGGGGATCTCGGTGTTCTCGTCGAACACCGGCGGCGTCCAGTCGTCGGGATCTGTGACAGGGCAACGGCATTGCACTCCGTACTGCTTGCCCTGGAAGCTGCGCCCGTAGTACCACCAGTCGCCGCGGCGGGTCGGCACCGACAGGTCGGTCTCCTTGGTGCGGGCCTTGATCTCGTCGAAGATGCTCTGCCGCAGCGGCGCGAGGTCCTCGGTCACGTGTTCGGTGAAGGCGTTCTCGGCTTCGAGGTAGTCGATCACCTCCTGGCTGGACTTGTCCCGCAGCCATTCGTACGGGTCGACGAACACGTCACCGTGGTGTTCGCGAACGGTGTCGATCCGCTTGGCCACCGGCGCCGCGGGGCCTGTCGTCGGGCTTGAAGTCATGCGCGGCCGCCGATCCAGTCGTCGAACCGAAGACCCGAAATACGTTCGTAGGCTTCGATGTAGCGTGCCCTGGTGGCGTCGACGATGTCGGGCGGGAGCGGCGGCGGGGCTTCATCGCCGCGGCGGTCCCAACCGGAGTCCGGCCCGGTGAGCCAGTTGCGCACGAACTGCTTGTCGAAGCTGTTCTGCACGTGTCCCTCGGTGTAGTCGTCGGCGCGCCAGTAGCGCGACGAGTCCGGCGTGAACACCTCGTCGGCGAGCTTGAGCTCCCCCCGGGCGTCGACGCCGAACTCGAACTTGGTGTCGGCGACGATGATGCCCTTGGTCAGCGCATGCGCGGCGCCCTGGCTGTAGGTCCGCAGCGTGCGCTCGCGCAGTTCGTCGGCGCGCTCGGCCCCGATCAGAGCGACGACGTCGTCGAAGGTGATGTTCACGTCGTGCTCACCGAGGTCGGCCTTGGTGGCCGGGGTGAACAGCGGCTCGGCGAACTTGCTGGCCTCCACCAGGCCCGGCGGCAGCGGTATGCCGCAGACCGCCCCGGTCTCCTGGTAGTCGAGCAGTCCCGAGCCGGTCAGGTAGCCGCGGGCCACCGCTTCCACCGGGAGCATCTCCAGTTGTTCGACCACCAACGCGCGGCCGAGCACCTCTTCGGGGATGCGCTCGTCGTCGGGCGGGCCTGCCAGGTGGTTGGGCACCTCGGCGACCCGGCTCAGGTAGTCGAAGAAGAACACGCTCATCGCGGTCAGCACGCGGCCCTTGTCGGGGATCTCGGATTTTAGGATGTGGTCGTAGGCCGAGATCCGGTCCGTGGCGACGAAGAGCAGGTGCCCGTCGTCGACGCGGTACAACTCACGGACCTTGCCGCTGGCCAGATGCTGGTAGTCGGACAGAGCGGGACGCATCGGGCCAGCCTATCGGGCCGCAGAAACGCGGCTGTGTGCTGTGATCGATCCCATGACATCTCGGTGGATCCCCTACGCGACGACCCCTGGCCGGTTGTTGTGGCAGCTGGTCAGCGACATCGTGGTGGTCGTCTGGACCGCGATCTGGGTGTGGGTGGGCGTCGCGGTGCACTCGGCGGTGTCGACGGTCGCCGAGTTCGGCTACCAGTTGGAGAGCGGGGCCAACGGGGTGGCGGGCAACCTCGACTCCGCCGGGAGCAGCGCCGGTGACGTGCCGTTGATCGGTGGCACCATCGGCGGCCCGTTGACCGCGGCCGGCGATGCGGCACGGGAGATCGCCGGTGCAGGCCAGACGCTGGGGGTGACCGCAGGCTGGCTGGCCTGGCTGCTGGCTCTGGCGGTCGCGGCGCCGCCGGTGCTCGCGCTGATCATGCCGTGGCTGTTTCTGCGGGTGCGGTTCTTCCGGCGCAAGTGGACCGCGGTGACGCTGTCCTCGACCTGGGCCGGGGAGCAGTTGCTGGCGCTGCGGGCGCTGGCCAACCGGCCGCTGCCCAAGCTCGCCGCGATCAGCACCGACCCGGTCGGCGCGTGGCGGGAACAGGACCGCGTGGCGATCCGGGGGCTGGCCGCGCTGGAGCTGAGGGCCTCGGGCATCCGGGCGGCCAACCTCACACGCGCCGAGTGAGCGGCTGGCGCCTCTGCCCTGCTACTTGAGCAGCCGCTTGAGTGAGGTCCCGAACGGGTGCCGGGCGGTCACCGAGCCGAAGCGCACCCGGCCGGAGACGACCACATGCAACCGGCGGGACACGGGGCTGGTCGTCACTCGCAGGGAGGTGGACGCCGCGATGTTGACGAGGCCGTTGAGGTCGGCGGTCGCGCCGTCGGGCAGGATCAGCTCTGTCGAGCTGCAGTAGTCGTCGATGTCGATGTACACCACCGGACCGGTCAGCACCGCCGAGGTGAAATCCAAAGTGGTCGAACACATCCGGGTGGACAGCCGCAACCGGCCCGGCACGGTCCACTGCCCTTTACGGGTGATGCTCGACATCCATCCGCCCAGCACCTCCGGCGGCGCCTGCGTGGGGCGGCGACGGACGTGGGGAAGGTCGGCGATCACGGTGTCGAGTTCGCGGCGGGTCCGCGCCGCGAGCACGACGTCGACCCGCTGGGTGTACTCGTCGAGGGTCAGCATGCCCTGTCCCACCGCGTGCTCAAGGATCTGTGTCACCGCTGCACGATCGGCATCCGACGCTCTGATGTCGGGTTGTCGAGGGTCCATGTGGTTCGAGCTTAGGCTGACGCGGTCAGCTCGACCACCAGGTGGCGGATGCCGGTGTGCCGGTTGCTGCGCGTCCACTCCACCGGCCGACTCAAGGTGACCGACTCGAAGCGGCGCAGCAGCTCCTCGAAGATCACCCGCAGCTCCAGCCGGGCCAGGTTGGCGCCCAGGCAGTAATGCACGCCCTGCCCGAAACCCAAGTGCGGATTGGGCTTACGGGTGATATCGAACCGGTCCGGGTGGTCGAATACGGCGGCGTCGCGGTTGGCCGAAGCCTCCCACACCAGCACCTTCTGGCCCGGTTCGATGTTCTGGCCACCCAGCGTGGCGTGCCGGGTCGCGGTGCGCCGCTTCGACGGCGACGGAGAGGTCCAGCGCACCATCTCCTCGATGGCCGTCGGCAACGCCGCCGGGTCCTGGCGGAGCGCCAGGTAGGACTCGGGGTTCTCGACCAGTGCCAGCAGCCCGCCGGCGATGGCATTGCGGGTGGTTTCGGCGCCCGCGCTGAACAGCAGGTTGAAGAACAGGTAGCTCTCCAGGTCGGACAGCTCCGGATCGGCGGAGTTCACCACCAACGACAACATGTCGTCACTCGGTCGGGCCTTCTTGGCCGCGATCAACTCCTGGCCGTATTCGAACATCCTGGAGCCGGCCTCCTCGACCGACAGCCGGGTGATCGCAGCCTTGCGCGACCCGCCGAAGTCGAAGCTGGGCTCGATCGCCTCGAACAACCAATGCCGTTCGGACTCAGGGACTCCGAGCAGGATGCAGATCATCTGCATCGGCACCTCGGCGGCGACGTCGACCAGAAAGTCAACCGGCACTCCGGGATCGACCTCGTCGAGCAGGCGCCCTGTACGGGCCCGGAGATCATCCTCGACGCGGCGGATCATCCGCGGGGTCAGCCCCGAGCTGACCAGTCGGCGCACCGCGGCGTGCCGCTCGCCGTCCATCATGTTGAGCAGCTGACCGGCGATCGGCAGGTCCTGCAGCAGGGTGCCGCCGAAGGGGCGCCCGCCACCGGTGACCGACGAATAGGTGTCCGGGTCGCGCAGCACCGCAAGGGTTTCGGCGTGGGTGGCCACCGACCAGAAGCCCTCACCGTCCGGGGTGTTCTCGGTCGGCTCGTGCCAGTAGACGGGCGCGTGGGCCCGATGCCGCGCGAACAGCTCGTGCGGAAACCCTGCGGCGAAGTTGTCCAGATCGGTGAAGTCGATCGCAGGCAATGGACCCAGCGCCCCGATCGATGAAGTCACAGAATCGCGCCCGAGGTGTACTCGGCGGCTCCGGGGAACCGCGCGATCAGGTCGTCGACGGCCGCGGCGACGCGGTCGACCTGGTCACCGGCGGCGCCGGTGAAAGCCTGCTTGTCGGCCAGCGCGGCGTCGAGCGCCGGGCGGTCCAGCGGCAGTCGCGGATCGGCGGCCAGCCGGTCCAGCAGGTCGGGTTCGGCGCCCTTCTCCCGCATCGCCAGCGCCACCGCGACAGCGTGCTCCTTGATCACCTCGTGTGCGGTCTCGCGGCCGACGCCGGCGCGCACCGCGGCCATCAGGATCCTGGTGGTGGCCAGGAACGGCAGATAGCGGTCGAGCTCACGCTGGATCACCGCCGGGTAGGCACCGAACTCGTCGAGCACGGTCAGGAACGTCTCGGTCTGCCCGTCGAGGGCGAAGAACGCATCCGGCAGCGCGACGCGGCGCACCACCGAGCAGAACACGTCGCCTTCGTTCCACTGCGCACCGGCGAGCTCGGCCACCATCGAGGCGTATCCGCGCAGCACCACCTGCAGACCGTTCACGCGCTCGCACGACCGGGTGTTCATCTTGTGCGGCATCGCCGACGAACCGACCTGGCCCGGGGCGAACCCCTCGGTGACCAGTTCGTGGCCGGCCATCAGCCGGATGGTGTGGGCCAGCGAGGACGGCCCGGCACCGAGCTGCACGAGCGCGGACACCACGTCGTAGTCGAGGGAGCGCGGATAGACCTGGCCGACACTGGTGAACATCGTGGAGAACCCCAGGAAGGCGGCGACCCGCGTCTCCAGTTGGGCCAGCCGCTCGGTGTCCCCGTCGAACAGGTCGAGCATGTCCTGCGCCGTGCCCATCGGGCCCTTGATCCCGCGCAGCGGGTAGCGGTCGATCAGCTCGATGACCCGGTTCAACGCGACCAGCAGCTCCTCGGCCGCCGACGCGAATCGCTTGCCCAGCGTGGTGGCCTGCGCCGCGACGTTGTGGCTGCGGCCCGCCATCGCCAGGTCCCGGTAGAGGGTGGCGCGCTCGGCCAGCCGGGCGAGCACCGCGATGCCGTGGTCGCGCACCAGTTGCAGCGAGCGCCGGATCTGCAGCTGTTCGACGTTCTCGGTGAGGTCCCGGCTGGTCATGCCCTTGTGCACGTGTTCGTGCCCGGCCAGCGCGTTGAACTCCTCGATGCGCGCCTTCACGTCGTGGCGCAGCACCCGCTCCCGCGTTGCGATGGAGGCCAGGTCCACGTCCTCCAGCACCCGCTCGTAGTCGGCGATCACCCCGTCGGGGACGTCCACGCCGAGCTCGGCCTGGGCCTTCAGCACCGCCAGCCACAGCCGCCGCTCGGCGACGATCTTGGCTTCCGGCGACCAGATCGCCACCATCTCTTCGCTGGCATACCGGTTGGCCAGGACGTTCGGGACAGGCACGGGAGCACTCACGAACACACAGCCTATCGGCCGCTGGTCCAGCGGAGAATGAGGCACAGTAGGCGCATGCACTTCGTCGGGCTCGACCTCGCATGGGGCGAGAAGAACCAAACCGGCGTCGCGGTGATCGACACCGACGGCCGCCTGCTGCACGTCGGGGCGGCGCACGACGACGACAGCATCGTGGCCACGCTGGCGCCGTTCGTCGCCGACGAGTGTCTGGTCGCGATCGACGCGCCGCTGATCGTGAAGAACGCCACCGGCCACCGGCCCGCGGAGGCGGCGTTCAACCGCGACTTCCAGCGGTTCGAGGCGGGCGCCCGGCCCGCGTTCACCGACCGTCCCGAGTTCCGGCACCCCCGCGCCGCCCGGATCGCCGCACGCCTTGAGCTGAACGTGGATCCGTCGTCGGGGGCCCCGCGCCGCGCGATCGAGGTCTATCCGCATCCCGCCACGATCGTGCTGTTCGAGCTGGAGAAGACGCTGAAGTACAAGCGTGGCCCGTTCGAGGACCGGCAACGCGAACTGCTGCGCCTGATGACACTGATCGAAGGACTCGACGACGCCAGGCCGCGGCTGCGCGTCGATCGCAGCGTGGCGTGGGTGGAGCTGCGCAGACGGGTGGAGGCCGCCACCAAACCGAGCCAGCTCGACCGCGACGAGGACCCGGTGGACGCGGTGCTGTGCGCCTACGTCGCGATGTACTGGTACCACCGGCCACAGGACGTGACGGTCTACGGGGACGTCGCGTCGGGGTACATCGTCACCCCGTCGCTGCCCCCGGGCCGGCACCGGCGGAACTCACGAGCGCGCCGGATGCCGCGGTCGGCCGCGCCCTCCCCGGCCGTCGCCGAGTACGAGTCCCGGCGTCCCGGACTGGTCGCCGCGACCGACCACTACCTCGGGCTGGTCACCGGGCTGCTCGACGAGGCAGGCATCAACTACCTGTCGGTCACCGCGCGAACCAAGACCGTCGAGTCGTTCGCGGCGAAGGCCGACCGTCGCACCGCCGACGGCGAACCGCTCTTCCGCGAGCCGCTGGTCGAGATCACCGACCTGATCGGGTTGCGGGTCATCACCTATCTGCGCGAGGACGTCGACACGGTGGCCGACCTGCTGGCCGAGGAGATGCGGCTGCTCGACGACCGCGACATGGGGCAGGAGACCGCACGCGAGGGCCGGTGGGGTTACGCCAGCAGGCATCTGCTCGTCGGGGTGGAGGGGGTGCAGCAGCCCGCATCGATCCAGGTGCGCACCGTGCTGCAGCACGCATGGGCAGAGTTCGAGCACGAGATCCGTTACAAGGGATCGATTCCGGCCGCCCACGCACCCGATCTGGACCGCCGGTTCACCCTGGCCGCCGGGCTGCTCGAACTGGCCGACCGGGAGTTCTCCGCGGTCCGCGAACGGCTGCGCACCGCGACGCCGGAGGTCACCGAGATCACCGACGATCCCCGGATTCCGACCGCGGTGCTGGCCACCTACCTGGGCAACCGATTCCCCGACGCGGGCTGGTCGCGCACCGACCACTATGCGTGGATCGCGGGGCTGCTGCTGGATCTGGGCATCGAGTCGATCGACGCGCTGGACACCGTCCTGGCCGGGGTGGACACCGGGGCGGTCAACGCCGCGATGGACTACCGCTACCCCGCGGGTGCGGTGCGCCGGCTCGACGACGCACTGCTGGCGCAGTTCGGCCGCCGCTACCTCGAGCTCGACGGCAATGCGCACCGGACGACGTTGCTGGAGAACCGGTTACAGCGGCTCACCGAGAACCTCGGCTAGGTCGGGCCCGAGCCCAGGTGGGTCGGATCGGTGATCCGGGCGTCCCGGATGCCGAGCTGCTTGTTGATCTTCTGGGTGACGAAGAACAACACGACGCCCACCGCGACCAGCACCCCCGCGACGAGGTACTGCTGAGAGGGCCGGCCGGACAGCGGGGTGACCAGATACAGCGACGTCAGGAAGCCGACGACCGGCAGCGCCGTCGGGGTCTTGAAGTGCCCACCGGCCTGGCGGACGTCGCGGCGCAATACCAGCACCGCGACGTTGACCACCGCGAACACGGCGAGCAGCAGCAGGCTGGTGGTGCCGCCCAGCACCGAGATCGCATTGCTGCTCGCGGCGGTGGACACGTAGATGATCAGCCCGAACGCGATCACCGTCGTGAACAGGATCGCCACCCACGGTGAGCGCCGCGTCGGATGCACGGTGCCGAGCACCGAAGGCAACACGCGCTGACGGGCCATGCCGTAGATCAGCCGGCTGGCCATCAGCATGTTGATCAGCGCGGTGTTGGACACCGCGAACATCGTGATGAACGGCAGGATCGTGTCGATCGGCAGCCCTGGCGCGCCGGCTCGGACGACCTCGACGAGTGGGGTGTCGCTCTCTTCGAGCTTGCCGATCGGCACCAGCGCCACCGCCACGATCGAGATGAGCACATAGACCACGCCGGCGATGGACAGCCCCGACAGCAGGATCTTCGGGAACGTCTTGACCGGATCCTTGGTCTCCTCGGCCATGTTGACCGAGTCCTCGAATCCCACCATCGCGAAGAACGCCAGCGAGGTGGCCGCCGAGATCGCCAGGAAGGTGCTCTTGTCCTCGGCGGTCTCGAACGCGACGATCCGCGAGAAATCGACGTCGCCGCCGCCGGTGAAGGCCCACATCCCGACCAGGATCACCACGACCAGGCCGGTGATCTCGACGATCGTCAGGACGACGTTGAGCTTGACGCTCTCCCCCACGCCCCGGTAGTTGATGGCGGCCAGCGCCGCCATGAACAGCAGGGCCAGCACCGCGACCCCGAGCTTCGGCGCCTCGGTCCCCACGCCCTCGAAGAAGTTCGCCGCGAAAGCTCTGGAAGCCGTTGCCGCAGAGGTGATTCCGGAGCACATCACGACGAATGCGACCAGGAAGGTGATGAAGTGGATGCCGAACGCCTTGTGTGCGTACAGCGCCGCGCCTGCGGCCTGCGGATACTTCGTCACCAACTCCAGGTAGCTGAACGCGGTGATGGTGGCGACGCTGAACGCGATGAGGAACGGCAGCCACGCCGCGCCGCCGACCTCTCCTGCCACGTCGCCGACGAGGGCGTAGACACCGGTGCCCAGGATGTCGCCGACGATGAACAGCAGCAGCAGGCCGGGTCCCATCACCCGTTTGAGCTCGGGCTGCTTGTCGGGGGCGCCCCGGCCGGTGACCGCTTCTGACATCACGCCTCCCTGACTTGTCCCGAAACGTTCATCATCGGCCAGTCCGGCCGGGCGCGCAGCGGCTATGCGGTAACCGGCCGGGTTCCGTCCCGCGCCGGTGATCTCGCAGACCACACCGAGGATTCCGGTATTTCACCCTGTCCCAGGTAACCACCGGAAGCGAGAAGCAAACGCTAGTTGAACGGGGCCAGCACGTCGATGACGTCGATCAGGGTGGCCCTGGCCGTAGCGCGTGGCCCGTCACCGTCGCCGACCAGCGCCGCCACCACCGCCCCGTCCACGGCACACACCAGCGCGGTGACCAACTCGGCGCGCACCGAGCGCCCCGACCGTTCGACGACTTCGACGACGGCCTCGCTGCGCTGTCTGAGGATGCGCCGTTGGATGTCGCGCAGGCCGGGCTGACGGGCGCAGGCGATGTAGCGCTCGTAGCGGGAGATCATCTGCTCGGTAACCCGTTCGGGGTTGTCCCCGACCAGAAGGTCCACCAGGATGTCCGCGGTGGACTCGGCCCCGCGGCGGCGCCGCGACAACGTCTGCACCCGGCTGCGCAGTTGCTCACTCTCCCGGGTGCCGACGTGCTCCACCGCCTTGGCGATGAGGTCCTCCAGCGAAGAAAAGTAGTACGTGGTCGAGGCCAGCGGCAGCCCGGCCCTGCGCGCCACGGCGCGATGCCGGACCGCGTCGAAGCCACCTTCGCAGAGAAGGTCGGCGGCTGCGCTGACCAGCGCATACCGTCGACGTTCTCCCTTGGGAGTGACCGCTGCCGTCACCTAGGGGATCCTGCCAGTCACGGGGTCCCGACACCGGGCTTTCGGCGAATCACCGGCGCGGGCCGGGCTGCGCCGGCGCGGTGGGCACCCGCGTCGATGGCATGATGTCGCGAATGCCGACCCTCAACCGCCGGGACGTGATGTCGCTGGGCCTGCGCGCGGGCATCGCGGCCGCCGGGATGTCGGCGCTGGGCGGCACAGTGGCGTCAGCCGCGCCCCCTGCCGCCACCCGGGTCGCGGGTTCGTTCGCGTCGGCGGCGCGCGGTGGGGTGACCACCGACTGGGTGATCGCGCGTCCGCCGAACCAGACGGCGCCGCTGCGTCCGGTAATCCTGTTGCACGGCAAGGATTCCGCTGCCCACACGGTGATGTCGATGGGCGTCGAGCAGTTCCTCGCCGACGCGACGCGCGCGGGTCTGCCGCCGTTCGCGATCGCCGCGGTCGACGGCGGCAACGGGTACTGGCACCGGCGTGCCTCCGGCGACGACTCCGGGTCGATGGTGCTCGAGGAGTTCCTTCCGCTGCTGGCCGCCCAGGGCCTCGACACCTCGCGGGTGGCCTTCCTGGGCTGGTCGATGGGCGGGTACGGGGCGATGTTGCTGGGCGCGCGCCTCGGTGCGGCCCGGACCGCCGCGATCTGCGCGGTCAGCCCCGCGCTGTGGACGGCACCGGGTGCCGCGGCGCCGGGGGCGTTCGACGGCGCCGCCGACTACCAGGCCAACAGCGTGTGGGGTCTACCCGCGCTCAACGAGATTCCGCTGCGCATCGACTGCGGCTTCGACGATCCGTTCTACGCCGCCACCCGGGAGTTCGTCGCACAGCTCGCCACGCCGCCGGCGGGCGGCTTCTCCCCCGGCGGGCACAACGCGACGTTCTGGTCGTCACAGCTGACCGGCGAGCTGAGCTGGACGGCACCGCTGCTGACGGCTTAGAGCGCTTAGAGCGTGATCCGGCCTTCGGCCGCAGCCAGACCGATGTCGCGCCGGAAGTGACTGCCCGGCAGGCGGATCCCTTCCGTCGTCCGGTAGGCGTCGGCGCGTGCGGCCGCCAGGTCCGCACCGGTGCCGACCACCGTCAGCACCCGTCCGCCCGAGGACACCAGGCTGCCGTCCTCAGCGCGCGCGGTGCCGGCGTGCAGGACGCCGGGCTGGTCGGCGCCGTGGATGACGTCGCCGACCCGGGGCCTGCCCGGATAGTTCTCCGCGGCCAGCACGACCGCGACGGCCGAGCAGGGCTGCCACTGCAACGGGGGTTGGCCGGCCAGCTCGCCGGTGGCCGCGGCGCGCAGCAGTTGCCCCAGTGGCGATTCCAGCAGCGCCAGCACGGCCTGGGTCTCCGGGTCGCCGAAACGACAGTTGAATTCGATCACCGAGGGACCGGCGGAGGTGATCGCCAGCCCGGCGTACAACAGGCCCGAGAACCCGCTGCCTCGCCGGACCAGTTCGGCGGCAACGGGTTTGACGATCTCGTCGACGATGCGCTCGGTCACCTCGGCGGGCAGCCACGGCAGTGGCGTGTAGGCACCCATCCCCCCGGTGTTGGGTCCGCTGTCCCCGTCGCCGACCCGCTTGAAGTCCTGGGCGGGCAGCAACGGGACCACCGTCTCGCCGTCGACCACACAGAACAGGGACACCTCGGGACCGTCGAGGAACGATTCCAGCAGCACCGGATGCCCCGCGTCGAGCAGGCTCGCGGCGTGGGCACGCGCGGCGTCGCGGTCCGCGGTCACCACCACGCCCTTGCCCGCCGCCAGTCCGTCGTCCTTGACCACCCAGGCGGCGTCACCCGCGGCCGGTCCGAACCGGTCCAGCGCGGCGTCCAGGTGGCCGGGGTTGTCGACGATCTCGCTGGTCGCGGTGCGCACCCCGGCGGCGGTCATCACGTCCTTGGCGAACGCCTTGGACCCCTCGATGCGCGCGGCGTCCTTGGACGGCCCGAAACAGGCGATGCCGGCCGCGCGCAACGCGTCGGCCACCCCGAGCACCAACGGCACCTCGGGTCCGATCACGACGAGGTCGGCGCCGATGCGCCGGGCCAGCGCGGTGACGGCCTCCCCGGACGTGACGTCGACGTCGTACTGGTCGGCCACTGCCGCGGTCCCGGCGTTGCCGGGCGCCACCGACAGCGCGTCGACCTCGGGGTCTCGGCGCAGTGCGAGCAGCATCGCGTGTTCACGGGCTCCGGAACCAACCACCAGGACGTGCACAGACGCCCACCCTAGTGGCATCGCCGTATGGACTCACCATGTCCTCGGGCATACATTTGGTGCTGTAAGTGTATGGTCGAGCGAAAGTGCCGTACGTCACGCCAGGAGGCGACCCGATGACCGCGACCCAGAGCTGTCCGTTCCCTCCCCAGGGCGCTCCGCGCCTGCCCCTCGGATACGACTTCACCGACCCCGATGTGCTGCTCAGGGGCATTCCGGTCACGGAGTTCGCCGAGCTGCGCAAAACCGCGCCGGTGTGGTGGAACGCGCAGACCGAATCGATCTTCGACGACGGCGGCTACTGGGTGATCTCGCGGCACGAGGACATCAAGGCGATCTCCCGCGACGCGAATCAGTGGTCGACAAACGCCAAGGGCGCGGTGATGCGCCTTCCCGACGGTGTCACCGCCGAGCAACTCGACCTGACCAAGGCGCTGCTGATCAACCACGACGCGCCTGAGCACACCCGGCTGCGCAAGCTCGTCTCGCGACTGTTCACCCCGAGGGCGATCGCCGGCATGGAGGCCAGGCTCGCCGACGCCGCCCGCGAGATCGTGCGCCGCGCGGCCGAGAAGGGCAGCGGCAACTTCGTCGACGACGTCGCGATGCCGCTGCCCCTGCAGGCCATCGCCGACCTGATCGGCGTCCCCGAACAGGACCGCGAGAAGCTCTTCCACTGGTCGAACGCGATCATGAACACCGACGACCCCGACTTCGACGCCGATCCGACGATGGCCAACGCCGAGTTGATGGGCTACGCCTACACCATGGCCGAGGAGCGCCGCCGCTGCCCGGCCGACGACATCGTGACCCGGCTGGTCCAGGCCGATCTCGACGGGGAATCGATGGGTGAGGTCGAGTTCGCGTTCTTCGTGATCCTGCTCGCGGTGGCAGGAAACGAGACCACCCGCAACGCGATGACCCACGGGATGAACGCATTCCTCGACCACCCCGACCAGTGGGAGCTGTTCCGGCGGGAGCGCCCGGACACCGCGATCGACGAGATCATCCGCTGGGCCACCCCCGTCCACTGCTTCCAGCGCACCGCGCTCGACGACGTCGAAGTGGGCGGCGTGACTATCACCAAGGGCCAGCGGGTGGGCCTGTTCTACAGCTCGGCGAACTTCGACGAAGACGTCTTCGAGCGCCCGTTTGAGTTCAACATCCTGCGAAACCCGAATCCGCACTTGGCCTTCGGCGGCAACGGCGCACACTTCTGCATCGGCGCCAACCTGGCCCGGATGGAGATCAAGCTGATGTTCCAGGAGATCGCCGACCAGATTCCCGACATCACCAAGCTGGCCGAACCGCAGCGGCTGCGCTCGGGGTGGATCAACGGGGTCAAAGATCTGCAGGTCACCTACCGGTAGTCACGCCCGTCACACAGATCCGCGGTTGTCAGAGGTCTACTCGCACGTCTGCTGCACACCGCGGATAGCTGGGACAGCTGGGGCGTGGAGGCCCCCGGACAGGTGGCCTACAGTTTCGTGCGTGCGCACCCACGGTTGGTCAGGAGCCAAGCCGGCCTCCGACGAGGAGGCCGTCGCGCGCATCCTCGCCGCCGCGGGCAAGGTGATCGAGGAGCGCGGCGCCGACTTCAGCATCTCCGACGTGGCCCGCACCGTCGGGGTCACCCGGCAGACGGTGTACCGCTACTTCTCCAGCACCGAATCGCTGCTCATCGCGGCCGCAGTGCACGCGGTCGACGGTTTCCTGGACCGGCTGGCCGCGCACCTTGCCGGCATCACCGATCCCCCCGAGGCCGTTGCCGAGGCGGTGGCGACCGCGCTGGAATGGCTGCCCAGGGAGAAGTACATCGGCCTGATCATGGTGCCCGGCGGCTCCAGCCACGTGCAGTCGGTGACCTCCGACATCGCGCTGCGCTTCGCCCGGGACATGGTGGGCCGCCTCGACGTCGACTGGGCGGCGTACGGGTTCGACGACGCCGCGCTCGATCAGCTCTCCGAGCACCTGCTGCGCGTCATCCAGTCCTTCGTGATCGACCCCGGCCGCCCGCCGCGCACCGGTGACGCGCTGCGCGCGTACCTGCGCCGGTGGGTCGGCAACGCGGTGCTGCCCCGCTGAACCTCAGACCACGGTCAGCGGCAGCGACTTCCGGGTCTCGAACTCCCACGTCGCGCCGCTGCTGAACTTGCACACCTCGACCTCGGGCAGTTCCCTGGCCGCGGTGTCGGTCTCGATCACCCGGACCGTCCAGTCGGTCTCGGTGCCGGAGACCTCGGCGCGCAGGTGCGGGTCCACCGCCTGCACGATGGCCTGCAACGGCAGATCGGCTGCGGGCGAGACCAGCGAGATCCAGGAACCGTCCTCGTGCGCCGCCGACGCACGCACGTGCACGAAGCCCGGATCGATGTCGGCCTGCACGTAGGCGGCGGGGTTCAGCAACGGGTGCAGCTCGAGCACCCGCAGCGCACCTTCGACGTCCTTGGACAGCTTGAGCGCCCGGTGGATCCGTTCCGCGGCCACCCCGGCGATGCCGATCAGCTGTTTGGTGCGGATGGTCCGGGCCAGCGCCGCGTCGTCCTTGGCTCGCTTCTCGACCGCGATCGTGAACGACTTCACCAGCAGGTGCATCTGCAGGCACACCTCGTCGGCGATCCGGACCAGCGCCGAATGCGAGAAGGCACCGAAGTCGACGTCGGCCAGCAGCGGCCCCGAATAGTCGGCCATGCCTTCGTCATTCGGGTCGATCGGATCCAGCTCGGTGTGGTAGGCCCGGGTGGCGCCGACGACGTCCATCGCGGGGATGAACGGAACCTCGGGATAAGACTCGTCGATGATGACCGTCCACCGGCAGTGTGGATGCTGATCGGGCGATGACCTGGGCGGCCGGTGGATCGGCCGGACCTGGGCCTTGCGGTTGGTGGCCAACGCGGTGGCGTCGAAGGTGGGATCTTCGATGTCGTGGCACATGCCTTTGACGTAGTCCTCGCCCATGGGCTCGACGTCCATGAGCGCGCCACAGTGATCGAGGTAGAACTCGCCGTGCCAGCGGTCGTGCACGATGTAGCGGAAATCCATGAACTGCGGTGGCGCACCGATGTCGAGCTGCAGGCCTTTGAAGAGCGTGAAGATGTCGACGCCCTCGTAGTTGAGCGCCTTCTGCATCCGCTTGGTGTAGAGCGGGCTGGATGCCGCCCACTCCTCGATCGCGATCTGCAGCATCTCCTCGCGACCGAAATTGCTGATGCACCAGGCCATCCCGGAACGGTCGATCAACTGACCGATAAGCAGCAGCTCCGGAACCAGGGTCGCCAGCTCCTCGCGCGACAGCGCGGCGAATCTACTCGTCATCGAGGGTCTTCCCCGTGCTCATCTTCACGGCGGCGTTGACATTGGCTTTTTTGTCTTCTCCCCCACCGGCTTCGGCAGCCTTTCTGCGCTTGGCGGCGACCTTGCCCACCACGCCGTTGAGCCCGGAACCACGGGGGAAGCCCACGTAATGGGTGAGGAAGATCGCCATCTCCTTCAGTTCTTCCTCACTCAGTTCACCGTTGGCCAACGCGGCATTCACCTGGACCTCCGCCAGCCCCTGTTCACCGAGAGCGGTCACGATGGCCAACGTCATCAACCGTTTGTCGCGCATCGACAGTCCCGGGCGGGTCCAGATGGTGCCGAAGAGGTGATCGACGGTCAGGTCGAAGTACGGGTCACCCTCTATATTCGGCATCTCCCATGAATAGACCTCGTTCATCTTCTTGAGGCCCTTCTTGCGAAGCTCGTCCATCTCTACTCCTACTCCGTCGTCGAAGGCGTATGCGGCACGCCCAGTCCGGCAGCCAGATCCCGCAGCGCGATCTCGGCCAGCGGCAGGTCCACCCCGGTGGACTCGCCGAGTCCGAGCGCCAGGCGCAGGTCCTTCTCGCCGAGACCGCGGGTATGGACGAACATGTCGTACAGAAAGTGTTCGGGTGTCAGCGG
Organism: Mycobacterium sp. ITM-2016-00317; assembly: GCF_002968295.1. NCBI lineage: Bacteria > Bacillati > Actinomycetota > Actinomycetes > Mycobacteriales > Mycobacteriaceae > Mycobacterium > Mycobacterium sp. ITM-2016-00317. The sequence continues at coordinate 5,060,234 of NZ_CP134399.1, forward strand.
TTTCATGTCGTCGCGGACCATGATCGCTCCGGGGCCGCCACTCTGCGCGTCGCTGTGCCGCACCACCCGGCCCAGCTTCTGCAGATCGATTCCCGAGGCCTCGGCCAGCCGCATCGCCTCGCACGCCGCCGTGAAGCCGACGAACGTGAGCATGTTGCGGGCCAACTTCATCCGGGTGCCGGCTCCGGGCTCGCCGGCGCGCACCACCATCGACGCCCACTGCTTGAACACCGGCTTGACCCGGTCATAGATGTGCTGGTCGGCGCCCACCATCACGGCGAGCTCACCCTTGTCGGCCGCGCCCGCGCCACCGCTGACCGGAGCGTCGACGATGTGGATCCCGCTGGGCTGCAGCTGCTGCGCCAACTCCGCGGCAGTCTCCGGTTCGATCGTCGAGTGGATCGCGATGACGGTGCCGGGCTCCGCGTGCGCGGCGAGTTCACCCACCACCTCGCGCACCTGCGCATCGTTGAGCACGGTCACGCTGATGACGTCGGCCACCGAAACCGCTGCGACGTTGTCCGCTGGGCTGGCGCCGAGCTCGACCAGCGGGGTCATCGCCTCGGTGCGCACGTCGAAGACGATCAGCCCGCCGGGCCAGTCGACGAGCCGTTTGGCCATCGGCGCGCCCTGGTTGCCCAACCCGATGTAGCCCAGTTTCACATCACTCATCTGATGATCTGTCCGCCATCGACATTGAAGATCTGCCCGGTCACCCACTTCGCCTGATCCGACAGCAGGAACAGGCACATACCGGTCAGATCGTCCACCTCGCCCATGCGCGACAACGGGATTCCCTTGACGATGTCGGCGACCATCTCCTGCGGGGTGGTGGTCCGATTGGCCTCGGTGTCGATGGGTCCCGGCGCGATCGCGTTGACACGGATGTTCTGCCCGCCGAGTTCGGTGGCCAACTGCTGGGTCAGGCCGTTGATCCCGACCTTGGCCAGGCCGTAGAAGTTCGAGTACAGCCACGCCGCGGTCGACGACTGGTTGACGATCGCTCCGCCGCCGCGTTTGGCCATCTTGCGGTACACCGCGCGAGTGCACACCAGCGCGCCGTCCATGTTCACGCTCATGAACTTCTTGTAATAGTCCCAATCGACGGTGATCAGGAAGTCGAGCTTCATCCCACCGAAGATCGCGGCATTGTTGACCAGGTAGTCGATGCCGCCGAACTCCGAAAGGGTCAGCGCGGCCATCTCTTTGGCCGAGTCGGGATCGGACACGTCGACCCGGACGGCCAGCGCGTTCCCGCCTTCGCCCTTGATGCCGTCGGCGACCTTCTGCGCACCTTCGGTGTTGATGTCGGCCACCACGACCGCGGCGCCCTCACGGGCCAGCGCTTCGGCGTAGGCCTGACCGATACCGCCGCCGGCCCCGGTGACGATGGCCACCTTCTCGTTGAACTGATCTCCATAAAGGCCCATGCACAAGCCCTCCGTTTCTCTTTTAGTTCGCCGCTGTGGCGATCGCCTTGATCTCGAGGTACTCCTCGAAACCGGCGAGCCCCATTTCCCGGCCGATGCCGGATTGCTTGTAACCGCCGAACGGCATGTCCGCCGAATACCAGACGCCGCCGTTGATGTTGACCGTGCCGACCCGCAGTCGGGCCGCAACGCCGTTGGCCCGCTCCAGGTCCGGCGAGAACACGGTGCCCGACAGGCCGTAGGGCGAGTCGTTGGCGATGCGCACCGCGTCGTCGTCGCCGTCGTGGGCGATCACCGTCAGCACGGGCCCGAAGATCTCCTCGCGGGCCACCTTGGCGGTGTTGTCGAGGCCGGCGATCACCGTCGGCTCGATGAAGAAGCCCCTGTCGCGGTCGGCGGGACGTCCGCCCCCGCACGCGAACCTGCCACCCTCGGCGATCGCGGAGTCCAGGTACCCCTGGATCCGGTCGCGCTGCCGTTCCGAGATCACCGGTCCGCACACCGTGCCCGGTTTCGTCGGATCACCGGGCTTCATGCCGCCCATGGTCGCCGCGGCCGCCTCGACGGCTTCGTCGTACCGGGCGCGGGGAACCACCAGGCGGGTCGTGATCGCGCACCCCTGCCCGGCGTGCATCGACGCGGTGAACGCCGCCATCGAGCACGCACCAGCCAGGTCCGCGTCGTCGAGGACCAGGAAGGCGGACTTGCCGCCGAGCTCGAGGAACACCTTTTTCAGGGTGGCCGAGCCGTCGGCCATCACCGCACGGCCCGTGGTGGTCGACCCGGTGAACGAAACCATGTCCACCCGCGGGTCTTTCGACAACAGCGCGCCGACACTGTGGTCGCTGGAGGTGACGATGTTGATCACCCCGGCGGGAAAGTCGGTGTGCTCGGTGATCAGCTCGCCGAGCACCGCGGCCACCCATGGTGTGTCGGGAGCGGGCTTGAGCACCAACGTGTTTCCGGCGGCCAGCGCCGGGCCGATCTTGGCGAGGTTGATCTGGTGCGGGAAGTTCCACGGTGTGATCGCCCCGACCACTCCGACGGCCTCGCGGGCGATCGTGCGGTGCGTCTTGATGCCCATGGGCGACGCGATCCCGAGGTCGGTCGTCCACTGGTAGGCCTCGGCGGTGTCGGCGCAGAACGTCAGATCCTCGACCGGGCCTTCGAGCTGCGCTGCCGACGTGAGCATCCGCGGGGCGCCGACCTCGGCCATCGTCAGCTCTCGCAGGTCCTCGACGTGGTCCCGCATCGCCTGCTGCAGCTGCCGGATGCAGCGCACCCGCAGCGCGGTGTTCGTGGCCCAGTCCGTCTCGTCGAAGCTGCGGCGGGCCGCGCCGATCGCCGCGCCCATGTCCTCGGTGTCCGCGTCGGCGGCCACGCCGAGGGTCTCCTCGGTGGCGGGATTGACGGTGGGGAATGTGCCCGAGCTTCCGGGGACGAGCTTGCCGTCGATGAGCAGACGGCTTTCGCGATCGGCCAGGATCGGCATCCGACCTCCTGTATCTGGATTCCTGGACAACTGTCCGATGGAGTTCCTCCGAACCATAGCCGCAGATCTCGGCGGCAGGCAAGGATCGGAGCCGACCTGGCATGGCTGCAGGCCCCTTACCGTGCGGCTTCACCGCGACGCTTGCCTGGCGCGCGCATCGTCGGCTAGCTTGGACAGGTGTCCAGCGATGCTGTAGCTCCGCTCACAGGTGAGCCGACGCATCCGCCACGCAACCGTCGGCAGGAAGAGACGTTCCGCAAGGTCCTCGCCGCCGGGCTGGAGATGCTGCGGGAGTCCTCCTATGCCGACCTGACCGTGCGCGCCGTGGCGGCGCGCGCCAAGGTGGCCCCGGCGACCGCCTACACCTACTTCTCGTCGAAGAACCACCTGATCGCCGAGATCTACCTGGACCTCATCCGTCAGGTCGACTACTTCACCGACGTGAACGACAGCAAGGTGGTCCGCGTCGAGAAGACGCTGCGCAGCATGGCCCTGATGGTCGCCGACGAGCCCGAGGTCGCGGCCGCGTGCACCACCGCGCTGCTGTCCGGCAACGACCCCGCCGTGCGCACCGTCCGCGAACGCATCGGCGGCGAGATCCACCGCCGCATCCGGGCCGCCGTCGGCCCGGACCCGGACCCCCGCACGCTTGCCGCCCTCGAGATGACGTTCTTCGGCGCGCTGGTCAACGCCGGCAGCGGAGCCTTCACCTACCACCAAATCGCCGACCGCCTCAGTTATGTGGTCGGCCTCATCGTCGGAGACGATAAATGAGCCTCATCGTCGGAGACGATAAATGAGCCTGAGTGTTGGAGACGACAAATGAGCCTGAGCGTCGGAGACGATAAATAGTGACGATCAGCGAGGTGCGACTCGACCCGTACGACTACGCGTTCCACGAGGATCCGTACCCGTACTACCAGCGGCTGCGCGACGAAGCCCCGCTCTACCGCAACGAAGAACTCGGGTTCTGGGCGCTGTCCCGGCACGCCGACGTGCTGCAGGGCTTCCGCAACAGCACCACGCTGTCGAACAAGTTCGGGGTGTCGCTGGATCCGGCGTCGCGCGGGCCGCACGCGTCCAAGACGATGTCGTTCCTGGCCATGGACGACCCGAACCACCTGCGGCTGCGCACGCTGGTGTCGAAGGGCTTCACCCCGCGGCGAATCCGCGAACTGGAGCCGCGGGTCACCGAAATCGCGGTCCAGCACCTGGACGCGATGTTGGAGCACGCCGGGGACGGAACCGTGGACTACGTCGACGAGTTCGCGGGCAAGCTGCCCATGGACGTGATCTCCGAGCTGATGGGCGTGCCCGTCGCCGACCGGGTTCAGGTGCGGGCGTGGGCGGATGCGGTGATGCACCGCGACGAAGGCGTCACCGACGTGCCCGACTCGGCCATCGAGGCGTCGCTGAACCTGATCGTCTACTACCAGGAGATGGTCGCCGAGCGGCGCAAGAAGTTCACCGACGACCTGACCTCGGCGCTGTTGGAGGCCGAGATCGACGGTGACCGGCTCACCGACGACGAGATCATCGGCTTCATGTTCCTGATGGTCATCGCGGGCAACGAGACCACCACGAAACTGCTTGCCAATGCGGCGTTCTGGGGACATCGCTACCCCGACCAGCTGGCACCGGTCTACCAGGATCTGGAGCGGGTGCCGCTGTGGGTCGAGGAGACGCTGCGCTTCGACACGTCGAGCCAGATCCTGGCTCGCACCGTCGCCGGCGAGCTCACGCTCTACGACACCACGATTCCCGACGGCGACGTGGTGCTGCTGCTTCCCGGTTCCGCACACCGTGACGAGCGGGTGTTCGACAACCCGGACGACTACGTCATCGGGCGCGAGATCGGTTCCAAACTGATGAGTTTCGGCAGCGGAGCCCACTTCTGCCTCGGTGCGCACCTGGCGCGCATGGAGGCACGGGTGGCGCTGGCCGAGTTGTTCAAACGAATCCGCGGGTACGAGGTGGACGAGGCCAACGCCGTCCGCGTCCACTCCAGCAATGTGCGCGGATTCGCCCACCTTCCGATCCATGTGGAGATCCGCTGATGCCCCGTTTCGATCCGTTACCCGACCGTCGCCCCGCCCTGGTCGCCGGCGCCTCGTCCGGCATCGGCGAGGCAACGGCGATCCGGCTCGCCGCGAACGGTTTCCCCGTCGCACTCGGCGCCCGCCGGGTGGAGAAGCTCGAAGAGATCGTCGACAAGATCCGCAAGGACGGCGGTGAGGCGATCGCCATGCACCTCGACGTGACCGATCCCGACTCGGTGAAAGCCGCTGTGGAGCAGACGACGTCGCAGCTCGGCGAGATCGAGGTACTCGTCGCGGGTGCGGGCGACACCTACTTCGGCAAGCTCGACTCGATCAGCACCGAACAATTCGAGTCGCAGGTGCAGATCCATCTGATCGGCGCCAACCGGGTGGCCACCGCGGTGCTGCCCGGCATGATCGAGCGTCGGCGCGGTGACCTCATCTTCGTGGGATCCGATGTGGCACTGCGACAACGCCCCCACATGGGCGCCTACGGTGCGGCCAAGGCCGCGCTCGTCGCGATGGTCACCAACTACCAAATGGAGCTCGAGGGCACCGGGGTCCGTGCGTCGATCGTGCACCCCGGCCCGACCAAGACCTCGATGGGCTGGAGCCTGCCTGCCGAACTGATCGGTCCGGCGCTGGAGGACTGGGCCAAGTGGGGCCAGGCCCGGCACGACTACTTCCTGCGCGCAGACGACCTCGCGCGCGCCATCACGTTCGTCGCCGAGACGCCGCGCGGTGGCTTCATCGCGAACATGGAACTGCAGCCCGAAGCTCCGCTCGCGGAGATCAAGGACCGCCAGAAGCTCACCCTCGGCGAGGAAGGCAACACCGGAGAATGACGACGCTCCAAGATGTCCCCCGCGTCTCAGGCGGAGAGGACGAGGAACACGGCCACCTGGAGGAGTTCCGCACCGACCCGATCGGCCTGATGAAGCGCATCCGCGAGGAATGCGGCGACGCCGGCTGGTTCCAGCTCGCGGGCAAACAGGTGGTGATGTTGTCCGGCGCGGAGGCCAACGAGTTCTTCTTCCGTTCCAGCGACAGCGAACTCAACCAGGCCGAGGCCTACCCGTTCATGACGCCGATCTTCGGCGAGGGTGTGGTGTTCGACGCCGACCCCGAGCGGCGGGCCGAGATGCTGCACAACACCGCGCTGCGCGGCGAGCAGATGAAGGGCCATGCCGCCACCATCGAGGCCGAGGTCAAGAAGATCATCGCCGACTGGGGCGATGAAGGCGAGATCGAACTGCTCGACTTCTTCTCCGAACTGACCATCTACACCTCGACGGCGTGCCTGATCGGGCTCAAATTCCGCGAGCAACTCGACAGCCGGTTCGCCCACTACTACCACCAGCTGGAGCGCGGCACCGACCCGCTGTGTTACGTCGATCCGTACCTGGACATCGAGAGCTTCCGCATCCGCGACGAGTCGCGCGTCAAACTCGTTGCGTTGGTTCAGGACATCATGAACGGTCGGATCGCCAACCCGCCCAAGGGCAAAGAGGACCGCGACCTGCTCGACGTGCTGGTCTCGATCAAGGACGACGAGGGCAACCCCCGCTTCACCGCCAACGAGGTCACCGGCATGTTCATCTCGCTGATGTTCGCCGGCCACCACACCAGCTCCGGCACCTCGTCCTGGACTCTGATCGAGTTGCTGCGCCACCCCGAGTTCTACGCGAAGGTTCAGCAGGAGCTCGACGACCTCTACTCCGACGGTCAGGAGGTGAGTTTCCATGCGCTGCGCCAGATCCCGAACCTGGACAATGCGCTCAAGGAGACCCTGCGCCTGCACCCGCCGCTGATCATCCTGATGCGGGTGGCCCAGGACGAATTCGAGGTCGCAGGCCACCCCATCCACAAGGGCCAGATGGTGGCCGCCTCCCCGGCGATCTCCAACCGCATCCCGGAGGACTTCCCCGATCCGGACGCCTTCGATCCCAGCCGCTACGAGAAGCCGCGCCAGGAAGATCTGATCAACAGGTGGACCTGGATCCCGTTCGGCGCAGGCAAACACCGTTGTGTGGGTGCGGCGTTCGCGCAGATGCAGATCAAGGCGATCTTCTCGGTGTTGCTGCGCGAGTACGAGTTCGAGATGTCTCAGCCTTCGGAGAGCTACCGCAACGACCACTCCAAGATGGTCGTGCAGCTCGCTCAGCCGGCCAAGGTGCGCTACCGCAGGCGAGCAAGGGCCTGACATGGGTTGCTACCGGGTGGTGCTCGACGAGGACCTGTGCCAAGGCCACGCGATGTGCGAGCTGGAGGCTCCCGACGTGTTCACGGTGCCCAAACGCGGCGTCGTCGAGATCACCGACCCCGAACCACCTGACGAGCTCCGCGACGCGGTGGAGCTCGCGGTCGAGATGTGTCCCACCCGAGCACTGTCCATCATCGAGAAGGAGTGAAGTAATGGCGTCACGCGAGCAACTGGAGGATTGGGTCCAGCGCTGGCTCACGGCCAACCAGGACGCCGAGAAAGCCGGTGACTGGAAGCCGCTGGCCGAGTTCTACACCGACGACGCCACCTACGGCTGGAACATCGGGCCGAAGGAAGACGTGATGTGCGTCGGCAAAGACGAGATCCGCGACGTGGCGCTGGGCCTGGAGATGGAAGGCCTGGAGAACTGGGTCTACGAGTACCAGCGGACCCTGATCGACGAGAAGCAGAACGAGATCGTCGGCTTCTGGAAGCAGATCGCCAACAAGAGCGACGGCACCCGCGCCGAGATCTACGGCATCGGCGGCAGCTGGTTCCGCCTGAACGACGAGTTGCTCATCGAGTGGCAGCGCGACTTCTTCGACTTCGGCCACGTGGCCAAGGGGTACGCGAAGCTGATCGAATCCGGCGACCTCACCCCGGCCATGCAGAAGCGCATCGAGCGGTCGTTGTCCGGCGAGAAACTGCCCGGCTACTACCCGATCGGCCAGGCTCCTGTCCAGATCTGGTAACACCCACCCAAGCGGTTGATCGGGGTAGACGTGATGTGGCTAACTAGAGCCTCTAGTCTGGTCACCAGATGCTCTAGTCGAAAGCAGGAGAGATGAAGACCAAAGGCGCTCTGATCTGGGAGTTCAACCAGCCGTGGACGATCGAGGAGATCGAGATCGGCGACCCCGTCAAGGACGAGGTCAAGATCCAGATGGAAGCCTCGGGCATGTGCCACTCCGACCACCATCTGGTCACCGGCGATATCCCGATGGCCGGTTTCCCGGTGCTCGGTGGCCACGAGGGCGCAGGCATCGTCACCGAGGTGGGGCCCGGAGTGGAAGGCCTTGAGCCCGGCGACCACGTGGTGCTGTCGTTCATCCCGTCCTGCGGGTCCTGCCCGTCGTGTCAGGCCGGTATGCGCAACCTCTGCGACCTGGGCGCGATGCTGCTGCAGGGCACCGCGGTGTCGGACAACACCCACCGCATCCACGCCAAGGACGGCACCCCGGTCATCCCGATGACCCTGCTCGGCACCTTCAGCCCGTACATGGTCGTACACAAGAGCTCGGTGGTGAAGATCGATCCGTCAATCCCGTTCGAGGTGGCCTGCCTCGTCGGCTGCGGTGTGACCACCGGGTACGGCTCCGCGGTGCGCAGCGCCGACGTCCGGCCCGGCGACGACGTCGTCATCGCCGGCATCGGCGGCGTCGGCATGGGTGCGCTGCAGGGCGCCCTGAACGCGGGCGCGCGCAACATCTTCGCGATCGACCCGGTGGAGTGGAAGCGCGACCAGGCGCTCAAGTTCGGCGCCACCCACGTCTACCCCGACATCGGCAGCGCGATGATGGGCGTCGCCGAGACCACCCAGGGCCGGATGGCTTCCAAGACCATCATCACCACCGGTGAGCTCAAGGGCGAGGAGATCGACAACTACCTCAACATCACGGCCAAGGGCGGCACCTGCGTGGTGACGGCGGTGGCCAACATGGCCAGCTCGGACGTGACGCTGAACCTGTCGATGCTCACCCTGCTGCAGAAGAACCTGCAGGGCACCATCTTCGGTGGCGGCAACCCGCACTTCGACATTCCGCAGCTGCTGTCGATGTACAAGGCGGGCCGGCTCAACCTCGACGACATGGTCACCCGGCAGTACAAGCTGGAGCAGATCAACGACGGTTACCGGGACATGCTCGAGGGCAAGAACATCCGCGGCATCATCCGCTACACCGACGCCGACAGGTAATCCCCGATCTTGCGCCGAAATTGCATTCCGGGAGGCGAAGTACGCGTAAAGCCCTCCTGGAATGCAATTTCGGCGAAGGTCGTCGCTGAAGGAGCCACATGACCACCGATCTAGCCCCCGTCGTCGCAGCGTCGCAGAACTCGTGGCGCTGCGTACAGTCCGGCGACCGCGAGGGCTGGCTGGCCCTGATGGCCGACGACGTCGTCATCGAAGACCCCATCGGGGAGGCCGTCACCAACCCCGACGGCACGGGCGTACGCGGCAAGGACGCCGTCGCGGCGTTCTACGACGCGAACATCGGCCCCAACCAGTTGCGCGTCACCTGCGAGGAGACGTTCCCGTCGAGCAGTCCGACGGAGATCGCCTACATCCTGGTGCTGGAGACCACGTTCCCGAACGGGTTCGTCGCCACCGTGCGCGGCGCGTTCACCTACCGGGTGGACGACGCGGGACTGATCACCAACCTGCGCGGCTACTGGAACATGGACGCGATGACGTTCTCGCAGAAGGACAGCACGGATTAGCCCGGGCTCGTCCGGGCTCCTGGCCGGCCGGGGCGCGGTGGTCGTCGGCGGCACCCGCGGCGTCGGTCTCGCCGTCGCCGAGCTACTGGCCGCCCACGGCGCAGGCGTGGTGGTCAACGGCCGCGACGCAGAAACGGCCGAGCAGGCCGCACAACGCATCCCCGGCGCCGTCTGCCACCCCGGTTCACCTGCCGACCCGGCGGTCGCCGACGCGCTGATCGACACTTGTCTGCGCGAGTTCGACCGCATCGACGTGCTGGTGAACTGTGCCGGCACCGCCGAGCCCGCCGGATCCTCCATCCTGAACGTCACCTCCGGCCAGTTCCAGGAGCTGATGGACGCCCACCTGGGCACCGCATTCCAGACCTGCCGCGCAGTGGCCCCACGGATGGCGCGGCAGGGCTCCGGCGCCATCGTCAACACCGGTTCGTTCGCGTTCCTCGGCGACTACGGCGGCACCGGCTACCCGGCGGGCAAGGGCGCTGTCACCAGCCTGACGCTGGCGGTCGCGGCCGAGCTCAGGGAGCACGGCGTGCGCGCGAACGTGGTGTGCCCGGGCGCCAGGACCCGGCTGTCGACGGGCGCGGACTACGAAGCCCACATCACCGAACTCAACCGCCGCGGCCTGCTCGACGAGGTCAGCTACCAGGGCGCGCTGGACGCCGCCCCGCCGGAGTACGCGGCACCGACCTACGCCTACCTGAGCAGCGACCTTGCCACCCATGTGACAGGCCAGATCTTCATCGCCGCAGGGGGATTCGTCGGTCGCTTCGACCGGCAGCAGCCGTCGCTGGTGGCCTACCGCGACCATCACGGCGAGCCGCCGTGGAGCGTCGAGGAGATCGCCGCTCAGATCGGCTAGGTCAGGGCAACTGCGGCTTGATCTCCTCGATCACCCATTGCGCGTAGTCGAGGTACTCGTCGACGCCGCCGACCCTCGGGATCGGCACCGCGCTGACGGTGACCCCCTGCTCCCCCAGCCAGCTCAGCTTGTCGACGATCTCGGCCGCGCTCATGCCTGGGCGCGCATGCGGATCCTTCTGCGCGACATGCCCCTCGCCGACGCGGTTGGTGCCGAGACCGTGCACGACGTCGAACGGGCGGCCGTCGTAGTCGGACTGGGATTTGATGAACTCCACCCGCTCGGCGATCTGTTCGGGCGGGGTCAGGAACGACCACCACCCGGACGCGTACTTCGCCGCCCGGCGCAGCGCCGCATCGGCGTCCCCACCGATCCAGATCGGCAGATGCGGCTTCTGCACGGGTTTGGGCTCGAACGCGACCTCGTCGAACGAGACGTACTTTCCCTGGAAGCTCGGTGTCTCGCTGGTCCACAGCTCCTTGATCGCCGCCAGGTACTCGTCGGCGATCCGGCCCCGCTCACGGAACGGGACCCCGAGCGCCTCGAACTCGCCCTCGAGCCAGCCCACCCCGAAGGTCACCATCATCCGGCCGCCGCTCATCCAGTCCGCGGTGGCCAGCGCCTTGGCCAGCACGATCGGATGCTGCAGCGGCAGCACGGTGATGCACGAGTTGAGCCGGATCCGGTCGGTGGCGCCGGCGAGGTAGGCCTGTGCCACGGTGGATTGCAGATAGTGCGGACCCGACAATTCCACATGTTCGGTCGGGATCACGAAATGCTCAGGGACAGCGATCATGTCGTAACCCCAGGCATCCGCGCACTTGGCCATCCGGGTCTGGTCCGCCCCGGTCACCGAGGCCTCCCACGGCTGCGACATCGCAGGCAGCCGCAACATGTGCGGCAGCGCGAAGACGAGTTGCATCCGCGCTACTTCAGCATGCTGCCGGCGTCGACGGTCATCGGCAGACCGGTGACGTAGCGGGCCTCGTCGGAGGCCAGGAACAGCACGGCGTTGCTGATGTCGCGCGGTTCGACCCAGCCGACCGGCAGCACATGCATGAACTGAGCGGCCACCGCCAGATCGTCGGGGCCCGGATTCTCCAGGTCCGGCCGGAACAGCTTCATGGTGCCCTCGTTCATGAACAGGGGTGTGTTGACGTTGGTGGGGTGCACCGAGTTCACCCGGATGGAGTGCTGGCCCAGTTCCACTGCGAAGGTCCGCATCAGCCCGACCACGCCGTGCTTGGCGGCGATGTAATGACCGGTGTGCGGGTAGGCCTTCAGCCCGCCGACCGAGCTGGTGAGGATGATCGATCCACCGCGGCCGCCGGAGAGTAGGTGCGGCACAGCGGCTTTGACCGACTTCCAGACTCCGGTGAGGTTGACATCGATCATGTCGGTCCAGTCTTCTTCGCTGGTGTGGTCCAGCGTCTGCCCGCCGTTGCCGATGCCGGCGTTGGCGACCACGATGTCGAGGCGGCCCAGTTGCTCGACCCCGGAGTCCACCGCGGCCTTCACTGCGGCGTAGTCACGCACATCGACCTCGGCGGTGACGATCCGGCGGCCGGTGCCCTTCACCAGGTCGACGGTCTGAGCCAAATCGTCCGGCGTGGCGGGCGGGATGTCGGTGTGGGTGCTGATCGGCCCGCACACGTCGATCGCGATGATGTCGGCGCCTTCCTCAGCCAGTCGCACAGCGTGGCTGCGCCCCTGCCCGCGCGCCGCACCCGTGATGAATGCGACTTTGCCCTCGACCCGACCGCCCATGTGCGCACCTCGATTTCGCTCTGTTCCACCAACATTTGTCGATCGATCAGGAGCGTGACACCGATCACCGCAACTGTCAACCACCTCCCAGAGAGGTCAGCAGTTTCAGGCTGCGGTCGACGTAGTCGCGCATCTGGTCATGACCCAGCGTGACCCCGACGGCGCTCTCGTTGCACAGACTGCGCGCGACCTGCGCGATCAGCATCGAGATGACCACCGGCGGATGGCGGTCCAGGTCGACACCGTGGGCACGCAACGCGACCGTCACCGCCGCGGTCTCGATGTCCCGCACGCGTTCGGCATAGGCACGCAGCTCGACCCGAATCGCCTTGCGGTGGTTGGCCAACGCCATGAACTCGGTGTTGAGGCCGGTCCTGCTGGGATCGCTGTTGATCACCCACAGCGCCCGCAACGGATCGTCGTTGGTCAGCGCCGCCCTCATGTGCTCCAGCGAGCTCTCGGCGCCGGCGCGCAGCACCTCGACGAACAGGTCGTCCATCGTCGGGAAGTAGTAATAAACCAGGGCCTGCTTGACCCCGGCCTCGGCGGCCACCTTGCGGGAGGTCGCCGCGGCGTAGCCCTCCTCGCGCATGATCTTCGCGGTCGCCTCGATAAGCCGCTGACGCGCGGTGGCGTCACTGCCACGAGCCTTGGGAGGGGCGGACATTCAGCGACTGTCCGAGCCGGAATTGCTTGACCGTGCATCGAACACCGTGGTAAGCATGGCTCATTCTAGCAGCCTGATCGATCGATCAGGCAAGCGAAAGGACGGCCGCGCCGATGACCGATCTCGCCTCCGTGGACTTCTTCTCCGACTATGAGCTGAGCCAGGATCCGTACGCCTACTGGGACCATCTACGCGAGCAGAACCCGGTGTACCGGGAGCCCCACCACGGCGTCTACGCCGTCACCGGCTACCAGGAGGTCATGGCCGCGTTCAAGGACCACGGGTCGTTCTCGGCGGTCAACGCGATCGGCGGGCCGTTCCCCCCGCTGCCGTTCGTGCCAAAGGGTGACGACATCAGCGAACAGATCGAGGCGCATCGTCACCTGTTCCCGATCTACGAGCACATGGTGGTGATGGACCCACCCGCCCACGAGCGGGCCCGGTCCCTGCTCAACAAGCTCCTGACGCCGCGCCGGCTCAAGGAGAACGAGGACTACATGTGGTCACTCGTCGACAGCCAGATCGACCTGTTCATCGGCAAGGGCCGGTGCGAGTTCCTGTCCGAGTACGCCAAACCCTTTGCCACTTCGGCGATCATCGATCTTCTCGGGGTGCCGGACGAGGATCGGTCCGAGTTCCTGGCCGCGCTGGGCGCCGAGCAACCCGACGGAGCCCGGGTCGGCGCCCTCGACGGGCAACCGGTGGGCCTGGACCCGCTGCAGTACCTCGACGACAAGTTCGCCGGCTACCTCGCCGAGCGGCGCCGCGAGCCCCGCGGTGACGTGCTGTCGGGCATGGCGACCGCCGTCTACCCGGACGGTTCGACACCGGAACTCCTCGAGGTGGTCAAGCCCGCGACGTTCCTGTTCGCCGCCGGGCAGGAGACGGTGACCAAGCTGCTCAGCGCGGCCGTCAGGACGCTCGCCGAACAACCGGAGCACCAACAGATGCTGCGTGAACAACCGGATCGCATCCCGACGTTCATCGAAGAGTCGCTGAGAATGAACGCACCGACCAAGGTCGACTTCCGCCTGGTCCGCAAGACCACCACGCTGGGCGGAGTGCACCTGAAGGCCGGCAGCATCGTGATGCTGTGCCTCGGCGCGGCCAACCGGGATCCGCGCAAGTTCGAGGATCCGCACGAGTTCCGTCCGGACCGCAAGAACGTCCGCGAGCACATCGCGTTCGGCCGCGGCATCCACACCTGTGCCGGGGCCCCGCTGGCCCGGGTCGAGGGGCAGATCACCGTCCGCCGACTGCTGGACCGGATGAGCGAGATCAGGATCGACGAGTCGGCCCACGGACCGGCCGGTCAGCGCAACTTCCCCTACGACCCCACCTTCCTGCTCCGCGGGCTCTCCGCGCTGCACATCGAATTCACCGCTGCTGGTTAGCATCCCGGTACTGCTCGCGCAGCTTCAGTTTGAGCACCTTGCCGGTCGCGGTGTGCGGCAACTCGTCGACGAACACCACGTCGTCGGGCAGCCACCACTTGGCGACCTGGCCGGACAGATACTCCAGGATCTCCTCCCGGGTCGCGTCCTGCCCGGCGCGCAGCACCGCGACCAGCAGGGGGCGTTCCTGCCACTTCGGGTGCGGCACACCGATCACCGCGGCCTCGGCGATCGCGGGATGGCCCATCGCCGCGTTCTCCAGGTCGATGGAGCTGACCCACTCCCCGCCTGACTTGATGACGTCCTTGGTGCGGTCGACCAGGTGCAGGTACCCGTCGGGGTCGATGGTGGCGACGTCACCGGTCGGGAAGAAGCCCTCCGCGTCGAGCTTGTCGCCACCCTCACCCTTGAAGTAACCGCTGGCGATCCACGGACCGCGGACGAAGACCTCACCGAAAGCCTTTCCGTCCCAAGGGACCCGGTCTCCGGACTCGTCGACGATTTTGAGCTCCACCCCGAACACGCCGCGACCCTGCTTGAGCTTGACCGCGCGCTGCTCCTCGACCGGTAGCCCGGCGTGCTTGGGCAGCAGCCGGCCGACCGCGCAGATCGGGCTGGTCTCGGTCATCCCCCAGCCCTGGCCGCCCTCGGCGCCCAGATCCTGCTCGATGCGATCCAGCATCGACCGGGACAGCGCGGAGCCGCCGATACCCGCCCACTCCAGTTTCAGCTCGTGCGGGTCGATCTCGGGATGCTCGTCGAGGTAGGAGAACAGCATCAGCCACACCGTCGGCACGCCCTGCATGATCGTGACACTCTCATCGCGCAGCAGCCCGTACACGCTCTCGCCGTCCAGGTGCGGCCCGGGCAGCACCAGCTTCGCCCCCACCATCGCAGCGGAATACGGCGTGCCCCAGGCGTTGGCGTGGAACATCGGCACCACCAGCAGCAGCGTGGTGGCGCTGTTGATGTCGAACGTATCGCGCGAGAGCGACAGCATCGCGTGCAGCACGGTCGAACGATGCGAGTACAGAACACCTTTCGGATTTCCGGTGGTGCCGGAGGTGTAGCACAGCGACGAGGCGGTGCGCTCGTCGAACTCCGGCCAGTCGTAATGGGTCGATTGCCTGCCGACGAGGTCGTCCCAGCACAGCAGCCGCCCGTCCGGAATTCCGGGGAGGTCGGGCATGTGGTCGCGGTCGGTCATCGCGACATAGGTCTCGACCGTGGTCAGTTCGCCGGCCACCTGTGCGACCAGCGGGGCGAAGGTGATGTCGAAGAACAGCACCCGGTCCTCGGCGTGGTTCACGATGTAGACGATCTGCTCGGCGAACAGTCGCGGGTTCACGGTGTGCATGACCGCGCCCGATCCGGACACCCCGAAGTACAGCGCGAGGTGGCGATCGCTGTTCCAGGCCAGCGTGGCGACCCGGTCGCCTGGCCTGATGCCGAGTTCGACCAGTGCGTTGGCGACCTGCTTGGAACTCTCGTTCGTCTGGCGCCAGTTGGTCCGCCGGACGGGGCCTTCAGGCAGCCTCGACACGATCTCGGTGTCGCCGTGGAACGCCGCGGCATGCTCGATCAGCGAGGAGATCATCAGTGGACGGTCCTGCATCAATCCCAACATGCCGACAGGCTAGAGCGAATCGGGCGCGCTGGGGCGCCACTTCCGGCGTTGTTGCGCGCCGAATCCGCCTGCTGGAATGCTCGACGGCATGGCGACCGTCTTCACCAAGATCATCAACCGCGAGCTGCCCGGGCGATTCGTCTACGAGGACGACGACATCGTCGCGTTCCTGACGATCCAGCCGATGACGCAGGGGCACACCCTGGTCGTCCCGCGCGCCGAGATCGACAACTGGCACGACATCGACCCCGCGGTGTTCGCGCGGGTCATGGAGGTCTCCCAGCTCATCGGCAAAGCCGTGTGCAAGGCGTTCGACACCGAACGGTCGGGGCTCATCATCGCCGGGCTGGAGGTGCCGCACCTGCACGTGCACGTCTTCCCCGCCCGCAACCTGTCGGACTTCGGCTTCGCCAACGTCGACCAGAACCCGTCGCCGGAGTCCCTCGACGAGGCGCAGGCCAAGATCAAGGCCGCGCTAGCCGACCTGGGCTGAGCTGACCGGCACCTCGGCGTCGGGGATCGCGTCCGCGATCCGCGGCAGGGTCACCCGGAATCGCGAACCGTGACCGGGCGCAGTGGTCACGGTGACCCGGCCGCCGTGCGCGTAGACCAGCGAGTCGACGATCGACAGGCCCAGGCCGGTCCCACCGCTGGCCCGCGCCCGGGACTCGTCGGCGCGGTAGAAGCGCTCGAAGACCCGCTGCGCGTCCTCCGGCCGCATGCCCGGTCCCTCGTCGCAAACCTCCAGGACCGCGGCATCGCCCTCGGTGCCGACCCGCACGGTGACCGCCGCGGTGTCCGGGGTGTGCTGCAACGCGTTGGCGACCAGGTTGGACAGCACCTGACGCAGACGCGCCTCGTCGCCGAGCACCTCCGGGGTGCCTGGTCCGTCGAACACCTCCATCCGGATGCGGCGGGACGGGGCGATCGACTGGGCGTCGTGCACCGCATCGGTGGCCAGTGCGAGCAGGTCGACCCGGTGCCGATCCAGTGGACGCTGCGCGTCCAGCCGGGCCAGCAGCAGCAGGTCCTCGACCAGCAGGCCCATCCGCCGCGATTCACTCTCGATACGGCTCATCAGCATTTCGACGTCGCGGGCCGCGCCCTGGCGGTACAGCTCGGCGAAACCGCGGATCGTCGTCAACGGGGTGCGCAGCTCGTGGCTGGCGTCGGTGATGAAGCGGCGCATCCTGTCCTCAGAGCTGCGCGCCTGCTCCGCCGAGGATTCCGAGGACGCCATCGCTTGCTGGATCTGGGCGAGCATCCCGTTGAGCGCCAACGACAACCGGCCCACCTCGGTACGCGGGTCGCGTTGGGGAACGCGTCGGTCCAGCTGGCCGGCCGCGATCGCGGCGGCGGTCTGCTCCACCTCCGCGAGCGGTCGCAGGCTGCGGTGCACCACGGCGTATCCGGCGATGCCGAGGACCAGCAGCACCGCGGTCCCGATACCGAGCTGGGTGTAGACCAGCGACCGCATGGTCGATTCCACGTCCGACAGGTCGATGGCCACGGTGATCAGCTCGCCGAACTCCCCCCGCACCGTCATCGCGCGCCATTTCACATCGGGGTCGTCGACCGTCCCGACGGTGACCGGGTGGGGTCCGACGTCGTTGCTCGGGGGCAGCATCGGCTCGTGCTTACGGTCGTTGACCACCATCCAGACATTTCCGTCGGGATCGATGCCGCGCACGTAGAAGTCCGACGGCGGCCGCGCCGGGTTCGGATCGTCGACGGTGACCGTCGGCATCCGGCGCGGCACCTGCGCCCAGCCGCGGGACGCGTCGAGCAAGGTGTCGTCGATGCGGTTCATCATGCTGTGCTGCATGATCGTGGTCACCGCTATCCCGGACGCGAGCAGCCCGCAGGCCACCAGCAGCAGCGTGGCGGCGACAAGCGCTACCCGAAGCGGAATTCCCCGACTGAAGCGACCCGGCACTCTCCCATTGTCAACGGTCGGAGCGTCACCGCCACCCATAACTGTTCGCACGAACCCTTATCGGGGCTCCCGAAGGACATAACCGACACCCCTCAGCGTGTGCAGCAACCGCTTGTCGCCAGTGTCGACCTTGCGCCGCAGGTAGGACACGTAGGACTCGACGACGTTCACGTCGCCGCCGAAGTCGTAGCGCCACACGTGGTCGAGGATCTTCGGCTTCGACAGCACGGTCCCGGCGTTGATGATGAAGTAGCGCAGCAGGGTGAATTCGGTCGGCGACAGCGACACCGGTTCGCCCGCCTTCCACACCTCGTGGGTGTCCTCGTCGAGTTCGATGTCGGCGAACGTCAGCCGCGACGGGCGGGGTTCCTCGGCGCCGCGCCCCGACCTGCGCAGGATCACCCGCAGCCGGGCCACCACTTCTTCCAGGCTGAACGGCTTGGTCACGTAGTCGTCACCGCCCAGCGTCAGCCCGGCGATCTTGTCCTGCAGTGAGTCGCGGGCGGTCAGGAACAGCGCGGGTGCGTCGATGCCGTCGGCCCGGAGCCGGCGCAGCAGCCCGAAACCGTCCATCCCGGGCATCATGACGTCGAGGATGATCGCGTCCGGTCGCACGTCCCGCGCCTTGTCCAGCGCGGCGGGACCGTTGGAGGCGGTGTGCACCTCGAACCCCTGGAACTTCAGGCTCACGGACAGCAGTTCGACGATGTTGGCCTCGTCGTCGACCACCAGGACGCGAGCCTCGGGGATGTTCTCCGGTACCGGCATGGCCATAGCCCTCAACTGTTCACCGCCTCACTTGGAAATGTACTGCGGGCCAGCTGTGCACTTCCTGTGAGTTTGTGCTTGCGCGATCCATAGACTGACTGGATGAACCTCGGCAAATCCCTCACCGACCTCGCGTTCGCGCCGGTGCGGGCGGGGCTGGCCGTCGCCGAAGCCGGTCTCGGGATGGCCAGCGGCGCGCTGGACATCGCGAACCGCACACTCGGCGATTCCAAGGACGGCGTCCGGCAGCCGACGTCGGTCGCGTCGATGCTCGGTGTGCAGGACGCGGTGGATCGCGCCAACCGGCTGGCCCGGCTGATGGACGAGGACCAACCGCTCGGCCGCGCCCTGGCTCCGGACGGCCCGATCGACCGGCTGCTGCGGCCCGGCGGCGTGGTCGACCGCCTCACCGCGCCCGGCGGCGTCCTCGACCGGCTCACCGAAGAAGAGGGTGGGCTGATGCGCACCCTCGAACCCGGTGGCCTCGTGGACCAGCTGCTGGCCGAGGACGGCCTCGTCGACCGGCTGCTCGCCGAGGACGGGGTGGCCGACCGGTTGTTCGCCGAAGGCGGCGTGGTCGACACGCTGACCGCGCGCAACGGCCCGCTCGAGCAGCTCACCGCCGTCGCCGACACCCTGAACCGGTTGGCACCCGGGCTGGAGGCACTCGAGCCCACGATCGAGGCGCTGCGCGAGGCCGTGATCGTGCTGAGCCAGGTGGTCAACCCCCTGAGCAGCATCGCCGACCGCATCCCGTTGCCCGGCCGGCGCCCGCGCGGCCGGCCGATGTCGCGCCCGGTGACGTCACAGCGGATTATCGACGTCGAGGAGTGAGCCGACTCGCGCGGTGACGCGTCGGCGAGGCCGCCGGACCTTCAATACGACAGACCGCCGGCGTATCGCCGGCGGCGGTAGTAGCGCCCGCTACCCCGGTTCCGCGCCTTGTAGGTCGGCAGCTGGCTGTCGCAGTTGGGACAGATGAGTCGCAGATTCTCCCGACGGTCATTGCCGGAATCTCCGTCGATGTGGTCGACGATCAAGGCCAGGGGCGCGCCGTTCCACCGATCGATGATGCCGCAGACGGCACAGCGTCCACCCTGTTGCTCGTGCAGGTAATCCCGAACGTAATGGCCCTGGTAGGACGTGCGACCGCACACGCCGGTCGCGAGCCAGGCCTCCAACAACAAGCGCCGTCGGTGTGCCTGTTGGCACGTATTGGTGCAGAACACCTTCCGCCGTTGGCCCTGGATCTCACCACCACACCCCAGGCATGTCGTCGGCACACCTCGACGCTAGCCGCGAGCACCGACGACTCAGGGGGCATTCCGCATGGCTGACGACGCGGCGGGATCGTCGCAGAGGATTATCGAAGCCGGCGGCGAAGCCGATAAGATCTGGCACGTCCCCGCGGGACATGCCTCCTTAGCTCAGTGGTAGAGCAACGCTCTTGTAAAGCGTAGGTCGTCAGTTCAATCCTGACAGGGGGCTCGCCAAAACCTTCGCTGCAGTTTCAACATGGCCCGGACCCGGCAATACTCGGTAGCGGTCGTACGAAAATCAACCTTGCGAAGGCGGAACCTTGTCCCAAGCCGTGGAGTCGGAACCCGAAGACCAGGGCAGTGATTCTCCAGAGACGCCCGAGCTGAATTTCGACGAACACCTGCACCCCGCCCGGCCGCGGTCGCTGAGGTTCCGGCCGCGTGTGCGTCAGCCGTTCACCCGCCGCTCGCTGGCCCGCGACGGCTCCCCGACCGGCGACAACCCGGCCTATGTGTCGTGGCTGATCAGCCAGTCGATGCTGGCCGACGCCAACCAGATCAGCCAGCAGTTCTCCGGCCAGGGCTCGATGTGGCAGAACCCGTATGCCACGCCCAGCCCGCGCGGCGCGGTCGAGACGGCCTCGGTGTGGTTCACCGCCTACCCGTTGTCGCTGATCACCCGGTCCAACGAGTCGTTCCTGAAGGCGATGGCCGACCCGGACATGTGGAAGGCGTTCGCCGATATCGGGATCGAGGCTGTGCACACCGGACCGGTCAAGCGGGCGGGCGGGATCTCCGGTTGGGACCTGACCCCCAGCGTGGACGGTCACTTCGACCGGATCAGCACGGAGATCGACCCCGCGTTCGGCACGGAGGAAGAGTTCCGTCAGATGTGCGGCACCGCCAACTGGTACGGCGGCACGATCATCGACGACATCGTGCCGGGCCACACCGGTAAGGGCGCCGACTTCCGGCTCGCCGAGATGAAGTACGCCGACTACCCCGGCATCTACCACATGGTCGAGGTCGATCCGCGGGACTGGGAGCACCTGCCGGAGGTGCCGCCCGGCGCGGACTCGGTGAACATCGACCCCGCGACCGAGGAGTGGCTGGACAAGGCCGGCTACATCATCGGCCGGCTGCAGCGCGTGATCTTCTACGCAGAGGGCATCAAGGAGACCAACTGGAGCGTCACCCGGCCGGTCGTCGGCATCGACGGTGTCGAACGCCGCTGGGTGTACCTGCACTACTTCAAGGACGGTCAGCCGTCCATCAACTGGCTCGACCCGTCGTTCGCAGGGATGCGGCTGGTCATCGGTGACGCGCTGCACTCGCTGACCGACCTGGGCACCGGCGGACTTCGCCTGGACGCCAACGGTTTCCTCGGTGCGGAGAAGACCGCCGCTGAGGAGAGCGCAGCCTGGTCGGAGGGGCATCCGCTCTCGGAGGCGGCCAACCATCTGATCGCGAGCATGGTGCGCAAGGTCGGCGGGTTCACCTTCCAGGAGCTGAACCTCACCATCGACGACATCCGGGAGATCGGTGAGGCGGGCGCGGACCTGTCCTACGACTTCATCACCCGACCCGCGGCACACCACGCACTGGCCACCGCCGACACCGAGTTCCTGCGCCTGACTATGCGCACCACGCTCGAGCACGGCGTCGACCCGGCGTCGCTGGTGCACGCGCTGCAGAACCACGACGAACTCACCTACGAGCTGGTGCACTGGTCGAACGGGCACCGCGACGACCTCTACACCTACAAGGGCGAGGAGATCACCGGGGAGGTGCTGGGCGAGACGGTCCGCCGGGATCTCAGCGATCGGCTGACCGGCCCCAACGCCCCGTACAACCTGGTGTTCACCACCAACGGCATCGCGTGCACCACCGCGACGGTGATCGCGGCGACGCTCGGCGTCACCGCGCTGGACGACATCGTCGACGAGGAGCAGATCGACCGGGTCCGCCGGGCGCACCTGCTGCTGGCGATGTTCAACGCGCTTCAGCCGGGGGTGTTCGCGCTGTCGGGCTGGGATGTCTGCGGCATGCTCACGCTGCCGGCGTCGCAGATCCCGGAGCTGCTGCGCGGCGGGGACACCCGCTGGATCCACCGCGCCGCGCACGACCTGATGGGCGTCAATCCGACCGCGACGCAGTCCCCGGCGGGGATGCCCAGAGGCCGAAGCCTCTACGGCTCCATCCCGGACCAGCTGGCCGACGACACCAGTTTCCTGCGCCAGCTGCAGGCGATCCTGAAGGTGCGTTCCCACTACGGCATCGCCACCAGCCGCCAGATCGACATCCCCGAGGTGTCGCACCGCGGCATGCTGGTGCTGGTGCATCAGCTCGCCGACGAGGGTCTGTACCAGTTGACGGTGCTCAACTTCGCCAACGAGCACGTCGCAGGCACGGTGCGCTCGCTGAAGCTGCCGCCCGGCAGCGAGGTGTCGGACATGTTCTCCGGGAAAGCACTGGCCACCGTCGACGATCTGCACAGCTTCGCTCTCGAGCTCGGCGCACACCAGGGGTTGTCCCTGCTTGTCCAGGCTCCCGACGGACTCGGGGACGCGGACGCAGGCTGACGGTCGTCCAGTAGCGTCGACGCATGGCCGAAGCAGGACTGTGGGTCGCATGGGGTGTGCCGGCGCGTGGACGGGAACGCAACGCGCTCGATCTGCTCATCGAGACCGAGGGCTACCTGGCCGGTCTGCGCGAGCAGGACCGGATCGAGGGCTTCGACCGGGTCGTCCTGAAGCCGCAGAGCATCGAGCTCGGTGGCTTCATCCTGATCCGGGGTTCGAAGGCGCAGATCGACGATCTTCGTCGCGATCATGACTTCGAGCTGTGGCTAACCCGGGTGCAGCTCGTCGCCGATCAGGTCGGCGTCGCCGACGCGTGGCTCGGCGACGGTATTGCCGAAGCGGTCGGCTTGTACCAAAAGGCATTGGAAAACCTGGACTGAGGCGCAATCCGGGTTTGCCCGAGCCGACGCGCGAGCCTCGGGGCAGAGAACGGCGCGGTCACAGTAACGAAACGAGAAGTGTGACGATATAACCTTTTGCTCGCCACGCTCCCGTCAGTGCGATTCAATGGACGCCACGTCGGGGGACTGTTCAGGCTTTGCCGAAAGGGTTTCATGGGTTCCGCAGCGTATGTCGGTCGGGTGGGAGGTCTGGCCGTAGCGCTGGGCGTCGGAACTGCGGTCTTTGCAGGCCAAGGGGTGGCCTGGGCCGACGACACCGATTCCTCGACGACGAGTTCGTCCACGTCGGCAAGCTCGGATACCGACCGCGCCGAGACTTCGCGGGCTGCGGGCCGGACGGCCGACACCACCGGCACCGAATCCGAGCCCCAGCAGGAGTCCGAACCGGACGACGAATCCGCCGCGGCCCCGGAGGAGGATCCGGCCGGTGATCCCGCCGAGACAGGGGACGACACCGACGCCGAGCCCGAGGAAGAGCCCGAATCCGAGGCCGACCCGGTAACCGCGCCAGAGGAAGCCCCCAAACCCGTGGACACCGAACCGGTCGACGCGGGCGAGGACGACACGATCCCGGACGATACGACTTCGGACGACCCGGACGATGCGGCCGTCCCGGCACCGCCGAAGACCACCCCGGCCACCCGGCCGGAGACGTCCACCGGGACGAAGGCCGAGGAGCAGGACCAGAAGCCGACGGACCAGAAGGCGGCCGACAAGACGTCCGCCGACGCGCCGGACGATCCGGGCGTGCCGCCGCAGGATCCGAAGAAGGTCGCGGTGTTCGCCTCCGCCACCAAGCTGGCCGAGGCCGGCCCGAAGCCGATCTCCCCGAAGGTGGCCGCGCTGCTGACCACCGAGCAGGACCAAGCCGCCGTGAAGAAGCCGACCCTGATCACCGCGGTGGTCAACGTGGTCAACAGCATGCTGGACTGGGCCCGCCAGAAGGCCGAGGCCAAGCCGGGCGACGCCCCCACCCCGCCGTTCCTGTGGGCGCTGTTGTCCTTCGCGCGCCGTGAACTCGACAACCTGTTCGCCGCGCGCTCCACCACCAACGCCCCGCGGGGTGTCGTGGTGACGCCGACCAGTCTCGCGCTGGCCGACGACGCGGCCGCTGCCGCCGCGCTGGTTCCGTCGTACTCACCCTGGCTCAACCCGCAGGTGAGCGCGTCGACGCGGTTCATCAGCTGGGTGACCGGCACGACGGTCTACGGCGGCAACAAGGAACTCGCCAATACGCTGGCCCGGTTCGGGGTCCACGGCACCGACGTCGGGGTCATGTGGGACAACGGCATGGTCGACGATCCCAACACCGACTTCGACGAGCGCCAGATCCTGATCGCCGTCGGCGACACCTTCGGCGCCAAGGGCATGACCGGCCGGTGGATCTACAACACGCTGTTCCGCAGCTCCGACCGCGACCTGTCCGACGGCATGACGATCCCGGACGGCGAGTGGTACAACGGCAACATGTTCGGCGGTGCGCCACTGTCCGGCCCGACCGAGGCGCGCCCGATCATCAATCGTCCGTCCTGGCTGCCGAATTCGGTGACGCTGATCCCCACCGCCGGGGTCTCGCTGCCCACCGAGGTCACCGAGGACACCCCGTTCGGCACCATCCAGTACGTCAGCTTCATGTCGGTGTCGAACTGGGGTCAGGCCGGCCGCTGGAGCACCAACTACTCGGCGATCGCGTACTCCACCGACAACGGTGAGAACTTCAAGGTCGCACCCGAAAGTGTCCGCTACAACTCGTTTTTGAGCGGCAACCGCAACTTCCAGCAGTCGGCGTTCGTCAAGGGCAACGACGGCTACGTCTACGTCTACGGCACCCCGAACGGCCGTCAGGGCGCGGCCTATGTGGCGCGCGTGGCCCCCGAGGACATCCTCAACGTGGGCAAGTACGAGTACTACAAGGCCGCCTCGACCGGCTGGTTCGGCGGCTCGCCGGCCAAGTGGGTCAAGAACAGCCCGTCGTCGGCCTCGGCGGTCATCGGCAAGTCCGGCGGAGCGTGCGGGTCCACCAAACCCGGCTATACCGTCAGTGAGATGTCGGTGCAGTACAACGAGTACCTGCAGAAGTACGTGGTGCTCTACGGCGATCAGTTCAACAACATCGTGATGCGCACCTCCGACACCCCGGAGGGTGGCTGGTCGGACGCCAAGGTGCTGATGGGACAGCAGAGCGGCGGCATCTACGCGCCGATGCTGCACCCGTGGTCGCCGTCGACCCAGGGCACCGGGTCGGACCTCTACTGGAACCTGTCGCTGTGGTCGGACTACAACATCATGCTGATGAAGACCGACCTGACCAAGCTGTGATCCTCACTCCGCGAACGAGATCGTCGTCCTCGAACATCCGGTGACGGGGCGGCCGGCCGGGAACGTCGCAGGGTCGGCACCGGCGATCTCGGTCTGCCGGTAGAACGCTCGGCTGCGGTCGGCCGAACATTCGAAGTTGGCGTTGAGTACCTCGAACGTGGCCGGGTCGGCATCGGCGATGACGTCGCCCATCCAGTAGACCCGGGCCGCATCCGTCGCGTACGGACTCTGCAGCACCCGGAACGTGTCGACGTCGGCCCCGGGAATCGGCCGGTCGAAGTGGAAGGCGCCGTGGTCGTCGCGGGAGTACGCGCCCTGCAGCACCCGGAACGTCGCGGGTCGCGCGCCAGCGATCACGTTGCCGTTGACGAACACAGCGCTGCCGTCCTTGGCGTAGAGATAGCCGTCCTCGTCGGAGATGATTACGAAATGCGCTGGTTCGCTGGACAACACGTCCCCATCGAGCCAGTACACACGGCTTCCGTCCCGGGCCAGTTCGTCGGCCAGCAGTTCGAAGTTGTCGGGGTCGGTGCTGATCGGGGCGTCATGCCGGTACACCCGGTTGCGGTCCCGGGAGAAGCCGGGACGGTCCAGCAGACGGAACGTCTCGGCGTGCGCGCCCGGTAGCTGATGGCCGTTGACGTAGACGTGCTCGCGGTCGCGGGCATAGGTGCGGTCCAACGTCTCGAACGTGTCGGCCTCCGCGCCCTCGACCCGAACGGCCTTGCCGGGAAACGGGTTCAGATAATAGACCGCACTGCCACGCACGTGGTAACCGGCGTCGTCGATCAACGAGTCCGGTGGCGGCTCACCGCGGCTGCACGCCGTCCCCGCGGTGACGGCAAGCGCGACAACGACGGCCAAAGCCATTGCCCTGGCTGTGGTGACGACTCCGCGCATGCGCCCATCGAAGCACCTAAACGATCGGCACATCGAGAATCGGGCGTCCCACCGCCGCGCCGGGCCCGTCGAAATGCCACCACTCGCCGTCGTAGACGGTGAAGCCGCCCGCAGTCATCGCGTCGCGCAACCGGGCCCGGTTGGCCTGCGCGGCGGCGCTGACCCCGTCAGTGGCGAACGCCGGACTGCGCGGCGAGAAGTCGTCGAAATCGGTGCCCATGTCGACCAGACCGTCGGCGCCGGCCACGGTCACGTCCACCGAGCGGCCCGCCACATGGCTGCGCGCGTACGGACCCGGCCGCGCCACCCACGCCGGGTCCGGCACCACCTCGAACATCCGGACCTGCACCGCGTGCGGCCGATAGCAGTCCCAGAACACCAGCCGCTCACCACCGGAGCGCAACAGATCCGCGGCGACCGCCAGCCCAGGCGCCAGCGACTCGTGCACCATGCAGCGGGCCCCCGCCGGGTACAGCGGCACGCCGACGAAGTTGTCCGGCGTCGCGTAGCGCAGGTCGATCACCGCATCCGGGACCACGCTGCGCACGTCGACGAATCCGGCCGCGCGGGCGGCGTCCGACACCGGCGGCGGCGGTGACGCCGCACCGGTCGTGGACGGTCCCACCGCGGCGACTGCGGCCAGCGCGCCAATGATCAAGCAGCGCAGGGTGACAACGTTCATCCGCCCACACTAGGCATACACTGCGCTGGTGCGCGACGTCCTCGACGACTTGCTGGCCGTGTGGCGGTCCGGCGCGACGGCCGGACTGGCCACGGTGGTGCGCACGATCCGGTCCGCACCGCGCGCACCCGGCGCGGCGATGGTGGTGGCCCCCGACGGGTCGGTGGCCGGATCGGTGTCCGGCGGATGCGTCGAGGCGGCCGTCTACGACGCCGCCAACGAGGTGGTGGCCGACGGGACCCCGCAGCTGCAGCGGTACGGGATCAGCGACGACGACGCCTTCTCCGTCGGCCTGACCTGCGGCGGCACCATCGACATCTTCACCGAACCGGTGTCGCAGCAGACGTTTCCGCAGTTGCAGCAGGTCGCCGACGACATCGCCGCCCATCGCCCCGTCGCCGTGGCGACGGTGATCGCCCACCCCGACCCGCAGCGGGTGGGGCTGCGGATGATCGTGGGACCCGACTCGCGGCAGGGGTCGCTGGGCTCCCCGCGGGCCGACGACGCGGTGGCCGACGATGCGCGCGGCCTGCTGCTGGCGGGACGGTCCGCGGCCCTGTCCTACGGCGCGGACGGTCAACGTCAGGAGTCGGGCATGGAGGTGTTCGTCTCCAGCCATGCTCCCCGCCCCCGGATGCTGGTCTTCGGAGCCATCGATTTCGCGTCCGCGCTGGCCACCCAGGCGGCGTTCCTGGGTTACCGGGTGACCGTGTGCGACGCCAGGCCGGTGTTCGCGACCGCGGCCCGCTTCCCCGCCGCCGAAGAGGTGGTCGTCGACTGGCCCGACCGGTATCTGCGCGCGCAAGCCGAGGCGGGTGAGATCGACGCGCGCACCGCGATCTGCGTGCTGACCCACGACCCCAAGTTCGACGTGCCCGCTCTCGAGGTGGCGCTGCGGCTACCCGAGGTCGGCTACATCGGCGTGATGGGGTCGCGCCGCACCCACGACGACCGCCTCGGCCGGCTACGCGAGGCGGGTCTGACCGACGCGGAGTTGGCGCGGCTGTCCAGCCCGATCGGGCTGGATCTGGGCGCTCGCACGCCGGAGGAGACCGCGGTCTCGATCGCCGCGGAGATCATCGCCCGGCGCTGGGGTGGCGGTGGTCGCCCGCTGACCGAGACCCAGGGGCGCATCCACCACGAGGCGTGAGACGCGCACTCGTGAGACACCAACAGTGGAAATGTCGCTCTCCGATGCGATAACGTCGCTCTTCAAGCCCGAGGAGTGTGATCCACCGTGACCGACATCGCCGTCAACGCTGCCGACGCCGTCACCGCGCGCTACGCCGGCCAGCGCGTTCCGCGCGTGGAGGACAGCCGTCTGCTCACCGGGCACGGCCGTTTCGTCGATGACATCAGCCGGCCCGGCATGCTGCACGCCTGCTTCGTCCGAAGCCCGTTCGCCCACGCCAGGATCAACGGCATCGATGCGTCGGCCGCGCTGGCGCTGCCCGGGGTGCACGCGGTGTTCACGGCCGCGGACCTGAACCCGGACGTCCGGGAGTCCTGGCACGCGGTCGCGGGTAAGGACGTCCCCGACACTCCGCGCCCGCCGCTGGCCGAGGGCGAGGTGAAGTTCGTCGGTGACCCGGTCGCCCTCGTGGTCGCCGACAGCCGGTACCTGGCCGAGGACGCCGTCGACCTGGTCGAGGTCGACTACGACCCACTGCCCGCGGTGGTCGACTTCCGCAAGGCCGTCGGCGGCGCCGAGGCCGGGGTCGCGGTGGTGCACGAGGCCTACCCCGACAACGTCGCCGGCGGGATGGGCGGCCTGCCGCCGGACGAGGAACTCTTCGCGACCGCCCCGCACGTGGTCGAGGAACACATCTATCAGCAGATGTACGTCCCGGTGCCGATGGAGACCCGCGGGATGGTCGTCGAGTGGACGTCGACGACCGACGAGTTGACGATCTGGGCCTCCACCCAGACACCGCATGAACTTCGCGCTTTCGCCGCGCGCCTGCTCGGGATCCCCGCCCAGGGCGTCCGGGTGATCATGCGCGACACCGGCGGGGCGTTCGGCCAGAAGGTCGTGCCGATGCGCGAGGACATGTGCATCCTGCTGGCCGCGCGGAAAGTGCCTTCGGCATTGAAGTGGATCGAGGACCGCCGCGAGAACCTGATGTCGGCCGGGCAGTCCCGCCACGTCGACGGCAAGGTGCGGATGGCGTTCGACGAGGACGGCAAGATCCTCGCCGCCGACATCGACTTCGTCCAGGACGTCGGCTCCTACCCGACGCCGTATCCGGTGCTCACCACCGCAGCGATCGGCATGTTCTTCCCCGGCCCCTACCGGGTGCCCAAGGCGAGCTTCAACTACAAGACGGTGTTCTCCAACACCCCCGGCCTGCACGCCTACCGCGGACCGTGGCAGTACGAAACCCTCACCCGGGAAATGCTTCTCGACTGCGCGGCCCGCAAGATCGGGATGGACCCGGTGGAGTTGCGCCGGATCAACATCCTGCGCGGCGACGAGATGCCGTTCTTCAACGCCAACGGCATGCCCTACGACAACTGCGCGCCCGCCGACACCTTCGAACAGGCCGTGAAGATCCTCGACCACGAGGGCTTCCGCAAGGAGCAGGCCGAGGCGCTGGCCCAGGGCCGCTACCTCGGGCTGGGCTTCTCGGCCTACATCGAACCCACCGGGGCCGCGACCGGGAACCTCGCGACCGAGGGCGCGACGATCCGGATGGAGTCCACCGGCAAGATCAACGTCTACGTCAACGGCGGCTCGGCCGGCAACAGCATCGAGACCACCGTGGTACAGCTGACCGCAGATGCGTTGGGCGCCAACATCGAAGACGTGGCGACCATCCAGGGCGACACCGCGGTCACCCCGTACGGCGCAGGCACCCAGGGCAGCCGCAGCGCCCCGATGACCGCCGGCGCGGTCCACGAGGCCGGAGCGATCCTGCGCGCGCAGATCATCGCGATCGCGGCGCAGATACTCGGCGTCGAGGGCTCCGACATCGAGCTCGCGAACTCCAGGGCCGCCGTGCGCAGCGATCCCGACAAGAGTGTGAGCTTCGCCGACATCGCCTACCGCTCGTACTACGACCCCGCCCAGCTGGGCGGCGTCTCCCCCACCCTCGAAGCCACCGCGCGATTCAATTCGCAGGCGATGATCCACTGGGCCAACGCCACTCACGTGTGCACCTGCGAGGTTGACGTCGAAACCGGCCAGGTCACTCTGACCCGCTACATCGTCAGCGAAGACGTCGGTCCGATGATCAACCCGAACGTGGTGGAGGGCCAGGTCGCCGGTGGCACCGTGCAGGGCATCGGCGGCGCGCTGCTGGAGCAGCTCGCCTATGACGAGGCCGGCAACCCGGTGGCGTCCACCTTCGTCGACTACCTGCTGCCGACGGCGACCGAGGTGCCGCCGATCGAGTTCGGGCACGTGGAGATTCCGGGACCCGGCGTCGGCGGGTACAAGGGCGCCGGTGAAGGCGGGGCGATCGGCTCACCGCCGGCGGTCATCAACGCGATCAACGACGCGCTGGCCCCACTCGGCGTGACGCTCACCCAACTCCCGGCCACCCCCGCCACGATCGTCGAGCTCATCGAGCGCGCAGGAAAGGACCACTGACGGTGGAACTGAACAACGAATTCCGGGTCGCGGTCCCGCCCGCGAAGGTCTGGGACGTCTTCACCGACGTCGAACGGGTCGCACCGTGTCTTCCGGGGGCGACCCTGCTGTCCGTCGACGGCGACACCTTCCACGGCGCCGTGAAAGTCAAGGTCGGCCCGATCACGGTGTCCTACAAGGGTGTTGCGTCCTATCAGGAGAAGGACGCGGCGGCGCGCAGAATCGTGCTGCGCGCCGAGGGCAAGGAGACCCGCGGCAGCGGCACCGCCGCGGCGACCGTCACCGCCCAGCTCAAGGACGAGGGCGATTCGACGTACGTGGGCATCACCACCGACCTGGCGATCTCGGGCAAGGCGGCGCAGTTCGGCCGCGGCGTGCTCGCCGACGTCTCCGGCAACCTGATCGCCCAGTTCGCCCGCAGCCTGGAGGGCGAACTCCTGGGCAGCGCGGCCCCGGGCACCACGACGGCGCCGACGGCCGAGACGGCGGCAGCCGCCGCGCAACCCAGCGGAGATTCCGTCGACCTGCTCAAGGTGGTCGCGGTGCCGATGGCCAAGCGGTTCGCGCCGGCGATCGGCGCCGCGGTGGCTGCGGGGGCCATCGGTTTCCTGATCGGCCGGCGCAGGCGCCGCGTCCCGGCCACGACGGTGCTGGCCGAGGACCTGCAGGCCGCGCTCGCCCGGCTGCTGGGGTGACGGCGGACTCATGAAGGCAGCCCCGTTCGACTATCACCGCCCCGACACCGTGGCCGATGCGGTGTCAATGCTCGGCGAACTCGGTGACGACGCGAAGATCCTCGCCGGTGGACAGAGCCTGGTGCCGATGCTCGCGATGCGACTCACCCACTTCGAGCACCTGATCGACATCTCCAGGATCGAGCAGTTGCGCAACATCGAGCTCCGCAACGACCCGGAACCGTCGGTGTGGATCGGAGCGGGCACCCCGCACGCCTTCGTCGGCATGGATGACGAAGTGGCCGAGTCGGTTCCGCTGCTGACGCTGTCCACCCCGCATATCGGGCACTTTCAGATCCGCACCCGCGGCACCCTCGGCGGGGCGATCGCCCACGCCGATCCGGCAGCCGAGTACGCGGCGGTCGCGTTGGCGCTCGACGCCGAGATCGAGGCGACCTCGGCGCGTGGCAGCCGCCGCATCCCGGCGGCCGAGTTCTTCACCGGCCTGTGGGAGACCGCGCTGGCCCCAGACGAGATCCTGACCGCGGTCGCGTTCCCGGTGTGGTCGGGACACTGCGGCTTCGCCGTTCAGGAGTTCGCCCGCAGGCACGGCGATTTCGCGATCGCGGGCGCAACCGTGGCCATCGAGCTCGACGACCAGGACAGGGTGACGCGCTGCGGCATCGGGCTGCTCGGGCTGGGCTCCACGCCGGAGCGGGGCACCCCGGCCGAAGAGGCGGTCGTCGGCCGTCCGGTCACCGACATCACCGCCGAGGAGTTCGGGCGCCTGGCCGTCTCCGCGCTCACAGACGTACCGGCGGACCTGCAGGGCACCGCGGCGTACCGCACCAAGGTCGGCGCCACCATGGCCGCGCGGGCATGGTCACAGGCAACCGCCGCTGCGCTGGAAACGAGGGAGGCCGTCAATGCATGAACACCCCGTCGAGGTCTCGGTCAACGGCAGGCGCTACGCCGGGACGGTCGAACCGCGACTGACGCTCGCCGACTACCTGCGGGACAAGTGCGGCCTGACCGGCACCCACCTGGGTTGTGAGCACGGCGCGTGCGGCGCCTGCACGGTACTGCTCGACGGCCAGGCCGTACGGTCGTGCCTCGTCTTCGCCGTGCAGGTCGACGGCCAGGAGGTCACCACGGTCGAGGGCATCGCCGGCGAGGACGGTGCGCTGTCCCCGGTGCAGGCCGCGATGCGCGAATGCCACGGCCTGCAATGCGGCTTCTGCACACCGGGATTCGTCACCAGCATCACCGCACTGCTGCGGGACAACCCGACGCCCAGCGAGGAGGAGATCCGCGAGGGGCTGTCCGGCAACTTCTGCCGGTGCACCGGTTACCAGGGCATCGTCAACGCCGTGAAGCTCGCCGCCGAGACCACCGGCTGACACCCACGCCGGGACTGCCCGCACAAATCCGGCCGAGGCTTTGCGCGGAGCGCGATTCCGGCGCAGGGTGTCGGTATGAGGATCGGATTCATCGGGCTGGGCAACATGGGCTCGGGCATGGCCGCCAATCTGTTGACCGCCGGTCACGAGGTCATCGCATACAACAGGTCGCCGGCCAAGGTCACCGCGCTGGCCCACCGCGGCGCCACCGCCGCACCGACGGTCGCCGCGGCCTGTGCGGCCGACGTCGTGATCTCGATGCTGGCCGACGACACCGCCGTGGACGCGGTGACCTTCGGTGACGACGGCATCCTCGCGTCACTGCCGGACGGCGCCACCCACGTGTCCTCCAGCACGATCAGCGTCGCGCTGGCCGAGCGGCTGACGGCCGCGCACGCCGAGGCCGGGCAGGTGTTCGTGTCCGCACCGGTGTTCGGCAGGCCGGAGGCCGCCGCCGCGGCCAAGCTGTTCGTGGTGGCCGCGGGCCCGGGCCCGGCCGTGGCCGGCCTGCAATCGGTCTTCGACGCGATCGGGCAGCGCACCTTCGTCCTGGGCGAGGACCCGCACACCGCCAACCTGGTGAAGCTGTCCGGCAATTTCCTGATCGCATCGGTGATCGAATCGCTCGGCGAGGCGATGGCGCTGGTCGGCAAGGCCGGCGTCGACAAGACGGAGTATCTGGAGCTGCTGACGTCCACATTGTTCGGCGCTCCCGCGTACCGGACCTACGGCGGACTGCTCGCCGGCGGCGAGTTCGAGCCCGCCGGTTTCGCCGCCCATCTCGGCCTCAAGGACGTCCGACTGGTGCTGGCCGCCGGCGAACAGCTGCAAGTGCCGATGCCGGTCGCCAGCCTGATCCGCGACCGGTTTCTGGCGCTGCTGGCCGGCGGCGGCCGCGACCTGGACTGGTCGGCGCTGGGGGCGCTGGCCGCGTGGGAGGCCGGCGGCCCCAAACCGGGCCACTGACCCCGCCGAGATTGCATTCCACGCGGCCGTGGGCGCCCGCAGTCCGCGTGGAATGCAGTTTCGGCGCTAGTTGGAGACGACGCCCCGCAGGCCGTCGGCACCGAACAGCGGCTCCAGCATCCCGGACAGGTCAGGGCCGCGCCGCAGCCCGTGGCCGCCGTCGACGTTGATCACTTGCCCGGTGATGAAACTCGCCGCGTCGCTGAGCAGGAACACCGCCAGGTTGGCGACGTCCTCGACCTCGCCGACGCGGGGCAGCGGTGTGCAGGCGCGGTAGTCCTCGCTGATCGCCGGCGACTCCATGATCGGGGCGACCATGTCGGTGCGCGTCAGCCCCGGGCGGATCCCGTTGACCCGCACCCACGACGGCCCGAGCTCGTCGGCCGCCACCATCATCAGGTGGTCGAGCGCGGCCTTGCTCGGCCCGTAGGCGCCGAACCAGCGGTGCGTGTTGCTCGACGCGATCGACGAGATGCCGATGAACGAGCCCCCGCCGCCGCGGACCATCTCCCGTGCGGCGTGCTTGAGGACATACATGGTGCCGTTGACGTTCAGGTCGACCGTGTTGCGCCATGCGGCGGAATCGATCTGGGTCAGCGGGCCGATGGTCTCGGACCCACCCGCACTGTGTACCACGCCGTCCAGCCGCCCGTGCCACGCGGTGGCGGCCTCCACCAAGCGGGCCGCCTGGTCCTCGTCGGTCACGTCGGCAGGCTCGTAGATCACCTGGCCGGCCCCGTCGCCGTTCTTCGCCGCGATCTCCCGGATCTCCTGGGCGGCACCGTCCAGCTTGTCGGCGTTGCGGCCGGCCAGCACCACGTTGCCGCCGGAGGCGACGACCGCGGCGGCCACGCCCTTGCCGATCCCGCTGCCACCCCCGGTGACCAGGTATGTGCGATCGGTCAACGAGAGCAGCATTGAAGTCCCTTCGAGTCCCAAGCCCGGCTAACTAAAACAGGTTTCAGTTATACGTCACGGCTCGTCACGGCGGGACAGTTTCGGCGCGCCCAGCGTGCGCCAGTCCGGTACCTCCGGCGGAAGACCGACCGGGAAGCGGTTCTCGTTGTGGGCCGCCCAGTGCGCATGGCCGAGCTCGTGGATGTGGAACGCGTGCCGCAGCGCCTCGGCGAAGCCCATCGCGTCGCTGGCCGCGTTCACCGAATCCTTGACCAGCAGGGCCGCCATGGTGGGCCGCTCGGCGATCCGCCGCGCGAACTCGAGGGTCTTGTCCTCCAGTTCGGCGCGCGGGAACACCTTCGACACCATGCCGAGCCGGTGCGCCTCGTCGGCATCGATCGCGTCGCCGGTCAGCAGCAGTTCCTTGGCCTTGCGCGCGCCGAACTCCCACGGGTGCGCGTAGTACTCGACGCCGGGCATGCCCATCCGGACCGCGACCACGTCGCTGAACTTCGCGTCGTCCGACGCGACGATCAGGTCGCAGGCCCAGATCAGCATCAGACCGGCCGAGATCGCGTTGCCCTGGACCTGGGCGATGGTGATCTTGCGCAGATCGCGCCAGCGGCTGGTGTTGTTGAAGAAGTAGTGCCATTCCTGCAAATAGGTCCGCTCACTGACGGCGTCGCGGGTGGCGCCGTTGCACGTGAACGTCGGGTGCTGACCTGGTCCGGGCGCCCGTTCGGCCAGCGCCTCCTCGGAGCCGAGGTCGTGTCCGGCCGAGAAGTTCCTCCCCCGTGCGGCGAGGATGACCACCCGCACCACGTCGTCGGCCTCGGCCCGGCCGAACGCCTCGTCGAGCGCCACCAGCAGCGTCCGGGACTGCGCGTTCTGCGCCTCCGGCCGGTTCAGCCAGATCCGCGCGATGCGACCCTCGTCGAGAGTCTCGTATGTCACCTGCTCCTGATCACCCACGCGTGACACATTACGGCCGAAGTGTCATGCCCGAGTACAGCACCCCGGCGCCTACCCCACAGTTGGCTACAGTTGTGTCATGCCTGCGAAACCTGATCCCGCCGAGATCGGCGACGTCGAACCCATCGCCGATGTCACCGAGCGTCAGGCGCGTCGCGTGGTCGCCGCCTACGCGACCGACGCCGACGAGTGCCGCGTCTTCCTCTCGATGCTCGGCATCGGACCGGCGAAGCTCGCCGACGCCTGATGGGCCCGGCGAGCGGTCCCGAGGTCCGCTCCGGCTCGGCGTCCACGGTGCCGCCCTCTGCGTCGGCGGATTTCGTCGTGGTCGCCAACCGGTTGCCCATCGACATGGTGCGGCTTCCCGACGGCACCACGGAATTCAAGCGCAGCCCGGGCGGCCTGGTGACCGCACTGGAGCCGCTGCTGCGGCGCCGACAGGGCGCGTGGATCGGCTGGCCCGGCGTTCCCGAGGACGCCGACGATCCCGACGCGACCACCGAGCCGATCGAACAGGACGGGATGACGCTGGTCCCGGTCCGGCTCAGCGCCGAGGACGTCGCGCTGTACTACGAGGGTTTCTCCAACGGCACGCTGTGGCCGCTGTATCACGACGTGATCGTCAAGCCGATCTACCACCGGCAGTGGTGGGATCGGTACGTCGAGGTCAACCGGCGCTTCGCCGAGGCCGCCGCGCAGACCGCGGCCGAGGGCGCGACCGTGTGGGTGCAGGACTATCAGCTTCAGCTGGTGCCCAAGATGCTGCGGATGTTGCGGCCGGACCTGACCATCGGGTTCTTCCTGCACATCCCGTTCCCGCCGGTCGAGCTGTTCATGCAGCTGCCGTGGCGCTCGGAGATCATCGACGGCCTGCTCGGCGCCGACCTGGTCGGCTTCCATCTGCCCGGCGGCGCCCAGAACTTCCTGATCCTGGCCCGAAGGCTGGTGGGGGCGCCCGCGTCTCGTGCCAGTGTCGGCGTGCGCTCCCGGTTCGGTGAGGTCCAGGTCGGCTTCCGCACCGTCAAGGTGGGCGCCTTCCCGATCTCCATCGACTCCGCCGACCTCGACCAGCAGGCACGCAGTCGCGCGATCCGGCAGCGGGCCAAGGCGATCCGCGCCGAGCTGGGCAACCCGCGCAAGATCCTGCTCGGTGTGGACCGACTGGACTACACCAAGGGCATCGACGTCCGCCTCAACGCGTTCTCCGAGCTTCTCGAGGATGGGCGGGTCAACCGCGAGGACACCGTGCTGGTGCAGCTGGCGACACCCAGCCGCGAGCGGGTGGAGAGCTACATCGCCATGCGGGAGGACATCGAGCGCCAGGTCGGCCACATCAACGGCGAGTACGGCGAGGTGGGCCACCCGGTGGTGCACTACCTGCACCGGCCGATACCGCGCGAGGATCTCGTCGCGTTCTTCGTCGCCGCCGACGTCATGCTCGTCACGCCGCTGCGCGACGGCATGAACCTCGTCGCCAAGGAGTACGTGGCCTGCCGCAGCGACCTTGGCGGTGCGCTGGTGCTCAGCGAATTCACCGGCGCCGCAGCAGAATTGCGCCAGGCGTACCTGTGCAACCCGCACCACACCCAGGGTGTCAAGGATGCGATCGAGGCCGCGCTCAACCAGACGCCCGAGGAGGGCAGGCGCCGGATGCGTGCGCTGCGCAGGCAGGTGCTCGCCCACGACGTCGACCGGTGGGCGCGGTCCTTCCTGAGTGCACTCGCGTCGGAGGAACCGCCCCCCGAGGAGTGACACCGGAGTCGGCTAGTGTTCCGGTACCGGCGGAATCGACACCGACGCAGGCGAAAGGCACATCATGGGGAC
Source organism: Mycobacterium sp. ITM-2016-00317 (assembly GCF_002968295.1). Taxonomy (NCBI): domain Bacteria; kingdom Bacillati; phylum Actinomycetota; class Actinomycetes; order Mycobacteriales; family Mycobacteriaceae; genus Mycobacterium; species Mycobacterium sp. ITM-2016-00317. The sequence goes on from NZ_CP134399.1 coordinate 5,097,386, forward strand.
CTACGCGATCACCGGCTCGGCCTCCGGGATGGGCGCCGCCGCGGTGGCCCAGTTGAGGGCGCAGGGGCACACGGTCATCACCGTGGACATCAAGGAAGCCGACGTGGTGGCCGACCTGTCCACGCCCGACGGCCGCAGCCACGCCGCCGAACAGGTGCTCACCGCGTGCGCGGGCCGCCTCGACGGCGCGCTGCTTGCCGCCGGGCTCGGCCCGGGCAGAGGCGCCGACCGACCCCGGCTGATCGCCACGGTCAACTACCTCGGGGTGGTCGACCTGCTGCAGCGCTGGCGGCCGGCGCTCGCCGTGGCACGCAACGCCAAAGTTGTTGTGGTAGGGAGCAACTCGACGACCGTCACGCCGGGGGTGCCGCGCCGGGCGGTGCGCGCACTGCTGGCCGGCGACGTCGACCGCGCCCTGCGCGCCACGCGTTTCCACGGCCCCGGCCGGGCCGCGATGGTGTACGCGGCCTCCAAGATCGCGGTCACCCGTTGGGCCAGGCGCACCGCGGTCCTCCCGGAGTGGGCCGGAGCCGGGATCAGGCTCAACGTAGTGGCCCCGGGCGCGGTGATGACGCCGCTGCTGCAGGAGCAACTGGACGACAACCGCCAGGCCAAGCTCGTCGAGCGATTCCCGGTGCCCCTCGGCGGATACGGCGACCCCGACCTGTTGGCCCGGTGGATGTGTTTCATGCTCTCCGATGCCGCCGACTTCTCCTGCGGCAGCGTGATCTTCATCGACGGGGGCACGGACGCGCTGTTCCGCGCGGACGACTGGCCGCGCCCGTACCCGCTCCGCCGGATCGTCGGTTACCTCCGGCGGTACCGCGGCTGACCGACGATGGGACACTGCAGACCCGGATCGCCCTACTGCTGGCCGGCGCCGTAGCGTCCCGGCACACCGGTTGACCGCCCGAACGATTCGATGATGGCCTCGCGAGGCGAGCGCCAGGTCAGGCCCAGATCCTCGGTGGTGGCGCGATCGTCGGTCGGCGTGGCCGCGGTGAGCAGCAGGGCCGCCTCGTAGCTGAGCCCGTCACCGAGCGGCACGAAGCGCCCGAGCGCATCGGAGAGCCGCCCCGTTGCCAGCAGCACCTTCGGCGACAGGGGGATTCGCCGCACCGGCCAGGCCCAGCCCCGCCTCCAATGCGTCGATCATCTGGTCGAAGGTCAGCATCACCCCGCCACAGACATACCGGTGCGGCCCGCGTCCGGGGCGCATCAGCCGGGTGTGGACGTCGGCCACGTCGCGGACGTCGATCATCTGCATGCCCGCCCGCACCTTCGGGGCGATGCGGGCCCGCACGATCGGCGCCCATCCGCGCTCGGTGACTCCCACCGCGGTGCCGAACGCCGCGCCGACGACGCTGGACGGATAGGTCACCACGACGGGGGCACCCGCGCCCTGCAGGCGGCGGGCCACCCGATCGGCGTACCCCTTGGTCTTGGCATAGGTGCTGCGGCCGTCGGAGGTCGGCGAGTCCGCCGAGATGACACCGTCCGGCGGCGGGAACAGCGCGCTGTAGCTGCTCACCGAGACCACCGGGTCCAGGCCAAGCTCGACCGCGCGCGTCAGCACGTGTTCTGTCGCATAGGCATTGATGTCCCACATCAGCTGTGCGCGGCGTTCGTCGGTGCCAACCACGCCCGCGGCGTGCACGACCGCGTCCACACCGGTCAGCAGTGCGGTCACGGTCGACTCGGCGCGGACGTCGCCGACGACGACGTCGACCTCGCCCAGCGCGCGCAGCCGCCCGATGACCGGGGCGTCCTGCTCCTGCGGCAGCACCAGCAGCCTGATCCGGTGCTGCGCTTCGAGTAACGCGCGAACCGTGTGCGCGCCCAGGTAGCCGATGCCCCCGGTGACCGCGATGTACATAGTCGTCTCCCTCGTCGCACCGGCTGCCCGCAGTTAAGGTACCGATGGCATCGAAACAGGTGCGGCCGGGCTCAGATCGGCGTGATGTACGCGATCAGCCACTTGCCGTCGACCTTCTTGTAGTCGACGCGCAGCCGGCTTCCGTCGTAGACGGACTCCTTGCCCTTGTCGGTCACGGTGCGGTTCATGTAGACCATCACCGACGCCGAGGTGCGCTGGGCGTCAAGGAGTCCCGCGCCGACCGAATGTGCCTGGCTGATCAGCTGGCGGTCCCGCGCCTGGGGGATGATCTCGTTGGTGACGCGGTCCTCGAACTCCTTGCGGTACTCCGGCGTGAGCATCGGATACACCTCGGCGAAACTGCGTTCCACCGTCTGGTAGTCGAAGCCGAACACCCGCGGGATCTGCTCCGCGGCCAGCGGTGGCAGCTCGTCACGGGCCTGGTCCTCGCTGCGCAGCACCACCCCGTTCCAGTACAGCGATCCGCCGACTGCCGCGAGCGCGACGAAACCCGTTGCCAGCAACACCCCGAGCGCCCCGACGAGCTTGCCGGGCCATTCGCGCATCAGTTGCCGCCGTCCGGGTATTTGAGGTCGTAGGCCGTCATGTGGCCGTTGTCGTCCTCGTGGATGATCACGCGCATCCGGTACGGCTCCGACGGTGCGTTGTTGCCGTCCAGGTCGGTCACGGTGACCCGCACCGACACCAGAACCGCTGCGTTCTTGGCGATTTCGTCGATCTTCTCCAGCGCGGCGCCGTTGACCACCGCCTCCGAGCTGGCGTTGGTGTCACGGAACAGCAGTTTGAGGTTCTCGACGTTGCCCTCTTGGGTCATCATCGCGCGCAGCGGGCCGCTGGTGCCGTTGACGAACCGGTCCACGCTCTCGTCGATGGTGTTCTGGGTGTAGCTGAACATGTTGACCACCGACTGCGCGGCGGTGTCGACGAACCGGCGCTCACGCTCCTGTTTGGCCTCGATCGTGCGCTGGCCGCCGACCATCACGATGACGGCGGCCACGAGTGCGAGCACCGCGACGAGCGTGGTCGCGATCGACAGGATCGCCACCAGCTTCCGGTGCGGTCGCCGCCGCGGCGGAGGACCGACCGGTCGCGAGGACCGGACCGGGGTGGGCAGCTCGACGCTCACCTCGCCGGGAGGCGGCGCGGTCGTGACTGCGGCCGGACCTGCGGCGCGCGACGCGCGGCGGCGCAACCGCCGCTGGGGAGCGGAAACCGTTTCTTGCACCATCACACCTGCTTCGGCGCCAACATCAGATCCACCCAGTTCTCCGCTGGCGCCAGCTTGTCGGAACCGGGCGCGTACACACCGACCCCACCTGCCGGGTCGACGAACTTGCCGTTGTGATCGTAGGTGGCCACCGATGTGGAGCTGGCCAAGGGGGCCTCGGCCGGCGCAGGCGCGGGAACGGGCGCCGGAGCAGGCACAGGTGCGGGAGCGGGCGCGGGTGGCGCCAGCGGCGGACGGCCGTACGGCGGCACCACCTGGTCCGGCGGCGAGAAGTACGGCCACGGCGCCGGCTGCGGACCCTGCTCGTTCGGCGGTACCGGCAGCGGGAACGGCGCGTGCGGCGCCGGTCCGGGACCGGGGGTGACTCCCGGCGGCAACTGCACCGACGGGGGACCCGGGTCGGGATCGACCTGCGGCGGGATGTTCGGGAACTTGTTGGGCGGCAGGATGTTACGGCCGTCCCCGATCGGGGTGCCGGCCGGGACCGGGGGCCCGCGCCACGGGTTGCTGCCGATCGGCACATAGCCGCGGGGGTCGCGGCAGAGCTGCACGGTGGGCGCCCGCTTGCCCGGGAACTCCTGGCACGGGTAGTTGCGCGCACCGCGCACCACGCTCGGGTCGTTCTGCGGGACCTTGCAGTACAGGTCGGTGGGCAGATCCCGAAGCGTGGTGTCCGCCGGCGACCGGATCTGGGTCGCCGGGATGAACCCGGTCGCGCACGGTGGCGGATCCTGCAGGTGGATCTTGAAGTCGAGCTTGCCGCCCTCGTCGCTGGGCACGCCGCCGGCCACGGTGTTCAGTGCGGCCATCAGCGCCGGGAACACCACCAGCGAGTGCTCGATCGACTTGTGGTAGATCACGCCGATCCGGCCGATGTTGGCGAGGTTGGCAGCCAGCATCGGGAACGACGGCCGGATCCCGTCGAACGTCTCGTTGGCCACGGTCGCCGTGCCGGGGACAGTCTGCAGCGTGGTCCGCAGCTGCGGATCTGCGGCGGCCACCTCGGTGGTCAACCGGCCCAGCGACTCGGCCAACGACCGGATGTCGTCCCCGCTGCGGATCTGCGCTTCCAGGAACGGACCGGCCTGGTCGATGAGTTGGGTGGTCTGCGGGATGTTGGCGTTGGCCTCGTCGACCAGCAGCCGGGACGACTGGATCAGCCGGGCCAGCTCGGGGCCTGCGCCGTTGAACGCCTTGAACGCCTCGCGCAACAGGTCCTGCAACCGGCTGTTGCTCACGCTGCGGACCAGTGTGTCGGCCTCGGCCAGCAGTCCGGCGACGTCCTGCCCGATGGCGGTGCGGTCCACGCCGATGTCGGAGCCCTCGCGCAGCATCGCCCCGGACGCGTCCGCCGGCGGCACCAGGTCGACGTACTGCTCGCCGATCGCAGAAACGCTCTTGACCGTCGCGGTCACGTTCTCCGGAACCGGTGTGCCGCTGTTCAACTGCATGTGCGCGACGACGCCGGTGTCGGACAGGCCGACCGATCGCACGTGGCCGACGGTGACGCCGCGGTAGGTCACGTTCGCGTTCTCGTACAGGCCGCCGGCGGCGACGAAATTGGCGGTCACGTTGTAGGCGCCGATCCCGACCGCGGCAGGCACGTGAAGGTAGAACAGCGCCACCGCACCGACACTGAGCACGGTGACGATCGAGAAGATCGTGAGTTGCAGGCGCGTCAGACGATCGAGCATTACGGCGCCCCCTCGTGCTGTGTCGCCGTGCCCGGCGGGATCTTGAACGGATCCGCGGCCTGACCGGAGAGGTTGGCCATCGAGCCGGTGAGGAAGTCGGGCGGGTTGACGACCTCGCTGATGCGCTTCATGTTCGGATCCAGCCCCAGCGAGGTGGTGAAGATCGACTCACCGACGCGGCGCAGCGTCAGGTCGAAGGTCGTGTACACGTTCAGGTAGTCCCCGCGCACGGCGTTGCGCAGGTACTTGTAGTGGAACGGGAACGTCGGGAGCAGTTCCAGATCCTTGATCAGGTAGTCGACGTGGTCGTTGAGTTCCTTGATGACCGGGAAGGCATCCTTGAGGTCCGCGGTGAAATCGTCCTTGGTCTCCTGCAGCACCCGCGACGCGACGGTCGCGAAGCTGCGCAGCGCGGTGAACGCGTCGACGATCTGGGCGCGGTTGTCGTTGAGCACCGTGAGCGCCTCGGGCAGCGTGTCCAGCGTCCGGCCCAGACTGTCCTTGCTACGGGCCAGGATCCCGGCGAACCGGTCCAGCCCCTCGACCGCGGCGATGATGTCGGCGGTCTGCCGGTCCAGCGACGCGGTCAGTTCGGCAAGCCTGGGCAGCAGACCCGCGAAGGTGCCCGACCGGCCCGCCACCGCGTTGTAGGTCTCGTCGGTGATGTCTTGCAGCGCACCGAGATTACCCTTGTTGACCACCATGCCGAGCGACGACAGCACCTGTTCGGTGGTGGGGTAGCTGCCGGTGCGGTAGATCGGGATCTCGCCGCCCTCGGCCAGCGTGCCGGTGCCGTCCTCCGGCGCGGTCAGCTCGATGTGCTGGGAACCGAGCAGCGAGGTCTGCGCAACCTTCGCCGTCGCGTTGGCCGGCAGCGTCACGCCGCCGTCGAGGGACACGGTGAGCTTGGCGTAGAAGGTGCCGTCGGGCCGCTGCACCGCCTCCACCCCCGACACACTGCCGACGGTCACGTCGTCGACCATCACCGGCGAGTTCTGCGGCAGCGTCGAGACGTCGGGCAGCTGCACCGAGATCGTGTACGAACCCGCGCCGTGTCCGGCGGTGCCGGGCATGTTCAGCGAGTTCAGCCCCCCGAACTGGCAACCGGCCAGCAGCAGCGTGACTGACGAGAGCCCCAGTGCGCGGCGGATCATCGGCCCGCCTCCGCGGGTGCGGGTGCGGCGGGCCCGGTCGGCGCCGGTCCCGTCGTGGGACCGCCGGCGTGCGACGTCGACGCCTCCGGCCCCTCGGCGGGAACCAGCAGCGAGGTCAGGTCGGCGTCGGGCGCCACCGTCGGCGGGGTCACGCCGGGGGCGTTCTGCCACTGCAGGTACGGCACCGGCGTCTCCGCCTTGGCCTCGGTGGCCGGTGTGTCGTAGATGATCTGCCCCTTGTAGGCGGTGATGCTGTTGATCGGATGGAACAGCAGCGGCGGGTAGTTCATGGTGATTCGCTTGAACACCGGCCCCATCCGCTGGCGGCAGATCTCGGCGCGCTTGTAGTTGTCCGGGGTGGCCGCGGCGTCGAAGGTGCCACCGCAGATGAACTGCACCGGGTTGCCGAAGTTCGGCAGTGTCAGCAGCCCGCCGACCGTGCCCTGGGCGGGGTTGTAGATGTTGTAGAAGTTGCTCAGCCCGTTCGGCGCGATGTGCAGGATCTGCTCGATGTCGTCGCTGTGCTCGGTCAGCAGGTTGGTGAAGTCGGTCAGCCGGTTGACCTGACCGATCAGCGCGTCGTTGCTCTCCCCCAGGAAGCCCCGCACGTCGGAGAGCGCCTGGTTCAGGGTGCCCAGCGTCAGATCGAGGTCGGTGGTGGCGTCGGCGAGCACCTGTGACACCGACGCGACGTGGTTGGAGAACTGCACGATCTGCTCGTTGCTGTTCGACAGCGCGTCGACCAGCACCTGCAGATTGCGGATGGTGCCGAACAGGTCGGTGCGCGAATCTCCGAGCCGCCCCGCGGTCTGCGACAGCTCACGCAGTGCCCGCCGGAAGGTGTCGCCGTTGCCGTCGAACGTGTCGGCGGCCTGGTTGACGAACGCGGTGAGCGGGCCCTGCACCGATCCCTGCTGCGGGCCGAGCTGGGTACTGAGCTGGGTCAGCTGTTCCTTGACCTCGTCCCATTCGACCGGCACCGCGGTGCGGTCCAGCCCGATCTCGCCACCGTCGGGCAGTTCGCTGCCGCCCGTGTAGGCGGGCGCGAGCTGAACGAACCTGGCCGACACCAGGTTCGGCGAGATCACCAGCGCCTTCGCCTCGGCCGGGATCTTGACACCCTTGTCGATGGTCATCGTGATCTTCACGTCGCCGGCGCGGGGCTCGATCGAATCGATCTTGCCGATCGGGACACCGACCACCCGGACGTCGTCGCCCGGGTACAGGCCGACCGCGGAGGTGAAGTACGCGATCACCTTCTGCCCGGTGCGGTTGGGCCACACCAGGTACGCCCCGACGATCAGCGTCGCGACCAGCACGCAGATCAGCGCGGTTCGCATCCAGCGGCTCCGCTGCACTGTGTTCCCTTGCGTCATGGCGACTTCGGCCTGATGATCATCCGCTCCGAGATGTAGCCGCGGAGCATGTCGGACAGACTGTCGGGCAGCTTGCCCGGCTGGAAGTAGGTATCGAGCAGTACCTCGGCGATCGGCGCGGGCGGCAGACCGTAGAGGTTGATCTGGAATCCCGGCCCGGAGCCGACGACCTCGCCCAGCGCGGTCGCATACGGGGGCAGCCGCTTGAGGGCCTCGCCGATGTGTTCGCGGCGCTCGAGCAGGTTGTCCAGCACCAGGTTCAGCTTCTCCAGGGCGGGCTTGAACTCCCGGCGGTTGTCGGCGACGAAACCGGACAACTGGGTGGCGAGGTCGTCGATGCCGGCGATCAGGTTGCTCAGCGCCTGGCGTCGCTCGTCGAGCGCGGCGAACAGCAGGTTGCCGTCGGTGATCAGCTGATTGACCTGACCGGCGCGCTGCGCCAGCGTGTCCGACACGTTCTTCGCGTGTGCCAGAAGCTGATCCAGCGCTTCATCGCGGGCATTGAGGCTGCGGGACAGGTTCGTTACGCCGTCGAGCGCGCTGCGCAGTTGCGGCGTGGCGTCGCGCAACGAATCCGTCAGTGTCTGCAGCGCGGTCTCGAACCTCGGCTTGTCCAGTGCGCTGACGTTCTGCCCGAGGTCCTGCAGGGCGGTGTTGAGGGTGTACGCGGTGGTGGTGCGCCCCAACGGGATCACCGTCGACTCGCCGCCGCCCTTGGGCGTGATCGCCAGTGACTTCTCGCCGAGCACGGTGTCGGTCTTGATCGCGACCAGCGACTGGTCCCCGACCTTCACCCCGCGGTCGACGGTGAACGTGATCTTGGCGGCGTCGCCGGCCAGTTCGACGGCACTGACCTTGCCGACCGCGATGCCCGAGATGTTGACGTCGTTGCCCGGCAGGATGCCGCCGGCGTCGGCGAAGTACGCCTCGTACGGCTTGCCCTGCGGGAAGAACGGCAGCGTGGAGTACCCGAAGGACACCAGCACCAGGCATGTGACCAGGACGATGCCGAAGATCCCGGTGCGCAACGGGTTCGAGTCTTCTGACCTACTCAACCTCGGCACACCTCCCCTTACTCGGATCCGGTGGTCCGCCGAACGGGACCAGGATGTCGCTGCCCGCCGGGCCGTTGATCTTCAGCCGGGTCGAGCAGTAGAAGATGTTGAAGAACGAGCCGTAGGCGCCAAGGGCGTTGAGTCGCAGATAGTTCTCGGCGAGCGGCTCGATGACCTTGTTGACGTCGGCCTTGCGCTCGTCGAACCGCTGGGCGAACGGCCGGACGTTCTCGATCACGCCCTGGATCGGCCTGCGGGTCTCCTCGAGCATCTCGGTCAGGTCGGTCTCGGCCGACGCCAGTGGCCCGATGGCCCCGGCGATCGGATCCCGGCCCTCGGCCAGCCCGGTGATGAGTTTCTGCAACTGGTCGACACTGACGTTGAACTGGGCGCCCTTCTCGTCGACGGTGCCCAGCACGGTGTTCAGGTTCGTGATCACATCGCCGATGAGCTGATCGCGCGCGGCGAGGGTCTGGGTGAACGCACTGGTGTTGGCCAGCATCGCCGACAACGCCCCGCCCTCGCCCTGCAGCAATTCGATGACGGCGTTGCTGATCTCGGTGACCTTGGTGCCGTCCAGACCCTTGAGCACCGGCCGCAGACCGCCCAGCAGCGCGTCCAGGTCCAGCGCCGGTTCGGTGTTGGTGATCATGCCGCCCTTGGGCAGCTTGACCAGATCCCCGGGGCCCGAGGTGATCTCCAGGTACCGGTCGCCGACGAGGTTCTCGTAGCGGACCACGGCCTTGGTCGAGGTGTACAGCTGATACCGGTCGTTGACGCTGAACGCCACGTCGACGGTGTTGTCCGGGTTGAGCTTGACGCCTTCGACGGTGCCGACCGGGACGCCGGCGATGCGGACGTCCTGTCCGGCCTCCAGCCGTGACGCGTCGGCGAACGTCGCGTGGTACTTCTCCTCCGAGGCGAACCTGAACTCACCGAAGACGACCACGAGCATCGCCGCGACCAGGAGCATCGCGACGGTGAAGATGCTGACGCTGACGAGCGTCTTGTTGTCCCGGTTCACTAGTAGTCGTCCCTTTCCGCGTAGGCGCCGTTGAACAGGAACTGCAGCGTCGACGGTGCGTCGAACTGCAACTCGGTGTTCGGCTGATACGGGACGTAGGCGTTGTCGGTGACCAGGAACGGTGTGTGGTACCAGGACCCGCCGTACTGCTTGCTCGGAACGTCGGGCAGGCCACGGCAGTTCGGGCCGCCGGAGGCGTTGACGATCGGCAGGCTCTCCGGATACGTGTAGGCCGGTGAACCGGGCAGGAAGTTCGACGACACGAACAGGCCCGGCCGGATTCCGCCGATGATGGGGGCGAACCGGTCGGTCGCGGCGGCCGTGCCCTTGAGTGTGCAGCCGAACACCGGCGAGTATTCGGCGGCCACCTTCAGCGGGGCGCGCAACCGCTGCACCGTGGCGATGTAGTCGTCGGCGGCGGGCTCGAAGGTCGCCGTGCCGTTGTTGGCCAGCCCGGTCGCCGCCAGCAGCGCCGTGTTCAGGTTGTCCTGTTCGTCGACGATCGTCTTGCTGATCGCCGGCGCGTTCTCCAGGATCCGGACCAGGTCCGGGCCTGCGTCGCCGTAGATGTCGGCGACCGCCGCGGTGCGGCGCAGATCCTCGTGCAGCGCGGGAAGTTTCGGGTTCATCTGCTCCAGGTAGGAGTTCAGCCCGGACAGCAGGGCGCCGACGTCGTCGCCGTTGCCACGCAACCCTTCACCGAGCGCCGACAGCGCGGCGTTGAGGTTGATCGGGTCGATCTTGCCCAGCAGGTCGGTCAGCGTCTGGAACAGCGTGTTGACCTCCAGCTGCACGCTGTCGGCCTTGACCTCGGCGCCGGGGCGCAGCGACTGGCTGTCCGGATACTCGGGGGCCAGAAACTCGACGCCCTTGGCGCCGAAGATCGTGGTGCCGCCGATGCGCACGGGGGCGTCGGCGGGGATGTAGCGCATGTCCTTGCGGTTGATGGCCAGCGTGAGCTTGGCTCCGTCGCCGGCGTATTCGATCGACTCCACCTTGCCGACCTGGATTCCGCGGTACTTGACCTTGGCGTCGATGTCCATCACCAGACCGGCCCGCGGCGAGAGCACGGTCACCTTGTCGGTCGGGGTGAACGCCGCGGTGTAGGACAGGTAGGTGAAGACGACAGCGAGCAGCACCAGCACAGCGAGGATCGCTGCAGCGATCCTCACGTGGCTGCGCTTGGCGTCACCGTCGGCCATCGATTTCCTGCCTTACCCGGAGAGGTTGAAGTTGCCGGACGCGCCGTAGACGGCGAGTGAGATCAACAGGACGATCGTCACGACGACGATCAGCGACGTGCGCACCGCCTGGCCCACGGCGATACCCACACCGACCGGCCCGCCCGAGGCGTTGTAGCCGTAATAGGTGTGCACGAGCATCACCGCGATCGCCATCACGATCGCCTGCAGGAACGACCAGAGCAGATCGGTCGGGATCAGGAACGTGTTGAAGTAGTGGTCGTACAGACCCGCGGACTGGCCGTTGATGTAGACGGTGGTGAACCGCGCGGCGAAGAACGCCGCCAGCACCGACAGCGCGTAGAGGGGCACGATCGCGATCAGGCCGGCGATCAGCCTGGTGGACACCAGATACGAGATCGAGTGCACGGCCATCGATTCGACCGCATCGATCTCCTCGGCGACCCGCATGGCGCCCAGCTGTGCGGTGGCACCCGCGCCGATGGTGGCCGCCAGCGCGATGCCGGCGATCACCGGCGCCACGATGCGCACGTTCAGGAACGCCGAGAGGAACCCGGTGAGCGCCTCGATGCCGATGTTGCCCAGCGACGAGTACCCCTGCACGGCGATCACGCCGCCGGAGGCCAGCGTCATGAATGCCGCGACCCCCACGGTCCCGCCGATCATCACCAGAGCGCCGGTGCCCATCGACATCTCGGCGATGAGCCGGATCGTCTCCTTGCGGTACCGGGTCACCGCGTTCGGGACGTAGCGGAACGTCTCGCCGTAGAAGAGCGCCTGCTCGCCGACGGTGTCCACGACGCGTGGCACCACGCGGAGCATTCTGCGGAGGCGGATGGTGGCGTCGTAGCTCACAGCACCCTCACCCCGACCGCCGTCAAGATCACGTTGATGACGAACAGGCAGATGAACGCGTAGACCACGGTCTCGTTGACCGCGTTGCCGACGCCTTTCGGGCCGCCCTTGACGGTCAGCCCGCGGTAGCAGCCGACCAGCCCGGCGACCAGGCCGAACAACAGCGCCTTGATCTCGGCGAGAATCAGCTCGGGCAGTCCGGTCAGCACCGTCAGCCCGTTGATGAACGATCCGGGGTTGACGCCCTGCAGGAACACCGAGAACACGTATCCGCCGGACAGCCCGATCAGGCAGACCAGCCCGTTGAGCAACAGCGCAACGAAGGTGGACGCCAGCACGCGCGGCACGACCAGGCGCTGGATCGGGTCGATGCCCAGCACGCGCATCGCGTCGATCTCCTCGCGGATGGTGCGCGCACCGAGGTCGGCGCAGATCGCGGTGGCGCCCGCGCCGGCGACCACGAGCACCGTGACGACGGGGCCGAGCTGGGTGATGGTGCCGAACGCGGTGCCGGCCCCGGAGAGGTCCGCGGCGCCGATCTCGCGCAGCAGGATGTTCAGCGTGAACGCCACCAGCACGGTGAACGGGATGGCGACCAGCAGTGTCGGCACCAACGAGACGCGCGCGATCATCCACGTCTGCTCGAGGAACTCGCGGAACTGGAAGGGCGGCGGAAGGTCTTGGCGAACGTCTCCAAGGACATCTCGACGAACCCGCCCACGGCCCGCGCCGGCGCCGCAAGCTGTTCGATCAACCTCGGCTCCGTTCTCGGGACGTGGGATTCGGGAGGAACGACGGTCGGCATCGTGTGGCGAATTTTGCTGCGCTGGGAGCCGACGTCGTGTTCCGATCCCTGGGATCAGCGCTACTTCTGACGGTTCTTAGTGGGCCGGATCATAGTAACTAGAACATGTTCGCAGTGTCAAAGAACGGCAAATACCGTCACGTTCCCAATATTTACGCAGCTCAAGGCTATTGTGACACAGCTCATCCTAGAACGTGTTCTAGTAGCGCGAAACGGCTGGCAACCGAGACCGTCAGTCTGGGTCGCCAAGACCCATCGCGGCCGAGAAACTCCGCTCCGGGTCACGATCAGCAAAGTAATTCTGCAGGGTGTCGGACAACGACGAGGGGTCCCACGCGTCACCGTCGGCGCTGAACTGCCGCTCTGCCGTCGGTGCCGCGAGGAGGGTCACGGTCGGACCATAGACGATAAAGAGCTGTCCGTTGACCCCTTCCGAGGCTGGGGAAGCTAAGAATCGGACCAGGTTCACGACGTGGTCGGGCGAGAGCGGATCCACCGCGCCCGCCGGCAGCTCCGGCGCGTCGCCGAAAACCCCGGCCGTCATCGCCGTGCGGGCCCGTGGTGCGATCGCGTTGGCCCGCACCCCGAACCGGCCGAGCGCCCGGGCCGCCGACAGTGTCAACGCGGTGATGCCCGCCTTGGCCGCGCCGTAGTTGGGCTGGCCGACCGGGCCGGACAGCCCGGCCTCCGAGGAGGTGTTGATGATCCGGCCGTACACCGTGCCCGCGCCGTCGTCGCCGCCGGCCTTGGCCTTCGAGCGCCAGTAGGTCGCCGCGTTGCGGGTCAGCAGGAAGTGGCCGCGCAGGTGCACCGCGATGACCGCGTCCCACTCGTCGTCGGTCATGTTGAACAGGATGCGGTCGCGGGTGATGCCCGCGTTGTTCACCACGATCCCGAGCCCGCCCAGACCGTCGGCGGTGTCGACCAGCTCGTCGGCCGTGGACCGCGCGCTGATGTCGCCGGCGACGGCCACGCCCTTGGCGCCCGCCGCGGCGATCTCGTCGAGGACGTCGGATTTGTCCAGTGCGGGGGCGATGTCGTTGACGACGACGGTGGCTCCGGCTTTCGCCAGTCCGATGGCTTCGGCACGGCCGAGCCCGGCGGCGGCCCCGGTGACGACAGCGACGCGGCCGGAAAGATCAATTTGGCTCCCACGCGGGGAGGAAGAATCGGACACAGTACTAATACCTCTAGTCGTGACGGATCAGGGCGGCGCGGGGGCACTCGGCGACGGACTGCTCGGCGACGGCCTCTTCGCCCGGGGGCACCGGGTCAGCCTTGACGACGGCGTAGTCGTCGTCATCGAGCTCGAACAGGTCGGGCGCTATTCCGACGCACACCGCGTTGCCTTCGCAGCGGTCGCGATCCACTTCCACTCGCATCTGATCCTCCTGTCGGTCCGGGCTGTTGGTCCGATCCTGCCTGGGCGCACAGTGTGCCATCGACCCGCACCCCTGACACCACCCTGGACCCCAACACTAGAACGTGTTACAACCGGGGAACACCGGAGGTATGCCCCGGCGGCCGGGACGGCACCTCCGGACAAGGCTCTCAGACAAGTGAGGACGGCGCGATGCGGATCGGTTACACCCCCGAGCAGGAGGAGTTGCGGCGCGAACTGCGTGCGTACTTCACCAAGCTCATGACACCCGAGCGCGCCGAGGCGCTGGCGTCCAACGACGGCGAGATGGGGCGGGGAAACGTCTACCGCGAGACCGTCGAGCAGATGGGCAAGGACGGCTGGCTCACGCTGTCCTGGCCCGAGGAGTTCGGCGGTCAGGCGCGGCCGCCGATGGACGGGCTGATCTTCAACGACGAGGCCGCGATCGCCAACGTGCCGGTGCCGTTCCTGACGATCAACAGCGTCGCGCCGACCATCATGCACTTCGGCACCGACGAGCAGAAGAAGTTCTTCCTGCCCAAGATCGCCGCCGGCAAGCTGCACTTCTCGATCGGCTACTCCGAGCCCGGCGCGGGCACCGACCTGGCGGCGCTGCGGACCACCGCGGTGCACGACGGGGACGACTACGTCATCAACGGCCAGAAGATGTGGACCAGCCTGATCGCCTACGCCGACTACGTGTGGCTGGCCGTGCGGACGAATCCCGACGCCAAGAAGCACCGTGGGATCTCGATGCTCATCGTGCCCACCACCGCCGAAGGCTTCTCCTGGACGCCGGTGCACACGATGTCCGGGGTGGACACCAGCGCGACCTACTACCAGGACGTGCGGGTTCCGAAGTCGGCGTTGGTCGGCGAGGAGAACGGCGGCTGGAAGCTGGTCACCAACCAGCTCAACCACGAGCGGGTGGCGCTGGTGTCGGCGCAGCCGATCTTCGTCGCGCTCAACGGGGTCCGCGAATGGGCGCAGAACACCAAGGACGCCCACGGAAACCGGCTGATCGATTCGCAGTGGGTGCAGCTGAACCTGGCACGCGTGCACGCCAAGGCCGAGGTGCTCAAGCTGATCAACTGGGAGCTGGCCTCGGCGCAGGACGCGGCCCCCTCCCCCGCCGACGCGTCGGCGGCCAAGGTGTACGGCACCGAGCTGGCGACCGAGGCCTACCGGCTGCTGATGGAGGTGCTGGGCACCGCCGCGACGTTGCGCACAGGCTCCCCCGGCGCGGTGCTGCGCGGCCGCATCGAGCGCATGCACCGGTCCTGCCTGATCCTGACCTTCGGCGGCGGCACCAACGAGATCCAGCGCGACATCATCGGCATGGTCGCGCTCGGCCTGCCCCGAGTGAACCGGTAAAGGGACTTCAGACATGGATTTCAAGACGACCGAAGCAGGCGACGACCTCGGCGGCCTGGTGCGCACGATCACCGAGTCGGTGGTCACCGCCGAGCACCAGCGCGCCCTCGACGGGCTCGGCCGGGAGTCGGGCGGACGGTTCGACCGCGACCTGTGGCGCAAGCTGATCGACGCCGACATCCTGTCCACGACCGCATCGGAGTCCCTGGGCGGCGGTGGGTTCGGGGTGCTGGAGGAGGTCGCGGTGCTCGTGGCACTCGGGCGCCAGCTCTCCGCGGTCCCCTACCTCGAATCGGTGGTGCTCTCCGCGGGCGCGCTGGCCAAGTTCGGATCCGAGGCGCTGCGACAGGACTGGGCGGTGCCGGCGATCAAGGGCGAAAAGGTGCTCGCGGTGGCCCTCGACGGCGAGATGGGTGAGGGCCCGGTCCGGGCACAGGCGTCCGGAGACCGCGTCACGCTCACCGGCACCCGAACCCAGGTCGCGTTCGGACTGAACGCCGACGCGTTCCTGGTGCCCGTCGAAACCGATTCCGGCATCGGCGTCTTCCTGGTCAGCTCTGCCGACGACGGGGCGACGGTCGGCGTGCTGGACACCACCGGGCACGGAAGTGTGGCCTCGCTGCAGTTGCAGGGCGTCAGCGTCGGCGCGGACCGCCGCATCGGCGGCGCTGAGGTGCTGGACTGGTTGGCGACCCGGCATGCGTTGGGCCGCAGCGCCTACCAGCTCGGCGTGCTGGAACGGGCGTTGGAGCTGACGGCCACCTATGCGCGTGAGCGCGAGCAGTTCGACCGCCCGATCGGCAGCTTCCAGGCCGTGTCCTCGCGGCTGGCCGACGGCTACATCGACATCAAGGGCCTGCGCCTGACGCTGACCCAGGCGGCGTGGCGGCTGTCCGAGGACCTGCCCGCCGACGTCGACGTGGCCTCCGCGGCGTTCTGGGCCGCCGAGGCCGGGCACCGCGTCGCGCACACCGCGGTGCACGTCCACGGTGGCGTCGGCATCGACGTCGACCATCCGGTGCACCGCTACTTCCTGGCCGCCAAGCAGACCGAGTTCGCACTCGGCGGCGCCACCGGACAGCTGCTGCACATCGGCCGTGAACTGGCCGACACCCCGGTCTGAACCACCCACCGGTGACCACCGTCTCGTCCTTGCTGGCGAAACTCACCGACGTCGACGACCGAGGAGTGCACTGGGTCGACGCCGACACCGGATCGGTGTCGTTCACCAGCTGGCGCAACCACATTCATGACGGCGCGGCGCTCGCGTCAGCGCTGCGGGCCCGCCTGGATCCGGCCCGCCCGCCGCACGTCGGGGTGCTGCTCGCCAACACGCCGTTCTTCGGTACTGTCCTGGTGGCCGCAGCGCTGTCGGGCATCGTGCCCGTCGGCCTGAACCCGACGCGTCGCGGTCAGGCGCTGCGCCGCGACGCCAACCATGCCGACTGCCAACTGGTGCTGGCCGACGGCGACCACCACGGCGACGGAGTCGCGGTGGTGGACGTCGAATCGTCGTCTTTCGCAGCCGAATTGGACGCTCACCGGGACGCAGCGGTCGACTTCCCCGATCCCGATCCCGGGGACCTGTTCATGCTGATCTTCACCTCGGGCACCAGCGGGGATCCGAAGGCGGTGCGCTGCACGCACGAGAAGGTCGCGTTCCCCGGGGTGATGCTCGCGCAGCGGTTCGGGCTCGGACCCGGCGACACGTGCTACCTGTCGATGCCGCTGTTCCACTCGAACGCGATCATGGCCGGCTGGGCGCCGGCGGTGGCGGCCGGCGCATCGATCGCGTTGCGCCGCAAGTTCTCCGCGTCGCAGTTCTTCCCGGATGTACGCCGGTTCGGCGCGACCTACGCCAACTACGTCGGCAAGCCGCTGTCCTACATCCTGGCTGCGCCCGAACGTCCGGACGACGCCGACAACCCACTGCGCATTGCCTACGGCAACGAGGCCGCACCCCGGGATCTGAGCCGGTTCGCCGAACGCTTCGGGGTCACCGTGGTCGACGGCTTCGGCTCCAGCGAGGGCGGGGTGTCCATCGCACGGACCCCCGACACCCCGGAAGGGGCACTGGGCCCGCTCACCGGCGGGGTGACGATCCTCGACGTCGACACCGGCGCCGAATGCCCGTCCGGGGTCGTCGGCGAACTGGTGAACACCGAAGGGCCCGGCCAGTTCCGGGGCTACTACAAGGATCCGGCCGCCGAGGCCGAGCGCATGCGGGGCGGCGTCTACCACAGCGGGGACCTGGCCTACCGGGACGAGAACGGTTTCGCCTACTTCGCCAGGCTCGGCGACTGGATGCGCGTCGACGGCGAGAACCTCGGCACCGCGCCGATCGAACGCATCCTGATGCGATTCCCCGGCGTCACCGAGGTCGCGGTGTACCCGATCCCCGACCCCGCCGTCGGGGATCAGGTGATGGCGGCGATGGTCCTGCCCGAGGATCGTCCGTTCGATCCGGCGGCGTTCACCCGGTTCCTTAGCGAGCAGACCGATCTGGGGCCCAAGCAGTGGCCGAAGTTCGTGCGCACTGCCGACGCGCTGCCACGCACCGAGACCTTCAAGGTCCTCAAACGCCGCCTCTCCGCCGAAGGCGTGGACTGCGCGGACCCGGTCCACCCGATCACCCGGCCATGACCGCCCGCCGCGATGACATCGCCGCCATGCTGCTCGACCGCATCGGCGACCAGCGGCCCGGCCTGCGCACCCGCGAGCGGGACTGGACATGGGACGAGGTGGTCCGCGAGTCGGCGGCGCGCGCGTCTTACACCGCGGCGCTGCCCGACCTGAACCCCCCGCACATCGGGGTGCTGCTGGACAACGTGCCGGACTTCGTGTTCTGGCTGGGCGCTGCCGCGCTGGCCGGCGCCACCGTCGTCGGGCTGAACCCCACCCGCGGGTCGGAAGGGCTGGCCGCCGACATCCGGCACGCCGACTGCGGCCTGATCGTCACCGACGAGGCCGGGGCGCAGCGCCTGGCCCGGATCGACCATGGCGTGGCATCCGAGCGGGTGTTGCGGGTCGAGGACCCCGGCTACCGGGATCTGCTGCGGGCCCACCGCGCCGAGCCGAAAGCCGCACCGGGGGTGGGCGCCGAATCGCTGATCCTGCTGCTGTTCACCTCGGGCACCACCGGGACGTCCAAGGCCGTCAGGTGCAGCCAGGGCCGCCTGGCGCGCATCGCATACGCGGCCACCGACAAGTTCGGCCATCACCGCGACGACGTCGACTACTGCTGTATGCCGCTGTTCCACGGCAACGCGATCATGGCGCTGTGGGCGCCCGCACTGGCCAACGGCGCCACCGTGTGCCTGACCCCGACCTTCTCCGCGTCCCGATTCCTGTCCGACGTGCGGTTTTTCGGCGCGACGTTCTTCACCTACGTCGGCAAGGCGCTGGCCTACCTGCTGGCCACACCGGAGGCCGGCGACGACGCGGACAACCCGCTGCAGCGCGGCTTCGGCACCGAGGCGTCCCCGGAGGACCAGCGGGAGTTCCGCCGCCGGTTCGCCGCGCAACTGTTCGAGGGTTACGGCTCCAGTGAGGGTGGGGCGGTCGCCACGCCCGACCCGTCGGCTCCGCCGTCGGCGCTGGGCCGGCCCGCACACCCCGATGTTGTGGTCGTCGACCCCGACACCATGGCGCCCTGTGCGACAGCGGTTCTCGACCCGCGCGGCCGGGTGCTCAATTCCGACGAGGCGATCGGCGAGATCGTCGACCGCCGCGGCGCCCGCGACTTCGAGGGGTACTACAAGAACGACGCCGCCGACGCCGAGCGGACCCGCAACGGGTGGTACTGGTCCGGCGACCTGGGTTACCTCGACTCCGACGGGTTCCTCTACTTCGCGGGCCGCCGGGGCGACTGGTTGCGCGTCGACGGGGAGAACACCTCGACGTTGACCATCGAGCGGGTGCTGCGGCGCCACCCCGACGTGGTCGCCGCCGCGGTGTACGGCGTCCCCGACCCGCGGTCGGGCGACCAGGTGATGGCCGCTGTGGAGGTCGCCGATCCCGACTCGTTAGACGTCGACGGCTTCTCGTCGTTCCTGGCCGGTCAGGACGACCTGGGCGCCAAGGGATTCCCGCGACTGCTGCGGGTCTCGGCGAAGCTGCCCGCCACCGGGTCGAACAAGGTGCTCAAACGCCAGTTGCAGACCGAACGCTGGCACACCGGTGACGCGGTCTACCGGTGGGCGGGCCGCGGGCGCCCGCAGTACCGGCGGATGACCGCCGCCGACCGCGACGCGCTCGACGAGGAGTTCACCGCACCCGGGAGGAACCACCATGTATGACTGGGACGAGACCACCGACGTGCTGATCGCCGGGTCCGGCGCGGGTGGGGCGACCGGCGCCTACACCGCGGCGCGGGAGGGCCTGGAGGTGATCCTGGTGGAGGCGACCGACAAGTTCGGCGGCACCACCGCATACTCGGCCGGTGGCGGAATGTGGTTCCCGTGCAACCCGGTGCTGGTGCGGGCCGGGGCCGACGACACCCTCGACGACGCCGTGGAGTACTACGCCGCGGTGGTCGGTGACCGGACGCCGCGGGCGCTGCAGGAGACCTACGTCCGCAGCGGCGCGCCGCTGATCGAGTATCTGGAAGCCGATGAGCTGCTGAAGTTCTCGCTGCTGCCCTGGCCGGACTACTTCGGTAAGGCGCCCAAGGCCCGGGCCGACGGGATGCGCCACATCGCGGCCCGGCCGCTCAAGGTCGCTGCCGCCCCGCACCTGCGCGAGCTTGTCCGCGGCCCACTGGACGCCGACCGGCTGGGGCATCCGCAGCCCGAGGACTACTTCGTCGGCGGCCGGGCGCTGATCGCCCGGCTGTTGGCCGCCGCGGGCCGCCACCCGCACTGGTCGGCCCGGCGCAACACCACCCTCACCGATCTCGTCGTCGAGGACGGCAGGGTCGTCGGCGCGGTCGTCGAGTCCGACGGCCGGCGCCGCGCGATCCGCGCCCGGCGCGGAGTCCTGCTCGCCGCGGGCGGATTCGAGCGCAACGACGAGATGCGGGCCCGCTACGGCGTACCAGGGTCGTCGCGGGACACCATGGGGCCCTCGGGAAATCAGGGACGGGCCCATCTGGCCGCCATCGCGGCCGGGGCCGACACCGATCTGATGGACCAGGCGTGGTGGTCGCCCGGGCTGACGCATCCCAACGGCTCGTCGGCATTCGCGCTGTGGTTCACCGGCGGCATCTTCGTCGACGACCGGGGCAGGCGCTTCACCAACGAGTCGGCCGCCTACGACAGACTCGGCCGGGACGTCCTCGCCGCGATGGCCGCCGGTACCGTCAGCCTGCCGCTCTGGATGATCTACGACGACAGGGACGGCCTGGTTCCGCCGGTGAAGGCGACCAACGTCTCGATGGTCGAACCGGAAAAGTACGTCGCGGCCGGGCTGTGGCGCACCGCGGACACGCTCGAGGAGCTCGCGGCGGCGATCGGCGTGCCGCCGCGGAATCTGGTCGAGACAGTGGCGCGGTTCAACGAGTTCGTGCGGGCCGGCCGCGACGAGGACTTCGGCCGCGGTGACGAGCCCTACGACCGGGCGTTCTCCGGCGGCGCGCCGCCGCTGTATCCGATCGACACCGGCCCGTTCCACGCCGCCGCGTTCGGGGTGTCGGATTTGGGCACCAAGGGAGGATTGCGCACCGATACCGCCGCGCGGGTGCTCGATTCGGCGGACAATGTGATTCCCGGCCTGTACGCGGCGGGCAACACGATGGCCGCACCCAGCGGCACCGTCTACCCCGGCGGCGGCAATCCGATCGGCACCAGCATGGTGTTCAGCCATCTGGCCGTGTCGGACATGGCGAAAGGATCCCCGCGATGAGCGACACCGGAACCGGCGGCGCCGTCCGCGACATCGACACCGGCAGGCAGATGACGCGGTACGCCCGCGGCTGGCACTGCCTCGGGCTCGCGGAGTCCTTCCGCGACGGACAGCCGCACGGCGTCGACGCATTCGGCACCCTGCTGGTGGTGTTCGCCGATTCGCAGGGCGCGCTGCGAGTCCTGGACGGCTACTGCCGGCACATGGGCGGCAACCTCGCCCAGGGCACCGTCAAGGGCGACGAGATCGCCTGCCCGTTCCACGACTGGCGCTGGGGCGGCGACGGCAGGTGCAAGCTCGTCCCCTACGCCAAACGCACCCCCCGCCTGGCCCGCACCCGCGCCTGGCACACCACCGAGGTCAACGGGCAGCTGCTGGTCTGGCACGACCCCGAGGGTTCCGCTCCGCCCGCGGAACTGACCCCGCCGACCATCGAGGGGTTCGACGAGGGCCGCTGGTCGCCGTGGCAGTGGAACTCGATCCTGATCGAGGGCGCGCACTGCCGCGAGATCGTCGACAACAACGTCGACATGGCGCACTTCTTCTACATCCACCACGCCTACCCGACGTACTTCAAGAACGTGATCGAGGGTCACACCGCCAGCCAGTTCATGGAGTCCAAGCCGCGCCCCGACGTCGTCGCCGACCCCGACAAACTCTGGGAGGGAACCTATCTGCGCTCCGAGGCGACCTATTTCGGCCCGGCGTACATGATCAACTGGCTGCACAACGACCTGGCGCCCGGCTTCACGGTCGAGGTGGCGCTGATCAACTGCCACTACCCCGTCACCCACGACTCGTTCACGTTGCAGTGGGGCGTGGCGGTGCGCGAGATGCCGGAGCTGCCCGCCGCCAAGGCGGCCGGACTCGCGGCGGCGCTGAACCGTTCGTTCGGCGAGGGTTTCCTCGAAGACGTCGAGATCTGGAAGAACAAGTCGCCGATCGAAAACCCGTTGCTCACCGAAGAGGACGGACCTGTCTACCAGCACCGCCGCTGGTACCACCAGTTCTACGTCGACGCCGCCGACGTCACCGCCGACATGACCGACCGCTACGAGCAGGAGGTCGACACCACCCACGCGTACGACCTGTGGCAGCAGGAGGTCGAGCAGAACCTCGCCGCCAGAAGGCACGCCACCCCGTAGAACCGGAATACCCGGGCTGTCACCCGTGTCGCCGCAATCGCGGCCGGCTGTGGTTGCGACGTTGCACCACGTCGGCGCGAAGCCGGTGTGGCAGTCCTACGCCCCCGAAACCCAACTAGAAGAATGGAATTCGCCATGCAAGACAACGACGCTGTCTGTCAGATGTGCTTCATACGCGGCAAGAAAGACGTCCCCGCCTACGCCAGCGCCCGCCTCGCCGGGTCGTGGTGGTACGTGTGCCGGCGACACTTCCGCGAGTTCGAAAAGGTCGTCGGCGACGACGACAACCGGCTGCTCAACCCCGAGTAGCCACCCTCCCCGCCCGGACAAATCCAGGTGTCGTCCCCGATCAGGACTCGCGGATGCCGTCCAACCTCTTGGACGCTTCCTCGAACCCGCTCACCAGCTCGGCGATGATGTCGGCCACGGGGCGGATCTCGTTCATCCGCCCCACGATCTGTCCCACCGGCATCGCGACGGCGGTCGGGTCGGTGGACTCGCTCATCCGCTGGTGGGCTTCGCTGACGAGGATGTTCTGCAGCGGCATCGGCAGCGGCTGCGGCGCACCATCGGCGTCCCACGCGTCGGTCCAGCGGCTCTTGAGCAGCCGGGCAGGTTTGCCGGTGTAGATGCGTCTGCGCACGGTGTCGGCCGACGTCGCGTTGAGCATGGCCTCCTGCACCACCGACCGGCCCGACGGCAGACGCACGCCCAGGTCGTACTCGGCCGAGGTCAGGAACGCCGAACCCATCCAAACACCCTGCGCGCCTAGGGCGAGCGCGGCGGCGACCTGCCTGCCGGTGCCTATCCCGCCTGCGGCCAGCACGGGCGCCTTGCCACCGAGGGCGTCGACGATCTCTGGCCACAGCACCATCGAGCCGATCTCACCGGTGTGCCCGCCGGCTTCGTGGCCCTGGGCGACAACGATGTCGACGCCGTTCTCCACATGGCGCAGAGCGTGTTTGGCCGAACCGGCCAGCGCCGCCACCGGCACCCCGGCCTGGTGGGCCTGGTCGATGACGTCCTTGGGCGGCGAGCCGAGCGCGTTGGCGATCAGCTTGATGGGGTGCTTGAGCGCCACCTCGACATGGCTGCGCGCCACCGAATGCAGCCAGCCCAGCACGCCTTCGGACTTCGCCTCGTCCTCCGGCAAAGGCGGCACGCCGAGATCGGCGAGGGTCTTGTCGACGAACTCGCGGTGCTCGGCCGGGATGAGCTTGTTGATGTCGACCGAGGTGCCCTCGGTCGGCACCTTGGCGGGCATCACGATGTCGACGCCGTAGGGCTTGCCGTCGGTATTGGCGTCCATCCACTGCAGGACGTTCTCCAGGTCGTCGGCGTCGTTGAACCGCACGCAGCCCAGCACGCCGAGGCCGCCGGCCTTGCTGACCGCGGCGGCCACCTTCTCCGACGGGGTGAAGACGAACAGTGGGTACTCGATGCCGAAGCGATCGCAGAGTTCGGTACGCATCAGGCTTGTGCTCCAACGTGTTTGGCGTGAACTTCGTCGGCGGGCCGTTCTTCCGTGGTGTCCTTGGCCCACCGGTAGTCGGGCTTACCCGCAGGCGACCGCTTGACCTCGTCGACCAGCCAGAGACTGCGCGGCACTTTGTATCCTGCGATCTCGCTGCGCACGAACGCATCCAGATCGGCCAACGTCGGGCGAGTGCCCTCTCGGGGCTGGACGACGGCCGCGACATGCTGACCGAAGCGCGGGTCGGGCACGCCGACCACCAGCGCGTCGAACACATCCGGGTGACCCTTCAGCGCGGCCTCCACCTCTTCGGGGTAGATCTTCTCGCCACCGGAGTTGATCGACACCGAGCCGCGGCCCAGCATCGTCACAGTGCCGTCGGCCTCGACCTCGGCGTAGTCACCCGGAATCGCGTACCGCACACCGTTGATCGTCTTGAACGTCTCGGCGGTCTTCTTCTCGTCCTTGTAGTAGCCGAGCGGAATGTGGCCACGCTTGGCTATCACGCCACGGACGCCGCTGCCCGGCTTGACCTCGTTGCCGTCGTCGTCGAGCACCACCACGTTCTTGTCGATCGTGACGCGCGGTCCGCCCGTGTGCGACTCGCCCTTGGCGACCACACTGCTGCCGCCGAAACCGGTCTCCGACGAACCGATCGAGTCCGTGATGATGCGGTTGGGCAGGAGTTCGAGGAACTTCTCCTTGAGGCTGGTGGAGAACAGGGCCGCGGTGCTGGCCAGCAGAAACAGGCTCGACAGCTCGTAGGTGTTGCCCGCTTCCTGATGCGCCAGCAGCGCGTCGAGCAACGGGCGGGCCATCGCGTCACCGGTGAAGAACAGCAGGTTCACCTTGTGCTTGTCGATGGTGCGCCACACCTCGTCAGGGTCGAACTCGGGCACCAGCAGTGTGGTCTGCCCGGCGAACAGGGCCATCCAGGTGGCCGACTGCGTCGCGCCGTGAATCATCGGCGGGATCGGGTAGCGCACCATGGGCGCGTTCTCCACCGCCTGCTTGGCCAGGCCGTACTCGTCGGCGATCGGCTCGCCGGTCGCGAAGTCGGTGCCGCCGAACAGAACTCGGTAGATGTCCTCGTGGCGCCACATCACGCCCTTCGGGAAGCCGGTGGTACCGCCGGTGTAGAGCAGGTAGATGTCGTCCTCGCTGCGCGGCCCGAAGTCCCGCTCCGGCGAACTCTGCTCCAGCGCGGCGTAGAACTCGACGCCCCCGTAGCGCTGGAAATCGTCGTCCGTTCCGTCCTCGACGACCAGGACCGTCTTGACGTTCGGCGTCTCGGGCAGCACGTTGGCCACCCGGTCTGCGTAGCGGCGCTCGTGCACGAGCGCGACCATGTCCGAGTTGTCGAACAGGTACTTCAGCTCGCCCTCGACGTAGCGGAAGTTGATGTTCACCAGGATGGCGCCGGCCTTGATGATGCCGAGCATCGCGATGACGATCTCGATGCGGTTGCGGCAGTAGAGCCCGACCTTGTCGTCCTTCTGCACCCCCTGGTCGAGCAGGTAGTGCGCGAACCGGTTGGCCTTGTCCTCCAACTCGGCGTACGTCAGCTGGTCGTCACCCGAGATCAGGGCGACGCGGTCAGGCACGGCGTCGATGGCGTGCTCGGCGAGATCGGCGATATTCAGGGCCACGGCTCTAAATTAGAACGTGTTACATTTTCAGACAAGTCGCTGTCTTCGATGATGAAAGGCGGACGCCCGTGAGCGAGCCCCACAAAGGTCCCGACGCCCTGGTTGAGCAGCGCGGACACACGCTGATCCTGACGCTGAACCGACCGGAGGCGCGCAACGCGCTGTCCACTGAGATGCTCTCGATCATGGTCGACACCTGGAACCGCGTCGACGAGGATCCGGAGATCCGGACCTGCATCCTGACCGGCGCCGGCGGTTACTTCTGCGCGGGTATGGACCTGAAGGCGGCGAGCAAGAAACCGCCGGGCGATTCGTTCAAGGACGGCAGCTACGACCCGTCGCGGATCGAGGGCCTGCTGAAGGGCCGGCGCCTGACGAAGCCGCTGATCGCGGCCGTCGAGGGTCCCGCGATCGCCGGCGGCACCGAGATCCTGCAGGGCACCGACATCCGGGTGGCGGGCGAGAGCGCGAAGTTCGGCATCTCCGAGGCGAAGTGGAGCCTGTACCCGATGGGCGGGTCGGCGGTCCGACTCCCGCGCCAGATCCCGTACACGATCGCGTGCGATCTGCTCTTGACCGGACGCCACATCACCGCCGCCGAGGCGCTGCAGTACGGGCTGATCGGTTACGTCGTGCCGGACGGCACCGCGCTGGACAAGGCGCTGGAGATCGCCGAGGTGATCAACAACAACGGACCGCTGGCGGTGCAGGCGATCCTGAAGACCATCCGCGAGGCCGAAGGGCTGCACGAGAACGACGCGTTCAAGCCCGACACCGCCAACGGCATCCCGGTGTTCCTGTCCGAGGATGCCAAGGAAGGCCCGCGGGCGTTCAAAGAGAAGCGCGCCCCCAACTTCCAGATGAAGTAACCCGCGAAATTGCATTCCACGCGGTCAAGTCGAGGAAAACAGCGCATGGAATGCAATTTCGGCGCCGGTTGCCAGGCGGCCTACGCGGCGTTCTCTCCGACCCGCCACAGCCGGTCGATCGCGGCCTCGCCGTCGGCCAGGCTCTGCGCCGCCTGCGGCTTCAGCTGGGCCATGGCCGGATTGGTGTCGGCCATCGTGAGCTCCACGACGATGAAACGCGGGCTCAGGCCCGTGAGCGACACCCCGTGGGTCAGCCAAGTCTGGGCGTGATCCCAGCCCTCCCGGGGCGTGCCGGGACCATAGCCGCCCCCACGCGTCTCGATCGCGACGAGTTCGGTGCCGCCGAGAAGGCCCGCACCGGTCTCCGCGTCGATCGACAGGCCCGGCGCGACGATGTGGTCCACCCAGGCCTTGACGGTGCTGGGCGGCCCGAAGTTGTAGAGCGGCAGGCCGAGCAGGACGGTGTCGGCGGCTTTGATCTCCTCGACCAGGACCGCGCTGAGCGCTGCCGACGACCGTGGGTCCAGATGGGGTAGCGGATCGGCGGCCAGGTCGCGGTAGGTGACCGCGCCGCCGGGGTGAGCGGCCTGCCACCGGGCGGCCGCCCGCGCGGTGAGACGACGACTGACGGACTGCTCGCCCTGCACCGACGAGTCGATGTGGAGAAGATGCGACATACCTGACCTCCTATAGATAGTTAGTGGAACACAAACTATATCTACACTAGGAAGCCTTAGTCCATTCCCGTAGCCTTGCGCAGGTGAGTGCGGGCGCGCGGTCGGAGTTGCTACTCGGCCCTTTGCTGGACCTGGTGCTGCGGCGGCTTCGGGGCGCCGCCGAGATCGAGGTCGGCAAGGTCGGGTTGCGGACCCGGCACGTCATCGCGCTGACCGTGCTGCGCGATTTCGGCGAGCAGAGTCAGGCGGGTCTCGCCGAATCGCTCGGCATCGATCCGACGAACGTCGTCGCGCTGCTCAACGACCTGGAGTCCGCAGGCCTGGTGGAACGTCGGCGTTCGCCGCAGGACCGGCGCAGGCACACCGTGATCCTGACCCCGTCCGGCGCCGATCGGCTGGCGCAGGCCGAGACCGCGCTCGCCGCCGTCGAGCACCGGATGTTCGCCGCGCTGGAACACGACGAGCTGGCTGCGCTGCATGCACTGCTGCAGCGGGCCGCCATGGTGACCGCCGGTGGACCGGAGTTCCCGGCGGGATGCGTCGAGGACCGCAGCTGTTAGCGGCCGAGTCGCTCAAATGTGGGCCCTGTGCACGCAAATCGACCGAAATCCGTGCACGAGGCCCACAGTCCTCGCTGAGGTGTTACCCCAGGACCGGCTTGGACGGGGTGAACACCACGGGCATCGACTCCAGGCCACTGACGAAGTTCGCCGGCCGCAGCGGCAGCATGCCTTCGTCGGCCAACCGGAGATCGGGCATGCGCTCCAGCACCTTGGTCAGCATCAGCCGCAGTTCCAGCCGGGCCAGCTGATTGCCCAGACAGAAATGCGTGCCGAATCCGAACGCCATGTGGCCGTTCGGGTTCCGGTGGATGTCGAACTCGTCGGGGTTGCCGAAGACCGTCTCGTCGAAGTTCGCGGACTCGAACATCAGCATGATCTTCTCGCCCGACTTCAGCGATGTGCCGTGGAATTCGGTGTCGGCGGTCAGCGTCCGGCACATGTTCTTCACCGGGGAGGTCCAGCGCAGCATCTCCTCGATCGCCCCCGGCAGCAGCTCCGGATCCGCGACGGCCTGGCGCCACTGATCCTGGTGTCGCAGAAGCTGTTCGGTGCCGCCCGAGAGTGTGTGCCGGGTCGTCTCGTCCCCGCCGATCAGGATCAACAGTGTCTCGAAGACGATCTCGTCGTCCGACATCCGCGAACCCTCGACCTCGGCGTTGACCAGCACCGAGAACAGGTCGTCGCGTGGGTGGGCCCTGCGGTCGGCGATCACCCCCATGGTGAACCCGGTGTACGCGGCGAACGTGTCCATCAGCTTCTGGATGGCCTGCTCGTCGACCGTCGAGGACAGGCCGCTGACCAGGTCGTCGGACCACGTGAGCAACATGTCGCGCTCGTCGGGCAGCACGCCGAGCATGTCCCCGATGACGGCCATCGGCAACGGCGCGGCGATGTCGCGGACGAAGTCGCACTCGCCGCGTTCGCAGACCGCGTCGATGAGCGTGTCGCACAGCCGCTCGATCGAGGGCACCTTGTCCATCACCCGCTTACGGGTGAAGCCGGAGTTGACCAGCTTGCGCCGCAGCAGATGCGACGGATCGTCCATGTCGATCATGTACGGCATGCCGGGTTGGTCCGGCCGGATACCGCCGGTGCTGGAGAACAGCTCCGGGCTGCGCTCGGCGTCGAGCACCGCCTGGTAGGTGGTGGCCGCGGCCAGCCCGTTGCGGTCGCGGAACACCGGCTGGTTGGCGCGCATCCACTTGTAGGCCGCGCGCGCAGCGGTGCCGTCGGCGTAGAAGTTGCCGTCGGCGAGGTCGACGTCGAGGGCCGGAAGGGTGGAAGTCATGCCTCTCCTACGATTCGGGAGTCGGCGAACGTCATGTCGACGTTGGCAGCCGAACTCGACACCAATGCACGTTTGGGCAACCCCAGCGCGGAAAGCTCTGCGGCGTAGGAGTGTTCCCCGAGCCGCAGCGTGACACCGCCGGGCCGGTAACGCACACCCGACAGCACCATCTGCCCCTCGGTCTCACGGGTCACGCCGTCGAGGTGGGAGTAGGTCGAGTGCACCTGCGGTTTGCCGGCCAGCGCCGCCGGTACCGGGAGGCCCGGCGCGAACTCCATGCTCACCGCGTGCTGCCCGTCGATGGTGACGTCGAAACCGAAGTGGCGTCCGTTTCGAATGGTGAAGTCGGCCATCACCTTCGGGTAACCCCAGATGGTCCGGCCTGCTTCGAGCGTGAACGCCTGGTCCACCGGCAGATGGTGCACGAATGCGCCCGCCGACTGCAGTGCCTGCATCCCCGTGGCGTCCGATCCGGGCGGGTT
Source organism: Mycobacterium sp. ITM-2016-00317 (assembly GCF_002968295.1). Taxonomy (NCBI): domain Bacteria; kingdom Bacillati; phylum Actinomycetota; class Actinomycetes; order Mycobacteriales; family Mycobacteriaceae; genus Mycobacterium; species Mycobacterium sp. ITM-2016-00317. The sequence goes on from NZ_CP134399.1 coordinate 5,126,419, forward strand.
CACCATCACGTTGGTGCCGTACTCGTAGTACTGACCCAGGTCGGTGTCCTCGTAGCGCATCAGCATCAGCACCACCATCGCCCGGCGGTCACCTCTGCCGAAGCGGCACACCCGGAGGCCGCTGTAGTCGATCATGCGCTGGGCGGCGTCGGCGTCGACGACGAACATCGCAGTGTGCTGGTGCGCCGTGCGCACCCGCACCGGCATCGTCAGGACGGTTCCGGCGATGGTGTGTTGTGTCACACCGCACAATCTAGAGCGTGCGCTAGACACTCGGCAAGGAAGTGTCTAGTCGGGGTGGTCAGACGAGCGCAGCCAGGTCGCGGATCTGTTCCGGTGAGCGGGCGCCGACGACCATCATGGTGACGCCGGCGGCTTCCCAGGCCTTGATCTGTTCCTGCACGTAGCCGAGGTCGCCGACGATCGCCGAGTCGTCCACCAGCTCGTCGGGGATGATCTTGGCCGCCTCGTCTTTGCGGTCACTACGGAAGAGCCGGGTCACGTCGTCGACCACCTCGGCGTACCCCATCCGGCGGTAGACGTCGGCGTGGAAATTGGTGTCCTCGGCACCCATTCCGCCCATGTAGAGCGCCAGGTGCGGCTTCATCAACTCCATGATCTCGGCGCGGTCGTCGGTGACGACCACCTGCGCGGTCGCGCAGATCTCGAACGTCTCCCGGGTCCGGCGGGCACCCGGACGGGCGAACCCTTCGTCGAGCCACTCGTTGTACATGCCGGCGATGCGTGGCGAGTAGAAGATCGGCAGCCAGCCGTCGCAGATCTCGGCGGCCAGTGCGACGTTCTTGGGGCCCTCGGCGCCGAGCATCACCGGGATGTCGGCACGGAGCGGGTGGGTGATCGGCTTGAGGCTCTTGCCGAGGCCGGTGGTGCCCTCGCCGGTCAGCGGCAGCGGGTAATGCGGGCCGTCGCTGCGCACCGGGGCCTCGCGGGCCCACACCTGGCGCAGGATGTCGACGTATTCGCGGGTGCGCGCCAGCGGCTTGGGGAACTTCTGGCCGTACCAGCCCTCGACGACCTGCGGGCCGGAGACACCGAGGCCGAGGATGTGCCGGCCGCCGGACAGATGGTCCAGCGTCAGCGCCGCCATCGCGCAGGCGGTCGGAGTGCGCGCGGACAGCTGGATCACCGACGTGCCCAATCGCATCCGGGTGGTCTCACGACCCCACCAGGCCAGCGGCGTGTAGGCGTCCGAGCCCCACGCCTCGGCGGTGAAGACCGTGTCGAAGCCGGCCTCCTCGGCGGTGGCGACGAGCTCCGCGTGGTTGGTCGGAGGCTGCGCGCCCCAGTAACCCAACTGAAGTCCCAGCTTCACGGCACCCGTCCTTCCGGGCCGCCAGGCCCGCTCCTTGAAACCATTCTTAGAACCTGTTCTACTCGATGCCGTGACCACCAGCCAAAGCAGCCCGGTGCAGATCGATCCGCATGAGCCGCCGCTTTCCGCGCCGCTGAAGCTCGCATTCGACTACACCCGTTCAGTAGGACCACTCCTGGGTGAGTTCTTCACCGCCCTGCGGGGGCGGCGCATCGTCGGGGTGCGCGGCTCGGACGGTAGGGTGCTGGTCCCGCCCGCCGAGTACGACCCCGTCACCTGGGAGCAATTGACCGAAATCGTACCGGTGGCCAGTGTCGGAACGGTGCTGTCGTGGACGTGGCAGCCCGAGCCGCTGGAGGGCCAGCCGCTGGACCGGCCGTTCGCGTGGGCCCTGATCAAGCTCGACGGTGCCGACACTCCCCTGCTGCACGCGGTGGCGGCCGACGGACCCGAGGCCGTCAGCACCGGCGCGCGGGTGCACGCGCACTGGGTGGACGAGCCCGTCGGCGCGATCACCGACATCGCCTACTTCGCGCTCGGCGACCAGGCCGAGGACGTCCCGCCGCCGCCGGAGGGCCTCGACCCGGTCACCATGCTCGTCTCACCGAGCACGATCGAGATTCAGCACACCGCGTCGCAGCCCGAGAGCGCGTTCCTGCGCGCCCTCGAGCAGGGCAAGCTCCTCGGTGCGCGGTCCGCGCCGGACGGCAAGGTGTATTTCCCGCCGCGCGAGGCCAATCCGACGACCGGGCGGCCGCTGGACGAGTTCGTCGAACTGCCCGACAAGGGCACCGTCACGACGTTCGCGATCATCAACATCCCGTTCGCCGGTCAGCGCATCAAACCGCCGTACGTCGCCGCCTACGTGCTGCTCGACGGCGCGGACATCCCGGTGCTGCACCTGGTCTCGGACATCGAGGCCGACAAGGTGCGGATGGGCATGCGGGTGCAGGCGGTGTGGAAGCCCGAGGAGCAGTGGGGCCTGGGCATCGACAACATCGAGTACTTCAAGCCGACGGGTGAGCCCGACGCCGACTACGACACCTACAAGCATCACCTCTGAGGACGGACATGACTGAAGTAGCTGTGGTCGGGTTCGCGCACGCACCGCATGTGCGCCGCACCGACGGCACCACCAACGGCGTCGAGATGCTGATGCCGTGCTTCAAATCGATCTACGACGATTTGGGCATCACCAAGTCCGACATCGGTTTCTGGTGCTCGGGATCCTCCGATTACCTTGCCGGGCGTGCATTCTCGTTCATCTCCGCGATCGACTCGATCGGCGCAGTGCCGCCGATCAACGAGTCGCACGTGGAGATGGACGCGGCGTGGGCGTTGTACGAGGCCTACATCAAGATCCTGACCGGTGAGGTCGAGACCGCCCTGGTGTACGGGTTCGGCAAGTCCTCGGCCGGCACCCTCCGCCGTGTGCTGGCCCTGCAGACGGATCCCTACACCGTGGCCCCGCTGTGGCCGGACTCGGTGAGCATGGCCGGGTTGCAGGCGCGCTTCGGGCTGGACTCGGGCAAGTGGACCGCCGAACAGATGGCCCAGGTCGCCCTCGACGCCCAGGCTGCGTCGCCACGAGTGGACCGGCTGGAGCCGGGCACCAGTGTCGAAGAGCTACTGGAGCGTCCGTACTTCGCAGAACCGTTGCGCCGCCACGACATCGCACCGATCACCGACGGCGCGTCGGCGATCGTGCTGGCCGCCGGGGACCGCGCGCGGGAATTGCGGGAGCGCCCGGCCTGGATCGCCGGGTTCGAGCACCGGATCGAGACACCGGTGCTGGGTGCGCGCGACCTGACGGTGTCGCCGTCGACAGCGGCGTCGGCGGCGGCCGCGACCGGCGGGGACACCTCGTCGATCGAGATCGCCGAGATCTACGCGCCGTTCAGCCATCAGCAGCTGATCCTCACCGAAGCCATCGGCCTGTCCGGTGCGACGAAGATCAACCCGTCCGGTGGCGCGCTGGCGGCCAACCCGATGTTCTCTGCGGGCCTGGAGCGCATCGGTTTCGCGGCACGGCACATCTTCGACGGCAACGCCTCGCGCGTACTGGCCCACGCGACGAGCGGGCCTGCGTTGCAACAGAATCTGGTCGCGGTCTTGGAGGGTAAGTAACGATGAGTAAGAAACTCGCCGCCGTCCTGGGCACCGGACAGACCAAGTACGTCGCCAAGCGCAAGGACGTGTCGATGAACGGCCTCGTCCGCGAGGCGATCGACCGAGCGCTTGAGGACGCCGGAGTGACGCTCGCCGACATCGACGCTGTCGTGGTCGGCAAGGCGCCGGACTTCTTCGAGGGCGTGATGATGCCCGAGCTGTTCATGGCCGATGCGACGGGCGCCAGCGGCAAACCTCTGATCCGCGTCCACACCGCGGGCTCGGTGGGCGGATCGACCGCGATCGTGGCCGCCAGCCTGGTGCAGTCCGGCAAGTACCGTCGGGTGCTGACGATGGCGTGGGAGAAGCAGTCCGAGTCCAATGCGATGTGGGCGCTGAGCATCCCGGTGCCGTTCACCAAGCCGGTGGGCGCCGGCGCAGGCGGCTATTTCGCCCCGCACGTGCGCGCCTACATCCGCCGCTCCGGGGCGCCGAACCACATCGGCGCGATGGTCGCGGTGAAGGACCGGCTCAACGGGGCCAAGAACCCACTGGCCCACTTGCAGCAGGCCGACATCACGCTGGAGAAGGTCATGGAGTCCCCGATGCTGTGGGATCCCATCCGCTACGACGAGACGTGCCCGTCCTCCGACGGGGCGGCGGCGATGGTGATCGGAGACGAGGCCAGCGCGGATGCCCGTGTCGCCGAGGGACATCCGGTGGCGTGGATCCACGCCACCGCGCTGCGCACCGAGCCGCTGGCCTACGCGGGACGCGACCAGGTCAACCCGCAGGCCAGCCGTGATGCCGCCGCGGCGCTGTGGAAGTCGGCCGGCATCGAGAGCCCGATAGACGAGATCGACGTGGCCGAGGTGTACGTGCCGTTCTCCTGGTACGAGCCGATGTGGCTGGAGAGCCTGGGATTCGCGCAGGAGGGCGAGGGCTGGAAGCTCACCGAGGCGGGCGAGACCGCGATCGGCGGGCGCATCCCGTTCAACCCGTCCGGTGGCGTGCTGTCGTCCAACCCGATCGGCGCCTCGGGCATGATCCGGTTCGCCGAGTCCGCGATCCAGGTGATGGGCAAGGCGGGCGCACACCAGGTCGAGGGCGCCCGCAAGGCTCTCGGTCACGCCTACGGCGGTGGCGCACAGTACTACTCCATGTGGGTGGTCAGTGCGGACAAGCCGGCCTGATGAAGTACACCTGCAGCGTCGCGATGGGTCCGGTCGACCAGCTCATCGAGATCGCCAGGACGGCCGAAGAGGTCGGGTTCGACGCGATCGCGCTGCCCGACTCCCTGTTCTACATGGAGAAGCAGTCCACGGACTATCCCTACACCCCGGACGGCTCCCGGATGTGGAACGAGGACACCCCGTGGGTCGATCCGCTGATCGCCGCGGCCGCGATGGGCGCGGTGACCTCGACGCTGCGCTTCTACACCAATGTCCTCAAGCTCGGCTCCCGCAATCCCCTGCTGTTGGCGCGCCAGGTCGGCTCGGTGGCCAACCTGACGAACAACCGCTTCGGGTTCGGTGTCGGGATCGGCTGGGCACCCGAGGAATTCGAGTGGTGCGGGGTCCCGTACGCCAAGCGGGGCAAGCGGGTCGACGAGATGATCGAGGTCATCAAGCTCGTGCTGGCCGGCGGCATGGTCGAGTTCCACGGTGAGTTCTTCGATTTCGACCGGTTGCAGATGAGTCCCGCTCCCACGGTGCCGGTGCCGTTCTACGTCGGCGGCCACACCGAGGTGGCGCTCAAGCGCGCGGCCCGGGTCGGCGACGGGTGGACCAGCGCGATGATGACCGGAGACCAACTCGCCGAGACCATCACCGCGATCAACGCGCTGCGTGCCGAGTACGGCCGCGCCGAGGCACCGTTCGAGTTCCAAGCGGTGTGCATCGACAAGTTCGGTGTCGACGGGCACCGGGAGCTCGCCGAGGCCGGCGTCACCGACAACATCGTGATCCCGTGGGTGTTCGACGGGCTGAGCTTCGACGCGCCGGTCGAGAAGAAGAAGGACTCGCTGAAGCGCTTCGCCGACACCTACATCCACTCCGGCTGGCAGGACTGACGGCTCGCTGGCGCCAGGCTTCAGTACAGGCGGGTCCGGTGTTCGACCACCAGGTGGTCCCCGCTGCACAGGACGCTGCTCGTGGTGCCGGCCAGAATGCCCTCGGGTACCTCCCCCACCGCGTGGTCGCGAGTGTCGATGAAGTAGAACTCGTCGGGCGAGCCGGTTTCGTAGCTGGCCTGTTTCGCCGTCAATCGCCCGTCGGTGGCGAGCCAGATCAGCGCGGCATTGTTCGAGATGCGTGCAGCGACCGGCACGTCCGCGATGCGCGCCAGGCACGCGTGGTCCTGGCCGCCCAGCTGTACCGCGCTGAGGTCTCCGTCGCGGGTCGGCCGCACCAAATCCGTTGTGACAGAGAAGACCATCCCGGCCAGCCACAGGACCATCAGCAACTTTCCGGCGGTCCGGCCGACGCGAAGGACGCCGGACGGCCGTTCGGCGTCGGACGCGACGACGTAGCTGTAGACCAGCCACATGACCGCCACCGGCAGTACCGGCAGCAGGAATCGTGGCGAGATCGGGTCGACCAGCGTGGTAACCGCCCTCCAGTACAGAATCGCTGCGTACGCGCCGATCCCGCTCCATGTCCACACGGTGAAACGCCGGTATTCCTCGTCGCCGGCGCACCATGCGGCTCGGGCGGTTCGCACCGACAACACGATCAGCACAAGCGCCACGACAGCGCCGACGGCAACCTCGTAGCGGAACAGCGGAAAGTGCCACCGCGCCACGAGGAGCTGCCAGAACGTCGCCGCCGAGAACATGAGCGTCTTACGCAGCACGTCGCCCTGAGACACCAGCGCACCGGTCAAGGTGCCTGCTGTCGCCAGGTTGATCAGTACCGCGCTGACCGTCCCGGCAATGCCGCCGACCATCGGCACCACGGCGCGGCGCCCGAGCTCGCGGGCATCGGGGTCACGGAGAAGCAGAAGCACCACCGCACCGACGGCCAATCCCAGTGCTGCGGCGACGCCGATGAAGCGGATGTTCGGAAGTAGGAATGCGGCCACCACGCCCACTGCCAGATCGAGTCGCCGCGGGGCCTCCGGGGTGAGAAGACTTCTGACGATCACGTGATAGAAGAAGGCCAAGCCGACGCAGGTGAACAGCATTTCCGACTCCAGCAGCGGAGTGGAATCGACCACCGCGGGGCTGGCGAGCACGGCGGCCGCTCCGACCAGGTACGCACCGGACGGGCGGTACACGTCCAGCCGTCGGGCGATGAGCACCAAATACCCTGCCACTCCGGCCAGCGCCCCGAGTTGGAGGACGAACCCAAGGTCGACCATCGCCCGGGCGCTGGCGCCTAGCGTGGCCAGCGCGGCCGGGTAGCCGTAGGGCCAGAGGCCGCTTTGCGCCCCGCTCCAGTGGGTGAATTCCAAGTGGCGCAAACCTTCTGCCATCGACAGATAGGACACGCCGTCAACAGTCGCCGCGGTGCCGCGCACGATCACGCCGAGCGCGATCAGGGCGAACGTCGACACGACAAGAAACCGGGCAGCGACATCGGACCGATTGCCGGATGGACTCAGTACCCGATCCGGTCTTGTACTGGAAGTCCGCGTGCGCGATGGCGGTCCACCAGGCGGTGTCATGGTGCATTATGCGCACATTGCTGCAGGTAGTGCAGCAAACTCCACTGCCATGCTTACCGTGGTGTTTGAGCAGGTAAGAACATTACTCGCGCATTCAAGCATCCCGTCATGCCTTACCAGCACCGGCTTGTTTATTCGCTGACGCCAGCGAACTCGAAATGTTCGTTGCTAGGGCAGGCAGCCTCGCCAGACCGTCTGCACCAGTCGGGTGATCGCGTCGCCGTCCAGGGGCGTCATCCCGGCCACCAACCGGTAGTACGGCGGCGAGACCAGCGCGTCGACGGTGACCTCGACGTCGACGTCGTCGCGCAGTTCCCCCCGGGTGACGGCCTCGTGCAGCGTGGCGGCGACAGCGGCGCGGCGCGGCAGGATCCACTGGTCGAGCAGCGCCCGTTCGATCGCCGGGTCTGACGGCGACGCGGCGATCACGTTGCGCAGCACCGGTCCGGTTGTCGGGTCGGCGAGCAGCGCGTTGAGCGACGTGACGTGGTGGGTCACCGCCTCGACCGCTGTGCTGCCCGGTGGCCGGGTGATGGATTCGCGCACCGCGTCGAGCAGCCCCTCCAGCACGATCGCCGCCGCCGACGGCCACCACTTGTAGATGGTCGTGCGACTGACCGCGGCGCGTCTGGCGATGGCGTCCACGGTGGCCGCGGCGGGCCCGCCGGCGAGCGCGAGTTCGGCGGCCGCCGACAGCACCGCGGTGCGAACCGCTTCGCTGCGCGGACGCCCGCGGCGCCCCGCAGACCGGCTCTCCACCACGTGGCTCAGCTTATTGCGCGCGCCGCCGCGATCCCGCCATCGCGACGGCCATGGTGAGCACCGCGGCCAGCGCTCCGAACCCGAACATCACCGGATAACTGAAGGACCGCCCCACGACCGCAAGCACCGCGGGCACCGCGAAACCCAGGTAGGTCAGGCTGTAGAACACGGCGGTCATCCCGGCGAGGTCGTCGGGGCCGGCGATGCGCTGGATCTGTTGCAGACCCGCCAACAGACCCATCCCGTATCCGGCGCCGAGCACGCCCGCGGCGATCAGGGCCGCCCAGATCGTCAGCACCGACGCGGCCCACGCCGCCAGGACCATGCCAGACGCGATCAGGCTCAGCGCGATGACCACACCGACGCCACCACCGGCGTCGAGGTGGCGCGCGAGGTTCTGCACCGCGAAGGCCACGCCGAGCGCCACCAGACACATCAGCGCCGAGAAGGCGATGGGCGCGGCGGCGGCGCGCTCCGCCATCAGCGCGGGCAGCACCGCATAGGCCGATGCGCCTGCGCCGAACACCCAGGGCGCCAGCGGCACGATCACGAACAGGAATCGGCGGTGCGCTGCGCCGGGCACCGCGAGGTCGGTCCACCACGGACGTCCGGACTCGTGCCGGGCACGTGTCTCGGGTGCGGTGCGCAGCAGCACCGCCGCGCCCAGGGCCAGCACGATGTTCACCACGTAGGGCAGCACGGTGGGCGCCGGTCCCCACTGGGCCAGCGCACCCGCGACCCCAGCGCCGAGACCGAACCCGGAGGTCAGGCTCATCGCGGCCCTTCGGGCGCCCGCGTCACCGTCGTCCCACGGCGGGCTGGACAGTTCCTTGAGCCAGCTTCCGCCGACCGCCATGGCAAGTCCGAGGGCCAGTCCGCTGAAGACCCGGCCCACGGCCAGCATCAGCGCCGATTCGGCCCCCAGCGCCAGAATCGCAGAACCCACCGCCGCGAGCACGGGTGCGGGCAGCATCAGCGGCCGCCGGCCGAACCGGTCGGACAGCGGACCCCCGACCAACAGTGCGGGCACGATGCCCAGCACATAGGCGAACAGCAGGAGATCGACGGTCACCGCGGAGAACGTGTCGCCGGCCCGGTACATCACCAGAAGCGGGGTGAACTCGTTTCCGCCCCACGCGATGGCGAAGGTGGCCACCGCGACCGCCAGCCAGCGGCGCTTCGGACCGGTGCGTTCCGCCGTGGTGGAAGCGACCGTCACATTACTGGACACTTTGTCCACTATATAGACGGGGCGCGAGCGGGTATACGCCAAGCCACGTGGCGAAGGCAACATTCTGCGCAGGTGGGCGGCTATCGGTTGTGCTGGACGGAGCAAAAACTGTAACGTGTTCTAGTTAGAAGCCGAGATTTGGGAGGGCCCGAGGTGACTACCGATTCAACTGCGGCAAGCGCAGGGATTCGCGAGATCGACACCGGCACGCTGCCCGACCGCTATGCGCGCGGGTGGCACTGCCTGGGGCCGGTGAAGAACTTCCTGGACGGGGAGCCGCACGGGATCGAGATCTTCGGGACCATGCTGGTGGTGTTCGCCGACTCGCAAGGCGAGATCCAGATCCTCGACGGCTACTGCAGGCACATGGGCGGCAACCTCGCCCAGGGCACCGTCAAGGGCGACGAGATCGCCTGCCCGTTCCACGACTGGCGCTGGGGCGGCGACGGCAAGTGCAAACTCGTCCCCTACGCCAAACGCACCCCCCGCCTGGCCCGCACCCGCGCCTGGCACACCGATGTGCGCGGCGGCCTGCTGTTCGTGTGGCACGACCACGAGGGGAACCCACCGCAGCCCGAGGTCCGCATTCCGGAGATCCCGCAGTGGTCCAGCGGCGAGTGGACCGACTGGAAGTGGAACACGATGCTGATCGAGGGCAGCAACTGCCGCGAGATCATCGACAACGTCACCGACATGGCGCACTTCTTCTACATCCACTTCGGGTTGCCGACCTACTTCAAGAACGTCTTCGAAGGCCACATCGCCAGCCAGTACCTGCACAACGTCGGCCGCCCCGACGTCAACGACATGGGCACGGCCTACGGTGACGCGTCGCTGGACTCCGAGGCCAGCTACTTCGGCCCGTCGTTCATGATCAACTGGCTGCACAACACCTACGGCGACTTCAAGGCCGAGTCGATCCTGATCAACTGCCACTACCCGGTCTCACAGGACTCGTTCGTGCTGCAGTGGGGCGTCATCGTCGAGAAGCCCCAGGGCCTGGACGACAAGACCACCGAGAAGCTGGCCGACGCGTTCACCGACGGGGTCAGCAAGGGCTTCCTGCAGGACGTGGAGATCTGGAAGCACAAGACGCGCATCGACAACCCGCTGCTGGTCGAAGAAGACGGCGCGGTGTACCAGATGCGCCGCTGGTACCAGCAGTTCTACGTCGACGTCGCCGACGTCACCCCCGAAATGACCGACCGGTTCGAGATGGAGGTCGACACGACGATCGCCAACGAGAAGTGGCACGTCGAGGTCGAACAGAACCTGAAGGCCAGGGAAGCCGAGAAGGCAGAACAGCCGGCGACATGAGTCAGCCACCGGATGTGGACCGCCTCGCCAAGTCGATGCTGCTGCTGCACGGGCACGACGACGAGGGGCACGAGCACGGCCACACTCCGGGGCACACCGATGACAAGCCCGGATCATGGCGTAAGGCACCGGATTTCGCGTCGGACCCTGATCGCGCGGCGGCCGTGCGGGCGGCCACCCAGGCCGACCGCGAGCGCTACCTCACGTCGGGGCTGGCCGAGGTCGACTGCCGGTTCTGCCACGTGGCGGTCAAGGTGAAGAAGCTGGGCCCGACCCACACCTCGGTGCAGTGGAACAGCGAGGCGACCCAGCGCTGCGCCCATTTCGCCGAGATCCGGGCGGCCGGCGGTGAGCCCGCCCGGTCACCGTCCTGCCCGCGGCTGGCCGACAGCATCAGGCACGCCGTCGCCGAAGGTTGCCTGGAGGAGTACTCCAGCGCGCCGCCGCCCGGTGACGGGTAGGCACACGGTTCCGGTGCGCCGCTTCAGGAACGAATCCGTTCCAACGCGGCCGCACGCTCGGTGACCCAGGAGCGCAGTGACTCGGCCTCGTCCCGCAAGGCCTGCTCGCTGAGGCCGGCGCTGAGCGGCACGGTCGCCACCAGTTCGTCGAGGAGTTCCACCGCGCGCCCGTCGGCGTACATCTGCCCGTAGAGCTCCCAGTACGCCGTCTCGTACAGGTCGGTGAACGCGCGGGACTCCAGGAACCGCTTCTTCAGGGTGTTGCCCCTCAGCCATGGCGGCACTTCACCGGGCGCGGCGCCCGGCGGTGGCCCTGGAGGTGGCGGGAACCCGGACGGGAAGACCATCTCGACCGGATCGTGCGGGCCGGTGGTGGGGTCGCCCATCAGCATGGCCAGGTTCAGATCCCAGGACACCACCGACAGTTTGCGGGTGTCCAGGTCGTACCACAGGTAGTAGTTCTGGCCCGGGCCCGACATGTCGTCGGCGTTCACCAGCAGGTTCTGTGTCGCGACGTAGCGCGCGAGGGATTCCACGTCCACCCATTGCGGCAGCGACGCGTCGAACTCAGCCGCATCGGCGGTGTCGAGCCATTTCAGGAAGTCGATGAGGGGCTGCAGGTTTCCGGAGTCCACCGCGTTGATCTGCTTGAACTCGCCCGCATAGATCGACTGGTCGGAGCCCCGGTATTTGAACTGGGATCCGGCCCGAGCCTTGTAGAGGTAGCCGGCGGACTCGTAGAGGGTGTTGGCATAGGTGTCGTCGGGATGCTCGAGGACGAGCTTCGTCGTGGTGTCGCCGTTGATCGAATATCTCACGTGGGCGTAGCGCTGCGTGGGTTGGCCGGTCCCAGCGGTCAACGACAACGCCAATGCCTCGTTGAGCATCGATGTCCCGGGCCGCACCGTCAGCTCGGTCCTCCCCTGGTAGCCGCGCCCGTCGGCGTTCTCGTCGAAGCTGATCAACAGCGGCAGCGAGGTCGGGACATCGGCGGACACGGCGCCCATCGGGCCGAAGGAAGGCGGTATGGAGAAGCCTTCCAGCCCGGGCGGCGGCGGCCGCAGTCCCATCAGCGTCGAGTTGCCTTTGAGCCGGACCGCGACGTCGTCGATCACCGTGCCGTCGATGGTCAGGTCGGCGCTGACCCACTTCTTGTCGCCGTCGGCGGTGAACTGGGTCAGCATGTGGCGAAGTTCGGCGTCGGCGATCTCGATCGACAGGGTGTGCTCGACCGTGGGGTCGAAAAGGTCGACGGTGCCGGGGATGTCGTGGGTGATTTGCGAGGCGATGACGGACACGTCGCCGGTGATGTAGGGCCGCAGGCGGACCTGCCCGAACACCAGCCCCACCACCGCGGCGAAAACGATCAGGGTGGCCAACAACTTCCAGTGTTGGCGCACCGATCTCGGAACCCGGCGGACGAGCCGCCGTGCCCCGGTGGGGCGCACGGGCGCGGTAACGTCCTCAGATGTCGGTCTGGTCATAGCCGGTCAGCACCGTCACCCGTTGCCCGCTGTTCACCCCGCTCAGCGCGGCGATCAGGTCGTTGCCGGTCCTGCCCTTCTTCAGCCGGGCCGTGTAGTACAGCTCGTGAAGGGCGCCGGAACGCACCGATTCGGTTGACACCAACTCGAATTCGGAACAGTGCTCGATCAGCACGTCCTCGACGCGCGCAGAGTACTCGTGTTCGGGCGGCACCTGCACCTTCACCACCTGGCGCTTGACGTCGAGCTTGAACAGATTGAACTTGCTCATGATCACCAGCACCAGGCAGATGGCGACGGTGGCGGCCACCGCCAGGAGATAGAACCGGGTACCGCAGGTCATCCCGACCGCCATCACCAGGAAGACGAATCCGATGTCCCGGGTTTCCTTGATGGCGTTGCGGAATCGGATCACCGACAGCGCACCGACCAGGGCGAAGGCCCGGGCGATGTTCGACCCGACCACCAGCATGATGACGGAGATGATCATGCAGACCATCACCAGCGTCTGGACGAACGACTGGCTGTAGGAGACGTTCTTGTGGGTGTACCGGTACACCCACCCGATGACGAGAGCGAGCACGAAGGACAGCGACAACGACGCGACGACGTCGAAGACGGTGAAGGTGCCGCTGAGGTCCTGCAGATTGATGTTCACAAGAGGCTTTCTGATTCGATCACTTGTCGGGTAACGATTTTCGCGCGGCCGCCGGGCTGCCTGACTCCAGCAGAGCGGCGGGTACGGGTTCTGCGGCGTCCGGCGGCACCAGCTCGGGAGAGCCGGACAGCGACCGGGGCGCGAGGTCGAAGGCCTGCACCGACTGGCAGTACTTCGATATCCGGACGACCGACATGTCGATGCGGGCCAACAGATCGGTGATCCAGTACGGCACCCGCTCGTTGGCCTTGACCTCCACGATCGCCAGCTTCGGCGGGATGGTGAAGCGGTTGGGGGCATCCGAGGCGAAATGGAAGTCCCTGTCGCGGCCGTGCACCTTGTGGTCGATGGTCACCCGCAGTCCCATGTCGGCGTCCCGACCGACGAATGCCTCGCGCAGGTAGCCGGTGGTGACGACGGGCCGTAGGTCCAGATTGCCGACCAGTGTCGACACCTCGTCGACGAACGGACGCTGCGTGGGGTCGCAGTCGATCTCCTCGCGGTCGTTCAGCCAGCGCAGCGCGGTGGCGTAAGGCAGTTCGATGCGACGTTTCTGTGTCACCCGGTTCACCCGTTGCTTGATCTCGACCTGCACCGGGGTGTCGGCCGTGCAGGCTGACGGCGGGCCGTACAGGCGCATGCGCAGTTTGCGGCGGAACCGCAGTCCTTCGATCTTCTCCCAGTAGAACCGCAGATCGGGGGTGTCGTAGTACAGCGAGGTCACCGGGTACCCACCGCGCGGCGAATACGGATCGCTGTTCATGCGGGCCGCCAGCTCGGTTCGAAGTGCCGGCACCATCAGTTCGTCGACGAAGTACTTGATCTCGTACCGATTGAAGGCGTGCAGCTTGCTCGCCGTCTGTTGATAGCCGGTCGGCCGTGTCGGGACGTCGTCGTACGGGCGCGACGACTGGCCCGCGCGGGCGCGGCGCAACCCGAACAGATTCATGTCTCCTGCGCTTCTGGTCAGCTGGGGGTCACTTCGAGATGAGCGGGAAGTGAACAGCTAGTGAAGCTAACAGTATGAAGCTATGAAGGAGCTATGTGTGCCGGCCGCGCATCCGCCGGGTACCGGATGACCTGGGGGTTCAGGCGGCGATGATGTCGGTCACACATGGCCCGGTCGCGGTCAGAGGCTCTCGAACCGTTCCTTGACCTGCGCCGCGGTGAGTCCGTAGTCAGCCAGCGAGTAGGTGTGCTTCGGCGCGCGGGGGCCCTTCTTGCTGTCCTCGTGGGTCTTCGTCATCGCCGCACGGGCCTCGTCGGTGAACTCGATGCCGAAGGCTCGGTAGATGTCCCCGACGACGCCGACGGGATCCTCGATCAACGAGAAATAGTCCAGGTCGTAGAACTGCGCCGGATCATGCTTGGCACGTTCGGCGTTGAACAACTCCAGGCCCCGCGACCAGGTCTCCATCGAGTCTGCGCCGATGACATCGCCGGCGAACGTGTGAGACCACCCCTCGGTGGTGTGCTGGGCGAGTGAACACATCGACGCCATGATCGTCTCGGCCGGCCGGTGGCACTGCACCACCAGCGCGTCGGGATAGGTCGCGAACAGCGCGTCGAGGGCGAACAGGTGACTGGGATTCTTCAGCACCCACCGCTTCTCGCGGTCGTTGAGGCCGATCAACTGCAGGTTGCGCCGGTGCCGCTGATAGGACTTGGTCCAGTCCTGGCGGGCCAGCCACTGCGAGTAGGTCGGCACGTGGGCCAGCGTCTCGTAGGACACCGAATGCAGGGACTGGCGCAGCAGCTGCCAGCACTCCTCCACCTCGTCGGCGGTCATGAAGTGCAGCCCGGTGTAGTCCGGGTTCTCCTCGTGCGCCTTGGTGAACTGTGCGTCGAGCTGCTGGAAAACGGGGTTCTGCGACCAGGTTTCGCGTGGCGGGCGCGGCTGGGGAAACTCGGCCAGCCACAGTTCCAGACCCTGGTGGCGGGGATCGGCGGCCAGCAGGCGGTGCACGGCGGTGGTTCCGGTACGCGGCAACCCGGTGACGAAGATCGGCCGCTCGATCGCGACGTCAGCGTGCTCGGGGTGCTGCTTGAACGCCGCCTCCGAAACCAGACGGGCGACCAACGCGTTCCTGAGGAAGAAGCGCTGCATCTTGCTGCCGAGTTCGGTGAGGTCGGCGTCGCGCTGGTACGAGTCCAGCAGAACGCCGAGCGCCTCACGGTAGTTGTCGTCGTCCGGGCCGAAATCATCCAGGCCGCAGGCCTTCACAGCCGACGCGTGCAGATCCTCCACGGTGCCGACGTTGGTGCGCGTCATGCCTTGAACTCCCCGCAGTTGACGTCGAGCGCCTGGCCGGTGATGCCGCTGGACAGGTCGCTGGCCATGAACAGGATCGCCGAGGCCACCTCGTCCTCGGTGGGCAACCGCTTGAGGTCCGACGCAGCCGCGGTGGCCTTGTAGATCTCCTCGACGGTGGTGCCGTACTTGCCGGCCTGATGGGTGAAGTAGGACTCCAGCGTTCCGCCCCAGATGTAGCCGGGCAGCACCGAATTGACCCGGATTCCCTGCTCCCCCAGTTCGGTGGCCAACGTCTGCGACATCGCCAGCAGCGCCGACTTGGCCATCTTGTATGCGCCGTACTTGGCCTGGGAGTGGCGCACCACCATCGAGTTCACGTTCACGACGGACCCATGTGCCTCCGCCAGTGCCGGGGTGAACGCCTGCACCATGCGCAGTGCGCCGAAGACCGTCAACTCGATCGCTTCGCGCATGTGATCGAAGGTGGTGTTGGCGAACGGCTTCATCGACGGCACCCGAAACGCGTTGTTGATCAACACATCCACCCGGCCGTAGGCCTTGAGCGACTCGTCGACCAGGTTGGCCACCTGCGCGCCGTCGGTGATGTCCGTGCCCACCGACACCGCTCGCCGCCCGAGACCGGCGATCTGCCCGGCGACGTCCTCGAGTCGCTCCACGGTGCGCGCGGCGAGCACCAGGTCCGCCCCCTCCTCGGCGCAGCGCCGCGCCAAGGTGGTACCCAGCGCCGGGCCGACGCCGCTGATGACGACAACCTTGTCCTTCAGGAGACCGAAGGCCATCTCAACCCACCATTCTCTCGCCGATCTGCTTCTGGCGCAGCGCGATCCGCGCTCGCCAGTCCTCATCCGAGATCTTGTTCGATTCGTGGTACGGCAGCGCCGCGGCCACCTCGCCGACGTCGACCAACTCCACCGTGGGCCCGTCCTCGGGCGTCAGTTCGCGGGACACCCGCTGCCAGCGGAACTGCAGGAAGCCCTTGCGATGCCCGAGCGTCTCCACCCAGTTCGTCACTCCCGGATTGCGGTCGGACACCACGATGCGGATCTTGCCGTCCGGATCCGCCTGCGCCTGAGTGCCGTTCAGCGAGGTCTGATGGTTGATGTAGTCCAGCGAGATGTACCAGAGGCTGCCGAGCTGGAAGCCGAGATACGGCGCGTCCGGGACCGGCACGGTGATCACCAGCGCCTGGTCCTCGCGCAGGTCGAACTGCCCGGCCGACGAGTACTGGGTCGCCAGTCCGCCGGGAGTGAGCCGGGGAGCCACCATCGTGTTGGGCGGGCTGTCGTTGTAGAACCACTGCGGGAACTGCAGCCAGGTCTTGACGCGCTGCACCAACTGCTTACCTGCGACCGCGTAGCGCTTCTCGATGAGTTCGCGGGTCAGCGGGGGCGGAGCGGTGCCCGCGGTATCGGTGCGGGCGATCGCGAACGTGCCGCGGTGGGCAGCCCAGTCGTTGTACACCTCACGGATCACCAGCTGCGACGGGACCTCCGGGGTGAACCTCCATTCGAACGTTCCGTCGGCGGCGATGTCGAGCTTGCGGTCGTCGAAAGCGGTGTCACTGTCGGGCACCACTTCGTCGGTGTACTCGCCGCCGAGCAGTTGGAAGCTCACATCGGTGGTGGTTCCTCGCCGGCCGGTGACGACGTACTCGTAGCCGGGCTGCACCCGGGTGCCGAAGTACATGGTGTCGGGGTTGTCGAGACCCATCTTGGTGAACGGCCCGGTGCCGCTGTGCAGGAACGGATGGTCCCGGTCGTAGTCGAACGCCACATGCGTACAAGCAGCGACACAGCCGGCCAGATACTGCAGACCCTCGAGCAGGTCGGCCTCGGATTCGATGAACGGGGCGGCGGTGACGAGTTTCTCGGCTTCGGCGATGGCCTCGGCCAGTGGCTGCGCGAACACAGGGGCCAAACTAGAACCTGTTCTACCTCTAGTCAATATATCGACCGATCTGTTCCAAATATGGACCTTGCGGTACGGTGGCCGCCATGCCGCCGTCGGCCCCTGGACGGGCGTCGCCACCGACCGACCGCGTGGTGCGCGTCCTCGACTTCCTCGCCCGCCATCCGCAGGACCGGTACGGGGTGTCCGAACTCGCCCGCCGGGTCGGCCTGACCAAGCCGACGTGCCTGGGCATCGTCACCACCCTCAGCGAGGCCGGCTACCTCGTCCGCGATCCGGCCGACAAGACCTATCGGCTGGGGCCGTCGCTGATCACCCTCGGCCACCGGGCCCAGGAGTCCATGCGGGTCAGTCCCACGGCCCGGGAGCAGTTGCGTGTGCTGTCGTCGCGGTTCGGTGCGACGGCGGCGCTCTCGGCGGTGGTCGACGACCGCATCACGTTGTTGGACCTGGTTGCCCCTGCCGGGAGCGGCCCGGCGTGGAGGTGGGCCAGAGCTACCCGTTCGCACCACCGGTCGGCCTGATGTTCGTGCTGTGGGACGACGAAGCCGAGCGTGACTGGCTCAGCAGGCCGTCCACGATTCCGTTGCGCACCGACACCGACCGGCTCCAGCGCGTGGTGGCCGCGTGCCGCGCCGACGGCTATCTCGTCGAGCGGCAGACCCCGGGCGGGCGGCGGCTGTACTCCCTGATGGCAGGCATGCCGACCGAGCTGCCCGACGAACTGCGCGCGCTACTGGGCGAGTTGGTCTCCGACATCGGCGAGCGGGTGTATCTGCGTGACGAGAGCCGCTCCGAAGGACGACGCCGCGGTGCCCGTTCCGACATCAGCGTGATCTCGGCGCCGGTGTACGACCACCACCGCAGGCAGGTGATGGTGGCGTCCCTGCACGTCGGAAAACCGCTGACCGACAACGAGATCACCGAGCGGGCCCGGGCGGTGGTGGCGGCCGCGGACGCGGTCACCGGCCAACTCGGCGGAGTCGTCGGCCCGCATGACGGTTGACCACCCCGGCTGGCCACCCGCCTCGCTCAGCTGACAGCGGCCAGCGCGAACGGCAGCACCTCGGCCGCTCCCGCGGCGCGCACCGCCCTGGCGGCCATCGTCAGCGTCCACCCCGTGTCGGTCAGGTCGTCGACCAGGAGCACCCGGGCTCCGGACACCCCGGCCGGCGGGACCCAGGCTCCGTGCAACGCTGCCACCCGGTACGCCGAGTTCGCGGCCGCGACCGGGCGATGCGACGGCGAGTACTCCAGGAGGCCGAGGTTCTCCAGCCGTCCCACCTCGGCCAAGCGCGCCGCCAGAGAGAAGATCAGCTTCGGGCGAGTCGCCGAATCCAGCGCAAGCACCGCCGTGGGTCGCTGCTGCCACTCCCACGCCTTCAGCACCGCGATGGCCGCGCCCACCACATCCTCGGACACCTCGGCGTCCGGTTCTGCCAACAGCTTCCGCAGACGCGCACCCCATCCGAGGTCGGTCAGCCGCCCGATCGCGCGGCCCGCGGACGGTCCGTCACTGATGCGGCCCGACATCTCCAGGCCGAGCTTGGCCAGACCCGTCGGCCACTGCTTGCGCGGGGCGATCTCGACTCCCGGTCGCATCAGCCGCTCCCGGGTGGCCTCCGCCGCGCCCTCGTCGACGTCGGCGCGGTACCGCGGCCCGGCACAGTTGTCGCACCGGCCGCACGGCTCGGGACCGAGTTCGGGGTCGTCGAGTTGACTGCGCAGGAACGACATTCGGCATCCGTCGGTGCTCTGATAGTCGAGCATCGCCTGCTGTTCGCGTTTGCGCGCCTCGTCCAGTCGGCGGTAGCGGTCCTCGTCGTACACCCACGGCTGACCGGTGCTGATCCAGCCACCCTTGACCCGGCGCACCGCACCGTCGACATCGAGCACCTTGAGCACCATCTCCAACCGTGACCGGTTGAGGTCCACCAGCGGCTCGAGCGCCGCCGTGGACTGTGCGCGGCCAGGCTCCAACGCATCGATCACCTTGCGCACCAGCGGTT
Source organism: Mycobacterium sp. ITM-2016-00317 (assembly GCF_002968295.1). Taxonomy (NCBI): domain Bacteria; kingdom Bacillati; phylum Actinomycetota; class Actinomycetes; order Mycobacteriales; family Mycobacteriaceae; genus Mycobacterium; species Mycobacterium sp. ITM-2016-00317. The sequence goes on from NZ_CP134399.1 coordinate 5,145,632, forward strand.
CTGACGGGAACGCCACCGATGCGAAGTACCGCCACACGTCGGCGTCCTCCCGTCCCGGCAGCAGGATCACCTCGGCGCTGGACGTGGCGCGGCCGGCGCGGCCGACCTGCTGGTAGTAGGCGATCGGCGACGACGGCGCCCCCAGGTGGACGACGAAACCGAGGTCCGGCTTGTCGAAACCCATGCCCAGCGCCGACGTGGCGATCAGCGCCTTGACCCGGTTGGCCAGCAGATCGGCTTCGAGCTGCTCCCGTTCGGCGGCCTCGGTGCCTCCCGTGTAGGCCGCGACGGTATGTCCCTGCTCGCGCAGCAGCGCCGCGATGTCGTTGGCCTGCGAGACGGTCAGGGTGTAGACGATCCCCGACCCCGGTAGCGACTCCATGTGTGCGGCAAGCCAGGCCGCGCGCTGAGTGGGCCCACCGGCGTGCACCACGGACAGCCTCAGCGACTCGCGGTCCAGCCCGCCGCGCAACACCAGGGTGTCGGTTCCGCCGACACCCAACTGCGCGGCCACGTCTGCGACCACCCGGTCGTTGGCGGTCGCGGTGGTCGCGAGCACCGGGACGTCGGCGCCCAGTTCGGCGATGAGCGTGCGGATACGCCGATAGTCGGGACGGAAGTCATGGCCCCAGTCCGAAACGCAGTGTGCTTCGTCGACCACCACCAGACCGGCGTCGGCGGCCAGCGCGGGCAGGACCGCGTCGCGGAAGTCGGGGTTGTTCAAGCGTTCCGGGCTGACCAGCAGCACGTCGAGTTCACCGGCGTTGACCTGTTGGTGGACGGCGTCCCATTCGGTGACGTTGCCGGAGTTGATGGTCGCCGCGCGCACGCCGGCCCGGCCGGCCGCGGCGACCTGGTTGCGCATCAGCGCCAACAGCGGGGACACGATCACGGTCGGCCCCCGGCAGGCCGCGCGCAGGAGTTTCGCGGCGATGAAGTACACCGCGGACTTCCCCCAGCCGGTGCGTTGAACGACCAGCGCCCGACGGCGTTGCACCACCAGTGCCTCGATGGCCGTCCACTGGTCGTCGCGCAACCGGGCCTCGGGCCCGGCGAGTTGTTCAAGAAGCGCCTGGGCCTCGGTTCGCGTCGCCATCACCCCATCCTGCCCGGCGGCCCCGACAGCACCGAACGGCACTTGCCGTGCCTGCGCTCAGCGCGCGGGCACGGCAAGTGATGGTTCGTGAAGAGCGAAGGGTCAGCTGGCCGGTGCAGCCGGAACCTCGACGGCCCCCGGAGCCTGCGGATCGGCCGGCATCGGCGGGACCATCGACGGCTCCACGACCTGCGGGACCTCGGCGCCGACGTTCTCGCTGCTCCACACCGCACGCGCCACCGGAGTGGGCGCCACCTCGATGCCGCACTGCGTCTGCAGGGCGCTCACCGGCTGGTGGATATTCTTGAGCTGCTCCTCGACCTGCGGATTCTGGGCGAAGAACGCCTGGTAGGCAGTCTGCGCCTCAGCTGCGGGCTGAGCCGAGATGGTGGAGAGCGCCTCGTTGGTCTGCGGGTTCGCGGTCAGAAAGGCACCCTCGGACGCGGTGGCGGTGCTGACGGTTCCCGCCACGCTGCTGGCCGAGCAGTCCGCCGGTGCCGGACCCGGTGCAGGTGCCGGACCGGGCTGAGCATTGGCCACCGGGGCGATGATCGCCGCCGACCCGAAGACCAGCAGGCCACCGGCAAACATGCCGAACATGCCGCGGCGCACGGTCGTTGCGGACGCGTTCATAAAAATCACTCCTAGGCGAATAGGCAACGTTGCGACGTTGGTCGCACCCCCAATGCCTAGCCCCTGACCCGCGAGGTCAAACCCCGCGCCGGCGAACGCATGCGACAGCGAACCGAGTAGCCGCAGGTCAGGACGACTTCCGCGAGCAGGAGATCCTTCCGAACCGCGGCTACTTGGTCAGCGCGTAGCCGCCTGCCCGGACTCCTGCTCCCGCTTGATCTCCAATGCGATGTCGATCAGCTGGTCTTCCTGGCCACCGATGAGCTTGCGCTGTCCGGCCCGGTGCAACAGCTGGTGGGCGGGCACCCCGTAGCGCTCGGACTGACGGATGGCGTGCTTGAGGAAACTCGAGTACACCCCCGAGTAGCCCATGATCAGCGCGTTGCGGTCCAGCAGGCACTCGGCGGGCATCGCCGGGGCGACGACCTCTTCGGCGGCGTCGGCGATGTCGAAGAAGTCGATGCCGGTCTTCACACCGATCTTGTCGAACACGCCGATCAGCGCCTCGACCGGTGCGTTACCGGCGCCCGCGCCGAACCGTCGGCACGACCCGTCGATCTGCTTGGCGCCGGCGCGGACCGCCTCGATCGAGTTCGCGACACCAAGCCCGAGATTCTCGTGACCGTGGAAACCCACCTGCGCGTCGTCGCCGAGTTCGGCGACCAGCGCGGCGACCCGGTCGCGCACCCCTTCGAGCACCAGCGCGCCCGCGGAGTCGACGACGTAGACGCACTGGCAACCGGCGTCGGCCATGATGCGGGCCTGTGCGGCCAGCTTCTCCGGAGAGATGGTGTGGCTCATCATCAGGAAGCCCACGGTCTCCAGGCCGAGTTCGCGCGCGAGCCCGAAGTGCTGGATGGACACGTCGGCCTCGGTGCAGTGGGTGGCGATCCGGCAGATCGACCCGCCGTTGTTCTGGGCCTCCCTGATGTCCTCCTTGGTGCCCACCCCGGGCAGCATCAGGAAGGCGATCTTGGACTCCTTGGCCGTCTCGGCGGCCAGCTTGATCAGCTCCTGCTCCGGGGTCTTGGAGAACCCGTAGTTGAAGCTGGATCCGCCGAGTCCGTCACCGTGGGTGACCTCGATGACCGGCACACCCGCGGCGTCCAGTGCCGCGACGATCGCGCCGACCTCGTCCTTGGTGAACTGGTGGCGCTTGTGGTGCGAACCGTCGCGCAGCGAGGTGTCCGTCATCCGGACGTCCCACATCGGGTTGAAGTAGATGCCCTCGGTCATCGCGCCCCTCCTGCGGTTGCGGTCTGGCGATCCCTGGCGATCTCCTCGCCCACCTTGGTGGCCGCGGCGGTCATGATGTCCAGGTTTCCAGCGTAGGGCGGCAGGTAGTCGCCCGCACCCTCGACTTCGATGAAGGTCGTGACGAGATGGTTGCCGCCGTTGTAGACCGTCGGCTCGTCGAACTGCGGTTCGTTGAGCAGTCGGTAGCCGGGCACGTAGGTCTGCACCTCGGCGACGACGTCCTTGATCGACTGCGTGATCGCGGCGTGGTCGGCATCCTCGGGGATCGCGCAGAAGATGGTGTCGCGCATGATCATCGGCGGGTCGGCCGGGTTCAGGATGATGATCGCCTTGCCGCGCTGCGCACCACCGATGTTCTGCACCCCGGCGCTGGTGGTCTTGGTGAACTCGTCGATGTTGGCGCGGGTTCCGGGCCCGGCCGACGCCGAGGACACCGACGCCACGATCTCGGCGTACGGCACACCGACCACGCGGCTCACCGCGTACACGATCGGGATCGTCGCCTGACCGCCGCAGGTCACCATGTTCACGTTCGGCGCGTCCAGGTGATCGCGCAGATTCGCCGGCGGGATGACCCCGGGCCCCACCGCGGCGGGGGTCAGGTCGATCGCCCGGATACCGGCCTCGGCATAGCGCGGCGCGGCGTCACGGTGCACGTAGGCGCTGGTCGCCTCGAACACCATGTCAGGTTTCTCGTCGCGCGCGAGCAACCAGTCCACACCCTCGTGCGAGGTCTCCAGACCGAGCTTGCGCGCCCGGGCCAGACCCTCGCTCTCCGGGTCGATGCCGATCATCCAGCGCGGCTCCAGCCACTCTGATCGCAACAGCTTGTAGAGCAGGTCGGTGCTGATGTTGCCCGAACCCACGATCGCTACAGACGCTTTGTCTGCCATCATCCGACTCCTACTCGAAATCCAGTCGTACTGAACCTAACCCGCTGAAGTCGGCAACAAAATGACTTCCCGGCGGTGCATCTATCGCACGTGTGCACGACCCGGGCAGCACGATGTCGCCGGCCTTGAGCCGGACACCGAAACTTTCGACCTTCCGGGCCAGCCACGCGACTGCAGTGACCGGATTGCCCAACACCGCGTCGCTGCGCCCCTCCGCGACGACGTCACCGTTGTTGGTCAGCACCGCGTCGATGGCTTTGATATCCACGTCCTTGGGCGAGACCCGCGCCTCACCGAGCACCCAGCCCGCCGAACTCGCGTTGTCGGCGATCGTGTCGCACAGTTTGATCTGCCAGTTGGTGATCCGGGTGTCGATGAGCTCGATCGCGGGCGCGAACGCCGCCGTCGCGGCCAGCACGTCGTCCTCGGTGCACCCGGCGCCCGGCAGGTCGTCGGACAGGATGAAACCCACCTCGACCTCGACGCGCGGATACAGATAGTTCGCCGACTTCACCGGGACGTCCTCGAAGACCTGCATCTCGTCGAGCAGATGCCCGTAGTCGGGCTCGTCGACGTTCATCATCTTCTGCATGGCCTCGGACGACAGCCCCACCTTGTGCCCGATCACCCGGGCGCCTCCCGCGATCTGCCGGCGGATGTTGATCAGCTGGATCTCGTAGGCGTCCACCACGTCGATGTCGGGATGACCATCGGTGAGCGGGGAGATCGGCACTCGGCTGCGCTCCGCGCCGGCCAGGTCTGCGGCGAGCTTTTCGCGCACCTCATCGGACAACATTGGTGAAGTCCCCTCGTTTCGTCGACCGGCACAGTTGTTAGTCGGCCGGGCAATTCTATAACGTGTTCTACATGACGGAGCAGGAGTACGACGTCGTCGTGGTCGGGAGCGGCGCCGCGGGCATGGTCGCCGCCCTCACCGCCGCCCACCAGGGCCTCTCGACGATAGTCGTTGAGAAGGCCCCGCACTATGGAGGTTCCACTGCGCGGTCAGGTGGTGGCGTGTGGATCCCGAACAACGAGATCCTCAAGCGCGACGGCGTCAAGGACACCGCGGACGCGGCGCGCACCTACCTGCACGCGATCATCGGCGACGTGGTGCCCGGGGAGAAGATCGACACCTATCTGGATCGCGGTCCCGAGATGCTGTCGTTCGTGCTCAAGCACTCGCCGCTGAAGCTGTGCTGGGTGCCCAACTACTCCGATTACTATCCCGAGACCCCGGGAGGCAAGGCCACCGGGCGTTCGGTGGAGCCGAAGCCGTTCAACGCCAAGAAGCTCGGCGAGGATCTGCCCGGCCTGGAACCGCCGTACGGCAAGGTGCCGATGAACATGGTGGTGATGCAACAGGATTACGTCCGGCTCAACCAGCTCAAGCGCCATCCCCGCGGCCTGTTGCGCAGCCTCAAGGTCGGTGTCCGGTCCGTGTGGGCCAACACCACCGGCAAGAACCTGGTCGGCATGGGCCGCGCGCTGATCGCGCCGCTGCGGATCGGCCTGCGTGAGGCCGGGGTCCCGGTGCGGCTGAACACCGCGATGACCGATCTGCACGTCGAGGACGGAGTGGTCCGCGGCATCTACGTCCGCGATACCGGCGCACCGGAAAGCGCCGAGCCGCAACTGATCCGGGCACGACGCGGAGTCATCCTGGGCAGCGGCGGATTCGAACACAACGAGCAGATGCGGGTGAAGTACCAGCGCGCGCCGATCACCACGGAGTGGACCGTCGGCGCCAGCGCCAACACCGGCGACGGGATCCTCGCCGCAGAGAAGCTGGGCGCGGCGCTCGACGTCATGGAGGATGCCTGGTGGGGGCCCACCGTGCCGCTCGTGGACTCGCCGTGGTTCGCGCTGTCCGAGCGCAACTCCCCCGGCTCGATCATCGTGAACATGGCGGGCAAGCGGTTCATGAACGAGTCGATGCCCTATGTCGAGGCGTGCCATCACATGTACGGCGGCCAATACGGTCAGGGCCCCGGTCCCGGTGAGAACATCCCGGCCTGGCTGGTGTTCGACCAGCGCTACCGCGACCGCTACATCTTTGCGGGACTGCAACCAGGACAACGGATTCCGAAGAAGTGGCTGGAATCGGGCGTGATCGTCAAGGCTGACACCCTCGAAGAGCTGGCCGCCAAGACGGGCCTGCCTGCCGACGCGTTCAAGGCCACCGTGGAGCGCTTCAACGGCTTCGCCCGGGCCGGCGTGGACCAGGACTTCAAGCGCGGCGAGAGCGCCTACGACCGCTACTACGGCGATCCGACCAACAAGCCGAACCCGAACCTGGGCGAAATCGGCCAGGGCCCGTTCTACGCGGCCAAGCTGGTGCCCGGCGACCTGGGCACCAAGGGCGGCATCGTCACCGACGTGCGCGGCCGCGCGCTGCGCGACGACGGCTCGGTCATCGACGGCCTCTACGCCGCGGGCAATGTCAGCGCACCGGTGATGGGCCACACCTACCCCGGCCCCGGCGGCACCATCGGACCCGCGATGACGTTCGGCTATCTGGCGGCGCTGGACATCGCCGCAGGGAAGGAATAAGCGTGCCCATCAATCTCGACGAAGCCATCGGCGCCGAGCTCGATCCGGTCGAATTCTCCTGGACCAGTAGCGATGTGCAGCTCTACCACCTGGGCCTGGGTGCGGGCGGCGACCCGATGGACAAGACCGAGCTGCGTTACCTCGTCGACGACACCCCGCAGGTGCTGCCCACCTTCGGCAACGTCGCGCAGAGCTTCCACATGACCGAACCGCCCGCGGTGAAGTTCCCCGGCATCGACATCGAGCTGAGCAAGGTGCTGCACGCCAGCGAGGCCGTCACCGTGCCCGGGCCCATCCCGCCGTCGGGCACCGGCATCGCCGTGACCCGGTTCACCGAGATCTGGGACAAGGGCAAGGCCGCGGTCATCTGGTCGGAGACGACAGTCAAGGATCCGAGCGGCACGCTGCTGTGGACCCAGAAGCGCTCGATCTTCGCCCGCGGTGAAGGCGGGTTCGGCGGCGACCGCGGTCCGTCGGGGTCTTCGGCCGCGCCCGACCGTGCGCCCGACCTCGAACTCACGGTCCCGACGTCACCCCAACAGGCCCTGCTCTACCGGATGTGCGGCGACCGCAACCCGCTGCACTCCGACCCCGACTTCGCTGCGGCAGCAGGATTTCCGCGTCCGATCCTGCACGGCCTGTGCACCTACGGGATGACCTGCAAGGCCCTGGTGGACAACCTGCTCGACGGCGACGTCGCCGGGCTGAAGTCCTACGGCGCGCGGATGGCGGGCGTGGTGTTCCCCGGAGAGACCCTGCGGGTCAACGTCTGGAAGGAAGACGGCGCGTACATCGCGACCGTCACCGCACCCGAACGCGACAACGCGGTAGCGCTGGCCGGGGTGGAGTTCACCCCGGCCTGAGCTCCGGGCCTATTACTCGCAAAGCTCGGCGCCTATTACTCGCAGAGCTCGGTGATCTTCGTGGAGGCCGTCTGCGCGTCGTTCATCCGGCTCACCTGACCGGGGTCGTCCCCCGGCGCGCCTGCGAGCTGGCTCATCCCGATGTACTCCAGGCTGTTGGCGAAGGTGCGTACCGCGTCCGCGAGATCGGACGGCACGTCACCGTCCAGCCGCGACAGCAGGAACTGACCCCCACCGAGGGTGGCCAGTCGCGCGTTGGCGGCCACTGCCTGCACCGCGACCGGGTCGTCCCCGAGGTTGGCGTTGGTCTGCAGCGACACCGCACCGCGCACCAGGTCGAACGCACCGCACACCCGTGTCTTCGGGTCGGTGGACTGATCTGCGGTCGCCGACGAGGTCTGGCTTGACGGCGCACTCAGCAGTGCCCAGACCGCAATCACCAGCGCCGCGACTGCGACCACCAGGGCCGCGATGACGAGCTGATTCGTACGACTGGACGTGTTTCCGGACTCGGGCATTGGGCGATCATAGCGGCTCATGAAAGGCACTCCTCGGCAATAGTTTTCAACACGCGGAGCGGACGACAGCAACGCGGGCGCCGCCCCCGTGGGAGTCGGCGCCCGCATCACAGCGCTATCGGGCTGGCTCAGTCGTCAGCGGCGTCTGCTCGCGCAGCCTCACTTCCGTCGGCGCCGTCGTTTCCGCCCGAAGTGCCGGACCCGCCGGTACCGCCGTTGGCGTCGGACGCATCGGTGGCCTGGGCGTCGCCGCCGTCACCTCCGTTGCCGCCCCTGCCGCCGAATGGCCCGTCGTCGCCGCCGTCGCCGCCGTCGCCGCCGATCGCCTCGTCGTCGCCGTTGGCGTTGCCGCCGGTACCGCCGTCACCACCGTCGCCGCTCAGAGTGGCACGACCGCCGCTGCCGCCGACACCGCCGGTCGCCACACCGTTCTCCGACTCGGCGTAACCGCCCGCGCCACCGTTGCCTGCGTCCCCGGCCCGGGCGTCGCCACCGACGCCGCCTGCGCCACCCGTGGCGGTGCCGTCGTCGTTGTAGCCCTCACCTCCGGTCCCGCCGGCGCCCGCGGTGCCGGTACCGGCGTAGCCGCCGGCCCCTCCGACTCCACCGATCGCCTCCGAACCGGCTGCGTGACCGAAGGCACTGCCGCCCTGACCGCCCGCTCCGGCCTGCCCGCCGAAGTTGGAGCTGACCGCGCCTCCCACACCGCCACTGCCGCCAGTGGCCGTGCCGTTCGTGGAGTAGGCTTCGCCGCCCACGCCTCCGGCGCCGCCGTTACCGGCGATCGCACCACCGGCACCACCGGCGCCCGCGGCACCGCCGGTCGCATCGTTGGTTTCGGCGCCGACGTCGCTGAAGTTCTTCGTGGTCCCACCGTTGCCGCCGTTGCCGCCGGACCCGAACATGAACCCGCCCTGGCCGCCGTCTCCGCCATTGAACGGACCCGAGGCGAGGATGCCGCCGGCCGTGTACTCGACCTCGCCGCCGTTACCGCCGTTGCCTCCGTTGCCGAACCAGGTGCCGCCTCGGCCGCCGGCACCGCCGGCGCTTGCGGCGTAGGTCGTGCCCCCGACGACTACCGCGTAGCCATCGCCGCCGTTGCCGCCGTTGCCGAACCAGAAGCCCGCGTTGCCGCCATTGCCGCCGTGCAGGCCCTTACCTCCATTGCCCCAGAGCAGGCCTCCGTTACCTCCATTGCAGGCGGCCCCTTGGCAGCCTTCCTGGGCATCGAGGCCGTTTCCGATGAGCCAGCCGCCAGGACCGAACATCGGCCGCAGCGCGCTCGTTCCGATCTGCGCGGCGCCTTCGGGCGCGGCCTCGCGGCGGCCGCTTCCGGCATTGAGCGTCAGAAAAAGGGTGTCCTCGAGGACCAGTTCCTCTTCGGTGGACACCAACTTCACGTCGACCGCGGCGGCCGGTGCCGCGATATCGGCCGTGAGCGCCAGCGCCCCGGCAGCGGCCAGCGCTGCGCCGGCGACACCGGCCGTGATGAATGACCTGACCGGAAATGTGCGCGCGCGTGGCGTGGCGTGCTCGGCCATAATTCCCCCTTGATTTGTTTGCTTGTCGCGACCTCATGCACCTTCACCCGAACGCGCATCCCCCCGAAAAACTGAGAGCACCCGGACTGTAAGTCTTTGCTGAAACGGCAGTCAATAGATCTTTCGGTCCATGTTTTTCGATGCGCTGGCCATACGGATAGCAAATGACTCCGGCACCACGTGCGACTCGGCCACGCGAAGGCTCCGGCGATGGCCTGTAGAAATTTGCTATTGCCGCGGGCATATTTTCATAGGCAAAATGCCATGTCGTCAGCATCTTTTGCCGGCGCAACATTTTGCGAGCGATGCTGAATGGTGAGGCTTACTCGCATTGCGGCCAGCCCATGACGATGCACCCGCACTGAAGCCGGACCGGGCCGGAGTCCGGGCTGGCCAAAACAGCAGTCGGATTTGCTGGATGCGGCAATGACGGTTGAGCGCCAAGGCCGGGCCTTGGAGACACCGGTCCGTGAATCCGGGCAAAGAAATATTGCGGGCGCCGACTCCGAGAGGGAGTCGACGCCCGCAGAATTGCGCGTGAGGTTGCGACCGTCAGTCGTCGGTTCCGCTGGGTGACCCGTCGTTGCCGTCGCGTCCGCCGGGGCCGCCTTCGCCACCGGCGCCGCCCTTGGCGCCGGTCTGCGTCTTGGCCACGGCATCACCGCCGTCACCGCCGGTGCCGGCGTCACCACCGAAGCCGCCGCCACCGCCGGTGCCGCCGTTGCCACCGGTCGCCTTCTCGTTGCCGTCGGCATCGCCGCCGCGGCCGCCGTCCCCGCCGCCGTCCCCGGTCAGGTCGACCGAGCCGCCGTTACCGCCGTTGCCGCCGGTGGCGTTGCCGCCCTCGCTGACGGCCTCGCCGCCGTCGCCACCGGTACCGCCGGCACCCAATCGGACGTTGCCGCCGGAGCCGCCGTTTCCGCCGACCGCATTGGCTGCGTCCCCGGTGGCGCTACCACCGTTGCCGCCGGAGCCGGCCTGGCCGGTACCGGTGTAACCGCCTGCACCGCCGTTACCGCCCTTGGCGGTCTTGTTCGACGCATCGGCCTCGGCGTTGCCGCCGTCGCCGCCGTCACCGCCGGTGCCGCCGGCGTTCTCATACGCCTGACCGCCACGACCACCGCTGCCGCCGGTGGCGTTGCCGTTGGCCGAACTCGCGTCGCCGCCGTCGCCGCCGTGCCCGCCGTGGCCGTTGAGTACACCGCCAACCCCACCGGCTCCACCGGCGCCGCCGACCGCGTTGTTGCGAGTCGACTCGTCACCGGGGGTGGCCGGATCGCTCGGCACGTTGAGGTTGTTGGTGTCCGAGCCGCCGTTACCGCCGCTGCCGCCGTTGCCGGACAGGTATCCGCTGTCCCCGCCACGGCCGCCGGCGAACGCCCCGGACTTCTTCTCGCCGCCGACGTACACCGCGTCGCCGCCCTTGCCACCGTTGCCGCCGTCGCCGCGGAACCAGCCGCCCTTGCCGCCGGCGCCGCCCGCAGACGCTGCGCGCACGAGAGTGCCGTTCGTGTCGAAGACGGCGTCGCCGTCACCACCGTTACCGCCGTTGCCGAACCAGAAGCCGCCGTTACCGCCGGTGCCACCGTGTGCGCCGTCGCCGCCGTTGCCCCAGAGGATGCCGCCGTTGCCGCCGTTGCACGCCGCGCCCTGGCAGTCGTCGGCCGCGTCGAGACCGTTGCCGATCAGCCAGCCGCCGTCACCGATCATCGGACGCCATGCCGGGTTGGCGCTCGCCAGTGCTGCGGCGGCCTGCTGTTCGCGGTCGCGCCGGTCGCTGCCGCCGTTGAGCGACAGCCAGGGGATCTCCTCCTCGTTGGCGACGAGCTGCACCTCGATCTGGACCGGGATCGGCGCGTCGCCGTCCGCCAGCAGCAGCGTGCCGGCACCCGCCAGGGCGGCGCCGGTGACCCCGGCCGTGATGCCGGCGGTCAGGTATGTGCGGACTGCCACCGAGCGGTTGCTCTTCTTGGCGTGCTTAGCCATGGGTTACCCCCTGTGTAGTTACGTCGGATCCCGCCACCAAGCCCCGCTTTGGCAACGACCAGACAGTTGTACCAGAGCATGTGTTGTAAAACAGAGTTTTGCTGGAGCCCGGAGAAGGTTAACCTGCGCATCGCGTTCCGGTCACTGAGAGACCCCGAGGCTGGGACGGATAATTCACGTTTGCCCAGCGTTGAGAGTGTGGTCGTGGCACACCTCCCCGGGAACTCGCCGCGCGATCGTCCCGGCTCGGACTGACGCGAAAGTTACTTTGCTGGTAAATCGCAATCATCGCAAACCAGCTAACTCCAATCCCAGCGCGCCAGCACCGCCCGAATGCGCTGCTCCTCGGTGCCGTGCAGCCAATCTCGTGACACCGGAGGCACGGTTGTGGCGAATCCCCCGGACCCGCGCGCGTCCGTCCCGGCGGCATCGGGCGCCATTCGCGATCTGGCCGAGCAGAATCTCGCCCCCGGCGTCCGCAGTGCAGCGCAGGGGCTCGGCAAACCCCGCCGACTCCACCGGTCCGCCATGTCGGCGTCCCTGTCTGCGGCTCCGCCGCGGCCACAGACCGAGGTGCGTACCGAGGCAAAGATGAGCCCGAGTTCGATCAGGCGCGCCACCGGGGGTTAGCCGGCTCGGCACGCCCCCGGACCGGTCCTGTGAGCTGCTACTTTGCCAACGGGGAACCACCTCGCTGCTCGATCAACGAACACAGGAGGAAATCGCGTGAAATTCAAGCCTGCTCTGGCCGCCGTGGCCGCCGCCGCTGCCACCGCAGCAGCAGTCGCGGGGGCTGCCGTGGCCTCGGCCGAAGCTGAGGTCAAATACCTCGGTCAGCCCGGCGAGCTCGTCAACGGTGACGTCGTCCAGCACTGGACCGTCACCGATCTCAAGCCCAGCACCGACGTCATCCCGTACCAGCCCGTCGGCACCCTGTGGGAAGCCACCGCCACCGATGAGGCGATCGCAGGCAACGTCACTCCCATCGTGCCGAACCTCAACGCGCGCGCCGAGAACGGCGACACCTATCGCGTGCTGTTCGGCGTGGCCACCGAGCAGGGTGTCAACCCGTCGACGCTGGCCCAGGGCGAGAAGACCACCGGCAAGATCTACTTCGATGTCACGGGCGAGGCGCCCGACAGCGTCTTCTACAGCGACGGTGGGCCGAACGTCGTGCTGTGGCTGGAGACGCCGGCCCCGGCGACCGGATCTGCCGGCGCTGACGGAGCGTCGTCATACGGCAGCGGGACGTCGCCGTCTACGTCCGGTGCAGCCGAAACCACTCCGACGCCGGCCGCCGACCCTGCCGCAGAAACCACCGTTCCGGCCGAACCCGCGCCCGGTGCAGTGCCTGCCGGAGGTTCGGGCACGCCGCTGCCGGAAGGAAGCTCGGGTACCCCGCTGCCCGAGGGCAGCTCGGGCACACCACTACCTGCAGGCGCGGTCCCGGCCGAACCCGAACCCGCGGCGGTCCCGGCCGCTGTCGCGCCTGTGCCGCACGGCAGCGCGGGGACACCGATCGAGGAAGCGCTGCCGGCGGCCGTGCCGGCCAACCCCACGACCACCGTGCCGGTCCCGGCGCCGCCGGCCTGACACCGACGAGTTCACGACACCGTGCCGCCTGGGCTTACGCAGGCGGCACGGTTCATCTCACGAGTGCGAGGTCCACCAGGTGTAGAGCTGGACCATATTCGGGCCCTGCGGGCCGGATTGGACCTCGCTGACCATCAGATCGGCGTCGGTCGTCCATGCCACTGTCGGCTTGCTCTGCTGGAAGCCGCACACCAGGGTGCCCGCGGACCGCTCGGGTGTGGCGTTCCTGCGCCACGGGCCCGGGGACTGGATGTTGCCCGGGCAGTTCACCACCGCTGACGTCCTGATCACCCCGTCGAACAACTCCTTGAGGGCGTCATCATCGCGCGCCAGGGTGTAGATGGCCGACAGCGGACCGCCCGTGTCGTCGTTCCTGCCGCAACTGACCTGCGCGAGTGCGCCTTTGGCCGGTACGACCGCCTCACAGCCGTCCGGCGGGTAACCGGCGGGCAACATGTCGAGCAGCCGGGCTTCCGCCTGTTCCCGATTCTCCGCCTCGGCGGCGGCCATCGGTGTGCCGCCGGTGTCCGCCTCCCCCGAGGACGACGGCCAGAACGCCCACGCGAGCACCCCGAGGACCACTACCGCGGCCGTCGCGGCGGCCGCCAGCACTGCCGGTCTGCGGTCGCGGTGCACCGGTCGCGGATTCACCGTCAACGGCGACTCGTGGTGCCCGTCCCGCGCGCCGACCGACGGTTTGCGCAAACTATCGACATGCAGCGGGCCGGTGTCCTCGTCATCAAGTTCTGGCTCCCGGGAGCTCATCGAGCCAAGGTTAGTTCACTTCGGCACCGGATCCGCGGATGAGGGTCGGATTGGCCATACGCCAGTTTGCGAGAATAGTTATCGTTGGCTGATGTTCTCGGCGCCGATCAAGCGACTGGCGGCACTCCCTCCGGGAGGTTGCGGTGGGTGTAATGCACCCGTCCGCCGCGCTTACGGTGGGGTAAATGTTCGGGACGCCGTCAAGCGTGTTGCTGCCGGACTGGCGTGTGTTGTCGGAGTGCCTGCGGTGTTGCGGCGTACGCGCAGGGGCGGACTCGCGATCCTGATGTTCCACGGCATCGAACCGGAGCCCGTTTCACCACCATGCTGGCATGTACTTGACGTCGCCACTTTCCGGCGTCAGATGCGCTACCTGAAGCGATACTTCACCGTGCTTCCGCTCGACGAGGCAGTCGAACGTCTGTACGCCGGCACGCTCCCGCAGCGCGCCGTGACGCTGACCTTCGATGACGGCACCCGGAACCTGTTGACCCACGCCGCTCCGGTTCTCCGAGAGTTCGGATTCTCCTCCGCTGTGTTTCTCGCGACCGGACCCATGGGTACCGACGAGTTGCTTTGGCCAGACCGACTCTGGCTCGCGTTCGCGCGGACGGATGAGCCTATCGTGAACCTTCGAGTGCTCGACCTCGGGATTCGCTCGCTGAAGACTACGGCCGGGCGCGGCGAGGCATACGCCCTCGCGGTCGACAAACTGAAGAGCTATCCGGACAGTGAACGGCTTACGTTGCTGGAGACAGTGCTCGCGGAACTCGGTGCGCCGGTTGAGGGCGATACTGGCCCCTTCCGGCTCCTGTCGTGGGACGAGGCCCGGGCGCTGAAAGCGCACAGCAAAGTGGCGCTCTATCCCCACACCGTGACGCATCCGATTCTCTCGCAATGCCCCGATGCGAAGGTCGAGCGGGAGATCATCGATTCGTGTGATGCCGTCGAGCACAACACTGCCAGTGCCCCAACGGTTTTTGCCTACCCCAACGGCCGGTCACAGGACTTCGACGAACGTTCGAAGGGCGTGTTGACCCGTCGGGGCGTGCGCTGGGCGCTGGCCACCACCAATGGTATCGCGCAGAGTGATAGCGACCCACTTGCTTTGCCCCGCATCGGCATCGGGGGCAGGTTGTCCTTTTCGGCGTTTCGCCTTCTCGTATCAGGAGCCGCCCCGTGAGCGCTTCAACCGCCACCGGCGACGGGCTTCGCGTCATTCCGGCAAGTCTGAGCTCGCGCCGCGATAGCGATTCCTGAGGCGCCGGGCAACGCTTTCGGCGCGGAAACGCAGCCGCGGCTTCTGGATCGTCGTCCAGCTCAGAGATTCAGTACGGTTGGAGAAGCTCGTCTTCAACCGGTTCTCACCTGCCATGAAGTCGTAGACCTCGGCTCCCTGCTCCCATGCCCGCCTGATGGCGAGCGCGTGGGCGATCACTCCGGGCCGTTCCTTGTCTTCGGGCTCGACGAAGCCGCTCTGGTAGGCATACACGCGAGCATCGCTGCGAAAGTTGTACAGCACGCCGAGGATCCGCTCGCCGCTGCGCACCTGCAACAGTTCGACTCCCTCATCGGCGAATGACCGCTCGATCAGTCGCCGGTGGAAGCGCTCGAAGCAAGGGTCGACAAAAGCGTGCACCTTGCCACGCCGAACGAACCACGGGATGTGGAGATCCTTCAACGTACTGAAGTAGTCGTGTGCCTCGTCGGTGTCTGCGGCAACCTCGAGGCTGAGTGGCTCGAGCCGACGCATCGCCCTGCGTAGCTGCGATCGCGCGTTGCTACTCAGTATTGCCGCAATGTCCCCGCGACTCGATGCAAGATCACTGAGTCCGACAGCGAATGACGGGATCGACTCGGTGCTGTGGAGCATTCCTGCACTGTCGAGTGCCGCTGCTGCGGGGGGATCCGCGACGCCGGGGAGGATCAGCTCGTCCACCTCAGCGGCCGACGCGAAAGCCTTCATGAGCCCGCTCCACCCGACGGCGGGTTCGGCCAATAAACCGTTGTGCTCGATGTACACGCGATCGCTGTCGGGGTCGCCGGTGGCGTTCAGTGTCCACTGGCGCGCACGGACGACCGTGTGCCGTCGAGCGTCCCGATCACTGAGAATGCCGAGCGCCACCGTCCGGCCGTCCGATGTCCCGCGCAGCAGTAGCGGGCGCACAGTCGGCGGAAGCGTTTGCAGCATGGTGCCGATCCACGCCCAGGTCAGGAAGAACGACGGCTGTGCCGACTTCGCAAGCAGCGACCACTCGCGGCCGAGATCATCGAGCGCGCCGACCGGCTCGACCGCGAAGGAGACGTTTGTAGTGGTGTTCATCGCGCCAACCTGACGGCGAAGGCCCTGAACATCGTCCGGTCCAGGGTCGCGATGACCGCGAGGTAGACCACCAGCAGGATCAGACACAGTACGGCCAGTGCGCCGATCGCTGCCAGTGTGGGCAGCGTGGCCGGTGATCCGAACGTCGCAGTCAATCCGAGCACCGTCGCCGCCCCGGCGGCACCCGCTACCGCCGGCGGATAGAGCAGACGCACCAGCGTCCCCGCCTGATAGCCGACGATCGGCTTGGCCAGCCCCAGCAGCAGGATCCCGCTGGCGATCTCGGTCACCGAGATCGCCAGTCCTACGCCGACCAGCCCGAAGGGCAGGAACGCGACTACCAGTCCGATGCCGAGAACGAGTTCGGTCGCCGAGGTCCAGTGGAACAAGGCCGATCGGCCGGCAGCCTTGATCGCCTCGTTCGCGACTGCCTGTAGGGCCAAGCCGAGGCCTGCCCCGGACAGGACGACCAAGAGCAGCCCGGCGTCGCGCCAGGGCTCACCCAGTACCACCACCACCGCTGGTTCCCCCAACGCCACGATCACGGCCGCGACCGGTGCCGCGGCGAACCAGATCCACCGCAGTGCCCGCAGGAATCCCGCTCGGAACCGCCCGGCGTCGCCGGAGAAGCGCGAAAAGGCCGGAAACAGGACGTAGGAACCGATTTCGAAGACCGCGTTGCCGGCGAGCATGCCGATTCGCGACCCGTACCGGTAGTTTCCCAGCGCACGCTCGCCCAACACACGGCCCATGATGACGACCTGCGCCGACTCGCGGACGTAGACGACGATGTTGGCAATGGCGAGGGGGTAAGCGAATCTGGCGAGTTCGCGCCACAAGCGGATGGACGGTCGCCCACGGCCCGGCCGCCAGCGGCCCAGCGACCATGAACCGATGACCCACACGACCACCGCAGCGTACTGCCCGAGAACCATGGACCAGACCCCGAAACCTGCGGTCGCGAGCGCGATGGTCACCGCCGCGTAGGCCAGTGCGCGCGACGGGTCCACCACCAGCTTGCGGAGGAAGTTGAAGCGGCGCTGCATGAGACCGTCCGGTACATTCGTCAGCGCTTCCAGCAGCAGCAGTCCGGACGTGGAAACCGCGACCGCTGCAACGAGATCGCTGCCGAAAGCAAGACCAAGCACGGGTGCGGCGCACAAAGCGACGAGGCTGCCCAGGACTCCGGCGGCCGCAGTCGCCCAGAAGACGGTGTCCGCCGCATCATCGACGTCGTGTTCCCGTTGCACGAGGGCCAGCCGGAGACCGCCCTCCGTGCAGGACGTCAGGAAGGCGGTGAGGACGGTACCGGCCGTGTAGATACCAACCTCGGTCGGCGACAGCAATCGAGCGATCCAGATCAGAGACACCACCGAAATAAGCTGCGTGACAACCATGGTGATGCCCGATATGAGAACACCGCGCCGCACTACACCCGCGAGCGGGCCGATCTGTTCCGCTGACGCTCGCGTGGCCGCGGCTTCGTTGTGCTCCGCGGTCATCTACACCCGCCGGAGGTGGCGCGCCTGCGAGTCTTCCTTCGCAGCCAGCTGACGAGTGGCATCAACGCGACCAGTAGGTCACCCGGCGCGCGCCCCGTGGAGATCCATCGGTTGGTGATGAATCGTCGCTCCTTCCATACCCTGTTGATCGGGTTGTCGTGACTGGCACACGAATCCATCCACTCGATACCCCGGTCGCCGTGCAGCAGCTCGATGTTGTACAACTCCAACAGCCAGCCCGGCGAGTGCGACGCATAGTCCTCGTCATAGGCCACCTTGAACGCGAAGGACCCGTTTCCGGAGCGGAGATTGCACTGCATGGCCAGCGGTTGACCATCGAGAAAGATCGCCAACATCATCAACCTGCCCGCCGCATGCGCGCCCTGGCACATCTCCCGGAAGAAGGCAGCGTCGGGTGGTGCGCAGTCCATCGCGGTACCCAGGCGCCCTTTCCACCCCTTACGTTCCAGCGCTAGGAACATCTCCGCCCATGGGCCGACTTCTTCGCCGTCGGCGAGAACGCGCTGCTCGACCTCACCGAGTTCTGTGAGCCTGCGTTTCCTCCTGCGGTAGTCCTTGGCCTGCCGGCCCCCAGGGATCTGCGCACGTACGCCTCGGCGTCCCCCGCTGGTGCGATCAATGCACGCGAGTACTCCCCGAGGACGTGTGTCACCCTGTCGCCGCGGCGACAGACCTCTGCCAGAGCCCGTGCGAACGGACCTTCGCCGGATACCTCGGTGAACCGAATAGCAGGTGCGCCGAACGGGTCCCGCTGCGCCCAGGAGAAGATCGCGTCGAGCGTCTCAATCTCGTGTCCGCGTCGAAGCAGGGGTGTGCCGAAGAAGCAGTACGGATGCAGCCAAGGCTCCAGGACCGCGAACGGCACGCTCGGCATCGGTCGATGGCGCCGCACAGGCATCAGTCCGCACAGGAGCGGGGCAGGGTGCCGGGGGGCGCTGGTCAGGTACACGACCAGAACTCGGATATCGTGACCGTCGCCGAGATGGCGCAGTGCCGGCAGCAGCGCCCACGGCTCGTAATACGCGTTGGGCTCCGCGGCATTCGCAGCCAGATCATCCCATGCATCGAGGTGCTGCTGCAGCTCCCGTTCGTTGCACGCCACGGTGACCTCATAGTTCGCCACCGCCGTTCGCTGTGCAGGCCGCCCTCCGACTGTGATGGCGGCGCCGCCGGGCGGCGCCTGCCGGCCGGAACGAACTGGCGGACATTGCGAGCCGTCACTCGACACGTGTGCCGCTGACATCCAAAGCCTCTCAACCCGGCATCTCGGTGCAGAGCGAAGGAGAGATCGGACCGGACTTCCCGGGACTCTTCGTCGTGAACGCTGTCAGGGCGTCTATGGTTTGCGCGATCAGCACAAGTTCACTATCGGTGCGAGCGCGTCCTACGTACATGAATCGTTCGGTCCGAATTTGTCTAGATCTGAGTCTAGTTCCACCAGTCGCGGGCAGCCGACCTCAGTCGCCGTCCCGGAGCACCCAGAGTTGCAGTTGGGTGAAGTGATAGCGATAGCCGCCGGGCTTTTCCGCCAGTAGCCGGGCGTCCTCACGAAGGATGACCATCCCGGCGGTATCGATCAACACCGGCGCATCGGCGGCCAGTGTATTGGTGATGAAATAGCGGATCCCGGCCTCGGTCAGATAGCCGTCGAGACTGTTGGCGGCCAGGCGCCGTGCGTACTCGTGCGAGTTGACCAACCCGTCACCGTTGACGATGGGGCGCGTGGTAGACCACCCGACAAAGCCGCTTCCGTCGGACATGAAAATCGGTGCACCGTCAGGGACTTCTGCCTCCACGATGCGGACGAAGGCACGGACATCTCGCGCCTCGTCTCGGTACTGGATGCCGAGATAGCCGAGCATCGCGGTGGGTAGGACCATCACCGCCGCGACCAGTGCGCTCATCGGGCGGCGCCACGCGACAGGAAGGTTGGCGATTCCGTAGAGCACGGCGTAGCCCAGAATCCCGTAGGACAGCGTGAAGTACCAGGGCCGAAGCGTGTTGAGCACGGTGTGGGCTGCAGTGAACACCACCACGGCCAGACACAGCGCCGCCAGTTCTTTGCGTGCGCGCAGAGCGGGTGTCATCAGCCAGAGCAACGCGCACATCGCAGCCAGGATCAGGAAGACGGCGAAGTTGGGGCCGACCGGTATCGGTAACCCGGCCGAGCCTGCGCCGTGCTGGACATTCATCAGCACCTGTTCGAGCGGCCCTGCGCTTCCGCCTGCCTTGAGCTCACTCGAAACCGTGAAGAAGGATCCGTGGACGACACGGAGGTAGGTGAAGTGGAATGCAATCCCCGCGGCGAGAGCTGCGGTCATGGCTGCCGCGATGCGTCGCCGGCCGGTCATCGCGGCGGCGCCGATCAGGAACATCCCCACGATCGTGGCGTCGATCCGGGCGAACGGCAGACACAGGAGCGCCACGAGCAATGCCGGATGCGCTCGATCCCGTGAGCATTCCAGCCCGCGCAGTGCCACCACGCTGAGCAACAGCACAAGGTGGCCCTCCATGAGGAGGCTGCAACTCAGCAGCAGCGAGAACAACGCGATGGCGGCGATCCGTTGCAGGACCAGCGCCCGGATGGTCAGAAAAATCAAGAAGAGATTGACGGCCATGTAGGCAACGAGATGCACTGCGAGCGCGTCGGTGAACGGTAGAAGCAAGACGCTCGTTGCCGCCAATATCAGCGCCCACAGCTGGTGGTAGCCGTCGGTGTGGTTGATCAGGTCGAACGAGGAAGAACCGTGTGCGGCGATGTTGTAGGAGATCTCGGCGTAGAAGTACCCGTCGTCTCGAATCAGTCCTCCGGGGAACTGGCTCGCCCACGGATAGAGCACGACAGCCCCCAACAGCGCCAGCACAGCGTCCAGAAGCAGTGTTCGCCGTGACCAGCCGGTGAGGACCCCCTCCTCGTCGCGCGTATCCGGTAGAGCGGCAGCGACCGGACCCGATTTCATCGGCATGGTCGGCTCCCCTGCGCCGCTCCCTGTGAAACCAGAGCAGCACCGACCCGGTCGGCGATGACATCCCATGACCCGGCGGCGGCAAGGGCGGCGGCACCTGCTTCCCCCATGCGGTCGGCGGCTGCACTGTCGGTGAGGAGTTCGACGAGCGCACCGGCCAGAGCGTCGGGTCGGTCGGGAGGCACCAGTAGGCCGGACGTTCCGTCCTCGATCACGGCAGGGATGTCCCCGACAGTCGTCGCCACGACAGGTCGTCGCAACGTGTGCGCCAAGTGCGCGACCCCCGACTGCGAACTCTGCTTGTACGGCAGCACCACGCATCGTGCTCGCGCGAACAATGCCGGGACATCCTCCAACGGCACGTAGCCGATACGGAGAACCACCCCGTCGAGCGCTTCGACTGCCGCAGTCAGAGTGGACCGAGCCATGTCCGCACCCAGAGCCCCTACGATCATCAACTTCGCATTGGGCACCTCCTGCCGCACCAGCGGCCATGCCTCGCACAGAGTGTCGATGCCCTTGTAGGCGGTGAGGGTGCCGAACGACAAGGCGACCGGCGCGGTGGTGGCCGCACCGGGTATCTCGCAACCGGACAGGACCAGACCGCTGTCGCCGTGCGGAATCACATGGACGGGAGCGGTGACCGGCCAGGACTCGATGAGAGCGCGCTTGGTCGACTCGCCGAGCACGAACGCCACATCCAGGTCCGCATAGGCCCGGCAGAGGGCTCGCGCGGTAATGCCGAGAGCCCACCTCTGGCCACCTAGTTGACCGGCCCGGCCGCGCGGTTCATGGGCCAGCATGGCCAGCACACTATGTGGGAGCGTCTTTCGGACCAGGTGCACACCCCACCCGTCGACGGGGAACTGCCATGCCGACCAGATGACGACATCGGGCCGCGACCGAAGGAGCTGGACGAGCAGGACGCACCAAGCGCCGATGTACTGAATGGCACGCAGACCCCGGCGGATCCTTCGCCACCACTGCGGCGCGTTAGCTCCCGCCGTGGGATGCCAGGTTGGCAATGCGGTATTGACGTGGCAACCTGGCTCCCGTGAGCCCCGCTCCGGTGACGGTCCGGTGATCAGCTCGACCTGATTCCCGCCCCGAGCTAGAGCCTCACCCAACTGGAGGGAGAACTGGAAGAGTCCGCCGGACGGCGCCAACTGTACAACGGCGATACGTCGCGACGGCCGCGAAACCGCCGACTCGGCACGCAGATCCGCCGCGATTCCGATGGTTTCGGTCACCTCATCGCCCCCCTTCCGGTCCGGGGTCCCCGACCCCGGACATCCGACGGACACCCATCGCCGACTCGTACACGAGGCGCAGCTTCTGCACCCAACCGTGCGCGCTGAAGTGATCCTCATAGTGTCGCCGTGTGTCTCGGCGCATCTCCTCGACTGCAGGCCCCTCGGTCTGGAGAAGAAGTCCCATCTCTGCCATCCCGGCGGCGATCGCGGCAGGGTTGCCGGCGTCGACCAGAATTCCACAACCAGGTGTCACGATATCGGGAATTCCGCCGACGTTCGTCGCCACGATCGGCCGGGCCGCGGCGAGCGCCGAGATCAGCGCCGTCGGCAGGGCGTCCTCTCGTGACGGCTGAACCACGAAATCACATGCGGTGAGGAGATCGGCGACGTCGCTACGGTAGCCGAGCACACGGACTCGCCTCTGCAGCGCCGGGTCTGAGTCGACGATGCTTCGAACCTCGCCCAGCAGTGGGCCATCGCCGGCCATCGCGACCACCAGCGGAAGTTCGGCGGGGACCCGGCGTAAGGCCTCGAGCAGGTCGCGGTGACCCTTCTCCGGCCGCATGAGGCTCACGCTCAGCGCAAGCAGTTCACCCTCACCGACGTCGAGCTGCGCACGCACAGACGACCGCGACTGCGTCACGTCGGGTTCGGCGACGCCGTTCGGCAACAGCGTGATGGGCGCGTCGGCTCCGGCACACCTCACGTACCAACTGCGTTGCTCGTTGGAGAGCGCGATCACCGTACTGGACAGGCGCCGACGCGCGAAGACGGCGGCCTTGAGCCGGACCCGGTGCGCCCGGGAAGTCGGTACGTCGATCACGTGCAGTGTCGAAACGGACGGCAGCCGAGCCAATCTGGCCGCTGCTCCCCCGATGACATCGGCATGTTTGAGGTGGGTGTGGACGACGTCGACCCCCTCTGCACGAAGCAGTCTGGCCACCGCGACAGCGATCCCGGGACTATAGCGGCTCGCATGCATCTCGTAGACCGTGGCGCCGCTCTCGCGTAGCCGGAGCGCCGTCCGGTGGTCCACTGTTGTTCCGGAGTGGGCGTCGGAGAGTCCGATGACGACCGGGCGCAACGCCGCGGTCTTCGCGGCGGCGGTGAACTCGCAAAGGACTGACTCGGCACCACCTGCCCCGAGGGAGTGGATGACGTGAGCCACCGTCAGCCGGTCGGGCTGACCGCCCCGTCCCGGCACCGTCGACTGAGGATCACGAACGAGCACTGCCCACCTCCGTATAGAGACTCTCCAGCCGACCGATCCACCGAGTGAGCGAATACTGCTCCGCGACAAGGGCTCTTCCCGCAGACCCGTAGCGAGACGCCCGGACCGGATCGCCGATCACGCTCAGGAGTGCCTCGGTCAATGCGGGCACGTCGCGTAAAGGCACCAACCGGCCGTTGATGTCGTCGATGACGATCTCGCGGGTTCCGCCGGCATCGGCCGCGACCACGGGCAGGCCACAGGCGCCGGCCTCGATGAGGGCCGTGGGCAGTGCCTCGTCGACGGAGGCCGACACCACGCCGTCAACGTTCCGCAGGATCTCCGGGATGTCCTCCCGGCGCCCGAGAAGCTGCACTGATCCTTCCAGTCCCATTACCGAGACGGCATTTTCGATATCGCTGCGTGCAGGGCCGTCGCCGACGACCAGAAGCGTCGCTCCCGGATGTGCGGCGACCACACCGGACCATGCACGGAGAAGCTCCAGATGGTTCTTGTCGGGGCGCAGGGCGGCGACGACGGCCCAGACCGGCCTGCCGTCTTTGCGAGGTTGGTGACGAACCGCGAAGCGGTCGAGGTCGACCCCGTTGGGGATCATTTTCCAGGATGCGCGGGCGGGTCCATGAAGTCGCGAGTAGGCATCGAATGCGTACTGCGAGACGAATACCAGTCGCCCGAGTCGGGCGGGCACTCGGACCGACAATCGGTCTTTCACACGGTCGCGCCACGGCGAATCAGGCTGCGGGCACAGGTGCAGCGTTGCGACGACCGGCTTGCCAGCCAGGCGCGCGGCCAGGGGGACGAGCGTTGCGGAGTAACCGAGGTGGGCGTGAACCACGTCCACCGGAGCACGGCGCAGTGTGCGCACGAGATTCAAAAACCCTCGCACATCGGTCAGCCGTCTGACCGACATATAGGTGGGTGTCAGACCGGCCGTATTGAGCCGCCCGAACATGGCTTCGCGGTCACCGTCCCGCGGCGACAGGCTCGCCACCGAGATCCTGAGTTGCGCCGGATCGTGCCGGCCCAGTTCGGCGATGAGGTTCTCTGCACCGCCGAAGCTGAAGGAATCCAGGACCATCAGCACCCGCGTGGGAGAGAGAGCACGCGCGCGGCCGGCATCTGTCCGCGCCGGGATCGGCAGAGCCGCTGCTGCTTCCGGCTCTGTCATGCGAGCACTTGCAGACGATCCCATGGCACTCCTGGCATGTCGTCGTAATCCCATCGGAAGCTCGCCCGCTCGTAGGCAGAACCGATCGAACCGTGCCCGGCGGTTGGATCCAGTTCAAAGCTCATGCTCAGTGCCGCACCACCCTGATCCACGATGTAACCTCCGTACACCTGCATCGCACGCGCCACCGTGCGTTCGCCCGGCGTGAGGGCGAGCGCGCTCAGGTCGACGGCGGGATCCAGCCGTAAACGGGCCCCCTCGGGAAGGCAGTCGGACCGCAACGAGTGCCCATCGGTCGTGATCGCGGGTGCGCGGAACACCCTCGCGCACACGTTGGAAGCCTGAAGCGCCAACGCGTGGGAGATCACCCCCTCCTGGATCTCGGCGACCTGTATCACGCCGCCCAGTCGTGACGCACCGGAAGCGGTAGCGCCGTTGCCCCAGCCCGACCCGTCGAGGTTGCCGACCGCGCCGGTGCTCGTCGTCCACTGCTCCCCTGCGCGCCGCGCCTGCCAGAACTCGAAGGTCTGACGGGTCGTGTCGTCGACGACGACCATCGCACCGTCTGATCCCCTGTTCGGTCGCGCGCCGTCCGGGATCGGGACCTCAACACCGTCGAACGCACAGGGGCCCCAGCTTGTTACGGTGCACTCGACGGTATGACGAGGCGTGGACGCGTCTGCGTGATAGATGGGAATGCCGAAGTCCACGAGGTTCGCCGCTACGCCACCGGTGCGGGACGCACTGGCTACCATCGCGTCGCTGTTGGGATCGACGGCCGCCCGGACCGGCACGGGGGCCCGGAAGGAGCTACCCGGCGCGAACGGTTGGTAGGAGGCTCTCGCCCCCGGAACCGATCCGTCGACCGGCAGGCTCATCGAGAGAAAGACGAGCGCCACCAGCGTGGCACCGGCCAACGCTCTTGGGCACGCGCCGTTCCTCCGCCGGAAAAATGTGGATCTCATGCTCGTACCTCCTCGGGGAGCGCGCCTGAAACCGCCGCTACGTCGGGCAGAATCCGCCGAGTGGGGGTGCGGCGCAACCAACGATGGATGCCGGCCGCCACGAGGGTGCCCACCACGACTGCGGTCACGGACGAGGTGATGGAGCGTACTGCCCCGACGTGCATCGCCGGAGTCCCCACGGGCGTGACCGTGTACCAGGAATCAGCACCCATGTCTTCCAGTCGCACCCTCGCCGCATCGAGAGCGTTACCGAGATCTGTACGCGCGGAATCGTTATCGGTGTCATTGACAGTGAGAGTGATGATTCCGCGGACGGAATCCGCTTTCGCTGTCACTCTGTCGACACCCGCCGACATCATCGCCGCATAGGTCGGCAGGAACGGATCTCGGGTCTTGATGTCGAGTGCGTAAGCCAGGTCCCAGCCGATCTGCCGAGTCGGCTTCAGCGTCACCTTCTGACTCGCGGTGTGCGTGCTATTCGTGCTCAGCAGCAGGATGACGGCGCCCACCGCGACGCCGAAGATCGTCGCCAATACCTCCGGAGGCAATTTCCGTCGCGCCTCCGCTCCTTGCTGGGCTGACAACGGCACGGCTTCTGATACGACCGCGATCGCCAGTGCGAGAACGATCGCGAGGGTACGGAAATAGGCGAGGTGAAGGAACGCGCTTGCGAAGGACCAGGCGATCAGACCTGCGAGCACCGCAGCGGCCAGCGAACGCGTGCTACCGGCGGCATCCGAGGGCATTCGGGTCAACCGCAAGGCGAGGTACACAATGCAACCGCCGACGAACACGATCCAACCGACCAAGCCGACAACGCCGCTCTCCGCGGCGAACTGTGCATAGAGATTGTGCGGTCCGTCGGCGGGGTTGCGAGTGGCGGTGTCGACGATCGCGGCGTATCGCGGCACCGACAACTCGAACAGACCGGTCCCGAAACCGAAAACAGGCCTGTCCTGAAACATCGCCCACGCAACCTCCTGGGCATTCACCCGGCCGACCACCGACGGATCGACAGCTTGCGCCGGGTTCCTCACATCGATTGCCAGTGCCACGATCCGATCGCCGATTCCCGGTACCAACACGATCAACGCCAGCAACGGCAGGCACATCAGCCCGCGACGTCGTGCGGTCGGACCGCTGGCCAACACCCACACGACAACTGCGAGCCCAGCGGCGATCAGCGTGCCTCGCGACTGCGTCAGATACACGCCCGCAAGCAATGCAAGCATCGCGGCGGACCAGGCCAGCGCGACGCGCCGTTGCCCGAAGCCGGACGACCTCACGATCAATGCGCCGGTCAACGGAACCGCCAGGATGAGTTGTCGGCCCCAGAAGTTCGAATCACCCAGCGGCCCCGCGAACCTCGGCGTCGTCGCCAGCTGACCGGACGCCTCCGTGACGTTCGCAAAGCCACCGAAGGACATGGCGCCACCGGACGCGAGGAAACTAACGACGCAGAGCACCGACAGCACCGCCAGCGGTATGACGACGGCGGCGGCTACTGTCCACGGCTTACCGGTGAGCTGGGTCAGCACCAGTATCACGACCAGGAAAAGGCAGGCAAGCACTGCGTCGGTGAATGCCGTGCGTGACACGCCGACGTTCTGACTGCCGAGCATCGCCAACAGTTGCGTAACCAGATAGCACGCCATCAGACCGGCACACACCAAGGTGCCGCGGTTGAGGCGTCCCCGCTTCACGGGGTCGCGCAGTGCGACGAGCACCGTGAGGAGCCCCGCGGCCAACACCGCGGTGTTGATCGGAACGGGAGTTCGTTCGGCGAGGATTTCGGCGATATTCGTGACCTCTAACACGATCATCGCCACGAGCATTGCCGCCGGACGGCAGATCGCATAGACCAATGCTGCAGCAGCGACGGGGATACCGACTGCCATCAGTGCCGGCGTCACTCCCAGCACCGTTGCGGCCAGGACCGTCAAGCCGACTGCCCCGCAGCACAGGAAGGCCACGGAGCGTGATCTGGTCGAACCGGAATCAAGCAGGATCATTGCAGCGATATCTCGACCATCGAAGGCGCATGGTGTGCCGAAACCGGGGCTCCGTTGGTCCCGGTCCGATGTGCTCCCACCGAACTATCCGGCTGCACTGTTGCGCCGGGCTTACGTGCCGAACGTTCTCTCAGCGAACGGAGGATGAGAATTGCCACACCGACACCGACGAGGAACCCCGCCATTCCGAGGGCGCCGACCATCTGCAGTCGACTCGGAGCCAGTGAGGTGGCGCTGCCGTTCGGCGGGACGACGGTCTCGAGCCTGAACGGGCAGGCGACCTTCGCAGCGGTTCCCACTGCGTCGGTCAGCACAGATTCCAGCACGCCCTCGGCGACCTGGGCAGATCCGGCCTCGACAGTGACCGTGATCAGCGTGGTATTGGGCATGGCGCCCGCTGACAGACTGAGTCCGGACACGGGCACCCCGGCCGCATCCGCGGCGGCATACAGCCAACGATTGTCCTCAAGGACCACCGCCGCCGACGCTGTTGCTTGACCTCGGTTGAGGACCTCCCAGAACCCCGCGGCCTGTTCCAGCGGAATGTTATCTTCCGGCAGCATGGCCAAGGTCGCCTGCGCGGTATACCGCTCCCCTCCACCGGTCAGGGCGTTGGCTGCAACGACACCCATGATCAGACCCAGCATCGCGCACAGCGCCACGATCAGCCAATTGCGAATGCGAAACGCTCTATTCATGGCAATTTCCATTCGCTGTCCGATGGGAGAAAGACACGCCTATTCGAGCCGTCCGTTCCGTCATCACGGTGTCGGCCTCAGTTCCACGGGCTGATGCCCGATCACTCGTGCCGCCGGCACGTCCCGCTGCCGGGAAATGGGCGCGAAGCCGAACGCGGCGTCGTAGCAGTCGAACACCGCTCTACGCGAATAGCGCATCGAGAAATGCTCCGCGGCTTCTGCGGAGAGACGCCTGTTGAAACGTGTGTCGGTCACCGAGAGAAGGAGCTCGGCCAATCCGGCGTCGCCGTCGCCGACCAACACACCCATTCCCGGCCCGGTCTCGACACCATCCGCGCCAACTCTTGTCGAGACCACAGGCACCCCGGCACCCAGCGCCTCGATAATCTTGAGCTTCACGCCCGACCCGAATCGCAGCGGATTGATCAGCGCCGCAGAACCATTGAACAACCCACTCAGATCTGGGACGAAGCCCTCGAGCGTCACGCTTCCCGAGGTCTGCGCGATCGACTCCCGGAGGGCGGGCAGCGGGTGCCGCCCGACTACTCGCAGCCGGGCGTCAGGTCGAGCAGCCAGCACCAACGGCCAGACCCGGCGGAGAAAGTCACGAAGTCCGTCATCGTTGTGCGGGAGCGAAAGCTGGCCCAGAAAAACGAAGTCCGGTGCCCCCCGGTACTCCCTCTTCGTCTGCGGGCGACGCGGCGCCAGCAGAGGAGGAATGGCATGAATCCGGCCCGGCGCTGTCCCACAGCGTTGCCGTAGCCTGCCTGCCTCCTGCTCGTTGATCAACAGGGTCGTATCGAAGCGGTCGGCTGTTCGGTCCTCACTTCGCCGGACCAGGCGCTGTTCCAACCGCAGCAGTGCCTGTTGGCCCACCGGGTGTTCGGCCAACGGCCGCAGCACCTGCGGCACGTGGGCTGCGAAGTTGCCCAGCGGCTGGACGTTGACGTCAGGGAACCGTTTCGCGGCCGAAAGCATCGAGCCGTACCTCTCCGAGAAGAGATCGTCCAGGTAGCAGATCTGCTTGGTCGCGACATCCTCCGGGGCATGCTGGGCCATCCGTACGGTGTCGTATATCTCCGTCGCGGGGGCGAGCAGATCGAGCGTGCGATGGATGTCCCTGCGCACCGCGCCGGTACCGAGCAGGGACTCCTGCAGGCTGGCGCGGCCCGTTCCGGTTCTTGCCAACGCACTGCCGACGGCAGCCAGGGGGTGGGGTTTCGCGACGGGATGCAGCCGGACTGGGAAATCCGGCCTGGTATCCCCGCCGACCATCACGTAGTGAACGTTCTCTCGACCCACTCGTTCGATGAGGTACTCAAGGATTCCGGCCAGCACGACCTTCTTTCCGGCGTCCATCGGATAGGGGTCGACAGCACTGACAAGAGCTACCCGGCTTGACATAGCGGCTCCGTCCCCGTCTGTGGACCGGCCGTCGCGGCGCGCGGGTGGATTATGCGTACGCGCCAGGGGATCCGCGTGGCAGTCCGGGCGTCTCGGCCTTCAGATCGCCCTTGCCGGAACCGGATGACCAATGTCCACATGGTGCGCAACGTGATCTTCACGTCGAACCAGAGGCTCCAGTGCGTGATGTAGAAGTTGTCGTACCGCACGCGCTCGGTGATCGACGTGTCACCGGACAGGCCGCTGACCGCAGCCCACCCCGTCAGGCCTACCGGCACCCGGTGGCGTGCCCGGTACCCCGGGATCGAAGCACTGAACTGTGCAACGAAGTGTGGTCGCTCCGGGCGGGGGCCGATGAGAGCCATGTCTCCCCGCACGATGTTCCACAGCTGCGGCAGCTCGTCGATCGAAGAGGCCCGAAGAAAGCGTCCGAAAGCGTCGATACGCGAGTCTCCGTCGATCGTCCACGTCGTCTGCGCTTCCCGGTCGTTGTCGGGTGTCATCGAACGGAACTTGATCAGTTCGAACTCCCGCCCGTGCTGACCAACCCTTGTCTGGCGGAACAACACGGGTTCCCCTGGATGCAGGGCTTTCTGGGCAACCGCGACCGCCGCCAGTACCGGCGCAAGCATCAACAGTGCCGCAGCGGCGACGCACCGGTCGCTGGCACCTTTGATGTACCGCAGCCGATTTCGGTGCATCGGGGAATGAATTCGCACGATGGGCACTGCGCCCACCCGGTCACAGTCACCGCCGGGACACGAGTCCCACATCCTCGGCACCACGAAGACATCGCAACCCAAGCGGTCGAACAACGCTAGAAGCGAGTCGATCTGGCCCTCGTCAAGGTGATGGAATGCGATCACGACAGTGTCGATTCGCTCAGCGCTCAGCAACAATTCGGTAGTGGATTGCGCGGCACGCAGCGGGACTCCCTGTGACGGCACATTGGTGAGGACCGCTTCGTCGTCGATCACCAGAACCGGTTCAAGTCCATACTCGGGCTCCTCGAGGATGCGCTGCGTCAACGCGATACCCACCTGGTCTGCGCCGACCACGACCACCCGACTACGCAGCGCTGTGAGCCGACGGAGACGTCGCGTCAGGGAGCACGCCAGCACACGCCCGGTGAAGACGGCGGCACAGGCTGCACCTACCGGAGCGACGAGGTCCCGCAACCCGGTGATCCCGTTGACCGTGGAGCAAAGAATGGCACCCATACTGGCGGCGACCACGACGGCCGGCGCGATGTCGAGGCCTGACAACGTCAGCCGCCGACGGTAGGTGCCGGCGAGCAGCAAGCACAGCACGACGATGGCGCTGGCCGGCACCGGATCCACAATGCCGACAAGCATGTAACCGGCGGCTATCGACAGGCTGTCGAAGACAATCGGGATAATTGTGAGCACCCCGGGTATCCGCCGGGCGAGCCGCGGGACGGAAATCGCGCGTCCCGGCGCGATCTGACGAAGTACGTCGCGCTCCAGGCCCGAATCAGAAATCACGGCCATCTTGGAACCCCCCCATCCAATTCACAACTTGCCGCCAGGACCGCGGTCGGCATCCCAGGTCCTAAGCGCCAATGGGCTCGGCCGAAGCCGGGCTGACGTTCGCGCGCAGCCAGGCGATGGTGCGTCCTATGCCTTCGCCGATGTCCACGGTCGCGTGCCATCCGAGATCGACCCCGGCCCTGGTCGCATCGAGCGCGATCGCCTCCAACTCACCCGTTCTCGACGGAGCGTGAAGCGGCGGCGGTGATCCGTCCAGATGCGCAGCAATCAGCCGATGAACCTCGTTCACCGTGGTCTGGCATCCGGTTCCGATGTTGTACATGCCGGTGACCTCAGCCGGCGCCTGCCCGGCTAGAACGAACGCTTCCGCGACGTCGTCGACATAGACGTAGTCGCGGGTGGCCGTGCCGTCGCCGTAGATGGTTACAGGCCGACCCGTGACCATCGCGCTGCCGAAGATCGCGACGACGCCGGCTTCACCGTGCGGGTTCTGACGCGGGCCGTAGACATTCGAGAGTCCGAGGCAGATCGGGGTCATGCCATACATCTGCGCGTAGGCACCCAAGTACAGTTCACCGGCCAGCTTCGCCACCCCGTATGGCGACAATGGCCCTACTTCAGTGGTTTCGGGCACCGGCAGTACGGCCGGTTCTCCGTAACGCGAGCCCCCGGACGCGGCATATACGATCCGGCGGACGCCTGCGAGCCGCGCGGCTTCGCACACGTTGATCGTGCCCAGTATGTTGCTTCGGGCGTCGAATTGCGGATCTGTCACCGATACCCGGACGTCGACCTGGGCAGCGAGATGAAAGATCACATCCGGATTGCTGCCCGTCACGATTCCGGCGAGCTCTGGCGCCTGCACGTCAGCTTGCACGAAGGTGAACTGCCGACGGCCGAGAATGTTGGAGCGGAACCCCGGCTCGAGGTTGGACATGAAGCCGGTACTGAGGTTGTCGATTCCGACGACCTGGTGGCCGTCTTCGAGTAGTCGGTCGACCACCGTGGATCCGATGAACCCCGCAGCCCCGGTAACCAGTGCTCGCATTACTTCCCCCCGTACTCATCGTCTGAGATCCTGGCTACGGCCTCGAATCGTGCTGTACAGCAGATTGATCCGCTCCACCGCGGACCTGAATCCGGTCGCGGAGTTAACCCGTAAGCCACTCATTCACTATCTGCTCTCGCGTGTCGGCAGTACATGGACCGCAAGAGCGATTTTTAGCTGAATCCAGGGGTAGTTCCTGGGTTCACGCACTGGATCCGATGGGGCGCGACCACCCTCGCGCAAGCGGCGCCATACCGCCTTTTGGCCCTGCGCACGTCACCATTTGGGGATCAGCCCGGCACCGTGCGCCGATTCGGCTCAGTCAGGGCGAGAAGGAACTAGTTCGAGCAACGAAATGATCCGGTTCCGGCCCTGCAGGAGAACTAGTTTCAGGCCGGCGACCGCACGGTGACGAAAGGGTGCGCCAATGAACGCCGACGCCGAACTGTGTAGCCAGGAGGACGTCTGGAGGTCAGCTTCTCAGGAAGGCACACAAACGAGCTCGCTGTAGAGGTAATCGATCTGACCGGCTTGCAGGCCGGTACTGCAATACATCTTGGGGCGGCGATTCACCGCAATCGACAGGAGTGGCTTGCACCCAGTGATCCGCAGCTCGGCCATCGTCGCGATCGCGCCGTGATGAATCAGCAGATGACGAGTGAGAACCTTCAGCGACCGCTGGAACAGCGAGGGATTACTGACGTGAAGCACGACAGCCAGTACCTGCGCTCCCTTGTAGCGATCCTTTCGGAACATGACATAGCAGGATTCCTTGCCGTTGCTCAGCACAAGGTGAGACGCCGCGAGGGCGCGGGCGTGGTCATGGTAGAGCGCGAGCTCTACCCCGGTCAGGGTTCGCTCGATGACATCCGGGTCGGCGCTGATCCGCGTTCCGCCCGGCAAGGTGGGCCAAGGCAGGTTCGGCACCAGTGCCGCGGAGGTGTCCAGAACACGAAACTTCAACCAGGACAATATTTCCCGCGGGCCCACATCCGGCGATAGAACGGTGAAGTGATAGCCCTCCTGCGCCAGCACTGCGTTGAGCAGCGACATGCTGCGGGCGCGGTACTCAGGCAGCACACACCACGAGGTCAAGTTGCAGAACCACTCCGTTCGACCTGCGATCTGCCGCTGCGAATAGAGCGCCAACAACGTGCCGACGACGCGTTCGCCGTCCCGAAGCATGAATCCGTGGTTGGGCGAGTCCACCGACCACGGCGCCTGCGTCAACGCGTCCGACCACGGGATGCGTCCGTTGTGCACCGTGCGCAGGAAGTCCGCTACCGCTGGTAGATCGACGTCGGTGATCGGCGCTGGTCGGATACCCCGGACGGCCTTCCGGTGGTCACCCACCCTGCTGTCGGCCACGTCCATCCCGGTCCGCCCTTTCCTCAGTTGCCCGCGGAGTTGGCGACCGGTGTCAGGTGCACCGCACCCGCGGCGGCACCGTAGGTTCCACATACGGTGCCGCCGCCCGGGGCAGGCATTGCCGGGCCATCCTCGGCCAGAGCCGCTGCGTCCCAGGGCCGGTCCCCGTTCTTGCGCCACCAGGCCTGCCCAAGCGCCGGCAGACTGTCGATCGGATCGAAGTACGGGTACACGCGGTTCAGGGCATCGGGATCTGCAACCTCCAGACCTGTACGGTAATTCTTGCTCCAGTAGGAGATTCCGAGATTCTGGTCGTAGCGCACCACCTGATGCACCCATCGCTTCCCCACGTAGGGAACATCACAGACCACACGCGGTGTCGCGAAGCCGGGGAGGTATCCCATGATCGACAACTGCAGCTGTTGGGCTTGCGACAGCGAAGTCCGCCAGTGTTCGGCGTTCGGGATCATGTCACACATGTAGAAGTAGTACGGCAGGATGTTCGCCTCTCCCTGCAGGGCGAAGCACAGGTCGAGCAGGTCCCTGGTGGTGGCATTGACGCCCCGCATCAACACGCCCTGGTTCCGGACGTCGCGCAGACCTGCATCGAGCAGCCCCCGGGTGGCGGCCGCCACGAGCGGGGTCACAGACTGCACGTGGTTGATGTGGGTGTGCAACGCCAGGTTCACCCCGCGTTCCGCGGCCCGCCGCGCCACGCGATGCACGCCATCGACGACTCTCGTCTGAAGCCAGTGCTGCGGCAGTGCGGCAAGGGCCTTGGTCGCCAACCGGATGTCGCGGATGGTGTCGATCTCCAGCAGTTGCAGCACAAAGGATTCCAGTCGAGGCCAAGGCACATTGCCGACATCACCGCCGGATACCACGACGTCGCGCACTGTCGGAGTGGCCCGCAGATACTCCAGCATCCGGTCCTGCCGGTCGGCCGGCTGCAGGGTGAGCCTCGCCTTTGTGACGGTAGGGGTGGAGTTCCCGATCAGGTCCATGCGCGTGCAGTGTCCGCAGTACTGCGGGCACGTGGAGAGCATCTCGGCGAGCACCTTGGTCGGGTACCGATGAGTCAAGCCCTCGACCACCCACATGTCGCTCTCATGCAGCGAATCACGTTCAGCATAGGGATGTGAGCACCATTCGGCCTGACGGTCGCTGAGCACCGGCAGCATGTAGCGCCGGATCGGGTCCGCATAGAATGCGTCGGTCAACCCCCCGCGCTCCGGCTCGCAGGCGGGCGCCATGGTGTTGATCATCTGTGGGGGCAGCAGCATGGACATCGTGGCCCGCTGCTGCTGGTCGGCTGCCAGGTCGACATAGAATCGCTCATCGATCAGATCGCCGAGAACCGCGCGCAGCTGCGTGATGTTCTTGACCGAATGCGCACGCTGCCATTGCGGATCCCGCCACTCACTCTCGGTCACACCGGACCAGCCTGGGTACCGTCGCCAATCCGGTTCGGTGAGCAACCGGCGCACGTAGGTATACGGTTGCTCGGTGACGGAGGCGAAGCCACTGTCCTCGGATTCGATCAGTGTTGTCATCGTGCGAGCGCCTTTCCTCGTTCGGCCAGGGAATCGCCGATGCCTGCCAACTCGGTCGCGACACGTTGACCTGACCTGATCGCGCCTTCCATCAGCCCGAAGAACTCCAGGCTCGTCTCGGTGCCGGCCCAGTGGACGCGGCCGTGCGGAGCGATCAGTTGCGGGCCCAGCCTCAACCAGTCGCCGGGGCCGAACAGTGCGGCATAGCAGCCTCTGCTGTACTTCTCTGACAGCCAGTCGGTCACCGTGCATTGTGTCGGTGCCGGCAGACCCGGAAACAGTCTGCGTGCGTGGGCCACCGCGGCAGCCAGCTGCTCTGGCTCCGACAACTTCGTGAACGCCGTCGCCGCCTCGCCGGTGACGAAACCCGTGAGAACGCCGGCGGATCCGTCGTCCGGCGAATCGTCGACGGTCGACAGAAGAGGCCCATCGGTGCTCACCGACCATCCCGACAGCCCGCCATCCCGCCACAGCGGTCCTGGATAACCGAGCTGCACCTTGATCGCACAACCGCGACCGGTCACCTCGGTCGCGCGCGGGGCGGGCAACCCGGGCCGGAACTCAATGCGCTGCGCCAGTAACGGCGGGATCGCGACGACCACCCGGTCAGACCGGTACTGCGCCCCCGGACCGTTGCTCTCGGAGACGCACCGCACGAGAACACCGTCGGCGTCCTGCTCGATGGTGTGGACTGGTTGTTGCAGCCGCACGCGGTCGCCCAGCTGTGTCGAGAGCGCCTCGCACAGCAGATGTGCACCGCCGTCGATCCGCCACTGCTGGGCGCCGCCCTCGAACGCATTGAGGTAGCGGATTCCACCACCGGATCGCAGATAGAAAGCCATGTGCAACACCGAGATCTGCGCCGGATCAGCGGCCATCATCTCACCGATGAACAGTGGGAAGAAGGTCTTGGCGTCCGGCCGTCTGACCTCCTCGGCGAGCCAGCGTGCCGCCGACAGCTGGTCGAGTCGCTCGGCACCGGGGGTCAACCAGGGCGCATCGGGGCGGACCTGGGTGACGAGATCGTCGAGCCTATCGAAGAGATCGCCCAGGGCTATCGCATTCAGCGGCGGTACCCGGCTCGGCGTGGTGGTGCATTGGTCGCCGATCAAGAACGTGCTCCGTCCCGCCATCGCCGTCGAGGCCAGGTTCAGGCCGTACCGATCGATCAGGCTCAGTAGTTCGGTGTGCTGCACGCCCAGGTACGCCGCGCCTCCGTCACCGATCACCCCGCTGGCCACCGGCACTCCGTGCATCCGGCCACCGACTCTGTCACGTGCTTCGAGAACGACGACATCGGCGCCCGCGGCGGTCAGTTCGACTGCGGCGGTCAATCCGGCCAGACCGGCGCCGATCACGATGACACGCATGCCGTCAGGGCTCATGACGCCACAGCAACGGTCAGATCGAAGAGACCGACCGGAGTCGGGTAGTCGACGATGTCGTCGTAGGTCAGCTCGATCCCGAAGTCCCTCGCCATCGCACTGAGCACTCTCGTGGCCAACAGTGAGTCACCGCCGAGTTCGAAGAAGTCCGAGTGCTCGTCCACCTCGGAGGTGTTGAGGACCCGCCGGAAGATTCCCACGATGTGTTCGGCGCTCATGAGCGTGCTCCTTTGTTGCTGTCCACTACTGCACGCCGCGTTGCAGCGCGATCGACTTTTCCGCTGGGCGTGTAGACCAGCTCGTGTACGAATCTGAAACGGCTGGGCACGAATTGCGACGGGAGACGGTTACCGAGGTATCTCCTGAGGTCTGCGGCTGTGACGCCCCGGGCCGCCACATACGCGGTGAGCGCCGTACCGCCGAGCAGTCGCTCGCCGACCACCACCGCACCTGAGACCGCGGGATGGGAGTTCAACTGCATCTCGACCTCGGCAGGGTGCACACGCACGCCCCGAACCTTGACCTGCTCATCGGCTCGGCCCCGGGAGCGGAGAAGGCCCTTGCTGTCCCGCACGACCAGATCTCCGGTAGAGAACCATCTCTGCGGTCCTGAACCGTGATCCGCGTCCGGGAAGGCGGCGGCCGTCAGGTCGGGGGAGCCGAGGTATCCGCTGGCCAGGGCGGGACCGGAAATCAATAGTTCACCGTTGTCTGCGACGTGCTCAAGGACGTGCGGTAGCGACCGCCCGATCGGCGCCTCGGCATCGGAAGCGAGCTCCGATTCTGTACCGGGTCCGAAGAGTTGCACCGCGTGTGTGATCATCGTTGTTTCGGTGCAGCCGTACGTGTTCAAAAGCACGATGTCCGTGGTCTCGAGCTCCCGCCACTGATGCAGGCGGGTGGGGTCTACGCGCTCGCCGCCGATGATCACCAGTCGAACGGAGTCCGGCAACATCACCTTTTCCTCGTCGAGGAACAGGACGAGTTCGTGCCAGAACGCAGTCGGCAGGTCGACAACCGTGACCGCCTCATCGGCGAGCATGCGCAGGAAGGCCGGGAATGAGCCACTGTGCGCCCGGTCGTCGAACACGACTGCGGCGCCGGAAGTGAGCGCAGGAAGGATCTCCTCCAGGCACGTGTCCCAGCCGAGCGAGGAGAACTGCAACACGCGGTCGGCCGGAGTCAGCGCGAACAGCTTCCTCAATGCCCGAACCGCGGTGCCGAGGGCTTCCCGCGATACCGCGACCGCTTTCGGGGTGCCGGTGGAGCCGGAGGTGCACAGCACATATGCGGCATCGCTGCCCCGCCCACGCGGCATCGATGACACCCCGTCGCGCAACCCGCAGAGCGCCGAATCCGCTGCGGTGACCAGCGTGGGCACACCGAGCAGCTCCGTGACGGCCTGCCGGCGTCCAGGCGGAAGAGCCTCGTCCACAGGACAGTACGTGGCACCTGCCTGCAGAATCCCCAACAGATGTGTGACCGTGGCGGGATGGTGCGAGACACGGACCCCGACAAGTCCCGATGTGCTTTTCGCGTCGCCGAGATCCCCTGCGACACAACGGGCTGCG
The DNA here is from genome assembly GCF_002968295.1 of Mycobacterium sp. ITM-2016-00317. Lineage (NCBI taxonomy): Bacteria > Bacillati > Actinomycetota > Actinomycetes > Mycobacteriales > Mycobacteriaceae > Mycobacterium > Mycobacterium sp. ITM-2016-00317. The sequence continues at coordinate 5,183,309 of NZ_CP134399.1, forward strand.
ATGCTGAGTACCCGTTCGGCGCAGTCGCGGTACGTGGCGGCACATCCGTTGTGTATCACCGCAGGACGATCTGGCCAGCGCCGCGACGCGGCAAGGAAGTCGGTGACGACATCGGCTGCTTCGAAGGGGAGTTCGTGGTCGGTGACCGCGTCCGTCGAAGCGGTCATTCGACTGTCACCGACTTGGCCAGATTCCGTGGTTTGTCGACGTCCCGGCCCAGCGAAAGCGCCAGCGTGCGGGCGAGTACCTGCAGCGGTACGGTCGCCGCGACGGGTCCCCACGGCGCGCCGTGATCGTCGATCACCGGCACCGAGCTTCCGGCTGCACCGATGGTGATGACGCGCCCCCCACGGGCCGCAACCTCCGCGACGTTGCAGGGCAGCTTCGGGTCACCGTTGTCCACCACGATCACCGGCGTCCCGGGACCGACCAGGGCCAGCGGTCCATGCTTGAGTTCGCCCGCCGGGCAATGCTCGGCCCACCTATAGGTGAGTTCCTTCAGCTTCAGAGCGCCCTCTGCCGCATACGGAACCCCGGACCCACGGGCGATGAAGATGAATCCCCCGGCTGATACCAGCTCGTCGGCGACCGGAGGTATCACCTTCCGGGCGACCGCGCCGGCGGCGACCAGCTGGTCTGGTATCCGGCAAAGGTCATCGGCGAGGACGTTCGCCGCCCTCACCGAGAGCCGATTCATCGCGACCAACGCCGAGATCATCAGTGCTGCACCGGAAATTACCTGGCAGATGAAGGTCTTGGTCGCAGCCACCCCGATCTCGGGCCCCGCTGAACAGTCGACCACCGCGTCTGACAGCCGAGCCAGCGTCGAGTGTGTGTTGTTGGTGAGCGCGACGAGCCGAGCGTCGCGCACGGCCGGGGTGTCCAGCGCACGGAGGACGTCGGCGGTTTCGCCGGATTGACTGATCGCCAGACTCAATTGATCCGGCTCCCCAACCTCGACTCCCGCCTCGCTGGCCACGATTGTCGTCACCGGAAGACCGCCGAGTGAACGAACCAGATTGGCTATCACGTTCCCGGCGTTGAGCGATGTGCCGCATCCGACCACCCGGAGTCGTTCGAACGGTGGAATGCCGAGTTGGCGCCACATGCCGCCGTCGGCGATATTCGGTCTCAACCTCTCGATCAGACGAGATGCAACCTCCGGTTGCTCGTCGATCTCCTTGGCCATGAAGTCGGCGTGGTCGTGCAACTCCACGTCGCTAGTGCGCCAGCGGCATTGGTGCGCCGGGGGTGCAGTGATAGGAACGCCGGAGCGGAGCCACGTGTCGGAATGGAGTTCCACGATGTCGCCGTCTTCGAGTATCCGGTACTCGTCGGCCCAGTCGGCGACCGCTGCAATGTCGCTGGTCGCGAAGTCGCCATGCGCGGTGCGCGCCACCAACAGCGGAGACCCGTGCGCAGCGACGGCGATTCGGCCCGACGCCTTCTCCAGTACCGCTAGAGCCCACGACCCTTGGGCCCTCGCGAGCGCCTTCTGCACGGCCCGAACGAGATCGTCTTCGACGAGTCGTTCATCCTCGATGAGGTGACAGAGGACCTCACTGTCCACCGAGGTCTCGAATACGTGCCCCCCGCACGTCAGTTCAGCACGCAACAGCTCTGCGTTCTCGATTATGCCGTTGTGTACGACGCTGACTTCGCCGGTGCAATCCGCATGTGGATGAGCGTTGTCTGGGGTTACCGAACCATGGGTCGCCCAGCGCGTGTGGCCGATCCCCACTCCGTTGAACCGAGCTCCGGTCCACTGGTTCAGCATGCGGTCGAGATCATCGATCCTGCCCACGGTTCGCATGCGCACCACGTCATCGTCGGCGGTCTGTAGTGCAACGCCTACCGAGTCGTATCCGCGATACTCCAGTCGGCGCAGGCCCACCTTCAGGTAGTCCACTGCCGGCTGATGCGTCCGACACGCAATGATTCCGCACATCACCGAACTCCTTCGACAAGGTCAGTTGACGACAGCCGGTGAGCACCGGGATTCCGTTTCCCGACACGCGCGACTCGGTACTCGCGCGTGCAGAACCGCGTTCCCCACGTCGACGGGCGTGCGATCGTCAGCACCCCTTGGACGACTTCTTGAGCTTCCCCCGCAAACACGTTCTCACTATCCATTCCGCAAAGTCGTTGGTAAATGGGCCAAGAGAGCGATTTACGCTGTGCACCCGGGACCAGACCGGGGACTAGTCCCGCCGTGGCCAGTCTGTCGCGCTCATGTTGCGGGCCAACGCAGCCGCCTGTTCGCGCGTACTCACACCGAGCTTCGTCAAGATGCTGTGCACGTGGTTCTTCACCGTGTGAACCGCGATACACAGCTTGTCGGCGATCTCCCGGTTTGCCATCCCCGCCTCAAGCATCCGCAGGATCTCGATCTCCCGCGTAGTCAGGACAACCTCCCTGGCCGCCGGCTGGCGTTGAGCCGCGAGCTCCGATAGTCGCCTGAGCAAAACGCCCGACACCCGGGACGAGCACGCGGATTCGCCCGCAGCAACCGTCTGAATCAGATTGACAAGATCTTCGAGGGAGTCGGTGCGAAGGTGATATCCGGCGACACCTGCTTCGGCGCACTCGACGATGGCGGCATCGTCGTCCTCGGAGACGCCGATGACGACCAGGCTGGCGTCGGGACGGTATCGGAGCACCTGCCTCAGCAACATCACGCTTTCGTGCGTTGCGATGTTGAGCAGGATCACGCGGGGTCTCAACACTTCCATCTCGGTGATGACAGATGCCAGATCCGCAGCCACCCCCGTAGCCGCAGCACCAATGCGGCCGGCGAGAACCCCCACCAGACACTCACGGTAGAGCGTGCAGTCGTCAACGATCAGAACGTCCGTCTTGCGCAGAAGTTCCGGCCCGTTACCCCGCCCACGATCGCCATTGCGGTAGCCGTCGGCGATTTCGGACAGTTCGTCGCCCACGGCCAGGTCGATCACCGAGTGCATCACGCGCTCCGGTGACAGGGGTTCGAAATCATCCGTCTCGTCGACTCGGCATTCCGACATTTCGCTCCCCCGGTATGGACTCGCCACCGCAGCGGATGTAGAGATGAGAACCGCTCGGTGACAGAGTGTTTAGTTCACTGCCGGTGGGGAATACGACTTGCGGCCATTTCACCCGAGGCACCATAACTATCGGTGCCAGCGCCGCCGACGTACATGGGCCTTCAGGACCAATTTCGACTAGATCCCGATCTGGTCCCGTCATGTGGTCCTCGATCCAGATCGAAGTTGTGTGACAGCGCCGCAGCCTCGGCTCGGGTACTGACACCGAGCTTTGTCAACAGGCTGTGTACGTGACTTTTCACCGTATGGATCGCAATGGACAGTTGCGTGGCAATTTCCTGATTCGAGCAGCCCAGTCTGAGCAGCTTGAGGATCTGGATCTCCCGCGATGTGAGGCCCGCATCCCTGACAACCGGCCGGCGCGGACGGACAGCCATCACCTGAATGCGGAACAGGATGGCTGAAACCTCAGGGGGACAGGTGACTTCGCCATTCATGGCCTCGTGAATGAGTGTGAAAAGACCAGCCAGGCTATCGGCTCTCATATGGTAAGCCGCCACCTTCGCCTCCGCGCACGCCATGAGGGCGCCCTCGTCGTCCAGGGATGCACCGATCGCGATCACCGGCACCCGTGGGGTCACGCCTTTGATCGCGCGCAGGATGGCCTGAAGCCCGACAGTGGCCAGGTTCAGCAGAATCACAAGCGGCGGTAGTGCGCTCAACGCACTTATCAATGACGGCAGGTCACCGGCAGTGCGGACACCTCGCATTCCCTTTCCGGTCAGGGCCGATGCCAACGCCTCGCGGTACAGAGTGCAGTCATCGATGATCAGGACGTTCCCGTCGGGGACCTTCCACTGCTCAGCGTGGGTTAATTGCCCCGTCATACCCACCACGTTCGGTACGGCATGGCGGCTCAACCACTCGGCGAATCGCCGGATGATGAATTGTCGTTCCCCGGGGACCCCGATTCTCCGCCGCCGTTGCCGCCACCACCGGGCGATGGGCCATTGCCGCCGCTGTTGTCGCCGGACGTATCGCCACCATTCTCGGAGTGCGAGCCGTCGCCGCTGCCTCCTGGTGTACCGGGCGACGGGCTACCGCCGCCCTCAGATGGTCCGCCAGAAGGATTCTCAGCTTCACCCCCGCCGGTCTCGAGATCGGGCGGTTCTTGCTCGAAGTCTGGCCAGTGACCCGGATCCGGTGTGCCCGGCGGTTCAGCAGGAATGCTCGGCTCGGTCGGTTCCGGCGAGGGGAAGGTGGGTTCGGGTAGGTAAGTCGGCGGCGCTTCAGTCGGCGTCTGCGTAGGAATCTCCGAGTGGGTAGGCGGAGTGTAGGTCTCGTTGGGCGGTGGCGGCGGCGGCGGTGGCGGCGGCGGCGGTGGCGGTGGCGGCGGCGGCGGTGGCGGTGGCGGTGGCGGTGGTGGCGGTGGCGCCTCGAACGTGTACGGGCCCAGGGGTCCCGACGGACCGGGCGCCAGCGAGTGGAACCCTGATGCGGGCGCATGCGCCGGCGGTGCGGCGGGCGGCAACGTCACGGCCATTGCATCCAGCGACGCCACCCATCGTGGAACTGTCGCGGGATCCACGAAGGCAGGCATCATCCGATTCAGTACGCCCGAGATTTCGTTGAGCATCTCAGAAGGTAATTGGTGCAACAAGAAGTTCAGGTACTGCAGCCAATCCGACAGCGAGCTGGGCGCCGCCGCGGCTCCACCCCCACCGCCCCCTCCCCCGCCGCCACCGAACATGGCCGAGTGGAAGGCAACCACATCGGCAGGCGCTGACGCCATGCCGGCCCCTGCCAGGACCTCGCGCAGTCCGGACATATTCGACGGAGTCATCAACGCGTCCATCGGCAGGATGTTCGGATACTGCGCAAGGATCCTGGCCACCTCCAACAAGTCCGCGATGCCGATCTCATGCGGGTTGGCGGTGCGTTCGACTGCGACCGAATCCACGCGGACAGGGTGACCGAGCGCGCGGTTGATGGCGGGTATGTCGAGGAGGCCGAACATCGGCACCTCGTCGGGCGTTGGATACAGTGAGGCGCTAAACGCCAGGCCGCCTGCCACGACAGCGGCCATCACCGCTCGGGAACCGCGGGTTTGTTGTTTGACCATCATTCCCACCGGGTGTTTCGGTGTGGCACAGGCGAACGAATCTCGTCGGTCCGACATGTGATCCCCTCCTGATCGACCGCGGGGGAGACGAAGGGCGTCAGCCACCCGGCACGTGCGCACCCGGCCCGCGCCATCTCATCCCTGACTCTTCCACTATCAACTGTCCGCAGGCTCGACGTATATGGACCGATAGAGCGATCTTCGGTTCTGAACCTTGCCTAGTTCCTACCTGGACTGGCGCCGGTCTCGCGGCACGGAAGTACGCTGCAGCCTCTGCTCGCGAGCGGACACCGAGCTTGCCCAACACGCTGTGGACGTGGTTTTTCACGGTGTGCAGGGCGATGCACAGCGCGTTCGCGATCTCCCGGTTGCTCAGGCCCTGCTCAAGCATCCGCAGAATCTCCTGTTCGCGTACCGTCAGATCCAGATTCGTCGGACCGGCCCGGTGCGACGCCACGGTCGACAGTCGTCGCATCAGAATTGCTGAGATCCCCGGCGGGCAGGCCGACTGCCCGCCGGCGACGCGGGCGATCACGGAGAGTAGATCGTCGAGGGAGTCGGACCTGAGGTGATACCCGGACACACCCGCCTCTGCGCACACGATGATCCCTGCTTCGTCATCCTCCGCGACACATACGGCCACCACTTTGGACAGTGGACGAGATCCTCGTACGGCACGGAGCAGCGCCTGGCTGTCGCGCGTGGTCACGCTGAGCAGAATCACCTGGGGTCCGGTCTCCGTCATGGCCGCGAGGGCCGAGGGAATGTCCCACGCGACCGCAACGCGATCAGCGCCGCGTTCGCGTAAGAGAGTCGCCAGGTTCTCGCGTTGGAGTGTGGAGTCGTCGACCACCAGAAGCTGCGTCCCCGCCAGGGGTACGCGGCCTCCTTCGAGAATGGCCGGCCGGGCGAAGTCCAACACGGCTGCAGCTTCCGCTCCTGCGGCGGCATGGTCTGCCGGACACACGCTTTCGGCGATCGCCTCTGTCAGTCTGTAGCGTGCGGTAGCCGCGCTGTGTTGAGTCTCGCCGTAGCTGCCAACGGTGTTAGCCCACTGACTCATCGTCCGACCCCGCTCTGTAAGGACACGCGCACTACGGGGAGGCGGACGGCTCACTCAACGGGAAGCCCCATCCTGACAATCGCCGCTGACGGTAGAGATAATTATGCTCGTTTGCTAGAAACGCCGTCAAGCGCGAAGAGCGGCACGATACCGCGATCCTCGCGGAGTCAATTAGCTGAGGTCTACTGGCTCCCGCAAACACATACAGTTATCCGAGGTCGGCGCGTCAGAAGCGAATCTTCTGGTCAAACAGGACGATGACGGCTTCCCAAGGTTTGTTCGGCTACCGGGGGCTGCGAACTCGCTCCAGAACTGGCCCAAGAGCTATGGCAAGGTCCGGTTCGATGGTTTTCAAGTTTGCTGGGCAATCGCGTCAGCCCAGGATGAGTCCTGACGTCGGCACGCCGGTGCCCGCCGTGACCAGCACATGCTCGACATCGGGCACCTGGTTCACCGATGTGCCGCGCAATTGGCGAACTCCCTCGGCGATGCCGTTCATCCCGTGGATGTAGGCCTCGCCGAGCTGGCCCCCGTGCGTGTTGATCGGGAGCTTGCCACCGATCTCGATCGCGCCGTCGGCGATGAAGTCCTTGGCTTCGCCCTTGCCGCAGAATCCGAGCTCCTCGAGCTGGATCAGGGTGTACGGCGTGAAGTGGTCGTAGAGCACCGCGGTCTGGATGTCCGCGGGCGACAAACCACTCTGCTCCCACAGTTGGCGGCCGACCAGTCCCATCTCGGGAAGGCCGAGTTCCTCGCGGTAGTACGAGTACATGGTGAACTGGTCCGCGCCTGCTCCCTGCGCGGCGGCCTCGATGACCGCGGGCCGGTGCTTGAGGTCCCTGGCCCGCTCCGGCGTCGTCACGACGATCGCGACTCCGCCGTCGGTCTCCTGACAGCAGTCCAGCAGCCGCAGCGGTTCGGCGATCCACCGGGAGTTCTGGTGGTCCTCGATGGTGATCGGCTTCTCGTAGAAGTACGCGTTCGGGTTCTTCGCGGCGTGCTTGCGGTCGGCCACCGCGATCGCCCCGAAGTCGGCACTGGTGGCGCCGTACTCGTGCATATAGCGCTGGGCGATCATCGCCACCGACGCGGCCGGCGTGCTCAGCCCGTGCGGGTACGACCAGCTGTACTCGACACCGCGCGAGTCGGCGTTCACCGTCAGGCCGGTCATCACCTGACCGAACCGGTGCTCGGAGCGCTCGTTGAACGCCCGATAGGCGACGACCACTTCGGCCACGCCGGTCGCGACGGCCAGGGCCGCCTGCTGCACGGTCGCGGCTGCGGCCCCGCCGCCGTAGCCGATCTGGCTGAAGAACTTCAGGTCACCGATCCCGGTGGAACGGGCCACTGCCGTCTCCAGGTTCGAGTCCATGGTGAACGTCACCAGACCGTCGACATCCGCCGGCGTCAGGCCGGCGTTCGTCCAGCGCGTCGAGAACCGCTTCGGCCGCGAGCCGCAGCTCGCTGCGTCCGGAGTTCTTGGAGAAGTCGGTCGCCCCGATACCGACGATCGCGGCCTTGCCGGAAAGGCCGGTCATGAGTCTGCCTCCAGAGAAAGTGTCGCCGTGGCGATGACGTGATTGCCCAGGCTGTTGGCGCCGACCACCTTCACGGTGGCGACACCGTCGTCGACGGCGGTGACCTCACCGGTGAACGTGATGGTGTCGTAGGCATACCACGGCACGCCCAGGCGCAGGCCGATCGACTTGATCCGCGCCGACGGCCCGGCCCAGTCGGTGAGGTAGCGCTGCACCAGACCGGTGTCGGTCAGGATGTTGACGAAGATGTCCTTGGACCCCTTGGCCTGCGCCTTGTCCCGGTCGTGGTGCACGTCCTGGTAATCGCGGGTCGCGATGGCCGTGGAGACGATGAACGTCGGGTCGCCGTAGATCTTCAGCTCGGGCAGCGTGGCACCGACCTCCAGGGTGGGCGCGGTCACCGGACCGGCTCCCACGCGTACAGCGTCCAGGCGGGGCTGACCTCGCTGTCCGGGAAGTCGATATATGTTGCGCGCACGGGCATTCCGATCTGCACTTCGGCGGGGTCGATTCCACGCAGCTCGCCGAGCATCCGTACACCCTCCTCCAGCTCGACGAGGGCGATCACGAACGGCAGGCTGCGGCCGGGCACCTTCGGCGCGTGGTGCACGACGAAGCTGTACACCGTGCCGTTGCCCGCTGCCACAACGTAGTCGACCGGAGCGTCTTTGCCCTGCCACACCGCGGGCACAGGCGGGTGCTGCAGCGTACCGTCGGGGCGGCGCTGGATGCGCAGCTCGTGGGCGGCGACACCCTCCCAGAAGAACCGGGTGTCCTTTGACGAGGCCGGTCGCATGAGCTTGTCCGCGTCGAGGTCGTCCGGCACCGCCGGCTTGTCCTCGGCAGCAGCCTCCCGCGGCCTGAACTTCATGATGCGCCAGTTCATCTCGGCTACCGGTTCCCCGCCGGCGACTGTCCAGGTGATGAGCTGATTGATGAAGTAACCCTCACCGAGAGCGGTCTGCTTGGGGCCCACCACGTCGGTGATGTCGGCGTGGATGGTCAGTTCCTCACCCGGTTGGAGGTAGCGGTGGTAGGTCTGCTCGCAGTTGGTCGCGACCACGCCGACAAAGCCTGCGTCGTCGAACAGCTGCATCATCTTCGACAACGGATCGTCGTCGGAGCGACCCTGACCGAGCCCACCCATCGTCCACACCTGGATCATCGCCGGCGGCGCCACGATACCGGGATGCCCTGCGGCCCTGGCGGCTTCCTCGTCGACGTAGATCGGATTCTTGTCACCGATGGCGTCGACCCAGTGGTGAATCATCGGCTGGTTCACCGGATCCCGACCCGTGCGCGGTTCGCTCTTCCCCGTCGCCTTGATCTCTTCGATACCGGCCTGCAACTCTGCGCTCATCGCGATAGTCTCCTCTTCGCGCAAGCGCTCATCGCAGCTGTCTCCTCTTCGCGCAAGCGCTCATCGCGGCACCCTCGGGACCTTCAGCCCCGACGCCGCGATCATCTCCCGCATCACCTCGTTGACACCTCCACCGAACGTGATGACCAGGTTGCGCTTGGTCATCTTGTCCAGCCAGTCCAACAACTCGGCGGTAGCCTGGTCCGCCGGGTTGCCGTACCTGCCGACGATCTCCTCGGCCAGCCGGCCGACTTCCTGGATGCGTTCGGTCGAGAACACCTTGGTGGCAGCCGCATCCGCGACCGCGATGGTCTCGCCCGACGCCGCGACCTGCCAGTTGAGCAACTCGTTGACCCGCCAGATCGCCTTGATCTGACCGAGCAACCGCTTGACGTCGTCGTGCTCGACCGGGGTCACGCCGTCCGAGCCGGGCTTGGACGCCCACGCGTGCACCTGGTCGTAGATCCCGGCGATCCGGCCGGCGGGACCGAGACCCACCCGCTCGTGGTTGAGCTGGGTGGTGATCAGCTTCCAGCCACCGTTCTCCTCGCCGACGAGCATGTCGGCGGGTACGCGCACGTCGTTGTAGTACGACGCGTTGGTGTGGTGTGCCCCGTCCGACAGAATGATCGGGGTCCACGAGTAGCCCGGATCCTTGGTGTCGACGATCAGAATCGAGATGCCCTTGTGCTTGGCGGCCTCAGGGTCGGTGCGGCAGGCCAGCCAGATGTAATCGGCGTCATGGGCGCCGGTGGTCCACATCTTCTGGCCGTTGACCACGTATTCATCGCCATGCCTGACCGCGGTGGTCCGCAGCGACGCCAGATCGGTTCCCGCTTCAGGTTCGGAGTAACCGATGGCGAAATGCACGTCACCCGAGAGGATTCCGGGAAGAAACTTCTTCTTCTGTTCCTCGGTGCCGTGCACCTGGAGCGTCGGGCCCACGGTCTGCAGTGTCACCATCGGCAGCGGCACGTCGGCCCGGTTGGCCTCGTTGACGAAGATCTGCTGTTCCACGGGACCGAAACCCAGGCCGCCGTACTCCTTGGGCCAGCCCACCCCGAGCTTGCCGTCCGAACCCATCCGCTTGATCACCGCGCGGTAGGCCTCGTTGTGCCGGTCGGACTCCATCGCGGCGGCCTCATCGGCAGTGATGAGCGTCGAAAAGTATTCCCGCAGTTCGGCTTGCAGCTTCCGCTGTTCCGGCGTCAGTTCGATGTACATCGTTACTTCCCGTCGCTTCGCTCGCCCAAGCCGGCCCCCACCAGATCCAGACGGTGTGAAGGACCGCCCAGCAGCCGGGTCAGGTCTTTGATCGACGAGTAGTAGCGGTCCATCGGGTAGGTGATGTCCATCCCCATACCGCCGTGCAGGTGATGACAGAGCCGCATCGCCGGCGGCGCCTGCGAGGTCAACCAGTAGCCCAGGACCGTGAGGTCCTCCTCGACGTCGAGACCCTCGCTCAGCCGCCACATCACCGAGGTGGACAGCAGAGACATCGTCCGCGAGGCGATGTAGACCTCCGAGAGTTGCGCGGCGACCGTCTGGAACGTCGACAGCGGCCGGCCGAACTGTTCGCGGGTGGCGACGTAGTCGGCGGTCAGCCGCAGCGCCCCGGCGACCAAACCGGCGGCGAACGCGCCGACCGCGGCCAGCGCCAGCTGGTTGACCCGCTGCGCGGTCGCCCTGTCGAGCACGTCGTCCTCGGCGACGGCGACGTCGGCGAAGGTCAGCACATACTCATCCGAGCCGTTGGCTGTCGGCGTCTTGGTCACCGTCAGACCAGCGGCGTCGCCGGGCACCATCACGACACCGCCGTCGGCGGTCACCAGGATCCAATCAGCCTGTGCGGCATAGCCGACCACGGTCTTGATGCCGTTGAGCTTGCCCGCCGCCAGCGTGACGGCGGGCCTGTCCGGCAATTGCGCGCCGGGCTCGTTGAGCGCCACCGTGAGGACCGCATCCTTCGCCACGCCGGCCAGGTAACGGTCCTGCTGCGCGTCCGAGGCGAGATCGAGCAGGACCGCGGTCGTCCCGAGCGTGGCGAGCGCCGGACTGATCGTGCCGCGCCTGCCGATCTCGGTCAGCGCGGTCGCGATCTCGGCGAGGCCGACGCCGTCGCCACCGAGGCGCTCCGGAACGCCCAACGCCGGCACGCCGCCGGAAACCAGGGCCTCCCAGGTGTTGTCGCGCTCGAGCACCGAGGTGACCACATCGGCGACAGCCTGCTGCCCCTCGTCTGGACTGAAATCCACCCGACTCCTCCTTGAGTCTTCGTGCCTACTGAGAGACCGGACATCCACTGGGTGCATTGGCCAGCTCGCCGGCGCCGGTGTAGTCAACCTGCCAGTGCTTGATCCCGTTGAGCCAGCCGGACTTCAGCCGTTCCGGCTCACCGATCGGCTTGAGGTCGGGCATGTGGTCGGCGACGGCGTTGAAGATGAGGTTGATGGTCATCTTGGCCAGGTTCGCGCCGATGCAGTAGTGCGCACCGGTCCCACCGAATCCGACGTGCGGGTTGGGGTTACGCAGGATGTCGAACTTGTCGGCGTGCTCGAAGACCTCTTCGTCGAAGTTCGCCGAGCGGTACGACATGACGACGCGATCGCCCTTCTTGATCTGGACGCCACCGAGTTCGGTGTCTTCGAGGGCCGTGCGCTGGAAGGCCGACACCGGGGTGGCCCACCGGACGATCTCGTCGGCGGCGGTCTCGGGGCGTTCCTTCTTGTACAGCTCCCACTGGTCGGGGTTCTGCGCGAACGCGATCATGCCGTGGGTGATCGAGTTGCGGGTGGTCTCGTTGCCGGCCACCGCGAGCATCACCACGAAGAAGCCGAACTCGTCGTCGGAGAGCTTCTCACCGTCGATATCGGCCTCGATCAGCTTGGTGACGATGTCTTCGGTCGGGTTGGCGGCCCGCTCCTCTGCCATCTTCATCGCGTAGGTGATCAGCTCGAACGAGGACATCGCCGGATCGACGTCGGCGTACTCCGGATCCTCGCCTGCGGTCATCTCGTTGGACCAGCGGAAGAGCTTGTCGCGATCGTCCTGCGGGACGCCGAGCAATTCGGCGATGGCCTGCAGCGGCAGCTCGCAGGACACCTGCTCGACGAAGTCGCCGGAACCCTCGGAAGCGGCGGTCTCGGCGATCTTCTGTGCGCGCTGGCGCAGTTCTTCTTCGAGCCGTCCGACGGCGCGCGGGGTGAATCCACGCGAGATGATCTTGCGGAGACGGGTGTGCTGCGGGGCGTCCATGTTCAGCAGGACCGCCTTCTGCAGGTCGATCGCGTCACGGGTCATGTCCTGCGGCCAGACCGGGATCGCCCCGTCGGGGGAGCTGCCGAAGATGTCGTTGCGCTTGGACACCTCCTTGACGTCGGCGTGCTTGGTGACGAGCCAGTAGCCCTTGTCACCGAAGCCGCCCGTTCCGCCGGGCACATCGACCCAGTGGATAGGCTCGGACTTGCGCAGTTCGGCGAGTTCCTCGACCGGCAGACGCTCGAGGTTCAAGGTCGCGTCGAGGAAGTCGAAGTCGGGGCTGATCGGACATGAGTTCGGGCCGGGCATAGGAAAGCACTCCTCAATTGCAACGTGTTCTAGTGCCAGTAAAACATGCCTCCACCGCAGATGAAAGGCACGGCGGCATCACTGCTTGTCAGACTAATGAAACGTGTTCTAGCCTGACGCAATGGGTAACCCTGTCATCGTCGAAGCCACCCGCAGCCCCATCGGAAAGCGCAACGGCTGGTTGTCCGGCCTGCACGCCACCGAACTGTTGGGAGCGGTGCAGAAGGCGCTCGTCGAGAAGGCCGGCATCGACGCCGGGGACGTCGAGCAGCTCATCGGCGGCTGTGTCACGCAGTACGGCGAGCAGTCCAACAACATCACCCGGGTGGGCTGGCTGACCGCCGGGTTGCCCGAGCATGTCGGCGCCACCACGATCGACTGCCAGTGCGGCAGCGCCCAGCAGGCCAATCACCTCGTCGCCGGGCTGATCGCCACCGGCGCCATCGACATCGGCATCGCCTGCGGCATCGAGGCGATGAGCCGCGTCGGGCTGGGCGCCAACGCCGGGCCGGACCGGAGCATCATCCGCGCCTCGTCATGGGACATCGACATGCCGAACCAGTTCGAGGCCGCGGAACGGATCGCCAAGCGGCGCGGGATCACCCGCGACGACGTGGACGCGCTCGGGCTGGCCTCGCAGGCGAAGGCCAAGCAGGCCTGGGCCGAGGGACGCTTCGACCGGGAGATTTCGCCGATCTCGGCACCGGTGCTCGACGAGAACAAGCGCCCCACCGACGAGTGGGCGCCGGTCACCCGTGATCAGGGCCTGCGGGACACCACCGCCGAGGGCCTGGCCTCACTGAAGCCGGTGATCGAGGGTGGCGTGCACACCGCGGGCACCTCCTCGCAGATCTCCGACGGCGCGGCCGCGGTGCTGTGGATGGACGAAGACAAGGCGAAGGCACTCGGCCTGAAGCCGCGGGCCAGGATCGTGGCGCAGGCCAACGTCGGCGCGGAGACGTTCTACCACCTCGACGGCCCGGTTCAGTCGACGGCCAAGGTGCTGGAGAAGGCCGGGATGAAGCTCGGCGACATCGACCTGGTCGAGATCAACGAGGCCTTCGCGTCGGTGGTGCTGTCCTGGGCTCAGGTGCACGGGGCCGACATGGACAAGGTCAACGTCAACGGCGGCGCGATCGCGCTCGGACATCCGGTGGGCTCCACCGGCGCCCGCTTGATCACCACCGCGCTGCACGAGCTGGAACGTACCGGCAAGGGCACCGCACTGATCACCATGTGCGCAGGCGGCGCCCTGTCCACCGGCACCATCATCGAACGCATCTAGTGCCCGTCCCCGATAAGGACCGCATCGACGCCGCGCAGGCCTACATCACCGCGCTGGCCAGCCACCGGGCCGACGACGTCCCGTTCGCGCCTGGATGCACGCGCGTGGAGGTCGGGCTGAAGACCGGCTTCTCCGGAAACCACCTGCGCCGCAGCCTCAACCGGGGATTGCAGTACAAGGTGATCAAGGCGGTGAGTGCGCCGGAGTTCAGCGTCGACGGTGACACCGTCCGCGCCCGGTTCGAGCTGTCGACCAAACCCGCGCTGGCCGGGCGCAGCGTCGGGGCGCGGATCGACGAGACATTCCTGATCCCCGCCGAGGATCCGTCCGGGCGAGCGCAGATCCACCGCATCAACGCCTCGATCCGCCCCTTCCTGAGCCGATAGGATCCCCCGCCATGGCCAAAGTCCCCAAGCCACTGAGCCCCAAGCAGGTCGAAGGCCTCAACTCCAAGGCCGTCGGCGTCGGCATCAAGTGGATGTCCAAGCTCAACACGTTGGCCTACAAGGCCACCGGCGGGCGGATCGGCTACAACTGGCGTGGCGGATCCAACCGGTTCTCGGCGCCTCCCCCGGTCGGCATCCTGACCACCATCGGCCGCAAATCGGGACAGCCGCGGGAGAGCCCGCTGCTCTTCCTGCGCGAGGGGAACCGCGTCGTGCTGGTCGCGTCTCAGGGCGGACGGGCGACGAATCCGATGTGGTACCTGAACATCAAGGCCAACCCTCAGGTGACGTTCCAGATCAAGAACGAGAAGCTGAAGCTGATCGCGCGGGAGGCCACCGACGCCGAACGCGACGAGTACTGGCCCAAACTGGATTCGATCTACCCGGACTTCGCCAACTACCGGACCTACACCGACCGCAAGATCCCGGTCCTGATCTGCGACCCCGCCTGAGACGTCATCGGCCGCCGCCCGGCAAACTCGTCCACTAAGCTCCGGCGTATGGGGGCGAGCACACCGGATCCGGCCCGGGTACGCATCGGCGTCGCCATCACCACGGTGGGCAGATGGGTCTCGTTGCGGGAACTGCTGGACGATTTGGCCTCGCAGACGTGCCCGCCGTGCGCGGTGGCCATCGCCCACCACGAGCCTGCCGACGCCGGCGCACTCGCAGCGTTGGTTGCGTCTTTCGCCGGAGTTCTGCAAATCCGTACCGTCATCAGTGCGCGTGGCATCTCGAACGGTCGCAACGCTGCGGCCACCGCGCTCGGCGAAGACGTCGACTGGCTCTGGTTCCCCAACGACACCAGTCGCGTCGACGCGAATTTCCTTGAGCGGGTGTCCCGCCACTGCGTGGCA
Organism: Mycobacterium sp. ITM-2016-00317; assembly: GCF_002968295.1. Classification (NCBI taxonomy): domain Bacteria; kingdom Bacillati; phylum Actinomycetota; class Actinomycetes; order Mycobacteriales; family Mycobacteriaceae; genus Mycobacterium; species Mycobacterium sp. ITM-2016-00317. The sequence continues at coordinate 5,198,570 of NZ_CP134399.1, forward strand.
TCGACGACCGCCGTCGCCGTCCAGCTGGCCGACCGCGAGGGTCCACGCCACCCGCTTCCAGCCCCCGGCACGAAGCTGACCCGCCGCACCGTCTGGGGCGCCATGGAGCCGGCGACCCTTCTCCGGCGCGGTCCTTTTCTGGCGGTCGGCGGATTCAATCCGGTGCTTGGCTCGGGCGCCGACTCCCCCTGGCAATCCGGTGAAGGTCCGGACCTGCTGTTGCGGATGTCCGAACGCGACGACTTCTCGATCGAGTGGGTCGGCGACATCGTCATCCAGGCCCAGACCGAATTCGCCCATCTGGCACCGCATGAGCGACGCAGAAAACAGCGCAGCTACGGGCGCGGCGCCGGGTACGTCCTGCGCACCTGGCGCTACCCGCTCTGGTACAAGGCTGCTCACCTGATCGCCGCCGCGCTGATGCCGCTGCGTAAACCGGAGAAGTTCGGTCCGGGTGAGGCTTTCGCACTGTTGGTCGGTCGGACCGAGGGCGTGCTGGGACGGCCTCTTTCCAACGACACCGACCATCGAGCAGTGCTGCGATGACCTGGAGCACCCTCACACGCACCACGACTTCCCTTGATACGCGGCGATTGCTGATGGCGGCGCTCGGTGTCGCGCTGGTGTTGCGCGTCGCGGCAATTCTGCTCACTGGTGATATCTCGCGTAACGCCAACATCTGGGAGTACGGCGAGCAGGCGCTGTGCGCGTTGGAGAACGGCGGACAGCTGTGCACGTATTACTCACCGGGAGGCGGCGCCAGTTACCCATCGGCATACATGCCGCCCATGCTCAGCTACTTCTGGTTGGCGCTCTTTCAGACCTTCGGCGATGGATCGCTGGCACGGGCAGTCTGGCTCGGCGCAAACACTGCGGCCGCGCTGGGTTGCGTGGCGCTCGTCTTCCACCTGTCACTCAAACTCTGGCCTTCTCGTTGTGCCGCGTTCGCGGCGGCCATGCTCGTCGCCACGTATCCCACTTTTGTTTTCGTCACTGCCACCTACCACCAGACGAACTGGGCAGCGCTGTTCCTCCTCGGCATCACCGCCGTCGCGTTGAAACTGGCGCAGGGGGGCAGTCCCGTCCTCTATGGCGCATCAGGCGGCTTCCTGTGCGGGCTGGCAGCCCTGAACCGCACGGAGATGCTGGTGATCGGCCCAATCCTGATCGCCCTGGGCGCTGCCTGGCGGCGGCGGGCCTCGGTGTTCCTCACGATAGGTGTGGCAGGGGCGTTGGCGTTGGTGCTGACCCTGGCACCCTGGACGGTGCGCAATCACGAAGAGTTCGGTCGGTTCATTCCGACCGCACAAAGCATGGGATACAACCTCTGGAAAGGGTTCAACGCCCACACCATCGGCTCCGGCAGTCAATCGGAGGCGATGCAAACTCCCGCTCGGGATGAACTCGTTGCGATCGCAGCGTCGGTGCCTCACGGGGAATCGTATGAGACCCACCTCCAGGACGCCTACATGCAGGCGGTCAAGGATGACGTGCAGAATGCCTCGCCGCTGCGCCTTCTGCAGCTGACAGCCACCAAAGTGGTGTTGCTCTGGGGGTACGACTGGACGGACACATCGACCACGGCCAGCGTCACCTACCTCCTGCCGTGGTTGGCAGTGAACCTCCTCGTGATTCCCGGTCTGATCACAGCGTGGCGTCGACGACGCAGTGTCCGTGCGGCTCCCGCCGCGATCTATGCCACCGCGCTGGGTCTCCTCACGGTGGCGTATGCGGTGACCTCGGTGCATGCCCGCTACCGGATGCATCTGGAGCCATACCTATTCATTCTGGCCGGTATCGGCATCGAAACACTGTGGCTTCGATTCCGTCCGATCCATCCCGCCCGGAAAATGCCGTCGACCGGCACCGCCGCCGATCCGTCTGCCGACCCTTCGCCCTCCGTGAAAACCGTTCTGCGTTAAGAGAGCTCGACTGCCACCGCTTCCGCTGCGGAGCCGGCGGAGATACCCGACTGGCGGGCGATGACATGTCTCCAACCGCGTGCCGCCAGGTCAGCCCGGGCGCTGTCGTCGAGGCAGTACCTGTGCAGAAGATCCGCCAGCTCCCGCTGACTGCGGGGGTCGAAGTACTCCGCGCCGTCACCGCACGTCTCTCGCAACGCCGGTATGTCCGAGGCCAGCACCGCCGTGTGCGAGGCCATCGCCTCGATCGGTGGGAGACCGGCTCCCTCGTGCAGCGACGGCATCACCAGCAGGTCTGCGGATGCGACCAGCGAACGCAGGACATCGAAATCTAGCCGCCCCATCACCGAAACACGATCGCCTTGCCGGGCGGCCAACTCGGTGACGCGCTCATCCCCGCCGCGCAGAGCCTCCCCGCTGCCCGCGATCACAAGGTTGTGCGGAATACCTGGCGCGACCGCCGAATACGCCTCCAACAACGACGGTAGGTTCTTGTGCCATTTGGCATTCCCCACATAGAGAACGTACCGACCGGCTACCGGGCAGAGCGCCGGGTCGACGGGCGAGAACCACTCGTCGCCCACCGGGATGGGTGTCACCATCACGGGTGCTTTCGGCGCCATCCGCCTCAAACCTGACGCTGTGGCCTGCGACGGGGTGAAGATCCTGCGGCACCTGCGCACACCCAGCTTGAGCATGGCGCGGGCATATGCCCGTCGTGCAGCGTTCTGACCGCTGACGTCGCGTGGGGTCACGTGGAGCATGTCGTGCACGGTAACGAACAGTTGCGTCGACCGATTGGCACGGCGTAACGCGGCAAGCGGGAAAGGATAGTGGGGGACCCAAAAGCCGCGCGGGCCGACGTCACCGAGCGCTCGATTCCAGACCTGCTGTTCGGCAAGGGAATACATGGGCGCCACGCCCCGCTCGACCACGACCGACGTGGAATCCCGCAGCACAGGTGTGGCATGTTCGGCGACAAGGACAGCCAGCGACATCCCACGGCCGGCGAATGTCTGCTCCAAATGCGGCAGCAGGGTTGCGATGTACGTGCCGATACCGCTCTGGCGGATGTGCCGGGCGTCGAAGAGAAGGTCGATGCGCTCGCGGCCCGTCATCGCTAGGTCAGGCGCCCTTTCAACTCGGGTAGGAAGTCCGGGTTGTCCCACATACGTTTGAGCGTCTCGTCGAGCCCATGCATCGGGCCCCACCCGAAGACGTCCCGTATGCGGGTGATGTCCGCACCGAGGAAGGGCCGGTCTACGGCTCGCATCCGACTCTTGTCCTGACGTACCTCGAAATCGAGGCCCAGCACCGACTTCATCCGCTCGACGATGTCGTCGACCGAATACTGCTGCCCGCTGGCGAGATTGACCACCTCGCAGCTGCCCGGACCCGGCGACGCGCCGAGCGCTGCGGCGGCGAAACCTCCCGCCGCGTCGAGCACGTCGATGTAGTCACGCTTGGGCCATGTGTTCCCGAGAGCGATCGACTCCGGATCGTCTCGCAGTTGCGCAACGATCGCGGGCAGCAGGTGCGGGTTCGTCTCCCCCGGCCCGATGACGTTGAAAAGACGCACTATCACGCCGGCGAGCCCGCGGTTGGCAGCCACCATGCGCACGTAGTCCTCGCCGTGCTGCTTGGTGTGGCCGTAAACGTCCACAGGGGCGACCTTCGACTCGAGCTCGCGGTGCGCCGCTTCGTCCGGCTGATAGACCGCACCACTGCTGGCGAACACGAAGCGGGTGCCCTCCGGGCAGGCGGCCAGTAGGTTGACCGTGCCGGTCACGTTGGTCGCGACCGCGTTCGCGGGATCGTTGTCGCATTCGGGAATGTAGTGGATCGCCGCGAGGTGCACGATCACGTCAGGAGCGAACTCTGCGATCAGCGATCGGGTCGCTGCGGCATCGCGAATGTCAAGGTGCCGGAATGCGAATCCCTCCGGTTCACCGACCAGCCAGTCAGGCGTGCCGTAACGCAACATGTCCGCAACCAGCAGCTCCGACCTGTCGCGCAGATTTCGCACCAGTTCCTTGCCGACGAAGCCTGCTCCACCCGTGACCATGATGCGCATGCGTACTCCCCCAACCCGTTCCATACTGTCCGGCTATCTGTGTCCCGCGACCGCGCGGGCGTGAGTTTCGAGTGTCGTGGCGATGTGCGACCAGTCCAGTGCCCGGACACCGAAGGCGCCGGCTTCGGAGTAGCCGTCCCACTGCGATTCGGCTGCGTGCAGTCCCTCGGCGAAATCGGCGGGGTCGGTGCCGCAGACGATGCCGACGCCGTACTGCTTGACGACGTCACGTGCGCCGTTCTCGGCGAAATCCGCTGTGACGACCGGCAGGCCGCTGGCCATTGCCTCGGCGATCACGCGCGGGAACCCTTCCCTGCGACTGGGCATCGCCATCACCGCCGAGTGCGCCAGCAGATCGATCTTCTGCGTCTCGTCGACAGAACCCAGGACGTGGACCCGCTCGGCGAATCCAGAGTGCCGGGCGTAGTTCTCGACGTCCGCGCGTGATGGCCCGTCCCCGGCGATAACCAGGTCCCCGTCGAAGCCGCGCTGGGCGGCGATGCCGAAGGCGTCGATGAGCAGAGGCAGATTCTTGTGCGGCGCCAATCGTCCGACGTACAGCACGCCGGAGCGCTCCGCGCGCGGGCGGCGTCGGTAACGCGCCGATTCGACACCGCTGGGTAATACACCGCACTCTCGACCGGACTGCTGATTTATGACTTCCGAAACCGCCTCGCTGACCGCGAAGTTCATGCCCACAAGCTTCGGTAGCTGTGCCTGCAGCAGCCGCGGCAGCGGGCCCTCCCGGATCTCGCACCAATGCACAGCGCTGCGTGATCTCACCGATCCGGGTAGCGCCGGGATGTGCAGAAGCGGCCACTGGTTCAACAGGAAGAAGTCATATCGGTCGTTCGACGCGAGCCGCCGAACTCTCGCAGAGTATTTCGCGATGTCGGACCAGTTCCGCCTGAGCGCAGCGACTCTGGGTGCCTTGTAGCGGCCGCCGTTCGGGCGCCGGTGGACGCTGACACCGTTCATCACCTCCACGTGGGCAAGCCCGGTGGAGTGGCCGATGCAGTGGACATCGACCCGGTGTCCACGTCGGACCATCTCCTCGGCCAGTTCCTGAAAGAAGACCTCCTGGCCCCCGACGCTGGGATGGTAGAGCTCGGTCAAGAATGCGAACCGCAGGGATGAGTCCGGGTCCGGTGCCGACTGCATTCGTGTGGGTCCCCCGTAGCGCAGATGTCCGTCCCAAGGCAAGGACCGGAAGCCGATGCTACCTGCGAAACCCAGTTCGCGAGCTGTTTGCTGACGAACCGCGCCGATTCGGAGTCGCGACGCATCCCGACCGCCGTCTCGGCTATCCAAACAACGAACCCGCAAATCTCTCCGCTCGACTATCGTTGGCGGGTGATCTCACTTCCCGGTTTCGATGACTGGCTCAACCGATTGCTCGTCGAGCAGTCGGCGAAGGCGGGCCAGTCGGTCGAGGCCTACATCGCCCAAGCGGTCGCGGCGCGACTGATGGGCGACGTCACCCGCCAGAACGGCGATCGCGTGGATTTGCTGGATCACCTCGCCGACGGCGCAGTCCTGCTGACCGAGCAGCCTCACGGGCCACAGGCGGTGGTCGGCGATCCGGAGCGTCTCAGGGCGCTGTACGCCACCGGCCTGCTCGACGCCCCGCCGGACAAGGTGTACGACCGGATCGCCGATATGGCCGCCACCGCACTGGCAGCACCGGGCGCGGCTGTCTCGCTGGTGGACCGGAACCGCCAGTTCTTCGTCAGCATGCACGGCTCGCCCGGTGAGTCACCCGATGTCCGGGAGACCTCGATCGACCGGTCGCTGTGCCAGTATGCGGTCGCGTCGGGTCAGCCCCTGGTGATTGCCGACGCCCGCGTCGATCCGGTGCTGAAGTACAACCCGGCGGTCACCGACGGCACCGTGGTGTCCTATCTGGGCATACCGCTGGTCAACGCCGACCAGCACGCCATCGGCACGCTGTGCGTGTGGGATACCGCCCCCCGCAATTGGACATCGGGCCATGTGACCACGCTTCGTGACCTCGCGCAGTTGGTGGCCGACCGGATGTTCGACGGACGGTAAGGGTCAGGCGCCGTAGACCGGCACCGGTTTGCGCGCCTTTGCCAGCAGGTCGTTGACCACCGGGCCCAGTTCGGCGGGATCCCACCGTGCGCCCTTGTCGATCTCCGGCCCGTGCGCCCAACCTTCGGCGACGCGGATCTTGCCGCCCTCGACCTCGAACACGTTCCCGGTCACGTCGCGGGACTCGACGCTGCCCAGCCACACCACCAGTGGTGAAACGTTCTCGGGCGCCATGGAATCGAATTCGTCGCCCTGGGTGGCCATCATGTCTGCGAACACCGTCTCGGTCATCCGGGTGCGTGCCGACGGCGCGATCGCGTTGACGCTGACGCCGTAGCGGCCCATCTCGGCAGCGGCGACCAGAGTCAGCGCCGCGATCCCTGCCTTGGCGGCACTGTAGTTGGCCTGCCCCACGCTGCCCTGAAGTCCCGCACCGGAACTGGTGTTGATGATGCGCGCGTCCACCGTCTCGCCGGCTTTGGAACGGGCCCGCCAGTACGCGGCGGCGTGCTTCATCGTCGCGAAGTGCCCCTTCAGGTGCACCGCGGTGACGGCGTCGAACTCCTCTTCGCTGGTGTTGGCGAACATCCGGTCCCGCACGATGCCGGCGTTGTTCACCAGCACGTCGAGGCCGCCGAACGCGTCCACCGCGGTCTGGATCAAACCCTCGGCCTGCGCCCAGTCGGCGACGTTGGCGCCACTGGTCACGGCTTCGCCACCGGCTGCGGTGATCTCGTCGACCACGTTCTGCGCGGCGCTGCCGCCACCGGCCGGCGATCCGTCCAGGCCGACGCCGATGTCGTTGACCACCACCCGCGCTCCTTCGGCGGCGAACGCCAGCGCGTGCGCCCTGCCGATTCCGCCACCTGCACCCGTCACGATGACCACGCGGCCGTCGAGCAATCCCATTCTCGTTCTCTCCCTTACTTGATGTCGGCAGTGGTGGTCGACAGGTAGTGCGGCGGTTCTCCGCCACCGTGCACCGCCAGCGACGCACCGCTGATGTAGGACGCCGCGTCCGAGGCCAGAAACGCACTGGCCCAACCGATGTCCTCGGGTTTGGCCAAACGGCCCAGCGGCACGTTCTTCGATATCGCTGCGATCGACTCCGCGTCGCCATAGAAGAGTTCGGACTGTTCGGTCTCCACCATGCCCACCACGACGGAGTTCACCCTGACCTTCGGGGCCCACTCCACCGCCAGCGTGGCGGTCAGATTATCGATGCCCGCCTTCGCGGCACCGTAGGCCGCGGTGCCGGGGGTGGGCCGATGCCCGCTCACGCTGGAGATGTTGACGATGGACCCACCACCGCGCTGGGTCTGCATCGAGGCGTTGGCGTGCGTCGAAACCGACAGCGCACCAAGCAGGTTCAGGGCCACGATCTTGGTGCTGAACTTCGCCGAGGCCTCGGCGGCGAGGACGTACGGGGAGCCGCCGGCATTGTTCACCACCACGTCGAGCTGACCGTGGTCGGCGACGATGCCGTCGACGAGAGCCTTGACCGAGTCGTCCTCACGGATGTCGCAGGGCCGGAACTCGTAGGGCGATCCCTCGACGGGGCGGCGCGCACACGTCACTACCGTGGCGCCCTGGTCTGCGAAGACCTTGCTGATGCCGGCGCCCACGCCACGCACCCCACCGGTGACGAGTACGACGCGTCCGGCCAGGCCGAGGGCGATACCGCCGCGGGCGGAAACGGCGTTGTCGACGGCTTCAGTCACTGTGCTAGCGTACCAAGCAAGTGCTTGCTTAGGTAGCGACCCAGGAGTTTGCATGCCGATCACCACTAAGACCGTGGAACCGGGCATCGTCTCGGTCACCGTCGACTACCCGCCCGTCAACGCGATCCCGTCGCGCGGGTGGTTCGAACTGGCCGACGCCGTCACCGCGGCCGGCCGCGACCAGAGCACCCATGTGGTGATCCTGCGGGCGGAAGGCCGCGGCTTCAACGCCGGCGTCGACATCAAGGAGATGCAGAAGACCGAGGGCTTCACCGCGCTGATCGACGCCAACCGCGGCTGCTACGAAGCCTTCCGCGCGGTGTACGAGTGCGCGGTACCCGTCGTCGCTGCGGTCAACGGCTTCTGCGTCGGCGGGGGCATCGGCCTGGTCGGCAACTCCGACGTGATCGTGGCCTCCGACGACGCGAAGTTCGGTCTGCCCGAGGTGGAACGCGGCGCTCTCGGTGCCGCCACCCACCTGTCGCGGTTGGTACCGCAACACCTGATGCGGCGGCTGTTCTTCACCGCCGCCACCGTCACCGCCGACACCCTGCACCACTTCGGCTCCGTGCACGAGGTGGTCCCGCGCGCCGACCTCGACGAGGCCGCGCTGCGCGTCGCCCGCGACATCGCGGCCAAGGACACCCGGGTGATCCGCGCCGCCAAGGAAGCGCTGAACTTCATCGACATCCAACCGGTCACCGCCAGGTACCGCATGGAGCAGGGCTTCACCTTCGAACTCAACCTCGCCGGCGTGTCCGACGAGCACCGCGACGCGTTCGCCGGAACTGACAAGGGATCGAAATAATGACCGACAAGAGAACCACTCTCGACGAGGCTGTCGCCTCGATCGAGAGTGGCATGACCATCGGCCTCGGTGGGTGGGGGTCGCGGCGCAAGCCGATGGCCTTCGTGCGTGCTCTGCTGCGCACCGACGTCACCGACCTGACCGTGGTCACCTACGGCGGACCGGACCTCGGCCTGCTGTGTTCGGCCGGCAAGGTCAAGCGCGTGTACTACGGCTTCGTGTCGCTGGATTCGCCGCCGTTCTACGACCCATGGTTCGCCAAGGCCCGCACCTCGGGTTCGATCGAGGCCCGGGAGATGGACGAGGGCATGTTGCGCTGTGGGCTGCAGGCCGCCGCGCAGCGGTTGCCGTTCCTGCCGATCCGCGCCGGGCTGGGCAGCGACGTCCGCACCTTCTGGGGTGACGAGCTCAAGACCGTAAAATCCCCCTACCCGACGGGCTCCGGTTACGAAGAGCTGGTCGCGATGCCCGCGCTGAACCTCGACGCGGCGCTGGTCCACTTGAATCTCGGTGACGCGCAGGGCAACGCGGCCTACACCGGTATCGACCCGTACTTCGACGATCTGTTCCTGATGTCGGCGCAGAAGCGCCTGCTGTCGGTGGAGAAGGTGGTGTCCACCGAGGAATTGGTGAAATCGGTTCCGCCACAGGCACTGCTGGTCAACCGCATGATGGTCGACAGCGTGGTCGAGGCGCCCGGTGGCGCCCACTTCACCACCGCCGAGCCCGACTACCGCCGCGACGAGAAGTTCCAGCGCCACTACGCCGAGGCGGCCGCCTCCGACGAGACGTGGGCCGAGTTCGTCAAGACCTACCTGTCCGGCAGCGAGGCCGATTACCAGGCCGCGGTGCGCAGGTTCACCCAAGCGCAGGAGGCGTCGAAGTGACTTCCGCAACCCGGGCCGAGGTGTGTGCCGTCGCCTGTGCCGAACTGTTCCGTGACGCGGGCGAGATCATGGTCAGCCCGATGACGACGATCGTGTCGATCGGCGCCCGCCTGGCCAGGCTGACGTTCTCCCCCGACATCGTGCTCACCGACGGTGAGGCCCGGCTGATCGCCGACACTCCCGCGATCGGCGCCGCGGCCGCGATCGAGGGCTGGATGCCCTTCGGCCGTGTCTTCGAGACGCTGGCCTGGGGCCGCAGGCACGTCGTGATGGGCGCCAACCAGATCGACCGCTACGGCAACCAGAATCTGTCCGCTTTCGGGCCGCTGCAGCACCCGACGCGCCAGATGTTCGGCGTGCGCGGCGCACCGGGAAACACCATCAACCACGCCACCAGCTACTGGGTGGGCAACCACTCCAAGCGGGTGTTCGGCGATTCTGTCGACATCGTGTCCGGAATCGGCTGGGACAAGGTGGATCCCGATAACCCGGCCTACCGGTTCGTCAACGTCTACCGGGTGATCACCAACCTCGGGGTGTTCGACTTCAACGGCCCGGACCACCAGATGCGCGCGGTGTCACTGCACCCCGGTGTCGAGGCACAACAGGTGGCCGAGAACACCTCGTTCGAGGTGCACGGTCTCGACGAGGCGGAGACCACACGACTGCCGTCGGCCGAGGAGCAGAAGCTACTGCGCGAGGTCATCGATCCGAAGTCATTGCGGGACAGAGAAGTCAAGTGATGAGCGCTCGCGCAAAGAACCGAGTCAAGTGATGAGCGCTCGCGCGAAGAACAGAGTAAAAGCATGAGTCGGCTCACCACACCCCTGACCGAACTGCTCGGCATCGAGCACCCGGTCGTGCAGACCGGCATGGGTTGGGTGGCCGGCGCGCGACTGGTCGCCGCGACGTCGAATGCGGGCGGGCTGGGCATCCTGGCCTCGGCAACCATGACGCTGGCGGAGCTGCAGACCGCGGTCACCAAGGTCAAGGCCGCCACCGACAAACCGTTCGGGATCAACATCCGCGCCGACGCCGGTGACGCGAACGAACGTGTCGACCTGCTGATCCGCGAAGGGGTCAGGGTCGCCTCCTTCGCGCTGGCCCCCAAGCCCGATCTGATCGCCAAGCTCAAGGACGCCGGCGTCGTGGTCATCCCGTCCGTCGGGTTGGCCAAACACGCCAAGAAGGTCGCCGCCTGGGGCGCCGACGCCGTGATCGTCCAGGGCGGCGAGGGCGGCGGGCACACCGGGCCGATCGCCACCACGCTGCTGCTCCCGTCGGTGCTCGACGCGGTCGCCGACACCGGGATGCCGGTCGTCGCGGCGGGCGGCTTCTTCGACGGCAGGGGGCTGGCAGCCGCACTCTCCTACGGCGCAGCCGGCGTGGCGATGGGCACCCGGTTCCTGTTGACGTCGGATTCGACGGTGCCCGAGGCGGTCAAACAGCGTTATCTGCAGGCCGCACTCGACGGCACCGTGGTGTCCACCCGGGTGGACGGCATGCCGCACCGTGTCCTGCGCACCGGCCTGGTGGAGAAGCTGGAGAGCGGTTCCCCGCTCAAGGGTTTCGCCGCCGCGGTGGGCAACGCACAGAAGTTCAAGAAGATGACCGGCATGACGTGGAAGTCCATGGTCAAGGACGGGCTGGCCATGCGCCACGGCAAGGAACTGACCTGGTCGCAGGTCGTGATGGCCGCCAACACCCCGATGCTGCTCAAGGCCGGGCTGGTCGAGGGCAACACCGACGCCGGGGTGCTGGCCTCGGGCCAGGTGGCCGGCATCATCGAGGATCTGCCGTCGTGTGCCGAGCTGGTGCCTGCGATCGTCGCCGAGGCCGTCGAACACCTCCGCTCGGCTGCGGGGATGATCGCCGACTAGACATCCCCGGCCGCGCTTCGGGGTACTGGGAAGGCATGGCCGATCTCGCGCAGTGGTTCCTCACGACCGAAGAGCGCGGTAACCCGTCCTCTCACCTTCCGGCCTGGTGTGAGGGCAGCCGGGCCGAACCGCTGATCCACGGGTCGACCTACTTCGATCAGCTCGCCACCGAGGTGGACGCGCTGCACGCCGGCGAGTACGTGTTCTTCACGGACTGGCGCGGCGATCCCGACCAGAAACTGCGCGACGACGGGCCGACGGTGGCCGAGCTGTTCTGCCGCGCCGCCGAGCGTGGCGTCGTCGTCAAGGGCCTGGTGTGGCGCTCCCACCTGGACCAGTTCGCCTACAGCGAGGAGCAGAACCGGAACCTCGGCGACGAGATCGAGAAAGCCGGTGGCGAGGTCCTGCTCGATCAGCGCGTCCGATTCGGCGGGTCCCACCATCAGAAACTCGTGGTGTTGCGCCGTCCGGGTGCGCCCGACCGGGACGTGGCGTTCGCCGGCGGCATCGACCTGTGCCATTCGCGGCGCGACGACGCGTCGCACCGCGGTGACCGCCAGGCGGTGCAGATGGCCCGCAGTTACGGCGACCATCCCCCGTGGCACGACGTGCAGCTGCGGTTGCAGGGGCCGGTGGTCGGCGCGCTGGACACCGCGTTCCGTGAACGCTGGAACGATCCGGCACAGCTGGACATGCTGTCGCCGATCGCGTGGATCCGCGACAAACTGCGCGGCGCCGATCTGGAACCCGGGAAGCTCCCCGAGCAGCCGCCGGATCCCCCGCCGTGCGGCCCGCATGCGGTGCAGGTGCTGCGCACCTATCCCGACGCGCATTTCGAGTACGACTTCGCCCCCGACGGCGAGCGCAGCATTGCCAAGGGCTACCGCAAGGCGCTCTGCCGCGCCCGCCGGCTGATCTATCTGGAGGACCAGTACCTGTGGTCCAAGCGGGTGGCGGAGTTGTTCGCGGGCGCGCTGGCCGACAATCCCGACCTGCACCTGGTGGCGGTGGTACCCCGGTATCCCGACGTCGACGGCAGGCTGGCGCTGCCGCCCAACCAGGTCGGCCGCCACGAGGCCGTCGCCGCCTGCAGTCGGGTCAGCCCCGAGCGCGTGCACGTCTTCGACCTGGAGAACCATTCGGGCACACCGGTATACGTGCACGCCAAGGTGTGTGTGGTGGACGACGAGTGGGCCAGCGTCGGCAGCGACAACTTCAACCGCCGGTCCTGGACCCACGACAGCGAGCTGTCCTGCGCGGTGCTGGACTCCGACGGGGTGTTCGCGCGGGACCTGAGGCTGCGCTTGATGCGCGAACACCTCGACCGCGCCGACGACGGCAGCCAGGACGGCGGACTGGCCGATCCGCTGACCGCAGTCGAGGAGATCACCGCGGCGGCCGACGCACTCGAGGCCTGGTACGCGTCCGGCCGCCGAGGCCCGCGTCCGGCCGGCCGGCTGCGGCCGCACCGACCCGAGCAGTTGGGCCGGTTCACCCGGTTGTGGGCGTCCCCCGCCTACCGGATGTTCTACGACCCCGACGGGCGCAACTACCGGGACCGGATCCGGGGGCGCTGGTGATCGCCGAATCCGCCACGGCGGGACTGCGCGGTTCCTACACTCGGCCGCATGAAGACCAACGCGGCGATTCTGTGGGAGTACGGCGGCGACTGGACTGTCGAGGAGATCGATCTCGATCCGCCGGGCGACGGCGAGGTGCTGGTGAGCTGGGAGGCCACCGGCCTCTGCCACTCCGACGAGCACATCCGCACCGGTGACCTGCCCGCCCCGCTCCCGCTGATCGGTGGTCACGAGGGCGCCGGAATCGTGCAGGAGGTCGGCGCGGGCGTCGTCGGTCTCGCGCCGGGCGACCACGTCGTCGCATCGTTCCTGCCGGCCTGCGGCCGTTGCCGCTTCTGTTCGACCGGCCACCAGAATCTGTGCGACCTCGGCGCGTTGATCATGGCCGGGACACAGCTCGACGGCACCTACCGGCGCCACATCCATGGGCAGGACGTCGGCGTGATGGCGCTGGTCGGCACGTTCTCGCAGTACGGCACCGTGCCGGAGGCGTCGATCGTCAAGATCGACGACGACATTCCGCTGTCCCGGGCCTGCCTGCTCGGGTGCGGGGTCACCACCGGTTGGGGCTCGGCGGTCAACACCGCCGATGTGCAGCCCGGCGACACCGTCGTCGTCATCGGTTTCGGTGGCATCGGCAGCGGCGCGGTGCAAGGCGCCCGGTTGGCCGGGGCGGAGAAGATCATCGTCGTCGAGCCGGTGGAGACGAAGCGGGAGAAGGCTTTCCAGCTGGGTGCCACACATTTCGTGACGTCTCTGCCGGAGGCGACCGCGCTCGTGGCCGAGCTGACCCGCGGGGTGATGGCCGACTCGGCGATCCTCACCGTCGGTCTGCTCGAAGGCGCGATGCTCGAGGATGCGGCGAACATCATCCGCAAGGGCGGCGCAATCGTGATGACCGCGCTGTCCACCATGGCCGACAGCTCACCCACGCTCGGATTGATGATGTTCACGCTGTTCCAGAAGCGGTTGCTGGGCAGCCTCTACGGCGAGGCGAACCCGCGCGCTGACATTCCGCGGCTGCTGTCGCTGTACCGCGAGGGCAAGCTGCTGCTCGACGAGACGGTCACCCACGAGTACAAGCTCGCCGAGGTCAACGAGGGCTACGAGGACATGCGGTCGGGCCGCAACATCCGCGGCGTCATCCTGCACGACCACTGACCGATCCGCCGAAATTGCATTCCGCGCGGGCTTTTCGCGATTATGCCCGCGTGGAATGCAATTTCGGCGCTCATGTGGTGAGGACGGGGGTACTGAACGCCTGAATCTCCCTGGCCGCAAGGTATTCCGGGCGGGGCGCCTCGGCGCGGTACGGCGCCACCAACCGGTTCTCCACCGAGTTGAACACCAGGAAGATGTTCGACCTGGGATACGGCGTGATGTTCGACCCGGACCCGTGCATGATGTTGCAGTCGAACCACAGTGCGGTGCCCGCGGGTCCGGTGACCTGGTCGATGCCGTGACGGTCGGCGGCCATCGTCAGGGTGGCCTGACTCGGTACGCCGATCTCCTGCTTGACCAGCGACGATGCGTGGTGGTCCGGCGGGGTGGCCCCGACGCACGGATAGAAGACCTGATGCGAGCCGGGCATCACCATCAACGACCCGTTGAACGGGAAGTTGCGGGTCAGCGCGATCGAACACGACACCGCGCGCATCTCGGGCATACCGTCCTCGGCGTGCCAGGTCTCGAAGTCGGAGTGCCAGTAGAAACCGGTCCCGGTGAAGCCGGGCATCATGTTGATCCGCGCCTGGTGCAGGTACACGTCGCTGCCCAGCAGTTGCCGGGCCACAGGCAGCACGGTGTCCGACGTGATGACCTCGCTGACGACGTCGCTGAACAGATGCGGCTGGAACACCGACCGGATGCTGCCGCCGGGTTCACGGATGATCCGGGGATCCGCCGCGTCGGCGGTCGCACCGATACGGTCCAGCTCGGCGGTCAGGGCCGGCAGCCAGGTCGGATCCACGGCGTCGCGCTGCACCAGGTAACCGTTGGAGGCCATCGTCCGCAGGTCGGCATCGGTGAGCGGACCGGCCGTGGCCGCGCCCCACACGGTCGGCTCTTCGCGTGCGATCGGATCGATCTGCTCGGCGAGCCGGGTCGGGTACCGGTCTGTGGTCTGTGTCGGGTGCCCGGAACTCAACGCGCCTGCACCGCCGGTGGGTAGGCGCCGTTCTCGTCGTGGACCTCCTGGCCCGTGACCGGTGGGTTGAACACGCACAGCATGCGCATCGTGGTGTCACACGTGACCCGATGCCGCTCATGCCCGTTGAGCAGATACATGGTGCCGGGGCCCAACGGGTACTGTTCACCGGTTTCGTGGTCGGTGAGCGTGCCGGTGCCCTCCACGACCCACACCGCCTCCACATGGTGCTGGTAGTGGAACTCGCTGACGGAGTTCGCCTCGATCGTGGTCTCGTGAAACGAGAACCCCACCCCGTCGTCGGCCAGGATGATCCGCTTGGATCTCCAGTGTTTGGCCGCCACGTCGCGATTCGTGCCGGTGATCTCGTCGGTAGTGCGGACGATCAATTCCCTGCAGGTCCTTTCTTCGCAGTTTTCGCGGTCGCTCAGGCGACGGTGACCGCAATCGCCTCGGCGAGGATGTCGATACCCGCGTCGAGGTCTTCTTCTGAAGTCGTCAGGGGGGGAAGGAGTTTGATCACCTCATCGGACGGACCGCTGGTCTCCATCAGCACCCCGCGCTCGAAGGCGGCGTTGCAGGCGGCCGCCGCCACCGGCGCATCCTCGAACTTCAGGCCCTGGGCCATCCCCCGGCCACGCGCGCTGACGCCCGGGTACTTCGTGGCGATGCCGTCGAGCCGGTCGCGGATCTGGCGGCCTTTGGCCAGCGTGTCCTCGACGAAGGTCTCTGTTTCCCAATAGGTTTCCAGTGCGGCCGCGGCGGTGACGAACGCCGGGTTGTGGCCGCGGAAGGTGCCGTTGTGCTCGCCGGGCGACCACACGTCGAGTTCGCGCCGGAACAGCGTCAGCGCCATCGGCAGGCCATACCCGCTGATCGACTTCGACAGAGTGACGATGTCGGGGACGATCCCGGCCTCCTCGAAGCTGAAGAACGGACCCGTGCGACCGCAGCCCATCTGCACGTCGTCCACGATCAGCAGGATCTCGCGGCGCCGGCACAGCTCGGCGAGCCCGCGCAGCCACTCCACCCGCGCCACGTTGAGACCGCCCTCACCCTGCACGGTCTCGACGATGACCGCGGCCGGACGATTCAGCCCACTGCCGGAGTCGTCGAGGACCCGCTCGAACCAGTGGAAGTCCTCGGTGACCCCGCCGAAGTAGTTGTCATACGGCATCGGCGTCGCGTGGACCAGCGGGATTCCGGCGCCGGCACGCTTCATCGAGTTTCCGGTGACCGACAGCGCACCGAGCGTCATACCGTGGAATGCGTTAGTGAAGCTGATGATCGACTCGCGCCCGGTCACCTTGCGGGCGAGCTTGAGGGCCGCCTCCACCGTGTTCGCTCCGGTCGGGCCGGGGAACTGCACTTTGTAATCGAGCCCGCGTGGCCGCAGGATCAGCCGCTCGAACGTCTCGAGGAACCGCGTCTTGGCCTCGGTCGCCATGTCCAGTGAGTGCACGATCATGTCGTTCGACAGGTAGTCGATCAGCGGCCGCTTGAGAATCGGGTTGTTGTGCCCATAGTTCAATGCGCCTGCACCGGCGAAGAAGTCGAGGTAGCGGCGGCCTGACGTGTCGGTCAGCCACGACCCCTGCGCGGTGGCCATCGTGGTCGGCCAGCCTCGGCAGTAACTACGCACCTCGGATTCGACGGAGCTGTAGACGTCCGGAAGTTCGGGCTGCTCGGCAGAGACGATCGCGGCAGGAGTTGACATGGGTCCTTTCGATGGGGTCAGTCGACAAGAGGTGTGGCGATGGGGCCGATCCGCAGAAGCGGTTCGTCGTCGTGGTTTCCGTCGGCGTCCAGTTGGGCGGCGGTGAAATGTGGGTGTTCGGCAAGACTTACACCGTGGCGCCGGGCGAACGCGCCGAACAGCGCCCGCGAGGCCGCGTTGTCAGGGGCGACGGTCGCTTCCACGGTGACCGGATGCCCGCGCCGTGCACGCCGGACGCGTTCCACGAGGGAGTCCAGCATCAACCCCGCCATCCCGGTGCCGCGTGCCGACTCGGCCACGGCCACCTGCCAGATGAACAGCACCTCCGGCCGCGCCGGGGGGTGGTAGCCGGTGATCAGCCCGCAGAGCTCGCCATCCCGGTCGGCGACGATCGTGGTGTCGGCGAAGTCGGTGGCCATCAACAGGTAGGTGTACGTGGAGTTCACGTCGAGCACCCCGGTGTCGGCGACCAGGCCATGCATCGCGATCGCGTCCCCACCGGCGGGCCGTCGCAGAAAGCGCCCCCATGAATTACTGCGCATCACAGCGCTTTTCGAAGCCAATGTCCATGTGCGCGGCACAGCGCCGGTGTCGCGCGGGGCATGGATGTTCACTTATGGATCACCACCGAACAGAAGTCTCGTGCATCGTTTCGTTACGCCATCGGTGCACTGGACCGTATTCGGGTCACGGTTGGGGATGCAAGCCTGTGGATTCTCTTGCTGCGGCGGCTCGTTGACCGGAACACCGGTAAAGCACCAGCTCACAGGCGACTCACAGGTGTGGGTTGCGCCGCCTGCGCGACTCTGCGGGAAGTGATCTATCTCACACCGGCCGCGCAGATCCGGGCGCCCAGCCGCCGATCGGGATTCATGGCGGGGGCTGAACGAGAGAACCCCGGGTGAGGGCGCGGCCTGGTAGGCCTCACCTCATCCGGGGTTCTCTTGTCGGTTCACGCCGGCAGGCTTCGCTGCCGGCGTCGCCGCCGTGCTAGAGCCGTTCGATGATCGTGACGTTGGCGGTGCCGCCGCCCTCACACATCGTCTGCAGGCCGTAGCGGCCGCCGGTGCGCTCCAGGGTGTTCAGCATCGTCGCGAAAAGCTTTGCGCCCGTTGCGCCCAGCGGATGTCCGAGCGCGATCGCCCCGCCGTTGGGATTGACCTTCTCCGGATCCGCCTTGGTCTCCTTGAGCCACGCCTGTACGACCGGCGCGAAGGCCTCGTTGATCTCGACGGTGTCGATGTCGTCGATCGTCAGACCGGCCTTGTCCAGCGCGTAGCGGGTGGCCGGGATCGGTCCGGTCAGCATGAACACCGGGTCGGCACCGCGCGCACTGATGTGGTGGATGCGGGCACGCGGTTTCAGATTGTGGGTCTTCACCGCGCTTTCCGACGCCAACAGCACCGCGCTGGCGCCGTCGGAGATCTGGCTGGCCATCGCAGCGGTCAACCGACCGCCGTCCACCAAGGTCTTCAGTCCGGCCATCTTCTCCAGTGAGGTGTCCCGCGGGCCCTCGTCGATCGCAAAGCCGTCCACCTCGATGATCTCGTTCTCGAAGTGGCCCGCCCGGATCGCGGCCTGGGCGCGCTGATGGCTGGTCAGCGCGAACTGCTCCATGTCCTCGCGCGAGATGTCCCACTTCTCGGCGATGAGTTCGGCGCCGCGGAACTGCGAGATCTCCTGGTCGCCGTAGCGGTGCAGCCAGCTCTTGGATTCGTTTGTCGGGGAGGTGAATCCGAACTGCTCTGCGACGGTCATCGCGGAACTGATCGGGATCTGGCTCATGTTCTGCATACCGCCGGCGACGATCAGGTCGGCGGTACCGGACATGATCGCCTGGGCGCCGAACGAGATCGCCTGCTGGCTGGAACCGCACTGCCGGTCGACGGTCACGCCGGGCACCTCTTCGGGGTAACCGGCGGCCAGCCAGGACAGCCGCGCGATGTTGCCTGCCTGCGGGCCGATCGCGTCGACGCAGCCGGCGATGACGTCGTCCACCGCGCCGGGGTCCACGTCGTTGCGCGCGAACAGGCCGCGCCAGCCCGCCGCCCCGAGATCGACCGGGTGCACACCGGCCAGCGACCCGTTGCGCTTGCCGATCGCGGTGCGTACAGCGTCGATGACATACGCCTCAGCCATTGCTGCTCTCCTTGCTTGTTGACTCGGCGGTTATCCCGCCGAGGACGATCGAAAGGTACTGCTGTCCGACCTCTTCCGCGGTCAACGGGCCTCCGGGTTGATACCAGCGGACCGAAACCCAGGTGGTGTCGCGGATGAACCGGTACACCAGGTCGACGTCGACGTCGGGCCGGAAGTAGCCCTCGGCGATGCCCTGGGTGAGCACGTCCACCCACATCTTGCGCTGTTCTCTGTTGCGCTCCTCGACGTAGCCGAACCGCTCCTGCGACGACAGTCGTTTGGCCTCGTCCTGGTAGATGACGACCTCGGCGTGGCGCGTCGCGATGGCCTCGAACGAAGTCATGAACAGACCCTTGAGGCGTTCCATCGGGTTGGCCTCGGTCTCGAGGATCCGGCGGTACCGGTCGAAGAGCCAGTCCAGGAAGCCGCGCAGCACCTCGTCGACCATCTCCTCTTTCGACGAGAAGTGGTGGTAGAGGCTTCCCGACAGGATTCCGGCCGAGTCGGCGATGTCGCGCACCGTGGTGGCGCGCAGCCCACGCTCGGCGAACATCGTCGCGGCGAGCGCCAAAAGCTCGTCGCGGCGGCTGGGCAGCGCCTTATCCACTCACCCAGAGTAGCAACCAAGCGCTTGCTAGGTAAGTCGAGTCCTGCTCCGACGGCGCCTGATCAACCACACGATTCCTGCGGTCAGTCCGATCGCGGCCGCCGCGGCAGCCGCGATGCTGATCGCGCCCGGTGGGAGCGACGACGCCTCGACCGCGGACGGTTCGGCGACATCGGCCCCGCCTGCCTGGTCGAAGATCGTCAGATTGGTCGGCACCCCCTCCTCGCCGGCTGCCAACACATCACCGGTGAGCGCTGCCCACTCGCCGTCCAACCCGGCGAGGTAGCCGAACAGCGGATCCACCAGCGACCAGGCACCCGTCGTGGTCACCAGCACCACGGAACGATTCCGGGAACGATCGGCGAAAGCCTGGACCGACCCGAGACCGGAACCGACACTAGCGCGCAACTCGGATGGAAGGCCCACGTTCAAGGTGCCTCCGTCGCCGCTCACCGGCGGCCGCAGCGACGTCTCTTTCAGTGCCGACGAATTGGCGACGATCAATGCCGCGGAATCAGCATCCGCGGCGGTCTTGAGATCGACTACTTCCGGAGTCAACTGCCTGCTACTGAGACGCGCGACAGCGGCGACCACGTCTGCGGCGTAGCCGAGCTGGTTCGGGCCGCTCCCGTCGAATGCGACCAGAAAACTCGGGCCGAACTCGGCGGGGATGGAGCTGAAGCCGCCGGGCGGAGGACCACCGCGGTGGACGGTGAGGGACGAGCGAGGATCGATCTGGAATGTGATCGGGGCCGTCAGGGGCCCACACGCCTGCCGCGGGCTGTAGGTGAGCGCGAAGTCGAGGCTGACGAACTGGCCGATCGCGCGATCCCGCAGCACGAAGGTTGCGTCCAGCCGGCCTGCGTTGTCGAGCACACCGGTGTAGACGACGTTCCCGTCCGAGGAACGGATGACCACGGCCGCTGCATCCCCGTCAGGTACCGGTGTGTAATGAGCGAGCAGATGCACCTGCACGCTGTCGACACGACCGCTTCCTAGAGCCGAGCGTCCGACTCCCACCCGCAGACCGCTGGATCGGAGCACCTCGGTCCTGCCGTTCAGGTCCAACTGACCGAACGTCAGCACATCACCACTCGGGGCCTCACCGGATCCCGCCTGCTCGACGCGCGCGACGGGCGCCTGCGCCAGCGTCTGCAAGTCGTTGGCGAGCAACGACACCTGGGTGGAGAGGTCGCCGCCGGTGCCCGACACGCGGAGGTACGCAGCCGCGTTCCCGGCGTTCTCGACACGCAGACCGGCGGTGCCGCCCTTTTCGACGACGACCGTGCGGGTCAACGCACCAGCGCGCGGCGGTGTTGCGCCTCTCTGCTGATTGACCACGGTGACATCCAGCAGCTGAGGGTCGTACAGCCGCGTGAGCGTGGACACCAACCTCAGCACCGACTGCTGTTCAGCCGAGTCCGCGTCCTTCGGCGCGTAGATCGACACCCGCTCAAGCACCGGCGGGAAAAAGTTCGCGATCGTCGTCACGGGCGGTTCTGTTCCGGTGAACACCGTCGACAGGTCCGTGAGGGCCAACTGTTGGAGCGGGCCGCAGAACCGATCGACGCCGTCGAGGGCACGAACGGTCAACGACAACTCGGCAGACGACGCTCGAACTCGGGCCGCCGAGATGTCGACATCCATCGGTATCGCAGCCTGCGCGGAGCCTGCAGGCGGCAGATCGACAGTGCCGAGCAGCTTTCCGTCGGCGTCGTCGATCTCCAGGTACCCGGCAGTGATGTTCATCGGGGCGTTGATGGTGCCGCGCAGTCGCGTCACACTGAGCCCGGTCGGCACCGGCACAGTGAACGTTCTCGTACTGTCCGGGCCGAGCACCACCTCCCGCTCCATACCGAGTGCAGGCCAGCGCAACGTCACCGCCGACGCGACCTGGGAATCTCCGGCGTCGGGTTGGGCATGCACCGGAGCGGCGAACAAAGCAGGTAGAAACAGCAGCATCACGGAGGCCAGCACCCGCAACGCCCGGATGCGGCTCACCGCCGCTGCCCGGTACCGCTGAGATCCGGTCGCGGTAACCCCGCGGTAGTCCGGATTTGACGACAAGACTGAACTGACCGGGTCACCTGTTCCACTTTCGGGGTGCACGAGCTTCGTAATCCCAACAGGGGTCGGACTATACCGCCGGACACCGCAAGCGACCGCATTATCGGTAACGAAAGAATTGCGCCGTAAATCACGTTTTTTCCACACTAACTACGCTTTGCTGGTCACACGCTAGTCCGTCACGAAGCGATCGGGGCCGTGGCCAGGCATTCTTAATACTCCCGCTAACGCCATTAGGCACTCAACCCACCGCTCGGCTGTGCACTCCCAGGCGATACCGATCGTTTTGAACGTCCTTGATTACGGCGGTGTTCCGACCGCGGCTCTAAACATCTCCACCCGTGACGACGTCGTCGCCTTCCTTGGCGGCGAGCTATTACCTGGGATAGCGTAGTGCGACTGTGCGCGCGAGCGGCAGGCATGAGAGAGAGCCTCAGCGGTGAAGGGTCGCAGTTGACTGTTCAGGATTTCGCGCGAATCTTACGCACCCGTTGGCGGATCATCTGCGCAACAACAGGTATCGCGATAATCGGCGCCTTCGCTTACTCGCTCTTCATGGCCCCCTCATACCAGGCATCGACCCGCTTGTTCGTCGCGACCGCGGCGGATGGAACCAATTCCGAGATTTATGACGGTAGCCTCTTTGCTGAGCGTAGAGTGCTGTCTTATATCGAACTGTTGGCGGGCGATATTCTGGCGCAGCGCACGATAGACAAACTCGGCCTCGACATGAGTGTCTCGGAACTGCAGGACCAGATCGAAGCAAGTGCGCCGACGGAGACCGTCGTCATCGACGTCGCGGTGTCCGACCGGTCGGCGGCGCGAGCACGCGACATCGCGAATGCACTGTCTGACGAGTTCGTCATCATGGCGGCAGAACTGGAAACGCCGACGCTGGGCGCGCAACCGAATGCGCGCGTAATCGTGCAGCAGCGCGCGGACATCCCCGACAGTTCGACGGCACCGAATACCGCTCGGACGATGGCCGTCACCGCGCTACTCGGCGCGATAATCGGCATCATCATCGCGCTTGTCCGGGGACGAAGTGACCACTCGGTGAGAAGCCCCAGCACCCTCGAGGAAGCAGCCGGCGTCGGGCTCCTTGTCGAGATCCCGTTCGAGGCGAAGTTACGGGAGAATCCGCTCATTTCATTTCAATCCGACTCTTCCCCGTCCGCCGAGGCTTTCCGCGAGCTGCGTGTGAATCTCAAGTTCCTCGAGGTCGCCGAAGGGTCGCGAGTGCTCACGGTGACCAGCGCGATGCCCGAAGAAGGGCGGACCTCTACGGCGATCAACCTCGCCCTCTCACTGGCCGAATCCGGCCACAACGTGATCGTCGTAGACGGTGACATGCGCCGCCCGAGGGTCGCGCGCTATCTGGACCTGTCCGGGAAGAACGGCCTGAGCAATGTGCTCCGTGGCGAGGTTGCCGTGCGTGATGCGCTACAACAAACCTCGTCGACTCGGCTGACGGCGCTCACATCGGGCCCGATCCCCCCCAGCCCCACCGAACTCCTCGAATCCCCGGCTACTACAGATGTCCTGAACGAATTGAGCGCACAGTTCGACTACGTCGTCGTCGATACGCCGTCGCTTCTGAAACCGGACGGCGCAATCCTCGCGGCAGCGTCTCAAGGCGTGCTGATGCTCGCCCGGTTCGGCACGACCCGACGCGGAGATCTTGTTCGAGGCTGCAGCTCGCTCAACCGGGCAGGCGCACCACTCGTCGGCACCGTTCTGACGATGACACCGGCGAAGCGGTCCAGGGGCAGGGCCTATTACAGCAGCTCTGAGGATTCGCAGCCCCTCCCGCAGGTCCCGACGGAACACGGGCCACGCCGGTCGCGCGGAAACTGACCGGACAGCACATCGATGGGCGGGGACGAAGGCACGCGGGGTTCTGTATCTTCCTATGTGGCCGCACCGCCCGTGTATCTGAGGGAGCGCACCCGCTTCCTCGATTCTCCCCCAACGGATTCGAGAATCCGCCGACGGGCATTCGTCCTGCTGCTGGTGACCGCGCTCGGCCTCGTCGTGATCCCTGAGGCCATCAATTACCTGATCGTCAAGCACACACCCGATCTGGCCATCAGCGAAGCCTTGGTTTCGGCTGAGACTCCCGTCGCGGGCCTGGCGCGATGGGTTGGGTCGGCCGCCCTGCTCGCCGTGAGCGCTTGGGGCGTGCTCATGCGCGGGCACCCGAACCGCGACATCACCTGGCTGCTCGTGTTCTTGCTTGCCTTGAACCTGCCCTACCTCGCTGGGCCGGACCGTCCGGGCCCGGCGGACCTGGTCAAGATCCTCCTCGCGAACATCGTTCTGCTGGCGATATGGAACACCGGAGCGCGGGTGGCGGACCTGAAGTGGATTCCGGTCCTGATGTCATGCGTCGGCGCCTATTCGATAGTCGGCGGGCTGATCATTCCCGAATACATGATGTACAACATCGTCTCCAGAAAGTCGCTTGTCGCAGGCTGGGAGCTAGCCGGACCGTTCGGACAGAGCAACGCACTCGGCATGTACTGCGCTATTTCGTTCTCGTTGATACCGCTCATCAAAAAGATCCAGTGGCGAGTGCTCTGCGCGTCGCTTCTATTGGCGACGATAATCCTGTCTGCGACCAGAACGGCGGTGGTCGCAGCCGCGGTAGTCATTCTGTGGTGGATATTCTGTCGAATCCGGCCGCTGATTTCGGTACGTCTGGCAGGTACTGCACTCGCGACTTCCGCCGTTGCAGCCGCCTTCGTCATTCCCTGGCTGGATTGGGGCTCGGACGCGTTCACCGAGCGTGCATTCATCTGGTCTGAGGCACTCGACCTTTGGCAGCAAGCCCCGATCGTCGGCTCCGGTTTCAATTGGTTCCTGGTTCATGGTCAGGCGCAGGCGCAGATCGTGGTCTGGGCCGTCGCCGGTACGGGTCACAACATCGTCGTCGACACGCTGGTGAAGTACGGAGTGGTGGGCCTGGCCACACTCATACCCGTTTGGCTAGGCGCGATTTGGGCGACTCGGGCCATGCGTGCCCCGAACGAACAAATCGCATGCTTCGGCTATCTCAGCGCCTTCTTCGTGATGGCCATCACCGAAGCAGTCTGGGATCTGTGGCCCAACGTGCAGCAGTTCCCCACCAGCGGCCTGATTTTCGCGACGATTCTGATGGCCCGAAATGGCGACCCCGCCAGACAGGAGTCTCCCGATGTTGAGAAACCGAAATCAACGATCGAGCACCCGCGTGCTGTATTCCGGCTTCCACTACCTGCACATCAATCCCGACTCGGGGTACGACAAGGTCGTTCCGGATACCGGCAACTACGTGAGCGGTGAGCGACTCCCCTTCGCCAACCGCCTCGAGTCCACCAGACCGCGACACCTCAACTTCCTGTTGCTGGATCTGCTCACCCTTGTCCGCGGGCTGCGCCACGACACGGTGCACTACTTCCACCCGGAAGCCACCGCCTACCTTTCACCATGGCTTCTCCGCTTGTTCGGCAAGCGCATCGTCTACACGGTGCATCTTGATGATTCTCAGTGGCTGGGCTCGGTACGCAGCACGCACCACCGCATCAAGCAGATATCGCTGCGCGCCGCCCATGTGATCGTTGTTCTCAGCAGCCAACAGCGCGACGTCTTCAGTCAGGCATTTCCGGACAAGAACGTGAGCTTCGTACCCCACGGATTTACGTTCGACGCCATTGCGGAGCCTCCGGTCGAGGTGTTCGAACGACGCACTTGCGAGCCGCGGCGGCTCGTCATGGTCGGGGCCAACTACCGCGATATGGACATGCTGGAACAGGTTGTGGCCGAACGTGGCTCGCGTGAGGTCCAGATCGAACTCGTGGGCATGGACGAGGCGACTAAGCTCCGGTTTGCACAACAGGACGGCGTGGTGTGCCACCCACGCCTGGACGCCGCGAGCTATCACAAGCTGTTGTGGGAATCGTTCGCGCTGCTGCTGCCGCTCACGTTCGCGACGGCCAACAACGCTCTGCTCGAAGCGTACAACTGTTATCTGCCTGCACTGTTGAGCCGCATCGACGGCGTCACGGACTACGTCGCCGACGGTGACCGCTCGTTGTTCTCCTCACCACAGGAATTCTGGTCGAAGTATGACGCTCTGACGACACTCAGCCCGCAGGAACTGCGCGATTACTGCACTACGCTGCACACGGTAGCGAGCGATCGGTATTCCTGGCCGAAAGTCAGGCTCGAACTTTCGAAACTCTACGCACATGGCGACTCTACGCCTTAGCCTTAGCTAACGGGGTAATTGCTACTTAGTTCGGAGGGGGATCGAACGTGAGGTCTGTAGAGGAAATCTTTTCAGATACGATTTCAGTCAAATCAAGGATCCTCAACGACCCCGTTCTTCTTGAAACCGCTCGCGCAGTCGCGAATCACCTGATCTCGGGATACCGGGAAGGTGCCCGGGTCTTCATGTGCGGCAACGGCGGGAGTGCCGCAGATGCCCAGCATTTCGCCGCAGAGCTGACGGGTCACTTCATCTTCGACCGGCCACCACTCGGAGCCGAAGCGCTCCACGGTAATTCGTCCCACATGACGGCTGTGGCCAACGACTACGACTACGAGACAGTCTTCGCGCGTGCACTGGAAGGATCGGCGCGGCTCGGGGACAACCTCGTCGCGATCAGCACGTCGGGAAATTCGGCCAACGTGCTGCGCGCCGCGTCGACCGCGAAGAGACTGGGCGTGAACGTTATTGCGATGACCGGAGAATCAGGCGGTCAGCTGGCAAACTTCGCTGATTTCCTGATCAGGGTGCCGTCCACTGATACCGGGCGCATCCAGGAATCCCACATAGTTTTCATTCACGCAATTTCCGAACATGTCGAGCACGCGTTGTTCGCACCGCGTTGACGACGTTATGCCCGAATGTGCTGCTTGCCGGTTGGTGGTCGAACGAATGGATCGGCAATGGTGTCTTTTCGTGGATCGGGACGGAGTGATCAACCGACGGATCGTCGACGGCTACGTCCGCGAGTGGGGTGACTTCGAGTGGCTGCCGGGCGCGAAACGAGCCCTGGGAATCCTGCGCGCGTGGGCTCCTCAACTCGTGGTCGTGACGAACCAGCAAGGCGTGGGCAAGGGACTGATGGCGTCAGCAGATGTCGCGATGATCCACGATCAGATGCGAAGTGAGCTTGCGGAGTCGGGTGTCTCGATAGACGGCTTTCAGGTGTGCCCGCACCTGGCCGCATCCGAATGCCGTTGTCGCAAGCCCAGGCCAGGGCTGATCCTGGACTGGCTGCACGCGCATTCCGGTTCCCAACCCGCGCTGAGCGTCATGTGCGGTGACAGCCGCAGCGACCTCGAACTGGCTGACAACGTTGCTGCCGTTACGGGAGGATGCGCGGGAATTCAGATCGGTGAACCCACCGGCGTATCCGCCTACGCGTCATATGACACCCTGTGGGATTTCGCGGCCGCGGTCGAACATGCGATACAGGAGCAGGTCTCGTGACGGTCATCCGTGGACGAGCGCCGTTGCGACTCGGCCTCGGCGGCGGCGGGACCGACGTCGACCCGTACTCCACCGAGTTCGGCGGACGAATTCTGAATGCCACGATCGATCGGTACGCCTATGCGTTCGCCGAGCGCTGTGACGGTGACACCATTGCCTTTCGTTCCCCCGACCGCGACAGAGCCGGCACAGGAACCTTCGCGGACCTGGAAAGCCTCAAAGACGATTTTCCCCTGCATGTGGCGGTCTACCGCCGGGTGATCGGCGAGCTCAACCGCGGCGAACCGATCCCGCTCACACTTGCGACTCAGGTCGACGCTCCACCCGGTTCCGGCCTGGGGTCGTCCTCCGCCCTTGTCGTGGCGATGCTGATCACGACGTGCGAACTCATCGGTACGACACTGAGCCCGTACGAATTGGCACGTCTGGCGTGGGAAGTCGAACGGGTGGATCTGGGGATGGCCGGCGGCTGGCAGGATCACTATGCCGCGGCCTTCGGCGGATTCAACTTCATGGAGAACCGGCCGAACGAAGAGGTCGTGGTCAACCCACTGCGCATACGCCGCGAGGTGATCGCCGAGTTGGAGGCGTCCCTTCTGCTCTATTTCGGAGGCGTGTCCCGGCTGTCCTCGGAGGTCATAGCCGAACAGCAGCGCAACGTGGTCGAACGCGAAGTCGATGCGTTGGCCGCGACGCACGCGATTCGCGACGAGGCGCTGGAGATGAAGGACCTCCTCGTCGTCGGCGACATTCCCGGCTTCGCGGATTCGTTGTCGCGGGGATGGGAAGCCAAGAAACGGCTGGCCTCCAGGATCACGACTCCCGCTATCGAGGCGGCCTACGACACCGCGGTGCTCCACGGCATGCTCGCCGGCAAGGTCTCTGGGGCCGGCGGCGGCGGATTCCTCATGATGATCGTCGACCCGAGGCGGCGTATCGAAGTGACACGCAGTCTCGAAAGGGAGTGCGGGGGCACCGTCTCACCGTGTCTGTTCACACATGCCGGTGCGGAGACATGGCGGACCCCATCGGGGCGGAAGCCTCTGACCCCCAGCCGGTGAGGATGACGACGGGATCAGAGTCTGCGCTTCCGCACGTTGGCCAGAATGGCTGTGAACTCTCGAGTTTCGCGTTTGAACGCCGGCACGAATGCAAGCAGCACCACCACCAGCAGCGATGAGATGGACGCCCCGGCCAGTGTCCAGGCCGCCTGCCAACCGCTTCGGGTCAGGGTTTCGCTGACGATGAGTCCGACTGCCACCATGGGCGTCAGGAAGGCGAGCCGCAGCAAGGAGGGCCGCAGGAGTTCCATCGCCGGGAATCCGATTCTGGGCAGTCCTATCACCGTCGACGCGAACCAATTCAGCAGCAGACTGGCGGCATACAGCGCGGCGATCCACTCGGCACCCCTGGTGTTGAACACGAAGTACGCCGCGGTGATCGGTATCCACACTGTCGCGTCGAGCAGCCACACCAAGCCCAACCGACGCTTGCGTGTGTAGAGCCAGTAGTTCACATATCCGAAGATCTGGAAGATGCCACCGATTGCGATGATCTGTGCGAGACGGCCTGATGCACGCCAATCCGAGCCGAACAAGACTTCGACGAGATCCGGGCCACCCACGATGATGAGCACGATGAACGGCAACAGCGCGTACGCCATCGCGAGCTGAACCCGTTTCGCTGCCGCGACCAGGTTCGGGCCCTCTTCGACGCGGGCCAAGATGGGCACGACCACGCGGGTGAGCGGCCCCGCCAACTGCACAAGTGGGAACGCCACAAGTTGAAAGGCCCGGTTGTACAACCCGATCGTCGCCGCGCCGAGGGCCTGTCCAACCGCCGCCGGCGCTGCGTACACTGCCGCATAGTTCGTCAGATCGATTCCCAGGGACGTGGCGCCGAAAGACAAGTGCTCCGTCAAGCCTCGCAGACTCGGTCGCGAACGTGGCACGTAACGCGACAGGACCATCAGCGTCGTGACCAGGACGACCGCGGCTACGCCTTGCTGAACTACCACCGCCCAGTACCCGGCGCCTCGCAGAGCCACGATGCAGGCAGCGACAAGGGCCACCCCCTGCGCGATCGGATCGACGCACGCCAGCGATGCGAACTTGTGCTTACGCGCGAGCTCCGCCCGGAACTGCGACGCCAGCCCGGAAATGCACACGAATGCCGCCAGCCATCGGGTGACCTCCTCCAGCAGCGGCTCTCCGTAGAAAGCGGCGATCAACGGTGCCGCCAGCCAGACGCACCCCGCCGTCACGAGCGCCAAAACCGCGTTGATGTAGAACAGTGCGTCCCGGATCGCAGGGGGGAGACTCGCCTCCCGCATGATCGCCATCGAGAGCCCGAAATCGCTCAGTACCGACGTCACCCCGATTATCGAAGTGACCATCGCCACCAGCCCGAAGTCGACGGGCGTGAGCAGGCGAGCGAGCAGGATCAGGCCCATCAACTGGATCAGCGTGCGAAGCATCTGGCCGATGATGACGGCGAATCCCCCGCGGACAGCGGTCCCCTGAAGAGAACCGCTATCAGAGGAGGTCACGCGTGAGCCGTAGGACGCACGTCGGCAGGCTTCGAAGCAAACACTGGGGAGTCCACCGCAAGAGCGACAGGGCGGAGGGACGAAGTGGCAGTGCGTGTCTCTCCGGTCACCGCCCGAGTCTAGCGCGACCAGCTAACTGCAATCCGGCAGCTTGAGCCCAGTTCAGGCACCCATGCCTCTAGGAAGCGGCTCGGATCAGTGCTGTGGCGGCCGGCTTGAGTGTGAGGTCTTCACGAAGGACGCCGAAACTGTCCTCGTCCTGCGCGGAGTTCCCACCGTCGACGAGCTCGTAGTAGATCAGTGGACCCGCCCAGTCCCAGCGTGCGGTTTGATCACGCGCCTTCACAACGGATCGTGCCTGGTCTTTCTCGGACACCGCGTTCGGTCCTCGTGTCGGCGCCCCGAACTCGGTGATCCAGATCTTCTTTCGGCCGTCCCCGCGGCGCTTCATCACAGCGTGCAGTTCCGGGAGGTCAGTGAATTCACCGATCATCCGCTCGGTCTTGGCCGTGGGCATGGCGGGGAAACTGTAGGGGTGGGCGGCGACGGCGTCGGCGAGTTGCGCCGCCCCGCTGTCGTAGAGCTGCTCGAGGTACTCCGTCGGCGATATCTCGCCCGGCGACGTCGCGTATTTCGGGGAGAGTCCACCGATGAGCAGCGTCGCCTCTGGATCCACTTCGCGTATCGCCTCGGCTGCTACTCGGAACAACGCGCTGTATTCGCGCACATCCGGTCTTGGCGGCCAAAAGCGCCTGATATTTGGTTCATTCCAGATCTCCCAGCTGCCAACCCCTCTCGGGCCATATCTCTCGGCGGCGATGCGGGCGAACCTCGCGAAGGCCGACAGCTCGACAGGCCGGTGATAGGGAGTGATTCCCGAGTGCCCCGGCGCAGATGAACGCGCCCATGGCGGGGTGAATGCGAGAACGGCCAGCACGTTCATTCCGCGGGTTGCGGCTTCACTGACGATCTTGTCGGGGTACGACCAGTCGAACTGCCCGCGCTCCCGCTCGATCCACGCCCAGCCGATGTCCACTCGTACCCAACGGACATTCATCTCCGCCATCAGTTCGAACTGCCGCTCGATGCTAGCGGCGTCGGCGCCCCGGGAATGCACGGTCATACCGATCTCGGTTCGACTCGGAGGGGACTGGCACGACACCGCGACCAACGCGATCGGAACCAGCATCAGGCACGCGAGAAACCTGTGCCTGTTCAAGTCCGCAGACTCATCATCGCTCGTCCCTCAGACCCTCTCGTTCGTCGGGTTCTGCCGCTATTGCATCACGTGCCCCATGACACCAAAGCAGGTTGCGCTGATCATCTCCGGCACAGTCCCGGATTTGCGGTTGCGTACGCCCTGGCCAACTGCGCGGCGTAGCGTTGTTCGGCAGGGGGGCTCAGGTATGGCAAAGAATCACGGAAAATCGACCGGCCGGCCCATGCACGTACTCAGGGATACGCGAACATGGCTACTGGCATCGATGTATGTGATCATCTTCGCCACAAGTGCGGATTTCTCATCGCCGCCTTCCGGCGATGCGCTCGAGTACCGGCAAATATCTTCCGCCGCACCGGAATTACCGACGACTTCGATCGGTTCGGCGTATGCCGGTAGATTTGCCGTCCACTACGCCGTCGGCATACTCGCGAAACTACCCGGTGTCTCGCTCGATACGGCCTACGCCCTGGCCTGGGCCATCACCATGGCTGCACTATTCGCCGTGGTCCTCGCCCTCTTCCGACACCTACCCGTGCCTGAGTTCGCGCTGTGCTCTGCTCTTTTCGTCCTGAATCCCTATACCTTGCGGCCCTTCGTCTCGCAGACGGACTCGTTGCAGGATCTTGTCTTCGTGGCGGGTTTAGGTATCTGCCTGCTCGGCCTGAGGCGGCAGGCGCCGGTCAAAGTGCTCGGCGGGCTGCTTATCGCCGCACTCGGACGCCAGACGGCCATCGGGGTCACACCCGTTGCTGCACTGTGGATCCTGGTGGATCCGGCATGGCGGAAGCCGGAACGTGCGCATGCTCGGCCGTGGACGACGGCGGCGGCAACCCTTGCGCTGCCTTTCGTCATCTATGGCGGCATCAAGGTGTGGACCGCCCGCTTCTCTGTGGATTACGAACCCTCACTGCTACGTGATTCGGTACTGACCCGCATCGGTGACCTGCCCGCAGCAGCACCGGAACTGGCCGCACACCTGGCCCGCACCGCGATACCGCTCACCCTGCCGGTAGCCGTATTGGTCCCGCTGGTCGTGATTGCCGGTTGGCGCAATCTGTCTGTGCCGTGCTGGATGAGCCTCTTGATGGCCGGCGCACTGGCGGCACAGCCGGCGATGATCGATCCGGCGTGGGTGGGCTTCCAATCGAACGAGCAGCGCCTTGGAGCGCTGGCCGTTCTACCGCTCGTCTATGCGATCTCCGAGGTCCTCGGCAGCCTGAGCGACCGTCCGCACCGGAAGCTCGCTGTCGGCTTCACCGTCGCGGTGATCGCCATCGCGTCGTTGCACCATGAGTTCACGTCGTTCGGGCCTGCGTCTCTGGCACAATTCCTGTCAGTTCAGCTGGTGGCAGCTGTGGCCGTCGCCGGGCTGATCACCTTTGACCGGCGCGCGGTGCGTAAACCCACGGCGGCACAGGAAGCGTGATATCTGCGTGCCGGACTTACGCCCGTTGGCTCGACACCGAGATCACCTCGCCGGTCAGGTAACTGGAGTAGTCGCTGGCCAGGAACGCGATGGTGGCCGCGACCTCCCACGGCTCCGCAGCGCGGCCGAACGCCTCGCCTTCGGCCAACCGGTCGAGCAGTTCGGAGCTGCTGGTCTTCTCCAGGAACTTGTGCCGGGCGATGCTCGGTGAGACCGCGTTGATCCGCACCCCGTACTCGACGGCCTCGACCGCGCTGCACCGGGTCAGCGCCATCACGCCGGCCTTGGCCGCGGCGTAGTGCGACTGCGAGTGCTGTGCGCGCCAGCCCAGCACGCTGGCGTTGTTCACGATGACACCGCCGTGCGGCACGTCGCGGAAGTACCGCAACGCGGCCCGGGTCGCCCGCATCACCGACGTCAGCGTCACGTTGAGGACGCGATCCCACTCGTCGTCGGTCATGTCGATGACCGGCGTCTGCCCGCCCAGGCCGGCGTTGTTCACCAGAACGTCGAGGCGACCGGCCTTTTCGACCGTACGGGCGATCAGCGCGTCGACGGCTTCGGTGGAGGTGACGTCACACACCACCGAGTCGACCTTGCCGAGGCCGAGCGCAGCGAGTTCGTCGCGGGTCTCGCCGAGCCGGCGTTCGTGATAGTCGGAGACCACCACGTCGGCACCCTCGAGCAGCGCGCGCCGTGCGGTCGTCGACCCGATGCCGGTGCCGGCCGCGGCGGTCACCAGCACGACCTTGCCCTTGAGCAGGTCATGGCCCGCGATCTCAGTGGGCGCGATGGACAGATCGGTCATGAACCTTTGGCCTCCCGGGGCAGGCCGAGCACCCGCTCGGCGATGATGTTGCGCTGGATCTCGTTGGACCCGCCGTAGATGGTGTCCGAGCGGGAGAACAGGTACAGCCGTTGCCATTCACTGAACTCCCCGTCCGGCAACGTCAGCCCTGCCATCCCTTCGACATCCATCGCGATCTCGCCGAGTTCGCGATGCCAGTTGGCCCACAACAACTTTGAGATGTTGTCCTGCCCGGGCCTCTCGACGTCCATCGTCGCCAGGGCGTAGGACCGCATCGCCTTGAGACCGGCCCACGAGCGGACCAGCCGCTCGCGGATCAGCGGGTCGTCGGCGGCACCGGTGCGCTTGGCCAGCTCGACGAGATTGGCATGCTCACGCGCGTAACGGATCTGCTGACCGAGGGTGGACACCCCGCGCTCGAAGGTCAGCGTCCCCATGGCCACCCGCCAGCCGTCACCCGGTTCGCCGACCACGAGGCCGGCGTCGGTGCGGGCGTCGTCGAAGAAGACCTCGTTGAACTCGGAGTCGCCGGTCAGCTGGATGATCGGCCGAATCTCGACGCCGGGCTGCTCCAGCGGGACCAGTAGGTAGGACAGGCCGGCGTGGCGCTTGGAGCCCTTCTCGGTGCGGGCCACCACGAAGCACCACTGCGCCCAGTGCGCCAGCGACGTCCAGACCTTCTGGCCATTGATGAGCCACTGCCGGCCCTCGTCGTCGAGCACCGCGGTGGTGGACACGTTGGCCAGGTCGCTACCTGCGCCAGGCTCGGAGTAGCCCTGCGACCACAGCTCGGTGACGTCGAGGATCTTCGGCAGGAAGCGCTGCTGCTGTTCCGGTGTGCCGTAGGCGATCAGCGTCGGGCCGAGCAGCTCCTCGCCGAGGTGGTTGACCTTGTCGGGGGCGTTGGCTTTGGCGTACTCCTCGTAGAACGCGACGCGGTGCGCGACCGACAGCCCGCGGCCGCCGTGTTCCTCGGGCCACCCCAGGCAGGTCAGCCCGGCGGCAGCCAGATGCCGGTTCCATTGCAGCCGTTCCTCGAAGGCCTCGTGCTCGCGGCCGGGCCCTCCCAGGCCCTTCAACGCGGCGTATTCGCCGACCAGATTCTCGGCGAGCCAGTCGCGGACCTCAGCCCTGAACTCCTGGACCTCTATCACCCCTGTAGGGTAGCCTACCAAGCACTTGCTTGGGTAGCCGATCCCCTGGAGGAGCGTTCGATGACGAAGTCCGCGCGGACCACTCCCGCGGTTCTCGACCGGATCGCGCGCGAGTTGCCCGACCACCCCGCCGTCGTCACGACCGACAGGACGTTGACCTACGCCGAGCTGCGCTCCGAGGTCCGGCAGGCGGCCGCGGCGATGATCGAGCTGGGCATCGAACCGGGCGACCGGGTGGCGATCTGGTCGCCCAACACCTGGCACTGGGTGGTCGCCTGCCTGGCCATCCACCACGCCGGCGGTGTCCTGGTCCCGCTCAACACCCGCTACACCGCCGGTGAGGCCGAAGACATCCTGGCTCGCACCGCGGCGCCACTGCTGTTCGCGTCCGGGGAGTTCCTCGGCGCGGACAAAGCCGGTTCGGTCGACCGGGACGCGCTGCCCGCGCTGCGCGAGGTCGTGCGCATCCCGATCGAGACCGACGACGGCACCTGGGACGAGTTCGTGGCGCGCGCCGCCGATCTCACCGCCGTCGACCAACGCGCCGCGGCGGTGACCGACGACGACGTCTCCGACATCCTGTTCACCTCCGGCACCACCGGCCGCAGCAAGGGCGTGCGCTGCGCACACCGCCAGTCGCTGGACGCGTCTGCCGCGTGGGCGGCCTGTGGGCAGGTGTCGTCCAGCGACCGCTACCTGTGCATCAACCCGTTCTTCCACAACTTCGGCTACAAGGCAGGCATCCTGGCCTGCCTGCAGACCGGCGCCACGCTGTTCCCCGAGCTGACGTTCGATCCGGAGAAGACGATGCGCGCGGTGCAGGAGCACGGCGTCACCGTGCTGCCGGGGCCCCCGACGATCTACCAGACGCTGCTGGACCACCCCAAGCGCACCGAATTCGACCTCAGCTCACTGCGTTTCGCGGTCACCGGGGCGGCCACCATCCCCGTCGTGCTCATTGAGCGGATGCAGACCGAACTCGACATCGACATCGTCCTGACCGCGTACGGGCTGACCGAGGCCGCGGGCTTCGGCACGATGTGCCGCGCCGACGACGACGCGGTGACGGTTGCGACGACGTCGGGCCGGCCGATCGCGGACTTCGAACTGTGCATCGGTGAGCAGGGCGAGGTGCTGCTGCGCGGACCCAACGTGATGCTGGGCTACCTGGACGACCCCGAGGCCACCGCCGCCGCGATCGACGCCGAAGGTTGGCTGCACACCGGCGATGTCGGCGAACTCGACGCCGACGGGAACCTGAAGATCACCGACCGGCTCAAGGACATGTACATCTGCGGCGGGTTCAACGTCTACCCGGCCGAGATCGAGCAGGTGCTCGCGCGCCTCGACGGCGTCGCCGAGACCGCGGTGATCGGCGTCCCCGACGAGCGCCTCGGCGAGGTCGGCAAGGCGTTCGTGGTCACGCTGCCCGGCGCCGAACTGGACGAGAAGACCGTGATCAACCATGCGCGAGAGCATCTCGCGAACTTCAAGACCCCGCGCAGCGTCGAGTTCCTCGACGCGCTCCCGCGTAATCCGGGCGGCAAGGTGGTCAAGCCACTGCTCCGTCAACACACTGAGAGGGCCTGAGTTGGACCTGACCTTCGACGACGCCACGTGCGAGTTCCGGGCCGAGGTGCGTGAGTTCCTCGCCGCGAACAAGGACGCGTTCCCGACCAAGTCCTACGACACCGCCGAGGGCTTCGAACAGCACCGCCGCTGGGACAAGGTGCTTTTCGACGCCGGACTGTCGGTGATCACCTGGCCGGCCAAGTACGGCGGCCGCGACGCCACGCTGTTGCAGTGGATCGTCTACGAGGAGGAGTACTTCCGCGCCGGCGCCCCGGGCCGGGCCAGCGCCAACGGCACCTCGATGCTGGCGCCGACGCTGTTCGCGCACGGCACCGAGGAACAGCTGGACCGGATCCTGCCCAAGATGGCCAGCGGCGAGGAGATCTGGGCGCAGGCGTGGTCGGAACCGGAGTCCGGCAGCGACCTGGCGTCGCTGCGGTCGACGGCGACCCGCACCGACGGCGGCTGGCTGCTCAACGGGCAGAAGATCTGGAGCTCGCGTGCGGTGTTCGGCGAGCGCGCGTTCGGACTGTTCCGGTCCGATCCCGAGGCGCAGCGCCACAAAGGTCTGACGTACGTCATGTTCG
The DNA here is from genome assembly GCF_002968295.1 of Mycobacterium sp. ITM-2016-00317. NCBI lineage: Bacteria > Bacillati > Actinomycetota > Actinomycetes > Mycobacteriales > Mycobacteriaceae > Mycobacterium > Mycobacterium sp. ITM-2016-00317. The sequence continues at coordinate 5,234,966 of NZ_CP134399.1, forward strand.
ACCTGAAGGCGGACGGCGTGACGGTCCGGCCCATCGCACAACTCGGCGGCGACACCGGCTTCGGGGAGATCTTCCTCGACGACGTCTTCGTCCCCGACCAGGACGTGATCGGCAGCGTGCACGAGGGCTGGCGAGCCGCGATGAGCACCTCGAGCAACGAGCGGGGCATGTCGCTGCGCAGCCCGGCCCGCTTCCTCGCCCCGGCCGAACGCCTCGTCGCACAGTGGAAGGACAACCCTGACCCGGCCTTCATCGACCGGGTCGCCGATGCATGGATCAAGGCGCAGGCCTACCGGCTGCACACGTTCGGCACCGTCACCCGGGTCGCAGGCGGCGGTGAGCTGGGCGCGGAATCGTCGATCACCAAGGTGTTCTGGTCCGACCTCGACGTCGTGCTGCATCAGACCGCGCTGGACCTGCGGGGCGCCGACGGCGAACTCTTCGATTCGGTGACCGAGGGTCTGCTGTTCGCGCTCGGCGGACCGATCTACGCCGGAACCAACGAGATCCAGCGCAACATCATCGCCGAGCGGCTCCTGGGCCTGCCCCGAAAGTAGACGAACGTGAACTTTGAGATCGACGATCAGCAGCGCGATTTCGCGGCCAGCATCGATGCCGCGCTGGGCTCGGCCGACGTGCCCGCCGCGGTACGGGCCTGGGGCGACGGCAACCTCGCCCCCGGCCGCAAGGTGTGGGCGCAGCTCGCCGACCTGGGGGTGACCGCGCTGATGGTCCCCGAGAAATTCGACGGCATCGATGCGCACCCGGTGGACCTGGTGGTAGCGCTGGAACGGCTCGGCCGGTGGAACGTGCCGGGCCCGGTCGCCGAATCGATCGCGGTGGCACCGGTCCTGCTCGCCGACGACGAGCGCAGCGGGGCACTGGCCTCTGGCGAGTTGATCGCGACGGTCGCCGCGCCGCCCCTGGTGCCGCGTGCGGTCGGCGCCGACACCGCGGGCCTGGTCCTGCTCGCCGGCGACGGCACGGTGTGCGATGCGACCGCGGCAGGCGAGCACGAGTCCGTCGATCCGAGCCGGAAACTGTTCGAGGTCAACGCCTCCGGTGAGGCGAGGGCCGCGGACGTGGCGCGCGCGTTCGAGTTCGGCGCGCTGGCCACCTCGGCGCTGCTCGTCGGCGCCGCGCAGGCCATGCTGGACGCGTCGGTGGAGTACGCCAAGCAGCGCAGCCAGTTCGGCACGGTGATCGGCACCTACCAGGCGATCAAGCACAAGCTGGCCGACGTGCTGATCGCCGTCGAATTGGCCCGGCCGCTGGTCTACGGCGCGGCGCTGTCGCTCGCGGACGGCTCGGTCGACACCGCCCGCGACGTCAGCGCGGCCAAGGTCGCGGCGGCCGACGCGGCACTGCTGGCCGCCCGGTCGTCGCTGCAGACCCACGGGGCGATCGGATTCACCCAGGAGCACGACCTGTCGCTGTTGCTGCTGCGGGTGCAGGCACTGCGCCCCGCATGGGGCGATCCGACGTGGCACCGGCGGCGAGTTTTGGAGGAACTGACCAGATGAGCGACGAACGGGACCTGCTGCGCGACACCGTCGCCGCGCTGGTCGACAAGCACGCGTCGCCCGAGGCGGTGCGCAAGGCGGCGGCCTCGGAGCGGGGCTACGACGAGTCGCTCTGGAAGACGCTGTGCGAGCAGGTCGGCGCCGCTGCACTGGTGGTGCCGGAGGAACTCGGCGGCGCCGGTGGCGAACTGGGCGACGCCGCAGCAGTTCTCGAAGAACTGGGCAAGGGCCTGGTGCCGACGCCGCTGCTCGGCACCACGCTGGCCGAACTTGCGCTGCTGTCGGTCGACCAGCCGGACGAAGACCTGCTCGGGGCGCTGGTTGAGGGCACCGCGATCGGGACCGTGGTGTTCGACCCGGCCTACGTCGTCAACGGCAATGTCGCCGACGTCGTGGTCGCCGCCGACGGCGACGCACTGACCCACTGGACCTCCTTCACCGCGACCCCGGCGGTGGCGATGGACATCACGCGTCCGTTGGCCGCCCTCGAGGCCGCACAGACCTCGCCGCTGGGCGCCGATCCCGGTCTGGCGGACACCGCGGCGATCCTGCTGGCCGCCGAACAGATCGGCGCCGCGACGCGCTGCCTCGAGCTGACCGTGCAGTACACCAAGGACCGGGTGCAGTTCGGCCGCCCGATCGGCAGCTTCCAGGCGCTCAAGCACCGGATGGCCGATCTGTACGTCGCGGTGCAGTCGGCCAAGGCCGTCGTCGACGCAGCGGTCGCCGAGCCGAGCTCTTCTGGGGCGGCGCTGGCCCGGTTGGCGGCCTCCGAGGCGTTCTCGGCCGTGGCGGCCGAGGCGGTGCAGATGCACGGCGGCATCGCGATCACGTGGGAGAGCGACATCCAGCTGTACTTCAAGCGGGCGCACGGCAGCGCGCAGCTGTTCGGGCCGCCGCGGCAGCAGCTGCGTCGGCTCGAATCCGAGGTGTTCTAGCCTGGCCAGGTGACTCCTTCGCTGCGCTCGGGTATCCCGCCGTTCTATGTGATGGACGTGTGGCTGGCCGCGGCGGAACGCCAGCGCACCCACGGTGACCTGGTCAATCTCTCGGCGGGACAGCCCAGCGCCGGGGCGCCGACGGCGGTGCGCGAGGCCGCCGTCGCGGCACTGAACCGCAACGAGCTCGGCTACTCCGTCGCGCTCGGCATCCCTGAACTGCGGGCCGCGATCGCCGACTCGTACCAGCAGCGCCACGCGCTGCCGGTCGACCCCGATGACGTCGTCGTCACGACGGGCTCGTCGGGCGGATTCCTGTTGGCGTTTCTGGCGTGCTTCGACCCCGGGGACCGGGTGGCGATCGCCAGCCCCGGATATCCCTGCTACCGCAACATCCTGACGGCGCTGGGCTGTGAGGTGATCGAGCTGCCCTGCGGACCCGAGACCAGGTTCCAGCCGACGCTGCAGATGCTCGAGGCGTTGGACCCGCCCGTCTCGGGCGTGATCGTCGCGAGCCCCGCCAACCCGACCGGCACGGTGATCCCGCCCGAGGAACTCGCCGCGATCGCGTCCTGGTGTGAGGCCTCCGGGGTCCGGCTGATCAGTGACGAGGTGTACCACGGGCTGGTCTATCCCGGTGCGCCGGCGACCAGCTGCGCATGGGAGTCCTCCCGGGAAGCGGTTGTGGTGAACAGCTTCTCGAAATACTTCGCGATGACCGGGTGGCGGCTGGGCTGGCTGCTGGTGCCCCAGGAACTCAAGCGGGCCGTGGACCGGTTGACCGGCAACTTCACGATCTGCCCTCCAGTGCTGCCCCAACTGGCCGCCGTATCGGCCTTCACCCCCGAGTCCATCGCCGAGGCTGAGGCGCTGCTCGACATCTACGCGGCCAACCGAACCCTGCTGCTCGACGGGCTGCGCGCGATCGGCATCGACCGGCTGGCACCGACCGACGGTGCGTTCTACGTCTACGCCGACGTGTCGCACCTGACCACCGACTCGCTGGCCTTCTGCTCCAAGCTGTTGGACGAGACCGGCGTGGCCATCGCCCCCGGGGTCGACTTCGACACCGTCCGGGGAGGCGCATTCGTGCGACTGTCGTTCGCGGGCCCGACCTCCGACCTCGAGGAGGCGTTGCGCCGCATCGGGGCATGGCTGGGCTGACGCCCGCAGCCCAGCGGGCACCGTTGTTGGCTGCCGGGTTCACGACAGCCTTCGGCGCCCACGCGGTCGCGGGCACGTTGGGCACCACCACCACGGGTACCGCGGCGTCGCTGCTGACACTCGGGGCACTGTTGGCGATCTACGACGGCGCCGAGGTCGTCCTCAAACCGGTCTTCGGGACCCTTGCCGACCGGATCGGCGCACGCACCGTGCTCATCGCCGGGTTGCTGATCTTCGTGGCCGCCTCGGCGGCGTATGCGGTGGCCGACGACACCGGGTGGCTCTGGGCGGGACGCTTCGGCCAGGGTGTGGGCGCCGCGGCCTTCTCCCCTGCCGCGTCGGCGCTGGTGGCCCGCCTGACCCCGGCGGGCGGCCACGGTCGCGCGTTCGGCACCTACGGCTCCTACAAGTCGATCGGGTACACACTGGGGCCGCTACTGGGCGGAGTGATCGTCGCCGTGGGCGGGATGCGCACACTGTTCGCGGTGATGGCGGTGCTGGGCGGCGTGGTCGCCGTGTGGGCGGCGGTCTCGGTACCCGCACTGAAGCCCCTCCCCCGACAGCGGCAGACCCTGGTCGACACGTTGCGTCGGTTTTCCGAATCCTCCTTCATCACACCGACTCTCGCGCTCGTCTCGGCCACCGCGGCACTGTCGGTCGGCGTCGGGTTCCTGCCGGTCGTCGGGACACAGGCCGGTCTGTCCCCAGTCGTCACCGGCGCAGTCGTCTCCGTGCTTGCGCTGACCACGGCGCTCGTGCAGCCCGCCGCCGGCCGCGCACTCGACGCAGGGCGGATCACCGTGACCGCAGGCATCACGTCCGGTGGGCTGCTCACCGCGGCGGGGCTGGCCGCAGTGCTGATCCCCGGGGTGGCGGGCCTGCTGTGCGCCGCGGTCGTGATCGGGCTTGGTTGTGGACTGATCACCCCGCTCGCGTTCACGATGCTGGCCCGGTCGACACCCGAAGAACGGCTGGGTCAGACCATGGGCGCGGCTGAGGTGGGCCGCGAATGCGGTGACGCCGCGGGCCCTCTGCTGGTCGCGTCCATGGCAGCAGCGACCAGCGTGCCGCTGGGCTTCGTCGGGCTGGCCGCGCTCGTGACGCTCTCGGGCGTCGCGACGTTCGGCGTGAACCGGGTGCGCGGTGCCGGATGATCCGTTCCGGTCCAGCGGGCTAACTCAATCCCGTCGACGAACGGCGGCGCCGCGAGATCGCGTCGACGCTGGCGGCCAGCAGAAGCACACCGCCGGTCACCAGGAAGTTGATGTACGACGACTGGTTGAGCAGACCCAGACCGTTGGCGATGGTCGCGACCACCACCCCGCCGATCACCGCGTCGATCGCCCGGCCCCGGCCGCCGAACAGGCTGGTACCACCGATGACCGCCGCGCCGACGGCGTAGAGCAGCGTGTTGCCCGCGCCCGACGAGGCCGACACCTTGCCCGCGTACGACGCCGCGATGATGCCGCTCAGCGCGGCCAGCGACGAGCACACGATGAACACCGACACCCGGATGCGGTCCACCGAGATACCCGCCCGGCGTGCGGCTTCGGCGTTGCCGCCGACGGCGTAGATGTGCCTGCCGTAGGACGTGCGCTTGAGCACCACGGTCATCGCGATCAGCAGCACCAGGATCAGCGGCAGCACATACGGGATTCCGCGGATCTCCGCGCTGGCGTTGACGCTGCGGTTGACGCTCATCACGTACGTCACACCGAGTACCACCGCGGCCACCGCGGACACCCGTGCGACCACGACACCGATGGGCGGGTGGGCCAGTTGCAGGGCAATCTTGCGCCGGTACTGGCCGAATTCCAGTGCGGCGAAACCGATCACCACCACCGCGGCGATCGTCCAGCCGACGGTGACCGGCAGGTTGCTGATCGTCAGCCCGCGGATCACCGGGTTGTCGACGCGCACAGAGCCGCCCTCGCCGATGAGCTTGAGCGTGACACCCTGCAGTCCGAGAAAGAACGCCAGCGTGACGACGAACGACGGGATACCCAGCTTCGCGCGCAGCAGGCCGATCGCGAGCCCGATGACTGCGCCGCAGGCGATCCCGGCCGCCATCGCGACCCACCAGGGCCAGCTCATGTTCACCACGGCCAATGCCATCGCGCAGGCCGCCACCCCGCCGGCGACGCCGGCCGACAGGTCGATGTCGCCGAGCAGCAGCACGAACACCAGGCCCATCGCCAGCACGCAGATCGACCCGGCCTGGGTGATGAGATTGGCGAGGTTCAGCGCGGACAGGAACCGGTCGTTGGCCAGGCCGAAGACCACGAACAACACGACCAGGCCGAGGAAGGCCGGCAGGGATCCCATGTCCCCACCGCGGACCCGTTGCAGGTATCCGCGTACCGCGTCGCCGAACGTGTCGTCGGTGCGCTGGTCATCCGAGAACCCGGACTCGGCCGTAGCGAGCCCGGATTCGGGACGGACAGTGGTCATTTCGAGCGCCTCATCTGTGTCTCGGGGTTGGACGGGGTTCACATCGACTCGGCGGCTTCGGCCGGGGCCAGGCCGAGGTTGCCCGATCGGCCTGCCGTGATGAGTTCGACCACCTGGCCGTGAGTGACGTCGGAGGCCTTGACCTCCGCGGCCACCCGACCCAGGTACAACGCGCAGATCCGGTCGGCGACCTCGAACACGTCGTTCATGTTGTGAGAGATCAGCACCACGCCCAGACCGCGCTCGGCGAGTCCGCGCACCAGGTCGATCACCTGCCGGGTCTGCGCCACACCCAGGGCGGCCGTGGGTTCGTCGAGCAGGACCACCTTGGAGTTCCACAGCACGGACTTGGCGATGGCCACGGTCTGCCGCTGGCCGCCCGACAGACTCGACACCGGCTGGCGCACCGATTTCACCGTCCGCACCGACAGCGAGGTCAGCGCGTCGCGGGCCATCGTCTCCATCCGTGCTTCGTCGAGCATCCCGCGGCTCTTGAGTTCCCTTCCGAGGAACATGTTCTCGACGATGTCGAGGTTCTCGCACAGCGCCAGATCCTGGTACACGACCTCCACGCCCAGCTCCGACACGTCGTTGGGGCTGCGCACAGTCACCGGTTTGCCCTCGAACAGGTAGCTGCCCGTGTCGATGGGGTGGATCCCGGCGATCGCCTTGACCAGGGTCGACTTCCCGGCGCCGTTGTCCCCGACCAGCGCGGTCACCTGGCCGGGATAGACACAGAAGTCGACATCGTGCAGCACGTGGACGACGCCGAAACTCTTGTTGACGCCGCTCAGTTCGAGGATGGGCGGATGCGGTTCCATCACATGCCCGCGGCGGTGCACGCCGCGGCGAACTGCCCGGAGCACACCTCGTCCTTGGACTGACCACCGTCGTCGAAGACGATCGCGATGTTGTCCTTGGTGATCGACTGCGGCATCAACAGCACCGAGGGCACGTCACGGCCACCGGTGTCGTCACGCGAGGTACCGGTGGTTTCGGGCTCCTGGCCGTTGGCGAGCGCGATCGCGACGTCGGCGAGCGCACCCGCCTCCTCGGCGGCCGACTTGTACACCGTCATGCACTGGGTTCCGGCCAGGATGTTCTGCAGGCCTTCGACCGTCGCGTCCTGCCCGGTCACCGGGACCTGGCCGGCACGCTTGTTCTTCTCCAGAATCGAGATCACCGAACCGGCCAGACCGTCGTTGGCGGCGTACACGCCGTCCACCCGGCCGTCTGCCGCGGTGTAGAGCTGCTCGAAGATCGTCACCGCCGCGTCGTTGTCCCAGTCGGGCACCGCCTGCTCACCGACGATCGTGATCGACGGGGTCGCATCGACGACCGAGTGCGCGCCGGTACTGAACAGCGTGGCGTTGTTGTCGGTGGGCGAACCGTTGAGGAACACCACGTTCGCGGGTTGCCCGGCCAGGCACTCGACCAGCCCCTGGCCCTGCAGTTCGCCGACCTTGGTGTTGTCGAACGACACGTACACGTCCGACGAACCGCCCAACGTCAGGCGGTCGTAGTCGATGGTCTTCACACCCTGGGCAGCGGCCTTCTGCTGGATCGAGGCGCCGCTGTCGGAATCGAGGTTCACGATCGCCAACACGGTGACGCCGTCGGCGATCATGCCGTCGGCGATGGTGGCCATGGTGTCGGCCGACCCCTCGGCGTTCTGGATGGTGTAGTCGACACCGGCATCGCTGAACGCGGCCTCCAACGCGGGGCGGTCCTTGGTCTCCCAGCGGACCGACGACTTGGTGTCGGGCAGGATGACGCCGATCTTGCCGCCGCCCTGGGCGGCGGTGGACCCCGAACCCGAGTCCGAGTTCGACCCGCACGCGGTCAAGGTCAGGCCCACGCCTATCACTGCGGTGACGAGCAGGCTGCTGGTGCGCTTCACGAAGATCCCTCCGAACAAGTCGTGGTGGTCATTTGTTGTGCCTCTCGACATATAACGTGATCCAGGTCACTGGTGGGCAGGATTTTCCGTTTCCCCTCGCGCCGCGCACTCACCGCGCGCCCATCAGGTGCTCGATCGCCAGCTGATGCAGAGCGACGAAGCCGCAACCTCTTCCACCGAAGTACGCGTCGGTGTCGAAGTCCTCGTAAGCGGTCGGGTCGGCCAGCAGATCGGCGTAGGTCTCGCCGTCCCCGAGAGTCGGGCGCCGCAATTCGGCCACCTTGGCCGCGGCCATCGCCTCCCGCACGGCCGGGTCGGCGCGGAACGCCGCGGCCCGCTCGCGAAGCAGCAGGTACATGCGCATGTTGGCGGCGGCGGACGCCCAGACGCCGGCGATGTCCTCGGTGCGGCTGGGCTTGTAGTCGAAGTGCCGGGGCCCGTCATAGGCGGCCGCACCGTCCGGTCCGCCGTGCTCCAGCAGGTCCACCAGTGAGAATGCGTTGACCAGGTCGCCGTGACCGAACACCAGATCCTGGTCGAACTTGATGCCACGCTGACCGTTGAGGTCGATGTGGAACAGCTTGCCGCTGTAAAGCGCCTGCGCGATACCGTGCGCGAAGTTCAGCCCGGCCATCTGCTCGTGGCCCGTCTCGGGATTGACCCCGACCATCTCCGGATGTTCCAGGGTCTCGATGAACGCCAGGGCGTGCCCGACGGTGGGCAACAGGATGTCGCCGCGCGGCTCGTTGGGCTTGGGCTCGATGGCGAACCGCATTCCGCTGCCCTGATCGATCACGTACTGGCACAAGAGGTTCAGCGCTTCCCGATAGCGCTCCAGGGCGGCCTGCACGTCCTTGGCCGAGTCGTACTCGCTACCTTCCCTGCCACCCCACATCACGAACGTCTGGGCACCGAGTTCGGCGGCGAGATCGACGTTGCGCAGCACCTTGCGCAGCGCGTAGCGGCGCACGCCCCGGTCGTTGCTGGTGAACCCGCCGTCTTTGAACACCGGCTGGGTGAACAGGTTCGTGGTCACCATCGGCACGACCAGACCGGTGGCGCCGAGCGCGGCGGTCACCCGGTCGACGGCCCGCCGCCGGTCGGCATCGGAGCTGCCGAAGGCGAACAGGTCGTCGTCGTGGAAGGTCAGGCCGTACGCACCCAGTTCGGCGAGTCGTTCCACCGCCTCGACCGCGTCCAGCGCGGGGCGGGTGGCGACACCGAACGGGTCAACACCCGGCCATCCGACGGTCCAGAGACCGAACGAGAACCGGTCCTCACGTTTCGGGGTCAGTGCTTCGGCGGTGCGAAGGCCGGCGGCCAGCACAGTCATCGGATACTCCAAACGGCAATGGACTATGGTTTTGTTCTTTGATCGAACTTATGATGTGGCCTGCGACACTGTCAAGGGTCGAATGTGAAGGAGGCGGGCACCGTTGAACGCGACGCATGGCCACCGCGCAACGCGGGTGGGGACGAGCACCGACGACGTCCGACGGCGGAACCTGTCCGGCGTGCTCACCCTCGTACACCGCCGCCGCGCCGTCAGCCGCGCCGAGCTGACCCGGCACACCGGGTTGTCGCGCTCCACCACGAAGGACCTCGTCGAGGAGTTGGCGGCCAGGGGCCTGGTCGACGAGTCCCCGGCACCGCCGGTCTCGCAGGTCGGGCGCCCGAGTCCGATCGTGCGCCCCGGCGATCGGGTGGTCGCGGTGTCGGTCACCCCCGAGGTCGACGCCGTCACCGTCGGAGTCGTGTCGATGGGCGGCGAGGTCCGCGAGGTCGTCCGCCGCCCGACCGACCGGATACCCACGCCGGCCGACACCGTGGCCATCACGGCCGACGCGATCGCCGACATCCGCCGCAGCCTGCGCAGCGATCAGGAGATCACCGCCGTCGGTGTCGCGGTGCCGGGCCTGGTGCACGGCCCGGAGTCGTCGGTGCAGTTGGCCCCCAATCTGGACTGGCATGACGTGGAGATCGGCCAGATGCTCAGCAGCGCAACGGGATTGCCGGTCTACGCGGCCAACGACGCCAACGTGGGCGCCATCGCCGAACACCTCTTCGGCAACCACCACGGCGCCGAGCACCTGATCTACGTCAACGGCGGCCCCAGCGGCATCGGTGCGGGATTCGTGGTGGCCGGCGGACTGCTGGGCGGCATTGCCGGATACGCGGGCGAACTGGGGCACACCTACGTCGGCGGCGGCGAGCAGTGCCATTGCGGCAGCGTGGGATGCCTGGAGACCGAGGTCGTGCAGGCGCCGCTGGCCCGGCTGGTCACCGAGTTGGACGGTGCCAGAGCGGATCCGCCCACCAGCGCCGAACTCGACGTGCTCAATCGCCAGGCCCGCGTGCTGGCGGTGGCTCTCGGCAATGCCGTGAACATGCTGAACCCCGGCCTCATCGTCCTCGGCGGATTCCTGCGGGTGTTCTGCGCCTACGCGGCGACGGCGCTGCGTGAGGAACTGGCGCGGCGAAGCATGGGTGCGCCGCGAAGCATGGTCCGGGTCGTGCCCGCCACACTGGGCGCCGATACTCTGGTCATCGGTGCCGCGGAGTTGGCGTTCGCACCTGTGCTGGCCGATCCCGGGAGGTTCTGACATGACGCTCGTCGCGGGTGTCGACTCGTCCACCCAGTCCTGCAAAGTGGTCGTCTGTGACGCCGACACCGGCCGCGTCGTGCGTTCTGCGTCGTCGCCACATCCCGGCGGGACCGAGGTCGACCCGAGATGGTGGTGGGAGGCGCTGCAGCGCAGCATCACCGCCGCAGGCGGATTCGATGACGTCGCGGCCATCTCGGTGGGCGCGCAGCAGCACGGCATGATCTGCCTGGACTCCGCCGGGCAGGTGGTACGGGATGCGTTGCTGTGGAACGACACCCGCTCCGCTGACGCCGCGGCGCAACTCGTCGGCGAGTTGGGCGGCCCCGCGGTGTGGGCCGACCGTGTCGGCGTGGTGCCGGTGGCCGCGATCACCGCGGCCAAACTGCGGTGGCTGGCCGACCACGAGGCGACGAGCGCCGATGCCACTGCGGCAGTGTGCCTTCCACACGACTGGCTGACCTGGCGGTTGACCGGCTCGTCGGACATCGCCGATCTGCGCACCGACCGTAGCGACGCCAGCGGAACCGGCTACTACTCCGCCGGCGCCGACGACTACCAGTACGACCTCCTCGCGCTCGCCCTGCGCGGCCGCATCCCCACGGTGCCCCGGGTGCTGGGACCACGGGAGTCCGCGGGCACGACAACCGAGGGTGTTGCCCTGGGGCCTGGTGCGGGCGACAACGCCGCGGCCGCATTGGGACTGGGCGCAGGCGACGGCGACTGCGTGGTGTCGCTCGGGACCTCGGGCGTGGTCAGTGCCGTCGGCCGGACCGCGCCCCACGACCCCGACGGCATCGTCGCCGGATTCGCCGACGCGACCGGACGCCAATTGCCGTTGGTGTGCACCCTCAACGGGGCGCCGGTGCTGGCCGCGGTCGCAGAGATGCTGTCGGTGGATTTCGACGAGTTCGACAGACTCGCCCTGTCGGCGCCGCCCGGTGCCGACGGGCTGGTCCTGGTGCCGTACTTCGAGGGTGAACGCTCCCCCAACCTGCCGCGGGCCGCCGGGGCGCTGCACGGTGTCACGACGCGGAACCTGCACCCTGCCAACATCGCCCGGGCAGCGGTTGAAGGGCTGCTCAGTTCGATGTCGTTCTGCATCGACAAGATCGGCGAGCAGGGCGTCGACGCGAACCGCATCATCCTCGTCGGCGGCGCCGCCAGGTCCGACGCGGTCCGGCGGATCGCACCCGCGGTGTTCGGGACCACCGTGCGAGTGCCGACACCGGGCGAATACGTGGCGTTGGGCGCGGCCCGGCAGGCGGCATGGGTGGCGTCCGGGCAGCAGGCACCGCCGGCGTGGGAGATCGGAGACTGGGCGAGTTACGAAGCCGACGCGACGCCCCATGTGCTCGAGCAGTATCACTCCGCGGCGCCGCTGACCTTGCGGTAGGCGGCTTGTCGGAACTTGTCGGCGCCTGTTGGTAGCGTCGGGGCATGTTCGAAAGTTTGTTCGATATCGACGAGGGGGCATCGCAGGCCGAGTTGCGGGCGGCCGTCGAGCGCTTCGAAGCCCTGAAGTCCGCCGCTGCGGCGGCGCAGGCGCGGGCGACGGCGTTGTGGGCGGCCAAGCGCCGCGCCGCTGAGGAGGCCGCGGGGATTCCGGCGGCGAAGCGCGGGAAGGGCCTCGGCGCGGAGGTGGCGTTGGCCCGCCACGACGCCCCGGTGTGCGGCGGGCGGCATCTGGGGTTCGCGCAGGCGTTGGTGGAGGAGATGCCACACACGCTGGCCGCGTTGGAGTGCGGGGGGCTCTCGGAATGGCGGGCCACCCTGATCGTGCGGGAATCCGCGTGTCTGTCGGTGGCGCAGCGGAGGGAGTTGGACGCCGAACTGTGCGGCGACGTCACCAGGTTGGCCGGGTGGGGCAACAACCGGATCGAGGCCGAGGCCAAGAAGATCACCGCCCGGCTGGACGCGGCGGCCGTGGTCGCGCGGGGCCGGGCGGCGGTTGCCGATTGCGCGGTCAGTGTGCGGCCGGTGTCGGACACCATGATGTGTGTCAGTGTCCGGCTGCCCCTGGCCAAAGGCGTCGGCCTGTATGCGGCGTGTAAACGAGCCGCCGACACCACCTTTGATGCGCGGCCGCGGGGCCAGGTGATGGCTGAGACGGTGTATGAGCGGGTGACCGGTCACCCGGCTGATGGGCCGGTGCCGGTGGCGTTGAGTCTGGTGATGGCCGACACGACGTTGGCCGGTGACGATGACGAGTTGGGTTGGCTCGACGGCTACGGCCCGGTCCCGGCCGGGTTCTGCCGGGCGCTGACCGGGGACGCGGCTGCTGACGCCGAGGCGAAGGCCACGCTGCGGCGGCTCTATCGGCATCCGGAATCAGGGCAGTTGGTGGCGATGGAATCGACGGCCCGGAAGTTTCCGAAAGCACTGGCGCTGCTGTTGCAGCGCCGCGACCGCACGTGTCGCACCCCGTACTGCAATGCCCCGATCCGCCACCACGACCACGCCGTGCCCGCCCGCGACGGCGGAAAGACCAGCGCAGGCAACGGGCTCGGGTTGTGCGAGGCGTGCAATTACGCCAAGGAAGCGCCGGGCTGGCGGGTGACCACCAGCGAGACGAACGGTGAGCATCGGGCCGAGTACGTGACCCCGACCGGGGCCACCTACACCTCGATCGCCCCGGTGCTGCCCGGGCCGCCGGTGCGACGACGGCTCAGCCTGGCCGAAGGCCGACTCAGCATCGACCTCGTCACCTTCGACGCTGCGTGACGTACCAGTCGAGAAGCGCGGGATCGTCGACCGCGCTGCGTTCGACGACCTTCGCGGGGTCTCCGCCCTGGAACAGCTTCTTGATCGGCACCTCGAGCTTCTTGCCGGTGCGGGTGTGCGGAACGGCGGGCGCGACGATGATCTCGTCGGGCACGTGGCGCGGCGACACCTCGGAGCGGATCGTGTCGTTGATGCGGTCGCGGAGTTCGTCGGTCATCTCGACATCGTCGGGCAGCACCACGAACAACGGCATCCAATAGCCGCCGTCGGGTTGCTCGGCGCCGATCACCAAGGCCTCCACCACTTCTGGCAGGCTCTCGACCGCCTGATAGATGTCGGCACTGCCCATCCGGATACCGTGCCGGTTGAGGGTGGAGTCGGACCGGCCGTGCACGATCACACTGTCGTGATCGGTGATGGTGATCCAGTCACCGTGGCGCCAGACACCCGGGAAGGTGTCGAAATAGGCCGAGCGGTAGCGCTCCCCGTCGGGGTCGTTCCAGAATGCGACGGGCATCGACGGCAGCGGCTTGGTGACCACGAGTTCGCCGACCTCGCCGCGCACCGGGTTGCCCGACTCGTCCCACGCATCAAGGGCGACACCGAGGTACGGCGCGGACAGTTCGCCGGGCCAGACCGGCACAGTGCGCGCGCCACCGATGAACGCCGACACCACGTCGGTGCCCCCGCTGATCGACGCGATCTGCACCCCCACGTGGTCGCGCAACCACAGCGACGACGACGGAGGGAGCGACGACCCGGTGATCCCTACGGTCCGCAGCGCGGACAGGTCGTGGGTGCGGCCGGGCTCGGCGTCGGCCTTGATGCAGCCCAGCACATAACCGGGGCTCGTGCCCAGCACCGTGGCACGGATCCGGGCGGCGATGCGCCACAACGAATCCGGCTGCGGGGCGTTCGGGCTGCCCTCGTAGCAGACGATCGTCGCGCCGACCAGCAGCCCGGCGACCTGGAAGTTCCACATCATCCAGCTTGGGCTGGTGTACCAGAAGAACGTGTCGTCGGGGCCGATGTCGGATTGCAGCGCAACGGCCTTGAGATGTTCGAGCACCACACCGCCGTGGCCGTGGATGATGCCCTTCGGCAGCCCGGTGGTCCCCGACGAGAACAGGATCCACAGCGGATGCTCGAACGGCACCCGGACCGGTTCCCACGGGGCGTCACTGCGTTCGGCGAGGTCGTCGGTCGAGAACGTCGCCTTCAGTGTCGGCAGCCCGGCCGTGACGGCCTTCACGTCGTCCCGCTTGTCGCGGTATTTGCCGCCGAACAGGTAGCCGTCGGAGGCGACCAGCACCGTCGGTTCCAGCTGCCCCAGCCGGTCCAGCGCCGCCTTGGCCGAGTAGTCCTGGCCGCATGCGCTCCATACCGCGCCGACGCCGGCGGTGGCCAGGAACGCGATGACCGTCTCCGGGATGTTGGGCAGGTAGCCGACGACGCGGTCCCCCGGGCCGACGCCGGCCGCGCGCAGCTTCTCGGCGAACGCCGCGGCACGTCCGAGCAGGTCGGCCCACGACACCTCGCGGTCGGGTCCGTCCTCGCTGACGTGGATGATCGCCGGCCGGTCGGTCCGGGCCTGCCGCACGACGTGGTCGACGTAGTTCAGCGTGGTGCCCGGAAACCAGGTGACGCCGGGCATTTCCGATCCCTCGAGGACACCGGAGTGCTCCCCGAGCTCGAAGTAGTCCCACAGCGCACCCCAGAAGCCCTCGACGTCCTCGACCGACCACCGCCACAGGGCCTGGTAGTCCGCGAACGTCTTCCCGGTGCGTTGTTCGGCGAAGCGCGCGAACGCCGTGACCTGCGCCCCCGTGATGTCCTCGTCGGTCGGCACCCACTGCGGTTCGGTCGTCACCGTCACCGCGCGCTCCATCCGCCGTCCATCGTGTACGACGCCCCCGTCACCATGCCCGCCACAGGCGATGCCAACCATGCGACCAACGCGCCGACCTCCTCAGGTTCCACGAGACGCTTCACCGCGCTCTCCTTGAGCAGGATGTCAGAGATGACCTGATCCTCACCGATGTTGTGCGTTCTGGCCTGGTCGGCGATCTGCCGGGTCACCAGCGGGGTCCGGACGTAGCCCGGGTTGACGCAGTTGCTCGTGACACCGTGCGGTCCGCCTTCGAGCGCGGTGACCTTGGACAACCCCTCCAGGGCGTGCTTGGCGGTGACGTAGGCGACCTTGTACGGCGATGCCCGCAGGCCGTGGATCGACGAGATGTTGACGACCCGCCCGAACTCGTTGCGGTACATGTGCGGCAGCGCGGCGCGGATCAACAGGAACGGTGCCTCCACCATCAACGCCATCATCGAGCGGAACTTCTGCGGCGGGAACTCGGCGATCTCGGCGATGTTCTGCACGCCGGCGTTGTTGACCAGGATGTCGGTCTCCAGGCTCAGCCCCTCCAGCGCCTCGACATCGAGAAGGTCCAGCACCCAGGCGGTTCCCCCGACCTCCTGTGCGACCGCCTTGGCCGCCACGCCGTCCACGTCGGCGACGGTGACCTCGGCCCCCTGGTCGGCCAGCGCCCGGGCGCACGCAGCGCCGATACCGCCTGCACCACCCGTGACCAGGGCGGTGCGACCGCGCAGACCACTCATACCAGGCCGGCCTTGGCCAGCTGCTCTCGATCGGCCTCGTCGACGTCGTGCAGGTCGATGCCGTTGGTCTCGCGGGTGAACCACGCGGCGACGAGCGTGATCGCCGCGGCGCCTGCCAGATAGACCGCGATCGGGACCCAGGTGCCGAACCGGTCCAGCAGCCAGGTGGCGATCGCCGGGGCCAGCGATCCCGCCACGATCGACGTCACCTGATAGCCCAGCGACACACCCGAATACCGCATGCGCGTCGGGAACATCTCGGCCATGATCGCGGGCTGCGGCGCGTACATGAACGCGTGAATGACAAGTCCGAGGATGACCGCGCCCATGATCATCAGGTAGTTACCGGTGTTCATCATCGGGAACGCGAAGAACCCCCAGGTGGCGGCCAGCGCAGCGCCGCCGATGTACACCGGTCGGCGCCCGAACCGGTCGGCCAGCCGGCCCACCTGCGGCACAACGATGAAGTGTACCGCGTGCGCGGCCAGCAGATACCACAGGATGTCGCTGGTGTCGGCGCCGACGTGCGTCTTGAGGTAGACGATGGAGAACGTGACCACGAGGTAGTACATGATGTTCTCCGCGAAGCGCAGTCCCATCGCGGTGAAAACCCCACGGGGATAACGCTTCAGAACCTCGAACACGCCGTAGGACACGGCCTTGACCCGCTCGACCTCCTCCTGCGCGGCGAGGAAGATCGGCGCATCGGTGACCTTGGTCCGGATGTAGTAGCCGACGAGCACCACCACCGCGGAGAGCCAGAACGCCACCCGCCAACCCCACGACAGGAACGCGTCCTCGGACAGCACCCCGGTCAGCACCAGCAGTACGACGGTCGCCAGCATGTTGCCGACCGGCACGGCCGCCTGTGGCCAGCTGGACCAGAACGCGCGCTGCTTGTCGGGGCTGTGCTCGGCGACCAGCAGGACCGCGCCGCCCCATTCCCCACCGACCGCGAAGCCCTGCAGGAAGCGCAGGGTGACGAGCAGGATCGGCGCCCAGACCCCGATCTGCGCGTACGTAGGCAGACACCCCATCAGGAACGTCACCGCGCCGACGAGCAGGATCGCGAACTGCAGCAGCTTCTTGCGGCCGTACTTGTCCCCGAAGTGCCCGAAGACGATGCCACCCAGCGGACGCGCGATGAAGCCGACCGCATAGGTCAGCAGCGCGGCGATGAGCCCGGCGGCCTCACTCGTCCCCTCGGCGAAGAACACCTTGTTGAACACCAGCGTGGCGGCGGTGGCGTAGAGGAAGAACTCGTACCACTCGACGACGGTGCCCGCCATCGAGGCGACCACCACCCGCTTGAGGCCCGTCGTGATCGGCCCCTGACCGTCCGTCCGTGCATCGTGTTGCGTGCTCATCGCGCACCTTTCCTATGTGACGCCCACCACAGATGTCAGTGAGTATTCCTGCAGCTACCCCACGCGGCAATGGCCAAAACCGCAGTACACATCTGCGAAAATGCAGAGGTGTCTTCTCCAGTCCGCAGGCCCAGTGCGGACGACCTGCTGGTTCTGCTGGCGGTCGGCCGCACGGGCCGGTACACCACCGCGGCCGACGAGCTGGGCCTGAACCACACCACGATCAGCCGCCGCATCGCCGCGCTGGAGCGGGCCATGGGTGGGCGGGTGCTGGCCCGCGTCGCGGGTGGCTGGGAGCTGACCGATCTCGGACGCGAAGCCCTGGCTGCGGCCGAGGCCGTCGAGAACGCGGTCCGGTCGCTGGCCACCGACACCGCCGGGCAGCGGGCGCTGGAAGGTGTCGTGCGCATCTCGGCCACCGACGGGTTCTCCGCGTACATCGCCGCGCCGGCCGCGGCCGCGGTGCAGCGCAAGCACGCCAAGGTGGCGGTCGAGATCGTGGCCGCCACGCGTCGGGCCAGCCAGCAGCGCTCCGGGCTGGACATCGAGGTGGTCGTCGGCGAGCCGAAGGTGCACCGCGCCGAGGCACTACCGCTCGGCGACTACTGCCTGGGGCTGTACGGCTCGCGCGACTACCTCGACGAACACGGCGGACCGGTCGATGTGGACGACCTTCGCCGGTTCCCGCTCGTCTATTTCATCGACTCGATGCTCCAGGTCGACGATCTGGACGTGGCCGCCAGTTTCGCCCCGGCCATGCGGGAATCCGTGACGTCGACGAACGTGTTCGTCCATGTCGAGGCCACCCGCGCCGCGGCCGGACTGGGCCTGCTGCCGTGCTTCATGGCGGACCGCCATCCCGATCTGGTGCGGGTGCTGCCCGCCGCGGTGTCGATCCGGCTCACCTATTGGCTGGTCGCCCGCGCCGAGACGTTGCGCAGGCCCGAGGTCGCCGCGGTGGTCGACGCGCTTCGGGAACGGATGGGCGACCAGCACCACGTGCTGCTCGGCGAGTGGTGAGGCGAACCTTTATCCACAGGAGTTATCCACAGTGTGGATGAATCACACCGGTGTTATTTCACCGAGCAGCAGACGGGTGGCGTCGCGGACCACCTCGCCGCGGCTGCTGCCGGGGTGGTCGGCTGCGATCAGGTGGTCACCGATCACCAGCGAGAAGGCGAGCATCGCCCGCGCCTCGACCTGGGCCGGGTCCTCGACGAGGGTCGCGAGGAGTTCGCGCAGGTAGTCCATCCGGCGGTTGTCCACCTGCCGCAGCCGGCGCGCCACCTCCCGGTCACGCCGCGCCCAGTCCCGGACGGCGAGGTCCAGCGGGAGCAGCTCAGGGGAGAACGTCAGCGCGCCGGCCCGGGCGACCTTGCTCCGCGCGCCGCCGCCCTCGGCCTCGACCCGCGCCCGCACCTCGTCGATGCTGCGCTGCTCCCAGGTGTCGAGCATCGCCTCGACGAGGTCGCCCCGTCCGCCGAACTGCCGGTAGAACCCGCCCCTGGTGACGCCGAGCCGCTGGGCCAACACCTCGACCCGCACGGCGTCGGGCCCGTCGGCAGCGAGCAGGGTGAGTCCGGCGTCGATCCAGGCATCCCGGGGTGTGCGCACAGGTGGCGGCATGGCGTTCCGATCGTCGGTCGACTCTTGCCCTTCCACCCTACGATAGATACAGTACTGTTCTGTATCTATCGGGAGGTCGCTGATGCGCTCACATGCCGGACCCGTCGAGCGCGTCGACGCCGACAGCGCCCTGCTGGCGTGCAGCACCCTGCCGCGGATCGACCATGTCGACGCCCACCTTCTTCGCACCGACCGCAGCCCGTCGTGGACACCCGAACAATGGACGCGCGAAATCCTCGAGCACCCGCCGGCGGCCGTACGTCTGCGCCTGCGCGCCGGGTGGACCGCACTCGGGATAGCGCTGCACCACGGCCGACCTGACACCGTCGCCGGCTGGCCGATCACCGACAACACCGCGGAATACCTTCGGCTGCAGAGCGATTCACGGATCGGCCTGCACGGCCAGCTGATCACTCGGGTCTGCGACCGGGGCGTCACCTTCGCGACAGTCGTCGCACTGGACAACCCCGTCGCCCGAATGGTCTGGGCGAAGGTGCTGCCCGGCCACCTGACCACCGTGCGGTCGCTGGTGGAAGGTGCGGCTCGACGGACGGACTAGAGCCAGGTGTCGTCGGTGGTCGCGGTCAGGAACGCCTCGAGATCGTTGCGCCAGTCGGCCGGCGTGGTCTTGTCGGGCTCGATACCCGTGTACTGCCCTTGATAGAACAGCAGCGGCCGAGGCTTCTTCCGGGCCGAACTCTCCGACAGTGAATGCACTGCGCCGAACACCACGAAGTGGTCGCCACCGTCGTGCACCGAATGCACGGAGCAGTCGAGGTGGGCCAGCGCGCCGTCGATCGCGGGCGATCCGAGATTCGAAGGCGTCCAGTCGATCCCCGCGAACTTGTCCGGTTCACGCGAGCCGAACCGCGCCGACACGTCCTTCTGATCCTCGTGCAGGATGTTGACACAGAAGTTGCCGCTGGCCTCGATCGCCGTCCACGAGCGCGACTGCTTCGTCGGACAGAACAGCACCAGCGGGGGGTCCAGCGACAACGCCGCGAACGACTGACAGGCGAATCCCACGGGCAGGCCGTCGTGCACCGTGGTGATCACCGTGATCCCGGTACAGAACTGGCCCAGCACATTCCGGAAGGTGCGGGCATCGATCTGAGGCTCGGACACGGTCACTTGCTCGTCAGTCCCGGAAACCCACACTGAAGTCATGGCCCCACAACGAGACCGCGGTGCTCTCCCGTGCCACCCAATCAGAGTCGTCGACTTCGAGCCCCTCGCAACCGAACTCGATGTCGAATCCACCCGGGGTCTTCATGTAGAAGGACAACATCTTGTCGTTGACGTGGCGACCCAGCGTCGCCGACATCTTGACCTTGCGGCGCAGCGCGCGGTCCAGGCACAGGCCGACGTCGTCGGAGTTCTCCACCTCGACCATCAGATGCACGATGCCGCTGGGGGTCTCGCCCGGCATGAACGCGAGGCTGTGGTGCCGCGGGTTCACCCCGAGGAAGCGCAGCCACGCAGGTGCGCCGTCGGCGGGCCTGCCGACGAGCTGCGGCGGGAGCTTCATCGAGTCACGCAGGTAGAAGCCGAGAACGTCGCGGTAGAAGTGCAGGGTCTCGGCGTCGTCGCGCGTGGTCAGCACCACGTGTCCTAGTCCCTGCTCCTCGGTGACGAACTTGTGGCCGTACGGGCTGACCACCCGGCGGTGCTCCAGCGCGACACCGTGGAACACCTCGAGCGTGTTGCCCGACGGGTCGTCGAAGACGATCATCCCGTCGACGCGCCGCTCCGCCAGCTCGGCGGAGGTGGCCTCCTTGTAGGGCGTGCCCACGCCCTCCAGTCGCGTCCGGATGTCTTGCAGCTCAGCGGCGTTCGCGGTCTCCCAGCCCGAGACCAGCAGTCGGTCGTGCTCGCCCGGCACGATCACCAGGCGGGCCGGGAACTCGTCCATCCGCAGGTAGAGCGCGCCTTCGGTGGGTCCTGACCCCTCGACCATGCCGAGGACCTTCAGCCCGTATTCGCGCCAGGCCGCGACGTCGGTGGTCTCGATGCGCAGGTAACCCAGGGACTTGATCGTCATGAGGCGCCTCCCAAGAAGTCGATGGTCAGCTTGTTGAACTCGTCGAATTTCTCCAGCTGGGCCCAATGGCCGCACTGTCCGAACACGTGCAACTGCACCCGCGGAATCTGCTTCAGCGCCACCAGCGCCCCGTCGAGTGGGTTGACACGATCCTCGCGACCCCAGATCAGCAGTACCCGCTGACGCAGCTTGTACACGTCGCGCCACATCATGCCCAGCTCGAAATCGGCGCCGGCGAACGACTTGCCCATCGCCCTGGTGGCCGCCAGCGACTCCGGCGTGCTGGCGATCTGGAAGCGCTCCTCGACCAACTCTGGGGTGATCAGGCTCTGATCCCAGACCATGATGCGCAGAAACTTCTCGATGTTCTCCCGCGTGGGGTCGGCGGCGAACTTGCCGAGCAGTTTGACGCCCTCGGTCGGGTCCGGCGCGAACAGGTTCACGCTCAGCCCGCCCGGGCCCATCAGCACCAGGCGCCCGGCCCGCTTCGGGTTGTCCAGCGCGAACCGCACCGCGGTGCCGCCGCCGAGCGAATTACCCACCAACGCAGCCCGTTCGATGCCGAGATGGTCGAACAGGTTCAGCAACGCGTTGGCGCTGTAGCGGTTGTACTGCTCGTGCTCGGTGTGCTTGTCGGAGAGCCCGTAGCCGGGCTGATCGACGGCCAGCACATGGAAGTGCTTGGCCAGCACCGCGATGTTCTTGGAGAAGTTCGACCAGCTGGAGGCGCCGGGACCGCCGCCGTGCAGCAGCACCACCGTCTCGGAATGACCGACCCCGGCCTCGTGGTAATGCAGACGCATGTCCTGGCCTTTGCCACTGACATCGGCGAACCGCGAGGTCGACTCGAACGTGATCTCCTGCTGCTGGGCCGCTTCGGCTGCGAAAGACGTCATCAAACCATCGTGTCCTGGGGCGGCAGACCGAACGCGTCGTTACCGAAGATCAGGTACGCGCGCTCGGGCTCGTTGGCCGCATGGACCCGGCCCGCGTGCGCATCCCGCCAGAACCGCTGGACGGGCTGGTCCAGGCCGAGCGCGGTCGCACCCGATGCCTCGAACAGCAGGTCGATGGACGCGATGGCGCGCGCGGTGGCACGGACCTGGTCCCGACGGGCGCAGGCACGCAGCGAGAACGGGATCTCCTGGCCGGCCTGCAGCAGCTGGTACTCGTCGCGCACGTTGCCGATCAGCTGCCGCCAGCCGGCGTCGATGTCGCTGGCCGCCTCGGCGATCCGGATCTTGGCGAACGGATCCTCCTTGGACTTCTCGCCGGCGAACGCCGCGCGCACCCGCTTGCCCTGATGCTCGACATGCGCCTCGTAGGCGCCGTAGGCCATGCCCATGATCGGCGCACTGATGGTGGTGGGGTGCATTGTGCCCCAAGGCATCTTGTAGACCGGCGCGGTGTTGTTCTGATATCCGCCCGCGGTGCCGTCGTTCATGGCCTTGTAGGACAGGAACCGGTGCCGCGGCACGAACACATCCTTGACCACGACGGTGTTGCTGCCGGTGGCCTTCAGTCCCACCACGTTCCACACGTCGTCGATCTGGTAGTCGGTGCGCGGGATCAGGAAGCTGCCGAAGTCCACCGGCTTGCCGTCCTTGATCACCGGGCCGCCCAGGAACGCCCAGGTTGCATGGTCACATCCGGACGACCACTGCCAGGCGCCGCTGACCAGGTAACCGCCGTCGACCACGGTGCCCGCGCCCATCGGCGCATACGACGACGACACGCGCACCGTCGGGTCGTTGCCCCAGACGTCGTCCTGGGCCTGCTGGTCGAACAGCGCCAGATGCCAGTTGTGCACGCCGATGATCGACGCCACCCACCCGGTGGAACCGCAGGCGCTGGCGATGCGCCGCACGGCTTCGTAAAAGAGGGTCGGATCGCACTGCAGGCCGCCCCACTGCTGCGGCTGCAGCAGTTTGAAGAAACCCACCTCGTCCAGTTCGGCGACGGTCTCGTCGGGCAGACGGCGCAACTCTTCGGCGGCGAGCGAACGCTTGGCGATCCGCGGCAGCAGGTCGTCGATGCCGGCGAGAACCGACTGCGCGTCGCGCTGTTCAATGGACGTCACTGGTGTGCCTCCCGAGGCGTGCGAAAGTAACTACAAGAGATTAGAACACGTTACGATTTGTGTCGAGTAGCGGTGGCCTGTGGCCACTGGACCTGCGGACATGCATTTCTGTAACCTGTTCTAGTTATGACCTACCCCGGCGTGAAGAGAGGGCTCATCTTGTGACGGACGTAGTCGCCGACCAACCGCTGGGCGCCCACGTGCTCGAACTGGAGATCGTGAAGGTCATCGAGGAGACCGCCGACGCTCGCTCGCTCGTGTTCGGATCCCCGGCCGACGCGCCCGTTCCGCCGGAGAAGCTGCGATACGCACCAGGACAGTTCCTCACCCTGCGGGTGCCCAGCGACCGCACCGGCTCGGTCGCGCGCTGCTATTCGCTGTGCAGCTCACCGTTCACCGGCGACCCGCTGACCGTCACGGTCAAGCGGACCGCCGAGGGATACGCGTCGAACTGGTTGTGCGACAACGCCCACGCCGGGATGCGGATCCACGTGCTCGCCCCGTCGGGCACCTTCGTCCCCAAGACACTGGACACCGACTTCCTGCTGCTGGCCGCAGGCAGCGGCGTGACCCCGATGCTGGCGATCCTGAAGTCGGCGCTGTCCGAGGGCACCGGCAAGGTGACGCTGCTCTACGCCAACCGCGACGAGAACTCGGTGATCTTCGCCGAGGTCCTTCGCGACCTCGCCGCCAAATACCCGGACCGGCTCACCACGATCCACTGGCTGGAATCGGTGCAGGGGCTGCCGACCGTGTCCGCGCTGGCCGAGCTGTTCGCCCCGTACGGGTCCCGCGAGGCGTTCATCTGCGGGCCCGGCCCGTTCATGGCCGCCGCCGACGAGGCGCTCAAGACCGCGGGCCTGCCCGCCGAGCGCATCCACATCGAGGTGTTCAAGTCGCTGGAGTCCGATCCGTTCGCAGCGGTAACGCTGGCTTCAGATGACAGCGACGAAGGCCCCGCGACCGCGATCGTCACGCTCGACGGGCAGACCCACGAGGTGTCCTGGCCGCGCCGCGCCAAACTGCTCGACGTGCTGCTGGACAAAGGGCTCGACGCGCCCTTCTCGTGCCGGGAGGGCCACTGCGGTGCGTGCGCGGTGGTCAAGAAGTCCGGCGATACCGAGATGGAGATCAACGACGTGCTCGAGCAGCAGGATCTCGACGAGGGGCTGATCCTGGCCTGCCAGGCACATCCGATGTCGGATTCGGTCGAAGTCACCTATGACGAGTAGCGGGGGGATTACCTTCATCACGATGAAACGGCTCGCAACGGCAAGTGCGGTCGCGCTGGCCCCGATGTTGATGGCGGCACTCGCCGGCGCCCCCGCAGCCACGGCCGCGTCCAACACCGCGGTGTCCTCGATCAACGTCGACCCCGCCACGCAGATCCAGATGCACGTCACCGCGAACTGCGACGCGGCACAGAACAGGTGCTTCTACAACACCTCCGCGAACCTGCTGACCCCGAGCGGCCCGACCGGGTTCCCGCAGGACACCTGGGCCCGCCAGACGGTGACCCTGCGCAGCGACTCCCAGGACATCTGGCAGGAGGCCTCGTACAGCGCGCCGTCGGGCACCCCACGCGAATCCAAGGGCGCCAACCACGACAACGTGCTGTCCAGGATGCTGAAATCGCTGCGCGACGTCGAGGTTTCGGTGACCTACTTCGGCGGCGGCCCGATCCCACGGTTCACCACCGACGGTGACTCCGTGCCGACCTCGTGGACCACCGGCCTGCCCGCCAAGGGGTCGCAGTTCATCGTGTGCTCGCAGATCCAGGTGGTCTACGAAGGGGTCAACCTCACCACCCCGAGCGCCTGCGCGCAGACGACCTTCGAGTAGCCGCCTAGCGCGGCCCGCTCCACTCCAGACGCGCGCCGTCCGCCGCGACGACGACCAGGTCGCCGCCGAGCACCGCCCGATGCACCAGGTCGGCGAGTTCCTCGGCCGACGCGTCGGGGTGGGCCAGCGCGATGCCGCGGCCGACCTCGTTGTTGAAGAGGTCCATGGCCATGCTCGTCGGGCGGTTGCCGGCCCTGCCCTCGTGCGCGGCCGTGAACGTCGCCGTCCAGTCAGCGCCGAACCGCCGCGTCAACAGCGCGCTGGCGTACGCGTGCCGGAACGCATCGGTCTGGTTGTCGGTCTCGACGCCACCGGGCGGCGGGAACCGGGCCACGGCCTCGGCCGTCGCCCGGATCTTGACGGCGTGGACGTCGGACATGCGCGCCGGCTCGGCCAGCAGCATCTCGATCTCGGTGCGGGTCAACTCCACCGGAGCGATCTCACCGGCTTTCCGCCCGGTCACCACCGCGGCATCGAAAACCGATGTACCACCGGGATCTTCGGGGACCCGATAGGTCTGCAGGATCTCGGCGAGCCGACACGCGCGCTGCTCGCTCACCGCGGCAGGCCCAGCAGCCTCTCCCCCGCGACGGTCAGCAGGATCTGCTCGGTGCCGCCGGCGATCGTCAGGCAGCGGGTGTTGAGGAAGTCATGCACCTGCTGGTTGAGCACCGCGCCGCCGCCCTCGGACAGATCCATCCGGAACTCGGCGAGGGCCTGCCGGTAGCGCACACCGATGAGCTTGCGTGCGCTGGCCTGCGGGCCGGGGTCCTGGCCCTCGACGGCGAGCTGGGCGATCCGCTGGTCCAGCAACGAGCCGACCTGCGCGGTGACGATCAACTGACCGAGCTGATCCTGTTGGGCGCCATCGACTTCCAGCCGGGCGATGACCGCCAGCAGCTCCTCCATCGGGTTGCCCAGCGCGGTGCCCTGGGCCATCGCCACCCGTTCGTTGGCCAGCGTGGTGCGCGCCAGCCGCCATCCGTCGTTGACCTGCCCGACCACCATCTCGTCCGGGACGAAGACGTCGTCGAAGAACACCTCGTTGAACAGCTCGTCACCGGTGATCTCGCGCAGCGGGCGGATCACGATGCCCGGGCTCTTCATGTCGATCAGGAAGTAGGTGATGCCTTTGTGTTTCGGCGCGTCGGGGTCCGTTCTGGCCAGGCACACGCCCCAGTGCGCCTTCTGCGCGGCCGAGGTCCACACCTTCTGACCGGTGAGCTTCCAGCCGGGCCCCGATTCGCCGTCGACGCGGACGGCCTTGGTGCGCAACGCCGCCAGGTCCGAGCCGGCGCCGGGCTCGCTGAACAACTGGCACCACGTCAGCTCACCGCGCAACGTCGGCGGGACGAACTGCTCGACCTGTTCCGCGCTGCCGTGCTCCAGGATCGTCGGCACCGCCCACCACCCGATCACCAGATCCGGACGCACGACGCCCGCGGCGGCCAGCTCCTGGTCGATGAGCAACTGTTCGGCCGGACCGGCGGCGCGGCCGTGCGGTCGCGGCCAGTGCGGTGCCAGCAGGCCGGTCTCGGCGAGCGCGACCTGGCGCTCACCCTCCGGCGCGGCCGCCACTTCGGCCACCGCGGAAGCGATCTCGGGCCGCAGGTCGGCGACCGAGTCCAGGTCGATGTTGAGGTCCCTGCGCACGCCCTGCTGTGTCAGCGCGGCCACCCGGCGCAACCACCGCGACCGGCCGCCCAGGAACTGGCCGATGCCGTAGGCCCTGCGCAGGTACAGGTGCGCGTCGTGCTCCCACGTGATGCCGATGCCGCCGAGCACCTGGATGCAGTCCTTGGCGTTGGCCTTGGCCGCGTCGATGGCGACCGACGCGGCCAGAGCGGCCGCGATCGAGAGTTGATCGGCGTCCGCCTCCTCGGCGGCCCGTGCGGCATCCGCGGCAGCCACCGCCACCTGCTCCGAGCGCAGCAGCATCTCCGCGCACATGTGCTTGATCGCCTGGAAGCTGCCGATCGGCTTGCCGAACTGCTCGCGTACCTTCGCGTACTCGGTGGCGGTGCGCAGCAGCCAGCGCGCCAGCCCGGCGGCCTCCGCGGCCATCAGCGTGGCCGCCAGGTCGACGACCCACTGGGCGGGGACGTCCAGCGCCTCGGCCGGCGCACCGTCGAGCACGACGCGGGCCAGCGGGCGGGAGAAGTCGGTGGCCTCGAGCGTCTCGACGGTCACCCCGTCGGCGGCGCCGTCGACCAGCACCCACGTGTCGCCCGCGGGCAGCAGCAGCACCGCGGACCGGTCCGCGCCCAGCACGTGGGGCGCACTGCCCGAGACCCGGCCGTCGGCGTAGTCCAGGTCCGCGCTCAGCGTCAGCGCCGCGGTGCGCTGACCGGTGGCCAGCGCCTCCAGCAGCTCGGCCTGCGCTCCGGGCAGCACCAAGGTGGCCAGCGCGGTGGTCACCACCGGACCGGGCACCAGCGCCGCGGCCGCCTCGTCGATCATGGCTGCCAGATCCGATACCGTGCCGTCGGCTCCGCCGTGCTCCTCGGGGAGCGCGACACCGAAGATCCCTAGTTCGGCCAGGCCGGCGTACGGCGCGCGCCAGGCATCGGCGTCACCCTGCTCGACCTCCCGTGCCGCCTCGACCGCGCGCGACGCCGCGGCCCAGGTCCGGACCAGTTCACGGGCGGCGGACTGGTCGTCGGTGGTGGGAGCGGATGTTGAAGCCGACACCATGTCTCCTAGCGTTTGGGTGAGAAGACGATGCTTCTCACTAGAACGTGTTCTAATAGTGACAGCGTTCGACCGTCAAGTCGACCGCCCTCGGAGCGGGGCACCGGCGTGTGCCCGCCGCATGGACAAGAGAAATACGGGACCGGGATGCGTATCGTTTTCACCGGGAACGCATCACGAAGGAGCCATTCACCGGATGTCGGGGTCGTCGGATTTCGCCGCTGATAAGCCGCAGACGCCTGCCCGCACCACCTCGGGCACGGGGTCGGACTCCAAGCCCCGCCAGGTCATGAACGTCGCGGTGCTCGCCGAATCCGAGCTCGGCTCCGAGGCACAGCGCGAACGGCGCAAGCGCATTCTCGACGCCACCCTCGCGATCGCGTCCAAGGGCGGGTACGAGGCGGTACAGATGCGCGCGGTGGCCGAACGCGCCGACGTCGCGGTCGGCACCCTGTACCGGTACTTCCCGTCGAAGGTGCACCTGCTGGTCTCGGCGCTGGGCCGTGAGTTCGAGCGCATCGACGCCAAGACCGACCGGTCCGCGTTTCCGGCCGGCGCCACCGCCTACCAGCGGCTCAACATCATGGTCGGCAAGCTGAACCGGGCCATGCAGCGCAACCCGCTGCTGACCGAGGCGATGACGCGCGCGTTCGTGTTCGCCGACGCGTCCGCCGCCGGTGAGGTCGATCACGTCGGCAAGCTGATGGACTCGATGTTCGCCCGGGCGATGAGCGACGGCGAACCGACCGAGGACCAGTACCACATCGCGCGGGTGATCTCCGACGTCTGGCTGTCCAACCTGCTGGCCTGGCTGACCCGCCGCGCGTCGGCCACCGACGTCAGCAAGCGGCTCGATCTGGCCGTGCGGCTCCTGATCGGCGACGGCGACCAGCCTAAGATCTGACGGGTGAGCGCCGACCTCCCGTCCGAACTGCAGGCTGCGCTGACCGCCGCGGCCGACACCCCACGACTTCTGGTCACCTCTGACTTCGACGGCACGCTGGCGCCGATCGTCAACAACCCGGCCGATGCACGCCCACTGCCCGACGCCGCGGAAGGGCTGCTTCAACTTTCCGAATTGCCCTCTACCACAACGGCATTGATCTCCGGCCGGGCGCTCGAGACGCTCCGGGCGCTGTCGTCGATGCCGGCGTCCGTACACCTGGTGGGCAGCCACGGCGCCGAGTTCGCCGGTGGCTTCGCCCATGACATCGACCACGATCTGCTCGGGCGCATCACCGAGCGGCTGCGCGAGATCGCCTCGGGCCGAACAGGTGTGACGGTCGAGACGAAACCCGCCAGCGTCGCACTGCACGTACGCAACGCGTCCCCGGCCGACGGGGAGGCCGCCCTGGCTGCCGCGTGGGAGGCGTCCCCGCAGTGGAACGCGCACGTGACCAGCGGCAAGGCGGTACTGGAGTTCGCCGTCGTGTCCACCGACAAGGGCGAGGCGGTCGACATCCTGCGCGCCGAGCACGATGCGACGGCCGTGGTGTTCTTCGGCGACGACGTCACCGACGAGAAGGCGTTCGCCCGGTTGCGCAACTCCGACGTCGGGGTCAAGGTCGGGCCGGGCGAGACGGCCGCGGCCTACCGGGTGGACTCGCCGGACGACGTCGCCACCGCGCTGCAGTTCCTGCTCAGCCGACGACGGTCACGCCGGGGGTCCTGACGTACGTCCCCGCACCACCTCGGTCGGCAGCACCTCGATCACGGGCAGTCCCGAGCGCGCCGGGTTGTGCAGGATTTCCCCTGCCCGCCTTCCTTTTTCCACACCCGGCTGCACCACGGTGGTCAGGCCGCGGCGCCTGGCCTCCGGCACCCCGTCGAAACCGGTGACCGTCATCTGCCCCGGCACGTAGACCCCCCGTGCGCGGAGGTGGTCCATCGCCGAGAGCGCCAGCACGTCCGCGGTGCACATCAGCGCGGTGATCCGGGGATTGGCCTCCAGCGCGACGTCGGCGCCCATACCGCCCGACGACGGCAGATGTTCGTAGCTCTCCACGACGGTCAGCGACTGCGGGTCGAGGCCGGCCGCTTCCATCGCGTCGCGCACCCCGCGGATCCGTTCACCCTGCACCTGGAAGTGCGGGGTCCGCAATCGCTCCGGGTCGGCCAGCGCCGGAGAGACGCCGCCGTGCGGCCAGTCCCGGCCCAGTCGCATCGTCAGCAGCCCGATCTCGCGGTGGCCGAGGCCGATGACGTGCTCGGCGAGCCGACGCATCGCCGCCCGGTCGTCGATGCCCACGCGCGATGCCCCGGGTACGTCCCGCGGCTGGTCGACCACCACGAGAGGGAGATGACGTCCGGCCACCACCGGCAGATACGGGTCGTCGTCCGAGGCCGAGTACACCACGAAGCCGTCCACCCCGGCGGCCAGCACCGCCGCCGATCCCTCGGCGAGGCTGCGGTTCGGACCCACCGCGACCAGGAGCAGGCCCTGCCCCACCGCCTCACACGACTCGGCAAGCCCGGCAACGAAATCCAGTGCCGCGGGATCGCTGAACGAATAGTTCAGCGGTTCGGTGATCACCAGGCCGACGGCTCCGGCCTTGCGGGTGCGCAGCGAGCGGGCGACCGGGTCCGGGCCCGGATACCCCAGCCGCTTGGCGGTCGTGAGCACCCGCTCGCGCAGTTCGGGCGACAACTGGTCGGGCCGGTTGTAGGCGTTGGACACGGTGGTGCGCGACACCTTGAGCTCGGCGGCCAGTGAGGCCAACGTGGCACGCCGCCTCGGCGCCGGACTCCTGGACATGCTCCCCGACGTTAGTGGATGGCGGGCGCCGCAGGCCTGCGACTCGGGCGCGGCGCGCGGAGACCGGCCCACACCAGCAACCAGACCGCGCACGCGATCGAGACGATCACGAAGCTCGGCGGCAGATTGAACATCGCCGAGAGCACCAGTCCCACCCACACCGACACCAGTCCGATCACCGCGGACACCGCCATCGCCACGACCGGGCGGGCAGTCAGCATCAGCGCGGTCGCGGCGGGGGTGACCACCAGGGCGAACAACAGCAGTGTCCCCACGGCCTGCACCGCCATCGTCACCGTCAGCCCGAGCAGCACCATGAACGTGATCGACAGCCCACGCACCGGAACACCCTTGGCCTCGGCGACCTTGCTGTTGACCGAGGTGAACAGCAGCGGCCGGAAGATGAACGCGATGCCCGCGGCGGTCAACACCAGCAGCCCCAGGAAGGACAGCAACTGCTCGCCGGTGATCGCCAGCAGGTTGCCGAAAAGCACGTTGGTCAGCGTCGAGGAGTTTCGGGTCGCCAGCGAGTTGAAGAACAACCCCAGCCCGGTGGCGAACGCCAGCACGGTGCCGGTCGCGACCTCCCGGTCGGCGGCCCGCTTGCCCAGCGCGCCGATCACCAGCGCCCCGCCCACGCAGAACACGCCGAGCCCGACCGCCACCGGCAGGCCCAACAGCACGGCACCCGTGGCGCCGGGCAGGCCGATGTGCGCGAGCGCGTGCGCGGCGAACGCGATATGGCGCACCACGATGAAATAGCCCATGAGCCCGGCCGCCAGGGCCACGATGGTGCCGCCCAGCCAGGCGTTGCGCATGAACGACGAGCCGAGGATGTGCAGCCAGTTGTCCTGATAGCCGAGGGCCACCACGGTCTGGGTCATCCGCCGCTCCGCATGTAGAGCTGGCCCTGCAGGGTGTGGGCCACCTGGATCGTGGTTCCGTACATGTGGGTGAGCAGGTCGGAGTCGACGACGCGGTCCAGTGCCGCGTGGTGGGCGTGCCCGTCGAGCAGATAGATCGCGCTGTCCAGGACCGCCAGCAGCGGGTTGAGGTCGTGCGTCACCACCAGCACCGTCACCCCCAGCTCCTGCTTGAGCCGGTTCAGCACCGCGACGATCTCGTGCTGGTTGCGCAGGTCCAGCGAGGCCAGCGGCTCGTCGAGGATCAGCATCCGCGGCCGCGACACCAGTGCGGCGGCCAGCGCGATCCGCTGGCGCTGCCCGCCGGACAGGTCCGAGAGCCTGCGGTCGGCGATCTCACGCCCGTCCACCCAGCCGAGCGCCTCGTCGACGCGCTGACGGTCGGCGGCGCTGGTGCGGCTGAAACCCCACCGGCGCCCCGTCAGACCGAGCAGCACCGCGTCCCGGGCGCGGATGGCCTCGTTCGCGTTCGCGTCGTAGTTCTGTGGGACGTAACCGATCTCGTCATTGGCGCTGCCGGGCCGGTGACCGTATACCCGGACCTCGCCCGCGGTGGGCGGGAGCAGTCCGAGGATCACCTGCAGCAGCGTGGTCTTACCCGAACCGTTGGGTCCGATCACGGCGACGAATCTGCCCGCCTCGACCCGGAACGTCGAGTCGCTCCAGATCATCCGCCCGTCGCGCTCGACGCTGACGTCGTCGAACGCCAGCGCCGGTACCGCGGCCGGTTCAGGTGCGGACACCGAGGGCCTCGGCCAGGGCATCCAGTTGCGCCACCTGCCAATCCTGGAACGAACCGGCCCCGTCGGGCAACGTCTCGGTCACCTCCACCACCGCGACACCGGCCCGCTCGGCTGCCGAGCGCAGCTGCTGGGGCACCGAACCCTCGGTCTGGATGTTGTAGATCAGCACGTCGACGCCGCGGTCGGCGAGCAGCCGCAGGAACGCGTCCAGATCGGCTGGCGACGGTTCGCTCTCGTTGGCCGCGGCGGCGCGGTAGCCGGCCGGGGTGCGGTCCACCAGCCCGACCGCGGTGGCCATGTCTTCGAACACGCTCTCGCTGGCGCCGTAGGTCTTGCCCGCGGCACCGGTCCGGATCGCCGCGATCGCGTCGCGGTAGGGCTTCATCGACTCCTCGAACGCGGCGCGCCGATCGGCGAAGTAGCCGGCGGCGTCCGGGGCGAGGTCGCTCAGCGTCGCGGTGACCGCCTCGGCGACCTCGGTCACCACTGCCGGGCTGTACCAGACGTGGGGGTTCTCGCCTGCGCTGTGGTCGTGACCCGCGTGGTCATGGCCCACGTGGTCATGGCTGTGGTCCCCATGGTCCTCGCTGTGGCCGCCGCCGATCTCGACCGCGTCGATCACCCGCGCATCGGCCGCCGAGGTCGCGGCGAGCTTGACCGCCCACTCGTCGTAGTGCCCGCCGTTGACGACCACCAGTTGCGCGCCCTCGAAGGCCACCGCGTCGGAGGGTGCGGGTTCGTAGTCGTGCGGGTCGACCGACGAACCGGCCAGCACCGTCGTCACGTCGGCGCACGCTCCGCCGAGCTGGGACACGATGTCACCCCACTGGTCGACGCTGACGACGACGTCGACCGCCGACGCCGGGCAGTCCGGCGCCCCGGCCCCCGACGGGGCGGCGGTGTCCGCACCGCCACAGGCGGACAGGGACAGCGGCAGGCAGACGGCGAGCGTCGCGGTGAGCGCGCGCAGACGACGGGACGAACCAAGCACGTCGCAACGATAACCGTTTTCAATAACGTCCGCACACCGCCGTGGCGGCCGTCACTTCCCCGTCACCGCCGGTGTCCGGATTCCGGGCACTAGGCTCGGCCCCATGACCACGGTCTCGGTCGACCTCAACGCCGACCTCGGTGAGGGTTTCGGGGTCTGGACGCTCGGCGACGACGACGCGATGCTGGAGATCGTCACCTCGGCCAACGTCGCCTGCGGTTTCCACGCGGGTGATCCGGCGACGCTGTCGAAGGTGTGCCGCGCGGCCGCCGACCGCGGCGTGCGGATCGGCGCCCAGGTCAGCTACCGCGACCTGGCCGGCTTCGGCAGACGCTTCATCGACGCCAGCGCCGAGGACCTGACCGCCGACGTGATGTACCAGATCGGCGCCCTGTCCGCGCTCGCCGCCGCAGCCGGTACCTCGGTGTCATATGTGAAACCCCATGGTGCGCTGTACAACTCGATCGTCACGAATCGGGTACAGGCGCAGGCGGTGGCCGAAGCGGTACACGCCGTCGACCCCGCGCTTCCCGTGCTCGGCCTGGCCGGCTCGGTGTTCTTCGCTGCCGCCGACCGGCTGGGACTGCGCACCGTGCCCGAGGCGTTCGCCGACCGCGCCTACCGGCCCGACGGACAGCTGGTGTCCCGGCGCGAGCGCAACGCGGTGCTGCACGACGTCGACGAGATCGCCGCGCGCGTGATCTCGATGGTCACCGCCGGACGGGTCACCGCGGTGGACGGTTCGACGATCCCGGTCACCGTCGAATCGGTGTGCGTGCACGGCGACTCCCCCGGCGCCGTGCAGATCGCCACCGCGGTGCGTGAACGGCTGCTCGGCGACGGCGTGGCGCTGGCTCCGTTCACCTGAGCCAGCCGGGGAATATCCGGCGCCCCGCCGGGTTGAAGGTGATCAGGCCCCACGTACCCTCGACGGGCTCTACGCATGTCGAATCAGCCGGTCGGAGGTGAAGCGCGTTGGTCGCGTTCGAGCCGTCTGTCGGAGACGCCCAGCGATGGGCGTACCCACTGCTGCTGGTGCTCAGCGGTGTCGCACTCGGGGTCTCCGGGATGCCCGCGCCGCTGTACGGCATCTACGAGACCAACTGGCACCTCTCGCCGCTGGCCACCACGGTGGTCTTCGCGGTGTACGCCATCGCCGCACTGGCCGCCGTGCTCGTGTCCGGCCGGATCTCCGACGTGGTGGGGCGGAAACCGGTGCTCGTCGCCGCGCTGATCGCACTGCTGGTCGGCCTCGGCGTGTTCCTGGTCGCCGACAGCATGGCCATGCTGCTGCTGGCCCGCACCATCCACGGCGCGGCAGTGGGTTCGATCGTCGTCGCGGGCGCGGCCGCCCTGCTGGACCTGCGGCCCGATCACGGCGTGCGCGCCGGCCAGCTCAGCGGCGTCAGCTTCAACATCGGGATGACCGTGGCCATCCTCGGTTCGGCGCTGCTCGCCCAGTACGCGCCGCACCCGCTGCGCACCCCGTACGCGGTCGTCGCCGTCCTCTGCCTGATCGTCGGCGTCGGTCTGCTGGCGCTGCGCGAAACCCACACCACCCGCGCCAGTGGCCCCATCCGCATGGCCAAACCCTCTGTGCCTCAGGAAATCCGCGGCGACTTCTGGTTCTCCGCGCTCGGCGCGATGGCCTCCTGGTCGGTGCTGGGTGTGCTGCTGTCGCTGTACCCGTCGCTGGCGGCGCGCCAGACCCACATCGACAACCTGGTCTTCGGCGGGGCCGTGGTCGGCACCACCGCGTTCGCCGCCGCGCTCGCGCAGCTGGCGGCCACCCGCATCCCGGCGCGGTATTCCGCGATCATCGGCGACGCGGGAATGGCCGTCGCTCTGCTGCTGACGATCCCGGTGCTGCTGACCCACCAGTGGCAGCTGGTCTTCGTCGCGGCCGCACTCCTCGGCGCGACATTCGGGTTGGGGTTCGGCGGCTCACTGCGCCACCTGTCCGACGTCGTGCCCGCGGGCAGGCGGGGCGAGACGATGTCGGCGTTCTACCTGCTGGCCTACTCGGCCATGGCCGTGCCGACCCTGATCGCGGGCTGGGCGGCCACCCGATGGGATCTGGCCGCGGTGTTCCCGTGGTTCGCCGGCGCGGTGGCGGCGGCCTGCCTGGGCGCCGCGCTGGCCGGACTGCGCAGCATCAGGGCCACCCGCACCGCTTAGGGTGTCGTCATGCGCCTGAAGGCCGGGCGGCCTGACCTGCAGGCCTACGCCGGGTATTTCGACCTGCCGACCCCGCCACCGTCGTCACCGCTGACGGTGACCTGGGCCGGGGTGGCCACGCTGTTGATCGACGACGGCCGGTCCGCGGTCATGACCGACGGATTCTTCACGCGGCCAAACCTTCTCACGGTCGCCGCGCGGCCGCTGAAACCGTCACCGTCCCGGATCCGGGACGGGCTGACCCGACTGGGCGTGACGCACCTGGACGCCGTCACCCCGGTGCACACCCACTACGACCACGCGATGGACTCGGCGCTGGTCGCCGACCTGACCGGCGCCCGGTTGATCGGCGGCACCTCCGCGGCCCACCTCGGCCACGGCCTGGACCGCGTCGAGGTCGTCACCCCGGGTGCACCGAGCACGGCGGGCAACTTCGACCTCACGCTCGTCGAGGGCGACCACTGCCCGCCGGACCGCTTCCCGGGCACCATCACCGCACCGATCACCCCGCCGGCCCGGGTCTCGGCTTACCGCTGCGGGGAGGCCTGGTCGACGCTCGTGCACCACCGGCCGTCCGGCATCGGCATCCTCATCGTCGGCAGCGCCGGATTCCGGCCGGGCGCGCTGAGCGGCCACCGCGCCGACGTGGCGTACCTCGGCGTCGGGCAGCTCGGGCTGCAGCCGGAGAGTTACCTCGTCGAGTACTGGACGCAGACCGTCCGCACCGTCGGCGCCCGCCAGGTGGTGCTGATCCACTGGGACGACTTCTTCCGGCCGCTGCACAAGCCGCTGCGGGCCCTGCCGTTCGCCGCCGACGACCTCGACCGGTCGATGCGCGTGCTGTCCCGGCTGGCCGCCGAGGACGGTGTCGGACTGCACCTGCCCACGCTGTGGCGGCCGGCCGCCCCATGGAACTGACAGTCTCCGTCGTCGCGCTGGCCGCGGTGCTCGGTTTCGCGCTGCTGCGCCCGCACCGGTGGCCCGAGGCCGTCGTCGCGGTGCCTGCCGCGGGCGCCGTCATCGCCGTCGGCGCCCTGTCCTGGGATGAGGCCGTCGCCGAGGTCGGCCGGCTCGCCCCGGTGGTGGGGTTCCTGGCCGCGGTGCTCGTGCTGGCCCGGATGTGTGACGACCTAGGGTTGTTCCACGCCGCCGGCGTGCTGATGGCCCGGGCCACCTCCGGCGGCCAGAACCGGTTGCTGGCCTCGGTTTTCGGGATCGCCGCCGGCGTCACCGCGGTGCTGAGCCTGGACGCCACCGTCGTATTGCTGACCCCTGTCGTGCTGGCCACCGCACGCACGCTCGCAGTCCCGGCGCGGCCACACGCGTACGCCACCGCACACCTGGCCAACACCGCCTCGCTGCTGCTGCCGGTGTCGAACCTGACCAACCTGCTGGCCTTCAGCGCTGCCGGGCTGTCGTTCCTGCATTTCGCCGCGGCCATGTCGCTGCCCTGGATAGCGGCAATACTGGTCGAATTCCTGTTGCTGCGTTGGGTTTTCGCGAAGGATCTGGCGATCCCGCCGCAACGCGAGGTGTCCACCGAACCGATCGAGGTACCTGCCTTCGCGCTGGTGGTGGTGGGCCTGACGCTGGCCGGGTTCGCCGTCACCTCCCTGCTGGGCCTGTCGCCGGCATGGGCGGCACTGGCCGGAGCGCTGGTGCTGGGCGCGCGGGCGCTGGGTACCGGCCGCACCACGGTCACCGCGATCGCCAAGGCGGTCGACGTGCCGTTCCTGGCCTTCGTGCTGTGCCTCGGCGTCGTGGTCGACGCGGCGATGCGCAGCGGACTGGAACCTGCCATGCACCGGCTGATCCCCGACGGTCAGGGCCTGTGGGCACTGCTGGCGATCGCCGCGGTCGCGGCCGTGCTGTCCAACCTGGTCAACAACCTGCCCGCGGTGCTGGTGCTGCTGCCGCTGGTGAGCGCAGCCGGCCCCGCCCCGGTGCTGGCGGTGCTGATCGGGGTGAACATCGGGCCCAACCTGACGTACGTCGGGTCCCTGGCGAACCTGTTGTGGCGCAGCGTCGTCCGGCGGGACATGAAAGCCGGGTTCGGGGAGTTCAGCCGGGTGGGCCTGTGCACCACCCCGCTCGTGCTGGTCGCGGCGGTGCTGGGGCTGTGGACCTGGATCCAGCTGGTGGGGCTCTAGTTCAGGCGGCGCTGCCGGGCGATCTCGGCGAGCACGACCCCGGCTGCCACCGAGGCGTTCAGCGACTCGGTGGGGCCCGCCATCGGGATGGACACGATGCGATCGCAGTTCTCCCGCACCAGGCGCGACAGGCCCTTGCCCTCCGAACCGACCACGACGATCGTCGGACTCAACCCGTCGATCTCGTCGATCGTGGTGTCACCGTCGGCGTCGAGTCCGACGACCTGCAGTCCCGCGTCGGCGTACTGCTTCAGCGTGCGGTTGAGGTTGGTCGCCCGCGCCACCGGCGTCCTGGCTGCCGCACCCGCGCTGGTCCGCCATGCGACCGCGGTGACAGATGCCGACCTGCGCTGTGGCAGCACGACGCCATGGCCGCCGAATGCGGAGACCGAACGGACGATCGCACCGAGGTTGCGCGGATCGGAGATGTTGTCGAGTGCGACCAGAAGTGCCGGCGCCGCATCGGATTTCGCGTCGCGAAGCAGATCGTCGGGGTGCGCGTAGCTGTAGGGCGGCACCTGCAGTGCGATGCCCTGATGCAGGCCGTTGGCCGCGATCCGGTCCAGATCGTGGCGGGGCACCTCCAGGATCGAGATGCCTCTGTCGGCGGCCATCTGCACCGACTCGGTGAGACGCTCGTCGGAGTCGGTGCCCAGCGCCACGTACAGCGCCGTGGCGGGGACCCCGGCGCGCAGGCATTCCACCACCGGGTTACGCCCGAGGACGATCTCGGTGTCGTCCGTCTTCTTGTGCCTGCCCTGCGCCTGGCGCGCCGCCTTGGCGGCGCGCTTGCCCGCGGGGTGATGCGGCCGCTCATGCGCAGGCGGCGTCGCGCCGCGGCCTTCCAGACCGCGCCGCCGGACCCCGCCGGACCCGACCGTCGGCCCCTTCTTGGTTCCGGCCTTGCGCACCGCACCGCGACGCTGTGAATTACCCGCCATTACTTGTCCGTCCCGTCCAGAAGTGACCATTGGGGACCGTCGGCGGTGTCGGTCACCTCGATACCCGCCGCCTTGAGGCGGTCGCGGATGGCATCGGCCTCGGCCCAGTCCCGGCAGGCCCTGGCCTCCTCGCGGCGGCGCACCTCGGCCCGCACGAGCACGTCGACCGCCGCGAGCGCCGCCGAAGTCTCGTCGCGCGACTCCCAGCGCTCGTCGAGCGGATCGGCACCCAGGATGCCCATCATCGCCCGGATCGACATCGCGTGCGCCAGCGCGGTGTCGTGGTCACCCGCGTCCAGTGCCCGGTTGCCCTCGGCCCGCACGGCGTGCACCTCGGCCAGCGCCATCGGCACGGCGAGGTCGTCGTCGAGTGCGGCGCCGAACTTCGGAGTCCACTGACCGGGCACCACCGCACCCACCCGGTTGCGTACCCGGTGCAGGAAGTCCTCGATGCCGGTGTAGGCCTTCGCCGCGTCCTGCAGTGCCGTCTCGGAGAACTCCAGCATGGACCGGTAATGCGCACTACCCAGGTAGTAGCGCAGCTCTGCAGCCCGAACCCGTTGCAGCACAGCAGGTATCGCGAGCACGTTGCCCAGCGACTTGCTCATCTTCTCGCCGCCCATGGTGACCCAGCCGTTGTGCATCCAGAACCGGGCGAACCCGTCACCGGCCGCCTCGGCCTGGGCCATCTCGTTCTCGTGGTGCGGGAAGACCAGATCCATGCCGCCGGCATGGATGTCGAACTCGGGGCCGAGGTAGGTCTCGCACATCGCGACACACTCGGTGTGCCATCCCGGGCGTCCCCGTCCCCACGGCGTCGGCCACGACGGTTCTCCCGGCTTGGCGCCCTTCCACAGCGTGAAGTCGCGCTGGTCCCGCTTGCCGGTGGCCACACCCTCGCCCTGATGGACGTCGTCGATCCTGTGGCCGGACAGCTTGCCGTACTCGGACAGCGTCGAGACGTCGAAGTAGACGTCCCCACCCCCGGCGTAGGCATGCCCACGCTCGATGAGCCGCTCGATCAGCTCGACCATCTGCGTGATGTGCCCGGTCGCACGCGGCTCTGCCGACGGCGGCAGCACGCCCAGCGCGTCGTAGGCCGCGGTGAACGCCCGCTCATAGGTGGCCGCCCACTCCCACCACGGACGTCCCGCGTCGGCGGCCTTGTTCAGGATCTTGTCGTCGATGTCGGTGACGTTGCGGATGAACGCCACGTCGAAGCCCTTGGCGGTCAGCCAGCGCCGCAGCACGTCGAACGCGACGCCGCTGCGGACGTGCCCGATGTGGGGCAGACCCTGCACCGTCGCGCCGCACAGGTAGATGGACACGTGGCCGGGCCGCAGTGGCGCGAAATCGCGCACACCGCCAGACAAAGTGTCATAGAGCCGCATGACAGCTGCGGGGCTTTCGGTCACGACGGGCCAGCTTACCGGCCCGATCAGCCAGAACCCTCATCGCCGTTCACGGAGCGCTCGTCGGTAAGCACCAGGGCCGTCGCGATCGCGGCCAGTCCCTCGCCGCGCCCGGTCAGACCGAGACCGTCGGTCGTGGTCGCTGATACCGACACCGGGGCGCCGAGCAACTCGGACAGCACGGCCTGCGCCTCCGCGCGTCGTGGGCCGACCTTGGGCCGGTTCCCGATCACCTGCACGGCGGCATTACCCACCCGCAGACCGTTCGAGAGCAGCAGGGAATTCACGTGGCGCAGCATTTCGGCACCGCTGACGCCCCGCCATTGCGGCAGGCCGGTGCCGAACACCTCGCCGATGTCGCCCATGCCCGCTGCCGACAACAACGCGTCGCAGAGGGCATGGGCGGCCACGTCGCCGTCCGAGTGGCCGGCGCAGCCGTCTGCGTCATCGAACTGCAGACACAGCAACCAGCACGGACGACCGGCTTCGATGGGATGTACGTCGGTACCGAGCCCGACGCGGAAACCCGGCAGTGTCACAGCCGCATCGAGAAGTTGCGGCTACGACGCCGCAGCGAGAACTTCGTCCAGAATCGTCGAGGCCTTGGCGTCGTCGGTGTTCTCGGCGAGCGCGAGCTCACCCACCAGGATCTGCCGGGCCTTGGCCAACATGCGCTTCTCGCCGGCCGACAGCCCGCGCTCCTGATCACGACGCCACAGGTCGCGAACGACCTCGGCCACCTTGTTCACATCACCGGAGGCCAGCTTCTCGAGATTGGCCTTGTACCGCCGCGACCAGTTGGTCGGCTCTTCGGTATGCGGTGCCCGCAACACCTGGAAGACCTTGTCGAGGCCCTCCTGCCCGACGACATCGCGCACGCCCACGTACTCAGCGTTGTCTGCGGGAACGCGAACGGTGAGATCCCCTTGCGAGACCTTGAGGACGAGGTATTCCTTCTGCTCACCCTTGATGGTCCGGGTTTCGATCGCCTCGATCAACGCAGCACCGTGGTGTGGATAGACGACGGTGTCTCCGACCTTGAAAATCATCAGTTTCGAGCCCCTTTCACCCCTTGATCTTAACACGCACCGCCATCGGGCGCGGATCAACGATGCAGGTCAGGGGCACGGAAGGTATGTACTAGGGGTTGACACCACAACGAATCCATGCATCGCGGGGGGCCTTTCGGCGGTGTTCCCGGCCGCGTCCCGACCTCGGCTACCGCGCCGAATGATCACCTACTACTCTGCATAGTCGAACCACGGTGCCCGGCGGGAAACGTCTCCGCCGGCTAAGCAGGAGGCCCCCAGTGAACCCCTTCAATCGGCGCTCTTCTGTCCTCGCCGCGCTGGCGACTTGCGGCGTCGCCGCGTCCGTCGTGCTCAGCGGCTGCAGCGCCGGGCAGGTGTCCCAGACGGCGACCCAGGAGCCGGCGGTCAACGGCACCAGCGGCAACATCGGGAACATCGCGCTGCGCAACGTCCACCTGCGTGCCGAGCAAACAACCGACTACGTGCAGCCCGGCACCGAGGTCGAGTTGCTGTTCGTCGCGGCGAACAACTCCCCCGACGTCGCCGACAAGCTGGTGTCGATCACCTCCGACATCGGCGAGGTGACGCTGACCGGTGGCGGCGACCTCCCGGTGAACGGCTCCCTGTTGGTCGGCGCCCCTGACGGCCAGATCTCGGCGCTGGAGAGCGTCGAACCGACCGACGCCGCCGAGGCGAGCGTCGACCTCAGCAAGCCGATCACCAACGGGCTGACCTACGACTTCACGTTCACCTTCGAGAAAGCCGGTCAGACCACGGTCCCGGTGCCGATCTCGGCCGGCGAGACCCCGCGCCGCGAAGAGGCGGGCAGCTCGGCCGGCCACGGTGGCGGCGGCGGGCACTAGCCCGTCACGACACGTTCGCGCGCCGTCGGCGTTCTGTCGGTGCAGGCGGTTACGGTCAGCGCGTGGCCCGGACAAATTCGAAAGTACGTTCGCAATACCGTTGTTCCGAGTGCCATCACGTCACCCCCAAATGGGTGGGCCGATGCCCGGAATGCGGCACCTGGGGCACGGTCAACGAGGTGGCGCTCAGCGCGGTCGGCGGTTCTGCGTCCCGGCGTGCGGTAGCTCCGGCCTCCCCGGCCGTGCCGATCAGCTCGATCGACCCGGGCGCCACCCGGCATTTCCACACCGGAATCAGCGAACTCGACCGGGTGCTGGGCGGCGGCGTGGTCCCCGGCTCGGTGACCCTGCTCGCCGGCGACCCCGGGGTCGGCAAGTCGACCCTGCTGCTGGAGGTCGCCCATCGCTGGGCCTCGACCGGCCGCCGGGCGCTGTATCTGTCGGGTGAGGAGTCCGCCGGGCAGATCAGGTTGCGCGCCGAGCGCACCGGCTGCACCCACGACGAGGTCTACCTGGCCGCCGAGTCCGACCTGCAGACCGCGCTCGGCCACATCGACGTCGTGCAGCCCAGCCTCGTGGTCGTCGACTCCGTGCAGACGATGTCGACCACCGAGGCCGACGGCGTGACCGGCGGGGTCACCCAGGTCCGCGCCGTCACCACCGCGCTGACCATGACGGCCAAGACCACCGGGGTGGCCATGCTGCTCGTCGGGCACGTCACCAAGGACGGCGCAATCGCCGGTCCGCGCTCACTGGAACACCTGGTCGACGTCGTCCTGCACTTCGAGGGCGACCGCTCATCGGCGCTGCGGATGGTGCGTGGCGTCAAGAACCGGTTCGGCGCCGCCGACGAGGTTGGCTGTTTCCTGTTGCACGACAACGGGATCGAGTGCGTGTCCGACCCGTCCGGATTGTTCCTCGACCAGCGGCCCAAGCCGGTCTCGGGTACCGCGGTCACCGTCACCCTCGACGGCAAGCGCCCGATGATCGGCGAGGTGCAGGCGCTCATCGGCGCGCCGGCCAGCGGCAGCCCCCGCCGCGCCGTTAGCGGCATCGACTCCTCCCGCGCGGCGATGATCACCGCGGTGCTGGAGAAGCGCGCGCGGCTGCCGGTCGGCACGAACGACATCTACCTGTCCACCGTCGGCGGCATGCGGCTGACGGATTCGTCCTCGGACCTGGCCGTGGCCCTGTCCATCGCGTCGGCCTACACCGATCTGGCGCTGCCCACCACCGCGATCGCGATCGGCGAGGTCGGTCTGGCCGGGGATCTGCGCCGGGTCACCGGCATGGAACGCAGGCTGGCCGAGGCGGCCCGGCTCGGTTTCACCTGCGCAGTCGTCCCGTCCGGGGTGGCGTCGGCACCGCCCGGGCTGCAGGTGTTGTCGGCCGACAACATCACCTCGGCGTTGCAGGTGTTACGGCGGATCAGCCAGAATGGCGCGAACTGACAGCTCAGCGCGGACGTGGAGACCGCAGACGTGGAGAAGGTGTGGCCGTGAAGTCGACGACAGCCAGGGCTGCGCGCACGGTCGTGCCGCTGGCGCGCCCGACGCTGCGCGAGACGCTCGCCCGGCTGGCTCCCGGGACGCCGCTGCGCGACGGCCTTGAGCGCATCCTGCGCGGCCGCACCGGCGCACTGATCGTCATCGGCTACGACGACAGCGTCGAGGCGATCTGCGACGGCGGGTTCTCGCTGGACGTCCGCTACGCGCCGACGCGGCTGCGCGAGCTGTCGAAGATGGACGGCGCAGTGGTGCTGTCCAGCGACGGCAGCCGCATCCTGCGGGCGAACGTGCAGCTGGTGCCTGACCCGTCGATCCCCACCGAGGAGTCCGGCACCAGGCACCGGTCGGCCGAGCGGACCGCGATCCAGACCGGCTACCCGGTGATCTCGGTGAGCCACTCGATGAGCATCGTGACCGTGTATGTCGCCGGCGAGCGCCACGTGGTGCCCGAGTCGGCGACGATCCTGTCCCGGGCCAACCAGACCATCGACACCCTGGAGCGCTACAAGACCAGGCTCGACGAGGTCAGCAGGCAGCTGTCGACGGCCGAGATCGAGGACTTCGTGACGCTGCGCGACGTGATGACCGTGGTGCAGCGGCTGGAGATGGTCCGCCGCATCAGCCTG
This sequence comes from Mycobacterium sp. ITM-2016-00317, assembly GCF_002968295.1. Taxonomy (NCBI): domain Bacteria; kingdom Bacillati; phylum Actinomycetota; class Actinomycetes; order Mycobacteriales; family Mycobacteriaceae; genus Mycobacterium; species Mycobacterium sp. ITM-2016-00317. Next base: position 5,278,656 of record NZ_CP134399.1, read on the forward strand.
GAGATCGACTCCGACGTCGTCGAGCTCGGCACCGACGGACGCCAACTCAAGCTGCAGCTCGACGAACTCGTCGGCGACAACGACACCGACCGCGAGCTGATCGTGCGCGACTACCACGCCAACCCCGACCCGCCCACCGCCGCACAGGTGACCGCGACGCTGGAAGAGCTCGACGGGCTGTCGGACGGCGAGCTGCTGGACTTCACCACGCTGGCCCGGGTGTTCGGCTATCCGTCGACCGCCGAAGCGCAGGACTCGGCGATGAGCTCACGCGGCTACCGGGCGATGGCCGGTATCCCCCGGCTGCAGTTCGCCCACGTCGACCTGCTGGTGCGCAACTTCGGGTCCCTGCAGGGCCTGCTGGCCGCGAGCGCCAGCGACCTGCAGTCGGTCGACGGCATCGGCTCGATGTGGGCGCGCCACATCAGGGAGGGCTTGTCCCAGCTGGCCGAGTCGACGATCGCCGACCGGCTGGCCTGACTCAGCCGATGGGTCCGGGCGGCTGCCCGGGTCCCTGCGGCGGAAGGCCGCCTGGGTTGGCCGCGGGCTGGGCAAGGATGAACGGCACCGTCGCCGATCTCAGATTCCCCAGCTGTACCACCAGGTTGTAGGTTCCCGGCCCGATCGGCTGGCGCGGCAGCGGGCAGTTCGGTGCCGATCCCATGCCGGTCCAGGTCACCTCGGTGGTCACCTGCTCGCCCGGCTGGAAGGTCTTGATCAGCGTCTCGTTGGAGGGCGCGCAGTCCAGGTTCGACCACAGTCGCTGGTTGTCCAGGGAGTACACGTAGGCCGCGAGCACCGCGGCGCCCACGTCGCGCTGGCACGCGACCAGGCCGATGTTGGTGACCACCATGGTGAACTTCGGCTGATCGCCGACCACGTACTGGGGCTGGTTGGTGATGCCCTTGACTGCGAGCGTGGAATCCGGGCAGTCGTCGCCCTCTTTGAGGATCGGCGGCGGCACCACCGCGGCCGTCGGCGTGGGAGTCGGAGGCGGCGCATCCTGCGCAGGCGGCTGGATCGGCGACTTGACGGCGGGATCCTCGCCGGGCAGCGGCTGCGGGGCGGCATCGGCCGACTCCGATGTCGACTCGTTGGCGGTCGGCTGTTCGGTGCTCGTGCTGTTCAACACGACGACGGAGACCACGGCCGCGACAATGCCGATGACCAGCGCGGCAATGCCGAGCGCGAGCGCCCTGCGACGCCAGTAAATCTGCCTGGGCAGCGGCCCATGTGGTTCTAGATCCAGCACGAGATCACGGTAAGGCCAGGTCACGCCGCGTTGTCCGACGCTGCCCGGCGTGTCGCCCTCAGGCTTCGCCGATGTCACCGATATGGTCGCGCAATACCACCTGGCCGTCGGCCAGGTGGTAGGTCACGCCGGCAATCGCCAGCGCCCCGCTGTCCACCGCGTCGTGGATCGCCTTCGACCGGCTCAGCAACTGCTTACCGGTCTCGGTCACGTGCCGTGCCTCGAACTCGTCGATCCGGTGCAGACCGTCGCGGCGGGCCGCCAGGATCGACGGCATGACCCGCTCGACCACGTCCCGCACATAGCCGCCCGGGACGTCGCCGTCGTCGAGCGCTCCCAGCGCCGCCTTGACCGCCCCGCAGCTGTCGTGCCCGAGCACCACGATCAGCGGCACATTCAGTACCGTGACGGCGTACTCGATCGAGCCCAGTACCGCCGAGTCGATCACGTGGCCGGCGGTGCGCACCACGAACATGTCGCCCAGGCCCTGATCGAACAGGATCTCGGCGGCGACCCGGCTGTCACCGCAACCGAAGACCACCGCGGTCGGTTTCTGCGCCGACGTGAGGCTGGCACGGTGTTCGATGCTCTGGCTGGGATGTTGCGCCTTCCCGGCCACGAAGCGCTCGTTACCCTCTTTGAGTGCTTTCCATGCGGTCAATGGGCTCGAGTTAGGCATGGCTGCCATTCTGCCCGAGGTGGGCCCGACGATCGATCCCGAGGCGCTTGTCCGGTGGTATGAGCATGCGCAGCGGGACCTGCCGTGGCGTCGGCCCGGGGTGTCCGCGTGGCAGATTCTGGTCAGCGAGTTCATGCTGCAGCAGACCCCGGTGGCCCGCGTCGAGCCGATCTGGCTGGCCTGGATCGAACGCTGGCCGACACCCTCGGCGACCGCGGCGGCCGGCGCCGCCGAGGTGCTGAGAGCATGGGGCAAGCTGGGCTACCCGCGGCGGGCCAAGCGGCTGCACGAGTGCGCCACCGTGATCGCGGCCGAACACGGCGACGTCGTGCCCGACGACGTCGAGACGCTGCTGTCGCTGCCGGGCATCGGCGCCTACACCGCCCGTGCGGTGGCGTGTTTCGCCTACGGCCAGCGGGTTCCGGTGGTGGACACCAACGTTCGCCGGGTGGTGGCCCGCGCCGTGCACGGACTGGCCGACGCCGGATCCCCGTCGTCGCGCGACCTCGCCGAGGTCGAGGCGCTGCTGCCCGAGGACCCCGGTGCGCCGCGATTCTCGGTGGCGCTCATGGAGTTCGGCGCCACCGTGTGCACCGCACGCGCCCCGCGGTGCGGCATCTGCCCACTGCCGCGGTGCGCGTGGCGGGCACGGGGGTTCCCGGCCGGCACCGGCCCGGCCAAACGGGTGCAGAAGTACGCAGGCACCGACCGGCAGGTGCGAGGAAGGTTGCTCGATGTGTTGCGCGCCAGCACTTCCCCGGTCGCCCGCACCGAACTCGACGTCGCCTGGACCACCGACACCGCCCAACGCGACCGCGCGCTGGACTCGCTTCTGGTCGACGGCCTGGTGGAGCAGACCGCCGACGGCCGGTTCGCCCTGTGCGGTGAGGGCGGCGGCGAAGGCGACTAGGCCAGAGCGGCGATGGGCGTGACCGATTCCGAGGAGTTGAACCGCCTGCGGTAGTCCGACGGGGTGACGCCGATGATGCGCCGGAAGTGGTGGCGCAGCAGGGTGGCGGTGCCGAATCCGGATCGTTCGGCGATGTCGTCGATGTCCAGCGTCGACTCCTCCAGCAGCCGCCGGGCGTAGAGCACCCGCTGATCGGTCACCCACTGCATCGGCGTACGGCCGGTCTCCTCGACGAAGCGGCGGGCGAAGGTGCGGCCCGACATGTGAGCCCGGCGCGCCAGCGTGGTGACGGTGTGCGGTTTGTCCAGATTGGCCAGGATCCAGTCCAGGTGCGGCGCGAACCGCTCCGAACACTTCACCGGGATCGGCTGCTCGATGTACTGGCGCTGCCCGCCGTCGCGCTGCGGCGGCACCACCATCCGGCGGGCGATCGTGTTGGTCACCTCGCTGCCGAGCTCGCGGCGCACCAGGTGCAGGCACGCGTCGATGCCCGCCGCGGTGCCCGCACTGGTGATCAGGTTGCCGTCGTCGACGAAGAGCACGTTGCGGTCGACCTTCGCGGTCGGGTACATCCGCGCCAGCTCGTCGGCGTGCATCCAGTGCGTGGTGCACGGACGCCCGTCGAGTAGACCTGCGGCGCCGGCGACGAACGCCCCCGAGCACACCGTCAGGATGATCGAGCCCGATTCGGCTGCCCGGCGCACCGCCTCGAGCGCCTCCGGCAGGTAGTCGCCGCCGCCGATCGCCGGGATCGCCACCAGATCGGCGCCGACGAGGTCGTCGAGACCGTGGTCCGGGGTGATGGTGGCGCCGACCGAGGTCCGCAGCGGCTTACCCGCCTCGGGGCCGCACACCTTGAAGTCGAAGTTGGGCACGCCGTCGCCGGAGCGGTCGATGCCGAACACCTCGCAGATGACGCCGAACTCGAACACCGCGAGTTTGTCGAGCACCAGCGCCGAGACACTTTTCAACGTCATGGCAGCATCTTATCGAGACCTGTCGCTCCTGCCACTGTTGGCCGGATGTTATCTGGGCGGACGATTACTGCCATGAGTACCGCACTGGCATATCTGATCCTTCTCTCTCCGTTCGCGCTGGCCGTCGCGGTGAGCCGGGCGGCCCACCGGTCCGGCCACCTCCGCCTGCACCTCGGTCAATTCCGTTGGGCGGCACCGATGTCCGGCCGGCTGTTCGACGACCCCGACTGGAATCGGGTGCAGCACGACCTCGACGCGGTGCGCACCCGGTTCGAGCAGAACCCGAGCTGGCCGTCCTCAAGCGCGTCCGGCGAACGTCGTTGACAACGGCCGGACTAGGAACGCGCAGTCCGAAACTTGTGGTCAAGCATTAGGCACACAGTGTTAAGAACTCCGTGACCGCCCGTTCATATTTCCCGGCGGCGTCGTCGTGGATGAGGTGTCCGGCGTTGGGCACGTGCACATACCTCGCGCCGCGCACCATCTCGGCCATCTCGCGCATCTGCCCCGGCGGGGCCACCGAGGCCCCCGCCTCCAGCAGCAGCGCCGGCGCCGAGACCGCCCGCCACTGCTCCCAGTAGTCCCGCCTGCCCCATTCCGCGGCGATCTCGATCCACTTGTCCGGGTGTCCGTGCAGCCGCCAGCCCGACGCCGTGCGATCGAACGCCTCCAGGAAGTACCTGCCCGCCACCGGCCCGAACTCGGCGTACACCTGCTCGGCGGTGCCGAACTCGACCGGCAGCGCATGCACCCACGGTTCCCACGGACCCGTCGTGCGGCCCCGGAAGTCCGGCGCCATGTCCTCGACCACCACCGCGGCCACCAGATCGGGCCGCTCGGCCGCCAGGCACCAGGAGTGCAGCGCCCCCATCGAATGACCGATCATCACCGCGGGCTCACCGAGCCCGGCGACGGCGGCACCCAGGTCGGCGACGAACCGCTCGGTGCAGATCGGATGCGCATCGGCGACCTCGCGGCCCCGGTGCCACGGCGCGTCGTAGGTGTACACCCGCCCGAACCGGGCCAGCCACGGCACCTGCCGGGGCCACGTGGTGCCCCGCCCCATCAGTCCGTGCACCAGCACCAGCGGCAGGCCCGTGCCGCCCTGGAAGGTGAGCAGATCGCCGCCGGTCACGCCGTGCCCCGAGTCCATGCAGACATCATGCCGAGACCGCGCGGTAACCTGAACGGCATGGCTGTGGTGAAGATCAACGCAATCGAGGTACCCCCGGACGCCGGGCCGGAACTGGAGAAGCGGTTCGCCCACCGCGCCCACGCCGTCGACAACCAACCCGGCTTCTTGGGATTCCAGTTGCTGCGCCCGGTCAAAGGTGAGACCCGCTACTTCGTGGTCACGCAGTGGGAGTCCGAGGACGCGTTCCAGGCCTGGGCGAACGGGCCCGCGATCGAGGCACATGCAGGTGAGCGCGCCAACCCGGTGGCCACGGGTGCGTCCCTGCTCGAGTTCGAGGTTGTACTCGACGTTGCAAGGACCGACACCACGTCATAGGGCAGGCCGGATCAGGCGCAGAGCGACCGCGCTGGCGGTCAGCCTTGTCTGCGTCGCGTCCGTGGCCTGCGGATGTGCCGCCACGCGTCCGGCTCCGGCCGACGCCGCGTACGGCGTGCCCATCCAGATCAACACGCCCCAGGGTCTGCGCGCCAAGCAGACCATGGACATGCTCAACAGCGACTGGCCGATCGGCGAGGTCGGCATTCGCACGCTGGCCGCTCCCGAGGCTGTCGAGCACGTCGGGGTGACACTCGACCGGATGTGGTGGGACAGGCCCTTCACGGTCACCGACATCGACGTCGGCGCCGGGCACGCGAAACTGAACGTGCTGACGTCCTACGGGGTGGCCCAGACCATCGAGCTGCGCACCGACGACGCGGGCATGGTGGACCGGTTCCAGGTCGACCTGGTGCCGCCGGCGGTACGGGAGTGGTCGGACATCGACGAGCTGCTGACCGGGGCCGGGGCGCGCTACTCGTACCAGGTCGCCAAGGTGGACGACGGCCGGTGCGTCAAGGTGGCCGGCTCCAACACCGACCTGTCGCTGCCGCTGGCGTCGATCTTCAAGCTGTACGTGTTGTTCGCGGTCGCCGAGGCGGTCAAGGCGGACACCCTGGAGTGGACCGACACGCTGACCATCACCGAGGGCGCCAAAGCCGTCGGCTCGTCGGCGTTCGACGGACTGGACCCGGGCTCCACGGTGTCGGTGCGCGATGCCGCGCAGCAGATGATCTCGGCCAGCGACAACATGGCCACCGACCTGCTCATCGAGCGGTTGGGGCCGGGCGCCATCGAGCGGGCCCTGGTGGCCGCCGGCCATCACGATCCGGCCAGCATGACCCCGTTCCCGACCATGCACGAGTTGTTCTCGGTCGGCTGGGGCACGCCGGATCTGCGCGAGGAGTGGAAGCAGGCCTCGCGCGAGGGCCGCGCCCAGTTGCTACAGCAGACCAACAGCCGTCCCTACGAGCCGGATCCGAAGCGCACGCACATGCCGGCCTCCGACATCGGCGCCGAGTGGTACGGCAGCGCCGCCGACATCTGCCGGCTGCACGCCGCCCTGCAGAAAGGCGCGGTCGGCGAGGCCGCGCCGGTCAAGGACATCTTGTCCGCGGTTCCCGGCATCGACCTCGACCGCGACGAGTGGCCCTACATCGGTGCCAAGGCAGGCAACCTGCCCGGCGACCTGACGTTCAGCTGGTACGCCGTCGACCGCTCCGGGCAGCCGTGGGTGGTCAGCCTGCAGTCGAACTGGCCGGAGTTCCGCAGCCAGACAGCCGCCGCGTGGCTGATGTCGATCGCCCGGCAGACCTTCGACCTCATCCCGAACTGATCGGGGCCCCCCGCAGGGTCCACGCGTGCCCGCGGAAATGCATGGTCGTGCGACTGACCGGTGCGATGTCGATGCGCCAGAACGACTTCGGCGGGGCCTCAAGCGCCACCAGGATCGCCGCCCGGATCACCGCCGGATGGGTGACGGCGACGACGCGGCTGCGCTCGGCGGTCACCGAATCCAGCCACCGGCCCACCCGGGCGACCAGTTCGACCACCGATTCGCCGCCGTGCGGCACCCGCGCGGGATCCGTCAACCAGACGGCCATCTCGGCCGGTGGCACGCCGCCGAGTTCGCTGCCCCGCCACCGGCCGCAATCGAGATCCGCGAGCCCGGGCTCGACGGCCGCGTGCAGACCCAGCAGCTCGGCGGTCTGCCGGGCACGCAACTCCGGCCCGCAGAAGACCCGCTCGGCCTGACCGAGGTCGGCTCGGCCGACCTTGGCGATCTGGTCTCGGCCGAGCGGGTTCACGGGCTCGTCGACGGGGAACCGTCCGGCCGCCATCCCATCGGTCATCGCATGCGACACCAGGGTCAGCCGGACGACCTCGCTGACCGGACTCACCTGCTGACGGGTTGCTTACGTTCCCCGAACAGCCGCGACACCAAAGCCGCGAACACCAGCCCGATCGTGGCGTAGATGACGACCTGGGTACCGAGCGAGTACAGCCGGAACTCATAGAGCAGATCGGCCGGGAAGCCCTCATAGACGATGACGCCCGCGTCGTCGACCAGCGGACCGGGGGTCTCGTTGATCGACGGCAGGATCAGCATCGCGACCGCGACCGCGACCACGTACGCGCCACCGGCCGCCAGCGTGGCGTTCCAGGCGCCCAGCTTGGTCGTCCACCGCCTGCCCAGATACACCGCGCCGACCAGCAGCACGGCCGACAGCACCACGACGGCGACGTAGAGCAGCGTGCGCTGCCGGATCGTCTCGTCCAGGCTCAGCGCAGGCGGACTCGCGGGGTACTTCAGCGACGGCACGACGTACAGGCTCAACAGCATGCCGCCGGCGATGTAGACCGACAGCAGCCGGGCCGACACGTCACCGACCCGCCCGTAGGCGACCGCGAACACGACGGCGAACAACGCGCCGATCGCGAGGCTGAACAGCAGCACGCCCAGACCCATGCCGACGTTCATCTGCACGGCCCGGGTGAAGCCTCCCCCGTCGCCGTGGCTGTGGCCCGCGGCCCCCGCGGCGTGCTCGATCGCCTCGTGCGCGGCGCCGACGCCGTCCTCGTAGCCGATCGCCAACTCGATCTGCGGCTCGACGAAGATCCGGGCGAACAAGAACCCCAGCACGCCGGCCGCGGCGCCGGCCAACAGGCCGCGCCAGATGATCTGCTTCTCCATTTTCGGTTGTCCCTGCCTGCCGCTGAAATCAGTGGCAGGGGAAACCGAGGAGGTGCCGTGCGTCGTGCACGAACTCGTGGATGTAGGTGTTGCTGCCGAAGACCGACGTCGCACCCTGGTCCATGCCGATGAAATACAGCACCACCAGCGCGAAGAATGCGGTGAGAGACAACCAGACCGCGGCTTTGGTGCCGGAGAGGTCGATCGCGCCCGCCCGTGTCCTGCTCGCGTGAGGAGAAGTCATGCCCAGTTCCTTTCAGGGATACCGCGTCCCAGTGATGAGGGCGACGGGTCCGGGTCTGACTTTCACAGTGGCGCGACCGTTCTGGAATTTCACCAGGTTCCGGGGCCCGTCGATTACTCCTGCATCGTAAGCCCAATCACACCGCCGACGTAAGCCACCCGGGAAGCCCGACGGGCGGCCACCCGAGGGTGACCGCCCGCCTGAGGTTGATCGCGTTATTCGGCTGCGGACGCAGCGCCGCCGGCACCGGCCTGTGCCAGGTCCGGCTCGACAGCCGCAACCGGCTTGCGGGCACCGGAGAACGTGAACACCGCGTCCTCGCCTTGGCCCTCGCCGTCCCAGTTCTCGACGTCGACGGTGACGAGCTGACCGGGGCCGACCTCCTCGAAGAGGATCTTCTCCGACAACGCGTCCTCGATCTCGCGCTGGATGGTCCGGCGCAGCGGGCGCGCGCCCAGCACCGGGTCGAACCCGCGCTTGGCCAGCAGCGACTTGGCCTTGTCGGTCAGCTCCATCGTCATGTCCTTGGCAGCGAGCTGCTTGGAGACCCGGCCGATCATCAGGTCGACCATCTTGATGATCTCGTCCTGCGTCAGCTGGTGGAACACGATGATGTCGTCGATGCGGTTGAGGAACTCCGGACGGAAGTGCTTCTTCAGTTCGTCGTGAACCTTCTGCTTCATCCGCTCGTAGTTGTTCTCTCCGCCACCCTGGGTGAAGCCCAGACCGACCGCCTTGCTGATGTCGCTCGTACCGAGGTTCGAGGTGAAGATCAGCACGGTGTTCTTGAAGTCGACCGTGCGGCCCTGGCCGTCGGTCAGGCGACCGTCCTCGAGGACCTGCAGGAGGCTGTTGTAGATCTCCTGGTGGGCCTTCTCGATCTCGTCGAACAGCACCACGGAGAACGGCTTGCGGCGCACCTTCTCGGTGAGCTGACCGCCCTCTTCGTAGCCGACGTACCCGGGAGGGGCGCCGAACAGCCGCGACGCGGTGAACCGGTCGTGGAACTCGCCCATGTCGATCTGGATGAGCGCGTCGTCGTCGCCGAACAGGAAGTTCGCCAGCGCCTTGGACAGCTCGGTCTTACCGACACCGGACGGCGAAGATGAACGAACCGGACGGACGCTTGGGATCCTTCAGGCCGGCACGGGTGCGGCGGATCGCCTTGGAGACGGCCTTGACGGCATCCTCCTGGCCGATGATCCGCTTGTGCAGCTCGTCCTCCATGCGGAGCAGACGCGTGGTCTCCTCCTCGGTCAGCTTGAACACCGGGATGCCGGTCCAGTTGCCCAGCACCTCGGCGATCTGCTCGTCGTCGACCTCGGCGACCACGTCGAGATCACCGGAGCGCCACTGCTTCTCACGCTCGGCACGCTGCGCGACGAGGGTTTTCTCCTTGTCGCGCAGGCTGGCGGCCTTCTCGAAGTCCTGCGCGTCGATCGCGGACTCCTTCTCCCGGCGCGCGTCGGCGATCTTCTCGTCGAACTCGCGCAGGTCCGGCGGCGCGGTCATCCGGCGGATGCGCATCCGGGCACCGGCCTCGTCGATCAGGTCGATCGCCTTGTCCGGCAGGAACCGGTCGTTGATGTAGCGGTCGGCCAGCGTCGCCGCGGCTGCGATGGCACCGTCGGTGATGGACACCCGGTGGTGCGCCTCGTACCGGTCGCGCAGACCCTTGAGGATCTCGATGGTGTGCTCGACCGTCGGCTCGCCGACCTGGACGGGCTGGAAGCGGCGCTCCAGCGCGGCATCCTTCTCGATGTACTTGCGGTACTCGTCGAGGGTGGTCGCGCCGATGGTCTGCAGCTCGCCGCGGGCCAGCTTCGGCTTCAGGATGGACGCCGCGTCGATGGCGCCCTCGGCCGCACCCGCACCGACGAGCGTGTGCAGCTCGTCGATGAACAGGATGATGTCGCCGCGGGTGTTGATCTCCTTGAGCACCTTCTTCAGGCGTTCCTCGAAGTCACCGCGGTAGCGGCTGCCGGCCACCAGAGAACCCAGGTCCAGCGTGTAGAGCTGCTTGTCCTTCAGCGTCTCGGGCACGTCGCCGTGCACGATCGCCTGGGCCAGGCCCTCGACGACGGCGGTCTTGCCGACGCCGGGCTCGCCGATCAGCACCGGGTTGTTCTTGGTGCGGCGGCTCAGCACCTGCATGACCCGCTCGATTTCCTTCTCGCGGCCGATGACGGGGTCGAGCTTGCCCTCCATCGCGGCGGCGGTCAGGTTGCGGCCGAACTGGTCGAGGACCAGCGAGGTGGACGGGTTGCCCGCCTCGCCACCGCGGCCTCCGGTACCGGCCTCGGCCGTCTCCTTGCCCTGGTAGCCGCTCAGCAACTGGATGACCTGCTGGCGCACCCGGGTCAGCTCGGCGCCGAGCTTGACGAGAACCTGAGCGGCCACGCCTTCACCCTCACGGATGAGGCCGAGCAGGATGTGCTCGGTGCCGATGTAGTTGTGGCCGAGCTGCAGCGCCTCGCGCAGGCTCAGCTCCAGCACCTTCTTGGCTCGGGGGGTGAAGGGGATGTGCCCGGACGGCGCCTGCTGTCCCTGGCCGATGATCTCCTCGACCTGGCTGCGCACGCCTTCCAGCGAGATGCCCAGCGATTCGAGGGACTTGGCGGCCACGCCCTCACCCTCGTGGATCAAGCCCAGCAGGATGTGCTCGGTGCCGATGTAGTTGTGGTTGAGCATCCGGGCCTCTTCTTGAGCCAGGACGACAACCCGACGCGCACGGTCGGTGAATCTTTCGAACATCCGTGGTTACCTGCTCTCCATTGCATATATGGAGGTGCTCGCACTGCGCCGTCTCGCGGGCGGTCTCATCCAGCGCTTCGCACCTACGCCGTCCACTCTAATGGTCGGCGGCTCCGAGTGCCCCGCCCGCCGGTAACTGATGGAATGACGACAGAACTGGCAGAGGGCGGGAAAACCCGACGCTGATACAAGCAACGCGGGGTAACGGCATTTCGTTTCCGAATCCGCGTCATCGTGGGTTCGCCCGCAGCGAACGAAAAACCCGGTGTGCGACGCACCGGCAGCCGGTGGCTACGTTGCCGCGTGGAAGGCGTCGATGACGTCGGCCGGAATCCGCCCGCGGGTGGAGACGTTGTGGCCGTTGCGCCGGGCCCATTCGCGGATGGCAGCGCTCTGTTCCCGATCGATCGCGGCGCGGCCCCGGCCGGTGCCCACCGCGCGACCGCGGCGCCGACCGCCGACCCGACGCCCGGCGTCCACCCATTGCTTCAAATCATTTCGAAGCTTTGCGGCGTTCTTGGCAGAGAGATCGATCTCATAGGCGACACCATCGAGACCGAATTCGACGGTCTCGTCGGCGGCACCTTCACCGTCAAAATCGTCGACCAACGTGACGGTGACTTTCTTCGCCATTACCGTACTGCCCTTCTCACGTCTCAGATGGGCGGATATGGCCCCATCGCTGGCACCAATGTGCCATAAATATGCGGGCCATTCAACAACGTGCGATTCGAAGCAGTTCAGTTACCGTGTCGGCGAACAATCGGGAACAAAACCGTCTCCCTAATCGACAGTCCGGTCAACGCCATCAGCAGTCTGTCGATACCCATTCCGGTCCCGGTAGTAGGCGGCATGCCGTACTCAAGTGCGGCCAGAAAATCCTCGTCCAGCGCCATTGCCTCGTCGTCTCCCGCCGCGGCGGCACGCGCCTGGGCTTCAAAACGTTCACGCTGAACGACGGGATCGATCAACTCCGAGTATCCGGTCGCCAACTCGAAGTTGCGCACGTAAAGATCCCATTTTTCGGTGACGCCCTCGATGCTGCGGTGCGGCCGCGTCAGCGGCGTGGTCTCCACCGGGAAGTCACGCACGAACGTCGGCGCCCACAGCTTGTCACCTACGGTGAATTCCCACAGTTCTTCCACCAATTTCCCGTGTCCATAACCGCGGTCGCGGGCAATCTCGACGCCTAAACGGTCGGCGATCTGCCAAAGACGCTGTGCAGGGGTCTGCGGGGTGATCTCTTCACCCAGCGCCTCGGACAATGACGGATACATTTCCAGCGTCGCCCATTCACCGTCGAGGTCGTAGACGGAGCCGTCTGCCAATGGGACCTGCCGGGTGCCGATCGCTTCGTCGGCGACCTCCTGAATAAGTTCCCGGGTGACGACCGCGGAATCGTCATACGTTCCGTACGCCTGATATGTCTCCAACATCGCGAATTCGGGCGAATGTGTGGAATCCGCTCCTTCGTTTCTGAAGTTTCGATTCAACTCGAAGACCCGGTCGAATCCACCCACCACACAGCGCTTCAGAAAAAGTTCCGGCGCGATGCGCAGGTAAAGATCGGCATCCAGCGCATTGGAGTGCGTCACAAAAGGCCGGGCCGCGGCGCCGCCGGCCAGCGTCTGCAGCATCGGGGTCTCGACTTCGAGGAAACCGCGCCGCTCCAGCGCCGAGCGCACCGCGCGCACCACCGCCACCCGCTGCCTGGCGATCGCGCGCGCCTCGGGACGCACGATCAGATCGACATAGCGCTGCCGCACCCGGGATTCCTCGCTCAGTTCCTTGTGCGCGACCGGCAGCGGCCTCAGCGCCTTCGCAGCGATCTGCCAGGAATCGGCGAGCACCGAGAGTTCACCGCGGCGGGAGCTGATCACCTCTCCGTGCACGAACACGATGTCGCCGAGATCGACGTCGGCTTTCCACGCGTCCAGGGATTCCCGCCCGACCTGGTCCAGGCTGATCATCGCCTGCAGCTGCGTACCGTCGCCCTCCTGCAGCGTCGCGAAGCAGAGCTTGCCGGAGTTGCGCGCGAAGATCACCCGGCCCGAGACGCCGACCTGCTCACCGGTCTTGGTGTCCGCGGTCAGGTCCGGGAACGCCGCGCGCAGCTCCGCGAGGGTGTGGGTGCGGTCGACCTTCACCGGGTACGGGTCGCGCCCCTCGGCCAGCAGCCGCTCACGCTTGGCCTGCCGGATGCGGAACTGCTCGGGGATGTCGTCAACAGAATCGGGGGACGTCACGACGTGCCAGCTTAAATGAACGAATGAGCCCGTCCGCCCACGCTCTAATCGACGCCGCCGCGGTGCGTGCCCTGGGTCACCGCACCCTGGACTGCAGCTACAAAGGCGTCCCGGCGCCGTGGTGGGGACACACCCCGGCGCAGATCGTCGCGCAGCGCCCGGACCTGCCCATGCGGGGCGCAGGCGGCCCGGTCTGCGTGCTGCGCGGCGACGCCGTGGCACACAACATCGAGACGATGGCCGCCTGGTGCCGCGGCCGGGGCGTGCAGCTGGCCCCGCACGGCAAGACGCACATGTCTCCGCAGCTGGCGGCCCGCCAGCTCGCCGCGGGCGCCGTCGCGGTCACCGTCGCGACCGTCGGGCAGGCCGCGGTGTACCGCGCGTTCGGGGTCCGCGATCTGGTGCTGGCCAACGAGCTGGTCGACGACGCCGGACTGCGCTGGGTGGCCGCCGAACTGGACCGTGACCCCGCCCTCGGGTTCGTGTGCTGGGTGGATTCGGTGCGCGGCGTGGAGCTGATGACCCGGGCGCTGGCCGGCGCGGCGCGGCCGGTCGACGTGTGCGTCGAGATCGGCATGCCGGGCGGACGCACCGGGTGCCGGTCACCGGAGGCCGCAGACGAGGTGGCCCGCGCCGCGGCCGCCTCCCCGCGGCTGCGGCTGGTGGGTGTGGCCGGGTACGAGGCGGCGGTGGCGCAGGCGCTGACCGGCGACGCGGTCGCCGGTGTCGCGACCCACCTGGCGGACCTGCGTGCGGCCGTCATCCGGCTGGCCCCGCTGTTCGAGACCGACGACATCGTGGTCACCGCGGGCGGCAGCACGTACTTCGACGCGGTCGCCGACGCGCTGACCGGCTGGCCGCAGGGTCTGTCGGTGCGCCCCGTGCTGCGCAGCGGCTGCTACGTGACCCACGACCACGGCCTCTACGCGCAGACCTCGCCGCTGACCCGGGACGGCGGCGCCGGGCTGCGGCCCGCGCTGGAGGTGCACGCCCAGGTGGTGTCGCGCCCTGAACCCGACCTGGCGATCCTGGCCATGGGCCGGCGCGACGTGTCGTTCGACCAGGGCATGCCGATCCCGCTGGACCTCGCCGGTGCCACGGTCGAACGACTCCACGACCAGCACGCCAACCTGCGGCTGGGCCGCGGCGCCGACGCCGAGGTCGGCCAGTGGCTGCGGTTCGGGATCTCGCACCCGTGCACGACTTTCGACAAGTGGCGGCTGATCCCAGAGGTCGCCCCCGACGGCCGGGTGGCCGACCTGATCCACACGTTCTTCTAGCGCTTGGCCTTGCTGCGCTGGTTGTCGCGGTTGCGTTCGAACACCATCCGCAGCCCGTCGAGCGTCAGGTGCCGGTCGTAGTGCTGCACGGTGTGCAGATCGGCCAGCATCAGCGGCGCGCTGTGGCCGGTGGCGATCACGTTGACGTCGTCCCCGGCGAAGCCGTCGACGTCTTCGCGCACCCGGTTCACCAGCCCGTCCACCAGGCCGGCGAAGCCGAAAACCGCTCCGGCCTGCATGCATTCGACGGTGTTCTTGCCCACCACCGACCGCGGCCTGGTCAACTCCACGCGCCGCAGTCCCGCCGAGCGGGCCGCCGCCGCGTCGGACGACACCTGCACGCCGGGGGCGATCGCGCCGCCGAGGAATTCACCGCGCGCCGAGACCACGTCGACGCAGATCGAGGAACCGAAGTCGACCACGATCGCTGCCGTGCCGAATTTCTGGTACGCGGCAAGGCAATTCACGATCCGGTCGGCGCCGACCTCTTTCGGGTTGTCGACCAGCAGCGGGATCCCGGTGCGCACCCCAGGCTCGATCAGCACATGCGGCACCGACGGCCAGTACTGCTCGAGCATCACCCGCACCTCGTGCAGCACCGAGGGCACCGTGGACAGCCCGGCCGCGCCGGTCAGCAGTTCGGCGTCGTCACCGATGAGTCCGTCGATGGTCAACGCGAGTTCGTCCGCGGTCACCTCCGGCTCGGTCCGGATGCGCCAGTGGTGGGCGACCTTCGCGTGGTCGCCGGAACCCGAGATCAGCCCGACCACGGTGTGGGTGTTGCGCACGTCGATGGCTAACAGCACGACGTCACCTCGGAGACAGCGGCGCGGTGGCGTCGGACATCAGTTCCTCCAAGGCAATTCGTGGCTGTCCCCGGACGGGCTGCGCGGATGGCCGTCGATGCCCGCACTCGCCCCGATGTCCACGGCGATGTTGTCGAGCAGGCGGGTGTGACCCAACCGAGCGGCGATCAGCATGCGGCCTGCGCCCTCGGCCGGCGCGGGCCCCAGCAGCGGGTCCCGGACCTCCAGGTAGTCCACCTCCAGCGCGGGCACCTCGTCGAGCACCGCGCGCGCGGCGTCCAGGGCGGCGTTCACCCCGGCCGACGCGCCGTACATGCCGGCCAGCAGCGCCGCCGACAACGCGCCGGCCTGCTCACGCTGCACGGGGTCCAGGTAGCGGTTGCGCGACGACATCGCCAGGCCGTCGGCCTCGCGCACGATCGGCACGCCCTGGATCTCGATGTCGAGGTCGAGGTCGGTCACCATCTGGCGGATCAGCGCGAGCTGCTGGTAGTCCTTCTCGCCGAAGTACGCGCGGTCCGGGCGCACCATGTTGAACAGCTTCAGCACGACCGTCAGCACGCCAGCGAAATGCGTTGGCCGCGAAGCTCCTTCGAGTTCACCGGCGAGCGGTCCGGGATGCACGGTGGTGCGCATACCGTGGGGGTACATGTCGTCGGCGGTCGGGGTGAACGCGATGTCGACACCCTCGTCGCGCAGCGCCTCTAGGTCGTCGTCGAGAGTGCGCGGGTAGGCGCTCAGATCCT
Organism: Mycobacterium sp. ITM-2016-00317; assembly: GCF_002968295.1. Taxonomy (NCBI): domain Bacteria; kingdom Bacillati; phylum Actinomycetota; class Actinomycetes; order Mycobacteriales; family Mycobacteriaceae; genus Mycobacterium; species Mycobacterium sp. ITM-2016-00317. The sequence goes on from NZ_CP134399.1 coordinate 5,294,755, forward strand.
CATTCGCGCCGAACTGCAGCGGATTGACGAAGATCGACACCACGACCGCCGCGCCCGGCACCCGCCGGGCGGCGCGGATCAGCGCCAGGTGACCGTCGTGCAACGCCCCCATCGTCGGAACCAGCACGATCCGTCGCCCGGTGGTGCGCAGCGCCCGTGTCACCCCGGAGACGTCCCGCGGCCGGTGGTACACGTTCAACTGGCCCGGGGTGAACTTCGGGACGTTGCGCCTGGTCATGACTGTCCTGCTTCTGCCAGCACCTCGAAGACCCCTTCCGGAGCGTGCGCACGTTGGGCCGTGCGCCATGAGTTCGTCCTATACGCCTGCGCCAGATCGGTGTTCACCTCGGCGAGCGCCTGCAGATGACCGGCGACGGCGGCCGCGTCACCGCGGGCCACCGGACCCGTCAGCGCGGACTGCCCGCGCGCCAGCGCGTTGTCGAGTGCCGCACGGGCCAGCGGGCCGACGATCCGCTCCGGCAGCCCGCCGGGCGCGTCGCCGACGGTCTCCTGGCCGAGAAGCTCCTGGCCTCGCAATGCGGCGCGCAACGCGTCCACCGCGTCGAGCACGACCGTCACCACATGGTTGCCTGCGTGGGCGAGCGCCGCGTGGTAGAGCGCCCTGGCATCCTCGCGCACCCGGAACGGTTCGCCGCCGACCTCCAGCACCAGCGATGCGGCGATCGCGTACCCGATCTCATCGCCGGCGGTCACCCCGAAGCAGGTGTCCCGGAGCCGGTCGACGTCCTCGTCGGTACCCGCGAACGTCATCGCCGGGTGGATCGCCAGCGTGATGCAGCCCTGCTCGGCCAGCGGGGCGAGAATGCCGATGCCGTTGGCTCCCGAGGTGTGCGCCACGATCGTGTTCGCGCGCACCGCCCCGGTGGCGGCCAGGCCGCTCACCAGTGCGGCCAGCTCGGCGTCGGGCACGGCGAGCAGCAGCAGCTCGGCACGCCGGGCGACCTCGTCGACCGGCAGGATCGGGGTGTCGGGCAGCCAACGCTGTGCGCGGGTGCGGGAGGCGGCGGACACCGCGCTGCACCCTACGACGACGTGTTCGGCGCGCTCGAGCGCCGCGCCCATCGCGGCGCCGACCCGGCCGGCGGAGATGATCCCGACGGTCAGGCGGGCCGGGCGGAGTCCGTCGGGCGGGCTGTCACCGCCGGCGGGGGGCTGCACCATCGCAGTCGACCTCGCTGATCCTCATGGCTTCGTTCCGGTCCCGCGGTGCGGGTACCGGACGGTCGCCACGAAGCCTACTCAATCCTCGCGGCGCCTCCGGCGCCCACCACCGGAGGGTGACGCCGCCTGCAGACGGGCCAGCAGCTCGGCGACCGACTGGCCGCCGGTGTGGGCGCCGCCGTCGGCGTCCTCCTCGACCGGCTCCTCTTCCGGGGCGGGGGGCGCCTCCTCGCCGGGGGCGTAGTGCTTACCGCGGGGCGGTTCGGAATCCGGTGCCCGGCGCCTGCCGACGTACTCGTCGTCCGGCGCGCCGTCGACAGGCGGGGCGTCGGCGGGCGGGGCGGCCTCCCAGTTGCTGCCCGGCGCACCGGCCGGAATGAACTGCCCCTGCGCGGGCGCCGGCTGCCAGTGCGTGCCCGCCGGAGCGGTCTGCGGGCGGGGCTGCGGGGGCAACCACGGAAAGTGCGGCTGCTGCTGCGGCGGGGGCGGCTGGGGCGGGGCCTGCGGGGGTGGTGGCGGGGCGGCTCGGGAGCCGGGCCCGGCGGTGGTGGCGGGGGCGCCCACTGCGGGTGCGGGGCGGGGGCATCGTCGGCGCGGTGCCGTCGACCGGCAGCCTGTTCGGCCGAGCGCCGATGTGCGCCACCGGGTTCACCGGCGGGCACCCATTCGTGCTCGGGCAGATGCGGCTCGACCGGCACGTCGATGATCGGGCTCTCGTCGGTCTCCGGCGCATCCGGCTCCGGGGTGACGACGAAGTCGTCCTCGGTGTCGATGCGGCTGCTGCTGACCCGGCCGGCCGTGCGTTCGGTCTCCAGCGCCGGGCGATCCGAGAGGTCGGCGTCGAACAGGTACTCCAGGTTGGCCCGCAGCGCGGCCAGCTCGGCGCGCAGGGCCGCCACCTCGTCGGCCGACTGCGCCCGCAGCTCCGAGGCCAGCTCGCGGCGCAGCTGGGATTCCACCGCGAGCTCGTACTCCCGGCGCGCGGAGATCTCGCGGTCCAATTGCAGGTCGTACACCAGCTTCAGGTCACGCACCTTGGCCTGGTCGGCGTCGCTCTGCCTGCGATAGATGACCGAGACGAACGCGGCGACCACCGCCGCCCACAGCGCGAGAATGACCGCCAGCTTGAGCAATTCGACACGGTTGGTGAAAACCAGCGCTGAGCTGGCGCCGATCGCGAGTACCAGCAACACCGTCATCAGGAACCAACCCGGCCTGCGGCCGCTGCGCCGGAGGCGGGTGCCTCGGGTCGGATCGGTCATGGGCCGACTGTACCTGTCACTGGTCGTGTCGCGTGTCGACCCGGGCGGCGATTCGGCCTGTCGCCGGGGATCACGTCAGCTCGGCGCCGCGTCGGCGTTCTGCGACTGATCCTCCGGTGACTTGCAGCAATGCTGCAGCCACATCGCCGCGACCACCAGTGCGAGCGCACACAACCCGGCCACCACCGCACCGGGGGTGTCCTCGGCGGCCACCCGCAGCGTGCTGCGCCGCGGCAGCAGAAAGACCACCACGGCCACCCACCAGCCGAACACGACGCTGCCCATCCACGCCGAGGCCTTCGCGATCACGACCGACCGGGCCACCGCCAGCGGGTGCAGCCGGCCGTGCCCGAGCCCGATCTCGCCGTCGCGGATCCGGGCCCGCACGTAGAACGCCCAGCCCGCCAACGCCACCGCGACTCCGAGCAGGGACACCCCCGTCCACACGTCGACCGGCGGGAACCACCGGTAGATGAGGTGCACGAGTACATAACTGACGACCGCGGTCACCGCGGCCGCGGCGGCCAGGTCCCGCTTGCGCGTCGGGCCCATCAGTTGCGGTCCCCGACCCGCAGGGCGAACCCGGTTCTGCGTACGCCGGTGCGTTCGGCGGCGTCGACGGCCGCCAGGTGCACCGCGATCGGGTCGGTCCGGCCCGCCACGGTGAGGGTCGCGTCGGGCTGCACCTCCAGCCACGGCACCAACACGAACGCGCGGACGTGCGCGTACGGGTGGGGCAGGGTCAGATCGGCGTCGCCGAGCACCACCTCGCCATCGGGGCCGACGCACTGCACCAGGTCGACGTCGAGCGTCCTGGGTCCCCAGTGCTGCTCGCGGACCCGCCCGGACGCGTCCTCCAGCTGCTGGGCGCGGCGCAGCCACCCGTGCGCGTCGAGATCCGGATCTTCGGCCACCACAACGGCATTGAGGAACGGCCCCTGCTCGACCCCGCCCCACGCCGGCGTCTCGTAGACCGGGGACACCGCGACGACGGCGTCGCCGAGGCCGTCGAGCACCGACTGCAGATGCGCCAGCCGGTCGCCGAGGTTGGACCCGATGGACAGCACGACGCGGCTGCTCACGGCGCGGTACCCCGTCCACCGCGGCGCGAGCGGCGCGCGATCACCGCGACATCGTCGAACTGCAACGGGATCGGGGCCGAGGGCTTGTGCACCACGACCTCCACCGCGTGCACGCGCTCGTCACGCATCACGTCCTCGGCGATCTCCGCCGCCACCGTCTCGATCAGCTGCCGCGCCGGCCCGGCCACGACGTCGGCGGCCCGCTGGGCCAGCACGCCGTAGTCGAGGGTGTCGGCGAGGTCGTCGCTGGCGGCCGCGGCGGCCAGGTCGATCCACACCGTGATGTCCACGACGAAGTCCTGACCGTCGCGGCGCTCGTGGTCGAACACGCCGTGGTTGCCGCGAACCTTCAACCCGCGCAGCTCGATCCGGTCAGTCATCGGAGTCCGCCCCGAGATCAGCCATGCCACCTGTCCGCCATGCCTCCACCACCGCCAGTGCGTCGACCGACGCACGCACATCGTGCACCCGCACCCCCCAGACGTGGTGCCAGCCGGCCAGCGCGGACACCACCGCGGTGGCCGTCTCTCGGCCAGGCCGGGGCGCGCAGTTCCCCGTCCGGGGCGGCCAGCAGACTGCCCAGGAAACGCTTGCGCGACGCGCCCACCAGCACCGGGATCCCGGTGCCGACGAACTGCGGAAGCGCCTGCAGCAGAGCCCAATTGTGCGCGGCGGTCTTGGCGAAGCCGAGCCCGGGATCGATGATCAGATTCGCCGGGTCCACACCCGCCCGCACCGCGGCGTCCACCCCGGCCAGCAGTTCGTCCCTGACCTCGGTGACCACGTCGCGGTAGGAGGGCACGTCGTGCGGGCGGTCGGCGCCGACGTTGCGCCAGTGCATGAGGATCCACGGCACACCGGCGTCGGCGACCACCCTGACCATGTCGGGATCGGCGTTGCCGCCCGACACGTCGTTGACGATCCGCGCGCCGTGTTCGAGCGCGGCCCGCGCCACCTCGGCGTGCATCGTGTCGATGCTGACCGTGATGCCTTGTTGCGCAAGTTCTTTGACAACGGGCAGCACGCGGGCCGATTCCACCTCGGCACGCACCCGGGTGGCGCCCGGCCGGGTCGACTCACCGCCGACGTCGACGATCGCCGCGCCCTGGCGTACCAGCTCGACACCGTGTGCCACCGCGCGCTCCCGGTCCAGGAACCGGCCGCCGTCGGAGAACGAGTCGTCGGTGACGTTGACGACTCCCATCACCTGCACGGTCGCCGGTGCCGCAGGTGGAACGCTGGCGGAGCTCACTTGCGCAAGATCAGTTCCAGGGCTTCGGCGCGAGAGGCCTTGTCGGTCTTGAACTGTCCGCGCACCGCCGAGGTGGTGGTCACCGCGCCGGGCTTGCGGATCCCGCGCATGGCCATGCACAGGTGTTCGGCCTCGATCACCACGATCGCCCCGCGCGGCTTCAGCCGGCGCATCAGCGCGTCGGCGATCTGGGCGGTCAGCCGCTCCTGCACCTGCGGGCGCTTGGCGTACAGGTCCACCACGCGGGCCAGCTTCGAGAGCCCGGTGACGCGCCCGTCCTCGCCCGGGATGTAGCCGACGTGGGCCACCCCGTGGAACGACACCAGGTGGTGTTCGCACGTCGAGTACATCGGGATGTCCTTGACCAGGACGAGTTCGTCGTGCTGCTCGTCGAACATGGTCTTGAGGACCTCGTCCGGGTCGACGTACAACCCGGCGAAGATCTCCTGATAGGCCCGTGCCACCCGGGCCGGCGTGTCCCGCAGGCCCTCCCGGTCCGGGTCCTCACCGACTGCGATGAGCAGTTCCCGCACGGCAGCTTCCGCACGCGCCTGATCGAAGGCAGGGGGGGTGATCGTCGCCGTGTGGTTGGGCGACCGCGTCATCGAGATCTCCGTTCAGTATCAGCCGTTGGAGGGCGGAGCGCCCTGCCCGTTCTCCCCGCCGCCGTCGTGGCCGGGATCCTCCTTCGGTTCCGGTGCGGGCGCACCGCTGTGAGGAGCACGTTGTCCGGGCTGCGGGTAGGGCTGATACGGGGGGTACCCCGGATACGTCGGAGTGGGCGGCGGTGTCCCGCCCTGCCAGCCCGGCTGCGCCGGCGGCGGATACCAGTAGCCCTGCGGCGGCTGCTGCTGCGGTGAGCCCGGCCGGGGCGGCCACCCCGGGGCATGCCAGCCTGCGGGGGCGCCGTAGTCGGGCTGGGTCGGGCCGTTCGGCGCACCGTTGGGTCCGTGGGAACCGTTGCCGCCGTTCTTGTGCGCGCGCTCGGCGGCAGCCTTGGACGCCTGGGCGATCGCGGTCTTGAAGGCCGGCTCGGGCATCGGCTTGGGCCACGGCTCGCCGCGCTCCATCGCCAGCTCCCCCGGCGTCTTGATCGGCGGCTTGTCCGACGGCACCCGGCCGCCGAAGTCGTCGAACATGGTCAGGCGAGGGCGCTTCTTCACGTCGCCGAAGAGGGCTTCGAGCTCGACGCGGTGCAGGGTCTCCTTCTCCAGGAGCTCGCCTGCCAGCGTGTCGAGGACGTCGCGGTACTCGGTGAGGATCTCCCACGCTTCGGTGTGCGCGGCCTCGATGAGCTTGCGCACCTCGTCGTCGATGATCTGGGCGACCTCGTGGCTGTAGTCGGCCTGGTTGCCCATCGAGCGGCCCAGGAACGGGTCACCGTGCTCGGTGCCGTAACGCACGGCGCCGAGCTTGGAACTCATGCCGTACTCGGTCACCATCGCCCGCGCGATCTTGGTGGCTTGGTCGATGTCGGACGACGCGCCGGTGGTCGGCTCGCGGAACACCAGTTCCTCGGCGGCACGGCCGCCCATCGCGAAGACCAGCCGCGCGATCATCTCGGAGCGGGTCATCAGACCCTTGTCGTCCTCGGGCACGGACATCGCGTGACCGCCGGTGCGGCCGCGGGCCAGGATCGTCACCTTGTAGATCGGCTCGATGTCGGGCATCGCCCACGCCGCGAGGGTGTGTCCACCCTCGTGGTAGGCGGTGATCTTCTTCTCGTGCTCACTGATCAGGCGGCTCTTGCGGCGCGGGCCGCCCACCACGCGGTCGACGGCTTCCTCCAGCGCCGCGCCGGTGATGATGGTGCCGTTCTCACGCGCGGTCAGCAGCGCGGCCTCGTTGATGACGTTGGCCAGGTCGGCGCCGGACATGCCGACGGTGCGCTTGGCCAGGCCGTCGAGGTCGGCGTCGTCGGCGATCGGCTTGCCCTGCGAGTGCACCTTGAGCACCGCGCGCAGGCGAGGTCGGGGCTGGACACCGGGATCTGCCGGTCGAAGCGGCCGGGCCGCAGCAGCGCCGGGTCGAGGATGTCGGGCCGGTTGGTGGCCGCGATCAGGATGACGCCCTGGCGGTCACCGAAGCCGTCCATCTCGACCAGCAGCTGGTTCAGCGTCTGCTCGCGTTCGTCGTGGCCGCCGCCCAGGCCGGCGCCGCGCTGGCGGCCGACGGCGTCGATCTCGTCGACGAAGATGATGCAGGGGCTGTTCTGCTTGGCCTGCTCGAACAGGTCACGCACGCGGGAGGCGCCGACGCCGACGAACATCTCGACGAAGTCCGAGCCGGAGATCGTGAAGAACGGCACGCCGGCCTCGCCGGCCACCGCGCGGGCGAGCAGCGTCTTGCCGGTGCCGGGCGGGCCGTAGAGCAGCACGCCGCGCGGGATCTTCGCGCCGAGCGCCTGGTAACGGCTCGGGTTCTGCAGGAAGTCCTTGATCTCGTAGAGCTCCTCGACCGCCTCGTCGACGCCGGCGACGTCGGCGAACGTGGTCTTGGGCATGTCCTTGGACAGCATCTTGGCTTTGGACTTGCCGAAGCCGAAGCCCATCCGGCCGCCCGCCTGCATACGGGAGAACATCACGAACAGGCCGACCAGCAGCAGCAGCGGAAGCATGTAGATCAGCAATGTGCCCAGCACGCTGCTCTGGTTGACCACGGTGTTGGTCTTGACGTTCTTATCCTGCAGCGTCTCGAACAGCGTCACCCCGTACCCGGTCGGGTACTTGGTGATGATCTGGTTGCTGTCCTCGGTGTCGCCGTTGCCGTTCTTGAGCTCCAGCCGCAACTGCTGCTCACGGTCGTCGAGCTGCGCGCTGTTGACGTTGTCACCGTTGATCTGCGCTACCGCGACGGACGTGTCGACGGGTTTGTACCCGCGGGTGTCGTCGCTGAAGTAGAAGAAAGACCAACCCAGCAGCAGCACCACGGCGATCACCGTGAGCGTGCGGATGACATTCTTGCGGTTCATGAGTCAGTCCGGTTCATCAACGTGTACGGCCGGCGATCGGTTTCGCCGGCCAAATCCTTCCAATACATGCAGCTGGAATAGTCAAGGCTACCGCTAGACCAACGTTCGGCAGTTCCCGGAGTTCACGGAGGGAACAATCAGGCCGGAGCCCGGAGTTCACGGAGGCCCGCGAACGTGAACTCTCGGTAGTCAGTCTGCGCTGCCCACGACCGTGGGTGCACGCTCGGGGAAGGGGCACCTGATGCGGACGCGGAGGGTACGGACCAACGGGGTCACGTTGCGGGTGTTCGAGGCCGGCGAGCCCGGCGCGCCCGTCGTGGTGCTGTGCCACGGCTTCCCCGAACTGGCCTTCAGCTGGCGTCACCAGGTGCGGGCGCTGGCCGACGCCGGCTACCACGTGCTGGCCCCCGACCAGCGCGGCTACGGCGGTTCGGACCGGCCCACGGCCGTCGGGGCTTACACCGTCGCCGAGCTCGCCGCCGACGTCGTCGGGTTGCTCGACTCCGACGTCGGCGGAGGCGCCGAGCAGGCGGTGCTCGTCGGCCACGACTTCGGCGCCGTCGTCGCCTGGGCCGCCCCGCTGCTGCATCCGGACCGCTTCTCGGCGGTCGCGGGGCTGAGCCTGCCCCCGGTGCCCAGACCGAAGGTGCCGACCACCCAGGCGTTCCGCCGGATCTTCGGTGACCGCTTCTTCTACATCCTGTACTTCCAGGAGCGGGGCCCGGCCGACGCCGAACTGGATCGCGACCCGGCCACCACCTTCCGGCGGCTGTTCACGATGGCGGCAGGCACCGCGTCGGCCGAACCGGGTGCGGCCGGGTTCCTCGACCGCATCCCGGACCCGGGCGGCCTCCCCGACTGGATCAGTCAGGCGGATTTCGACGTCTACGTCGACGAGTTCACCCGCGGCGGATTCACCGCACCGCTGAACTGGTACCGCTGCTTCGACCGGAACTGGGAGCTGACGGCCGATCCGCCCGCCGCGACCATCGCGGTCCCGGCGCTGTTCGTCGGCGGCTCCGAGGACCCGACGCTGGCCTACACCCCCCGACACCGGGTGCGCGAGGTCGTCTCCGGCGACTACCGCGAGGTGATGATCGACGGCGCGGGCCACTGGCTCACCGAGGAGCGGCCCGACGACGTGTCGCGCGTCCTGCTGGAGTTCCTCACGTCGCTGCGCTGACGCTCTAGGGTGCCAGGCATGCCTATCCCAGCACGCGCCAACGCAATCCGGAACACGCTCGCCGCCGTCGCCGTAGCGGGGGTGACCGCCGCAGGACTGACGGCGTGCGACGCGCAGAGCTCGCCGACGCTGCAGCCGGGCGCCGACAGCCGTCAGGTGACCGTGGTCGGCGAGGGCCAGGTGCAGGGCACGCCCGACACACTGACCGTCAACGCGTCGACGGAGTTCCTCGGGCCCGACGCCACCGCGGCGATGAACCAGACCAACGAACTCCAGCAGACCGTCATCGACGGCCTCGCCGGGCTCGGCATCGAGCGAAAGGACGTGGCCACCACGGCTGCGGATCTGCAGCCGCAGTACGGCAGCAACACCACCGCGATCGCGGCGTACCGGGCGACCAACTCGATCACCGTCACCGTCCGCGATCTCAACCTCGCCTCGGACGCGATCAACCTGATCGTCGACACCGGCGGCAACGCGGCCCGGATCAACTCGATCAGCTACTCGATCGAGGACGACTCAGAACTGGTGCGCGACGCCCGGGCGCGCGCGTTCGAGGACGCCAAGGACCGCGCCGCCCAGTACGCCGAGTTGTCGGGCCTGAACCTCGGCAAGGTCATCTCGATCTCCGAATCGTCCTCGCCGACCCCGCCGATCCCGCTGCAGGCGCCGCGCGCGATGGAGGCCTCGGTGCCGCTGGAGCCAGGTCAGCAGACGGTCGGGTTCTCGGTGACGGTGATCTGGGAGCTGACCTGACCTGACCCGGCCGCAGTTCCCGGCCCGACCAGCACCGGGATGCCGTTGAGCACCGCGGTGCCCGACAGCGGGTCCAGCGTCGAGCCGTCGTTGAGCTGGTTGGCGTTGACTCCGGGATGCTCGGCGGCCAGATGCTGACGGGTGCCGTCGCGGTCGTGACCCCAGCCGTGCGGCAGCGACAGCACGCCACGCCGGATCCCGTCGGTGACCTCGACGGGCACCACCACCTCACTGCCGGGCCCCTTCACCACGGCGGTGTCGGTCACGCCGAGCTCGGCCGCGTCGTCGGGGTGGATCCGCAGTGTGCAGCGGTTGGTGCCGCCGGCCAGCGCGGGCAGGTTGTGCATCCAGCTGTTGTTGGAGCGCAGGTGCCTGCGGCCGATCAGCACGTACCCGTCACCCGACCGGCTCATCGCGGCGCGCAGCCGCCCGACGTCGACCACCAGCTCCGGCGGGGCGAGCTCGACCTTGCCCGACGGGGTGCGCAGCACCTCGGTCAGCCGCGGCTGCAGCGGGCCCAGGTCGATGCCGTGCGGGGACTCTCGGAGCCGTTGCAGCGTCAGGCCGCCCGGCCGGGCCCCGAACGCGTCGCCGTACGCGCCGAGACGCAGCATCATGTCCAGGCGACGCTCGTAGCCGCGGCCGCCGGTCAGCATCGCGGTGAGCTCGTCGACCTGGCGGCCGGCGACCGGCGACCCGGCGTCGGCGGTCTCCTTGGCCAGCGTCGCGGCGATCACCTGTTCGTCGACCAGCGCCGGGTCGGCGTCGGGGCCGAGACCGTAGAGCCCGAGCGCGATCCGGGACAGGATCTCGGCCTCGTCCGGCCTGCCGTCGAGCGGCAGCACCGGCGGTGAGTAGCGGGCGTTGTTGCGCACGGCCAGGCCGTTGAGCGCGAAGTCGAAGTGCGGGCTGCGCGACGGCGGCGGGGGCGGCAGGATCACGTCGGCGTGCCGAGTGGTCTCGTTGAGGTACGGGTCGACGCTCACCATGAAGCCGACACCGGCCAGCGCACGGTCCAGCCGGTCGCCGTCCGGGGCCGACAGCACCGGGTTGCCCGCGATGGTGATCATCGCCCGGATCTGCCCGTCGCCGGGTGTCTCGATCTCCTCGGCCAGCGCGGCGGTCGGCATCTCCGAGAGCACCTCCGGGTGGCCCGAGACCCGGCTGTGCCAGCGGCCGGTGCGAAATCCGCGGCCCGGCCGGTGCCCGCGCGGGGCGGCCGCCACCGGCGACAGTGGGAACATCACGCCACCGGGCCGGTCCAGGTTGCCGGTCAGCGTGTTGACGACGTCGACCAGCCAGCTGCCCAGCGTGCCGAACTCGACCGTGGAGGTGCCGATCCGGCCGTACACCGCGGCACTGGCTGCGGCGGCGAGCTCGCGGGCCAGGGTCCGGATGTCGCCGGCGTCCACGCCGCAGTACCCGGCCACCACCTCCGGCGCGAAATCCGAAGCGAGCGTGCGGACTTCGTCAACGCCGACGGCGTGGTCGGCGACCGCGCCCAAATCGACGAGGTCCTCGTCGAACAACACGTGCGCGACCGCCAGCAGCAGCGCCGAGTCGGTGCCGGGCCGCGGCGCGAGGTGCCGGTCGGCCGACTCGGCGGTGCGGGTGCGGGCCGGGTCGATGACCACCAGCCGGCCACCCCGCTTGCGCAGCGCGCGCAGCTTGCCGGGGAAGTCGGCGGCGGTGGCCAGGCTGCCGTTGGACACCAGCGGGTTGGCGCCGATGACCACCAGATAGTCGGTGCGGTCCAGGTCGGGCACGGTGAACGCGACCGGGCTGCCGAACATCAGCCCGAGCGAGACGTGCTTGGGCATCTGGTCCAGCGTGCTCGCCGAGCAGACCTGCCTGGTGCCCAGTGCGCGGATGATCAGCGGCGGATACAACGCGCCTGCGACGGTGTGGGCGTTTGGATTGCCCAGGTACACGCCGACGGAGGCCCCGCCGTGCTCACGCACCGCGGCGCCCAGTCCGTCGGCGACCGCGGCGAACGCGTCCTCCCACGTCGCCTCGGTGAGCACGCCGTCGCGACGGATCAGCGGCGCACTCAACCGGTCGGGGTCGTTGTCGAGTTCAGCGAAGCTCGCGCCCTTGGGGCAGATGAACCCGGCGGAGAACACGTCGTCGCGGTCCCCGCGGGCGGCGCCCACCCGACCGTCCTCGATGGTCAGCGTGAGTCCGCAGGTGGCCTCACAGAACGGGCAGATGCGCAGCGCGGTGTCGGCCATGCCCTGCATTCTGCGCTCAGGAGTCGGTGTACACCTTCGGATCGAGGGTGCCGATGTAGGGCAGGTCGCGGTAGCGCTCGGCGTAGTCGAGGCCGTACCCGACGACGAACTCGTTCGGGATGTCGAAGCCGATGTACTGGATGTCGACGTCCGCGCGGACCGCGTCGGGCTTGCGCAGCAACGTGCACACCCGCAGCGAGCGGGGCCCGCGGGTCGCGAGATTGCGCAGCAGCCACGACAGGGTGAGCCCGGAGTCCACGATGTCCTCGACGATCAGCACGTCGCGGTCGTTGATGTCGCGGTCGAGGTCCTTGAGGATGCGCACCACTCCTGACGACGACGTCGACGAGCCGTAGGAGCTGACGGCCATGAACTCCAGTTGCGTGGGCACCGGGATGGCCCGGGCCAGATCGGTGACGAACATGACCGCGCCTTTGAGCACGGTGATCAGCAGCAGGTCCTGCCCGGACGTCGCGTCGCGGTAGTCCTCGGCGATCTGCGCGGCCATCTCGGCCGTCTTGGATCTGATCTGTTCCTCCGACAGCAACACCGATTTGATGTCCCCCGGATACAGGTCCGCAGTCGGCGCAGGCACTCCCACAGCCTAGCGGTGCCGTTCGGCCACCGGCTCGCGGTACAGGGTCAGCATTCCGTCACGGCGTCCGGCGAACAGCCGTACACGTGACCGGTCGCCGGGCACCGCGACGCCGCCCTGGCCGCGCCAGTCGGTGACCAGCGCGTCGACCGCGCGGATCTGCCGATCGGTCAGCTCGCATGCCCCGCCCGACAGCAGCCAGTTCCGGATCACCCGCCGCCGCACCGCGGTGGGCAGCGGCGCAAGGGCGGCCACCGCGAGGCCGGCCTCCCCGGCGGCGCGACGGCCTGCGCGGCGATGCCGTCGAGCGTGTCGGTGTCCTCGCGCAGCGCGATGGCGGTGCGGGCCAGCGCCTCGGCCACGCCGCCGCCGAGCACCTCCTCGAGCAGGGGCAGCACCTCTGCGCGCAACCGGACCCGGGTGTAGCGCGGGTCCGCGTTGTGCGGGTCCTGCCATGGATTGAGGCCCAGCTCGGCGCACGCGCGGTGGGTGACCGTGCGCCGGATCCCCAGCAGCGGCCAGGCCCAGGGCGGATCGTAGGGCCGCATGCCCGCGAGCGAACGGGCCCCGGAGCCGCGACCGAGCCCGAGCAGCACGGTCTCGGCCTGGTCGTCGAGCGTGTGCGCCAGCAGCACCGGCGCACCGCGCCGCGCCTGTCCGAGGGCACGGTAGCGGGCTGCGCGGGCGGCCGCCTCCGGACCGCCGTCGGTGCCGACATCCACCGGAATGACCTGCGCCTCAACGCATCCCAGGCTCAGCGCGTGGACGCGGGCGGCGTCTGCGACGCCCGCGGAGTCCGGCTGCAGCCCGTGGTCGACGATCAACGCGGTGGTCGGCCGCAGCGCCGCCGCGACCGCCGTCAGCGCCAGTGAATCGGGACCGCCGGACAGCGCGACACACCACGGCCCGGACACGTCGGGGTGGGTACGGACGAAGCCGGCCAGCGCAGCGCGCAGCTCGGCTACAGCACCCTTTCGATCCATCGCTGCGGCTCGTCGATCTCGGCAGGCAGTGGCAGCGTCTCGGCATCGGTCCAGACGGTGTTGAAGCGCGCCATGCCGACCCGGTCCACCACCTCGTCGACGAACGCCTTGCCCCGGGTGTACTGGCTGAGCTTCGCGTCCACACCCAGCAGTGCGCGCATCAGGCGTTGCAGCGGCGGCTGTTTGCGCTGCCTGCGCTCGTCGAACCGGCGCCTGATCGTGGCCACCGACGGCACCACGGCGGGTCCGACGGCGTCCATCACGTGTTCGGCGTGGCCTTCGAGCAGAGTGCCGAGCACCAGCAGGCGGTCCAGCGCCGCACGCTGCGGCTCCGACTGCACGGCACGCACAAGCCCGAGGATGCCCGCCGAATTCGATTCTGGCTCACCCGCTTTGGCACCCGAGCGGCGATCGCGGACGTACTCGGCGACCCGGCCCACGATCTGGCCCAGGTCCTCCCCGTCCTCGTCGGTCAGCACGGCGAGCGCATCCGACATGTGCCCGGCCAGCCACGGGTTGGCCCGGAACTGCACCCGGTGGGTGACCTCGTGCAGGCACACCCACATCCGGAAGTCCTTGGGCGACACCCGGAGTTGCCGCTCGACGGCGATCACGTTCGGATACACCAGCAGCAGCTCGCCACCGCCGGGGGCGAACGGGTCGTACTGGCCGAGGATGCCCGAGGACACGAAGGCCAGCACTGCACCGGTCTGCGCGCCGGCGATCCGGCCGGTCAGCGCGCCCGGTTTGCCGCCGCCGTCACCGCCGGTCATCACCCGCATCGACTGCGCCGCGGCGCGAATCCACTCGGGGCGGTTGACCACCCGCGCCTCGGGGATCTCCCCGCCCTCGATGAGCCCGGTGGTCTCCCGCACCGGCAGCTCGGCGTCGCGGGCGGACTCGGCGAGCTGCGCGACGGCCTGCCTGCGGGTGTAGTCGGTGGCCGGCGGTTCGGGCCGGGCCAGTTTCCCGCCCAGCGACGCGGCCAGATCCCAGTCCACCGCGCGGCCGACGGTGAGACCGGACTTCGGCGACGAGCTCACGACCGGCACCCGCAGGTGCGCAGCGTGGCCGCGAACGCGTCGAGCGCCGTCCGCCCGGTCGGGCCGGCGTCGTTGGACAGCAGCGCGAAGGTGAGCACCCGCCCACTCTCGCCGGTGACGATCCCGGCCAGCGAGTTGGTGCCCGTCAGCGACCCCGTCTTGGCCCGCAGATACCCCGCCGCGGCGCGGCCGTCCTCGGTGTCGAGATAGCGGTTGGACAGGGTGCCGGAGCCGCCCGCGATGGGCAGCAGGTCCACCGCGGGCCGCAGCGCCGGCTCGGAGTCGCCGGCCGCGGCCTGCACCACCTCGTCGAGGGTCTCGGCTGTCAGTCGGTTGTCCACCGACAGGCCGCTGGAGTCCAGCAGGCGCGCGCCCGAGGTGTCGATGCCGGCCTCGCGCAGCGCGGCCAGCACCGCCCGCGCGGCGCCGGCGAAGCTCTGTGGCTCCCCGGTGGCGGCGGCGACCTCGCGACCGATCGACTCGGCCATCACGTTGTCGGAGAAGTTCATCATGTCGCGCAGCCGCTGCATCAGCGGCGGGGACTGCACCGACGCGATCTCGGTGCCCTTGGTTTCCGGAGCCGCCGACGACGTCACCGTCACCTTGGCCGGATCCAGCCGCAGCGCGACCGCCAGCGCGCGGCCCGCGTCCAGCGCCGGGGTCTTGGACCGGCGGGACTCGACGCTCACCGGCTGCGTGCGGCCGCCGTCGAGCATGATCGACTCGATCGGCGCGATGTCGCCGCCGTCGATGTCCCGCGGGTCCCAGCCGGGCGCCATCGTCGGCCCGCTGTACGCACCGACGTCGACCTGCACGGTCTTCACGTCGACGCCGCTGCGCCGGACCTGGTCGGCCAGGTCGACGATCCGTGCGGCGTCGCGGTACCAGGTGTCGACGTTGCGCTGCGCGGCCGACAGCGTCTGGTCACCGCCACCGACGAGCACCACCACCCCCGGCTTCGTGGACAGCACGCGCGTCGTCAGCCTGGCGTCGCGGTCGAGGGTGAGCAGCGCCGCGGCGGCGGTCAGCAATTTGTTCGTGGAGGCGGGCTGCATCGGGACACCCGCGCCCTGCGTCCACAGCTGCTCGCCGGTCAGCGCGTCGGTGATGCGGCCGGTGAACCTGCCCAGATCCGGGTTGGCCAGCACCGCGCGCAGCGCCCGGGTCAGGCCCTGCGGGGTGGGTTTGTCCGCGGACTCCGAGACGGGCTGGACCTGCGGCGACGCGGTCGCCGGGGCGGGGGCGGGACCGACCGCGATCTGGTCGGAGGTCTGCCGGGTGGCCACCAGCGCGGCCGCGGCGACCAGCACCACCACCAGCGCCAGAACCGACACCCCCACCACGATGTACGTGGATCGCCGCCACCGAGTGGGCCGCATATTTCTCCTGATCTCGATCGCCTAGCCGAGCCACCCCTGTAGAGCAGGGTATCCCTCGTTTAGTGTTGACCCGCGTCGTCAGCCGACGCCCCAGGTCCCCCGCACAGTAGGAGTCACGGCGTGCAGTTCGATGTCCTCATCGAGATCCAGAAGGGTTCCCGCAACAAGTACGAGGTGGACCACGACAGCGGCAAGGTGAAGCTGGACCGGTATCTGTTCACCTCGTTCGGCTACCCGACGGACTACGGCTACATCGAGGACACCCTCGGCGAGGACGGCGATCCGCTGGACGCGCTGGTGCTGCTGCCCGAGTCGGTGTTCCCCGGCTGCATCGTCGAGGCACGTCCGGTCGGCATGTTCCGGATGGAAGACGAGAAGGGCGGCGACGACAAGGTGCTGTGCGTGCTGGCCGACCCGCGCTGGGACCATATCCAGGACATCGGCGACGTGTCCGAGTTCGAACTGGACGCGATCAAGCACTTCTTCGTGCACTACAAGGACCTGGAGCCGGGCAAGTTCGTCAAGGCCGCCGACTGGGTGGGCCGCGAAGAGGCCGAGGCCGAGGTGAACCGCTCGATCGAGCGCTTCAAGGCCGAGGGTCACTAGGAATTCCGGGGACCTCCCCCGCCCACTCGCGAGCAGACACGAACTCGCACGCTCCGGCCCGCTTTCGTGCGATTTTGTGTCTGCTCGCGCCGGTGCGACGAATTTGCACGGTCGTAACACGGCGTAACGCCTGTGTGGCTTGACGGTCCCATCATTGCGGTGTGTTGCTGCATCAGGGGATGGGGCTGGACGCGTTCAACGCCCTGCCGATGCGCCGCGCCGTCCACGCGGTCTTCGAATGCTGCTTCAGCGTGCCACTGGCCGCAGATCTGGCCCGTGCCCGCCCGTTCGACACCCACGACCGGCTGTTCCGCTTCGCCGACACGCTGCTGTTCGGGTTGAGCGAGGAGTCGATCGACTCGATCCTGCAGGCCTATCCGGACGTGGGCAGACGCCCGGGCAGCGAGAAGTCGCAGGCCGAACAGTGCGCGATCTCCGACAAACGTCCTGAGGTGATGGCCGAACTGGCGGCCGCGTCGAAGGCCTACCTGGACCATTTCGGGTTCGGCTTCGTGATGTTCGTCAACGGCGCCGGCGCCGACCTGGTGCTCGCGACGATGCGCAACCGCATGCACCACGACCGCGAGACCGAGCGCAAGGTGGTCCGCAACGAGCTGGCCCGGATCAACCGCACCCGGCTGGAGCGCATGCTGGGCCCCGAGGGTGGCTACGACAACTGGTGAGATAGCAGGCGCGCTCCTCCCGCCGCAGGGACGACACGGCCTAATGTCGGTCCCATGACCGACGTGGCAGGCCACTGGGAGCCCCGCTTCGACGCGCTGGCCGGCGCCCTGGCCGACGAGGTCGCCGCCGGCGCCGAACTCGGCGCGTCGATCGCGGTCGACGTCGACGGCGAGCTGGTGGCCGACATCTGGGCCGGCCACGCTGATCGCGCTAAAACCGTTGCCTGGCAACAGGATACGATCGTCAACTTCTGGTCCTGCACCAAGACGTTGACCGCGCTGGCGGCGCTGATGCTCGTCGACCGCGCCGAACTGGACCCGTTCGCGCCGGTGGCCCGCTACTGGCCGGAGTTCGGCGCCAACGGCAAGGCAGGCATCGAGGTGCGCCACCTGCTGTCGCACACGTCCGGGGTGTCGGGCTGGCAGACCCCGTTCGGCGTGCAGGACATCTACGACTGGCCCACGGCGACCGCGCATCTGGCCGCGCAGGCGCCGTGGTGGCCGCCGGGATCCGCGTCGGGCTACCACGCGATGAACTACGGGCACCTGATCGGCGAGCTGGTCCGCCGCATCACCGGCACGTCACTCAAACAGTTCGTCGCCGAACAGATCGCGACTCCGCTGCAGGCCGACGTCCAGATCGGGGCGCGGCCCGACGACCATCCCCGCATCGCGGAGTTGGTGGCTCCCCCACCGCGCGAGAGCGGCCTGGAGCGGTTGCCGCCGGACCACCCGGCGGTGCTGACGTTCGCGGCGTTCCCGCCCGGCGCCTACGGCGTGGCCCACGCCGAAACCGACGCGTGGCGCAGTGCAGACATCGGCGGCGCCAACGGTCACGGCAACGCCCGCGGCCTGGTCCGCGCGCTGTCACCGATCTCGTTGGGCGGCAGCGCCGGCGGGGTGCGGCTGCTCGGTCCGCGCACCATCGAGCTGATCTTCACCGAGCAGTCCCGCGGCACCGACAAGGTGCTGTTCGTCCCGCTGCGTTTCGGCATCGGGTTCGGGCTGCCCAGCCCCGACAGCGTCCCCGCCGTACCCGCGGGCAGGGCCGGCAAGGTGTGCTGGTGGGGTGGCTGGGGCGGCTCGCTGGTGGTGATGGACCTCGAGCGGCGCGCGACGTTCGCCTACGTGATGAACAAGATGGGCGGCGGCACCACCGGCAATGCCCGCACGCTGCGCTACGCGAGGTTGATCGACGCGGCGCTTCAGGACGCGCGCGGCTGATCGCGTGCGGCCAGCCGGCCGAGCACGTCGCGGCCCACCGTGCCGACGTCCTGCCGCGGTGACGCCGGGATCAGCGTGACGCCGTCGGCGACGCCGGCCGACGCGATGTCGGAGATCAGGCCTGCCAGACCGTCGACCGTGCCGACGTAGTGCACCGTGGCCTCGTCCGCGGGATCGAGGCCCTGCTGCTGCGCCGACCGGAAGTCTCCGGCGACGGCGATCGTGACGTCCAGGATCACCGCGACGTCGTCGGAACCGGCGCGGATGCGGGCCCGGACCCGCCTGGCCTGCTGCAGATCCTTGGCCGCGACGCGGACGATCTGCTGGTCGCCGTCGGTCAGCTCGCTCACGCCACCGTCTTCTGCCACGAAAAGCCGCACCCGGTCACGCTATCCAGCGCGGCCGGGTGCGGCCCAGGTTTGTGCTCAGCGCGAGTGCAACAATCGCACGCTCAGCGGCTCGGATCCGGGTGCGGATCGACCGTCGTCTCGTCGTCGGCGCTCGGGGAATCCCCGTTTGACGTGCCGTTATTGCGGACGTCGTGCACGCGGGTCTTGTACAGGCTGGCCGCGGTGGTCAGCAGCAGCGTGACGATGATCACCCCGAGCGAGAGCAGCGTCGGGATCTCCGGCACCGGCACGTGCTCGCCGCCGTTGATGAACGGCAGCTCGTTCTCGTGCAGTGCGTGCAGCAGCAGCTTCACGCCGATGAAGCCCAGGATGATCGCCAGGCCCTGCGACAGGTACACCAGCCGCTTGAGCAGATCGCCGAGCAGGAAGTACAGCTGCCGCAGACCCATCAGCGCGAACACGTTGGCGGTGAACACCAGGTAGGGCTCGCGGGTCAGACCGTAGATCGCCGGGATCGAGTCCAGCGCGAACAGCAGGTCGGTCGTGCCGAGGGCGATGATGACCAGGAACATCGGGGTCATCAGCCGCTGGCCGTTGTCCTTGATCCAGAGCTTCAGCCCGTCCCACTCGTCGGTGAACTTCATCCGCTTCTGCGCGAAGCGCACCACCGCGTTGTCGCCGTCGTCGTCGTGGTCGCTGTCCTTGACCAGCTTGACCGCGGTGTAGAGCAGGAACGCGCCGAAGATGTAGAACACCCAGGAGAACTGCTCGATCGCGACCGCGCCGAGCGCGATGAAGATGCCACGGAAGATCAAGGCCAGGATGATGCCGACGAGCAGCGCCTGCTGCTGGTAGATCCTCGGCACCTTGAAGCTGGCCATGATGATCAAGAAGATGAACAGGTTGTCCACCGACAGGCTGTACTCGGTGAGCCAGCCGGCGAAGAACTCGATGCCGAACTGGCTGCCGTGGAAGAACCACGTCCACAGCCCGAACGCGACCGCCAGGCTCACGTAGAGGGTCAGGTACCCGGCGGTCTCACGCCGGGTCGGCTCGTGCGGGCGACGCCCGATCACGATCACGTCGAAAAGCAGGATCGCGATCGTCACGGTGAGCGTGATGCCCCACTCGAGACCACTTACGTTCATCAAACCTCCGGTCGTCGTCACACGCCGGAGGTCTCTTCCACCACCGCGAAGTGCGGTGGCCCACAGCACCGGTCGTCCGAGGTCGGACGGCGTGATGACGACACCGTGGCGAAGGAATACTCCCCTCCAAGCGGCTCATTGTGCCAGCCGGTTGTCCGACACGCGAAACGAGCTGCCCGACGGGGCCAGGCGACTCCGGACGCTGAGTAGTTTGTACCCGTGACAGCCATGGATCCAACCCCCGAGATCCCCGCTCAATACCTGCTGTCGGAGCTCGCTTCCCCGCCGCGCACGCTGATCGACATCCTGTACGAGACGGCCCGCCGTTACCCCGACGCACCGGCGCTCGACGACGGAACGGTGCAGCTCACCTACGCCGAGCTGATCTCCGACGTCGAGGACAGCGTCGCGTGGCTCGGCGCCCGCGGGATCGGCCGCGGCGACCGGATCGGGATCCGGATGCCCTCGGGCAGCTATGCGCTCTACGTCGCGATCCTGGCCACGCTGGCCACCGGCGCGGCCTATGTGCCGGTCGATGCCGACGACCCGCCGGAGCGGGCCGAGCTGGTCTTCGCCGAGGCGCAGGTGGTCGCGGTGATCACCGAGCGCGGGCTGGTCCGCGGGCCCGGCGCGTCCCGCGGCTGGCGTGCGACGGCGCCGCTGAGCCGGGACGACGCATGGATCATCTTCACTTCCGGGTCGACGGGGACCCCGAAGGGCGTGGCCGTCACGCACCGCAGCGCGGCGGCGTTCGTCGACGCCGAGGCGCAGCTGTTCCTGCAGGACAACCCGCTGGGCCCGGGGGACCGGGTGTTGGCGGGGCTGTCGGTGGCGTTCGACGCGTCGTGCGAGGAGATGTGGCTGGCGTGGCGGCACGGCGCCTGTCTGGTGCCCGCGCCGCGCTCGCTGGTGCGCAGCGGCATGGACCTGGGGCCGTGGCTGGTCTCGCGCGACATCACCGTGGTGTCGACGGTGCCGACGCTGGCCTCGCTGTGGCCGGCCGAGGCGCTGGAGTCGGTGCGCCTGCTGATCTTCGGCGGCGAGGCCTGCCCGCCGGAGCTGGCCGAACGGCTCGCCGCCGGACCGGATTCGGCGGGCCGCGAGGTGTGGAACACCTACGGGCCGACCGAGGCCACCGTGGTGGCGTGCGCGGCGCGGTTGGACGGCAGGAGTCCGGTGAGCATCGGGCTGCCGCTGCCCGGATGGGACCTGGCGGTCGTCGACAAGGACGGACTGCCGGTGGCCCTCGGCGAGGTCGGCGAACTGGTCATCGGTGGGGTCGGCCTGGCCCGGTATCTCGACTCGGACAAGGACGCCGAGAAGTACGCCGCGCTGCCCTATCCGAGCCCGCTCGCGCTGTGGCCCCGCGCCTACCGCAGCGGGGACCTGGTGCGGCTGGAGTCCGACGGCCTGTACTTCGTCGGCCGCGCCGACGACCAGGTCAAGGTCGGCGGCCGCCGCATCGAGCTCGGCGAGGTGGACACCGCGCTGATGAACCTGCCCGGGGTGACCGGCGGCGCGGCGGCGGTGCGCCGCAGCGCGTCCGGGACGCCGCTGCTGGTCGGCTACGTCGCGGTGGCGCCGGAGCTGGCCGGCGGGTTCGACGTCGCTGCGGCGCGGGCCCGGCTGTCGGAGTCACTGCCCGCGGCGCTGGTGCCCCGCCTGGTGGTGGTCGACGAACTACCCACCCGCACGTCCGGGAAGGTGGACCGCGACGCGCTGCCGTGGCCCGTCGGGGGCACCGACACGGCCGACGCCGCCGACCTCGGGGGCACGCTCGGCTGGCTGGCCGGGCTGTGGCGCGAGGTGCTGGCCGCGCCCGTCGACGGTCCCGAAGCCGACTTCTACGCCCTCGGCGGCGGTTCGCTGTCGGCGGCGCAACTCGTCTCGGCGTTGCGGCAGCGCTACCCGCAGGTGACCGTCGCCGACGTCTACGACCATCCGCGGCTGGGCTCGCTGGCCGGATATCTCGACGAGCTCGACCCACCCCCGCCGACGGAGACCCGCGAGGTCGCCCCGGTGCCGCGGCTGACGCAGGCCGCGCAGGTGGCGCTGAGCGTGCCGCTGGCGCTGCTGACCGGCATGCAGTGGGTGGTGTGGCTGGCGATCGCGAACAACCTCGCCGCCGCGATGTCGCTGGCCGACTGGGTGTGGCCGCTCAGCTGGTGGTGGATCCTGGCCGGTTTCCTTCTGTTCGTGACCCCGCCCGGGCGGATGAGCATCGCGGTGTTCGGCGCGCGGGTGCTGATCGGCAACCTGCAGCCGGGCACCTACCGCCGCGGCGGCCCGACGCACCTGCGGGTCTGGCTGGCCGAGCGGCTGGCCGACGCCAGCGGCGCCGAGAACATGGCCGGGGCGCCGTGGCTGGTCTATTACGCGCGGGCGCTGGGCAATTCGGTGGGCAACGGCGTCGACCTGCACTCGGCGCCGCCGGTGACCGGCATGTTGACCCTCGGGCACCGCTGCTCGATCGAGCCCGAGGTCGACCTGAGCGGGCACTGGATCGACGGCGACCTGTTCCACGTCGGGCCGATCACCGTCGGCAACGACGCCACCGTCGGGGCCAGGACGTCTCTGCTGCCCGGCGCCGTGGTCGGCAAGAACGCCGACGTCGCACCCGGGTCCGCGGTGGTCGGCAAGGTCAAGAACGGCCAGTACTGGAAGGGCTCACCCGCGGTGAAGTCCGGTAAGGCCAAGCATCCGTGGCCCGATCACCGTCCGCCGCGCGCGCCGCTGTGGGTGGCCGTGTACGGCGTCACGTCGATGCTGCTGGGCGCGCTCCCGCTGGTGGCGCTGGCCGCCGGGCTGGCCGTGATCGGCTGGGGTGTGCGCGGCACCCCGACGGTGGTGTCGGCGATCGCACCGGCGCTGGCCTGGCTGGTGCCGGCCACCGCGGCGGCGCTGCTGGTGTACGCGGTGTTGACCGTGCTCGGCGTGCGGCTGCTCTCGATCGGCCTCGACGACGGCTACCACCCGGTGCGCAGCAGGCAGGGCTGGCAGCTGTGGGCGACCGAACGTCTGATGGACGGTGCGCGCAACTACCTGTTCCCGATCTACGCGAGCCTGCTGACGCCGTGGTGGCTGCGGCTGCTCGGCGCGAAAGTCGGTAAGGGCACCGAGATCTCGACCGCGCTGGTGATCCCGAAGTTCACCCTCATCGAGGACGGCGCGTTCCTGGCCGACGACACGATGGTCGCCTCCTACGAACTCGGTGGCGGCTGGATTCACGTCGCGCCGGCCACCGTGGGCAAGCGGGCGTTCCTGGGCAACTCCGGGATCACCCAGCCCGGCCGGCGGGTGCCCGACGACGGGCTGGTCGCCGTGCTGTCGGCCACCCCGCACAAGGCCAAGGCCGGCTCGTCGTGGCTGGGCAGCCCGCCGGTGCGGTTGCGCCGCAAGCCGACTGCCGCCGACGCGCTGCGCACCTTCCACCCGTCGGCGCGGCTGAAGGTGCTGCGCGCGGTGGTGGAGACGTTCCGGTTCGTGCCCGTCGCGGTGACCTTCGCGATCGGGGTCGCGGTTCTGCTTTCGCTGCAGCAGGTGGCGGTGACCTACGGCTGGCTGTGGACCGTGTTGGCGGCCGGGCCGGTGCTGCTGGCCGCGGGCGCGGTCGCCGGGATCGTCGCGGTGCTCGCGAAATGGCTTGTGGTCGGCCGGATCGGTGCGATCGAGCATCCGCTGTGGTCGGCGTTCGTCTGGCGCAACGAGGTGTCGGACACGTTCGTCGAGACCGTCGCCGCGCCTTGGTTCGCCCGCGCGGCATCGGGTACGCCGGTGATCAACCTGTGGTTGCGGGCCCTGGGCGCGAAGATCGGACGTGGCGTGTGGTGTGAGACGTACTGGCTTCCCGAGGCCGATCTGGTGACCCTCGGCGACGGCGCCACCGTGAACCGGGGCTGCGTGGTGCAGACCCATCTGTTCCACGACAGGATCATGCGCATGGACACCGTCGTGCTGGAACAGGGCGCGACACTGGGGCCGCACTGCGTGGCGCTGCCCGCGGCGCGCATCGGGGCGGGCGCCACCGTCGGGCCCGCGTCACTGGTGATGCGCGGCGACGAGGTGCCGCCGTCGACCCGGTGGCAGGGCAACCCGATCGCGCCGTGGCTGCCGAAGAAGAAGCGCTCCGAGACCCCGGAGCCGAAGCCCAAGAAGTCCGCGGCCGCGTGACATTACGCAAGAGCGCCGCCAAGAAGGGTGCTGCGCCCGTGATCGACCCGTACCTGCCCGGGTCGGGCAATTTCGGGTACCGGGTCTCGCGCTACGAGCTCGAGCTGGAGTACAAGGTCGCGATCAACCGGCTGGCCGGCGCGGCCACCATCACCGCGGTGACGCTCGCGGAGCTGAAGACGTTCACCCTCGACCTGTCCGACGCGCTGGCGGTGGCCAAGGTCACCGTGAACGGCAAGCGGCCCGCGCAGTACCGCGCCTCGGCGGGCAAGCTGCACGTCACCTTGTCCGATCGGCTGCCCGCCGGCGCGGCGATGACGGTCGCGGTGCGCTACGGCGGCAACCCCCGGCCCACCCGAAGCCTGTGGGGCGAAGTCGGTTTCGAGGAGCTCACCGAGGGCGTGCTGGTGGCCGGGCAGCCCAACGGCGCGTCGTCCTGGTTCCCGTGCGACGACCATCCCAGCGCGAAGGCCAGCTTTCGCGTCCAGATCGCCACGGAGAGCCCGTATTTCGCGTTGGCCAACGGAAAGCTGTTGGACCGCCGGGCCCGGGCGGGGATGACCACCTGGGTTTACGAACAGGCCGAACCGACGTCGACGTATCTGATCACGCTGCAGATCGGCATGTACGGACGGCATCGGATGGCCAAGAACGGCGTCGAGATGTTCGCGGTGCTGCCCGACCGGCTGCGGGACGACTTCGAGCACGACTTCGCCCGCCAGCCGCAGATGATGAAGCTGTTCACCAAGCTGTTCGGGCCCTATCCGCTGGCCACCGGATACACCGTGGTGGTGACCGACGACGACCTGGAAATACCCCTTGAGGCGCAAGGCATCTCGATCTTCGGCGCCAACCACTGCGACGGCCGCCGGGGGTCGGAGCGGTTGATCGCCCACGAGCTGGCGCACCAGTGGTTCGGCAACTCGGTCACGGCGCAGCGCTGGCGCCACATCTGGCTGCACGAGGGCTTCGCGTGCTACGCGGAGTGGCTGTGGTCCGAGCACTGCGGTGAGCGCACCGCCGACGAGTGGGCCCGCCACTACCACCACCGGCTGCGGCATTCGGCGCAGGACCTGGTGCTGGCCGACCCGGGCCCCCGCGACATGTTCGACGACCGCGTCTACAAGCGTGGCGCGCTCACCCTGCACGCCCTGCGCGGACGCCTCGGAGATGCCGACTTCTTTGCGCTACTACGGGATTGGACGGACCGCCACCGGCACTCCAGCGTGGTCACCGACGACTTCATCGCGCTGGCCGCCCGGTACACCGACGAATCGCTGCGCCGACTGTGGACGGCGTGGCTGTACTCACCGGAGGTCCCTGCGCTGGACGCGGGGCCGTGACCGACGCGACGGCCGGACCCTCGGGTGCGGTGACCCGGGGCAGTGTGGTCCGGGTCGGGGTCGCGACGGCGCTGTCGGCCCTGTGCGGATACGCGGTGCTGTACCTGGCCGCCCGCGATCTGGAGCCCGCCGGCTTCTCGGTGTTCGGGGTGTTCTGGGGCGCCTTCGGACTGGTCAGCGGCGCCGCGTTCGGACTGCTGCAGGAGACGACGCGCGAGGTGCGGTCGCCGTCTGCGGCGCCCGGTGACAAGAAGGCGCACCCGATGCGCGTCGCGGCCGGCGTCGGCGTCGGCGCGGCCGCGGTGATCGCCGTCTCCGCGCCGGCGTGGTCCGGGTACGTGTTCGCCGACGCCCGGGTGCTGAGCGTGATCCTGCTCAGCGCGGGCCTGGCCGGGTTCTGTCTGCACACCACGCTGCTGGGCGCGCTGGCCGGGATGAACCGGTGGTCGGAGTACGGGGCGCTGATGGTCGCCGACGCAGCACTGCGTGTCGCGGTCGCCGCGGCGACGTTCGCACTGGGGTGGGGCCTGGGCGGCTACCTGTGGGCCACGGTCGCCGGCGCGTTCGCGTGGCTGCTGATGCTGGTGGTGTCCCCGGCGAGCCGGATGGCGGCCCGGCTGCTGACCCCCGGCGGGACGGTGACGTTCCTGCGCGGGGCAGGGCACTCGATCGCAGCCGCAGGCGCCAGCGCGGTACTGGTGATGGGATTCCCGGTGCTGCTCAAGGCCACCGCCGGGGAGCTCGGCGCCACCGGCGGAGTGGTGATCCTGGCGGTGACGCTGACCAGGGCGCCGCTGCTGGTGCCGCTGACCGCGATGCAGGGAAACCTGATCGCCCACTTCGTCGACCAGCGCGAACACCGCCTCAAGGCGCTCGTCGTGCCGTCGGCGGTGGTCGCCGGGCTCGGCGCGGCCGGGGTCGCGCTGGCGGGCGCGTTCGGGCCGTGGCTGCTGCGGGAGGCGTTCGGTGCGCAGTACCAGGCGGACGGCACCCTGCTGGCCTGGTTGACCGCGGCGGCCGTCGCCGTCGCGCTGCTGACGCTGACCGGCGCCGCGACGGTGGCCGCCGCGCTGCACCGCGCCTACGCGGCAGGCTGGGTGATCGCGACGCTGGCGGCCACGCTGTTGCTGCTGCTTCCGCTGGAACTGGAAGTGCGCACCGTCATCGCGCTGCTGTGCGGACCGCTGCTCGGGATCGCGGTGCATCTGAGCGCACTCGTTACGGTGGCATATCGACGACCCGGTTCCACCGAGCCGCGTCCGACGACGACGAAGGAGACACCGTGACCTGGTTGGTGACCGGCGGCGCCGGCTACATCGGCGCGCACGTGGTGCGGGCACTGCGCGACGCCGGGCTGGGCATCGTCGTGATCGACGACCTGTCCACCGGCCTGGCGCAGTTCGTGCCCGACGGCGTGCCGCTCGTCACGGCGAACCTGCTCGACGCCGACACCGTGCGCGCGACGCTGGACGAGCACCGCGTCAGCGGAGTCATCCATATCGCCGGCTACAAGTACGCCGGCGAGTCGGTGCAGCGTCCGCTGCACACCTACCAGCAGAACGTGTCCGCGATGGTGACGCTGCTGGACGCGGCGACCGCCGCCGGCGTCGACAAGTTCGTGTTCTCCTCCAGCGCGGCGACCTACGGCACCCCGGCGACCGAGGTCGTCGACGAGGGCACATCCACCCGCCCCGAGTCGCCGTACGGCGAGAGCAAACTGATCGGCGAATGGCTGCTGCGCGACGTCAGCACCGCCACCGGGCTGCGCCACACCAGCCTGCGCTACTTCAACGTCGTCGGCTCGGGCTCGGATGACGTGTTCGACGTCAGCCCGTTCAACCTGTTCCCGAGGGTGTTCGACATGCTGCTGCGCAACGAGACCCCCCGGATCAACGGCACCGACTACCCGACCCCGGACGGGACGTGCGTGCGCGACTACGTGCACGTCGCCGACATCGCCGCCGCCCACGTCGCGGCCGCCCGCCGGCTCGCCGACGGCAGCCCGATCGAACCGGTCTACAACCTCGGCAGCGGATCGGGCACCTCGGTGCGCGAGATCATGACCACCATGCGCGAGGTCACCGGCGTCGACTTCGAACCGGAGGTGGCGCCGCGCCGCCCCGGCGACCCGGCCCGCATCGTCGCCGACGGCACGCTTGCCGCCCGCGACCTGGACTGGAAGATGCGGCACTCGCTGACCGACATGGTGGCCTCGGCGTGGTCGGCCCGCCAGGCCGCCGGTCAGGCCTGCCCGACCGCGGGGACGGTCCCCTGATCGCGACGAGGAACTGGGTCGCCCGCACCGCGGTGGCGCTGATCGCGCTGCAGCTGGTGATCCGGGCGGTGCTGGCGTTCGGTGGCTACTTCTACTGGGACGACCTGATCCTGATCGGTCGGGCCGGCACCCAACCCCTGCTGTCCCTGGGCTATCTGTTCGACGACCACGACGGGCACGTGATGCCCGGGGCGTTCCTGGTCGCCGGCGTGATCACCCGGCTGGCGCCGCTGGACTGGATCGGGCCCGCGGTCAGCCTGGTGCTGCTCGCGCTGCTGGCGTCGCTGGCGTTGCTGCGCGCGCTGTACGTGATCCTGGGCTGGCGCCCGGTGTTGTTGCTGCCGTTGACGTTCGCGCTGTTCACACCACTGGCGGTACCCGGGTTCGCGTGGTGGGCGGCGGCGTTGAACTCGCTGCCGATGCTGGCGGCACTGGCATGGGTGAGCGCCGAGGCGATCCTGTTGGTGCGCACCGGAAACCGGCGGCACGTCTGGTCCGGGGCGCTGGTGTATCTGGGCGCCCTGCTGTTCTTCGAGAAGTCGGCGATCATCCCGTTCGTCGCGTTCACCGTCGCGGCGCTGTACGGGTACGTCACCGGGTCCGCGACCGTCGCCCAGGTGTGGCGCCGCGGACTGCGGCTGTGGAGGGCATCGGCGGCGCTGACGGTGGCGTGGGTCGGGGTCTACCTGCTGGTGGTGGATCAGCAGCGGTGGAGTTTCGACCTCGCGATGACCTGGGATCTGTTGCGCCGCTCCTTCACCCACGGCATCGTGCCCGGTCTGGTCGGCGGGCCGTGGGACTGGCAGCGGTGGGCGCCGGCCTCCCCGTGGGCGACTCCCCCGCTCACGGTGATGGTGCTCGGCTGGCTGGCCCTGGGCGCCGTCGTCGCGGTGACGCTGCTGCGCAAGCGTCGCCTCGGCCCGGTATGGCTGGCCGCGCTGGGCTACGCGGTGGCCTGCCAGGTGCCGATCTATCTGATGCGCTCGTCGCGGTTCACCGCGCTGGAACTGGCGCAGACGTTGCGGTACCTGCCCGATCTGGTGGTGGTGCTGGCGCTGCTGGCCGCCGTCGGCCTGTGCGCGCCGAACCGCGAGCGTTCGCGGTGGCTGGATGCCTCGCCGGGGCGCACTGCCGTGACCGTATGCGCCGCAGTGGCTTTCATGGCCAGCAGCCTGTACTCCACGTCGACGTTCCTGACCAGCTGGCGGGACAACCCGGCCCAGCCGTATCTGCAGAACGCGCGGGCCGGGCTGGCGCAGGCGCACGCGTCGTCGGACTCGCCGATGCTCGACCAGGAGGTCGATCCGCTGGTGCTGCAGCGGGTGGCGTGGCCGGAGAACCTGGTCTCACACATGTTCGCGCTGCTGCCGGATCGCCCCGAGTTCGCCGCTGCCGCCACCGATCTGCGCATGCTGGACAGGCAGGGCAACCTCGTCGACGCGCTGGTGACGTGGGTGCGCAGCATCCGCCCGGGACCCGATCCGCAGTGCGGCTACCTCGTGCAGCCCGACTTTCCGGTCAGCATGCCGCTGGACGGCCCGCTGCTGCCCGCGGACTGGACCGTGGAACTCAACTACCTGGGCAACAGCGACGGTTCGATCACCGTGTCGCTGTCGGAGGGCGAGGCGGTGAAGGTGCCGGTGCGGCCGGGACTGAACCGGGTCTTCGTCCGGCTGCCCGGCGCGGGCGACGCGATCACCGTCAGTGCCGACACCGCGGCGCTGTCGGTGTGCGTGGCCTCGGGTCCCGTCGGGTTCGTCGCGCCGATCTAGCAGACTGTCGGCATGGCCGCGGTGCACTCTCTCGCCTTCAGGGAACGCGAGAGGTTCGCCGAGCTGCTGGCCGGGCTCAGCGCCGAGCAGTGGTCCGCACCGAGCCTGTGCGCCGGCTGGTCGGTGCGCGACGTGGCCGCCCACGCCGTGGCCTACCTCGGGCAGAGCGTGCCGGGCCTGACACGCAACATGATTCGCGCCCGCGGCGATGTCGACCGGGTCAACTCCCGGCTGCTGCGGACGTCCACGGCCCTCACCCCCGCCGAATTGGTGGGTCTGATGGCCCGCCATACCGCGCCGGCCGGAGCCGCGGCGCTCTACGGCGGGCGGGTCGCGCTCATCGAGTGCGTGATCCACCAGCAGGACATCCGCCGCCCGCTCGGGCTCGACCGCGACGTGCCGGAGGACGCGCTGCGGGCGTCGCTGACGTACGCCCGGGTCAGCCCGGTGATCGGCGGGGCGCGGCGCACCCGCGGCGTGCGCCTGGTCGCCACGGACATTGACTGGGCAGCCGGGCGCGGACCCGAGGTGCGCGGGCCGGGCGAAGCGCTGCTGCTGGCGATGACCGGACGTATCGACGCGATCGGCGCCGAACTGGCCGGCGAGGGCGTGTCGAAGCTGTCCTGAGCGGTGGTGAAGAAAGTGGAGCCGCCTGGGGGAATCGAACCCCCGACCTATTCATTACGAGTGAATCGCTCTACCGACTGAGCTAAGGCGGCGCTGTCGGGCGGCATGAGTCTACGGCAGGGCCTCCCGGCGACCCAAGTCAGCTGCGCAACGCCTGCCCGACCGTGGCGACCATCGCGTCCACCGCGAACTTCGGCTTGACGTTGACGGCGAGCGCTTCGCGGCATTCGAGCACGGCTTCGATGCAGCGCAGCAGCTTGTCGGGCGACGAGTGCGCGGCCATCGCCGCGACCTTGTCGGCCATGTCGGGGTGGTTGGCGACGACCCCGGTGGCGCCCGAGGCGACCAGCAACGCGTCCCGGAAGTAGGTCGCGAGGTCGATCAGCGCGCGGTCCAGCGCATCCCGCGACGCGCGGGTCTGGCGGGATTTCTGGCGCTTCTCCAGTTCTTTGAGCGCCCCGGCGGCTCCCCGCATGGTGCCTGCGGTGCCCTTCCCGGTGCCGCCCGCACCGAGCGCGGTGCGCAGCTCCTCGGTCTCGGCCTCGTTGCGGTCCCCGGTCAGCGCCTTGGCCTCGGCCTCGGCGGTGGCCACCAGCTCTTCGGCCGCGGCGTACGCGCGCGACGGCGTCGCCGCGTCCCGTGCCAGCCCCAGCGCCCGTTTGCGCCGCTCCCGCGCCTGCTCGTCGGTGGCCAGCCGACGGGCCCGCCCGACGTGTCCGCCGCTGACCGACGCGGCCCACGCCGCGTCGCGTTCGGGCAGCCCGTCGGACTCGATCAGCACCTTGGCGATGGCGTCCACGGGCGGGGTGACGAGTGCGACGTGCCGGCACCGCGACCGCAGCGTGATCGCGATGTCCTCGGGATCCACCGACGGCGCGCACAGCAGGAACACCGTGGACGGCGGCGGCTCCTCGACCACTTTGAGCAGCGCGTTGGCCGCGCCCTCGGTCAGCCGGTCGGCGTCCTCGATGACCACGATCTGCCAGCGCCCGGTCCCCGGCCGGCGCGACGCGATCTGCACGATCGCACGCATCGCGTCCACCCCGATGGACAGCCCCTCGGGGATGATGCGCCGCACGTCGGCGTGAGTGCCCGCCATCGTCGTCGAACACGCCCGGCACTGCCCGCACCCGGGGGTGCCGTCCGAGGTGCACTGCAGCGCGGCGGCGAAACACAACGCCGCGACCGACCGGCCCGACCCGGGAGGACCGGTGATCAGCCAGGCGTGGGTCATCGTCCCGACCACGCCGTCGGTCGCCTCCGCCACACCATCGGCGCTGGTGTGAGCGGAATCACCGCGTGCCGCGCGTGCGGCCGCGACCAACTCCTTCTCCACCGCGTCCTGACCTACCAGTCGCGAGAAAACACCGGCCATCGCCGATAACAGTAGTGCTGCGAACCGACACGTCCGCCCCAGACGCCCCTTCCGCGTCAGCGCGGCCCGATACGGTATCCGGGTGGCCGCCGAACCGATCGAAGTGGGGCGAATCAGCGCATTCGTCCGCTGGGTCGCGCGCACCCCGTGGCCGGTGTTCACGCTGGGCATGGTGCAGGCCGACATCATCGGCGCGTTGCTGGTGCTGGGATTCCTGCGCTTCGGGCTGCCCCCGGAGGACCGCATCCAGCTGCAGGACCTGCCTGCCTACAACCTCGCGATCTTCCTCGGCTACCTGCTCGTCTCGTTCACGGTGGCCTCATACCTGACTTTGCGGATGCTGATCCCGGTGATGCGCTGGCAACGCCGCGACATGCTGCTGGGCGACCGGAACCCGGCCGAGACCGAAGTGGCCCGGATGCGGGCACTGAAGATGCCGTTCTACCGGTCGCTGATCAGCGCCACGAACTGGCTGCTCGGCTCGGTGGTGTTCATCGTGGCCAGCTGGCCGGTGGCCAGCAAGTCCGCCCCGGTGGTGGCGGTCGCCACCGGGCTGGGCGCGACCGCGACCGCGATCATCGGCTACCTGCAGTCCGAGCGCGTGCTGCGCCCGGTGGCGGTGGCGGCGCTGCGCGGCGGCGTCCCGGAGAACTTCCGCGCGCCCGGGGTCATCCTGCGCCAGGTCCTGACCTGGGTGCTGTCCACCGGGGTGCCCGTGCTGGCCATCGTGCTGGCGCTGGTCGCCAGCAAGTTCGAGGTACTGACCGCGCCCGCCGACCGGTTGATCACGACGATCCTGCTGCTGGCGATCGTCGCGCTGGTGATCGGGTTGTCCAGCACCGTGCTGGTCGCGATGTCCATCGCCGACCCGCTGCGCCAGCTGCGGTGGGCGCTCGGCGAGGTGCAGCGCGGCAACTACAACGCGCACATGCAGATCTACGACGCCAGCGAACTCGGCCTGCTGCAGGCCGGCTTCAACGACATGGTCCGCGACCTGGCCGAACGGCAACGTCTGCGCGACCTGTTCGGCCGGTACGTCGGTGAGGACGTCGCGCGCCGGGCTCTGGAGCGGGGCACCGAGCTCGGCGGCCAGGAACGCGACGTCGCCGTGCTGTTCGTCGACCTCGTCGGCTCGACGCATCTGGCCGCGACCAGACCCGCATCCGAGGTGGTCAACCTGCTCAACGACTTCTTCCGCGTGGTCGTCGACACCGTCAACCGGCACGGCGGTTTCGTCAACAAGTTCCAGGGCGACGCGGCGCTGGCCATCTTCGGCGCGCCGATCGAGCATCCCGACGCCTCCGGTGCGGCGCTGGCAGCCTCCCGCGAGCTGCACGACGAACTGATCCGGGTGCTCGGCGAGACCGAATTCGGCATCGGGGTCTCGGCGGGCCGAGCGATCGCCGGCCACATCGGCGCACAGGCCCGCTTCGAGTACACCGTGATCGGCGATCCCGTGAACGAGGCGGCCCGACTGACCGAGCTGGCCAAAGCCGAACCCGGCCACGTGCTGGCGTCCTCGATCGCGGTGGCCGACGCGCTGGACGCCGAGGCGCTGTGCTGGGACGTCGGCGAGATCGTCGAGCTGCGCGGACGCACCGCCCCGACCCAGCTGGCCCGTCCCGTCAACCTGGCGACGTCACGCGCGGCGGCCCGGCAGGTCGCCGCCGAGCGGAACAGCTGACCGGAACGGCTAGGCCTTCTTCGCGACCTTCTTCGCCGGCGCCTTCTTGGCGGCCTTCTTGGCCGCCTTCTTCGGGGCGGCCTTCTTCTTCACCGGCCCACGGGCACGGCGGTCGGCGAGCAGCTCGGACGCGCGCGCGTCGGTGATCGTCATGACGTCGTCGCCCTTGCGCAGGCTCGCGTTGGTCTCCCCGTCGGTGACGTACGGACCGAAGCGGCCGTCCTTGATCACCATCGGCTTCTCCGACACCGGGTCGACGCCCAACTCGCGCAGCGGCGGGGTGGCCGCGCCCTGGCGCCCACGGCGCTTCGGCTCGGCGTAGATCTTGAGCGCCTCGTCGAGCGTGATGGAGAAGATCTGGTCCTCGGTGGCCAGCGACCGCGAGTCGGTGCCCTTCTTCAGGTACGGGCCGTAGCGGCCGTTCTGCGCGGTGATCTCCTCACCGTCGGCCGGGTCGACCCCGACCACGCGGGGCAGCGACAGCAGCTTGAGCGCATCCTCCAGCGTCACCGTCTCCAGGTCCATCGACCGGAACAGCGAACCGGTGCGCGGCTTCGGACCCGTCGGCTTCTTGCCCTTCTTGGCGGTCGC
Organism: Mycobacterium sp. ITM-2016-00317; assembly: GCF_002968295.1. Lineage (NCBI taxonomy): Bacteria > Bacillati > Actinomycetota > Actinomycetes > Mycobacteriales > Mycobacteriaceae > Mycobacterium > Mycobacterium sp. ITM-2016-00317. The sequence goes on from NZ_CP134399.1 coordinate 5,328,522, forward strand.
GCCGGCTTCACCGTCGTCGGGGGGTTCCGGCAGCACCTCGGTGACGTACGGGCCGTAGCGGCCGTCCTTGGCGACGACCTCGTGCCCGGTCTCCGGGTCGACACCCAGGGAGCGGCCCTCTTGCGGTGTGGCGAAAAGCTTTTCGGCCAGCTCGAGGGTGAGCTCGTCGGGGGTCAGCTCGTCCTTGAGGTTGGCGCGCTGGGGTTTCAAAGGGCCGTCCGGAGCTTCAGGATCAATGACCATGCGCTCGAGGTAGGCGCCGTTGCGGCCCACCCGGACGTTGATCGCACGACCTTCGGCATCGTCGAAGAGCTTGATGGAGTTGACTTCTCGCGCGTCGATCTCTTCGAGGTTGCCGCCCACCAGCTGCTTGAGCCCACCCTCCCGGGCGATGGAACCTTCGACGCCGTGCTCGCCACCGAAGTAGAAGTTGTTGAGCCAGTTCGTCCTTTGCTCATGACCCGAGGCGATCGCGTCGAGCTCGTCTTCCATCGCGGCGGTGAAGTCGTAATCGACCAGCCGGGCGAAGTGCTGCTCCAGCAACCCGATCACGGCGAACGCCACCCAGGACGGGACCAGCGCACTGCCCTTCTTGTGCACGTAGCCGCGGTCCTGGATCGTCTTGATGATCGAGCTGTAGGTCGACGGCCGGCCGATCCCCAGATCCTCGAGCGCCTTGATCAGCGAGGCCTCGGTGTAGCGCGCCGGCGGCGAGGTGGTGTGGCCGTCGGCAGTCAGGTCCTTGGCGTCGACACGCTGGCCCTGGGTCAGGTTCGGCAGCCGGCTCTCGGCGTCGTCGGCCTCCCCGCCCGCCTGATCGTCGAGACTCTCCACGTAGGCCTTCAGGAAGCCCGCGAACGTGATGGTCCGGCCGCTGGCGTTGAAGACCACCTGCTCGCCCGAGCGAGCGGCTCCGGCGATGCGCAGGCTCAGCGTGGTGCCGCGCGCGTCGGCCATCTGCGAGGCGACGGTGCGCTGCCAGATCAGCTCGTAGAGGCGGAACTCGTCGGTGTCGAGCTGGCTGTGCAGCTGACCGGGGGTCTGGAACACGTCGCCCGCCGGCCGGATGGCCTCGTGGGCCTCCTGCGCGTTCTTGACCTTGCGGGTGTACTGGCGCGGCGTCGGATGCACGTACTCCTCGCCGTAAAGCTGGCGGGCCTGGTTGCGTGCGGCGTCAATGGCCGACTGCGACAGCGTGGTCGAGTCGGTACGCATATAGGTGATGTAGCCGTTCTCGTACAGCCGCTGCGCGATGCTCATCGTGCGCTCCGACGAGAACCGCAGCTTGCGGCCCGCCTCCTGCTGCAGCGTCGAGGTCATGAACGGCGCGTAGGGGCGGCGGGTGTAGGGCTTCTGCTCCACCGAGGTGACCGCGAGCTGTGCGCCGCGCAGGCCGCCGGCCAGACCGTTGGCGGCGGCCTCGTCCAGGACGAGCACCTCGTCGGGCTTCTTGAGCGCGCCGAGGGAGTCGAAATCGCGGCCGCTGGCCACGCGGCGCCCGTCGACCGTGTTCAGTTTCGCGGTGAACGTCGGCGGGGTGGCCTGCGCGTCGGAGACGCTGGCGTCCAATTCGGCGGTGACGTCCCAGTAGCCGGCGCTGCGGAACGCCATCCGCTCGCGTTCGCGCTGGACGATGATGCGGGTCGCGACCGACTGCACCCGGCCGGCCGACAGCTTCGGGGCGACCTTCTTCCACAGCACGGGGCTGACCTCGTAGCCGTAGAGGCGGTCGAGGATGCGGCGCGTCTCCTGCGCGTCGACCAGGTCGTTGTCCAGGTCGCGGGGATCTTCGGCGGCCGCGCGGATCGCCGGTTCGGTGATCTCGTGGAACACCATCCGCTTGACCGGGATGCGCGGCTTCAGCGTTTCCAGCAGGTGCCAGGCGATCGCCTCGCCCTCGCGGTCACCGTCTGTGGCCAGATAGAGCTCGTCGACGTTCTTGAGCTTGTCCTTCAGATCAGCGACGGTGCTCTTCTTGTCCGGGCTGATGATGTAGAGCGGTTCGAAGTCGGCGTCGACGTTGACACCCAGGCGTGCCCACGGCTCCGACTTGTACTTCGCCGGGACGTCGGCGGCGGCCCGGGGCAGATCACGGATGTGTCCGCGGGAGGACTCAACGATGTAGTTGGACCCCAGATAACCTGCGATCTTGCGCGCCTTGGTGGGCGACTCGACAATGACGAGCCGCCGCACAGGCGATCCGTTGCCCCTGCGCGGCTCGGCGCCACTTTTGCCGCTGCCGCGGTCCTCGTCAGCCACCTGTGTCCAGCTCCCAATTCTTCAGCTGCCTGCGGAGAGCATTCACTCATTCGACCCGCCCCGGCAAGTGACAATTTGACACCCCCGGCCTGCCGACGCAAACCGTCGCCCCGTCCCCGGGTCCCCTTCGACCGGCTACAGACGCGGCCAATGGTGCAACGCGTCGTGGTGTGCCGGCGGTTCCCCCACGTTCTCTACCAGCCGCGATAGCCGTCGCCGCCCACTGATCCGCAGCGCGGGACAGGACCCTCTGGTGCCGATGAGAGTAGGTGCGATCCCGACTCTCATCATCGCTGACGCGAGCGCAGAATGCGTGTCGGGAGCGTGCGGGTCGAGCCCGAGGAGGTAGCGGTCGTCCTCCTGCCTGCCCGCCGCCAACGTCCACGCCCGCAGCTGCCGCGGACCGGGCAGCCACTGCGCGGGGACGGTCTTGACCGCCCCCGTGCTCCAGTCGGCGGCGATGTCGAGCAACCGGGGGTCCACCGCGGTGCGCACCAGCGGGCTGTCCTCCTCGGTGCGCGCGATCTCGGCGTCCAGTCCGACGTCGGCGATCATCTCGGCCAGGCCCTCGGCGCGCCACAGCGCGTCGACCACCACGGACAGCCGCGCAGCCTGCTGCCCCGCGGCGCCGACGACGACCGCCTGTCCGGTCGCAGCCAGAATCCCGGTCAGGTCGGCGACCACCGGGGGCACCGACTCGGCCGAGAAGAAGGACAGCTGGCTCACCCCTCAGACACTAAGCCAGCCAGGCCCCGTCGACGCGTCACCGTGCCGCCGGGGTGATCAACCACCTGCATACAAGAACGCCCCCGCGGGTCCGTGTGGACTGCGCGGGGGCGTCTTGAGGTCTTGGTGGCCGCTCAGATGGCGCGAACGCCGGTGGCCTGCGGCCCCTTGGGGCTCTGGCCGACCTCGAACTCGACCTTCTGATTCTCCTCCAGGGTGCGGAAGCCCGAACCCTGGATCTCCGTGTAGTGGACAAAAACGTCAGCGGAGCCGTCCTCGGGGGCGATGAAGCCGAAGCCCTTTTCCGCGTTGAACCACTTCACAGTTCCCTGTGGCATCTTTCGTACTTTCCTTCTCTATATTCACCGGGTGCGGCCCGCCGTTATTCGGCAGACCGGGCCCGTTCCGACCGCCATACCTTCGTGGAGTGCTCGGAACTCGACCCGACCTACAACCCTCGCAGGAACCGCGATCGCAACGTCGTTCCTGCGAGTGCTGATACACGAACACAGAAGCTGCGACCGTCGTAAGTCAACCATGTTCAGGGCCTCCGCGACAGTCTCGCGGCAATCACGTAGTGAACAATTCACGGGAGACCAGACCGGAAGGGGCCGACGTGACGGATCCGGGGCCGGATTTCGGCCGCGAACTGCTCGCGTGCGCCGTCGACGGGACCGCCGCCGGCGAGCATCCGCTGCGTCATGTCGCCGACCTGGCACCGAGACGGGCGCGGCCGCAGGCGTGGCCTGGGCGGACCCAGATGTGGTGCAGGCGTTCCATGATCGCGGTGTCGAAGCGATGTGGTCACATCAGCTGGCGGCCGCCGAGCTGGCCAGGGACGGCCGCCATGTCGTGCTGAGCACCGGCACCGCCTCAGGCAAGTCGCTGGGTTACCAGCTGCCCATATTGACAGCATTGAAGGAGAATCCGCGGTCGCGGGCGCTGTACCTGTCGCCGACCAAGGCGCTCGGCCACGACCAGTTGCGGTCCGCCGCCGCGCTGACCATGGCCATCCCGGGGCTGGCCGACGTCGCGCCCAGCCCCTACGACGGCGACAGTCCCACCGAGGTGCGCCGCTTCGCCCGGGAGCGGTCCCGCTGGATCTTCTCCAATCCCGACATGATCCATCTGTCGCTGCTGCGCAACCACGCCCGCTGGGCGGTCTTCCTGCGCCACCTGCAGTACGTGGTCGTCGACGAATGCCACTACTACCGAGGAATTTTCGGGTCCAACGTGGCGATGGTGCTGCGCCGCCTGCTGCGCCTGTGCGCACGGTATGCCGCGCCGGGCTCGGCGTTCTCCGGACCGACCGTCATCTTCGCGAGCGCCACCACCGCCGCGCCCGCGGCCACGGCATCGGAGTTGATCGGACAGACCGTCGCCGAGGTGACCGAGGACGGCTCGCCGCAGGGGGCGCGCACAGTCGCGCTGTGGGAGCCGGCGCTGATGGCCGACCTCGTCGGCGAGAACGGTGCGCCCGTGCGCCGTTCGGCCGGCGCCGAGGCCTCGCGGGTGATGGCCGACCTGATCGCCGAGGGCGCACGCACGCTCACGTTCGTGCGGTCGCGGCGCGGCGCCGAGCTCACCGCGCTGGGCGCGCGGGCCAGGCTGACCGACACCGCACCCGAGCTGGCACCGCGGGTGGCGTCCTACCGCGCCGGGTATCTGGCCGAGGATCGCCGCGAATTGGAGCGCGCGCTGGCCGAGGGCGAGCTGCTGGGCGTGGCCACGACGAACGCGCTGGAACTGGGCGTGGACATCGCCGGCCTCGACGCCGTTGTGCTGGCCGGGTTTCCGGGCACGGTGGCCTCGTTCTGGCAGCAGGCAGGCCGTGCCGGACGGCGCGGCCAGGGCGCGCTGATCGTGCTCATCGCCCGCGACGACCCGCTGGACACCTACCTGGTGCACCATCCGTCGGCGCTGCTGGACAAGCCGATTGAACGGGTGGTGATCGACCCCGGGAACCCGTACGTGCTGGGCCCGCAGTTGCTCTGCGCGGCAACCGAACTCCCTCTGACTGAAGCCGAGGTCCGGATGTGGGGCGCGGAGACGGTGGCCGAGTCACTGGTCGACGACGGGCTGCTGCGCCGCCGGCCCAGCGGATACTTCCCGGCCCCCGGCCTGGATCCGCACCCCGCGGTGGACATCCGGGGCGCCATCGGCGGGCAGATCGCGATCCTGGAGGTGGGCACCGGACGGATGCTGGGCAGCACGGGTGCGGGGCAGGCGCCGGCCTCGGTGCATCCGGGCGCGGTCTATCTGCATCAGGGTGAGAGTTATGTCGTCGATTCCCTCGATTTCGAGGACGGCGTCGCGTTCGTGCACGCGGAGGACCCCGGCTATACGACGTTCGCGCGGGAGTTGACCGACATCAGCGTCACCGGTCCCGGTGAGCGCACCGAGCACGGCCCGGTCACCGTGGGCCTGGTGCCGGTGTCGGTCAGCAACACCGTCACCGGCTACCTGCGCCGGCGCCGGGACGGCGAGGTGATCGACTTCGTCGAACTCGACATGCCGACCCGCAGCCTCGAGACGATGGCGGTGATGTGCACCATCACCGCGGAAGCCCTGCAGGACAACGGCATCGACCCACTGCGGACACCCGGCTCGTTGCACGCCGCCGAACACGCCGCCATCGGCCTGCTGCCGCTGATGGCCAGCTGCGACCGCGGCGACATCGGCGGGGTGTCGACCGCGGTGGGCCCCGTCGGCGGCCTGCCGTCGATCTTCGTCTACGACGGCTACCCCGGCGGCGCCGGCTTCGCCGCGCGCGGATTCCGCACGATGGAGCGCTGGTGGGAGGCCACCGCATCGGCGATCGACGCGTGCGAGTGTCCCTCGGGCTGTCCGTCCTGCGTGCAGTCCCCGAAGTGCGGCAACGGAAACGACCCACTGGACAAGGCCGGTGCGGTGCGGGTGCTGCGACTGGTGGTGCGACTGCTGGCCGGGCGCACCGGATGACGCCGCGCACCGCATCAGATGCCGCCGGCGACGAGATCCGCTCCGCCGAGCCCCACTACCGGCAGCGATCCGCGCCGCTCACCGCGCCGCGGTGCGGATTCCGTGGTGTGCGGACCTCCCGCTTTGCGCTTTCCGCATCGGTAGGATCACCCGCATGACCCACGACTGGTTGCTCGTGGAAACACTCGGCACCGAGCCCGCCGTCGTCGCCCACGGCGCGTACACCAAGGACCTCGTCCCGGTCGCCACCTATCTGCGCCGCAACCCGCACCTGATGGCGATCCAGACGGCGATCGGCGAGACCGTGCGCGCCGGAGGCGGTTTGAGCAGCATCACGCCGAAGAACGACCGGGTGATCCGCACCGAGGTCGTGCAGATGTCCGACGGCCGGATCCACGGCGTCCAACTCTGGGCCGGAGCGCCCGACGAGGCTCCGCCGGAACGCCCGCTGGTGGGCTCGCTGATGTGGGATCTGACCGCGGGTACGGCCACCGACACCCCCGAGTCCCTGGAGGTCGGCGGTTGGGATCCGGCGAGGCAGGCCACCCACGGGCGGGCGTTCGCCGACGACCTGCCCCGGCGTGACCTGAACCCGAACGAAGCCGAGGTGCTGAGCATGGTGATCCAGCCCGAGCCAGGGGTGACGCTGTGCAACACCTGGGATGTCACCGATTACCGCGGCCAACCCATCACGGTCGGGTTCGTGGCGCGCTCGCTTCCCGAGGTGCAGGCCGACGGCAGCGAACGGTTGATCTGCCGGGCGATGAACTGGCGCAGCGTCCGGGAAGGCCCCAGCATTCAGCACGACCTGCTGGCCCAGCGCATCGTCGAGGGGATGCGCCAGCCCGGCGTGTACCGGGCGCTGGTGGATCCGCGGCACTGGACCTTGCTGAAATGGCTGGATGACCCGGTGCCGTTCCTTGACTGGCGCGCCACCATGGTCAGCGCGGAATCGCTGCACCCGGACGACCGGAAGACGACGATGCCGGCGATGGCCGCCGAGTTCACCACCGGCGTGGCCAGTGGGGTGTTGCGGATGGCCGGCCCGGACGGTGGATGGACGCCGGTGCACGTCACGGTGAATCGCGTCAAGCTCGGCAGGAACGTCGATGCCGGGCTGGCGTCGCTGCGCCTGCCGACACCGTCCGAGCTCGCCGCAGCCGGCCTCGATGGTGCGGTCGAGCAGCCGTCCCGCAGACCGAAAGCGCTGTCCCGCAGGGACAGGTCGTCCCGCACCTAGCTCAACGGCCGCGTCCGCCGCAGTCACCGTCATTCCCGTCTCTCCCCCTGTGGCGTGAGCAATGTCTAGCCCGGTTCGGAGTCGAGGCGCGCCGCTCCGGCTCCCACCGCGTTTGGCAACGCTGCGGTCGATATGGACAGCCGTCTTGGCTCCACGTGACAATCCAGATCCGCAGGCGAGTCCTGCGCTACGGGCCACCTCGGCCCGGGCCACCGCCGTTCCCGTTGCCAGGACCCTTTCCGTTGCCGGGGCCCTTTCCGTTGCCCGGGCCCTTGCCTTCGCGCTCGGCCTTGCCGGGCGGGCCCTTCCTCTCCTCGGGCTGTTGCGGCGCAGGCGGGGCCGTCGAGACGACCTGTGACGGTGCGGGTGTGGTGACCGGCGGCGGGGCGGGTGCCGTCGTGCTAGTGCCGACCGGTTCGGCGGGGGCCGACGACGAGAACGGGTCCATCGCCAGCGCGATCGCCGACACGGTGAAGGCGCCCAGCACGCCGGCGCCCAGCGCATACTTGCGGGCCCGGGACATCGGGCGGCGCGGCGGCGCAGGAGGAATCGGCTGCGGCACCGGCGCGGTGAGCATCCGGGTGGCCGGCCGGGGCGCGCCTGCACCGGCTGACCACGCGGATGCATCGCCGGCCAGCGCGGCACGCATCTGCGCGGCGCTGCCGAAGCGCAGATGCGGATCGCGGCTCATGGCTCGGTCGATGACTCCGACCAGGACCGGATCGGCATCGGTGCGCAGTCCGGCCAACGGCGGCGGCGGGCCATCGGTGATCGCCCACGCCAGGGCCGCCGGGTTGTCCTGCGGAAAGGCGCGCCGGCCCAGCAGCGCCTCGTATCCGATGACGCCGACGGCGTACAGGTCGTCGGCCACCGACGCGGGGGCACCGGTTATCCGTTCGGGGCTCAGATAGTTCAGCGTGCCGATGATCTGCCCGGTCGCGGTGTGATTGGTGGTACCGCTCTTGGCGATACCGAAGTCCGCGACCTGCATCCGGTCCCCGGCCGCCGACACCAGGATGTTGCCGGGCTTGATGTCGCGGTGCAGCACCCCGGCCCCGTGGGCGACCTCGAGGGCGGCCAGCACGTCGTCGAGCACCGCCCGCACCTGCGCCGGCGGCATCGGGCCGCGGGCGAGCACGTCGGCGAGGGTGTGTCCGGGCAGGCGCTCCATCACGATGAACGGTCGTCCGTCGTAGTCGCCGAAATCGTGCACGGCGACGATGCCGGGATGCGACAGGCCGGCCGCGGCGCGGGCCTCGGCGGCGAATCTCTGCCGGGCGATCGGATCGGCGTTGAGGTTCGGGTGCAGCAGCTTGACCGCGACCGGGCGGTGCAGTCGGGTGTCCCAGCCGTCCCGTACCTCGGCCATGCCGCCGCAACCGAGCAGGCCGCGTAACTCGTAGCGGCCGGCAAGAGTCTCGCGGCCGGTCATGCGGGCTGCTTATCCGTCTGCGGTCGCAAGTAAACCGGGCCGAGCGACGGGTTCGGGTCCACGCCACGATTCTCGCGTCAACCTGCGCGAGTCAGCGTGCGGGGGCGGCCGGCCCGGCCCGGGCGACCGCCGAGGCCGGCCCGACGGCCGCGCCAGCCGCCGGCACCGCGACCGTGGTGCGCACCTGCACGTCGAGCCCGTCGACTGCGCAGTCGGCCACCTTGGCCCCCATCGCGGTGGCGACGTGGTCGGCCGTCCCGCACGCCGCGGTGTGCCCGGCCGCGATCCGGTATGCGGCGCTGAGCGCGGCGAGGTCGGCGGCGGCCTGCGCGCGGTGCCGGGCCGTCACCGCCGAGGCGACCGCGACCCCGCCCCACGTGACCGCCACCAGCGCCAGCACCATCAGCGCCGCGGCCACGGTCGCCGCGCCGCACTCACCGGTCAGCGGGTTCGAGGGCCGACACACCTTCGGCGGCAATGACGATGCCGGGTAGCACCGCCGATCGCGTGCTGACCCGGGCCACGACGAAGTCCCCGTCGCGACGCACCGCGACGACCGCGTCGTCCGGCGCGATCCGCCGCGCCGCGGCGGTGGCCGACGCGTCGTCGCCGCGGGCGGCCAGGCGCGCAGCTTCGCGGGCGGCGTCGATGCAGCGCACCTGCATCGACACCGCGGTGAGCCCGGCGACGCAGGCGACGAGAACACCCACCAACGCCAGGATCCCGAAAGCCGCTTCGGCGGTGGAGATTCCGGACTCACCGCTCAGACGTTCGTGTTCAGCGCCCGGCTGATGATGTTGGTCAGCGCCGTCACGATCGAATCCCCGGTCACCACCGTGTAGAGGATCGCGCCGAACGCGGCTGCGGCAATGGTCCCGATGGCGTACTCCACGGTGGACATGCCGTCGTCGGCGACGGCCAACACCAGCAGGCGGGCCTTGATGTCCCGAAGTTGTTGCCTCATGGTCATTTTCTCCTTCGTTTTTCGTCACAGAACGCCCGACTGCAAGACCTCGCCGGCCAACCCGGCGACGACGGGAACAATCCCCAGGCACAGGAACGCCGGCAGGTAGCACAACCCCAGCGGCCCGGCCATCAGCACCGAAGCGCGCTCGGCCCGCGCACTCGCCGCGTCCCCCGCCTCGCCGCGCAACTGCACGGCCAGGTCGTCCACCCCCTGGGCCAGCGCAGCGCCCGACAGGGCCGACCGGCGTGCCATCCGCAGGAATGCGTCCAACGAATGGTCCACCGCACCTTCGGGATTCGCCCATGCCCGGACCGGATCCGCGCCCAGCGCCACCAGGTCGGCCGCCCGGCGCAGCAGCGCCGCCAGAGCGGGCGGCGCCGACTGCGCCACCGCTGAGGCCGCCGACGACACCGCCATCCCCGACCGCAGGCACGCGGCGAGCACGTCGAGGCTGGCCGCCACGGCGAGGACATCACCGACAGGCGATCCGCCGTGGGCCGAGTCGCCGAGATGCCGATGCCGGTGCATCCGGGACGCTGACGCACCGGGGACGAGCAGTGCCGCCAGGGCGAGAAGCATTGCGGCCCAGGTCATGTCATCACCGAGGCCATGATGCGGTCGGACCACAGCAGGCCGCCGCAGACGAAACCCGTCCCGACCATGAGCAGCCACCCGCCCGCGCCGCCGGACAGCAGGAAGACCAGCGGGTCCGCCCCGATCAAGTGCCCGAGCAGCATTCCGAGCACCGGCAGTCCCGCCAGGATCGCCGCGGTGGCCCGCGCGCCTGCCAGCCCGGCTTCGACGCGTCCGCGGAACCGTTCCCGCTCGGTGATGTCCCGCTGGGCGGCCTGCATCAAGGTGGCGATCGCCAGCCCCTGGTTCTGCGCCAGACCCCAGCAGACGCCGAGTCTTTCCCAGTATCCGGGCAACAGGGACCGGTGCCCGGCCGCGCGCAGGCCGTCGGCGACGTCGGCTCCGAGCAGTGCCCTCGCCGCGACCCCGGAGAGGGAACCCGAGATCGCGTGGTTCGACTCCTGGGCGGCCGCCCGGATCGCCGCCACGGGGTGGGCGCCGATCCGGAGTTCGCCGACGAGCACATCGAGAGCACCCTGCAGCGAGACCGCCTCGGTGACCCGGGCCCGCCGCCGCCGGTTCGCACGGGCGCGGGCCAGCAGTGTCGCGGACAGCATGCCGACGGCCAGCGCCGCGCCGGGGGTCAGCAGCAGGGCCACCGCCGCGCAGACGAGCACCGCGCACACCGGAGCGGACATCCGCAGGGGCCGACGGCGGCGCACGAGGAACGCCTGGGCGCGGCGGCGCGAATCGGTCGGCGCGACGAGCACCGCGGCGGCCAACGCCAGCGCCGCCGCGGTCACGGTCGCGTCCTGTCGCGGACCAGGTCGGCCAACGCCGCCGCGGCGGGACCGAAGCCGGTCTCGCAGTGCCAGCCGGTGGTCACGCGGACGATGCCGTCGTCACGGCGCTGCAGCACGCCGACCTCGGTGAGGCGGCGCCGGCCGGTCCGGTCGCGCGCCACGTGCAGCACCACGTGGATCGCGGCGGCCAACTGGCTGTGCAGCGCAGCGCGGTCGAGGCCGCCGAGGGCCGCGAGCGCCTCGAACCGCGCCGGCACCTCGGCGGGGTTGTTCGCGTGCACGGTCCCGGAGCCGCCGTCGTGGCCGGTGTTCAGCGCGGTGAGCAGATCCACCACCTCGGCGCCGCGCACCTCGCCGATCACGATGCGGTCCGGCCGCATCCGTAATGCCTGGCGGACGAGGTCACGCACGGTCACCTCGCCCGCGCCCTCGACGTTGGCGCAGCGGGCGACCAGCTTGACCAGGTGCGGGTGTGCCGGCGCGAGTTCCGAGGCGTCCTCGACACAGATGATGCGCTCGTCTGCGGGCACCGCGGCCAGGAGCGCGGCCAGCAGGGTCGTCTTTCCCGCCCCGGTGCCGCCGGACACCACGAAGGCCAGGCGGGCGGCGAGGACCCCGTGCAGCAATTCGACCGCCTCCGGCGCGATGGTGCCCGCCTCGACCAGCGCGTCCAGTCGCTGGTTGGCCGGTCGCAGCACGCGTAGCGACAGGCAGGTCCCGCCGTCGGCCACCGGCGGCAGCACGGCGTGCAGCCGAACGTTGAGCGCGGCCCCGGACTGTGCGGCGCTCACACCGCTGAGATTCCCGTCAACCCAGGGCTGGGCTTCGTCGAGCCTGCGGCCGGCGGCCAGCGCCAGTCGTTGCGCGAGGCGCCGTACCGCCTCGTCGTCAGCGAAGCAGACCGACGTCCGTCGCAAACCGTTGCCGTCGTCCACCCAGACGGCGTCGGGCGCGGTGACGAGCACGTCGGTGACTCCGGGGGCCGACAGCAGCGGGTCCAGCAGCCCCGCGCCGATGAGCTCGGTCTGCAGGTGGCGCAGGTTGGTCAGCACCTCGGCGTCGCCGAGTACCCCACCGGACTCCGCGCGGATGGCCGCGGCCACCACGCTGGGTCGCAGCGGGGACGACTGTGCGGCCAGACGTTCGCGCACCCGGTCGATCAGGGGAGAACTCATGCGGCGGCCTCGGCGCCGGCCCCGAGTTGAGGGTGCTGACCGAGCACGCTCAACACCTCCCGTGCGGCGCGCGCCAGAGGCGAGCGGGCGCGCACGCGCAGCCCGCCCCGTTCCAGGGAGGCCTCGATGCCGGGCTGCGGCCGCATCGCCGCGAGCACCGGCAGGCCGACGATGCGGGCCACGTCCATCGGCCGCAGGCCGCCCGGCGACGGACCGCGTACCACCACGCCGGCATTGGGATTGGCCGCGGCGACCCACTGCGCCGTCGCCGCGCCGGCCGCGCACGACCGGAGGTCCGCGGGCGTGACCAACACCACCAGATCCGCTGACGACACCGCCGTGTCGGCGGCCGGTCCGGGCCGCCGCGCCACATCGCACACCACCGTCACGCCCGCACGGCTGCCTGCCGCGATCACCGCTTCCAGCGGGGCGGGATCCACCTCGTTGCTGGGATCGTCACCAGATAACACCCGACTGCCCGACAGCACGCTGACCCCGCGATGGCTCGGCAGCGCGTCGCGCAGCGCGGAGAAGCTGACCCGCCCGCCCGCCAGCGAAAGATCGGGCCAACGCAGACCGGGTTCGGTCTCACTGCCGAGCACCAGATCGAGGCCGCCGCCCCACGGATCCCCGTCGATCAGCAGGGAGTTCGCGGCGATCTTCGCCAGAGCTGTCGCGAAAACGGACGCGCCACCCCCGCCCCGGCCGGCCAGCACCGCCACCACGGGACCGCGCGCCCCTGCGTGGCGCGCCGCCTCGGTGGCGTCGGCGAGCTCGGCCATCAGGTCGCGGTCGTCGCCCGGTAGCGTCACGACGCGTTGTGCGCCGATGGCCACCGCGGCCTCCCAGTCCCCCGGTGTGGGCGCATCGCCGCTGATCAGAAGCACTCTGGGCCGCCGGGGCAGGCTCCGCGCGGCGCACCGGGACGCCGCTGCCGCGTCGACGAGGACTGCCGCCGCGCCGGCCCACACACGGTGGCCGGACGGATCCGTGGCACGCACCACCTGCATGCCTGCAGCGGCGACAACCCGGTCGATGTCGGCGCCGAGCACCGGATCATCGACCAGAACCAGGATGGCCTCGGCAGCGGTCATGACTTCGAGCGTGGGCCCGCACCGCACCGCGCACCAGGGTGCGGGCAACGATCTGTGGATGAAAATCACACTGTGGACAAGTGCCGCAGCACCGGCACCTGCGCAGCGAAAACCGCGTTCCGCAACTCAGTAAGAGGGGGGTGAACTATCCGCAATGCGAAATACCCCAGAAAAGGGACGACCCCCGCCAGGGGGGGGAGGAGGCGGAGGTCGTCGTGTATCAGCCCCGGGGGGTCGGGCTGATCCACACCCGGCATAAGCCGAGTAATGACAACTATACACACGCATGACAGGGCGGGCGCAAGTACCGAAACGGGAACAAGTCGGTCAAGGACCAGGAAAGATGCAGTCGCAGACAGGTGTCGTGAACTGCCATTTTGTACGATCTGCCGTCATCTGTCACACAGACCACCCTTATGCTGACGAAGTGACCCCACCCGAGCCGGCCACCGAGGACAGCCACGTGCCGACCCCGCCGGCTCCACCGGACCGGCCGGTGCGCACGGCAGCGTTCTTCGATCTGGACAAAACCGTCATCGCAAAATCCAGCACTTTGGCTTTCAGCAAACCGTTCTTCAGTCAGGGGCTAATCAACCGGCGCACTGTGCTGAAGTCGAGTTACGCGCAATTCCTGTTTCTGATGTCCGGCGCGGACCACGAGCAGATGGACCGCATGCGCTCCTACATCACCAACATGTGCGCCGGCTGGGACGTCGAACAGGTGAAGACGATCGTCGGGGAGACCCTGCACGAGATCGTCGACCCGCTCGTGTTCGCTGAAGCCGCAGAGCTCATCGCCGATCACAAACTGTGCGGCCGCGATGTCGTGGTGGTTTCCGCCTCGGGCGAGGAGATCGTGGCGCCGATCGCCCGTGCACTGGGGGCCACGCATGCGATGGCGACGCGGATGGTGGTCGAAGACGGCAAGTACACCGGCGAGATCGCGTTCTACTGCTACGGCGAGGGCAAGGTCGAAGCCATCCGGGCGCTCGCCGAGCGCGAGGGTTACGCGCTCGAGCATTGCTACGCCTACTCCGACTCGATCACCGACCTGCCGATGCTGGATTTGGTCGGGCACCCCACCGCAGTCAACCCGGACAGGGCGCTGCGCAAAGAGGCGGTGGCACGCGACTGGCCGGTCCGCACGTTCTCCAAGCCGGTGTCGCTGCGCGACCGGATCCCGGCGCCGTCCGGGGCGGCCGTGGCGACCACCGCCGCTGTCGGCGTGAGCGCGCTGGCGGCCGGTGCGCTGACGTACTCGCTGCTGCGCCGATTCGCGTTCTGACACAAGCTACTTACCAGTACAGATGAATTGCTGGGTCCCGGCGTAACGATCCGGGCGCACAACCGCGTTTACCCCTTGATGTGACCGTGGTCACGTAGTAGAAAGGAACCACGGAAGCTGGGTGAGGCCAAGGCCGAGCCGGAAGAGAAGGCTCGGCCTCCCGACCTCGGCTCCCTAGCACGGGTCCCGGAACCCACGCGGAGCACATACCGCCATATAGGTAGAAGCGTTGCGGGCCTGCGTAATTGCGAAGATCGGACGGCGACACCGACCCTTTGGGTGGGGTCGCAGCCGTAGCGGAGCGCAAGGACGCCGAGGCCGCCCACGCAACCCACACGGCACGCTTGGCCTCCGGTGACCCGTGCTAGCGGGCGGTGAGCCGATACGGTCGCAAGACCTATCGGATCACCGCCCGCTTCACGTTTGCTGACCTGTCGATCCTCAGGAGGTCGCGTTTTGCGCGATCGCCAGGGCCTCCCGGGCGCCGGCGTGAAGTCCCTCGCTGCTGAACACCAGCCACGCCGCCAGACCGTCCGGCGTCCCCGAGGCGAACCCCCTGGCCGCGGCGCGGTAGTCGCCGGAGCGCCGCATCCAGTGCACCTCGGGCACTCCTAGACCGTGCGGGTCCAGCCCGCTGGCGATGGTGATCAGCCTGGACACCGCGCGGGCGACGACACCGTCGGCGACGCCGAACGGTTCCAGCGTCAACAGTTCTCCGTGCGCGACGGCGGCGAGCACCGTCGCAGGCACCCGCGTCCCGCCGGTGGCGAGGTCGGCCAGCAGTTCCAGCCGCCGCCCGGTGCCCTCTCGCGGCCGGCCCAGCGCATCGTCGTCGACCAGATCCGATGCGGCCAGCGCGTGCAGCCGCGCGATCGCCTGCAGTGGCGCGCGCCGCCACGCCCCGACCAGCGCGCCTTCCCCGCCTTCGAGCGCCTCGGCGACACGCAGCGCCCCGGCCAGCACCGGATCGCGGTCGCCGTCCGGCGAGAACTGCAGCGGTCCGCCGTCGAGGACCGAGGATGCCCGCGCGGCGCGCAGTGCCGCCTCGGCCGCGTTCGCCGGCCATCCGCGCAGGTTCGCCCGGTGCCGGTGTGCCTTGCCGAGGGCGTCAGCGGCGTCGGCGCCGGCCTGGGCGACCCCGGGGAGCGTCGTCAGCGGCGCCAACGGGTCGTCGGCGGTCGGGCTCATCGGGGGCTGCCACAGGTCACGCGGGGACACGGTAGTCGACCAGTGGCCGCGCGCGCCGTGACGTTCGTCGCGGCGAAACCGCCGTCTGCAGTCTCAGATGTGAGTTGCCAACGTCTGTGCAACGTTGGGTGACTACCCTCACAGGCATGACCGAGACGCCTGCGGACGCCATCGCGTCCTACCCTCCGGCCCCCGAGTTCACCGAGCACGCCAACGCCACCGCGGCGTTGTATGACGAGGCCGACGCCGACCGCCTGGCGTTCTGGGCCGAGCAGGCCGAGCGACTGTCCTGGGAGACGCCCTTCGACGAGGTGCTGGACTGGTCGGGCGCGCCGTTCGCGAAGTGGTTCGTCGGCGGGCGGCTCAACGTGGCCTACAACTGCGTGGACCGGCACGTCGAGGCCGGCAACGGCGACCGGGTGGCCATCCACTGGGAGGGCGAACCCGTCGGGGACGCCCGCGACATCACCTACGCCCAGCTCAAGGACGAGGTGAGCCAGGCGGCCAACGCGTTCACCGAGCTCGGCCTCAAGGCCGGCGACCGGGTGGCCATCTACATGCCGATGGTGCCCGAGGCCATCGTGGCGATGCTGGCGTGTGCCCGGCTGGGCGCCATGCACTCGGTCGTCTTCGCCGGGTTCTCCGCGAGCGCACTCAAGGCGCGCATCGACGACGCGCAGGCCAAGCTCGTCATCACCACCGACGGGCAGTTCCGCCGCGGGTCCGCGGTCTCGCTCAAAACCGGGGTCGACGAGGCCATCGACGGTCTGGGTGACCACAGCCCGGTCGACCACGTGGTCGTGGTGCGCCGCACCGGTATCGACACCCCGTGGACCGAGGGGCGCGACCTGTGGTGGGACGAGGTCGTCCCCCAGGCCTCCACCGAGCACACCCCCGAGGCGTTCGACTCCGAGCATCCGCTGTTCCTGCTCTACACCTCCGGCACCACCGGCAAGCCCAAGGGCATCATGCACACCTCGGGTGGCTACCTGACCCAGGCCGCCTACACCCACTACTACGTCTTCGACCTCAAACCCGAGACCGACGTGTACTGGTGCACCGCCGACATCGGCTGGGTGACCGGCCACACCTACATCGTGTACGGGCCGCTGGCCAACGGCGCCACCCAGGTCGTCTACGAGGGCACCCCGGCCTCGCCCGACGAGCACCGCCACTACCAGACCATCGAAAAATACGGCGTCACCATCTATTACACCGCGCCGACGCTGGTGCGCACGTTCATGAAGTGGGGCCGCCAAATCGCCGCCGAGCACGACCTGTCGAGCCTGCGGCTGCTCGGCAGCGTGGGCGAGCCGATCAACCCCGAGGCGTGGCGCTGGTACCGCAAGGTGTTCGGCGCCGACAAGACCCCGATCGTGGACACCTGGTGGCAGACCGAGACCGGCGCGATCATGATCTCCCCGCTGCCCGGGGTCACCGTGTGCAAGCCCGGTTCGGCGATGCGCGCGCTGCCGGGCATCTCGGCCAAGATCGTCGACGACGACGGCAACGAGCTCGAACCGTCGCCCGATCACGGGGAGCACACCACCGGCTACCTGGTCCTCGACCAGCCGTGGCCGGCGATGCTGCGCGGCATCTGGAACGACCCCGAGCGGTTCAAGGAGACCTACTGGGCCCGGTTCGCCAAGCAGGGCTGGTACTTCGCCGGCGACGGCGCACGGTACGGCAGCGACGGCGAGATCTGGGTGCTGGGCCGCATCGACGACGTCATGAACATCTCCGGGCACCGGATCTCCACCGCCGAGGTCGAATCGGCCCTGGTCGGCCATTCCGGGGTGGCCGAGGCCGCGGTGGTCGGCGCCACCGACGAGCAGACCGGCCAGGCCATCTGCGCGTTCGTGATCCTCAAGTCCAGCGCCCACGGCGGCGAGAAGGACATGATCGACGAGCTGCGCGCCGAGGTGGCCCGCGAGATCTCCCCGATCGCCAAACCGCGCGAGATCCACGTCGTGCCCGAACTGCCGAAGACCCGCAGCGGCAAGATCATGCGCCGGCTGCTCCGCGACGTCGCCGAGGGCCGCGAGCTCGGCGACACCTCCACGCTGGTCGACCCCAGCGTGTTCGAGGCGATCCGGGCCGGCAAGTAGGTCGGAGCTAGCCCGCCCCGATGGGAACGAAACCGGTACCGGGGCGGCCCTTGGCGGTGATGTCGGCCAGCTGCGTGTTGAACGACATGGTCACCGCGGGGGTGTGCAGCGGGATGAACTTGACCACGCAGGTCGGCAGGTCCTCGGAGAACGCGCCGTGGATCATGCCGACCAGTCGGTTGTTGACGGTGACGGGGGCGCCCGAGTCGCCGGGCTGGCCGCACACCTGGTTGACGATCGTGCCCGGCGCCTCGCCCGGGCCCCAGGTGACGCCGCACGAGTAGCCGGTGGTGCGGCCCAGTTTGCAGGCCACGTCGCCGAACCGGGGGTCAGGGGCCAGGCCGTCGATGCGGAAGCCGTTGACGGTGTTGACGGGCGTGACCTTGGCCGGGTCGAACTTGATGACCGCGTAGTCGAGGATGTCGTTGCCGGCGACCATCGTGCCGACGGGGCCGGCGGCTTGATCGGCCTCGGCGGCGACGACCGCGCCCGGGCCGCCGCAGTGCGCGGACGTGAACCCGATCAGGTTCCCCTGGTTGTCGGTGCCGATCGCGGTCAGCGTGCACAGCGATTCGCCGTTGACGACGAGGCCGGAGCCACCGCCGAGGACCACCGGCGGTGCGGCATGGGCAGGGACCGTCGCGAACGTCAGCAAGGCGGTGAGAGCCAGGAGCGCCGCGCGGACCCACGGGAAGTGGCCGCTCATCCTCAAGAGGTCACTCCCCTATCCCGAAAATCCGACGTGCCCGACCCGTCTCAGCAAGGAACTCGCGCAGTCTAACCTCGGCCGGAATCGTTTAGTGGGACGCCACGTGGCAACATGAACGCGACCGAGAAGAGTGGGCGGAAGGAAGCCAGGCGTGAGCGATCGCAGAAACGGCGTGCCGAACACCGTGACGTCGATACCGCTGGTGGACCCTCACGCACCCAAACCGGATCCGTCGATCGGGGATCTGGTCAAGGACGCCACCGCCCAGGTGTCCACTCTGGTGCGCGCCGAGGTCGAGCTGGCGAAGGCGGAGATCACCCGCGACGTCAAGAAGGGCCTGACCGGCAGCATCTTCTTCATCGCGGCGCTGGTCGTGCTGTTCTACTCGACGTTCTTCTTTTTCTTCTTCGTCGCCGAGCTGCTGGACACCTGGCTGTGGAAGTGGGCGGCGTACCTGATCGTGTTCGGGATCATGCTCGTGCTGACCGGGCTGCTCGCGCTGTTCGGCTATCTGAAGGTGCGCCGTATCCGCGGCCCGCAGAAGACCATCGAGTCGGTCAGGGAGATCCCCGAGGCGTTCACGCCCGGCCCGGACAAGAGGGCCGTCGCGACCGGTAACGGCGATCCGGCGACGCACAAAGACCCGTCGGGCTGGTAATGGCCCCACCCGATCCGTCGGTGGTACGCATCGGCGGACCGTGGCGACACCTGGACGTGCACGCCAACGGGATTCGGTTCCACGTTGTCGAGGCACTGCGCCGACCCGACGATGACGATCCGTCCCGTTCCCTGGCCGATCGTCCGCTGGTGATCCTGCTGCACGGCTTCGGGTCGTTCTGGTGGTCGTGGCGCCACCAGCTGACCGGTCTGACCGGTGCCCGGGTGGTGGCGGTGGATCTGCGCGGTTACGGCGGCAGCGACAAGCCGCCCCGCGGATACGACGGGTGGACGCTGGCCGGGGACACCGCGGGACTGGTCCGCGCGTTGGGCCATCACAGCGCCACGCTGGTGGGGCACGCCGACGGCGGGCTGGTGTGCTGGGCGACGTCGGTGCTGCACCCGCGGGCGGTGCGGGCGATCGCGGTGGTGAGCTCCCCGCATCCGGCCGCACTGCGCACCTCGACCCTGACTCGCCGCGATCAGGGCCGGGCACTGCTGCCGTCACTGCTGGGCTATCAGGTGCCCATGTGGCCGGAGCGCGCGCTGACGCGCGACGACGGCGCCGAGGTCGAACGGTTGGTCCGCAGCCGGTCGGGCACGAAATGGCAGGCGAGCGAGGATTTCTCGGAGACCGCCAGGCATCTGCGCCGGGCCGTCCAGATCCCGTCGGCGGCGCACTGCGGGCTGGAGTATCAGCGTTGGGCGGTGCGCAGCCAGTTTCGCACCGAGGGCCGGCGCTTCATGAGATCGATGAAGCGCCCGCTGACGGTTCCGGTGCTGCACCTGCGTGGTGACGCCGACCCGTACGTGCTGGCAGACCCGGTGCAGCGGACGCAGCGCTACGCCCCGCACGGCAGGTACGTCTCGATCGACGGCGCCGGGCATTTCGCCCACGAGGAGGCCCCGGAGGCGGTCAACGAGCAGCTGCGGCGCTTCCTGGATCAGGTGTACGGCTGATCAGCTTGCGTTGATGCAGGTTCCGGTCGGGACGCGGTCGACGTTGCCGACCTTGGCCATCTGCCTGGCCACCTCGTTGGCGGTGAGCACGAACCCGGTGTCGACGTCGTCGACCGCCGCGCCGAACACCACGCCCAGCACCTTGCCCTGCCGGTTGATCATCGGCCCACCCGAATTGCCCTGCCGGACAGTGCCCCTGATCGTGTAGACCTCGCGGGTGACGGTGGTGGACCGGTAGATGTCGGGCCCGTTGAGCTCGATGATCTCGCGTACCCGTGCCGGGGTCGCGGTGAACTCGCCGCCGCCCGGATAGCCCATGACGATGCCGTCGGTGCCCGGCTGGGCCTCGGTGTCGACGAACTGCAGCGGCGCCGACGGGAGGTTGGGCACGTCGAGGATGGAGATGTCGGCGTCGGGGTCATACGAGATGACGCCTGCGTCGTAGGTCTGGCCGTCGACCTCGACGGTGACGCTGTCGGACCCGGCGACCACGTGCGCGTTGGACATCACCCGGTTGGGGGCGACGACGAAACCGGTGCCTTCGAGCACCTTCTGGCAGCTCTGCGCGACGCCGCGGACCTTGAGCACGCTGGAGCGGGTGGTGTTGACCACGGGCGAGGTGGCCAGTGCCGGGTCCGGTGGGTCGATTTCGGCGACCGGCGTCGGACCGAACGGTTTCAGCACGTCGTGCAGTCCGGCGGTCTCCCACAGCGCCGAGAGCCGGTCGGGCACCGACCGCAGCCAGCTGGGCGCGACGTCGTCGACTTCGGCGATCACCTTCGAACCCTGCACGGCGGCGGCCAGATTCGGTTGCGGCGAGGAGACCAGTGCGGTGCCCAGCAGCCATGCCGCGGTCAGCACCAGCACCAGCTGCAGCGCCACCCCGACGACCGAGTCGACGACCCGCAGGCCAGGACTTCGGATCGCCCCGCGCACCGCCCTGCCGAGCACCACCCCGGCGATCTCGCCGATCACCACCAGCGCCAGGATCAGGAACAGGGTGACGAACAGCTTGGTCCGCGGGCCGCTGATGTGGTCGACGACGTGCGGAGCCAACAGGATCCCGGCGCCCGCGCCGAGCGCCACCCCGACCAGAGCCAGCAGGGAACCCGGCGCGCCTGATCGCCAGCCGGAGACGGCGGCGATGAGCGCTAACGCCAGGATGCTGATATCAAGCCACTGTGACGAGTTCATCGTTGCGCATCACCGTAGCTGCCCTGACCCTCCAGGAGCGCGATTGCGGCGTCGAGTTCGTAGACGTTGTCGGTCGCCCAAGGCACCGCCCAGCCCGCGACCTCCAGCATCGCCGCGATCACCTGCCCGGTGAACCCCCACACCATCATCTCGTTGAGCAGGAACGCCGGGCCCGCCGAGCGCCGACTGTTCTGCTTGCGGTACACCATGATCCGGTTCTCCGGATTGATGAAGGCGCGCACCGGGACCCGGGCCACCACCGCCGTCTCGAACGGGTCGACCACCCCGACGGGGCCCGGATCCGGTGAATACGCCAGCACCGGCACCACGTGGAAGCCCGACGGCGGGATGAACATTTTGTCCAGCACGGCGAGCGGCTGCAGTCGCGCGGCGTCGATGCCGGTCTCCTCGGTGGCCTCCCGCAGTGCGGTGTCCACGGGGCTGCGGTCCTCGGGGTCGGCGGCGCCGCCGGGGAACGCGGCCTGTCCGGCGTGGTGGCGCAACGTCGACGCGCGGACGGTGACCAGCAGGTCGGCCTCGTCGGGCAGGGTGCCGGGCGCACCGTCGCGCGGACCGGAGAAGAGCACCAGCACCGCGGCGTCCCGGCGCGCCCCGGTCACCGCGGCTTTGGTGTTGGCGGCGGCCAGCGCGGCCAGCACTTCGGCGGGCACCCGGCGCCGGTAGGCGTCCTGCACCGCACCGGGTTGCGCGACGAGCGGGGCCAACCAGGGCGGGGCCGCGGACGGAGTCAACTCGCCGTCGCTGCTGTCCCAGCTCACGCGACTCCAATCTTCGGGTCGACCGCGGCGGCGATCTCGTCGGCGGTCGCGAACGACCGGGGCAGAATCTCGGCAACGCTACCGTCTGCGCGCAGCACCACCGTGGCCGGCATCACGTTGGGCACCCGCAGCGCTGCGGCGATGGTGCGACGGCCGTCCTGCACGGTCGGCAGGTGCACGCCCAGCTCTGCCAGCCGCAGCAACGCCGCGCTCTCGTTCTCGTCCTGGTGCACGGTCAGCACGGTCACCGCGGGGCCGACCCGGCGCTGGTACTCGGCCAGCGCGGGCAGTTCGTCGGCGCACGGGCCGCACCAGTAAGCCCAGAGATTCACCACGGCGGGCCCGCCAGCGCCTCGGCGACCGCGACGCGCGATCCGTCGCCCACGCATTCCAGCGCGATGCCGCGCAGCGCGGCCGGACCGGGACCCGCACCCGGATCGGGGCACGGTTCCAGCGCGGCGCGGGCCCGCAGACCTGCCAACGCCTCGGGGGTGTCGGCGTCGCGCCGGTCCCGCGCGGACGGCACGTCGCGCTGCGATGCGGATTGGGTGTCGTCGGCGCCGAGTTCGGTCCACAGTGCGACGCCGAGCGCGAGGACGACGACCAGCGCCACGATGCTCCACCGGGCTGATGCACTGACGGTCACGCCAGGCACCTACAGCCCGGCCAGCGCCAGCAGGTGTTCGGTCTCGGGTCCCTTGACCAGTGGCGCCGCGATCATCGGGTCGGTGGGGCCGATGCCGTAGGACGGACAGTCCTTGGCGAGCACGCAGACCCCGCAGGCCGGTTTGCGGGCGTGGCACACGCGCCGGCCGTGGAAGATCACCCGATGGCTGAGCAGCGTCCATTCGCTGCGCTCGATGAGTTCACCGACGGCGTGCTCGACCTTGACCGGATCTTCCTCGGCGGTCCAGCGCCACCGGCGCACCAGCCGGCCGAAGTGGGTGTCCACGGTGATTCCGGGGATGTCGAACGCATTACCCAGGATCACGTTGGCGGTCTTGCGCCCCACCCCCGGCAGCGTGACCAGCTCGTCGAGTGTCTCGGGGACCTGGCCGTCGAACCGTTCGACCAGGGCCTGGCCCAGCCCGATCAGCGAACTGGCCTTGTTGCGGTAGAAGCCGGTGGGCCGGATCAGCTCTTCCAGTTCGGTGCGGTCGGCCTGCGCGTAGTCCAGGGCGGTGCGGTACTTCTTGAACAGCGCCGGGGTGGTCAGGTTGACCCGCTTGTCGGTGCTCTGCGCGGACAGGATGGTCGCGACCGTGAGCTCGAGCGGGTTGGTGAAGTCCAGTTCGCAGTACACGTGCGGGAACGCCGTGGCCAGGGTGCGGTTCATCCGGCGGGCACGGCGCACCAGCCCGAGGTGGGTTTCTCTGTCCCATTTACGGTCCGGTTTACGGATGGCTTTGCGGTCCGATGCGCCGCCGGCCTTCTCCGTCGCCGCCCCGTCGGCCGGTTTCACGCTCACCAGGCCAGCGTACTGACGGACACCGACGCACCGTGCGGTGGATAGGTCCTTAACGTGGACTTTTCGTGATCCTGCCGAGATCTTCGCCGTGTTTACTTCAGCGTTGTGTCGTGGTTGCTCGTTGCGCTGATCCCGGGGTTGCTGATGTTGGCGACGCTCGGTCTGGAGCGCGTGGAGGCGGGGTTGCGCCGCGATGCGTTTCCCTCCCCCGACGTCGACGAGCTGCTGCAGCAGGCCGAAGCCGCCTGCGCCGAGACCCGGGCACGGGCCGGGGCCGGCAATTCGCCACAATCGGCCCTTCGGCGCGTGTTGCCGCGCGACACCCCGACCGACGGGTTTCTTGAGCCGGTTTCGGCGCCGGGTCTGCCGACAGGTGAGTACTTTCGGGAGCTCGCCAATACTCAATTTCGGCAGACTCGACATGCCGATCGTGTGTAGCGTGGGCAGGTCACACAGGGACCTACCTCTAGACTGATCTCACGATCTTTCGAGGTCGACTCGCGAATTTTGATCATCAAGCCAATAAGGGGCAACGTGGACGAGATCCTGGCCAGGGCCGGAATCTTCCAGGGTGTGGAACCCAGCGCCGTTTCCGCGCTGACCAAGCAGTTGCAGCCCGTCGACTTTCCGCGCGGACACACCGTGTTCGCTGAGGGTGAGCCCGGCGACCGCCTGTACATCATCATCTCCGGGAAGGTGAAGATCGGCCGTCGTTCACCGGACGGCCGTGAGAACCTCCTGACGATCATGGGTCCGTCGGACATGTTCGGCGAGCTGTCGATCTTCGATCCGGGTCCCCGGACGTCCAGCGCCACCACCATCACCGAGGTGCGCGCGGTGTCGATGGACCGTGAGGCGCTGCGCGCGTGGATCGCCGACCGCCCCGAGATCGCCGAGCAGTTGCTTCGCGTGCTCGCCCGCCGCCTGCGCCGCACCAACAACAACCTCGCCGACCTGATCTTCACCGACGTGCCCGGCCGTGTGGCCAAGCAGCTGCTGCAGCTCGCGCAGCGCTTCGGCACCCAGGAGGGCGGCGCGCTGCGCGTGACGCACGACCTGACGCAGGAGGAGATCGCCCAGCTCGTCGGCGCGTCCCGCGAGACCGTCAACAAGGCGCTGGCCGACTTCGCCCATCGCGGCTGGATCCGCTTGGAAGGCAAGAGCGTGCTGATCAGCGACTCCGAGCGACTGGCGCGCCGAGCGAGGTAACCATCTCGCCGAAATTGCATTCCACGCGCGATTTCCCGCCTGGGGACCGCGCGGAATGCAATTTCGGCAGCAGTCGTCAGCGCCGTAGGTAGTCCAGCTGCGCCTGCACCGAGGATTCGGCAGCATCCCACAGCTTTTCGTCGACGTCGGTGTACACGTGCTCGACCACCTGCCGCGCGGTGGCGTCGTCGCCCAGTTCGCGCAACGCGCCGCGCACCTGGTCGAGGCGCGCCTCCCGGTGGCTCAGATACGTCCGGCTGACCGAGACCACGTCGTCGAGTTCGGGACCGTGCCCGGGCAGCACCCGGCGGGGCCCGAGTCCGTGCAGCCGCCGCAGTGACTCCAGGTAGTCGCCCAGGTCGCCGTCCTCGGTGTCGATGACGGTGGTGCCACGCCCGAGGATGGTGTCGGCGGTCAGCACCGCGTCGTCGACGAGGAACGACATCGAGTCGGCGGTGTGGCCGGGGGTGGCCATCACGGTGATCTTCAGGCCGGCCGCGTCGATGACCTCGCCGTCGGTCAGCGAGCCGCCGAGGCCGCGCTGGAATCCGCTGCCGACCGACCGCACGACCGCACCCGTCAGGTCGACCAGGCGGTCGATGCCGGCGGTGTGGTCGGCGTGCCGGTGGCTGATGAGCACCAGGGCGATCTTGCCCAGCGCGGCGAGCCGCTCGATGTGCTCGTCCTTGTCGTCGGGACCGGGGTCGACGATCACCATCTCGTCACTACCGGGCCCGCGCAGCACCCAGGTGTTGGTGCCGTCGAGCGTCATCAACCCCGGGTTCTCGCACAGCAGCACCGACGCGGTGTCGGTCACCGGTCGCAGCAGGCCGTACGCGGGGTGCTCCACCTACGCGACCTCCGTCCGATCGTCGCTCACGCGACCTCGAAAATCACTTCCACTTCCACCGGCGCGTTGCGCGGCAGTTCCGCCACCCCGACCGCCGAGCGGGCGTGCGCGCCGGCCTCGCCGAAGATCTCGCCGAACAGTTCGGAGGCGCCGTTGATCACCCCGGGCTGGCCGGTGAAGCCGGACGCCGACGCGACGAAGCCGACCACCTTGACGACCTTGACCACCGAGTCGATGCCGACCAGCCCATTGACGGCGGCCAACGCGTTGAGCGCGCAGCGGCGCGCCAGGTGCGCGGCATCCTCGGCGGACACCTCGTCCCCGACCTTGCCGGTCGCGGCCAGCTCGCCGTTCGCGATGGGCAGCTGCCCCGAGGTGTAGACGAGGTTGCCGGTGCGCACCGCGGGCACGTAGGCCGCCAGCGGCGCGACGACCTCGGGCAGCGCGATACCGAGCTCATCCAGGCGTGCCGACCAGTCACTCATTTCGCCCGCTTGAGGTAGGCGACGTGCTGCTCACCGGTGGGACCGGGCAGGACCGACACCAGCTCCCAGCCGTCTTCACCCCATTGGTCGAGGATCTGTTTCGTGGCATGCGTCAGCAGCGGGACGGTTGCGTACTCCCAGCGGGTCGGTTCGCTCATGCGGCAGAGCTTATCCGTGATGGCACCCGCCTTGGCTAGCATGCTTGCGTGGCTACCACATCTTCGGCGACACCCGGCGGCAGCAAGCACCTCGGCTGGCCCTCGCGCCTGACCGAGGCCCGGCTGCACTTCGTCACCGGAAAAGGTGGCACCGGCAAGTCGACGATTGCCGCCGCGCTCGCGCTGGCGCTGGCCGCCGGTGGGCGGAAGGTGTTGCTCGTCGAAGTGGAGGGGCGCCAGGGCATTGCGCAGCTCTTCGACGTGCCGCCGCTGCCCTATGAAGAGGTCAAGATCGCGACCGCCGAGAGGGGCGGACAGGTGAACGCGCTGGCGATCGACACCGAGGCCGCGTTCCTCGAGTACCTGGACATGTTCTACAACCTCGGGCTGGCCGGGCGCGCGATGCGCCGGATCGGCGCGGTCGAGTTCGCGACGACGATCGCACCGGGCCTGCGTGACGTGCTGCTGACCGGGAAGATCAAGGAGATCGTCACCCGCAACGACAAAAGCCAGCAGCGGGGCAATGCCACCGTCTACGACGCGGTCGTGGTGGATTCGCCGCCCACCGGCCGCATCGCGCGGTTCCTCGACGTCACGAAGGCGGTCTCGGACCTCGCCAAGGGCGGGCCGGTGCACTCCCAAGCCGAAGGCGTGGTCAAGCTGCTGCACTCGGACCTGACGGCGGTGCACCTGGTCACGCTGCTGGAGGCGCTGCCCATCCAGGAGACCCTGGAGGCCATCGACGAACTGCGCGAGATGGGTCTGCCGATCGGCGCCGTCATCGTCAACCGCAACATCCCCGCGTACCTGTCGCCGGAGGACCTGGCCAAGGCTGCGGAAGGCGTCATCGACGCCGACGCGGTTCGGGCCGGCCTGACCGCGGCGGGCATCACGCTGTCCGACGACGACTTCGCGGGGCTGCTCACCGAGACGATCCAGCACGCGACCCGCATCGCGGCACGCAACGCGAGCGCCGAGCAGCTCGCCGAGCTCGACGTGGCCCGCCTGGATCTGCCGACGCTGTCCGACGGCGTCGACCTGGGCAGCCTCTACGAACTGGCAGAAGAGCTCGCCCATCAGGGCGTGCGGTGAGCAGCGGAGAGACACGATGAGCCACACCCCACCGGTCCTCGACATGGCGTCGGTCCTGCGCGACACCTCCAACCGGGTGGTGGTCTGCTGCGGTGCGGGCGGCGTCGGCAAGACCACGACCGCCGCCGCGATGGCGTTGCGCGCCGCCGAATACGGGCGCACCGTCGTGGTGCTCACCATCGACCCGGCCAAGCGGCTGGCCCAGGCACTGGGGATCCGCGACCTCGGCAATACCCCGCAGCGGGTGCCGCTGGCGCCGGAGGTCACCGGTGAGTTGCACGCGATGATGCTCGACATGCGCCGTACGTTCGACGAGATGGTGGTGCAGTACTCCGGGCCCGGGACCGCGGACGCCATCTTGGACAACCAGTTCTACCAAACCGTGGCCACCTCGCTTGCCGGCACGCAGGAGTACATGGCCATGGAGAAGCTGGGTCAGCTTCTGGCCGAGGACAAGTGGGATCTGATCGTCGTCGACACTCCCCCGTCGCGCAATGCGCTGGACTTCCTCGACGCCCCCAAACGTCTGGGCAGTTTCATGGACAGCAGGCTGTGGCGGATGCTGCTGGCGCCGGGACGAGGTATCGGCCGGCTGGTCACCGGCGCGGTCGGTCTGGCCATGAAGGGCATGTCGACGATCCTCGGGTCCCAGATGCTCTCGGACGCAGCGTCTTTCGTGCAATCTCTGGACGCGACGTTCGGCGGTTTCCGGGAGAAGGCCGACCGCACCTACGAGTTGCTCAAGCGGCGCGGCACGCAGTTCGTGGTGGTGTCGGCGGCCGAGCCCGATGCGCTGCGTGAGGCCTCGTTCTTCGTCGACCGGCTGTCCTCGGAGCACATGCCGCTGGCGGGTCTGATCCTCAACCGCACGCATCCGACGCTGTGTGAACTGCACGCGGACAAGGCCGCCGAGGCGGCCGACGAACTGGCCGAGACCGATCCGGACTCGGTGGCCGTGGCGGCGCTGCGCATTCATGCCGACCGGGCGTCGACGGCCAAGCGGGAAGTGCGGCTGCTGGCGCGCTTCACCGGCGCGAACCCGACCGTGGCGATCGTGGGCGTGCCGTCCCTGCCGTTCGACGTGTCCGACCTGGAGGCGTTGCGGGCGATCGCCGACCAGATCACGAACGCGGCGTAGCCGCGGATCGAAGCGGCGGGCGGGGCGCACCGTCCAGCGACGAAGTAACCGCGCCCCGTGGGGCGCGGTTACCGCGGTTTCAGGTCGTTTGCGACGATGCCGCCAACCCGCGAATCAGGCAATCGCGGCTTAGCTGAACGTCTGTTCAGCCGGCAGTGCGGTGTTTGCGCTGCGCAGCAAAGAAGTCGGCCCAGGAGACCACCTCGGGATGCTGCTTAAGCAGAGCCCGGCGCTGACGCTCGGTCATGCCGCCCCAGACGCCGAACTCGACGCGGTTGTCCAACGCGTCCGCGCCGCACTCGGCGATGACGGGGCAGTGGCGGCAGATGACTGCCGCTTTGCGCTGTGCTGCGCCGCGGACGAAGAGCTCATCCGGGTCCGTCTGACGACACCTGGCCTGCGAAACCCAAGCGATTCGGGCTTCGGCTTCGGCCCCGTGAAGTATGGACTGGCCGGATGGGTCCACGGAGGTAGTACGAGCCGCAGGCTTGACTGTTGACACCGGCGATCCCCTATCGTTCTGGCCGCGCCCCGACAACGCAGACGATTATTAACCCACGCGTCGATAGCTTGTGCGATCTACGCCACACTGCGAGTAGCAGGTGTGACCTGCATCGCACTGTCAGCTCAACTTAGGTGGTCAGGGCCAGTTTGCGCAATACGTCCGTGACCACTTTTTTGGGACGACCGTGCCGTCAGGGGGGTACAGTGCGCGACCAGCGCAGGCCCGTTCGTCGCACAAGCGCTCGTCAACGGCGTTTGACATGGCCTGACACGACCGTGTGCGGACCGCTCGCGGCGGGGGCGGCGAATATCGTCGCTAGTCTGTACCCATGCCGGAGCACCCCTCGGGCAGGCCGCCGCGCGCGGTGACGGTCATCAAGCTCGCCTGGTGCGTGCTACTCGCCAGCGTGCTGGCCGCCGGATTGATGTTCCCGCTCGTGGGCGGCTTCGGCTTGATCTCCAACCGTGCTTCCGACGTCGTCGCCAATGGTTCGGCCCAACTGGTCGAGGGCGAGGTCCCGCAGGTCTCGACGATGACCGACAGCAAGGGCAACGTCATCGCGTGGCTGTACAACCAGCGACGCTTCCAGGTGCCCAGCGACCAGATCGCCAACACGATGAAGCTGGCGATCGTCTCGATCGAGGACAAGAGGTTTGCCGACCACAACGGTGTCGACTGGCAGGGAACACTGACCGGCCTGTCCGGCTACCTGTCGGGGAACCTGGACACCCGCGGCGGTTCGACGATCGAACAGCAGTACGTGAAGAACTATCAGCTGTTGGTGGTCGCACAGACCGACGCCGAGAAGCGCGCCGCGATCGAGACCACCCCGGCCCGCAAGCTGCGGGAGATCCGGATGGCGCTGACGCTGGACAAGACGTTCACCAAGCCGGAGATCCTGACGCGCTACCTGAACCTGGTGTCGTTCGGCAATAACGCGTTCGGGGTGCAGGACGCGGCACAGACCTACTTCGGCATCAACGCCACGGATTTGAACTGGCAGCAGGCCGCCCTGCTCGCGGGCATGGTGCAGTCGACCAGCACGCTGAATCCCTACACCAACCCCGAGGGCGCGCTGGCCCGTCGCAACGTGGTGCTCGACACCATGATCGACAACCTGCCCGAGTACGCAGACGAGCTGCGCGTGGCCCGGCAGCAGCCGCTCGGCGTGCTGCCCCAGCCGAAGGAACTGCCGCGCGGCTGCATCGCCGCGGGCGACCGCGCGTTCTTCTGTGACTACGCGCTGGAGTACCTGGCCCGCGCCGGGATCAGCAAGGACCAGGTCGCCAAGGGCGGCTACATGATCAAGACCACGCTGGACCCGGACGTGCAGGCGACGGTGAAGAACGCGATCAACGAGTATGCGAGCCCCGATCTGCCCGGGGTCGCGAGCGTGATGAGCGTGATCCGGCCGGGCAAGGAATCCCACCCGGTGCTCGCGATGGCCAGCAACCGCACCTACGGCCTGAACCTCGATGCCGGTGAGACGATGCAGCCCCAGCCGTTCTCGCTGGTCGGCAACGGCGCCGGTTCGGTGTTCAAGATCTTCACCACCGCCGCGGCCATGGAGATGGGCATGGGCATCAACACCCAGCTCGACGCGCCCAGCCGATTCGAGGCCAAGGGCCTCGGCAGCGGCGGCGCGCGCGGGTGCCCGCCGGCGACGTGGTGCGTGCAGAACGCGGGCAACTACCGCGGTCAGATGAGTGTCACCGACGCGCTGGCCACCTCGCCGAACACCGCGTTCGCGAAGCTGATCGCCCAGGTGGGCGTGCAGCGCACCGTCGACATGGCGGTGCGGCTCGGGTTGCGGTCCTACGCGCTGCCCGGCACCGCACGCGATTACGACCCGGAGAGCAACGAGAGCCTGGCCGACTTCGTGAAGCGGCAGAACATCGGGTCGTTCACGCTGGGCCCGATCGAGGTGAACGCCCTCGAGCTGTCCAACGTCGCCGCGACGCTGGCCTCCGGCGGCACCTGGTGCCCACCGAACCCGATCGCCGAGGTCTACGACCGCTACGGCGAGCCGGTGTCGGTGACGACCGACACGTGCGAACAGGCGGTCCCCGAAGGCCTGGCCAACACGCTGGCCGTGGCGATGAGCAAGGACGACACCGGCGCGGGCACCGCCGCCGGTGCGGCAGGCGCGTCGGGGTGGTCGTTGCCGATGTCCGGCAAGACCGGCACCACCGAGGCCAACCGCTCGTCGGCGTTCCTGGGCTTCACCAACCAGTACGCCGCCGCCAGCTACATCTACGACGATTCGACGGCTCCGACCGAGCTGTGTTCGTTCCCGCTGCGCCAGTGCGGCTCCGGGAACCTGTTCGGTGGCAACGAGCCGGCCCGCACGTGGTTCACCGCGATGACTCCGATCGCCACCGCGTTCGGTGACGTCACGTTGCCCCCGACGGATCCGCGCTACGTCGAGGGCGGCCCGGGTTCGAAGGTGCCGACCGTCGCCGGGCTCAAGGAGGACATCGCGCGGCAGCGCCTGCGCGAGGCCGGTTTCCAGGTCGCCGAGCAGGCGTCGTCGGTGAACAGCACGTCGTCTCGCGGCACGGTCGTGGGCACCTCGCCGAGCGGGCAGACCATTCCGGGCTCGATCATCACGATCCAGGTGTCCAACGGGATCGCGCCTCCGCCGCCCCCGGCCGCGGAACCGATCCCCGGCCTGCCGCCGCCACCGGTCGGACAGCAGGTGATCCAGATCCCGGGTCTGCCGCCGATCACGGTGCCGGTTCTCGGCCCGCCTCCGCCTCCCCCGCCGCCACCGCCGGGCTGACCTCGGGTGCCTGTCGCCCGCAGCGAATAGCGATAGGCTGGACCAATGCCTGCCGCTTCACCGGGAACGATCCTCAAGACCACGGCTGCCGCGTCGGTCGGCACCCTCGTCGCCGGCATCGGGTATGCGTCGCTGATCGAGCGCAACGCGTTCGTCGTCCGCGAAGCCACGATGCCGGTGCTGTCCCCCGGGTCGTCGCCGTTGAAGGTGTTGCACATCAGCGACATCCACATGCGTCCGGCGCAGCGCCGCAAGCAGGACTGGCTGCGCGAGCTGGCGGGCTGGGAGCCGGATCTGGTCGTCAACACCGGCGACAACCTGGCCCACCCGAAAGCGGTGCCGGCCGTCGTGCAGGCCCTCGGTGACCTGTTGTCGGTGCCCGGCGTCTTCGTGTTCGGCAGCAACGACTACTTCGCGCCGAAGCTGAAGAACCCGGCCAACTATCTGACCAAGCCCACCCACCGCATCCACGGCGAGCCGCTGCCCTGGCAGGACCTGCGCGCGGCGTTCACCGAGCGCGGCTGGCTGGACATGACGCACACGCGCCGCGAGTTCGAGGTGAACGGCCTGCACATCGCCGCTGCCGGCGTCGACGACCCGCACCTGGCCCGCGACCGCTACGAGACCATCGCCGGGCCGGCGAGCCCGGCGGCCAACCTGACGCTGGGCCTGACCCACTCGCCGGAGCCGCGGGTGCTGGACCGGTTCGCCGCAGACGGCTACCAGCTGGTGATGGCCGGGCACACCCACGGCGGCCAGCTGTGCCTGCCGTTCTACGGGGCGATCGTCACCAACTGCGACCTCGACCGGTCCCGGGCCAAGGGCCCGTCGCGATGGGGTGCGCGCACCCAGCTGCACGTGTCGGCGGGCATCGGCACGTCGCCGTTCGCTCCGCTGCGGTTCTGCTGCCGGCCCGAGGCGACGTTGCTGACGCTGGTGGCGGCGCCGACCGGCGGTTCCGACGCGGGAGCGAGGGCCGGTCAGTCGAGCCCGACCGTATCGGCGCGGTGAGCCCGTCGGGCCCGTGTCGTCAGTCGCGGGCATGGGTGGACAACGCGGTCCGGCTGATCGAGGCCGACGCGCACCGCAGCGCTGACACGCATCTGCTGCGCTACCCGCTGCCCGCGAGTTGGTCGGCCGGCGTCTCGTTGTATCTGAAGGACGAGACCACCCACATCACGGGCAGTCTCAAGCACCGGCTGGCGCGGTCGCTGTTCCTGTACGCGCTGTGCAACGGGTGGATCGGCGAGGACACGACGGTGATCGAGGCCTCGTCGGGGTCGACGGCGGTGTCGGAGGCCTACTTCGCGGCGATGCTGGGGTTGCCGTTCATCGCGGTGATGACGGCGTCGACGAGTGCGTCGAAGATCGCGTTGATCGAATCCCAGGGCGGCCGTTGCCATTTCGTCGACGAGGCGGCGCAGGTGTACGACGAGGCGCACCGGCTGGCCGAGGAGACCGGCGGGCACTACCTGGACCAGTTCACCAATGCCGAGCGCGCCACGGACTGGCGGGGCAACAACAACATCGCCGAGTCGATCTTCGAGCAGATGGAGCAGGAGAGCCACCCGGTGCCGGACTGGATCGTCGTCGGGGCGGGCACGGGCGGCACCAGCGCGACGATCGGCCGCTACATCCGCTACCGGCGGCACCCCACCCGGTTGTGTGTGGTGGACCCGGAGAACTCGGCGTTCTACCCGTCCTACGTCAGCGGGCAGGACGTGGTGACCGGCGCGTCGTCCCGGATCGAGGGGATCGGGCGTCCGCGCGTGGAGCCGTCGTTCCTGCCCGGCGTGGTGGACCGGATGGTGGCGGTGCCCGACAGCGCGTCGGTAGCGGCCGCGCATCACGTCAGTAGGGTGCTGGGGCGGCGGGTTGGACCGTCGACGGGGACGAATATCTGGGGTGCGTTCGCGCTGCTGGCGGAGATGGTGGCCGACGGCCGCCGCGGGTCGGTGGTCACGCTGCTGGCCGACAGCGGAGACCGCTACGCCGACACTTACTTCTGCGCCGAGTGGCTCACCAGCCACGGCATCGAACCGGCGGAATCGGCCGACGTACTGGCCGAATTCGAACGGTCCGGCCGCTGGCGCTGATCGTCGGACCCCCGGGTGAGCGGTCCGTCGGAGGTCAGGAACAGCCACAGCGCGGCCAGCAGGAAGAATCCGAGGTAGATCGATGCGCCCAACCCGGTCATTTCTCGCCCCGTTCCGTTCGGTGGTGTCTGTCAGTGTGCATAACGCCACCGACAGGTCGGATCCATCCCGGGGTGTGTCGCGTCACTCGGAGGCGTTTGGCGTCGGTGGCGCCCGGTGCGATACGCTGTCGTGGCTTCACTCGGGGTGTGGCGCAGCTTGGTAGCGTGCTTCGTTCGGGACGAAGAGGTCGTGGGTTCGAATCCCGCCACCCCGACTCGTGTGATCGCAGTTGAAAGGCCCTGACCGGGAATTCCGGTCGGGGCCTTCTTACTTGCCGGCCCGCAGTGACTCCTCGGAGACCGCATCCGCGCCGCATCCGGTGCGACCGAAACCGATCGCTCCGGTCGGGTCGCGACAGCTGCGGGGTCGAAAGCGTTCGCCAACCCCTCGTTGTGCCGCAACGATGACCTGGCAGCCGGTTCATCTCTGGCACTAGTATCTAGAGCACTATGGAATCGCGCGCTGGAGTTCTGTCCTCGTCGACGCCGCCCGACTCGGAAACTCGACTGGGCGAGCAATTGTCGTTCGCGCTCTACGGAGCAGCGAACCGGATGGTCCGCCTGCACAAGCCATTCCTCGAACCGCTGGGACTGACCTTTCCGCAGTACCTGGCCATCCTGGCGCTGCTCGACGGCGCACCTCAGACCGTCGGTGCGCTCGGTGCACGCTTGGACATGGACACAGGCACGATCACCCCCCTGGTGAAGCGCTTGGAGGCCGCCGGAATGGTCTCGCGCGTCCGAGATCGCACCGACGAGCGACGGGTGCTGGTCGATCTGACCGCTGCCAGTCGCGCCATCGAGTCGGAGGTCCGCGGCGTCACCGACAAGATCAAGTCCGCATGCCAACTGGACGATGCCGGCCTCCGCGACCTTCGGCGCACGCTCGAGGGTCTCGCGTACCCCGCCGTCGACTGACGAATGACCACAATCAAGGAGGAGAAGTGAAGATGGGAATCGTCGGCGCCATCGCCGAACGAGTTGGCGACGGAACCACGAATCCTGAATCCGACTACGCCGTCCGACTGGTGCGCGCGATCTTCATGTGAGCACGTCCACTTCACGAGAGAAGGTACTGATATGGCGAACAAGCCTGGCTCCGTTGATTTTCCGTCGAAGGTCGGCGTGTTCTGGAACAGCGAGCCCTGGCCTATCCGCGAGGCGCAGAACATGGCTCGCGAGATCGAGGCGCTCGGATACGGGTCGTTGTTCATGCCCGAGGGCAACGGCAAGGACGTGATGATCGAATCCGCAGCCTTGCTGGGCGCCACCGAGCGCTTGGTGGTCGGTACCGGCATCGCCAACATCCACGTCCGATTGCCGACGGCGGCCGAAAGTGGCGCCCGGATGCTCACCGCCCTGCACCCGGGACGGTTCGTCCTCGGCCTGGGCGTCAGTCACGCCCCGTTCGTCGAAGGCTCCCTCGGCGGCGCGTACCGCAAGCCGCTGGCCATGATGCGCGCTTATCTGGACGGCATGAGTTCGGTGCCGGCCGAGCTCGAGTCCGGGTCGCGGCCGACGCGTCTGCTGGCGGCACTGGGTCCCAAGATGATCGAACTCTCCGGCGAGCGTGCTGACGGCGCCCATCCGTATCTGGTGCTGCCCGAACAGACGCGAAACACCCGCGCCATCCTCGGCGAGGACCCCTGGATCGTCACCGAACAGGCAGTTGCCATCGGTGGCAGCCCTGACGATCAACTGCGTCGTGCCCACAGCCACTTGGACCTCTACACGCGGCTGGACAACTACCGGAACTCCTGGCTGCGACAGGGTTTCGACGAGACCGACCTGGTGATCGGCGGGTCCGAACGACTGGCTCGCGCGCTGGTCGGGATGGGATCGGCCGAACAGGCGGCCGCCTCCGTCACCGCGCATCTGGACGCCGGCGCAGACCACGTGGTCGTGCAGGTCGCCGTCGACGCCCCGACCGACGACCCGCTGCCGAACCTGCGGGCGCTTGCAGCGGCATTGGGCCTGTGATGCGCGTCGGCGTGACCTACACACCGGACTCAGCGGCGGCCGGCTGAGGGTCGGTGCGCGGCCGCGACACCGCCGCCAGTAACGCCCCCACGGTAGCGACCGCCCCCAACGCAACGAACATCGCGGAGTACCCGCCGAGCAGGCTGGCCAGCGCGGCGCCGACGAACGGGCCGACGGCGGTGGCGATCATGATCGGTGCGTTCAAGAGTGCGCTGAGGCGACCGTAATGGGTTGGGCCCCAACGCTCCGTGACGGCGGTGGCTTGCAGCAGCGTCATGATGCCGCGCATCACGCCGGCACCGATGGCCACGACCAGCAACGCGGCGTAGCTGCTGAACATCCCGAGGAGCGCGGTGGTGACAGCGACACCGGCCATGATGCCGACGGTGCGGGGCACGACGCCGACCCGACGGACCAGAGCTTGATAGCCGAGGCGGCCGAGGACCTGTCCGGCACCGCCAAGGCCGAGTGCGACGGCCGCAGCCCCGGTACTGATGCCGCGTTGGCCCATCAACGGCACCAGGTTCGCTATCACCGCATACGACGCCAACCCGGACAGCGCGAATGCGGCCACCAGCGCCAGGAACGACCCGCTGCGCGCCGTTCGCGTCGGCGCTTCGACGTGGTGCTCGGTGGTCACCGGCGGCCACGGGCGCCGCAGCCCGAAGAAGTGCGCCGGAACCGTGATCACGGCCAAGACCGCAGCCAGCACCAAATAGGTTTGTCGCCAGTCCAATTGCGCCGACAGCGCGGCGGTCAGCGGCGCGAACACCGTGCTGGCGAATCCCGCGACCAGCGTCAACACCGTCAACGCGCGCACCGCGTCGGTGGCGAAGAACCGGGTCAGCGCCGCGAACGCGGGTGCGTAGAACACGGCGCTCATCGCTACCCCGGCGAGAACCCAGGCTGCCACGAACCAGCCGTAGTTCGGGGCGGACGCCACGGCCAGCACCGACCCGGCACCCAGGGCCGAACCGGCCGTCATGATCCAACGCGGACCGACACGGTCCAACCATCGCCCGACGGGGATCCCTACCAGGGCTGAGGTCACCAAACCCGTCGAGAACGCCGCGGTCACCGCCGGCGCCGACCAGCCCGTGTCAGCGCTGATCTCATCGGACAGCACGGTGAACGCGTAGTAGAGGACGCCCCAGCTGGTGATTTCGGTGACGCACAGGGTGAGCAGCACCCAGCGCAGCCGGTGCGCTGCGCGGGGTGCCGCGAGAGGATCAGTCCCGGTCATCCGCCCAGCGGAGTACCCGGCATCGCCAACGGTTGCACCGATGACGGTGGAGATGTCGGGGTCGGCCCGCAGCAGCCGCCGCCGGCGTTCTCCGCCTCGGGACTGTCGAACAAGCCGGCCCCGTTGCACACCCCGGTGTCGGGCAGCGTCAGCTCGACACGTCGAGCTGCTTCATGGTCGCCGGCCAGCTCGGCGGCGATGCTGCGGACCTGTTCGTAGCCGGTCATTGCCAGGAAGGTCGGCGCCCGGCCGTAGGACTTCATCCCGACGATGTACAGATTCGGTTCAGGGTGGGCCAATTCGGCGGCGCCGTGCGGCAACACGCTGCCGCACGAGTGTGCGTTGGGGTCGATCGACGGGGCCAGGCGGACGGGGGCCTGCAGGATCGGATCCAGCTCGATGCGCATCTCCGACAGGAACGACAGATCCGGCCGGAAGCCCGTGAGGGTAACCACGTGATCGGCCGGCGACAGGGCTCGACCGTCCTCAGCCGTCACCACCGCGCGTCCGTTCACGAGGTCGATGCGCTCGGTACGGAAACCGGTCACCAACGAAACCCGACCCGCCTCGACCGCTTCCCTGGACCGGACGCCCAGCGCGCCGCGCTGCGGGAGTTCGTCGGCGGCACCACCGCCGAAGGTGTCCCCCACCACCCCTCGGCGTAACAGCCACGTCACCGTCGTCGACGGATCGCGGCGCACCATCTCAGCGAGTTGGATCACCGCCGTCATCGCCGAATGTCCGCTGCCGACCACCGCCACGTGCTTGCCCGCCAGCGACGAGGCCTGCGCCGGCGTCGGCGGGACATAGGTGAGCACGCCCGCGGCTGCCGCACCGCGTTCCCCGATCGCCGGAACACCGTCGGCGCCTGCAGGATTGGGCTGACCCCAGGTGCCTGAGGCGTCGATGACCGCCCGGGCCTGCACCCGGTGCTCGATTCCGTCGGCACTGCTGACATGAACCACGAACGGTGTCTCGGCACGGCCCGGGCTGACCAGCCGATCCCGCCCGAGCCTGGATACGGCTTCGACTCGTGCGCCGTAATGCAGACACGGGCCGAGAGCCGTCGCCAACGGCGACAGATAGTCGTCTATCCACTCCCGGCCGGCCGGAAAGCCGGCGTCAGGAGCGGCCCATCCCGTCGCCGCCAACAGGCGGGCGGCCGCGGGATCCACCAGTTCGGGCCACGGCGAGAACATGCGCACATGCCCCCACTGCCCCACCGCCGCCCCTGGGCCCGTACCGGCCTCCAACACCACTGGTGTGAGGCCTCGCTCCAGCAGTTGAGCAGCCGCGGCCAACCCCAACGGACCGGCTCCGATCACCACGACGGGCAGTCTCGACACGCCTCGCCCCTCTCATCGACAACCTTCGATGGATGATCCTGCTTGATGCATCGAAGAGTGTCAATGTGTGTGCCATGCTGGAGCGCATGGCGACCGCTACCGCTTCCGTGACCACCGCTGACGTGGCTGCGTGCTGTTCCCCTCTGACGGGTGGCGTGCTGGACGCGGCCGCTGCCGAACGCCTCGCGTCGGTGTTCAAGGCGCTCGCCGAGCCGGCGCGGGTCAGACTGATATCCCTCATCGCGGCCGCGGACGGCGGTGAGGCATGCGTCTGCGACCTCACCGCACCGCTCGGCCTGAGTCAGCCCACGGTGTCACACCATATGAAGTTGCTCGTCGACAGCGGCCTGGTGAGCCGCGACCAACGCGGTAAATGGGCCTACTACCGCGTCAACTCGGAAGCGTTGGACCGCATCGCCACGGCGGTCTCGCCGCGCCCCCGCTGACGGACAGACCAGTACTCCGTCTCGGCGCCGCGAAATTGGTGACCGGACCCCCTCCGTGCCGCGATTAATCTTCTAGCAAACGCTGCGTGTCGATCGGTGGGACGGAGACTGCTGTGGAAGTTGACCCTGACGTATTGCGTGCCTTCGCCGGGCAGGTGGATATCGCGTCGGTCCGGATTCGCGAAGCAGATGTCGGGGGCAAGGTCGCTTCGGCCGCCGACGGGCTGGACGGGTCAACCACGCAATGGGCGGTCGGGCTCGTCGGCGCACACGTCGAACAGCTGGCCGACCAGATCGCCGCCAATATCGCCGAGATGGGTACGGCGGTACGCGGAGCTGGCAACACCTACGAGGTGACCGACAAGGGCCTGGCCGAGCGCTTCGTCGGGATCTTCTGATTCGTGTTGCCCTCACGCTCCCGGCTGGAACGCTGGAATCCCGACACACTGACGTCCGCCGGCCAGTCGATCATCGACACAGGCAGGGCGGTCGAGGAGGCGGTGACGGCGGTCAGCACCAACATCGCAACGATGCCGGACACCAGGGCATGGTCGGGTGGCGCCCACTCGGCGGCCACGTCGATGTTCGAGCGGGCGGCGAAGCAGACAGGCGCGTTCACGGCGTACACCACCGCAGTCGGTCAAGCCCTGGCAGATGGCGCCGGCACCATCGGCGCGACCCGAACCGCGCTGCTGGACAAGGCTGATCACCTCGACATGGGCGGCCAGTTGCACGTCAGCGACCAGTGGGCGGTGTTGATCACCGGCGCACCACTGTCGGCCGAGCAGACCGCGGTGCTGGAACGTCGGGCGCAGGCCGAGCAGGCCGTGGTCAACCGACTGCTGTTGGCAGTGGGAGCCGCCGATGACGAGACGGCCGCCGCCGTGACCGGCGCCGCCCAGCCGTTCGGATTCGAGGTGCCGAACCCGGCCGGTCTCGGCGGCCTGCTGGTACCGGGAACAGAAAAGCCCGGTGACGACGTCCCCGATCCGTCGACCACCCTTGGCCTTCTCCAACAGGCGACGATCAGGGACGCGGACATGGCCCAGACGATTCGGGATACCAAGGTGGAGAAGCAGTTCAACCCTGACACCGGAGAAGAAGTCGCCACCACCACGACGCTCTTCATGCAGGACGGCAGCAGACACGTCAGGACTGTCAATGCCGAACCGCAATTTTCGGACCGCGGACCGCTGACCACCGAAGTGCAATTCGACAAGGACGGCAACAAGATCTCGGAGACGACCTCGGTCGTCTTCGAGGACTGGGCGCACCACAGTCTGGCCGGCTCGAAATCGACCACGACACAACTCGCCGACGGCACGGTCATCCATTTCCTCGAACGGCCCAACGGCCAGAAGGTCGGCACCATCACGACTCCGGACGGCCGCCAGGCCGATGTCCCGCTCGACCTGTACAACCATCCGATTCTGACAGCTGCCGGTGCCGGCCTCAGCGGTGTGGAAAACCAAGCCGGAAAAGGTATCCCGATGCTCACCGATGAGGCGACCGAGAAGGTCCGCATCGGCGCGAAGTACGGCGGCCCGGCTTTGGGCATCGCCACCGCGTTATGGGACGTCGCGGTCGCGGATTCCGGGTTCGAGAAGTGCGTCGCGGCAGCCGAAGGCGCCACCTCGGTGGCAGCGGGCACTCTCGGGGGTATTGTTACCGCCCCAATGACTCCGCTGGTCACCACCGTTGTGGTATTCGGCGCCGCCGGCGGCGGGCAGGCGTTGGGCAACTGGATCGGCAACATGTTCTGTCCGCGATGAAATCCCACGCCCGACTGATCGTGGCCATCATATGCGTAGCCACCACGTCGATCTTCTTTACCGCATGGTCTGGGACCTGGCTTGCCCGCGGCAGTTACCTGACTGCGATCATCATGCTCGGTGCCGGGATCATGTGCTCCACTACGGCTTTCCAGGCAGGGTACGCGCTGTCGGGGGCTGCCCGCCCGCGGACCGAACACGGCGCCACCGGCACGGTGCTGCGGCCGGCGAAGTGGCTCGATCCTGTGAGCATCGGCGGGTTCACATGCGGTGTTCTCGCCGCGGGCTTGTATCTGGTGTTCGCGCCTCAGGGCATGGTCGATTACGTCCCGAGAGGCGTTCTCCGCGTGACCGTTCCGTCCGGCTGTATCTTCATCCTGATGTTCGGGATCCCGGTCCTCTACCGGATGTTCCGGCATGGCGACAGCCACCTGCGCCTGCACCCGGGCGGCTTTGAACTGTGGAACGGCCACTGGGGCATCTTCAAGCGCGGAGAATGGGACGAGATCGAACAAATCTTGGACCGTCAGCCCCGTGGCCGAAGCATCGGCCGCGAGATGATCGTCTTGAAACTGCCCAAGAACCGCAGCGCAATGCTGGTGACCGACACCATCACCGACAACAGTGACGCGCTCCGCGAATGGGTGCGGTTCTACTGGCAGCACCCCGAACACCGCGACGAGCTTGTCGACAACCGCGCACTGCGCCGCCTCGACGAGCGCAGGTTCACCCCTGGATGATCAGCTGATCGATGAAGGCGCGCAGCGTCTCGGCGTCCAGCGGTTCGGCGCAGCCGGTGTCGTCGGCTTCGTACAGGTAATCGCCGTCGTCACGGACCTGCACCCACTGCAGGAGCGGGCGGTCCGGATCGATACCCCAGTGCCGTGCCACGTCATACCGCGACTGCACGGTCCCGGTCGCCACGACGTCACGGCCGTCGACGACGGATACTTCCGATTCCCGAGACGCGGCGGGGGTGATCGTCAACCCCAGATCGTCGTACCGATCCAGCATTTCGGGCGGCGCCGGAAGACGATCCCCGCCGCCGGTGACCGCAATCCGCGGCCGCGACCCAGCACCGACCAGTCCCGCCGCGTCGGTGACCACCCTCCCCAGGCTGTCCGGCGGTACCGCGTAGACGTCGACGATGTCGACACCGTCACGATCTCTGCGTTGCATCGCGACGAACCCGTCCCCGTCGCTACGCAACCCGTGCAGTCGGAGGTCAGGTGCGTCCTCGTCGAAGTGATGAACCCGGCATTCGACGCAGACATCGGCGCGCACAAGGGCTTCCACCCAGATCCGGATTCCGCGGAGATCCCCGTCGCGCAGCCGGTCCTCGATCGGTGCCACATCTCGGCGGGCCAGCCACACCGACCCGACGGGACGGGTGCGTCCCAGCGGAAACGGCAGCATGTCACGGCCGTACAGTTCGCAGGCCGACTCCAGATCGACCACCGCAGCCGTCCCCACGAGTTCCGACCACACCGTCTCCGAATGACTGCCCCGCATGGCTCCATTCTGCCGCCCTCGCGTCACCACGAGTCACACGAATCCGCGCTGTGCAGAGCTGTTCTCGCACTTCCGCTGAGAAAAGCGGATATGTGGGAACACAGGGACACACGAGCCCACCGGAACGTGGCAGAAAGCACCTACCCCGCAGCCACGTCCGACGGGTGCACCGCCAGTGGCGTGACGTGGATCTTCATGTACGGGAACAGCGGTAGTCCCGAAAGGATCTGGTGCAGTTCGTCGTTGGACTCGACCTCGAAGATCGAGTAGTTGGCGTACTCGCCGACGATGCGCCAGATGTGCGGCCACTTGCCGTCGCGCTGCAACTGCTGGGAGTAGTTCTTCTCGCGGTGCACCATCTCGGCCCGTACTTGCGGGTCCAGATCCGGCGGGATCGCGACGTCCATGCGCACGTGGAACTTCATCGGCGCGTCACGCCTTGGCGGGGTCGAGCACGAAGTTGTAGACCACTCGTTCGGACCCGTCTTGCTGGGACTGTGGTTCCAGGATCAGCTCGGACTTCACCGCACCGGCGATGTCGTCCTCGTTGTGCGGGTCGCCGGGGAAGTACAGCTGGGCGGTCAGCTGCTCGTGGCCGGGCGCGGAGACCTTGACGTGCAGGTGGGCCGGGCGCCACGCGTGCCATCCTGCCGCGGCGATCAGCTTGCCGCAGGAGCCGTCGGTCGGAATCTGGTACGGCGCGGGCCGGATCGTCGTGATTTCGAACGTCCCGTCGGCGCCGGTGCTGAAGGTGCCACGCAGGTTCCATTCGGGCAGGTTCGGGGCGAACTGCGAATAGAAGCCGTCGGCGTCGGCGTGCCACAACTCCACCTTGCCCTGCAACGGCGTCCCGTCGGTGGAGGTGATGGCGCCCTCCCACACCAGCGGGGTGCCCTGCTCGCCGTCGCGCATCGGGATGGTGCCGAGCGCACCACATTCGGGCGCGTCCGGCACGTAGTAGGGTCCCTCGATGGTGCCCTTGTTGCCTTCGCGGTGGTCGGTTGCGACGTCCTCGACGACGTGCTCGATCCACACGTCGAGGAACAGCGGCCACTCTCCGTCGGCGCCGACGTTGATCAGCCACGCTTTGAGCGCGTTGTACTCGTCGTAGCTGACGCGGTGCCGGCGGATGGTG
Organism: Mycobacterium sp. ITM-2016-00317; assembly: GCF_002968295.1. Classification (NCBI taxonomy): domain Bacteria; kingdom Bacillati; phylum Actinomycetota; class Actinomycetes; order Mycobacteriales; family Mycobacteriaceae; genus Mycobacterium; species Mycobacterium sp. ITM-2016-00317. The sequence continues at coordinate 5,371,950 of NZ_CP134399.1, forward strand.
TCGTGCACGGCCGAAAGCACTTCGCGCGCCAGCAGATCCACCCTCTCCTTCGGGGTGTCCTTCACGGCGTCGAACGGTGACTTGTCGGTGCGGAAGCGTTCGGTCGCCGACGCACCGGATGCGGCGGCGGAGGCGACGTCGGTCGGGGTTTCCATGGTGGTCATGACGGTCTCTTTCTCCGATTGTGTTGACAAAGCCCGGGGGCTGCCCGGGGGAATCTCAGTTGTCCGTGCGGTAACGGTCGAGCTTGTCGGGATCGATCTCGACACCGAGGCCGGGGCCGGGCGGCACGTGCAGCCGGCCGTCGCGGATCCGCAGCGGGGTGGCGAGCAGGTCGTCGGACATGTCGAGGAAGTTCGACAGCTCCGCGGCCCGCCGCGATGTCAGCTCGAATGCCGCACCGAAGGCCACCGCGCAGGCGGTGCCCAGCTGGCCGTCGATCTGGTTGCCCATCACCACTTCCAGTCCCAGCCCCTCGGCGAGGTGGTGCACGCGTTGGGAGCCGGTGAATCCGGTGCGGGCGGTCTTGATGCTGATCGCGGTCGCCGACCCGGCGAGCACCTCCCGGGTGACGTCTGCCGGGGTGGGCACGGATTCGTCGGCGATGAACGGGATGTCGGTGTGTCCGACCAGCCAGCGCCGCCCCAGCACGTCGTCGGCGGGGCACAGTTCCTCGGCGAAGAGCAGGTCGAGGTCGGCCATCTCCTTGAGCGCCCGCAACGATTCGGCGGCGGTCCAGCCGCGGTTGCCGTCGACGTAGAGGTCGATGGTGCCGCCGAAGCGTTCCCGCAGCGCCCGTACCACCGCGGTGTCCAGCGTGACGGGACGCCGGCCGACCTTCACCTTGAACGTGGTGATGCCGTACTCGGCTTGGATCCGTTCGGCTTCGGCCACCATCTTGTCGGGAGTGTCGAAGCCGAGCATGTGGCTGACCTGCATGTGGTCGGTGTAGCCGCCCAGCATCGCGCTGACCGGTAGGTCCAGACTGCGCCCGAGCGCGTCCCAGATCGCCATGTCCACTGCGGCTTTGGCGGTCGGGTTCCCAACGGTGCGACCCAGCCGGGCGTGCACGACCTCGCGTTCGGTCAGGGTGAGCCCGACGAGTTGCGGTGCGAAGATCTGTCGGATCACCGCGAGGATGCCGTCCTGGGTTTCGCCGTAGGTGAAGGGCCGCGGCGGGGCCTCGGCGACGCCGACCACGCCTTCGTCGGTGCGGACGCGCACCAGCACGTGTTCGGCGGTGCGGACCTCACCAGATGCGAAACGCAGAGGTTTGAGGTACGGGATGGCGAACGGGATCGCCTCGACAGCAACGATTTTCACAGTAACTCCTGGACTTCCGGGTTTGCGGGGTCGGTCAGTTCCGCGGACAGCACGGCGACGACGGCCTCGACGACGGGTTGGTCCGCACCGGACCGCCAGGCGAGTGCGAGCTCGACGGTGCCGCCGTCGACGAGGTCGCGAAAGACCACGCCGCGCAACGGGAGCGCGCGCACCGATGCGGGCACCACGGCGATACCGAGCCCTGCGGCAACCAGGGCCAGCAGGACCGCGGTGCCGGGGGCACCGTGTTCGCGGTGCGGCACGAAGCCGGCGCGGCGGCAGCTGCGCATCACCGCGTCGTTGACCGCCGAATCCTGCGCGGCGTAGCCGATGAACGGCTCGGTGCGCAGGTCGGCCAGCGACACCACGGGCTCGGCGGCCAGCCGGTGATCGGCCGACACCGCCAGGATCAGCGGTTCGACGTCGATGACGCGCGCCTCGATGTCCGTTCCGGTCGCGGGCGGGCGCAGCACGGCGAGGTCCAGCGTGCCGGCGCGCAGTCCGTCGCACTGCGCGGGCGTGAGCATGTCGGCGTGGATGTCGAGTGCGACGGCGGGCAGTTCCTGCCGGACGATGCGCGCGATCTTGGGCAGGTGCGAGAACGCCGCGGTGCCGGTCAGCCCCAGTCGCACCATCCCGCTGCGGCCGGCGGCGATGCGGCGCACCCCTCGTTGCGCCGCATCGACGCCGTCGAGGATCCGTGCCGCCTCGGTGCGCAGGAACTCACCGGCCGGGGTCAGCGACACCTGGCGCGTGGTCCTGGTGAACAGCGTGGCGTCCAGATCGTTCTCCAGTTGCCGGATCGCGTACGACAAGGCGGGCTGAGCGATGTGCAGCTGCTCCGCGGCCTGCCCGAAATGGCACGTCTCCGCGACGGCGAGGAAGTAGCGCAGGTGGCGCAGCTCCATCGGACGCTCCTCTCGGGTGTGGTTGCAGCCCGCGACGGGACTGGTGTGACTGCCGACACTTCCGACGGTAGACCCGAGATCCATATCGAACAAAGACCTGTTATCGGCTCATTGATCGAAGGTGCTTATCAATTACCGCCCAGGGCAGGACTAGCAATTTGCCTAGTGTGACCGTCGACACTGCGTGCCAGTGTGCAGGGAGACATCACGTTCACCAGCTGTGGAGGCCCTCGATGACCACTTCTACCCAACCCCAGAGCCATGTGGCGTCGGTCCTCGCCGACGCTGTGGTCGACGACCCCGAGGGCGGCGCCTACAAGGCGAACCGGCGCATCTTCACCGACGAGGACATCTTCGAGCTGGAGATGAAGCACATCTTCGAGGGCAACTGGATCTACCTCGCGCACGAGAGCCAGCTCCCCAACCCCGGCGACTACTTCACCACCTACATCGGCCGCCAACCGGTGGTGATCACCCGCGCCAAGGACGGCACCCTGAACTGTCTGATCAACGCCTGCGCACACCGTGGCGCGATGATCTGCCGCCGCAAGACCGACAACCGGATGACGCTGACGTGTCCGTTCCACGGCTGGACGTTCCGCAACGACGGTGCGCTGCTCAAGGTCAAGGACCCCGAGGGCGCCGGCTATCCGGACACCTTCAACGTCGACGGCTCACACGACATGACCCGTGTCGCCCGGTTCGACAACTACCGCGGCTTCCTGTTCGGCAGCCTGAACCCGGACGTGCTGCCGCTGACCGATCACCTCGGCGACGCCACCAAGGTGATCGACATGCTCGTCGACCAGTCCCCCGACGGGCTGGAGGTGCTGCGCGGATCCTCGACCTACACCTTCGACGGCAACTGGAAGGTGCAGGCCGAGAACGGCGCTGACGGCTACCACGTGACGGCCACGCACTGGAACTACGCCGCGACCACCAGCCGGCGCAACACCGGCGAGTCCAAGAACGACACCAAGGCCCTCGACGCCGGGGGCTGGGGCAAGTCGGGCGGCGGTTACTGGTCCTTCCCGCACGGCCACCTGTGCCTGTGGACGTGGGCGGCCAACCCGCAGGACCGGCCGTTGTGGGACAAACTCGACGAGCTCAAAGCCGCCCACGGCGACGCCAAGGGCGAGTTCATGGTCAAGGGCTCACGCAATCTGTGCGTCTACCCGAACGTCTATGTGATGGACCAGTTCTCGACACAGATCCGGCACTTCCGCCCGATCGCCCCGGACAAGACCGAGGTCACCATCTACTGCATCGCCCCCAAGGGTGAGAGCGCCACCGCGCGGGCCCACCGCATCCGCCAGTACGAGGACTTCTTCAACGCCTCCGGGATGGCCACCCCCGACGATCTCGAGGAGTTCCGCTCCTGCCAGTTGACCTTCCGCGCCGAGGCGGCACCGTGGAACGACATGAGCCGCGGTGCGCAGCACTGGCTCAGCGGGCCAGACGAGGTGGCCAGGTCGCTGGGCATGGACGGCGTGATCTCCGCCGGGGTGAAGAACGAGGACGAGGGCCTCTACCCGGTGCAGCACGGCTACTGGCTACAGGCGATGCGCGACGCCGTCGCCCGCGACACACAGGAGAGCTGACATGACTTCCACCGAAACCCGCAGCAGCGCAGGGAAGCTGATCACTCAGAACGCCATCGAGCAGTTCCTCTACCGCGAGGCCCGGTACCTCGACGACCGGGAGTTCGAGAAGTGGCTGGACTGCTACGCCGACGACGTCGTCTACTGGATGCCGGCCTGGACCGACGACGACCGCCTCGTCGAAGACCCCCAGCGGGACATCTCACTAATCTACTACTCGAACAAGGGCGGGCTGGAGGACAGGGTCTTCCGGATCCGGACCGAACGGTCCTCGGCAACCTCGCTCCCCGAGCCGCGCACCAGCCACAACATCACCAACGTCGAGGTCATCGAACGCCGCGGCGACCTGGTGGACGTGCGATTCAACTGGCACACCATGTATTTCCGCTACCACACGGTCGACCCGTACTACGGCACCTCCTTCTACACCATCGACTTCAGCGGTGAGCAGCCGTTGATCCGGCGCAAGACCGTGGTGCTCAAGAACGACTACATCCACCATGTGGTGGATGTCTACCACTTCTGAGGGTGAGCAACGTGACCGAGACCTACTCGGTGGCACTGTCTTTCGAAGACGGAGTCACCCGATTCATCACCTGCCGACCCGACCAGACGGTCGCCGACGCGTCGTACCGGCAGCGCATCAACATCCCGCTGGACTGCCGCGACGGTGCCTGCGGCACCTGCAAGGCCCTGTGTGAGGACGGAAGCTACGACGGCGGCGTCTACATCGACGACGCGCTGTCCGCCGACGAGGCCGAGGCCGGTTACGTACTGCCGTGCAGCATGAAGCCCCGCTCGGATCTGGTGCTGCAGATCGCCGGCACCTCGGACTCGGCCAAGACCCAGGCCGCGACCTATCGGGGCACCCTGACCCGGCTGGAACGGTTGTCGAGAACCACCGTCAAGATCGGTGTCGAGATCCCCAACCGAGGCCAACTCGCCTTCCTCCCAGGCCAATACGTCAACATCGCCGTACCGGGCACCAATCAGACCCGGTCGTACTCGTTCTCCAACGCCCCCCACGAAGAGCTGTTGACCTTTCTCGTCAAGCTCAGCCCGGGCGGCGCGATGTCGGACTATCTGGCCGACCGCGCCCAGGTCGGGGACGCGCTGAGCTTCACCGGACCGAACGGATCGTTCTTCCTGCGCGAGGCCGACCGGCCCCTGCTGCTGCTGGCAGGCGGCACCGGCCTGGCGCCGGTCCTGTCGATGCTGCGCACCATGCGTGCGGCCGGCAGCACCCGCACGGCCCACCTGATCTACGGGGTCAGCACCGACGAGGACCTGACCGCGGTCGACGACATCGACGAGATCGCCTCGGCGCTGCCGTCTTTCACCTGGGACTACTGCGTGTCCGACCCGGGGAGTTCGGCGCCGAACCGCGGCCCCGACCGTGCCTACGTCACCAGCCTGATCCGCCCCGAACACCTCAACGGCGGCGACGTGGCCATCTACCTGTGCGGTCCACCGCCGATGGTCGAGTCGGTGCGCACCCATCTGGCCGACGCCGAGGTCGAGCCCACCGGCTTCTACTACGAGAAGTTCGGCCTGGCCAAGACCGCGGCCGCCGCCGCGCCCCGCGCCACCGAGGCCGCACCGGGGGGCGGTCGCGAGGAGATCCTGCCGGTGCCCGACGCCCGGTCGGTGGCCGGCTGGTCCTCACGGCGGCCGACCTGCCGCCGGTCGCCCCGCGCGCCGCCGTCGACCCCGGCGACACGATCCGCCGCATCGCCGGGCAACTGCTCGCCGTGCCGGACCCGTCCGGTCCCGCACCCTCCCCGCTCGACGGTGACGACGGGCGCCTGCTGCCATCGGGAGCACGCACCGTGGCCGGCCAGACCGTGTTCGGCCCGGCAACCACACCCGCCCCCACGCCCGTCCCCGACGTCGTCGTCGGGGACGACGGGTACGAGATCGGCGAGCAGCACCCCGAGGTGCGCAAGTCCGACGCGTTGTTCGAGGCACGGTCGGCGCTGGAGCTCGGCGCGCTGGAGCTGACGATGGGGCGGCTGACCAGCCAACAGCTGGCCGGCTACCGGTTGCTGGCCGAGACGACCCTGCCCTACGTCGAGGGTGATCGGTTCGTCGACGCGGAGCAGTACACCGAGACCAACGCCGCGTTCCACGACTATCTGTTCACGCTGACCGGCAACGAACATCTGCTGCGTGCCTACCAGGAGCTCGGGGTCAAGGGCCGGATGAGCGAGGTGCTGCGCCACGCGACGTGGTGTCACCCGCGATGCGCGCTGGATCACGTCGACATCGTGGCCGCGTTCGAGTCCGGCGACCGCGACGCGGCCCGCGCGCTGATCGTCGCCCACGCCGAGCGGTCCAAGCAGACGATGCGGCGGGCGATGGCCGAGGCCGCCGAGGCCACCGCCCCGGCGTTCGTGACGCCGGGCCGGTTCGCCGGCAAGGTCGTCGTGATCACCGGCGCCGCGCAGGGCATCGGTGAGCGCACCGCGCGCCGTATCCACGCCGAGGGCGGCACCGTGGTGCTGGCCGACCGGTCCGAGCTGGTCAAGGAACTCGCCGACGAACTCGCCGCACGCTCACCGGCGGTCGCGGTGACGGCCGACCTGGAGTACCACGAAGGCGCCGAAGCGGTGATTGCGCAGGCTCTCTCGGCGTTCGGGCGGGTCGACGTGCTGATCAACAACGTGGGCGGCGCGATCAATTTCAAGCCGTTCACCCAGTTCAGCGCCGCGGAGATCCGTGCCGAGATCGACCGGTCGCTGATGACCACGCTGTACTCCTGCCACGCGGCGCTGCCCGCCATGGTCGACCGCGGGCAGGGAGTGATCGTGAACGTGTCCTCGGCCGCGACCCGCGGCATCCACCGCATCCCCTATTCGGCGGCCAAGGGCGGGATCAACGCGATCACGGCGTCGTTGGCGATGGAGTACGCCGACGCCGGCATCAGGGTGGTCGCCACCGCGCCCGGCGGCACGGCGGCACCGCCGCGGCGCATCTCCCGTGGCACCCCGACGCCGGCCGACGAGACCGAGCAGGCGTGGTTCGACGCCCACATCTCCCAGACGCTGGACTCCTCGCTGCTGAAGCGCTACGGCACGCTCGACGAGCAGGCCGCCGCGATCTGCTTCCTGGCCTCCGACGAGGCGTCCTACATCACCGGCACCGTGCTGCCGGTGGCCGGCGGCGATCTCGGCTGATCGCGGCGGCCCCCGACCTACGATGGTGGGCGTGCCCATGGCGCCTGTCACGTTCGTCGGTCGCGTCGCCGACCTCGACGAGCTGACCCGGCGGGTGCTGGCCACCTCGACCGGCGGTCTCGCCGTCGTCACCGTCACCGGGCCGCCCGGCATCGGCAAGACCGCGCTGCTACACAAGGTGGCAGACCGCGTGCCGGCCACCCGCTGGGCCACGGCGACCGACTGGGAGCGCGACCATGACGGCGCCGTGCTGTCGCAGCTGCTGCAGGCGCCGGCGCCGGCCGAACCGGCCGCCGGCGCGGAGGAACTGGCCCGCGTGCTGGCCAGCCCCACACCGACCCTGGTCGTGATCGACGACGCGCAGCACGCCGATCTGCTGTCCTGTCAGGCGGTGTCGATGCTGACCCGGCACCACCGCGGGCTGCCGGTACTGGTGGCCGTGGTCAGCGACGGCGGCCCGCTGCCGGTGCCCGGTCTGGCCGGCGACGAGCTCACCGTGACCGGACTGCCCCGCGCCGCGGTCGCCGAACTGGCCTCGGCGCGCGGACATGTGTTGCCCGCGTTGATGGCCGACCGGCTGACCCGCCACACCGCGGGCAACCCGCGCCATGTGCGTGCGCTGCTCGACGAGGTGCCGCCCCAGACCTGGACCCGGCTCGACGCGAGGCTGCCCGCGCCGCGGCAGGTCGCCTCGGCCGTCGAGCGCCGGCTGGCCGACGCCGGACCGCAGGGACGTGCCCTGGTCGTCGCGCTGGCTGTTCTCGGCGAGACCGCCACCCTCTCGGAGGCCGCCCGCCTGGCCGCGCTCGACGAACCGCTCGCCGCCGTGCAGGCCGCCGCCGGGGCCGGGTTGCTCGCCGCGGGCGATCCGCTGGAGCCCCGGCTGTGCGACCCGCTCACCGCGGCCGCGGTCATCGACGTGTGCGGTCCGCAGGCCACGGCCGAGACGCACCGCCGCGCGGCCGACATCGTCACCGATCCTGTTGCGCGGCTGCGACATCGGGTGGCCGCCTCCCCGGTGCTCGACGACGTCCTGGCCGGCGAGGTGGACGCGCTGGCCCGGCGCTCCGGCACCGAGGGCGAGTGGGGCCGGGCCGCCATCCTCTTCCGGGACGCCGCCCGGCTGACCGCCGACCCGCTGCTGCGCGACGAACGCCTCACGCTCTCGGTGGACGCGCTCGTCGCCGCCGGCGACTGCGTGGGTGCGGCGGCGCTGGTGCCTGCGGTGGAGAACCTGCGCGAAACACCTTTGCGCAACGCAGTTCTGGCCTATCTGGCCATTCTGCGTGGCCGCGCCACCGAGGCCGAGCTGCGGCTGAGACGGGCCTGGGACATCGTCAACGCCGACCGGGACCACGACACCGCCGCACTCATCGCGCAGCGTTACGTGCTGCACACCCTCGTCGAATGCCGGGGTGAACAGCTGGTCGGCTGGGCGGACCGCGCGCTGGGCCTGGCCGGGCCCGACTCCCCCGCCGCCGTCGAGGCCGCCGCGATCCGCGGTCTGGGCCTGCTCGCGGCGGGGCAACCCAAACGCGCGGCCGCCGCATACGACGAACTGCACGCACGGGTGCGCCACGGCGCACAGGCGCAGCGCGTGGTGATGGGTCGCGGCTGGGTGCAACTCGCGCGCGACGACGTCGAGGCGGCCCGCGCCAGCCTGGAGAGCGCGGTGGCGGCCGCCGCGCTGGGCGGCTCGACCCGGATCACGTTGTGGGCGCATGCATGGCTGGCACGCACCCAGTTCGTCCTCGGCGAGTGGGATGCGGCGTTGACGAACGTCGAGCACGGTCGTCGCCTCGCCGAATCCAGCGGAATCGTGCTGGCGACACCTCTTCTGGAGTGGACCGCGGGTCAGATCGCGGCGTTGCGCGGGGACTGGGCCGGTGCCCGAGCGGCCACGGCGGCGGCCGACGGCGGCGCGGGCGAGTACGCGATGATGCGGATCCCCGCGCTGCTGGTACGGGCGAACATCGCCGAGGCCCAAGCCGATTACGCCGCGGTGCGCCGTGCGCTGGAGCCGCTGACCAAGCAGGCGGCGGGCACGTCGCTGCAGGAGCCGGGCTACTGGCCGTGGGTCGACGCGTTGGCCAACGCGCTGGTCCTGACCGGTGATCTGCAGGGGGCCGACGACTTCCTGCGCCCGCACGAACAGCGCGCCAAGGCCCGCGGCCACCGCAGTGCCCGAGCCCGGCTCGGCTATGCCCGCGGTCGCCTGCTGGGGGCTCAGGGCGACCTCGCCGCGGCGCGGCGCGCGTTCGACGAATCGCTGGAGCTGCTCGAGGGCCTACCGCTGCGCTATGACAGGGCACGGGTGAACTTCGCCTACGGTCAGACGCTGCGCCGCGCGGGGAAGCGCCGCGCCGCGGACGCGGTGATCGGCGTCGCGCGTGACCTGTACACCGCGCTGGGGGCCGACACCTATGTCGCGCGCTGTGACCGCGAGCTGAAGGCCGGCGGCCTGAACCAGACCCGGGAACCCCGCGAGGCCGTCGACCTCACCCCGCAGGAGGAGGCGGTGACCGCGCTTGTCTCGCAAGGACTCTCCAACCGCGAGGTGGCGGCCGAGCTCTACGTCTCCCCCAAGACCGTGCAGTACCACCTGACCCGGATCTACGCCAAGCTCGGCGTCCGGTCCCGCTCGGAACTGGCGGCGCTGCGCCGCTGACGGTGGTCGCTCACGGGCGCGCCGGTCTTGGCCACCACCTCGTCGAACGTGACCCCGGGTGCGAGTTCGACGACAGCGAAGTCGGTGCCGGTGACGTCCAGGACACCCAGGTCGGTGATGATCCGCTGCACCACAGCCTTGCCGGTCAGCGGCAGGTCGCAGGACGACACCAGTTTGGCGCCACCGTTTTTCGCGACGTGATCCATCAGCACGATCACCCGCGCGGCGCCGTTGACCAGATCCATCGCCCCGCCCATGCCCTTGACCATCGAGCCGGGCACCATCCAGTTGGCCAGATCGCCGTTCGCCGACACCTGCATGCCGCCGAGCACCGCGACGTCGACGTGACCGCCGCGGATCATCGCGAAACTGGTGGCCGAGTCGAAGAACGACGCACCGGGCACCACGGAGACGGTCTGCTTGCCTGCGTTGACCAGATCGGGATCGACCTCGTCGTCGTACGGGAACGGCCCGACGCCCAGGATGCCGTTCTCGGCGTGCAGCGTGACGTCCGAGCCCTCGGGCAGGTAGTCCGGGATCAGGGTCGGCAATCCGATCCCCAGGTTCACGTAGTCGCCGTCGCGCAGTTCTTTCGCTGCGCGCGCGGCCATCTCGGTCCGGGTCCAGCTCATGCCAGTGCCTCCTGAGGGTTTCGCGGCCGGGTGGTGCGCTTCTCGATTCCCTTGCGGGCGGCCTGTTCCGGGGTGAGTTCGACGACGCGCTGCACGAAGATCCCGGGCAGGTGCACCTCGTCGGGGTGCAGTTCGCCGACCTCGACGACGCGTTCTGCCTCCACCACGGTGACGCGGCCGGCCATCGCGGCGGGCGGGTTGAAGTTGCGGGCGGCGGCGTGGAATACACAGTTGCCGGCCCGGTCGGCGACTGCGGCGCGCACCAGCGCGTAGTCGGTGACGATCGACTCTTCGAGCAGCATCTGCCTGCCCCCGAAGGTGCGCACCTCCTTCGGCGGTGAGGCCAGCGCGATGCTGCCGTCGGGGTGGTAGCGCCAGGGCAGACCGCCGTCGGCGACCAGCGTGCCGACCCCGGTCGGGGTGAAGAACGCGCCGATTCCGCTGCCGCCCGCCCGCAGCCGTTCGGCCAGCGTGCCCTGCGGGGTGAGTTCGACGGTGAGCTCCCCGGACAGGTACTGGCGGGCGAACTCCTTGTTCTCGCCGACGTAGGACGCGATCACGCGGCTGATCCGGCGGGCTTCCAGTAGCAGGCCGAGCCCGCCGCCGTCGACGCCGCAGTTGTTGCTGACGATGGTCAGGTCGTCGGCGCCCTGCGCCAGCAGCGCCTCGATGAGGAACCACGGGATGCCGGCCAGACCGAAACCGCCGACGGCCAGACTGGATCCGGACGGGATGTCGGCGACGGCGTCGCCTGCCGATGCGACCACTTTGTTCAATGTCATGACTGCTCCAGGTGTTCGATGAGCGCGGCGGAGATCTGCTCGGGTTGCTCGGCGTTGGCCAGGTGGGCGGCCTCTTCGACGATCAGGAGTCTCGCGTTCGGGATGCGGGAGGTGATGTCTTCGAGCGCGGCGGGCGGGGTCGCCGGGTCCTCGGCGCCTGCGATCGCCAGCGTCGGTGCCGTGATCTGCGAAAGCTGTTCGCGCAGATCCATTTCGGCGATCGCTTCGCAACATCCGGCGTAGCCCGCGGCCGAGGTGGCGGCGATCATCTGCTCCCACGCATCGCGTTCGGTGGGGTGGGTGTCCAGATAGCCGAGAGTGAACCAGCGCCCGACGACAGCCGGCGCCACCGCGGAGCAACCGCCGGCACGCACGGTCGCGGCGCGGTCGCGCCACGCACTCGCCGGCGGCAGCTGGGCGGCGGTGCACAGCAGCGCCATCCGCTCGACCCGCTCCGGATTCCGGGCGGCCACCCGCATCGCGGTCATGCCGCCCAGCGACAGTCCGACCAGGTGGGCCCGCGCGACACCGAACCGGTCGAGAATGCCGACGAGGTCGTCGGCCAGGTCGTCGATCGAGTACGGCCCGTCGGGCGCCGGCGATTCGCCGTGTCCGCGGGTGTCGTAGCGCAGCACCCGGAACCGGGGTTCCAGCGCGTCCAGTTGGGCGTCCCACATCCGGTGGGTGGCCCCCAGCGAGTTCGAGAGCACCACCACCGGACCGTCGGGCACCCCGCTCTCGACGACATGCACGTCCACCGCGCTCATCGGGTCACCTCGAAGACCGCAGCCAGACCCTGTCCGCCGCCGATGCACATGGTCTCCAGCACGTATCGGGCGCCGCGCCGGCGCGCTTCGTGGGCGGCGGTGGCCAGGATGCGGGCCCCGGTCGCACCGATCGGATGGCCCAGGGAGATCCCGGAGCCGTTCGGGTTGAGCCGGTCGTCGAGCGGGTCGATCTTCCATTCGGCGAGCACCGCCAGCACCTGCGCGGCGAACGCCTCGTTGAGTTCGATCAGGTCGACGTCGTCGAGGGTCAGGTCGGCGCGTTCCAGCGCCGCGGCGGTCGCGGCGACCGGGCCGATGCCCATGGTCTCGGGTGCGCAGCCGGTCACCGCCCACGAGCGCAGCGTCAACAGCGGTGTCAGCGACCGCTTCTCGGCCTCGGACCGGGTGGTCACCACACACATCGCGGCGCCGTCGTTCTGCCCTGACGCGTTGCCCGCGGTGACCGTGGAGTCCGGGTCGGCACCGGCGCGGATCGGGCGTAGTGCACCGAGCGTGTCGGCGGTGAGGTCCGCGCGGGGATGCTCGTCGCGGTCGACGACGACGTCCGGGCGGCCCCGACTGCCGGGGACGGTGACCGGGACGAGTTCGTCGGCGAAGGCTCCGTTGTCGTGTGCGGCCACCGCGCGCTGATGGGAGCGCAGGGCCAGCGCGTCCTGGTCCTCGCGGGTGATGCCGTACTCGCGGCGCAGGTTCTCGGCGGTCTCGATCATGCCGCCCGCGATCGGGTGGCTCGCGCCGCCCGCGGTTTCGCGGGCGCGGTCCAGCCGGTCCTGCAGCGCGATGCCGCCCTGGCGCACCCCGGTGCGCAGCCCGAGCGCGTAATGCTCGACGTTCGACATCGACTCCGCGCCGCCGGCCACCACGGTGCGGGCGGCGCCGGTCGCGATCTGTCCGGCCGCGTACAGCACAGCCTGCAGTCCCGAGCCGCAGCGTCGGTCGATCTGGAGTCCTGGCACGGAGGTGCCGAGGCCGGCGTCGAGTGCAGCGATACGGCCGAGTGCGGGGGCCTCGCCGTTGGCGTAGCCGTTGCCCAGGATGACGTCGTCGACGTCTCCGTCCCCGAGCCCGGTCCGCGCGATCAGCGCCCGCAGCGTCGTCGTCGCCAGGTCGGCGGCGGTCAGCGCGGCCAGGGCCCCGCCCATCCGGCCTACCGGGGTCCGCACCGGACTACAGATCACCACATCCATACCTCGACGCTAGGCCCGGTCGGCGATATTCTGAAATACTTAAATGCGCGCTATTGATATCTGAAACATATGACTGGGGGCTCATGGAGCTGCGCCACCTGCGGTACTTCCAAGCCGTCGCCGAGGAGTTGCATTTCGGCCGCGCCGCCGAACGGCTGCACATCGCCCAGCCTCCGCTGTCCCAGCAGATCCGTCAGCTGGAACGCGAGGTCGGCGTGCGGCTGCTGGACCGGTCCACCCGCAGCGTCGAGCTGACCGCCGCAGGCCGGGCGTTCCTGGACCGCACGATCAGGATCCTCGGCGCGGTCGACGAGGCATGCGATCAGGCCCGCCGGATCGCCGACGGAGTGGAGGGCCACCTGGTCATCGGCTGCGTCGGTTCGGCCACGTACTCGCTGCTGCCGCGCCTGGTGCGCGAGCTGCGGGTGGCGCTGCCCGCGGTCGACCTGCGGGTGCGGGGCGAGATGTTGGCGACCGCACAGCTGGCGGCCCTGCACAGCAAGGACATCGACCTGGCGTTGATGCGCCCGCCGGTCGACGATCCCGCGGTGACCACCGAGACGCTGCGGCACGACCGGTTGCTGATCGCGCTGCCCGCCGGGCACCGGTTCGCCGAACGCGCCGAGATCGCGCTGGCAGACCTGCACGACGAGGACTTCATCAGCCACGCCGGGCACGGCCGGTCCCGGATGAGCACGCTGGTGGCCGGCCTGTGCCTGGACGCCGGGTTCCGCCCGCGCATCCGGCACGAGGTCGCGGAGACCTCGACGTTGGTGACACTGGTGGCCGCGGGCCTGGGCGTGGCGGTGGTCCCCGAGCCGACCGCGGCGCTGGAGATCGGCGGGGTCTGTTATCGGCCGCTGGCCAGCCCCGGCGCGACGGTCGCGCTGCTGGCGGCCTACCCGACCGCGGACGCGTCGCCGCTGATCGCCAACGTCGTCGACGTCCTACGCGCCACCGCCTGAGCTGCCGAGGTCGGCGGGTCACCGATGATCTGTCGGTGCGCTGCGGCACGATATGCGCATGCTTCCCGGCGACAGAGGTGACGACGCCGCGCTGCGCAAGGCGCGCGGCGCGTTCTTCACTCCTGCTCCGGTGGCACGGTTCCTGACCGACTGGGCGGTGCGCGATCCCGGGCACGCGGTGCTCGAACCCTCCTGCGGGGAGGCGGTTTTCCTGCACGAGATCGGGCGCCGCGGCGGCCACACCGGCCCGCTGGTCGGTGTGGAGATCCATCCCGACTCGGCCCTGGAGTCACAACGCGGCCTGCGTGCGCACGGGGTCGATGCGGTCATCCACAACCAGGACTTCTTCTCCCACAACGAGTTCGGCCGCTACGACGCGGTGGTCGGCAACCCGCCGTACGTGCGGTACCAGGATTTCGCCGGCGAGGCCCGGGCCCGCGCGCGGCAGGCGGCGCTGCGCGCAGGCGTGACGCTGTCCAACCTGGCGTCGTCGTGGGCCGCGTTCACCGTGCATTCGGCGCTGCACCTGCGCCCGGGTGGCCGGCTGGGCCTGGTGCTGCCCGCCGAACTGCTCAGCGTCAACTACGCCGCCGGGGTGCGCGAGTACCTGATGGACCACTTCGCCTCGGTCGGCCTGGTGCTGTTCGACGAGCGCGTGTTCCCAGGTGTGCTGGAGGAGGTCGTACTGCTGCTGGCCGACGGCTACCAACCCGACGGCGGCACCGGCGCCCAGCACATGCAGCTGTCCCAGGTCCGCGACGCCGAGGGCCTGGCCCAGCTGACCGGGTCGCGGAGGTGGAGCCCGCCGGGCAACGGCGCGAAGTGGTCGGCCGGTCTGATGTCGGCGGCCGGCCTGTCGGCGTTCGAGGCCGTGGCGGGCGGGGACGGGTTCACGTTCCTGGAGACCTGGGGTGACACCACGCTGGGCATGGTGACGGGCAGCAACCGCTTCTTCACGCTCTCCCCCGCCAAGGTCGACGCGCTCGGACTGGCGCCGTCGGACCTGCTGCCGCTGTCGCCGCCGGGTTCGCGCCATCTGCGCGGGCTGGCCCTGACGCCGAATGCGCTGCGCGCCCTGGGCGAGGCCGGCCAGTCGACCTACCTGTTCCGGCCCGCCGGGGAGCCCACGGCCGCGGCCCGGCACTACATCGCCTCCGGTGAGGATCTCGACGTGCACCTGGCCTACAAATGCCGGGTACGCACCCCGTGGTGGCGGGTGCCTTATCTGCGGCCCGCCGACCTGCTCCTGACCTACATGAACGCCGACACACCGCGGCTGACCAGCAACCGTGCCCGCGTGCACCACCTGAACTCGGTGCACGGGGTCTACCTGCGGGAGGACCTGCGTGGGCTCGGCACCGGCCTGTTGCCGCTGGCGTCGCTGAACTCGGTGACCCTGCTGGGCGCCGAGACGGTGGGCCGCGCCTACGGTGGTGGGATGCTCAAGATCGAACCCCGGGAAGCCGACGTGCTTCCGGTGCCGTCCCCGGACCTGTTGCGGCGCAACACCGATCAGCTTCGCCAGGTACGTCCCGCAGTGGCCGCCCGGCTGCGTGCGGGCCTGCTGCTCGACGCGGTCGCCCTGGTCGACGACGCGCTCCTGCTGGCCACCTCGACGCTGTCCGAACGTGCGCTGCGCGCGGTCCGCCGCGATCACGCCGCACTCACCGCACGTCGCCTCGCCCGTGGAAAAGCCAACGGTGCCAGGTAAACCCAGCTCCAAATCGCTGGCCTGGCCGCTGTTCGACGCGATCGTCGACCGGGCGGAGTTCGCGACGGTCAACCCGTGGCGGGCCGACGGGTCCTTCGCGCCGGACTACACCACGCTGCGCAAGCTGCTGGCGGTGCCGATCCTGCTGGGCGCCGAGAGCCGCTCAGGGGTGCCCGCGCTGGCCCTCGACGTGTGGGTCGCCTACGAGTTGCGGCGCGCGGCCTGGAACCGGACGCGGTCTGGCCGCGCGCGGAACCGCCGCGGGTCGTCGACCGCGACGTGCTGGCGTTCGTGAAGTCGATCCCGAAGGCGGCCGGACGCGACGAACTGCTGAAGCGACTGCGCAGCGGGTCCACCGCCGGGGTCGGCGCCGCGTCGGCGAACATCGCCGGCAAGAACTACTTCAAGCAGGTCGACGTGATCATGTCCTCGTGGCAGACCGGGCCGGAGCTGCTGATCTCGACCAAGCGGATGGACTCGTCGTTCGGCAAGAACGCCGCCAACCGCGTGGAGGAGTCCTACGGGGACGCCAAGAACCTTGCACTACGGCATCCGTTGGCAGCGTTGGGGTTCATGTACTGCCTCCGGTCCACCGCCTACACCGAAGAGCGCAGGCAGTTCGACTGGATCGCCGACCTGCTGATCAAGCTGGGCAGGGAGGCCGACGCGTACGACGCCTGTGCGCTGGTCGTGCCGGAGTGGGAGGGCGACGCACCGCCGGAGGTGGTCGCCCCCGAACCCGAGGACGCGATCCTCGAGCTCTTCGACGTCGACGTCGAGGACGTCGACACGGAATCCACGGTCGACATCTCGGCACAGTTGGCCGCGCTGCCCGAGGTCATTCTGCGCACCGACCTGGTGCCTGACGAGCTCAGCCCCGCCCGGTTCTTCGCCGTGATGCTGACGATCGTGCTCGACAACTCCACCATCACCCAGCACGAGGAGGCCCGGCTGCGGCGCAGCCAAGCGCTGGGCTGACGGGCATGAGAGGATCATGCACCCGTGCAGACCGATCTTGCTGTCCAAGACGAAACGCGTCAGCGGCTCACGCGGGCGCGCCGCCGCTGGATCGTCATCCCGTTGTGCGCATTGGTGTTTCTGGCCGCGGTCTACTGGCTGGCAGTCCGCACCCGGACCGGGCAGGCAGTCGAGAACGCGGCGCTCTACGGCGCCGACCAGGTCGACCCGCGGGCGTTCCTGGCGGCCACGCGATTGCTCGACACCATCACGGTGACCTCGCTGGCTGCGGCGACGCTGCTGGTCGGCCTGATCGGGCTGCTGCGCCGCCAGGTGAGCCTGGCCGTCGCGGCGATGGCCGTCATCCTGGGCAGTCAGGCGGCCACCCAGATCTTGAAGTTCCTTGTGCTGCAACGCCCGAACCTTTTGGACACCGACCAGTACCTGGCCAACACGTTGCCCAGCGGACACACCACCGCCGCGATGTCGGTGCTGTTCGCCACGCTGATCGTGATGCCGTACCGGTTCCGCGGGGTCGCGATGTTCTTCGCGCTCAGCTGGGCGGTCGGCATCGGCGCCTACACCGTGATCGCGCAGTGGCACCGACTGTCGGACACGCTGGCCGCGGATGCCGTCGCCCTCGTGGTGGCCTGCGCGGCTTCGTATTTCCTGGCCCGCACCGGCCGGATCCGTGAGGTCGTCACCCCCGGTGCGGCGCGGTACACCTTGCGGACGGTGTTCGTCGCCACGGTCGCCGTGGTCGGCGCGGCGGCTGCGACGCTGGGCGCAGTGGCGCTGCTGGCCGCACTCGACCAGAACCTCGACTCGGCCGCCGAGTGGCGGCTGTTCCTGTCGGCCCAGTGGTTGGCCGCTGCGGGGTCGATCTTCGCCGCGCTGCTGTTCTGGTGGAGCTGGCACCGGGTGGAGACGAAGCGCCGGGGGGATCCCAGCGCGGTGCGCTGATCAAGCAGAAGCGCGGTGCGCTGATCAAGCAGAAGCGCGGTGCGCTGATCGGGTGCGCTAGGCCGTCGGCTCCTCGGTGTTCTTGTCCACGTCCGGGGTGTCCGTGTCCGGATCCTTTTCGGTGTCGGCGGTGTCGGCGGGCTTTGAGGCCGCCGAACCCTCTTCGTCGTCGTAGATGCCTTTGCCGCGGGTCATGGGATGCCTCTCACTGCGATGCGGAGCGGAGCTTGTCCAGCAGCGGCGTTGCTGCTTCTTTCAGGAATGCGTCCTGGCTGTCACCGCCGACCTGGATCAGCGCGATGTCGGTGAAGCCCGCCTCCCAGTATTCCCGGACCGCCTCGACGATGGCGTCCAGGTCGGGACCGCACGGGATGGATTCGGCGACGTCCTCCTTGCGCACGAACTGAGTGGCACCGTCGAAGCCCGCGGTGGTGGGCAGGTCGGAGTTGACGGCCCAGCCGCCGGCGAACCAGCGGAACTGGTCGTGCGCCCGGTCCACCGCGGCGTCGCGGTCGGTGTCCCAGCAGATCGGGATCTGCCCGATCACCCGCACGTCGCCCGGCAGCCCGGTCGCGCGCCGCGCGTCGTGCCAGGAGTCGACCAGATCCTTGTCCGGCTGGACGGCGATCAGGTGGTCGGCCAGCGGTGCGAACTGCTGCACCGATCTCTCCCCGGAGACCGCGGCCGCGATGGGCACCGGCGCCTCCGGCACATCCCAGAGCCGAGCCGAGTCGACCTCGAAGTAATCGCCTTTCCAGTCGACCATGTCGCCGGTGTGCAACTCGCGGATGATCTGGATGGCCTCTTTGAGCATCTCCTGCCGGCGCGCGATCGTCGGCCATCCCTGCCCGACGACGTGTTCGTTGAGGTTCTCCCCGCTGCCCAGCCCCAGTGTGAACCGGCCGTCGGCAAGCAACTGCAGGGTCGCGGCCTTCTGCGCCACGATCGCCGGGTGGTAGCGCATGGTCGGGCAGGTCACGTAGGTCATCAACTCGACGCGTTCGGTGGCATGGGCGACCGCGCCCAGCACCGTCCAGGCGTGCGGGGCGTGCCCTTGAGCGGACAGCCACGGAAAGTAGTGATCGCTGGACACCTCGAAGTCGAAGCCCGCCTCCTCTGCCGACACCGCATAGCGGACAAGATCTTTCGGGCCGCTCTGCTCGGTCATCAGGGTGTAGCCGAAACGCGTCATGGGCCCGGGGTACCCCGACCAATGAAGAAGAAACTGGCTTCGGTGGAGCCGGCATGGACCTCGCCGGACATTGCCGCCCGGGCGCATCGGCAACGTCCGGGACCAGGACACCGCGTAGTTTCCCAGGGCGGCAAGGTACTACGCCCGTTCCGGCCCATCGGCAGGGCAACCACAACGATCTCAGCAGGCGAGCCGGGGGTGGTCCCGGACGACCTGGGCCCGCAACCCCGGTCCTGCGCGCAGGGGCTGGCCAGGCCCGGGAGTGTCCACGTTGTCAATTCCGGTGGTGATCGACAGGATGGTGCCATGACCTACAACGCCGGCGGATACGGTCCTCCCGGGTCACCGGCCCCCGGCGCAGCAACCCCCGGCTATCCCCCACCGGGATACCAGGGGTACCCGCCCCCGCCGCCGTCCTGGCAGTCGCCCGGATACGCGCCTGGTTACCCCGGGTACGGGGGTCCCGCAAACCGCCCGCCGTACGGCCCGCCGGTCCTCAAACCCGGCGTCGTCCCGTTGCGCCCGCTGACGTTGTCCGACATCTTCAACGGGGCCGTGGCCTACATCCGGGCCAATCCCAAAGCGACGCTGGGTCTGACGACCATCGTCGTGGTCGCGTCCCAGGTCATCGCGCTGCTGCTGTCCCTGTGGCCGTTCGCGTTCACCGGCCAGTTCGCCGAGTCGCTCGACGGTGACACGGCGTCCACCGAGGTGCTGGTCAGTTGGATGGCCTCGAGCCTGGCCACGGTCATCACCACTGCGCTGTCCACCACGCTGCTCAGCGGCCTGCTCACCGTGGTGATCGGCCGCGCGGTGTTCGGCGCGGGCATCACGATCGGGGAGGCGTGGCGGCGGCTGCGTCCGCGGGCGTGGACGCTGATCGGGTTCACGGTCCTCAAGACGCTCGCGCTGATCGTGTGGTTCGGCCTGGTACTGCTGCTGATCGTGGTGACCGTGGCCGTGGTGGACGGGCCGCTCGCGTTTCTGATCGTGGCGCCGCTGGTGCTCGCCGCGGTGCTGGCCGCGATCTGGGCGTCGGTGATGCTGACGTTCGCCCCGGCGGCCATCGTGCTGGAGCGGCGCGACATCCTGACCTCGGTGAAGCGGTCGTTCGCGCTGATCAAGGGTGACTTCTGGCGGGTGTTCGGCATCTGGCTGCTGGCGGCGGTGGTGGCCCAGTTCATCGCGGGTGCGGTGTCGATCCCGTTCAGCATCGGCGGGCAGGTGGTGCTGACCGCGTCGGCGACCACCACCGCGGCGATGATCTCGATGGTGCTGTTCTCGGTTGGCGGCGCGGTCGGCCAGATCATCACCGGTCCGTTCAGCGCGGGGGTGACGGTCCTGCAGTACACCGACCGCCGGATCCGCGCCGAGGCGTTCGACCTGGTGCTGCAGACCGGTGCCGCGGCCGGGCCGCAGGCGCCTGCCGATTCGACGGACGATCTCTGGCTGACCGGCGCGCGCTGACGTGTCGACGTTGGACATCGACCGCGACGCGGCGCGCGAGGCGGCACAGAACGAGCTCGCCAAGAGCATCTACCCCAAACCCTCGCCGATGGACCTGCTGCTGGACTGGATCGAGGAGCTGCTCTACCGGCTGACCGCCTCGGCGTCGAAGTTCCCCGGCGGCTGGTACACGGTCGCGGTGCTCGTGGTGCTGCTCGTCGTCGCGGTCGTGGTTGCGATCCGCATCGCGCGTCGCGCCATGCGCAGTGAGCGCAGCACCGCGGCGCCGCTGTTCGGCGACCACCTGCTCAGCGCCGCCGAGCACCGAGCCACCGCCGAACGCCATGCCGCCGAGGGTGATTGGGCTCCCGCGATCCGGCACCGGGTCCGGGCGGTCGCGCGCAGCCTGGAGGAGGACGGGGTCCTCGATCCCGTGCCGGGCCGGACCGCGACCGAGCTGGCCCGCGACGCAGGCCGCGCACTGCCCGCGCTGGCCGGTGAATTGGCCCGCGCCGCAGAGACGTTCAACGACGTCACGTACGGCCAGCGGCCCGGCACCGAGGCGCAGTACCGGATGATCGCCGCACTGGATGAGGAGCTGGGCAGCCACACCTCGGGCCCGGCGGCCGCACAGACCGAACACACCCGTCAGCCGTGGGCGGAGGTGCGATGAGCACCGCTGTAGGGACCACCTTCACCCAGCGTTGGTCGGTGCTGCGCTGGGTGCTGCTCGGGCTTGCCGCGATCGTCGCGGTCGCCGCGCTGACCACCTGGCTGACCGCACCTCGCCCCGGCGGGCATCTCGATCCGACGTCGACGTCGGCCGACGGTGCGCACGCGCTGATCACTCTGCTGCGCGAACAGGGTGTCACCGTGGTGGAGGCCGCCTCGATCGCCGACGTCGAGCGCGAGGCCCGCGCGGACACCCTGCTGGTCGCCGGGCAGACCTACCACTTGTTCGACGACGAGCTGCTGCGCCGACTGGCCGACGCGCCCGGTGACCGGCTGCTGATCGCCCCGCTCGGCAAGACCCGGGAAGCCTTGGCCCCCGAGCTGCGCCGGACCGACAGCACCGAGTTCGGCGGCCTGGCCCCGGACTGCGACCTGCGCGAGGCCACCCAGGCCGGCGCCGTGCAGTTCGGCGTGGCCGAAACGTTCGACGCGCGAGGCTCGGTCCCGGTGATCCGCTGCTACGAC
Organism: Mycobacterium sp. ITM-2016-00317; assembly: GCF_002968295.1. Taxonomy (NCBI): domain Bacteria; kingdom Bacillati; phylum Actinomycetota; class Actinomycetes; order Mycobacteriales; family Mycobacteriaceae; genus Mycobacterium; species Mycobacterium sp. ITM-2016-00317. The sequence goes on from NZ_CP134399.1 coordinate 5,393,446, forward strand.
GGCGTGCTCGCGCGCTACACCGACGAGGGGCGCACCGTCACGGTGGTGGGCAGCGACCAGTTCGTCACGAACGCCGGGCTGGCCGAGGAGGGCAACGCCGCGCTGGCGATGAACCTGACCGGATCCCACCCGCGGATGATCTGGTATGCGCCGCAGCGCAATGAGCCCGGCACCGCCGACGGCGCCGCATCGTTCACCGATCTCATTCCGCCGCAGGTGAACTGGATGGTCCTTCAGCTGATCCTCGCGGTGGTGCTGGTGGCCTGGTGGCGGGGCCGCCGCGTCGGGCCGCTGGTCGCCGAGCAGCTGCCGGTCGTGGTGCGGGCCTCCGAGACCGTCGAGGGCCGGGGCCGGCTGTACCGGTCACGGCGGGCCAGGGACGTCGCCGCCGAGTCGCTGCGCACGGCGGCACGTCAGCGCATGCTGCCGCGGCTCGGCCTGACCGCGGCCGGGTCGCCGCAGGATCTCAGCCAGGCCGTGGCCGACCGGTGCGGGCTCGCTGCGCACTCGGTCGCCCATACTCTGTACGGGCCGCCCCCGGCCACCGACGCCGAACTGGTGAACCTCGCACGCGCGCTCGACGACATCGAAAGGCAGGTCGCACAGTCGTGACACAGTCCACCCAGCACGAGGGTGCCCGAAACGCGTTGATGGCCCTGCGCACCGAGATCGGCAAGGTCGTCGTCGGGCAGGACGCCGTCGTCAGCGGTCTGGTGATCGCGCTGCTGTGCCGCGGCCACGTGCTGCTCGAAGGCGTGCCCGGGGTGGCGAAGACGCTGCTGGTGCGCACGCTCGCAGCGGCGCTGCAACTGGACTTCAAGCGGGTGCAGTTCACCCCCGACCTGATGCCGGGCGACGTGACGGGCTCACTGGTCTACGACGCCCGCACCGCCGAGTTCGAGTTCCGCGCCGGACCGGTGTTCACGAACCTGATGCTGGCCGACGAGATCAACCGCACACCACCCAAGACGCAGGCAGCTCTGCTGGAGGCGATGGAGGAACGCCAGGTCAGCGTCGACGGCCAGCCCCGGCCGCTGCCGGATCCGTTCATCGTCGCCGCGACCCAGAACCCGATCGAGTACGAGGGCACCTACCAGCTGCCGGAGGCGCAGCTGGACCGGTTCCTGCTGAAGCTGAATGTGCCGCTGCCGCCGCGCGATCAGGAGATCGCGATCCTGAACCGGCATGCCCACGGATTCGATCCGCGGGACCTGTCGTTCGTGCGGCCGGTCGCCGGGCCCGCCGAACTCGCCGCGGGCCGCGACGCCGTCCGCCAGGTGCTGGTCGGCGACGAGGTGCTCGGCTACATCGTCGACATCGTCGGTGCGACAAGGACTTCCCCGTCGCTGCAGCTCGGGGTGTCCCCGCGCGGCGCGACCGCGCTGCTGTCCACCGCGAGGTCATGGGCGTGGCTGTCGGGCCGCAGCTATGTGACCCCCGACGACGTCAAGGCGATGGCCAGGCCCACGCTGCGCCACCGGGTGGCGCTGCGGCCGGAGGCCGAACTGGAGGGCGCCAGCGCCGACGGCGTGATCGAGGGCATCCTGTCCGCGGTGCCCGTGCCGAGATAGCCGACGGCCGTGGTCCTCACCGGTCGCGTCGGGCTCATCGCGCTGCTGTGCGCGCTGCCGATCGTGCTCTCGCCCTCTCCCGCAGCAACTTTCGCGGCGCTGGCAGCGCTGCTGGCGGTCGCGGTGATGGTGGATGTGGCACTGGCGGGCAGTCCGCGCGCGCTGACGATGACACGCAGCGGGCCGACCTCGGCGCGTCTGGGCCAGCCGGTGACCGTCGAGCTGACGGTGCACAACGGTGGCCGCGCACGGTTTCGCGGTGTGGTCCGCGATGCGTGGGCGCCCAGCGCCCGGGCCGAACCGCGCGTCCAGCCGGTGAACATCGCTGCCGGACAACGGGTGACGCTGCAGTCAGAGTTGCGGCCGGTGCGCCGCGGGGATCAGGTCTCGGCGCTGGTGACCGCCAGGTCGATCGGCCCGCTCAGGCTGGCCGGCCGCCAGGGTTCGCACCGGGTGCCGTGGCAGATCCGCATCCTGCCGCCGTTCCTGTCCCGCAAGCATCTGCCGTCACGGCTGGCCCGGCTCCGCGAGCTCGAAGGCATGACACCGGTGCTGATCCGCGGCCAAGGCACCGAGTTCGACTCACTGCGCGAGTACGTCGTCGGCGACGACGTCCGCTCGATCGACTGGCGGGCCACCGCCCGGCGCTCCGACGTCGTAGTGCGCACCTGGCGCCCGGAACGCGACCGACGGGTGCTGATCGTGCTGGACACCGGCCGCACGTCGGCCGGCCGGGTCGGCGTCGACCCGACCGGATCGGATCCCGCCACCGGGTGGCCCCGCCTGGACTGGTCGATGGATGCCGCGCTGCTGCTGGCCGCGCTGTCCGCCCGCGCAGGCGACCACGTCGACTTTCTGGCCCACGACCGCGAGGCGCGCGCGGCCGTCGTCAACGCCTCCCGCACCGAGCTCCTGGCCCAGCTGGTCGCGGCGATGGCGCCGCTGGAACCCGCGCTGGTGGAGTCCGACGCCCGCGCGCTGGTCGCGGCGGTGCAGCGGCGAGTGCGGCGCCAGGCGCTGGTGGTGCTGTTGACCGACCTGAACGCGTCGGCCATCGACGAGGGCCTGCTCACCGTGCTGCCGCAGCTGACCGCCAAGCACCGGGTGATCGTCGCGGCGGTGGCCGACCCGCGGGTGGACAAGCTGGCCGCGGGCCGCGCCGACGCCGTGGAGGTCTACGACGCCGCGGCCGCGGAGCGGGCCCGCAACGACCGCCGCGCGGTGGCGTCCCGGCTGCGGCGGATGGGGGTCGAGGTGGTCGACGCGCCACCGGAGGAACTCGCGCCCGACCTGGCCGACCACTACCTCGCGATGAAGGCCGCCGGCCGCCTCTGACCGCGAGCGTGCGCTCCGGGTCGCTGCAGGCACGGTTCCGCGACCGTCAGTGCACGTTCGCGGTCCAGCGAAACGCTCAGCTGGTCGGCACCACGTCGGGGGCGTCCTCGATGTCGCCGGTCTCCCCGGCCAGCGCCGCCTTGCGGCCGAAGTAGAAGACGTAGCCGAAGAACGCCACCACCGCCGCCACCCCGATCGCGATCCGCACGAACGTCGGCAGCGCCGACGGCGTCACGAAGCCCTCGATCGCCCCGGCCGCCAGCAGCACCACGGCCAGCCCGATCGCGACCGCGATCACCGCGCGGCCCTGCTCGGCCAGTACCTGCCCGCGCGGCCGGTCGCCCGGCGAGATCACCGACCAGCCCAGCCGCATCCCGACGCCGGCGGCGACGAACACCGCCGTCAGCTCGATCAGGCCGTGCGGGGCGATCAGCCCGAGGAAGATGTCGCCCTTGCCCGCCTCGAACATCAGCCCCGCGTTGACCCCGAGGTTGGCCGAGTTCTGGAACAGCACGTACGGGATCGGGATCCCGAGCAGCACCGACATCCCGATGCACTGGGCGGTCACCCAGGCGTTGTTCACCCAGACCTGCAGCGCGAACGACGCCGCCGGATGCTCGCTGTAGTAGTTGGCGAACTCATGGTCGACCAGCTGTCGGATTTCGCTGGGCGTGCCGATGGTCGCCTGCACCTCCGGCGAGTGCGCCACCCAGACCGCGATCACCGCCGCGACCGCGTAGAACAGCACGCCCGAGGCCACCCACCACCGCCACGACCGGTACACGACGACCGGGAAGGACACCGTCCAGAACCGGGTGAACTCACGCCACAGCGGGGCGTGGGCGCCGGTCACCACCGCCCGCGCCCGCGCGACCAGGCCGGAGAGTTTGCCGACCAGCACCGCATCGGAGGACGACGACCGCGCGATCGACAGATGGGTCGACACCCGCTGGTAGAGGTCGACCAGTTCGTCGACCTCCGCGCCGGTCAGTTTCCGGCGGTTTTTCACCAGATGTTCGAGGCGCTCCCATGTCGGGCGGTTCGCCAGGACAAACGCATCGACATCCACTCCCGGGATTTTAGTAGCGTGGCTGTCTATGGTCGGCCAGCAACAACCCGTCGTGACCGGAGACGCGGTCGTACTCGACGTTCAGATCGCGCAACTGCCGGTCCGCGCCCTGTCGGCGCTGATCGACGTCACGGTCGTGTCCGTCGTCTACGTCCTCGGCGTCATCCTGTGGGCGGTGACGCTGTCGCAGTTCGACCCGGCGTTCTCCGGCGCGGTGCTGATCATCTTCACGGTGCTGGCGCTGGTGGGCTATCCGACGATCTTCGAGACCGCCACCCGCGGCAAGACCCTGGGCAAGATGGCGCTGGGCCTACGGGTGGTCTCCGAGGACGGCAGCCCTGAACGGTTCCGTCAGGCACTGTTCCGCGCACTGGCCGGGGCGATCGAGTTGTGGATGCTCACCGGCGGGCCTGCGGTGCTGTGCAGCATGCTGTCGCCGAAGGGCAAGCGCATCGGCGACATCTTCGCCGGCACGGTCGTGATCAGCGAACGCGCGCCCCGGCAGGCCCCGCCGCCGATGATGCCGCCGCAGCTGGCGTGGTGGGCGTCGACGCTGCAGCTGTCCGGGCTGCATCCGGCACAGGCCGAGATGGCGCGCCAGTTCCTTTCGCGCGCAAAGCAGTTGGATCCGCGGGTGCGCGACGAGATGGCGTACCGGATCGCCACCGACGTGGTCGCGCAGATCTCTCCGCCCCCGCCGCCCGGCACGCCGCCGGAGCCGGTGCTGGCCGCGGTGCTGGCCGAGCGGCACCGTCGCGAACTGGAGCGACTGCAGCAGGGAAGCCAGCCCGCGCCGGTCTGGACCGCCCCGCCGCAGTGGCCTGCGGCCCCGCCGGTGTCCCCGCCGCCGCCACAGCCGGGCGGATTCGCGCCGCCGTCGTAGACGGCAATCGAGCAGAAGCCGTCGTAGACGGCAATCGAGCAGAGGCCGTCGTAGACGGCAATCGAGCAGAAGCCGTCGTGACGGCTATCCGGCGATCCAGTTGCCGTGGAAGCCGTAGGGAACGCGTTGCGGCAGCTTGATCCTCGCGACCGGAGGACCGGCGAAGTCGGAGGCGTCGAGGATGACGAGATCGCTGCCGTCGCGCTCGGGGTCGTACACGTAGCCCACGTACCACCCGCTGCTCTCGTCGGCCGGCCCTGAGGTCGACGGCACGAAGACCGCCTCTCCGGGTCCGCCCGGAGCGCTCTCGGTGCCGAACCGGTGCTCTACCGCGGCGCCGGTGCGCAGGTCGTGGCGGAACAGGCTCGCATCACCGACGGACACCGCGTAACGGGCGGGCAGGGTGGCCAGCCGGTCGTCGATCCGGGGGAACTCCACGGAGCGGTCGTCGAGCCGGCTTTCGCGCACCGCACCGGTCTCCAGGTCGATCGTCCAGGTCCACATCGCGCCGTCGGCGTCGAATCCGCCGTTGTTACGCCATAATTCGGGATAGCGGACACCCTGCACCACGAGCGTGGCGCCGTCGGCCGTCGTCGTGTCGTAGGCGTTGGCGACATGGAAGACGTAGCAGGGGTCGATCTCGAACCAGCGCACCTCGCCGAACGGGTCGTCGCGGCGCAGCAGTCCGAAGCGGGCGCCGTAGTCGTCGTCCCAGCGGTAGGGCATCTGTCCGTCTCCGCGCGCCGCGATGTCCATGTCGAACACGATCGGCAGGTCCATGAACACCACGTAGTTCGCGGTCAGCGCGAAGTCGTGCATCATCGTCAGCGCCGGCACGTCGATGGGACGGTTGATCACCAACTCGCCGTTGGCATCTGCGCGGTGGTAGGTGACGTGCGGGGTGAAGATGTTGCCGTAGCCGAAGAAGTGCAGCTCGCCGGTGACGGGGCAGATCTTCGGATGCGCGGTCATCGCGTCGGTGAGCTTGCCGCCGTAATCGTAGGCGCCGACGGTCTCCAGCTCGCTGGTGATCTCGTAGGGCAGCGACGATTCCACCAGCGCCAGGGTCTTGCCGGCGTGGTTGACGACGTTCGTGTTGGCGACGCTGGCGCGCAGGTTGCGGGTGCCGTCCGGGCCGTACAGCGGGAACGGATCGACGAAGCTGTCCGTGCGTACCCAGCGGTTGCGGTACCAGGCGGCGCGGCCGTTCTCGATCCGGACGCCGTGAATCATGCCGTCGCCGGTGAACCAGTGCCCGCTCGCCTGCCGCGGGTTCGGGCCGTTGCGCAGGTACCAGCCCTCCAGCTCGGGGGGAATCGCTCCCTCCACCGGCAGGTCGAACGCGGTCAGCTCGTCGGGCACCGGCGCGTAGTTGCCGACCTTGAAGACCTGGTCGGCGTCGACCGGGGTGGGCTTTGAGGTGGTCTCGGTCATGGGGCGGAACCTCCTGTCACGGTTGCTCCACACTGACATCCCACTAGTGACATGTCAATAGTGGAATGTGTTCGCGTCGCGAACCCGTCACATGCGGAGGAGGATCACCAGAATGCCTGATCGCCGACATTCCGCGGCGCTGTTCAAGGCGGTGGTCGGCCGCGGCAGGACGCCCGCGCCGAACATCGTCGACGAACTACGTCGGGTGATCCTCGACGGGGCCGTCCCGCCCGGCACCCCGATCCCGGTGAGCGAGGTCGCCGATCTGTTCGGAGTGAGCCACATCCCGGTCCGGGAGAGCCTGAAAACGCTGACCGGGGAAGGACTGGTGCAGCACCGGCCGAATGCCGGCTACGCCGTCGCGCAACTGACCGCCAGCGAACTCGCCGAGATGTATCTGGTGCGGGAGACGCTCGAATCGGCTGCGATGGCCGCCGCCGTACACAAGGCCACCGCCGCCGACCGGGCCCACCTGACCGAGACGCACGACAACATGGCGCAGGCACTGAAATTCGACGACGCGCAGGCCTATCACCGGTACAGCAGGCAGTTCCACATGGCGCTGAGCCGCCCGTCCCGCATGCTGAGGCTGGTGCGCATGCTCGAAAACGCCTGGAACATCACCGAACCCGTGCAGCTGATGGTGCACGTGGGCCGAGATCAGCGCACGGTGCTGCACGAGGACCACCGCGTGATGCTCGACGCGTTCCTGGCCGGCGACGCCGAGGGGTTGTTGGCCGCCGCGGCGACGCACAACAACCGACTCAACGGGGTGGTGGCGTCACTGCCGGCCGACACCGGGCTGGTGATCGACGGCGCCTGACGGCCGGGTTCGCGAAATATATTCTCGGCGCAACGGTGGAGAAACACGCCGTAACTAGCTTCCGTGCATCGACGTTCTTGGCCTTCGAGCAGGAAGCTGATCCATGACAGACATCCGAGATCTGCCCCCGGGCGCCCGCGTCGGCGCCGACGACATGGTCGAAGCCTCCGGACATCCTGTCGGTGGAGGCCTCATCAAGCCCGGCTACGACCCCCGGCTGACCAACGAGGATCTGGCGCCGCTGGTCAAGCAGCGCTGGACGTCGTACAACATCTTCGCGTTCTGGATGTCCGACGTGCACAGCGTCGGCGGTTACGTGACCGCGGGCAGTCTGTTCGCGCTCGGCCTGGCCAGCTGGCAGGTGCTGATCGCGCTGCTGGTCGGCATCGTGATCGTGAACATCTTCTGCAATCTGGTGGCCAAGCCCAGCCAGCAGACCGGCGTGCCCTACCCGGTGGTGTGCCGCAGCTCGTTCGGCGTGCTGGGCGCCAACATCCCGGCGATCATCCGCGGTCTGATCGCGGTGGCGTGGTACGGCATCCAGACCTACCTGGCCTCGGCGGCCCTGGATGTGGTGCTGCTCAAGCTGTTTCCCGGCCTGATGCCCTACGCGGAGGTGGAGAACTACGGGTTCGCCGGCCTGTCCCTGCTCGGCTGGGGCAGTTTCCTGCTGCTGTGGGTGGTGCAGGCGTGCGTGTTCTGGCGTGGCATGGAGTCGATCCGCAAGTTCATCGACTTCTGCGGACCGGCCGTCTACGTCGTGATGTTCATCCTCTGCGGATACCTGCTGTACCGCTCCGGCTGGCACGTCAGCCTGACCCTCGGCGGCGAGAAGAACGGCAACACGCTGGCGATCATGCTCGGCGCGATCGCGCTGGTCGTCTCGTACTTCTCCGGCCCGATGCTGAACTTCGGCGACTTCTCGCGCTACGGCAAGTCTTTCGAGGCGGTCAAGCGGGGTAACTTCCTCGGGCTTCCGGTGAACTTCCTGCTGTTCTCGCTGCTGGTGGTGATGACCGCCGCCGCGACGGTGCCGGTGTTCGGCGAACTGCTCACCGACCCGGTCGAGACGGTGGCCCGCATCGACAACACGATGGCAATCGTGCTGGGCGCGTTGACGTTCAGCATCGCCACCGTCGGCATCAACATCGTCGCGAACTTCATCTCGCCGGCGTTCGACTTCTCCAATGTCAGCCCGCAGAAGATCAGCTGGCGGATGGGCGGCATGATCGCCGCGGTCGGCTCGGTGCTGATCACCCCGTGGAACCTGTACAGCAACCCGGAGGTCATCCACTACACGCTGGAGACCCTGGGCGCGTTCATCGGCCCGCTGTTCGGTGTGCTGATCGCCGACTACTACCTGGTGCGCAAGCAGAAGATCGTGGTGGACGACCTGTTCACGATGAGCCCGAAGGCCAACTACTGGTACGCCAAGGGCTACAACCCGGTCGCGGTCGCGGCGACTCTCGTCGGCGCGACGCTCGCGGTGATTCCGGTACTGCTCGGGGGGTCAGTCACCGGCATGTCCGCGGCGGCGCAGTACAGCTGGTTCATCGGGTGCGGCGTCGGGTTCGCCCTGTACTACCTGCTGGCAACCCGCGGGCCGTGGCGGATGTCGCCGCTGCGGGACGCGGTGGCCGACACCGCTCCCGAACCCGTGGCCTGACCGCCGCCCGCGTACGGCCCCGATAGTCCACTTCTGGAATATCGGGGCCGTACTATGCCGCCATGAGCCTTCGGATAGCCGCCCTCGGCCTGCTGGCCGAGGGCCCGGCCAGCGGTTACGACCTGCTCAAGCAGTTCGAGAACTCGATGGCCAACGTGTGGCCGGCCACCCAGAGCCAGCTGTACTCCGAGCTCAACAAGCTCGCCGCCGCAGGGCTGATCGAGGTGTGTGCCGTCGGTCCGCGCGGCCGCAAGGAGTACCAGATCACCGATGCGGGCCGCGCCGAACTGCAGCGCTGGGTCACCAGCCCGCAGGACGATCCGCCGTTCCGCAGCGCGGCTCTGCTGCGGGTCTTCCTGCTCGGCCTGATTCCGCCGGAGCAGGCGCGTGCGCATCTGCACGTGATGGCCGAGCACGCCGAGGCCGAGATCCGGCGGCTGACCGCACTGCGGGACTCACTGACGGCAGGACAGCCCACCGGGTCGGCCGACGGGGATTTCTTCGGGCTGGCGGCCCTGGAGTACGGACTGCGACTGCACGCGATGCAGGCGCAATGGGCCAGGTCGGTCATCGATCGCATGCCGGACTGATCAATTGATCGTTGCATCGCGATAGTTTCCGATATATCGTCAACGTATCGGAAGCTCACTTGTGCTTCCTTCGACAGAGAAGAGCACCTCATGAACATCCCCTTCACCCCACCCGGCGGCCCGTTCCAGGGCCCTTTCCAGGGCTCTCACGGAGGCCCTCACGGAGGCCAGGGTCTCGGCTTCGGCCGGGTCGATCCCCGCGTCCTGCACGGACGTCGCCGCCAGTCCCGTCGCGAGTTCCGTGACCACGTCCGCGAGCATCGCGGCGACGCAGGGTTCGGCCCCGGCGGTTTCGGCCCCGGCGGTTTCGGCCCCGGCGGTTTCGGCCCCGGCGGTTTCGGACCCGGCTTCGGCCCCGGCGGTTTCGGTCGCGGGTTCGGCCCGGGCGGTTTCGGCCCGGGCGGCCCCGGCGGCCGGCGCGGCGGACCCCGACGCGGTGGCCGCGGCAGGCGCGGCGACGTGCGCGCGGCGATCCTGACGCTGCTCACCGACCGGCCCATGCACGGCTACGAGATGATCCAGGAGATCAACGAGCGCAGCCAGCAGCTGTGGAAGCCCAGCCCCGGCTCGATCTACCCGACCCTGCAGCTGCTGGTCGACGAAGGCCTGCTCACGGCCACCGAGACCGGCGGCAGCAAGAAGCTGTTCGAGCTCACCGACGAGGGTCGCGAGGCCGCGGCGAAGATCGAGACGGCGCCCTGGAAGACCATCACCGAGGACGCAGATCCCGGTGCGATGGATCTGCGCCACGCCGCCGGCCAGCTGATGGGCGCCATCGCACAGTCGGCGCACGCGGCCACGCCGGAACAGCAGCAACGCATCCTCGACATCGTCAACACCGCCCGCCGCGAGATCTACCACGTCCTCGGCGAGGACTGACCCTTCTGGCTTTCCAGTGAATTCGGCGCGGTTTGTGCCCACCAACGGGAACGAATCGCGCCGAATTCGCGTAGGTACAGAGCATGGACACCTTTCCCCTCGGCCCGCACACGGTCGGACGCGTCGGTTTCGGCGCAATGCAACTGCCGGGCCCCGGCGTCTTCGGGCCGCCCCGCGATCATGACCAAGCCGTGGCCGTGCTCAGGCGCGCGCTCGAGCTGGGCATCGACCACATCGACACCGCGCAGATCTACGGCCCCGACGTCGCCAACGAACTGATCCGCGAGGCGCTGCACCCCTACCCCGACGGTCTCGCGCTGGTGAGCAAGGTCGGCGGCAAGCGTGACGAGCAGGGAAACTGGCTGCCCGCGCAGGAACCCGACGACCTGCGTGCCCAGATCGAAGAGAATCTCCGCACGCTGGACACCGACCGGTTGGCGGCGGTGAACCTGCGGCTGTTCGGTGAGGACGGGTCGGCCGCCGACACCGTGGACCGCGAACTGTTCGACCGCCAACTGTCGACGATGATCCAGGCCCGCGACGAGGGTCTGATCGACGGCATCGGGCTGAGCAACATCGGCGCCGAGCATCTGCGAACAGCGTTGGAACGCACCGAGATCGTGTGCGTGCAAAACGCGTACAACCTGCTGGACCGGACATCGCAGCCGGTGCTGGACCTGTGCTCGGAGCACGGCATCGCGTTCGTGCCGTTCTTCCCGCTCGGTTCGGGTTTCGTGGCCGACAACCCGGTGCTCAACCACCCGGCCGTGGTCCGGGAGGCGCAGACGCTCGGCCGCACCCCGGCCCAGGTCGTGCTGGCGTGGACGCTGTCGGTGGCGCCGAACGTGCTGTTGATCCCGGGGACGTCGTCGGTGGCCCATCTGGAGGAGAACACCGCCGTGCGCGACATCACGCTGGACGAGCAGACCAAGCGCGAGCTGGACGGGGCGGCGACCGCCCACACCAGCTGAAGTCCCTGGCGCACCAGCTATCCGAGCTTTCCAGTGAAAGTGCGAGTGGACGTCTGCACAGCGCGGATGGCTGGGGCTGGTGTGTCCGGTGGTGATTCGGAGGCCGTCGACCGGCGCGCGATTACTGTTTCGCGTCCGCGGCCAATAAAATCGGCTGCACAATGACGAATTCCACCGCGACGGGGCCTCGATCCGACCTCGTCTCGACCGAGGCGCGACGCCGCAGAACGTTCGCAGTGATCAGCCACCCCGACGCCGGCAAGTCCACCCTGACCGAGGCCCTGGTTCTGCATGCCAAGGCGATCACCGAGGCCGGCGCCATCCACGGCAAAGCCGGCCGCAGGGCCACGGTGTCGGACTGGATGGAGATGGAGAAGGCCCGCGGCATCTCCATCACCTCGACGGCCATGCAGTTCCCGTACACCACGCAGGCCGGCGACACCTGCGTCATCAACCTGCTCGACACCCCCGGGCACGCGGACTTCTCCGAGGACACCTACCGGGTGCTGACCGCCGTGGACTCGGCGGTGATGCTGATCGACGCCGCCAAGGGTCTCGAGCCGCAGACACTGAAGCTCTTCCAGGTCTGTCGCCACCGCCGGATCCCGATCATCACGGTGGTCAACAAGTGGGATCGCCCCGGCCGGCACGCGCTGGAGTTGATGGACGAGATCCAGTCGCGGATCGGGCTGCGGCCCACGCCGCTGACGTGGCCGGTCGGCATCGCGGGTGACTTCAAGGGGGTGCTGGACCGGCGTACCGGCAAGTTCATCCGCTTCACCCGCACCGCAGGCGGTGCCACCGCGGCTCCTGAGGAGCACATCGACCCGGACAGGGCGCATGACGCGGCGGGTGTCGACTGGGACAACGCGATCGAGGAGTCCGAGCTGCTCAGCGCCGACGGTGCCGACTTCGATGCCGAGACGTTCCTCGACTGCACCTCGACGCCGGTGCTGTTCACCTCTGCGGCACTGAATTTCGGTGTCAACCAGCTCCTCGACGTGCTGGCCCAGCTGGCCCCGTCACCGAGCGGGCAGGTCGACGTCGACGGCAACCGCCGCGAGGCGGCGGCGCCGTTCAGCGCGTTCGTCTTCAAGGTGCAGGCGGGCATGGACTCCGCGCACCGCGACCGGATCGCCTACGCGCGGGTGTGTTCGGGCACCTTCGAGCGCGGTGACGTCCTCACCCACGCCACCACCGGTAAACCGTTCGTCACCAAGTACGCGCAGTCGGTCTTCGGGCAGCAGCGCTCGACGCTGGACACCGCGTGGCCCGGTGACGTGATCGGCCTGGCCAACGCCGCCTCGCTGCGCCCGGGCGACACGCTCTACCAGGACGTCGCGGTGCAGTACCCGCCGATCCCGAGCTTCTCGCCCGAGCACTTCTCCGTCGCGCGCGGCACCGACCCGAGCAAGCACAAGCAGTTCCGCAAGGGCATCGAGCAGCTCGACCAGGAAGGCGTGGTGCAGGTGCTGCGCTCGGACCGGCGCGGCGAGCAGGCCCCGGTCCTGGCCGCCGTCGGGCCGATGCAGTTCGAGGTGGCCAGCCACCGGATGGCCGGCGAGTTCGGCGCCCCGATCGCGCTGGAATCGCTGCCCTACACGGTGGCCCGGATCTGTGATCCCGAGGACGCCGAGGCGCTGCAGAAGATGGCGGCGGTGGAGGTGTTCACCCGCAGCGACGGTGTGCTGCTGGCGGTGTTCTCCACGAAGTGGCGCCTGGAGACCGTGCAGCGGGAGAACCCGGCGATGCAGTTGCGGGAACTGGTCGCCGCCGGTCAGTGATCACTCGGCGTCGACGGACGGGGTGGCGCTCCAGCTGAGCAGCAGGTTCAGCGCATCCCTGGACGGGCTACCCGCCTCGGTGGTGTAGACGAACAGCACCTGGTCCGCGTCGCCGGGCATCGTGAACGTCTCGTAGTCGACAGTCAGCTCACCGACGACGGCATGCCGTAGCCGCTTGGTGCCGTAAGTCCGTTGGAAGACCCGATGTTCGGACCACCAGGTCCGGAATTGCGCGCTGACGACCGACAGTTCGGCGACGAGTTCACCGGCGGCCGGGTCGGTGGGGTCGGCGCCGACGTCCAGGCGCAGGTTCTCGACAGCGGTTCGCGCCTGAACCTCCCAGTCTGCGAACAGGTTTCGCGCCTGCTCCGAGGTGAACATCCAGCGTGCGTAGTTACGTTCGCGCGGCGGCATCGCATCGAAGTCGGCGAACAGCACCCGGGCGGCGCGGTTGGTGGCCAGCACGTCGGTGCGACGGCCCAGGATCATCGCCGGCGCTCCGTCGAGTGAGTCGAGCAGTTGGTACAGCCCGGGCCTGACCCGCTGCACCGGTCGCGACGTCTTGCGCTGTCCGGACGGCGCACCGACCAGGTGGCCCAGGTGTGCGCGCCCGGTGGCGTCCAGGTCCAGCGCGCGGGCGATCCCGTCGAGCACGGCGTCGGACGGGGTGATCCGGCGGCCCTGCTCCAGCCGCGTGTAGTAGTCGGTCGAGACGCCGGCCAGCAGCGCGACCTCCTCGCGCCGCAGTCCCGGCACCCGGCGCACCCGTCCGTCGGCGGGCAGTCCGGCCCGGTCCGGGTCGACGGCGCTGCGTGAGCGTTTGAGGAAATCGGCGAGTTCGCGGTTGGCACCGGCCATCTCGCCATCTTGGCAGAAACGGGCGCCCGCAACGTAGGACAACGAGTCCCAGGTTGCTGCGGCCTGGGTCGGACAGGACCCGTTGGGTGCCTCCACAGCGGCGATCGGACTCGCACACTGGGACCATGCCGTTCCCAAAAGAGTTCGGCCCCATCCCCTCTCAAGGAGTGAGCATGTCCTACCCCACCGCCGCCCCGGCCACCTGGTTCGTCACCGGCACGTCCCGCGGCCTCGGCGCCGAACTCGTCCGGCAGCTGCTGTCGCGCGGCGACAACGTCGCGGCGACCACCCGCTCGGTCGACCGGCTGCACGCCGCGCTGTCCGGCGTGGACACCGAACGGCTGCTGGCACTGGAGGTCGATCTCGCCGATGCCGCGGCGGTCCGCGCGGCGGTCGACGGCACCGTGGACCGGTTCGGCGGCCTGGACGTGGTGGTGAACAACGCCGGTTACGGCTTCATCGGCGCGGTCGAGGAGACCACCGACGCCGAGGCGCGTCAGCTGTTCGACGTGCAGCTGTTCGGCGCCTGGAATGTACTGCGCGCCAGTATCCCCCATCTGCGGGCCGCACGCAGCGGGCACATCGTCAACGTGTCGTCGATCCTCGGGCTGACCGCGATGCCCGGGTGGGCACTGTACTGCGCGGGCAAGTTCGCGCTCAACGGGCTGAGCGAGGCGCTGGCCGCAGAGGTGGCCGACTTCGGCGTCAAGGTGACGATCGTCGAGCCCGGCTACTTCCGGACCGACTTCCTGACCTCCGATTCACTGACCCTGCCCACCGCGGCCGGCGATGCCTACCCGGCGATCCGGCAGATGACCGAGCAGCACCTGCAGCTGCAGGGCAGCCAGCTCGGCGACCCGGCCAGGGGTGCCGAGGCCATCATCGACGTCGTGGTGCGCGGTGACGGCCCACTGCATCAGCTGCTGGGGTCAGATGCAATCGCGCTCGCGCAGGCCGAGATCGACACGCTGACCAACGACGTGAAAGCCGGCCGCGACCTCGCGCTGACCACCGACCACCGGTAGCGGGGTCAGTCGACGTCGACCCAGTCCAGGGTGCGCTGCACGGCTTTGCGCCACCCGGCGTGACCGGCCGAGCGCTGGTCCTCGGACCATTGCGGGGACCAGCGCTTGCCCTCCTGCCAGTTGGCCCGCAGATCGTCCGGGCCGTCCCAGAATCCGACGGCCAGCCCGGCGGCGTAGGCCGCGCCCAGGGCCGTGGTCTCGGCGACGACCGGTTTGACCACGTCGACCCCGAGCACGTCGGCCTGGATCTGCATGCACAGATCGTTGGCGGTGATGCCACCGTCGACTTTCAGGACCTCAAGGTGCACACCGGAATCGGCTTCCATCGCGTCGACGACGTCGCGACTCTGGTAGCAGATCGCCTCCAACGTCGCGCGCGCCACGTGCGCGTTGGTGTTGAACCGGGACAACCCGACGATCGCGCCCCGGGCATCCGACCGCCAGTACGGCGCGAACAGCCCGGAGAACGCGGGCACGAAGTACACCCCGCCGTTGTCCTCGACCTGCCGGGCCAATGACTCACTCTGGGCCGCGCCGCTGATGATGCCGAGCTGGTCGCGCAGCCACTGCACCGCCGATCCGGTCACCGCGATCGAACCCTCCAGCGCGTACACGGGTTTGGCGTCACCGAACTGGTAGCAGACCGTGGTCAGTAGGCCGTTCTGCGACCGCACGATCTCCTCGCCGGTGTTCAGGAGCAGGAAATTGCCTGTGCCGTAGGTGTTCTTGGCTTCACCGGCGTCCAGGCACACCTGCCCGACCATCGCGGCCTGCTGGTCACCGAGGATCCCCGTGATCGGCAGCTCGCCGTCGGCCGGTCCGGTCTCGACGGTCAGGCCGTACGGTTTCGGCGACGACGACGGCTTGATCTCGGGCAGCATCTGACGCGGGATGTCGAAGAACCCCAGCAGTTCGTCGTCCCAGTCCAGCGTCTCCAGGTTCATCAGCATGGTGCGGCTGGCGTTGGTGACGTCGGTGACGTGCACTCCGCCGCGGTGCCCGCCGGTCAAATTCCACAGCACCCAGGTGTCGGTGGTCCCGAAGAGCGCATCGCCCTTCTCGGCGTCGGCACGCAGCCCGTCGACGTTCTCCAGCAGCCACTGCAGCTTTCCGCCGGAGAAGTAGGTGGCCAGCGGCAGGCCGGCCTTCTGCCGGATCACGTCGCCGCGGCCGTCGCGCTCCAGCGCGGACGCGATCCGGTCGGTACGAGTGTCCTGCCAGACGATCGCGTTGTAGTAGGGCCGCCCGGTGCGCCGGTTCCACACCAGCGAGGTCTCGCGCTGATTGGTGATGCCCAACCCCACGAGGTCGGTGGTCGTCAGGTTCGTCCGGTTCAGCGCGGTGGCCAGCACCGAACCGGTGCGTTCCCAGATCTCCACCGGGTTGTGCTCCACCCAGCCCGCCTTGGGCAGGATCTGTTCGTGTTCGAGCTGGTGACGGCCCACCTCGGCGCCGTCGTGGTCGAAGATCATGCACCGGGTGCTGGTGGTGCCCTGGTCGATTGCAGCGACGAAGTCGGCCATTCGTCCATGATGGACCACATGCCCGCAGACACCACCGACATTTCCACGATGCCGCGCGGCGGACCGCGGGCGTCGTGTCTGGACCGGCTGCTGCAGACCGACCGGCGCGAGTACCTGGACCGCCCCGACGTGGACGAATCGGTCAGGCGCAGCGTGATCCGGGCGCTGGACTGGACCGGCGAGGTGTTCGGCAACCACGAGAAGTTCGCCGAGATCGCGCTCGACGAGGTGGCCGACGTCCCCGATCCGCGGATCCTGGAGCTGGGCGCGGGCCACGGCGGGTTGTCCCGAAAGCTGCTCGAATGGCATCCGAGCGCCCGGTTGACCGTCACCGACGTCGACGCCGACGCGCCGGCGGCGATCGCCGCCGGCGACCTGGGGTCGCATCCGCGGGCGACGGTCCGCCGGATGGACGCGACGGCGCTGGACGCCGCGGACGGCGAGTTCGACCTTGCGGTGTTCGTGTTGTCGCTGCACCACTTGGCGCCCGAGGACGCCGCCCGGGTGATCGCCGAGGGCACCCGTGCGGCCGACAAGCTGCTCATCATCGACCTCCCACGCCCGCCGGCCCCGCTGCACGTACTGCGGCTGGCCGCGATGGCGCCGTGGGCGCCGCTCATCCCGTTTGTGCACGACGGGCTGATCAGCTCGCTGCGCGCCTACAGTCCCTCGGCGCTGCGCGCGCTGGCGGCCTACGCCGATCCGCCGGTCGACATCGAGTTGCGCGGCGGGTTGTTCGGTCCGCAGGTCGCGGTGGCCTCGCGCCGATAGGCTTGGGCCCGTGGGCGAGGAACTGAAGCAGACCGAGTTCAGCCGCGCGCACCGGCGCGAGTACCGCCGCAAGGTGCAGCTGTGTCTCGACGTGTTCGAGACGATGCTGGCCCAGTCCAGCTTCGACTTCGAGAAGCCGCTGACCGGCATGGAGATCGAGTGCAACCTCGTCGACTCCGGCTACCAACCGGCGATGAACAACTCCGAGGTGCTGGCGGCGATCGCCGATCCCGCGTATCAGACCGAACTGGGCGCCTACAACATCGAGTTCAACGTGCCGCCGCGCCGGTTACCGGGGCGGGCAGCCCTCGATCTCGAAGACGACGTCCGCGCCAGCCTGAACGCCGCGGAATCCAAGGCCGGCGCCGACGGCTCGCACATCGTGATGGTCGGCATCCTGCCCACACTGATGCCCGAGCACCTGTCGGACGGCTGGATGAGCGAGTCCACGCGCTACCAGGCCCTCAACGACTCGATCTTCACCGCGCGCGGTGAGGACATCATGATCGACATCGCCGGCCCCGAGCCCCTGAGCCTGCAGGCCGCCACGATCGCCCCTGAATCTGCCTGTACCAGCATGCAATTACATCTGCAGGTGTCCCCCGCCGATTTCGCCGACAACTGGAACGCAGCCCAGGTGCTGGCTGGTCCGCAGCTGGCGCTGGGCGCCAACTCGCCGTACTTCTTCGGCCATCACCTGTGGGCCGAGACCCGTATCGAACTGTTCGCCCAGGCGACCGACACTCGCCCCGAGGAACTCAAGACCCAGGGGGTGCGGCCGCGCGTCTGGTTCGGGGAACGCTGGATCACCTCGATCTTCGACTTGTTCGAGGAGAACGTGCGGTACTTCCCGTCCCTGCTACCCGAAGTCTCCGACGAGGACCCGCTCGCCGAACTCGCCGCGGGCCGCACCCCGCAACTTTCGGAACTGCGGCTGCACAACGGAACCATTTACCGGTGGAACCGGCCGGTGTACGACATCGTCGACGGCCGGCCCCACCTTCGCGTCGAGAACCGGGTACTGCCGGCGGGACCGACGGTGCTCGACATGATGGCCAATTCGGCCTTCTACTACGGGATGCTGCGGTCGCTGTCCGAGGAGGACCGACCGCTGTGGACCAAGATGAGTTTCGCTGCGGCCGAGGCGAACTTCACCGCCGCCGCGCACCACGGGATGGAGGCGCGGCTGTACTGGCCGGGCGTGGGTGAGGTCACCCCCGACGAGCTTGTCCTGCGGCAACTGCTGCCGATGGCCGACGAGGGGTTGCGCCGGTGGGGTGTTGCTGCCGAGGTGCGGGACCGCTACCTCGGGGTGATCGAGGGCCGCGCCAAGACCGGCCGCAACGGCGCGGCCTGGCAGGTCGCCGCCGTCACCGCCCTGCAGGGCCGCGGGATGAGCCGCCCCGAGGCCCTGGCCGAGATGCTCCGGTTGTACTGCGAACGCATGCATTCCAACGACCCGGTGCACACCTGGGACCTGCCTGCTCAGGCCTGAATCGCCGCGAGCGCGGCGCGCTGCCGGCGACGGACCTCTCTGCGCTTGCCCGGCACCCGGCGCCTGCCGCGCCAGGTGGGAAGCGAGGCGACCAGTTCCGGCGCGAAGCCCGCTCGAACCGCCTTGTCGCTGTGCGACTCCACCCAGCGTCGCTCCTCCCGCAGCAGCAGGATCGCAACGGTCAGGAAGAGGATGAGGTTGAACGCCATCTTGGCCAGCACGCTTTCCGGCGCCGGTGCGTTCCAGACGAAGTGCATCAGCGGCCCGGCCGCCAGCAGCAGGATCGCCGTGCCGATCCGCCGCATCCGGCTCCATCCGCTCGGGTTGCTGAAAGTCGGGAGCAACAACAGCAATCCGACCGTGGTCAGGCCCGTGAACGCCCAGTGCGACGGGACCGACGTGACGATCCGGCCGAACATCTGCTGGCCGGCGCCGCTCAGGTCGGAATCGAGGCTGGCCAGCGCGCCCGTCGTGGCATAGGTCAGATCCTCCATCACGTCGAAGCCGAAGCCGACGAACATGCCGACGAGCAGAGCGTGGCTGATTCGGGTACAGACCGCCGCGCAGAGCACCAGAATCACTGCCGCACAGCTCAATTTGGCAGCCTCTTCGACAAACGGGGCGGTCAGCGCAGGCGCCCACCGCGACAGGGTCACCGGGTCGAGGACCGAGGCCCACACCTGTTCCAGAGTTGTGTTGGCCGACGCGGCCATGGCCAGCGCGACGGTTCCGCCGAGTGCAGCGCCCGCGAGCAGCATCTGCGGATACCGCACCGCAGCCCGGAACGGATCGAAGCGGGTGATCAGCCACACCAGCAGGGCCATGAACGCGATCCACACCGGAGCGAGCGCGATGTGGGTCTGTCTTGTTTCGGCGTACGCGGCCCCCGAGCCGGACAGCAGCTGCCACGTGCCGAGCACCATGGCGCCGATCCACACCCAGAACACCGCGGAATAGGGCCGGTACACCACCTCCGCACGCATGGGTAGCGCGGTCACCGGTCGGCCCTGCCGATCGCGGCGAGCAGATCCTGCAGCGGCGGTGCGGGAGTGTCGACGTCTCCGAGAGTGTGCACCAGCACCACTACCTCGTCGTCGGCGATCACCGCGCAGGCGCCGGGCATGCCCGCAGCGGTGACGACGCAGGTCTGCCCGGTCAGCCGGCCGTCGCCGGACTGTGCCTGACCTCCGTCGTAAGCGGCTGAGAAGCCCCGCCTCCGGTCGATCTGCATGAGGCGCTCCCCTACCGCTTCCGCGTCGCGGCCATCCAGGTCGTGCGCCTCGATGTGGACGAAGGCGTCCCCGGACCGCCACACCACCCCGCCGGGCAGCGAAGCGACCTCCCAGCCGTCCGGCGGCACCGTGGAGATGACTTCGCCGGACTCGGTTGCCACCTCGACGGTCTGACCGTCTGCGGACGGGGCCGGGTCGTCGGATCCGAGCGCCAGGAACGCCGGAACGACCGGCACGGCGAGCATCCCGGCCACCAGTGCGAGCGCGGCGCGCTTGCCGGTGAGGCGTCGGCGCCCGACCACGATGTCCTCGGCCGCCGTCGACGGTTGCGCCTCCGCCTGTGCGAGTTCGCTGCTCACAAAACGGCAGGTTAGCAGTGACGACACAACGGCCGGTGAAAAATCCGCTGAACTGATGCCGATCTGGTTCGAGTTGGTCAATGCCGCTGGCCAACAGTGTGCAGCATCCCGGGCTGCGCGTCGGCGGCCCAGCCCAGACTTCGTTGCCGAATAGTTGAATCTCTTGGCGTTCGAGTTCGCTAGGTGGGCGCGCGGGTAGCGTAAATGCATGGCCGAGGTGATGGACTGGGACGGTGTGTACCGGGGCGAGGGCGGGTTCGAGGGTGAGCCGCCGTGGAACAGCGGCGAACCTCAGCCGGAACTGGCGGCGCTGTGGCGCGACGGCAAGTTCCGCAGCGAGGTGCTCGACGCGGGCTGCGGCCATGCCGAGTTGTCTCTGGCGCTGGCCGCCGACGGCTACACCGTGACCGGTGTCGATGTCAGCCCCACGGCGATCTCCGCGGCGACCGCGGCGGCCGCCGAGCGCGGGTTGTCGGAGCGTGCGTCGTTCGTCGCCGCCGACATCACCGCGCTCACCGGCTTCGACGGCCGGTTCTCCACCGTCGTGGACAGCACGCTGTTCCATTCGATGCCGGTGGAGTCCCGCGATGCCTACCTGCGGTCCGTGCACCGGGCCGCCGCACCGGGCGCGGGTTTCTTCGTGCTGGTCTTCGCCAGGGGCGCGTTCCCGGCCGAGATGGAAGGCGGCCCCAACGAGGTGACCGAACTCGAACTGCGGGATGCGGTTTCGCAGTACTGGACGATCGACGACATCCGTCCCGCGTTGATCCACACGAACGTGCCGAAGTTGCCCGGTATGCCGCCCCCTCCGCTGGATATGCTCGACGAGCGCGGCCGGATGCGGATACAGGCGTTCCTGCTGTCCGCACACAAAGACAGCTAGCGGCTACCCGGCGGGCGTGGTGCCGGTGCGCGCCGGCTCCCGGTCGGGTGGGGTACCCCCGTCCGTGTCGTCGTCGTCGAGCATCGTCGCCTCGTCGAACGGGCGGTCCCCGTCGAGCACCTCGTTGAGTCGCGTGCTGTCCACCGTGCCGGTCCAGGTCCCGACGAGCAGCGTGGCCACGGAGTTGCCGGAGAAGTTGGTCAGCGCGCGCGCCTCGGACATGAAGCGGTCGATGCCGACGATGATGCCGACCCCGTCGAGAAGTTCGGGCCGGTGGCTCTGCAGGCCTGCGGCCAGGGTGGCCAGCCCGGCGCCGCTGACTCCGGCGGCGCCCTTGGACGCGATGATCATGAAGGCCAGCAGGCCGAGTTGTTCGGGGATCGACAGCGGGTCGCCCAGCGCGTCGGCGATGAACAGCGAGGCCATCGTCAGGTAGATCGCGGTGCCGTCCAGGTTGAACGAGTAGCCGGTCGGCACCACGATGCCGACCGTCGCCGGTGTCACGCCGGCGTGCTCCAACTTCGCGATCAGCCGGGGCAGTGCCGATTCCGACGACGACGTCGCGACGATCAACAGGTACTCCCGGGCGAGGTAGCGGACCAGCTTGAAGATCGAGACCCGGCACACCGTCCACAACAGCGCGCCGAGCACCCCGAAGATGAAGATCAGGCAGGTGATGTAGAAGGCCGCCATCAGCACGCCGAGCTGGATCACCGCGTCGAAGCCGGTATCGCCCACCACTTCCGCGATCGCGCCGAACGCGCCGATCGGCGCCAGCCACAACACCCCGATCAGGATGCGGAACACCAGCCGCTGCAATGCCTCGATGCCTTTCAGCAGCCCCTCGCCGGTCTGACCCATGCCCTGGATGCCGAACCCGACGAGCAGCGCCACGAACAGCGCCTGCAGCACGTTGCCCTCGGTGACCGCGGAGAACAGCGTCGAGGGGATGATGTTGGCAATGAAGTCCGTTGTGTCGCCGGAGGATTCGGCTTCACCGGCGAGTTCGACACCCTTGCTCGGATCGTTGGGCACGTTCAGCCCGGTGCCGGGGCTGATCAGGTTGCCGACGACCAGACCTATCGCGAGCGCGACCGTCGACATGACCAGGAAGTAGGAGATCGCCAGCCCGCCGACCTTGCCGACCGACGCAGCGGCACGGACCTTGCCGATACCGATGACGACCGTGCAGAAGATGACCGGGACGATCATCATCTTGATGAGTTTGACGAACAACTCGCCGAGCACGCCCAGCGAGGACGCCACGTCCGGGGCGACCAGCCCGAGCACGATCCCGGCGATGACCGCGATGATCACCATGATGTAGAGCCAGTGGGTGCGGTCCCGCTTGGCCTTCTTCGGCCCGGCCTCGCCAGAGTCAGCCGTGTCGGCCGCGTCGCCGTGTGCATGTGTCATCGTCGTCGTCCCTCCGCGCGTGGTGAAGCGGGGATAACCCAATGTGACCCGGCCCACACACGTGCGCCGGGCCGACGGCTGGACGCTGGTCGAGCAGCCTCAGCGTGTGACGGTGGCCAGCGCCTCGACGAACCTGGCCAGGTCGGCGTCGGTGACGTCGACGTGCGGGGACACCCGCAACGCCGGGTGGGTCATCTCCCGCGGGGCCCGCTCCACGCCCAGGTAGGTGGTGACGATCTGATGCTCGGCGATCAGCCGCGCGCGCACGGTCAGCGGGTCGGCGCCGTCGGTGGGCTCCAGGGTGGTGATGGCGCTGGGCTCGTCGACGTGTTCCACCACCCGCCAGCCCGGCAGATCGGCCAGCGCGGTGCGCGTCAGCGCCCCGACCTCACGCAACCGCGCCTGCACCGCGGCGGGTCCGGCGGCCAGGTATTCACCCACGGCGACGGAGAACGACACCCTGAGACCGACATTTGTCTCGGCGTGGCCAAGTCGGGTGACGGTGTCCTCAGACAGCAGCCCCGGCCGGGTGGCCAGCACCCCGACCCCGCGCGGCCCGGCCGTCCACTTGCGCGACGTCGAGTACACCGCGTCGGCGCCGATCCCGGTGAGGTCGAGGTGCGCGAAGCCCTGGGCTGCGTCCACGATCAGCGGGATGTCGTGTCCCCGGCACGCCGACGCGATGTCGTGCACGGGTTGCACGATGCCGCGGTGGCTGGCCAGCACCGTGAAGTGCACGAGCGCGGGCCGATGGGAGGACAGTGCTGCCCCGACGGCGTTGACGTCCAGCCTGCCGAACTCGTCGACCGGGAGCGTCTCGACCCGGAAACCGTTGCGCGCCATCACCGCAAGGCTGGGGCCGAACTCGCCCGGCAGACACGCCAGGGTGCGCTCCCCCGGCCAGTCCCTGAGCAGGATGTCCAGCGCATGGTTGGCTCCGGTGCTGAAATGCACTGCTGCGTCGGCCATCCCGGTCAGTGTCCGTACCGCGGCACGGCCTGCGTCGAGTGCGGGCGCAGCCGCCTCGGCGGCCACGTAGCCGCCGACCTCGGCCTCGTGCCGGGCGTGCTGGGCCGTGGCGTCGATCACCGACAGGCTCTGGCGGGAGCAGGCCGCACTGTCGAGGTGCACACCGGCCATCGGCGGGCGCGCCGCGCGCCACTGTTCGGCCAGAGTCATTTGACCGACAGGTCCGATTTGACCGACAGGGACAGTCCGAAGTCCCCGGCGTCGTCGGTCCACCAATGCGTGCAACGCAGTCCGGCGGCAGCGAGTTCGTCGTCCACCTTCGACGGCCGGAATTTGGAGGACACCTCGGTGAGCATCTGCTCGCCGGCATCGAAATCGACGGCCAGATCCAGCGCTGCGATGTGGACCCGCTGCGCGCGGGTGCAGCGCAGCCACATCTCGATGCGCTCCTCGGCGGCGTTCCACCGCGCGACGTGCTGAAAGGCCTCGACGTCGAAGTCCGCCCCGAGTTCGCGGTTCACGACGGTCAACACGTTGCGGTTGAACCGGGCGGTGACCCCCGCACTGTCGTCGTAGGCCCGGACCAGGCGGCCGGTGTCCTTGACCAGATCCGTGCCGAGCAGCAGCGTGTCGCCGGGCTGCATGAACCGGGCGACCGAGGCGAGGAACTCTGCGCGTGGCCCCGGGGTCAGGTTGCCGATCGTCGAACCCAGGAACGCCACCAGACGCCGGCCGGTAGCCGGGATCATGCCCAGGTGCTCCTCGAAATCGCCGCACACTGCGTCGACCTCGATGCCGGGGTATTCGGCCTGGATCGCCGCGCCGGCGTCCCGCAGCACGCTCGCGTCGACGTCGAACGGTACGAAGCGGCGCAGGGAACCCCGGTCACGCAGCGCGTCGAGCAGCGTGCGGGTCTTCTCCGACGTCCCGCTTCCGAGCTCGACGAGGGTGTCGGCCCCGGACACCTCGGCGATCTCGGCGGCGCGGGCGCGCAGGATCTGGGCTTCCGCGCGGGTCGGGTAATACTCCGGCAACCGGGTGATCTGATCGAACAGGTCACTGCCCACCGAGTCGTAGAACCATTTGGGCGGAAGAGTTTTCGGTGTCTGCGTGAGGCCGTGCCGGACGTCGCGACGCAGGGCCGCATCCGCGGCGTCGGCGGCCAGGTGGTTGGTGATCGACACCGAGGGTGAAACCATCACGATCCTTTCAGCGGGGTCAGCCGCACACGTGTGCCGTCGACCTCGACGAGGTGGCGGTCCGGCACTTCCTGCCACGCCGGGTCGTCGTCGTAGGGTTCGCTGGCGACCACCACGCCGTCGGCGCGGCGCAGCACCGACAGCGTGTCCCCCCACGTGGTGGCCAGCAGCCGGGAACCGTCGCCGGCCAGGATGTTCAGCCGCGCGTTCGGGTCGGCGGCGGCGACGCCGGAGACGGTGTCGCCGAGGGCGTCCATGCCGCGGCCGAAGATCAGCGCGGCGAGAAGCGCACTGTCATTGGTGGACTCGGCGTGCGATGACGCCGGCAGCACCGCGCGGTCGACGAGGCCGTTGTGCGACAGCAACCAGGTGCCGTCGGTGAACGGCGCGGACGCCGACGCTTCGATGGGCATGCCGACGCTGGCCGAACGCACCGCGGCCACCACGCAACTGCTGTGCAACGCGGGCGCGACGGAGGCGAAGGACGGATCACCCCACAGCGGCGCGGCGCTGCGCCAGCGCCGGGCGGCTGCGCCGTCGAAGAAGCCGACGCCCCAGCCGTCGGCGTTCATCAACCCGTGCTTCTGTCTGCGCGGCGCATAGGACTGCACCAGCAGTCCCGACGGCGGGTCCAGGACCAGCGATGCGACCGAGACCGGTGCGCCCAGCCAGGCCAGGTGTCTACACATCACGCATCCCAGGCCAGGCGCACGCCCGAGAAGATCTGTCTGCGGATCGGATGGTCCCAGTTGCGGAAACTGGGTCGCAGGATGTCCGGAGCCACCGCCCACGAACCGCCGCGCAACACCCGGTACTCGCCCGATGCGGTGCCGTCGAAGAAGGGCTGCGAGTACTGCCGGTAGATCATCGGCGTGAAGCCCGGCCACGGGCGCAGCGTCGAGGTGGTCCACTCCCACACATCGCCGAGCATCTGCTCGGCGCCGTATGCGGACGCGCTGTGCGGGTACGCCCCGACGGGCGCCGGCCGCAGCGACTCCCCGCCGAGGTTCGCGACGTCGGTGGTCGGTGCGGCCGCACCCCACGGGTAGCGGCGCCTGCTGCCGGTCGCCGGATCCCACGCGCAGGCCTTCTCCCACTCGATCTCGGTCGGCAGCCGCGCCCCGGCCCAGGCCGCGTACGCCTCGGCCTCGTAGAAGGTGACGTGCTGGACGGGCTCGTCGCCGGGGATGTCCTCGACGTACCCGAAGCGGGTCCGGGTGCCGGCGTTCCAGAACATCGGTGCCGCCAGGCCGGCCTTGAGACGGTGCTCCCAGCCCGGCCCGGCCCACCATCGCGGCTCGCGGTAGCCGCCGTCGTCGATGAACTGCTGCCACTCCGCGTTGGTGACCGGGACGCGGCCGATGCGGAAGGACGGCACGTCGACGGTGTGCGCCGGGCGCTCGTTGTCCAGGGAGTACGGTTCGGCCGCGGCGTCCACGCCGAGCGTGAACTCCCCGCCGGGGACCAGCACCGAGGTGCCTGCCACCCCGGGGCGTCCCTGCGGCAGCGGCGCGCCGCGGTCGAGCAGCGGCGTACCCGGGCGCAGGTTCAGCGCTTGCAGCATGGTCTCGCCGTGCTGGTTCTCGTGGCTGACCACCAACCCGAACGTGAACGCGTCGGGATGGTCGTCGGGCAGTGTGTCCAGCGCGTCGAGCACCTTGCCGCGGACGGTGGCGCAGTAGCTGCGCGCGTCGGTCGGCGGGAGCAGCGGCAGGTCGACGCGGCTGGCACGCGAGTGCACGAACGCGTCGTACAACTGGTCCACCTGCGCGGAGAGCAGACCCGGCCGGTTCGGGTCGCCGCCGCGCAGCAGCCAGAACTCCTCCTGCTGCCCGACGTGGGCGAGATCCCAGACCAGCGGGCTCATCAGCGGGTCGTACTGGCGCCGCAGCTCGGCGTCGTCGAAGTCGACCAGCCGCAGCGTGCGGTCCCTGGCCGTGCTCAGCCCGTCGGCCAGTTCCTCGCGTGTCGTCACAACTCCCCTTGCGCCAGTTCGGTGACCGCGGGGGCGATCCCGTGGGTCGCCACCCGGTCGGCGAAGTCGTCGGCCGGGCAGCGGCCCTGCTCCACCGAACGTACGAGCATCGTCATCGATTCCTCGAGCGGGGCCGGTACCCGCTCGGCCGCGGCGTGCACACACCGGATCGCGGCGCGGTGCAGGCTCGGGTCCTGCAGGCCGAGCCGGGCGGCACGGTCCCACGCGGTGGCCACCGGTTCGGTGGCCTCGGCGGCGACGGCGGCGGCGGCCGGGTCGTCGAGCAGCGCGGTCAGCGTGTGCACGACCGCGGGCCATACCGTCTCGGGAACGCTGTCGAGGTAGCGCACCTCGAGGAAGCCGCGCGGCCGCACGGGCGGGAACAGCGTGGTCAGGTGGTAGTCGAGATCGGCGGAGGTCGGTCTGCGGCCGCCGAGGAGTACGCGCCCGCCGCCCAGTCGGCGAACGACGCCCACTGCGTGACCGGCTCCGGATCCGGGTTGTGCACCAGCATGACCGGCGCGCGCAGCGCGTAGCCGGCCCAGTCGCTGGCCGGGTCGTCCCCGCTGGCCCCGAGGATCGGCCCGCAGCGGGCCGAGTCCAGCCGGCTCCACACCAATTGCCGGGTGGACTGCCATCCGGTGACGTCGCTACCCAGGATCGGCGAGTTCGCCGCGATCGCGATCATCGTGGGGCCCAGCGCGTGGGCCAGCCGGACCCGGTCGGCCCAACCCGGCTTCGGCCCCGCCTCGAGGTTGACCTGTA
The DNA here is from genome assembly GCF_002968295.1 of Mycobacterium sp. ITM-2016-00317. Classification (NCBI taxonomy): domain Bacteria; kingdom Bacillati; phylum Actinomycetota; class Actinomycetes; order Mycobacteriales; family Mycobacteriaceae; genus Mycobacterium; species Mycobacterium sp. ITM-2016-00317. The sequence goes on from NZ_CP134399.1 coordinate 5,420,921, forward strand.
CGGAGGCCGTCGCGGTCATCATCGCCGCGCCTGCGGCGCCGGTGTCGCTGGCCCGGAAGAACGTCTCCATCGCCGAGTACCGCGCGCCGGGATTGATGCGCTCGGACGGGCGCAGCGGGTCGGCTCCCAGCAGCACCAGCCCGAGCCCGGCACGCGCGAACTCCTCGCGCAGCACGACACGGTCGGAGGTCATGGCCGCGACCGCGGTTGCCGCGTCCGCACCGGGAGGACCCGACAGTTCCACCGCGCCGCCGGGCTCGACGGTGACCGCGCTGCCGCCGGGAAGCCGGGGCAGTGCGGCGATCGCCGCCTGCAACTCGTCCCAGCCGGGCCGTCGCCTGGGATCGGTCCGGTCGTAGCAGTGCGCCTCGATCTCCAGGCCCACCGGTCCGACCGGCCCGTCTTTCAGGCACGTCCCGACGATGTGGTGCGCGGCCGCTTCCGCGCTGCTCAGTGGATCCACGGCCTTTTCGACGTCATCGGACGCCACGGTGCGTGCCATCAGCCCACCCCCTTCGGCTGTGGAACGATCGGCTTCGGTAACCATCTTCCAGACCGGACCGACAATGTCGCGTGAATTAATCGGTGACATCACGGTGACGAGGCGGCGAAATCATTGCCCCAACGTGTTCTGCATCGCGCCGGCCAGCACGTCGACCGCCGGGCCGCCGTTGCCCGACTGGCAGACCTTGGCCTGCAGCAGAACGTTCTCCCGCAGGCGTGTCGTGACGAAGCAGCGCCGGTCGGTGCCGGCCTCCTGCTTCACCCAGTTCGCGTCGGTCGCGGTGGCCGGGCCGCCGGTGAACGTCCACACCTGGGTGGTGAAGTTGTCCAGATGCATCGCGGTGGTCTGGCCGTTGCAGCCGACAGTCCGGTCGACCACCCGGTGGAACGCGCGGTCGGCGGCGTCGGTGGTGGCGAACACGCCGACCGCCTGTTTGACGAAATGTGCCATGTCGGACGGCGACTCGTGGGCGACGGCGCCGTTGAACGCCGCCAGGTCGGGATCGCCGTACACCTCCGGCAGTCCGATGTCGGCCCAGTTGTTGCACACCGGGTTGTCGACGTAGAACGCCTGGAACGGGTTGGTGTACACCGATTCGAACCCGAACCGGGCGCCGACGATGTTGCCGACCGACCCCTTGCTCATCACCGCGTAGTTCACGACGCCGGGGTCCGACGGGCGCGCGGACGCCGGGGCGGCCAGCGCCAACGGCACCATCGCGGCCGCCGCCACGACTGCTGCACGCATCCGGTCAGACCTTCGCCGACAGCTTGACGTCGATGTTGCCCCGTGTCGCCTTCGAATACGGGCAGACGCCGTGCGCCTTCTCCATCAGCTCGTCGGCGACCTGTTTCTCCAGTCCGGGCAGGTAGCCGATCAGCTCGGCCGTCAGCCCGAACCCGCCCTCGGGGTCTTTGCCGATGCCCACCCTGGCGGTGATCCCGCTGGCGTTGTCGAGGGCGATCTTCTCGTTCTTGGCGACCAGTTGCAGCGCGCCGAGGAAACAGGCGGCGTACCCCGACGAGAACAGCAGCTCGGGATTGACTCCTTCACCACTGCCACCCATCTCCTTGGGTGGACGGGTGTCGAAATCGAGCTTCCCGTCGGTCGATTTCACGTGGCCGTCGCGGCCACCCCCGGTCGCGGTGGACTCCGCGGTGTAGACGACTTCGATGTTCATCCACCCGATCATGCCAGCCGAACCGGGAGTGCCCGAGTGACTTCAGCCGCCGCGCACCCCCTCCTCGACCTTCTTGCCCAGGTCGGCGTCGACGTTGCGCCAGTACTCGAACACCCGGGACAGCACAGGTTCCTTCACCCCGTCGGACACGTGGCCGATGATGTTGTGCGCCAGCCGCTCCCGGGCGGCGTCGTCGAGGACCTCACGGACCATGGTGCCGGCCTGGCCCCAGTCGTCGTCGTCGGGGCGCAGCGCGTAGGCGGTGCGGACCATGTCGCCGTCCGAGGCCCAGTGCACCTCGGAAGCCCGGCGCGGATCGGCCTCCGGCCCGCCCATCGAGTTCGGTGCGTACACCGGGTCGGTGGCGTTGCGGATGCGCATCGCGCCGTCCTTGCTGTAGGCGCGGACCTCGGTCTTGGGCTCGTTGACCGGAATCTGCTTGTAGTTCACGCCGAGTCGGGCGCGATGGGCGTCGGCGTAGGAGAACCCGCGGGCCAGCAGCATCTTGTCCGGGCTCAGCCCGGTGCCGGGCACGATGTTGTTCGGTTCGAACGCCGCCTGCTCGATCTGGGCGTGGTAGTCCACGACGTTGCGGTTCAGTGTCATCCTGCCGACCTCGTGCAGCGGGTAGTCGCTGTGCGGCCACACCTTGGTCAGGTCGAACGGGTTGAACCGGTAGGTCTTCGCGTCCTCGAACGGCATGAGCTGCACGTGCAGCGTCCAGCTCGGGAAGTTGCCGCCCTCGATCGAGTTGTACAGGTCGCGCTGGTGGTAGTCGGCGTCCTCGCCGGCCAGCCGGTCGGCGTCCTCCTGGGTCAGGAAGTCGATGCCCTGGTCGGTCTTGAAGTGGTACTTGACCCAGAACATCTCGTCGGCGTCGTTGAGCCAGCTGTAGGTGTGACTGGAGTAGCCGTTCATGTTTCGCCACGTCTTCGGGATGCCGCGGTCCCCCATCAGCCAGGTGACCTGGTGGGCCGACTCGGGCGACAGCGTCCAGAAGTCCCACTGCATGTGGTGGTCGCGAAGGTTGTTGGCCGCCATCCGTTTCTGACTGCGGATGAAGTTCTGGAACTTCATCGGGTCACGTACGAAGAACACCGGGGTGTTGTTGCCGACCATGTCGAAGTTGCCGTCGGAGGTGTAGAACTTCAGCGAGAAACCGCGCGGATCACGCCAGGTGTCCGGGCTGCCGCGCTCGCCGGCCACCGTCGAGAACCGGGCGACCATCTCGGTCGTCGCCCCCGGCTGCAGGAACCCCGCCTTGGTGTACGCGGAGACGTCCTGGGTGACCTCGAACTGTCCGAAGGCGCCGCCACCTTTGGCGTGCGGTTGCCGCTCCGGGATGCGTTCCCGGTTGAAGTTGGCCATCTGCTCGATCAGGTAGTGGTCCTGCAGCAGGATCGGGCCGTCGGATCCCACGGTCAGCGAGTGCTCGAAGCTCGGGAACGGCGCACCGCCGTCGGTGGTCGCGAACTTGTCGGTCATGTCTTCTCCTCGGGAAGGAACGGCATCGGGCTGAGCCGTCGTCCTTCGATGCCCGGGTACCCGAAGGTCGGGCAAAGCATCCCCAGCACGAAATCCGTCAGGGACGTACGGGAGTGGGAGAAGGTGTGCCGCCTTCACGCGGGATCTTCAGCGCCGGCCCGCCGGAGCCGAACGGGCCGGGGAAGCCGGGGGCGCGGTCGAATCCGCCGCGCGGCCCCATCGGCGACATCGGCGGAGCCGAATGGCCCGCTACGCCGTAGCCGTGGTGGGGGTGGCGCGGGCCGTCGCCGAGGCTCTTGCCGACGACGACGCCGGAGCCGAAGACCACCGCGACGATGAACACCGACCCGGCGGCGATGCCGACCCATGCGGCGGCCTTGGTGAGCCGGCTGGGCGGGCGGTGTTCGTAGGCAGGCCGGGGGATCGGCGCGGTGGTGGCTTCGGGTTCTGCAGGCGTGGTTTCCGTCATGCCGGCGATCCTTCGCGCTGATCCCCTGTGTGCGTTAGGCGCGGGCTGTGAATCAGCTATGTGCTCGGTGTCAGGGTGCAGTCTCCGGCGATGTGGGTGGTGACCGCGGCGATGACGTCGCGCGAGGCCTCCCCCAGCGCGGCGAGGCGTTCCGGGCCGAGGACGTCGACGAACAGTTCCCGGACGCGCGCCGCGTTCGCCGGGGCGGCCGCTTCGACGGCCGTTCGGCCTGCCGGGGTGAGGACGACGTCGGGGTAGCGGCCCTGCGACGCGTCACGCCGGATCAGCCCGCGTTTCTCCATCCGGCTGAGGTGATGGGACAGCCTGCTCTTCTCCCACCGGGTCATCTCCGCCAGCTCGGACGAGCGCAGCCGCCCGGCCGGCGCCTCCGACAGGTTGACCAGGATCTCGAAATCGGAGTCCGACAGCCCGAACTCCCGCTGCAGGTGGCCGACGAGATGGCGTTCCAGCAGGTGGCGCATGTCGACGAAGCTTCGCCACGCCGTCAACTCGTCCTCGGTGAGGCCCGCGGTTTCCGCCATGGTCGAGACCCTACCCCGGTTGGTTGACGCATCAACTCGACGCGCCTACGGTGGAGGGAGTTGACACATCAACCTAACGAGGATCGGAGCAAGCATGACCGACAGGAAGACGATCGCAGTGGTGGGCGCCACCGGAGCCCAGGGCGGCGGACTGGCCGAAGCGATCCTGTCCGACCCCGCCGGAACATTCGCAGTGCGCGCGCTGACACGCAGCGCCGGATCGGACAGGGCACGCGCCCTCGCGGCGGCGGGCGCGGACGTCGTGGAGGCAGACCTCGACGACGTCGCCGGCCTGCGCGACGCATTCGACGGGACGCACGGCGCCTTCGTCGTGACGAACTACTGGGCGCAGCCGCAACCGTCGGACGACCGGACGGCGGCCGAGCGGGAACTCGCCCAGGCCCGCAACGCCGCAGCGGCGGCCAAGCAGGCGGGGGTGGCACACGTCGTCTGGTCCACGCTGGAAGACACCCGGGACCATTTCGGCGACACCGACCACGTGCCGAACGTCGACGGCCGTTACAAGGTCCCGCATTTCGACGCCAAGGCCGAGGCGGACAGCTTCTTCGCCGAGCAGGGCGTGCCGACGACCTACCTGCGCACCACGATGTTCTTCGAGGGCTTCACAGGCGCGATGGGGCCGACGCGGGACCAGGAGGACCGGCTGGTGTTGACGCTGCCGATGGCCGATCAGCGGCTGTCGACCATCGCGGTCGCGGACATCGGGAAGACGGCATTGGGGATCTTCCGCCGGGGCGACGAATTCGTCGGCCGGACAGTCAGTATCGCCGGCGACCACCTGACCGGCGAGCAGTACGCCGCCGCGCTGGCCGATGCGCGAGGCGAGCCGCTGTCCTACCGCCCGGTCTCCTGGGACGACTTCCGCGCCCAGGGTTTCCCCGGTGCGGTCGAGATGGGCAACATGTTCCAGTACTACGCGGAGAACTCCGCGGACTTCGCCGGAGCACGGGACCTGGCCGCGGTACGGGAGCTCAATCCCGAGCTACTGTCCTTCCGCGACTGGCTGGCGTTGCACGCCAACGAAATCCGCGTCTGACCGTCACTCGGGTAGCAGCGCCTCAAGGGCGTTGTCCGCCGAGTCGGAACCGCCGCCGGTGACGGCCCGCCACAGCGTGGCGCACAGCCACGCGATCGCGACCGCACCGGCGTCCGGGTGGCCGATCGCCCGCTCGCCGACATAGGCCGCCCGGCCCCGGCCGGGGACCATGTCCGCGGTTGATGCGGCCGCCTCGACGGCTGCCTGCACCGACGCCTCGTCGAGCGCCTCGGCTCCGCGCCGTTCGGCGTCGTCGACGACCGCGGCCAGCGCGTCGACCAGCGTCCGATCGCCGCGTTGCGCACCGCCGGCCCGCTGGACCGCGGTCAACGCGTCACCCAACCCGGCGAGCACCGCCGCGGCGAGCCCGTCGCCTCGCGCGTCCTCGGCGCGGGACGAGATGCCGCCGAACACCAGTCCGAGCAGCGGGCCGCTGCTTCCCCCGACGTCGTCGAGGAACGCCGACGCGAGGTGCCCCAGATCGGCCACCAGATCGTCGTCGGCCTCTCCGCGCCGCGCGGCGTACGACACGCCAGAGGCGAGGTTGTCACCGAAGTCCCCGTCGCCTGCCGCCTGATCCAGGGCGTTGAACCGGTCGCGCAGGCGCTCGGCCTGGTCCGCGACGTCCTGCAGCCACGGCGACGCATCCTCGGCCACGTCGCCGTCGTCCCCGGTACCGCCGATGTCCCTGATCCCGGGAAAGGGTCTCCGGCGGGGCAGCCCCGGTGTGCTGTGCTCGGCGAACCAGTGCGGCAACCATTCCGGGTCGGCGTCGACGACCGTGAGGCTGACACCCCGCATGTCCAGGGCCGTGCAGTACGCACCGGTGACCAGACTGCGCACCGCGAGGTCGCGCTGGTCCAGCGCCCGCGCCGCCGCGTCGGCGAAGTGCAGCAGTTCCAGCTGCCCGGTCCCGCCGAGACCGTTGACGAGCACCAGGACCCCGTCCGGCGCGGACAGGTCGGCGGTGAGCGCGTCGACCATCCTGTCGACCAGCCCGTCGAGGTCCGACGCCTCGATGCTCTCCCGCGCCGGCTCGCCGTGGATGCCGACCCCGAATTCCAGGGACCCCGGCGACACCTCGAACGCCCGGTCCCCGTCGCCGGGGCTGCGATGGGCCTCGGACGCGACCGCGACCGTGCGCGACCGGGCGACGATGTCACGCCCGAGCGCGGCCAACTCCGACAGCGACCATCCCGCGTCCGCGGCGGCGCCGAGAATCTTCTCTACGATCACCGTGGCAGCGGTGCCCCGGCGGCCCACCTTCCCCGCGTCGCGCGAGCCCCAGTCGTCGTCGACGAGCACCTGCTCCACCGGAATACCGTCGGCACGTAGTCGTTCGGCGGCGATGTTGAAGTTGAGGACGTCGCCGGTGTAGTTCTTCACGATCTGCAGCACGCCGTCGGGCAGCGCGACCTTTCCGCACGCCACATAGATCTGGCGGTTGTGCGGCGAGGTGAAGATCTCGCCCGGGCACGCCGCGTCCAGACCGCCGCGACCGACGAACCCGCCGTGCATCGGTTCATGCCCGGCGCCGCCACCGCTGACCAGAGCCACCCGCCTGCCCTCGGCCGGCAGGCTGTTGTAGAGGAAGGGCGGTTCGCTGCAGTATTCGACGCCCTCGCCTGCCGTCATCGACAGCCCGGACAGTCCCGCGCTCGCCCGCTTGGACCTGTCGGCGATGAACAGCACTGTCATCGGCCACTCCCTACTCCGTCGGCGATTCCCATCGTCATCATGTCCTGCACCCTTCCTCGACAAACCTCGCCGCCGCAACGACTGCTCACCAGGGCTTTATCGGGTTCACCGCGAACTGGATCACCCGGTACGGGGAGCCGCCGCGAGGCGTGGTGTTCCACTGGCTGACGAACACCCGCACCGCGTCCGGGGTGGAGCGCGGGGAGAGGTAGCCGCCGTAGGGCTGGGCCAGCCGATTGTCCTGCGGGGGCGGCAGATCCTCCACCCGTTCCGGCCACGGCGCGGCCACCACCACCGTCGTCACCGGCGCGGTGCCCAGCTGCGTCGGCGCGTTGGCCACCCGGATCTCCATGTTCCCGGTGGTGGCGTTGAAGTACGACAGCACCGTCTGCCCGTCGATCTGGCGCACGCTCATCTCGCCGACCCGGTCGGCCCACAGCGGCGCCGGCTCGCCGCCCCACCCGACCCCGGTCCACCCCTGCCAGGCGGCGCGGTCGGTGAACGACTGCGGCGTGGCCCGGTAGAGCACGACGGGTCCGCTGCGGTCGAAGTTGTTGGCCACGATGTACACCCAGCCGCGGGGCGACTCGGCCGTGGGAATCGGGTCGTAGTAGCCGCTGATCTGCGACTGCCGCCCGCCCGCATGGGCCGCCTCCCGGACCGACCCCGGAACGGTCTGCCAATTGGCCTGCCCGGCAACCGCTTTGACCAGACGAGAGCTCTCGGGACGCAGATCCCTGGTGGTGGTCACCAGCATCCAGTTCTCGCGGTTGATCTCGATGACACCGGCGGGCAGCTGTGAGGTGCCCGGCGGTGTCGGGTCGGCCAGCAGCGGCGCCGACACGCCCATCACCCCGTCGTAGCGCACCCCGCCGGGGTCCTCCAGTGAATCGCCGACCACGTGCAGCGCGATCGGCGAATACCAGCCCCCGAAGCCGACGCCCTGCCCGGCGAAGCTGTCGCCGCACACCTGCAGGATCCCGCTCGGGAACGACATGAACTCACAGAGGTCGGTCGCCCCGATGCCGTAGTCGGCGGTCGGGGTGCCCGTGCCGGCCACCGGGCCGACCCGCAGCACCTGGCCGGGCAGCAGCGGAGGCAACTCCACCGGCGTCGCACTCGCCACCCCCGCCGAACTTGCATTCCACGCGGCGAAAATCGCGAAGATCGCGCGTGGAATGCAGTTTCGGCGGAACACTTACAACTGGGCGGCCAGCAGTTCGGCAATCTGGATCGTGTTGAGCGCCGCGCCTTTTCGGAGGTTGTCGCCCGAGACGAACAGCGCGAGCCCGCGCCCGTCCGGCACACCCGGGTCCTGGCGGATCCGGCCGACCAGCGAGTCGTCGGCGCCCGCGGCGGCCAGCGGCGTCGGCACGTCCACCAGCGACACCCCCGGCGCGTCGCGCAGGATCTCGGTGGCCCGCGCCACCGACAGCGGTTCGGCGAACTCGGCGTTGATCGACAGCGAGTGCCCGGTGAAGACCGGCACGCGCACGCAGGTGCCCGACACCAGCAGGTCGGGGATGCCCAGGATCTTGCGGCTCTCGTTGCGCAGCTTCTGGTCCTCGTCGGTCTCGCCGGACCCGTCGTCGACGAGCGAACCGGCCAGCGGGACGACGTTGAACGCGATCGGTGCGACGTACTTGTTCGGCGCCGGGAACGGCACCGCCGAGCCGTCGTGCACCAGCTGCTCGGCGCCGTCGATGACAGCACGCACCTGGGTGGCGAGCTCTTCCACACCGGCCAGGCCGCTGCCGGAAACCGCCTGGTAGCTCGAGACGATCAGCCGCGTCAGGCCGGCCTCGTCGTGCAACGGCTTGAGCACCGGCATCGCGGCCATGGTCGTGCAGTTGGGGTTGGCGATGATGCCCTTGGGCCTATTGCCCGCGTCGCGCTGGAAGTTCACCTCGGAAACCACCAGCGGGACGTCGGGATCCTTGCGCCAGGCCGACGAGTTGTCGACGACGACCGCGCCTGCCGCGGCGAACCGCGGCGCCTGCACCCGCGACATCGTCGCGCCGGCCGAGAACAGCGCGATGTCCAGCCCGGCCGGATCGGCGGTCGAGGCGTCCTCGACCTCGATCTCGCGCCCCCGGAACTCCAGCTTCTTGCCCGCCGACCGCGCCGAGGCGAAGAACCGCACCTCGTCAGCCGGGAAATCGCGCTCCGCCAACAGGTTCCGCATCACCTGACCGACCTGGCCGGTCGCCCCGACCACACCGATGTTGACCATTTATCTTTCCCGTCGCTTCGCTCGCCCCATCGTTACCGGCCTGTGCCCGCGTACACGACGGCCTCTTCCGCTCCGCCGAGGCCGAACGCCTCGTGCAGCGCCGCGACCGCCCGGTCGAGTTCGGTGTCCTTGATCAGCACCGAGATCCGAATCTCGGAGGTGGAGATCAGGTCGATGTTGATGCCCGCCTTGGCCAGCGCCTCACAGAACGTCGCCGTCACACCGGGGTGCGACCGCATCCCGGCGCCGATCAGCGACACCTTGCCGATGAGGTCGTCGTAGAGCACGCGGGTGAAGCCGATCTCGTCCTGCAGCGCGGTGAGCTTCTCCACCGCGCCGGGCCCGCTCTCGCGGGAGCAGGTGAACGTGATGTCGGTCTTGCCGTCTTCGACCTTCGAGATGTTCTGCAGCACCATGTCGATGTTGACGTCGACATCGGCCAGTGCGCGGAACACCCGGGCGGCGTAGCCCGGCACGTCGGGCAGCCCGACGACCGTCACCTTCGCCTCGCCGCGGTCATGTGCAACTCCGGTGAGGATGGCGTCTTCCATCGGGATGTCCTCCATCGATCCTTTGACGAGCGTGCCCGGCCTGTCGGTGTACGACGACCGGACGTGAATGGGCAGGTTGTACCGGCGCGCGTACTCGACGCAGCGCAGCATCAGCACCTTGGCTCCGGCGGCGGCCATCTCCAGCATCTCCTCGAAGGAGACGGTGTCGAGGCGGCGGGCGTTGGACACGATGCGCGGGTCGGCGGTGAAGATGCCGTCCACATCGGTGTAGATCTCGCACACGTCGGCGTTCAGCGCCGCGGCCACCGCCACCGCGGTGGTGTCCGATCCGCCGCGGCCCAGGGTGGTGACGTCCTTGGTGTCCTGGCTGACGCCCTGGAAGCCGGCGACCAGCACGATCTTGCCTTCGTCGAGCGCGGCCCGGAGCCGGCCCGGGTTGACGTCGATGATCTTCGCGTTGCCGTGGATACCGGTGGTGATGACGCCGGCCTGCGAGCCGGTGAACGAACGTGCCTCGGCGCCGAGGGACTCGATCGCCATCGCGACCAGCGCGTTGGAGATGCGCTCACCCGCGGTGAGCAGCATGTCCAGCTCGCGCGCCGGCGGGGCCGGCGACACCTGCTTGGCCAGGTCGAGCAGCTCGTCGGTGGTGTCGCCCATCGCCGAGACGACCACGACGACGTCGTGACCCGCCTTCTTCGTCTCCACGATGCGCTCGGCCACACGACGGATCCGCTCGGCGTCGGACACCGAGGATCCGCCGTATTTCTGTACGACGAGCGCCACTGCTGCACCTTTCGATACCGTTTCCGAACCGCGGGAGAGATCCCATAAAGGATAGAGGTAATACGCACGTGGTTTTCCCCGCCGGTAGCCTGCCGGGTGTGACCGCCGTGCCCGCCGATCGGTCGGCCGACACCTCGGTCCCGATTCACCCGCCGATCGCCCAGCGCTGGAGCCCCCGCGCGTTCGACCCGGAGGCCGCCCTGTCCCGGGAGGATCTGCTTGCGCTGCTGGAAGCCGCGCGATGGGCTCCGACGTGGGGACGACGGCAGCCGGTCCGGTTCGTGGTCGGGGTGCGCGCGGACGCGACGTTCACCGCGATCGCCGCGCTGCTGCGGCGCGGCAACGCCTATGCGGCGGCCGCCGGCGCGTTGATCCTGCTCTGCGCCGACGACGGCGACGATGAGAAAACCCAGCGCTACGCCGCGGTCAACGCCGGCGCGGCTATGGCCAACATCACCATCGAGGCGGTCTCGCGCGGCCTGATCGCCCACCCGATGGCGGGGTTCGACGGGCCGGCGCGGCCGAGGCCTTCCGGCTGGAGCCCACGCTGCGGCCGCTGATCGTGATCGCCGCCGGTCACCTCGCCGACCCCGCGCTGACCGCACCGGAGATCGCCGAGCGCGACCGGCAGCCCCGGCACCGCCTGCCGCTGAGCGACATCGTGCTGAACTGGGACGACCTGCCCGGAGCGTGAGGCGGCGGCCCTCACAGCCAGCTGCCAGCAGCTGGTTACGCGGCTGCAACGCGGCGCGACCATCCCTTTAACAGAAACGGCAGTAACTGTCAGTGAACGGCTCCACGCAGGAGCCGCACACTTGCAGGAGGACGTCTATGGATACCGGGACGACCGCGTTCATGCTCTGCTGCATCATCGGCCTCACGCTGATGATCCCCGGCCTCGCGTTGTTCTACGGCGGCATGGTGTCGGTGAAAAGCTCCACCAACATGATGATGATGACGTTCGGCGCCGCCGCCCTCGTCGGCGTGCTGTGGGTGCTGTTCGGTTTCTCGATGGCGTTCGGCACGAGCTACGGCGGTTTCGTCGGCAGCTTCACCGAGTTCGCCGGGATGACCAACCTGACCGAACCCATGACCACCGTGGCCGGGCTGCCGGTCAGTCTGTTCTCGCTGTTCCAGGCGCTGTTCGCCGCGATCACCGTCGCGCTGATCTCCGGCGCGGTCGCCGACCGGATGAAGTTCAGCGCATGGATGGGCTTCGCGGCGCTGTGGGCGGTGCTCGTCTACTTCCCCGTCGCGCACTGGGTGTTCGCGTTCGACGGCGTGGTCACCGAGGACTCGGTCGGCGGTTGGATCGCCAACCGGCTCGGCGCCCTGGACTTCGCGGGCGGAACCGCGGTGCACATCAACGCCGGCGCCGCAGCGCTCGCGGTTGCGCTCGTGCTCGGCAAGTCGCGGACCTTCGGCCAGCTGCGCAGGCCGCACAACGTGCCGCTGACCCTGCTCGGCGCCGGCCTGCTGTGGGCCGGCTGGTATGCGTTCAACGGCGGCTCGGCGCTGTCGGCGGGCAACTCCGCGGCGATCGTGATGGTGACGACGTTCGTCGCGACCTGTGCCGCGACGCTGGCCTGGATCACGGTCGAGCGGTTCAAGGACGGGCATGTGACCGGGGTCGGGGCGGCCTCGGGGGCGATCACCGGCCTGGTGGCGATCACCCCGGCCTGCGGCGCGGTCACCCCGGTCGGCGCGATCGTCCTCGGCGCCATCGCCGGCGCGGTCTGCGTGTACGCGGTCGGCCTCAAAGAGCGCTTCGGGTACGACGATTCGCTCGACGTGGTCGGCGTGCACCTGGTCGGCGGGGTGATCGGCACGCTGCTGATCGGGCTGCTGGCCAGCGACACCATGCCCAACGCCACCAACGGCCTGTTCTACGGCGGTGGCATCGACCAGCTGGGCAAGCAGGCGGTCGCGGCCGCCGCGGTGATGGCGTACTCGTTCGCCGTCGCGTTCGCGATCGCCTTCGTGCTGAAAAAGACTGTCGGCATTCGCATTTCGCCTGACGACGAGGAGAAGGGCATCGACGCGGCGTTCCACCGCGAGGCGTCCTACGAAATCCAACCCGCCTGAGCGAGGAGGCCGCCCGGTGCAGGTGTGTGTGCCTGCGCCGGGCGTTCGCCGTGCGGTGGGTTTCCTTGCGTGATACTTTGATTCACAACAAGAGACAAGGACTGGAAATGGCTTCTGACCTGGCAACTCTGGCCGAGCAATCCGGCACGAAGTTCATCCTCGCGTTGTTCGTGGACCTGCGCGGCAAGCCGTGCGCCAAGCTGGTGCCGGTCGAGGCCATCGACCTGCTCGCGACCGACGGCGTCGGCTTCGCCGGCTACGCGGTGGGCGCGATGGGCCAGGAACCCAAGGATCCGGACCTGATGGCCATCCCCGATCCGGCGTCGTTCACCCCGATCCCGTTCGTCAAGGACGGCCTGGCGCTGGTGCACTGCGACCCGCACGTCAGCGGGGAACCGTGGCCGTATGCACCCCGGGTCATCCTCAAGTCCCTGATCCAGCGCTGCGCGGATGCCGGGTTCGAGCCGTGGGTGGGCGCCGAGGTCGAGTATTTCCTGTTGTCCCGCAACGACGACGGCAGCGTCGCGGTCGCCGACACCGCCGACACCGCCGCCCAGCCCTGCTACGACGCCCGCGGGGTCACCCGGATGTATGACCACCTGACCGCCGTATCGACGGCGATGAATCAGCTGGGCTGGTCCAACTATGCCAACGACCACGAGGACGGCAACGGCCAGTTCGAGCAGAACTTCGAGTTCGCCGACGCGTTGACCACCGCCGACCGGGTGATCACCCTGCGCTACCTGCTGTCGATGATCGCCGCCGAGCGCGGCATGATCGCCACCTTCATGCCGAAGCCGTTCGGCGACAAGACCGGCAGCGGCCTGCACTTCCACCTGTCGCTGACCAGCGCGGGCACCCCGGTGTTCCCCGCCGAGGAGGACGGCCGGGGGCTCGGCCTGTCCGACACCGCCTACGGGTTCATCGGCGGCATCCTCGACCACGCCTGCGCGCTGCAGGCGGTGGTCGCCCCGACCGTCAACTCCTACAAGCGCACCGGCGCGGTGTCGACGTCGTCGGGCGCGTCCTGGGCGCCCAGGCTGCCCACCTACGGCGGCAACGACCGCACCCACTACATCCGCGTCCCCGACTCCGACCGGATCGAGATGCGCGGCGGGGACGGTTCGGCCAACCCGTATCTGGCGATCGCGGCGGCGCTCGGCGCGGGGATCGACGGCATCAAACGCAGCACCGATCCCGGCGCCGTCGGGCAGGGTGTCAGCGCCCGGACGCTGCCGCCCACCCTGCTGCACGCGATCGAGGATTTCGAGACCGACCCGGTGGTGACCGGCGTGCTCGACACCGCGGGCCCGGGCGTCGCGGAGTACTTCGCGCGCGTCAAACGCGAGGAGTTCTTCGCCTATCACAGCTCGGTCAGCCCGTGGGAGCTCGACCAGTACCTCACGGCCTTCTGAGCCGTATTCACCTCCACAGGAAAGGGATTGCGCCATGTGCGGGATCGTCGGGTTGCATCTGCGGACGCCCGAGCTGTACCCCCGGCTCGGGGAACTGCTGACCGGGATGCTCTGCGAGATGGGCGATCGCGGCAGCGACTCGGCCGGGGTCGCCGTCTACGGCAACGCCGCGTGGTCGCCGCCGGGAGCCGGTTGCGTGTCGGTGGCCGACCTCGGCACCGGGCGCGCCGAGGAGGCCGACCAGGTCGCCGCCGCTGTGGCCGCCGCGCTGGGAAGTGACGTCTCGGGGGTCGCCGTCGGAGCCAGCCACGTGCTGTCCGCGGACGTGGCCTCCGAGCTCCTGCTGTCCGCGCTGCGTTCGGCCTATCCTGACGCGCTGGTCGCCGGGTTCGGCCCGGACGTCGCGGTGCTCAAGGGCGTCGGGCACCCCCGCGAGCTCACCGACGGGTGGGGCCTGACCGCCGCGCACGGCTGGCAGGGCGTCGGGCACACCCGGATGGCCACCGAGTCGGCGGTGACGCCGGCCGGCTGCCACCCGTACTCGGTCGGCTCGGGCCAGTGCATGGTGCACAACGGCTCCTTCGCCAACCACGCCACCATCCGCCGCGAACTGCGCGCCGCGGGCGTCACGTTCGACAGCGAGAACGACACCGAGGTGGGCGCCCGCTTCATCGCCGGGCTGCTGGCGCAGGGCCGCGATGTCGAGAGCGCACTGAAGGAACTCTGCGCCACCTTCGACGGCTTCTACACGCTGCTGGTCTCCAACCGCGACTCGTTCGCGGTGGTCCGCGACGCGATCGCGTGCAAGCCGGCGGTGATCGCCGAGACCGCCGACTGGGTGGCGATGGGCAGTGAATACCGCGCGCTGGCAGCGCTTCCCGGCGTCGAGCAGGCGCGGATCTGGGAACCCGAACCCGAGGTGGTGTACGCATGGAGCAGGTGAGCGATCCGAGGACATTCGACCTGCGGACGACTCCGCTGCGCGAGGTCAACGGCGCACTGCACGCGCCGGAGCTGACCGGCGACTTCCGCATCGAGCATCCGGCCGGGGCGCACAACGTCGCGGTCGGACTCGACGCGCCGGTCACCGTCACCGTGGAGGGTCACGTCGGCTACTACGCCGCGGGCATGAACCAGCACGCCGACGTGATCATCAACGGCAACGCCGGAACCGGTGTGGCCGAGAACATGATGAGTGGCTCGGTATGGGTGAAAGGCGATGCGTCGCAATCGGCCGGCGCCACCGCGCACGGCGGGCTGCTGGTGATCGAGGGCAACGCCGCCGCGCGGTGCGGCATCTCGATGAAGGGCGTCGACATCGTCGTCGGCGGCGACGTCGGGCACATGAGCGCGTTCATGGCCCAGGCCGGGCGGCTGGTCGTGCGCGGCGACGCGGGCGAGGCGCTCGGCGACTCCATCTACGAGGCCCGGCTGTACGTGCGCGGCGAGGTCGCCTCCCTCGGGGCGGACTGCATCGTCAAGCCGATGCGCGACGAGCACCACCAAGAGCTCGCCATGCTGCTCAAGGCGGCGGGATTCGAGGGTGACGACACCACCGCCTACACCCGGTACGGGTCGGCCCGATCGCTGTACCACTTCCACGTCGACAATGCAGGTGCCTACTGATGAGCAACAGTCCTGACGACCGCGCGCGGCTCGGCCTGCGCGAATCGGCGACCTTCGACCGGGCCACCATCGCGGCGATCCAGCGGGCCGCCGACACCGGTATCTACGACATCCGCGGCTGGGGCGCCAAACGTCCGCTCCCCCATTTCGACGACCTGCTGTTCCTCGGCGCGTCGATGTCGCGCTACCCGCTGGAGGGCTACCGGGAACGCTGCGCCACCGACGTGGTGCTCGGCGACCGCTTCGCCAAACACCCTCTGCACCTGGAGATCCCGGTCACCATCGCGGGCATGAGCTTCGGCGCGCTGTCCGGTCCGGCCAAGGAGGCCCTCGGCCGCGGTGCCAGCGAGGTCGGCACGTCCACCACGACCGGTGACGGCGGCATGACCCCGGAGGAACGCGGGCAGAGCAAGTACCTGGTGTACCAGTACCTGCCGTCGCGGTACGGGATGAACCCGGACGATCTGCGCAAGGCCGACGCGATCGAGGTGGTGCTCGGGCAGGGCGCCAAACCCGGTGGCGGCGGAATGCTGCTGGGGCAGAAGATCTCCGAGCGGGTCGCGGGCATGCGCACCCTGCCCCAGGGCATCGACCAGCGCTCGGCGTGCCGCCATCCCGACTGGACCGGACCCGATGATCTGACCATCAAGATCAACGAGCTGCGCGAGCTCACAGACTGGGAGAAACCGATCTACGTGAAGGTCGGCGCCACCCGCACCTACTACGACGTCAAGCTCGCGGTGCACGCCGGGGCCGACGTCGTGGTGGTCGACGGCATGCAGGGCGGCACCGCCGCCACCCAGGAGGTCTTCATCGAGCACGTCGGGATCCCGACGCTGGCCGCGATCCCGCAGGCGGTGCAGGCGCTGCAGGAACTGGGAGTTCACAGGGCCGGGGCGAGCGGAGCGACGGGGAGAAAAGGAGTGCAGTTGATCGTCTCGGGCGGCATCCGCAACGGCGCGGACGTGGCCAAGGCGCTGGCGCTGGGCGCCGACGCGGTCGCGATCGGCACCGCGGCGCTGATCGCGCTCGGCGACAACCATCCGCGCTACGCCGCCGAGTACGAGAAGCTCGGCAGCGCAGCGGGTTTCTTCGACGACTTCCAGGACGGCAGGGATCCCGCGGGGATCAGCACCCAGGACCCGGAACTGGCCGCGCGCTTCGACCCGATCGCCGGCGGGCACCGGCTGGCCAACTACCTGCGGGTGCTGACGATGGAGGCCCAGACCATCGCGCGTGCCTGCGGCAAGTCCCACGTCTGCCATCTGGAGCCCGACGACCTGGTCGCGGTCAGCATCGAGGCCGCGGCGATGGCCAGGATTCCGCTGGCGGGCACCGACTGGATCCCGGGACGAGGCGGCACCTGGTGATGAGCGCTTGCGCGAAGAGGAGACGGCCGTGATGAACGAGACCGCGGACGTCGTCATCGTCGGCGGCGGGCTGGAGGGAGCCGCGGCAGCGTGGGCGCTGAGCCGGCGCGGCGTCACTGATGTCGTTGTCGTCGAACGCAACACGGTCGGCTCCGGGATGACCGGCAAGTCCAGCGGCATCATCCGGTGCCACTACGGGGTGAGCTCGCTGGCCGCGATGGCCGCCGACGGCCTCGAGGTGTTCGAGAACGCTCCGGACCTTCTGGGCGATCAGGCACTCGACATCGGGTTCCGCCAGACCGGCTACGTGGTCGGCGTCGGCGAACAGAACGTCGACGCGCTGCGCAAAAGCCTTGCCGCGCAACGTGCCGTCGGGGTGGAGACCGAGGAGATCGACAAGTCCGAGGTCGCGAAGCTGTGGCCGTTCGCGGACCTGACGCCGTTCGCGGCGTTCGGCTGGGAGCGCCGCGGCGGATACGGCGACGCGTACCAGACCGCGCAGGCGTTCGCGATGGCGGCGCGCGCGGCCGGAGTGCGGGTGCGCCAAGGCGCCGCGGTGACGCAGCTGCTCGTCGACGGTGAGCGGGTGACCGGGGTGCGCACCGCCGACGGCGCCGAGATCTCGGCCGGACGGTCGTCGTCGCCACCGGGGCCTGGACCCGCCCGTTCCTCGCGCCCTACGGCATGGACGTGCCGATCAAGGTCATCCGCGAGCAGATCGTGATGATCGACCCCGGCGTCCCGACCGGCCCCGTGCCGGTGTTCTCCGATCTGGTGTCGCTGCAGTACGTGCGCCCCGAGGTCGGCGGGGAGATCCTGTTCGGCAACAGCGACCTGCCCGGCTACGACGCGATCGAGCCGGCGGACCCCGACGACTACCTGAACCGGGCCACCGACGACTTCGTCGACGTCACCGTCGACAAGGTCGGCACCCGCTTCCCCGGCTTCCCTGACGCCGCGATCCGCGCCAGCTACGCGGGCTGCTACGACGTCACCCCGGACTGGAACCCGATCATCTCAGCCGCGCCGCTGGACGGGCTGATCGTCGCGGCCGGGTTCAGCGGGCACGGCTTCAAGATCTCCCCTGCCGTGGGCCGGCTGGTCGCCGACCTCGTCGTAGACGGCCACAGCAGCGATTCCCGGATCCCGGCCTCGGACTTCCGGTGGTCCCGGTTCGCCGAGGGCGATCCGCTCAAGACCCCCTACCCGTACCTCGGGGCCGGCCAGATGCGTTAGACAGGACAACTGTGACCCCTGCCGACGACCACGGACCGCTGCTGCGCAACACCTCGGGCACCGCCCGGGACCGCGATCCCGCCGCGCCGGTCGAGGAGCTCGAGATCGAGGCCGCGATCGGGCGCAATGTGCGGCTGCTGCGCCAGCAGCAGGGCCTGACCGTCGCCGAGACCGCCGCCCGGGTTGGCATCTCCAAGGCCATGATGAGCAAGATCGAGAACGCGCAGACCTCGTGCAGCCTGTCCACGCTCGCGCTGCTCGCGAAGGGCTTCGACGTGCCTGTGACCAGCCTGTTCCGCGGCGCCGACGTCGAACGCCCGGCTGCGTTCGTGAAAGCGGGCACCGGGGCGCGCATCGTGCGGGAGGGCACCCGCGAGGGCCACGAGTACCAGCTGCTGGGTTCGCTGCGCGGCGAGCACAAGCGACTGGAGTGCCTCAAGGTGACGCTGTCGGAGAAGAGCCAGACCTATCCGCTGTTCCAGCACCCCGGCACCGAGTTCATCTACATGCTCGAAGGTGTCATGGATTACAGCCACAGCCGGTCGGTATACCGGCTGCACCCGGGCGACTCGCTGCAGATCGACGGTGAGGGCGCTCACGGTCCGGTCGACCTCGTCGAGGTGCCGATCCGGTTCCTGTCGGTGATCGCGTTCCCAGACGCCCAGGTGTGACGCGCGAGAGGGCGTACAGATCGCGCTGAGGGCCCTGGCGGCGATCTCTGCGCACTCCGGCGCGGGTGGGCGCGGGTTTTGGCCGACAGACGACCCGGAGTAGAGTGTCCTGCGTGCAGCGGGTGCTCCTTCTCGGACGCCGCGACGGGGTCTGATCCAGACTGGCCTCCCGTCGCGGGTCTTTCGCGATGCGCCGGTCTGATATCCCCCACAAACCCGGAGCACCGAAATGACTGAGAACTTCAACCCGAGCACCGATGCCTTCAGCTCGGTACGCACCATCAGCACCCCCGCGGGTGCACCCCATCCCGGCCAGCCCTCCTGGAACACCCAGCGCGGCTCCTCCATGCCGGTCAACCGCTACCGCAGTTTCGACGAAGAGGTCGAGCCCATCCGGCTGCCGGACCGCACCTGGCCGGACAAGGAGATCGCCACGGCGCCGATGTGGGCCGCGGTGGATCTGCGCGACGGCAACCAGGCGCTGATCGACCCGATGAGCCCGGCCCGCAAGCGCCGCATGTTCGACCTGCTGGTGCGGATGGGCTACAAGGAGATCGAGGTCGGTTTCCCGTCGGCGTCCCAGACCGACTTCGACTTCGTCCGCGAGATCATCGAGCAGGGCGCCATCCCCGACGACGTCACCATCCAGGTGCTGACCCAGTGCCGCCCCGAGCTGATCGAGCGCACCTTCAAGGCCTGTGAGGGCGCGCCCCGGGCGATCGTGCACTTCTACAACTCGACCTCGATCCTGCAGCGTCGCGTGGTGTTCCGCGCCGACCGCGACGCGGTGAAGAAGATCGCCACCGACGGCGCCCGGATGTGCGTCGAGGAGGCGGCGAAGTACCCGGACACGCTGTGGCGCTTCGAGTACTCCCCCGAGTCCTACACCGGCACCGAGCTGGAGTACGCCGTCGAGGTGTGCAACACCGTGGCCGAGGTGATCGCCCCGACACCCGAGGCGCCGCTGATCATCAACCTCCGGCCACCGTCGAGATGGCCACCCCGAACGTCTACGCCGACTCGATCGAGTGGATGCACCGCCACCTGTCCCCGCGGGACTCGATCATCCTGAGCCTGCACCCGCACAACGACCGCGGAACCGCGGTCGCCGCAGCCGAACTGGGCTATGCGGCGGGTGCGGACCGCATCGAGGGCTGCCTGTTCGGCAATGGCGAGCGCACCGGCAACGTCTGCCTGGTCACGCTGGGCATGAACCTGTTCTCCCGCGGCGTCGATCCGCAGATCGACTTCTCCAACATCGACGAGATCCGCCGCACCGTCGAGTACTGCAACCAGCTGCCGGTGCACGAACGACATCCCTACGGCGGCGATCTGGTCTACACCGCGTTCTCCGGCAGCCACCAGGACGCCATCAACAAGGGCCTGGACGCGATGAAAGTCGCTGCGGACGAAGCCGATTCGGATGTCGACGACATCCTGTGGCAGGTGCCGTACCTGCCGATCGACCCGAAGGACGTCGGCCGCACCTACGAGGCCGTGATCCGGGTGAACTCGCAGTCGGGCAAGGGCGGCGTCGCCTACATCATGAAGGCCGACCACGGTCTGGCGCTGCCGAGGCGGCTGCAGATCGAGTTCAGTCAGGCCATCCAGAAGATCACCGACGGTGAGGGCGGCGAGGTGTCGCCCAAGGAGATGTGGGACGCGTTCCACGAGGAGTACCTGGCGCCGGTGACCCCGCTGGAGCGGATGCGGCAGAAGGTGGACGCGGCCGAGGTCGACGGCGGCACCGACACCATCACCGCGGTGGTCAAGATCAACGGCGAGGAACGCGAGATCGTCGGCGCAGGCAACGGTCCGCTGGCCGCGTTCTGTGATGCATTGGGCGCGCTGGGCATTCGGGTCAACGTGCTCGACTACTCCGAGCACGCGATGTCGGCCGGTGAAGAGGCTCAGGCCGCCGCCTACGTCGAAGCCGAGGTCGGCGGCAAGACGGTGTGGGGCGTCGGGATCGCCACGTCGATCACGACCGCGTCGCTGCGCGCCGTGGTGTCGGCGGTCAACCGGGCGGCCCGTCAGTAGCCCCTGACCGTTACACAGTGTCACCGGTATGGCCGGTCTGTTGACGTAGTGCTCGACCAATGAGGCGTGTGCACCCTCCAGACTCATAGCCACGCTGCCCGAAAACGGGCAACGTGGCCTGAGCAGGAGGAATCGGTGTCGTCCCCAGTTTCGTTCTTCAACGCCGAAGGGCTGAACTCGTTGGCAGGTGTCGCGATCGTCGTGGGTGTGCGCCACGAGAATCCCGATCGCCCCGAGTCACACAGTCCGCTGCGGTTCGTGCTGGCGTCGGCTCAGCCGGTGCCGCTGCGCCGGATGCTGCCCGCGCTGCAGAGCATGGACCTCGAGGTCATCAACGAGCACACCACCACCTGGGCGCGCCCGGACGGATCCCTCTGCCACGTCTATGAACTCTTCCTGGATCCGGACACCGACGGGGCGCGGGGGTTCGCCCGGGACTGGGCCCAGGCCGACGACCGGATCTGCGAGACGTTCCGGGCGATCTGGTCCGGCCGCGCCGAGGCCGACCGGTTCAACGCGCTGATCCCCACCGCCGGACTCGACTGGCGACAGGTCGCGGTCCTGCGCAGCTACAGCCGGTACCTGCGACAGCTGCCGCTGCCGTACGGGCAGAACAGAATTCAACAGGTACTGCTCGAACACCCCGAGGCCACCACGGCGGTGGTGAGGTTGTTCGAGGCCCGCTTCGGTTGCGGCGCGAGCGCCGCCCGCAACGCCGCACGGGCCGCCGGCATCGCCGCCGCCGACGAGCGGCTCACCACCGAGATCGACCGGTTGCTGCACATCGACGCCGACCGCATCCTGCGCGCGTACCGCAACCTGGTGAACTCGACCGTGCGCACCAACGCGTTCGCCCCCGAGACGCTGGGCCCGAACGCCCCCTATCTGGTGCACAAGCTGGAC
Source organism: Mycobacterium sp. ITM-2016-00317 (assembly GCF_002968295.1). Taxonomy (NCBI): domain Bacteria; kingdom Bacillati; phylum Actinomycetota; class Actinomycetes; order Mycobacteriales; family Mycobacteriaceae; genus Mycobacterium; species Mycobacterium sp. ITM-2016-00317. Next base: position 5,442,734 of record NZ_CP134399.1, read on the forward strand.
GCACCGCATATCGACGAGCTGCCGCATCCGCGCCCGGTATCCGAGATCTTCGTCTACTCACCGGATTTCGAGGGTCTTCACCTGCGCTACGGCCTGGTGGCCCGCGGTGGGCTGCGCTGGTCCGACCGCCACGACGACTACCGCACCGAGGTCCTGGGACTGGTCAAGGCCCAGGCGGTGAAGAACGTGATGATCGTGCCCGCCGGCGCCAAGGGCGTCTTCGTCGTGAAGTCCCCGTCGCCGTCGCGCACCGACGGGATGCGCTGCTACAAGCAGTTCGTGTCCGCTCTGCTCGACGTCGTCGACAACGCCGCAGGCGACACCGATCCCACTCCCGAGGGGGTGGTGTGCCACGACGGGGCGGACCCGTATCTGGTGGTGGCGGCGGACAAGGGGACGGCGACGTTCTCCGACCTGGCCAACGCGGTCGCACTCGACCGCGGGTACTGGCTGGGCGACGCGTTCGCGTCCGGCGGGTCCGCCGGTTACGACCACAAGGCCATGGGCATCACCGCGCGCGGCGCCTGGGTCAGCGGTGACAGCCACCTCGAAGAACTCGGAATCGACTCCACCCGAGACGAATTCCGAGTGGTGGGAATCGGCGACATGAGCGGCGACGTGTTCGGAAACGGCATGCTGTTGCGGCGCGGCATCAGGCTGGTCGCCGCCTTCGACCACCGCCACATCTTCGTCGACCCGGATCCGCCGGCCGGGCCTGCCCACCGCGAGCGCGAGCGCCTGTTCGCCCTGCCGCGCTCGAGCTGGGACGACTACGACCGCGCCCTGATCAGCGCCGGCGGCGGCGTGTGGCCGCGCACCGCCAAGACGATCCCGGTCTCCGCCCAGATGCGCCGAGCTCTGGGCATCGACGACAGGACGAGCGGGATCACCCCGAACGAGCTCGTCGGCCACATCCTGCGTGCACCGGTCGATCTGCTGTTCAACGGCGGCATCGGCACCTACGTCAAAGCCGGCGACGAGCAGCACGCCGACGTCGGAGACAAGGTCAACGACGGCGTGCGTGTCGACGCCCGCGACGTTCGCGCCCGGGTCATCGTCGAGGGCGGCAATCTCGGCGTGTCTCCGCGCGGCCGCATCGAATTCGCCCGCCACGGTGGACACCTCAACACCGACGCCATCGACAACGCGGCGGGTGTGGACTGCTCGGACCACGAGGTCAACCTGAAGATCCTGCTCGCGGGCCGCCATCCCGACTCCACCCGCAACGCGCTGCTGGCCGAGATGACCGATGAGGTCGCTGCGCACGTGCTGGCCAACAACCTCGCGCACAACCGTCTGCTGCGTGAGGCTCGCTGCAACGCGGCACAGATGGTGTCCGTGCACGCCCGGATGACGGCCGCGCTGGAGCGCGACCGCGGACTCCACCGCGAGCGCGAACATCTGCCCAGCGCAGAGGAGTTCGCCGATCTGGTCAAGTGCGGAGAAGGGCTGACCCGCCCGCAGCTCGCGACGTTGATGGCGCACACCAAGCTCGCGCTCAAAGCCGACCTGCTGGACGGCGAAGGGTTCGACGACCCCTATTTCACCGCCGCGCTGCACCGCTACTTCCCGGCCACGCTGCGCCGGCGGATGGGCGCGCAACTGACCGAACACCCGCTGCGGCGGGAGATCATCGCCACGACCGTGACCAACCACGTGCTGGCCACCTCGGGCCTGACGTTCGCGTTCCGGCTCGCCGAGGAGACCGGCGCCACCACCGCCGAGATCGTGCGCGCGCACGCCATCGCCTCGGAGGTCTTCGAGCTCGACGCACTGTGGCACGACATCCACTCCGCACACCTGTCGCCGGCGCTGACCGACGAACTGGTCATCGAAGCGAGGCGGCTGCTCGACCGTGCCGCACGGTGGTTTCTCTCCAACAGGCCGCAGCCGCTGGCGATCGAGGACGAAGTGGCCCGGTTCCAGGCGGTGGCGACGTTGCGGGGCAAGCTGAGCGAGATGCTCCGCGGCGGTGAACGCGCCACCGCCGCCGCGATCCAGGACGGTTACGTCGCGCACGGTGTGCCGATCGACGTGGCCCGCAGGATCGGCGAGTCGCTGTACGCCTACAGCCTGTTGGACATCAACGACATGGCGTGGGCGCACAACGAGGATGCGACCAGACTGGCGCACATCTACTTTGAGCTGTCCGCGCATCTCGGTGTCGACACCCTGTTGCTGGCGGTGTCGCAGCTGCCCAGGGACGGACGGTGGAAGGCGCTGGCGCGGTTGGCGTTACGCGAAGACCTCTACCGGTCGCTGCGCGAGCTGGCGCTCGACGTCTACCGTCTGGTCGGCCCGCACACCGACAACGTCGACATCATCGAGGAGTTCGAGTCCCACAACCGGCCCCGGATCGCACGTGCGCGCCGCACGCTGCACGACTTCCGGCACACGGAGGACCCTGGCTTGGCCGTGCTGTCGGTGGCGACCGCGCAGCTGCGTCGGCTCACCACGAACGGAGAGTGAGCCGGGCTGCACACCACCCCGACGCTGGAGCACGCGTCAAGGGTCTTTGGACCCTGATGTGGGTGCTGCCTAGGTGCTTGACTGGCGATAGCGCAGATCTTCATGCACGTCGGTCGAGAGGTGCTCGCCATGTGGGATTCGTTCTGGGATTACTTCTGGTCGCTGCTGGTGATTTTCGCCTTCATCGCCTACCTGATGATCCTGTTCAACATCCTCGTGGACCTGTTCTGGCGTGATCACACGACCTCGGGCTGGGTCAAGGCGCTCTGGGTCGTCTTCCTGATCGTGTTCCCGTACCTGACCGCGCTGGTCTACCTGATCGCCCGCGGCAAGGGCATGGCGGAGCGGGCTCGTGAGCAGGCCCTGGAGGCCAAACAGCAGACCGACGCGTACATCCGCCAGGCCGCCGGGCGCAGTCCCGCGCAGGAGATCGCCGACGCCAAGGCGCTACTGGACACCGGGGCCATCGACCAGCGCGAGTTCGAATCGCTGAAGGCCAAGGCGCTCAGCTGAGTTTGGTCGCCCGGTAGAAGGTGACGGGTCCGGCCAGCCGAAGACGCCGAGTGGCGAGCACCTGACAGTCGAAGCCGACCGAGCGCATCTGATCCGGCAGGCCGATTGCGGCGCTGCCGTGGTCGTGCCCGGTCACCCTGCTCAGCAGGCCTCCGCGATGGCCGGTTCCGCCGATGTCGACGGCGTGGAGTCGACCACCGGGCGCAAGCACCCGGAACGCCTCGCCCAGCGCCAAAGCTTTCACCTCGCCGTCGAGGTGGTGCAACATCATCGACGACAGCACCCGGTCGAAGGCGCCGTCAGGGAACGGCAGTTGCTGGGCGTAGGCGTGCTCCCAGCGAATCTGCCCGTCGCCCTTGCGCCGGGCCCGCGCCAGCGCCCGCGGGTCGGGGTCGATGGCGGTGATCCTGGCCGACGGCGCCGACCGCGCCGCCAGGTAGGTGAGGTTGCCGGTGCCGCAGCCGATCTCAAGAACAGAGGTGGCTCCACTCAGTTCGGCCTGGCCGATCAGTTCGTCGTACACCGGCCCCATCCCGAGTACGCGGACCATCGCGTCGTAGCCGGGCAGCAGGAAGTCACGGCCGGCGGCCGGTAGATAGTCGTGCGCGTTGCCCCACGTCCCGGTCACCGGTTTCGGATGATTCTTCGTCATGGTGTCCATCGTTGTTAGTCGGCAACAACGAATGTGGGGTGATCGTCGGCCGTATCGGGACTATCTTTGGGCGATGGGCGAGATGTCCCGATTCGCCGGCCGCCGCGACGGGGTGCCGATCTATGCGTACCCGAGCGAGCCAGGCGCTCCTCCGGTGTCGCTGGTCCGGTTCGAGCGGACCTCGCCGGTGCCGCTCGGCCGGCACATCCACGATTTCCCGGTCCTGGTCCACCACGGCGCGTCCGGTGCGGTCGACGTCGTCGCCGCCGGGGCCACAGTGGATCCCGCCCTGGTCGGCGAGGGAGAAGACGCTGTCGCGCTCTTCTTCGACCCTGCCGCCCTCGGCGGGAGTGCCCGTGCGCCCTGGCCGGCCTGGCGTGCGCACCCGGTGCTGTTCCCGTTCCTGCACAGCGAGCACAACGCCGTGCTGCGTCTGACCGTCCCCGCCCACCGCCGCGCCTTCTGGGATTCCACCGTCGACGCGATCGACAGTGAGCTCACCGAGCGCCGCGACGGGTACCGGCAGGCCGCACTGGCCCACCTGACGGTGCTGCTGATCGAGCTGGCACGGATGGCCGACGACGTGGTCGGCGACCTGAAGCGCGACGGAGAACCGTTGTTGGCCAAGGTGTTCGAGGTCATCGACGAGCACATCGACCAGCAGGTGTCGCTGCGCGACGTGGCCAGGGAATGCGGGATGACCCCCGGTCACCTGACCACCGTGGTGCGCCGCCGGACCGGGCGCACGGTCGGCGACTGGATCACCGAACGGCGGATGGTCGAGGCGAGATCGCTGCTGGCCGGCACCGACCTCGGGGTTCAGGAGATCTCCCGGCGGGTAGGCATCGCCGACCCCGGCTACTTCACCCGGGTGTTCCGCCGGGCGCACGGGGAGGCACCGCGCCGGTGGCGGGCCCGGCACACCGGCGTCAGAACAGGGTGAACTGGTCCCCGGCCGGCGGCTGCTCCACGAACTCCTCGATCGTCGCGCCGCCGACCACTGCGTCCAGCCGCGCCACGAAGTCGGCACTGCCCAGCAGCGGGACGCCGAACTCGCCGGCCTGGTAGCCCTTCCCCTGCTCGGGCGCGGGATCGTCGCAGACCACCAGCGAGGTGTGCCCGTCGACGGCCTCGGTGTAGGCGAGTCCGGCGTGCAGGATCCGCTCGACGAGTTCCTCGTGGGTGTGGCCGACCTCGGCCGACAGCGCCACCCGCATGCCCTGCACCAGCGGACGGTCCGGCGAGAACCGGCCCGGGTTCGCGTAGGCGCACGGCATCCGCGCGGCGAGCGCCTTGAGCGGGCGGAACTCGTCGTGGGTGACGCGGCCGTTGGGCCAGGTGCGCCTGCTGACCGGATGCACCGGCAGCCACTTGCGGCGCTCCTGAGCGCGCACCAGCACCGGCTTGAGGATCTGGGCGAGCACCATCGCGTCGTCGAGCGCGTCGTGCGGCTTCATCTGGGTGACGCCCCAGTGCGCGGCCAGCGTCTCCAACCGCAGATTGTCCAGGCCGAGCTGGAGCCTGCGGGCCAGTTCGACGGTGCACATCACCGTGTCCACCGGCAGCTCGGCGTGCACCATCTCGGCCTCGGTGGTCAGGAACGAGTAGTCGAAGCCGACGTTGTGGGCGACCAGCGTGCGGCCCCGCAGCAGCTCGCACAGATCGCCGACGACATCGCCGAAGGTGGGCTGGCCGGCGAGCATCTCGGCGGTCAGCCCGTGCACGTGGGTCGGGCCGGGATCGACACCGGGATCGAGCAGGCTGTAGAGGCTCTTCTCGACGTTGCCGTCGTCGCTGAGCGCCAGCGCCGCGACGCTGACGATGCGCGCCTGGCCCGGCCGGAAACCCGAGGTCTCGACGTCCACCACCGCCCAGCCCGCGCCGACCTCGTCGGCGGGTCTACCCCAGCGACTTCCGGCGGTTGAGCTCACCCTCCGAGGATGGCATGCAGCCCTGACAAGCCCTGCTCCATCACCCCGCGTGTCGGCGGCTCTTCTAAACTGCCGGGGATGGTCATCACCCCGCGCGGACGTATCGCGCTCACCGCCGGAGCGGGCGCGCGTTGGGCGTCCCGCGTCACCGGTCGCGGCGCAGGCGCGATGATCGGCGGTCTGGTCGCGATGACACTGGACAAGTCGATCCTCGGCCAGCTGGGCCGAGGACGGCGCACAGTGGTCGTGACCGGCACGAACGGCAAGTCGACGACCACGCGGATGACCGCCGCCGCGCTGGCCACGGTCGGGCCGGTGGCCACCAACGCCGAGGGCGCCAACATGGATGCCGGGCTCGTCGCCGCGCTGGCCGCCGCCCCCGAGGCCCCGCTGGCCGCGCTCGAGGTCGACGAGATGCACGTCCCGCACGTCAGCGACGCGGTGGACCCCGCGGTCGTCGTACTGCTCAATCTGTCGCGTGATCAACTCGACCGGGTCGGTGAGATCAACCACATCGAGCGCACGCTGCGCGCCGGTCTGGCCCGGCACCCGTCGGCGGTCGTCGTGGCCAACTGCGACGACGTGCTGATGACCTCGGCGGCCTACGACAGCCCGCGGGTGGTGTGGGTGGCCGCAGGCAGCGGCTGGGCCAGCGACTCGGTCAGCTGCCCGCGCTCCGGCGAGATCATCGTCCGCCAGGGCACGGACTGGCACTCGACCGGCTGTGACTTCAAACGCCCCGACGCCGACTGGTGGTTCGACGACACCCACATCTACGGGCCCGACGGGTTGTCGCTGCCGATGTCGCTGACGCTGCCGGGCACCGTGAACCGCGGCAACGCCACGCAGGCCGTCGCCGCCGCGGTGACCCTCGGCGCGGACCCGGTCGCCGCGGTGGCCGCGGTGTCCGCCGTCGAGGAGGTCGCGGGCCGCTACCGCACGGTGCAGGTCGGCGCGCACACCGCCCGGATCCTGCTGGCGAAGAACCCGGCGGGCTGGCAGGAGGCGCTGGCGATGGTGGACCGGGACGCGGCCGGGGTCGTCATCGCGGTCAACGGTCAGGTGCCCGACGGCGAGGACCTGTCGTGGCTGTGGGACGTGCGCTTCGAGCATTTCGATTCGGTGCCGGTGGTGGCCGCGGGCGAGCGCGGCACCGACCTCGCCGTGCGACTGGGGTACGCCGGGGTGGAACACACGCTGGTGCACAACACGCTGGCCGCGATCGCGTCGTGCCCGCCCGGGCACGTCGAGGTGCTCGCGAACTACACCGCGTTCCTGCAACTGAACAGGCGGTTGCCGAAGTGAGCGAGTCCGCGGTCCGGATCGGGCTGGTGCTGCCCGACGTGATGGGCACCTACGGCGACGGCGGCAACTCGGTAGTGCTGCGCCAACGCCTGCGGCTGCGGGGAATCGCCGCCGAGATCGTCGAGATCACGCTGGACGATCCGGTGCCCGCCGAGCTGGACCTCTACACCCTCGGCGGCGCCGAGGACTACGCGCAGCGGCTGGCCACCAAGCATTTGATCCGCTATCCCGGTCTGCAGCAGGCGGTTTCGCGCGGCGCTCCGGTGCTGGCGATCTGCGCGGCGATCCAGGTGCTGGGCCACTGGTATGAGACCTCGGCGGGGGAACGCGTCGACGGGGTGGGTGTGCTGGACGTGACGACGTCACCGCAGCCGGAGCGGACGATCGGCGAGGTGGCAGCGACACCGCTGGTCGACGGGCTCACCGATTCGCTGACCGGGTTCGAGAACCACCGCGGCGGAACGGTTCTGGGTGCTGAGGCCCGGCCGCTGGGATCGGTGACCAAGGGTGCGGGCAACCGGGCCGGCGACGGCATCGACGGCGCCGTCCAGGGCAGCATCGTCGCGACCTACCTGCACGGCTGCTGCCTGGCCAGGAACCCCGAACTGGCCGATCACCTGCTCGCGAAGGTCGTCGGACCGCTTGCGCCGCTGGATCTTCCAGAGGTCAGCCAGTTGCGCCGGGAGCGTCTGGCCGCGCCGCGGCGGGTGTGAGCCCGGTCAGGCGGCAAGCCTCCTGACGAACCTCTGCATATCGGTCGCGTCGAGCTGACAGCCGCGACTGCGCAGCGCCGCCTCGGTTCTGGCGAGCCACTGCGACGGCCGATCCTCCGCGATCACGCGGATCACGATCCAGTCGAGTTCTTCGAGCATCCGCAGCCGCGCGATGTCCTTGACGTACTGCGCACGCTTCGTGCGATGGTGATCCCCGTCGTACTCGACCGCGACCCCGTACTCCTGCCAGCCCATGTCCAGGAACGCCACCGGCCGCGATCCGTCGAGGACCGGGATCTGCGTCTCCGGACGGGGAAACCCGCAGTCCAGCAACCACAGTCGGAGCATGCTCTCCTGCGGCGAGGCGGCGCCGCCGTCGACCAGCGGCAGCAGGTCACGCAACTGGGCGACCCCACGGGCCCTGGGCCGCCGGTCGGCCAGCTCGGTCACCGCGTCGAGAGAGAACTCCTGGTTCCACATCAGCGCGTCCAGCCGGGCCAGCGCCTCCCTGCGGGCCGACAGCCGGCCCAGGTCGAAGGCCGTCCTGACCCGCGAGGTGACGGGAAGCCCTGAGCGACGGACGATCTCGTCGTCGGCGAGCGCGTCGGTGCGGGTGGTCAGGCCTGGCTGCGGGCGGCTCTTCACGCCGGCCACCTCGATCGGGACCTCGGTGTCGATCCACGGCGCTCCGTGCAGTGCGGCCGCGGCCAGGCCGGCGATCACTCCCTTGCGCCCGGTCGTCAGCCACGCCCCGACGGCCCGGTCGCGCAACGAGACCTCGGCGCCCTTGCGGACGAAGACCCCGCGGTACAGCGGGGTGTACCAGCGTGCGAGCTCGTGCCGGGTCACCACACCGGCTCTGACGGCTTCCCCGCCCAGGATGACTTCGCCCATGCCGGGCATCGTGCCAAGACCCACTGACAATCCCCGCCGCTGAACCTCAGCGGTCCCAGCTATCCGCTTTTCTCAGCGGAAGTGCGAGAAGACCTCTGCAAAACGTGGATCCGTGGGGCCAGTGAGACTCCCGCGGCCCGTGGGACTCACTCCCGCCAGCCCTCAGGCCATCGCGCGGCGGCCGGCCAGCGCCCGGCCCAGCGTCAGCTCGTCGGCGAACTCGAGGTCACCGCCCATCGGCAGCCCCGAGGCGATACGCGTCACGCTCAACCCGGGGATGTCGCGCAGCATCCGCACCAGGTACGTGGCGGTCGCCTCGCCCTCGGTGTTCGGATCGGTCGCGATGATGACCTCGGCCACCTCGACGCCGTCCACCCGCTCACCGATCCTGTTGAGCAGTTCGCGGATGCGCAGCTGATCGGGACCGATTCCGGACAACGGGTCCAGCGCGCCGCCGAGGACGTGGTAGCGGCCCCGGAACTCGCGGGTGCGCTCGACGGCCTGCACGTCCTTGGGTTCCTCGACGACGCAGATCAGCGACGCGTCCCGGCGCGAGTCACCGCAGATCCGGCAGCGCTGCTCGTCGCTGACATTGCCGCACACCGAGCAGAAGGTGACGCCGTCGCGGACCCTGTTCAGCACCGCGGTCAGCCGATCGATGTCGGGCGGCTCCACCGACAGCAGGTGGAACGCGATCCGCTGGGCGCTCTTGGGCCCGATACCGGGCAGCTTGCCCAGCTCGTCGATCAGATCCTGGACCGGTCCTTCGAACAAGAAGTCACATCCCCGGCAGGCCGAGGCCGCCCATGCCGCCCGCCAACGGGCCCAGCCGGTCGTGGGCCAGCATGGTGACCTGCTTGGCGGCGTCGGCGATGGCGCCGACGACGAGGTCCTGCAGCGTCTCCACGTCCGACGGGTCCACGACCTTGGGGTCGATGCGCACCGCCACCACCTCACCGCTGCCGCGCATGGTGACCTGCACCAACCCGCCGCCGGCCTGACCCTGCACCTCGGCGGCAGCCAGCGCCGCCTGCGCCTCCATCAGCTGCTGCTGCACCTGCTGGGCCTGGGCGAGAAGGGCTGACATGTCGGGTTGGCCACCAGGCTGCATGCTTGATCCTCTGTCGTCTTGATTGCGTCTCGGTCTCGACTTGGTTGCGCTCGTCCACAAGCGGCACTTCGGACTTCCAGCGTAGTCGGCACCGGCGCTACCGTGTCGCCGTGCCCGTGCCTGCAATCCTGCGTGTCGGGGCCGCCGCAGTGGCCGCGATGCTCGTCGCCACCCTGCCCGCCGCCCCCGCCCAGGCCGCCCCGACCAACGTCGCGGGCAAGATCGTGTTCCTCGACCCGGGCCACAACGGCTCCAACGACTCCTCGATCAGCAGGCAGGTGCCCACCGGCCGCGGCGGCACGAAGGACTGCCAGGCCAGCGGCACCTCCACCGAGGACGGGTTCGCCGAGCACACGTTCGCCTGGGAGACCACGCTGCGCATCCGGCAGGCGCTGCACGCCCTCGGGGTGCGCACCGCGATGTCCCGCGGCGACGACACCGGGCTCGGCCCGTGCGTCGACCAGCGCGCGGCGATGGCCAACTCGCTGAGCCCGAACGCGGTGGTCTCCATCCACGCCGACGGCGGCCCGCCCACCGGCCGCGGCTTCCACGTGCTCTACTCGTCGCCACCGTTGAACGCCGCGCAGGCCCGTCGGTGCAGTTCGCCAAGGTGATGCGCGACCACCTCGCCGGCTCGGGCATCCCGCCGGCCACCTACATCGGCCAGCAGGGCCTGAACCCGCGCGCCGACATCGCCGGGCTCAACCTCGCGCAGTACCCGTCGATCCTGGTCGAGCTGGGCAACATGAAGAACCCGGTCGACTCGGCGCTGATGAAGTCTCCGGAGGGACGGCAGCGGTACGCCGACGCCGTCGTGCGCGGCATCGTGGCGTTCCTGAGCACCCAGCGCTGACGGGCGGGCTCAGCCCCGGGCGTCCTCGACACCGAGGGTGCCCTCGACCTCGCGCTTGAGGTTGCCGAGCACCTCGGCCTGAATCCTGCGCAGCCCGATCGGGGCGAACATCTTCTCGAAGAACCCCCCGACGCCGCCCGCGCCCTGCCAGGACGTCTTCAGAGTGACCGAGGAGCCGGGCCCCGCGGGGGCGACGGTCCAGTTCGTCACCATCGACGAGTTGGCGTCCTTCTCGATGACGGTGCGGCCCGCGACGTCGACGTTCGCCTTGACCGTGCGCGAGCGCGATTTGGTGGCCTGAAGGTTCCACTCGGCCACGGTGCCCGCGCCCTGCCCGCCTTCGAGCACCCGGTAACCGCTGTAGTGCTCGGAGAGGATCTTGGGCCGCATGGCCTCGTAGTCCGCGACGGCGCCCAGCACCGTGGCCGGATCGGCGTCGATCAGGACCGTGCTGGACGCGCTGACCTGTCCCATCAGTGGTAACTCCTTGTCAATTGGGATCGCAGAAGCTCAGTGCGGTCGCATCGGTGACGACCTCGGACTAGCGTATATCTGTGCCTGTTGCCTCGAACGACGCACGGGCCGCTCACGCCGAGGGCGTGCAGCGGTTGTTGACGAGTTACCGCGCCATCCCGCGCGATGCCACTGTCCGCCTGGCCAAACCCACGTCCAACCTGTTCCGCGCGCGGGCGCAGAACAACGCCAAGGGGCTCGACACCTCGGGGTTGACGCACGTCATCGAGGTCGACCCGGACGCCGGCACCGCGGACGTGGCGGGTATGTGCACCTACGAGGACCTGGTCGCCGCGACGCTGCCGCACGGGTTCTCGCCGCTGGTGGTGCCACAGCTCAAGACGATCACGCTGGGTGGGGCGGTGACCGGGCTGGGCATCGAGTCGACGTCGTTCCGCAACGGTCTGCCGCACGAGTCGGTGCTGGAGATGGACATCCTGACCGGCGCAGGCGACATCGTGCGCGCCTCCCCCGACGAGAACCCGGACCTCTTCCGGGCGTTCCCGAATTCCTATGGCACGCTGGGGTATTCGGTTCGCCTTAAGATCGAGCTGGAGCCTGTCCAACCGTTCGTGCGGTTGCGCCACGTCCGGTTCCACTCGCTGTCGGGTCTGCTGGAGGCGATGGAGCGGATCGTCGAAACCGGCGGCTGGAACGGCGAACCCGTGGACTACCTCGACGGCGTGGTGTTCAGCGCCGACGAGAGTTACCTGTGCCTCGGCCGGCGCTCGGCCGCGCCGGGGCCGGTCAGCGACTACACCGGCCAGGACATCTACTACCGGTCGATCCAGCACGACTCGCCCGACGACGGCGCCGAGAAGCACGACCGGCTCACGACCCACGACTACCTGTGGCGCTGGGACACCGACTGGTTCTGGTGCTCACGGGCTTTCGGTGCGCAGAATCCGCGCATCCGGCGCTGGTGGCCGCGCCGGTACCGGCGCAGCAGCGTGTACTGGAAGCTGATCGGCTACGACCAGCGCTACGGTATCGCCGATCGCATCGAGAAGCGGCACGGGCGCCCACCACGCGAGCGGGTGGTCCAGGATATCGAGGTCCCGATCGAGCGGACGGTCGCGTTTCTGCAGTGGTTCCTCGACAACGTGCCCATCGAGCCGATCTGGTTGTGCCCGTTGCAGTTGCGCGACGAGCGAGACTGGCCGCTGTACCCGATCCGGCCGCACCGCACCTACGTCAACGTGGGCTTCTGGTCCTCGGTGCCGATCGGCCCCGAGGAAGGGCACACCAACAAGTTGATTGAACGCAAAGTCAGCGAGCTCGACGGTCACAAATCGCTGTATTCCGATGCGTTCTACTCGCCGGAGGAGTTCGATTCGCTGTATGGAGGGGAGATGTACAAGACAGTGAAGAAGACCTACGACCCAGACTCCCGTTTCCTTGATCTGTATGCGAAGGCGGTGCGGAGACAATGACGACATTCCGGGAACGTACGAACGAGCCGGCGCTGCTCGGCGATCGCAAGCTCACCCTGGCCGAGGTCCTGGAGATCTTCGCCGGGGGCCGCAGGCCGCTGAAGTTCACCGCCTATGACGGCAGCAGCGCCGGGCCCGAGGATGCCACCCTGGGCCTTGATCTGCTGACCCCGCGCGGAACCACCTATCTGGCCACCGCTCCCGGAGATCTCGGGCTGGCGCGCGCGTACGTCTCCGGCGACCTGCGAATGAACGGTGTGCACCCGGGTGACCCCTACGAGCTGCTCAATGCACTGACCGAGCGACTGGAGTACAAGCGGCCGCCGGCGCGGGTGCTGGCCAACGTGGTGCGCTCCATCGGCATCGAGCACCTGAAGCCGATCGCACCGCCTCCCCAGGAGACGCTGCCGCGGTGGCGGCGCATCGCAGAAGGGCTGCGGCACAGCAAGACCCGAGACGCCGATGCGATCCACCACCACTACGACGTCTCGAACACCTTCTACGAATGGGTGCTCGGCCCGTCGATGACCTACACCTGCGCGTGCTACCCGCACCCTGACGCCACCCTGGAGGAGGCGCAGGAGAACAAGTACCGCCTGGTGTTCGAGAAGCTGCGCCTCAAGCCGGGTGACCGGCTGCTCGACGTCGGCTGCGGCTGGGGCGGGATGGTGCGTTACGCCGCCCGGCACGGCGTCAAGACGGTCGGGGTGACGCTGTCGAAGGAGCAGGCGCAGTGGGCGCGCACCGCCATCGAGCGCGACGGGCTGGGCGAGCTCGCCGAGGTGCGCCACGGCGACTACCGCGACGTGCTGGAGTCGCACTTCGACGCGGTGTCCTCGATCGGTCTCACCGAACACATCGGTGTCGCCAACTACCCGTCGTACTTCCGCTTTCTCAAGTCCAAGCTGCGTCCCGGCGGTCTGCTGCTCAACCACTGCATCACCCGCCACCACAACCGCAGTCACGCCGCCGCAGGAGGTTTCATCGACCGGTACGTGTTCCCCGACGGGGAGCTGACCGGGTCGGGCCGGATCATCACCGAGGTCCAGGACGTCGGGCTCGAGGTGGTGCACGAAGAGAACCTGCGGATGCACTACGCGATGACACTGCGCGACTGGAGTCGCAACCTGGTGGAGCACTGGGACGAAGCGGTCGCCGAGGTGGGCCTGCCTACCGCCAAGGTGTGGGGTGCGTACATTGCCGCGTCACGGGTCGGCTTCGAGCAGAACGCCATTCAGCTGCACCAGGTGCTGGCGGTCAAGCTCGACGAACGCGGCGGTGACGGCGGTCTGCCGCTGCGACCGTGGTGGAGTGCCTGACCGCTAACCGTCGATGCGGCGTGCGCCGAGTTCGTTCTGCAGCAGTTCCAGCGCGGCTTCTTCGGGGTCGCGGCGTGGCGCGGCGGGATCGTGACTGCCGGCCTCGGCCAGCATGCTCTCCTCGTCGTCGACGTCCGGTGGCGGAGGCTCGGCCGGGGCGCGCTGCGGCGGCTGGGCGCCGCGGCGGGCGCAGCACCGGCCTCGCACACGACCTTCCAGTTGACCCCGAGCGCATCCTTGAGCGCTTCGCGGATCACGTCGGCGTTGCGCTGCTCGCTCAATCTGCGGGCCAGCGGGGCCGATTCGTGACTCAGGATCAGGGTGTCGCCCTCGACGGCACGCACGATCGCACCGGCGAGCATCACCTCGGTGGTGCGGCTGCGCTCGCGCACCTTCTCCCGCACCGTGGTCCACATGCTGCGGACCGCTGCCGCACCGGGTTCGCCCGCGGCCACCGCCGCGGCCGGGGTGGCAGGCGGGGCCTGCACGGCGGGCGCGGCGGGAGGCTGCACCGGCGGCGGTGAGACAGGCTCGGGTGCAGCGCGTTCCGGGGCCGGGGCGGGCGGCTCAGGCGCGACGGGGGCCGCCACCGCCACCGGCGCCGGGGCGGGCGGCTCGGGTGCGGGCGTCGACACAGGAGGCGGCGTCGGCACAGGCGGCGGAGTCGGCGTCGGCGCAGGTGGGGTCGGCGCGGGCGGCGGGGCCGGGGCGGCCTCGGGCGGTGTCGACGCGGCCTCGCTCCTGCGGACGAACTGCTTGCGCGGTGCGGCCGGCGCCGCCGGGGCGATCTCGTCGCCGGCCGGGATCGAGATGTCCAGCCGGGTCTCGATGCGCTCGACGCGCTGCAGCAGCGCGGCCTCGGTGTCGCTCGCCGACGGCAGCAGCAGCCGGGCGCACACCACCTCGAGCAGCAGTCGTGGCGCCGTCGCCCCGCGCATCTCCCCCAGGCCGGCGTGCACGACCTCGGCGTAACGGGTCAGCGTCGCGGTGCCGAGCCGGGCCGCCTGTTCCCGCATCCGTTCAAGCACGTCCTCGGGACCGTCGACCACACCCCGGGCCGCCGCGTCGGGCACGGCCTGCAGCACGATCAGATCCCGGAACCGCTCCAGCAGGTCGGTGGCGAAGCGCCGTGGATCGTGGCCGGCGTCGACGACGCCTTCCACCGCGCCGAACAGCGCGGCCGAGTCGTTGGCCGCCAGCGCGTCGATCGCGTCGTCGATCAGTGCGACGTCAGTGGCGCCGAGCAGCGACAGCGCCCGCTGGTAGGCGACGTGGCTGGTGCCCTCGGCGTCGGTGTGTGCGCCTGCCAGCAGCTGGTCGAGCACGCTGAGCGTGTCACGCGGCGAGCCGCCGCCGGCGCGGATGACCAGCGGGTACACCGCGTCGTCGACCTTGACGTTCTCCGAGGCGACGATCTTCTCGATCAGCGAGCGCATGGTGCGCGGCGCCAGCAGCCGGAACGGATAGTGGTGGGTGCGCGACCGGATGGTGGGCAGCACCTTCTCCGGCTCGGTGGTGGCGAACACGAAGATCAGATGCTCGGGCGGCTCTTCGACGATCTTGAGCAGCGCGTTGAAGCCGGCCGTGGTGACCATGTGGGCTTCGTCGACGATGAAGATGCGGTACCGCGACTGCGCCGGTGCGTAGAACGCTCGATCGCGCAGCTCGCGGGTGTCGTCCACACCGCCGTGGCTGGCCGCGTCGAGTTCGGTGACGTCCATGTTGCCCGACCCGTTCGGCGCCAGCGCGACGCAGGAGTCGCACACCCCGCACGGGGTGGCCGTCGGCCCCTCGACACAGTTGAGGGAGCGGGCCAGGATGCGCGCCGAGGAGGTCTTGCCGCAGCCGCGCGGACCCGAGAACAGGTACGCGTGGTTGATGCGACCGGAGTTGAGCGCCGTCGACAGCGGCTCGGTGACGTGTTCCTGGCCGACAACCTCAGCAAAAGTCGCCGGTCGGTACTTGCGGTAGAGAGCCACGGAAGCAGGCTACCGACCCGGTCCGACTACTTCTCGGGGGGCAGCGTCAGCAACTGCTCGGTGGCCGAGTACAGCGCACAGGTGGCGAGCCCGTCGATGGCCTCCCGCAGGTCCGAGAG
The DNA here is from genome assembly GCF_002968295.1 of Mycobacterium sp. ITM-2016-00317. NCBI lineage: Bacteria > Bacillati > Actinomycetota > Actinomycetes > Mycobacteriales > Mycobacteriaceae > Mycobacterium > Mycobacterium sp. ITM-2016-00317. Next base: position 5,458,538 of record NZ_CP134399.1, read on the forward strand.
CGACGGGAAAGTCGGCGCGATCCGGATGTTCTTGTCCTCCGGGTCTTTTCGGTACGGGAACGACGCTCCGGCCCCGGTGACCGCGATACCCGCGTCCTTGGCCAGCGCGACCGTGCGCTTGGCGGTGCCGGGCAGCACGTCGAGGCTGATGAAGTAGCCACCCTTGGGTTCGGTCCAGGACGCGATCTTCGCGTCGCCCAGCCGGTCCTCCAGGATCTCCAGCGCGAGCGCGAACTTCGGCGCCAGGATCTCCCGGTGCCTGCGCATCTGGGACCGGACTCCGTCGGCGTCGCCGAAGAACCGGGCGTGCCGGAGCTGGTTGATCTTGTCCGGGCCGATCGATTTCTTGCCCGAGTGCTTCAGGTACCAGTCGATGGTGTCCTGCGAGCCGCCGAAGAAGCTGACTCCGGCGCCGGCGAAGGTGATCTTGGAGGTGGACGCGAAGATCAACGGCCGGTGGGGATGCCCGGCGGCCTCGGCCAGGCCGAGGATGTCCACCGGCTCGGCGAAGTCGTCGGTGAGGGTGTGCACCGCGTACGCGTTGTCCCACATCAGACGGAAATCGGTTGCCGCTGTGTCCATCTGGACCAGTCGGCGGATCTTCTCGACCGAGTAGGTGGCGCCGGTGGGGTTGGCGTAGACGGGCACACACCACATGCCCTTGATCGCGGGGTCGGCGGCGACGAGTTCTTCGACCCGGTCCATGTCGGGGCCGTCCTCGTGCAGCGGCACCGGGATCATCTCGATGCCGAGGCTCTCGGTGATCGCGAAATGGCGGTCGTAGCCGGGTGCGGGGCACAGGAACTTCACCCCGGGACCGTCGCGGAGCTCGTCCACCCACGGCCGGGCCGAGTCGACGCCGCCGTGCAGCAGCGAGAACACGACGGTGTCGTGCATGAATTCCAGGCTGGCGTTGTTGCCCGCGATCAGGTTGGGCACCGGGATGCCGAGGAGCTCGCCGAAGATCGCGCGCAGCTCGGGCAGCCCGTGCAGGCCGCCGTAGTTGCGGGTGTCGGTGCCGTCCCGGTCCAGGTATGCGTCCTCGCCGGTGCCCGGCAGCGCCAGCAGCGCGTTGGACAGGTCGAGCTGCTGCGGGGACGGCTTGCCGCGGGTCAGATCGAGGTGGAGGTTCTTGGCCTGGAGCTGGGCGTAGTTGCGCTGCTGCAGCTCGTGCTGCGCGCGCAGGTCGTCGAGGCCCAGCGAATGGAACGACACCGCTCGCCTTTCACCGTCGTGCGGATGAATCAAGGGGACCCCGCGCACCCGCCAGAGCCCGTTGACCCTTGCTGCCTTCCGGCCCTGGGGGAGTTCACAGGATGGACGCCGCGCGGGGTCCACGGCGAGTGTAGTACCCCGGGCCGGGGGTCCGTGCACGAGGAGCTCCGCCGGGGAGATTTAGGGGACCACGGGACCGGTCCGCTACCATTGCCGACGGAGGATTCGCCTAGTGGCCTATGGCGCTCGCCTGGAACGCGGGTTGGGTTAATAGCCCTCAGGGGTTCAAATCCCCTATCCTCCGCACTCGCCCGAGGTGCGACCGGCTGTGCGACTCGCTGGTCGCACCTCGGGCAACACGATCGAGGAGGAGTATGGGCCGCACCGTCGCGGTGACATGGCACGCGTCGTTCTCCATCGCCGCCGGGGTCCTCTACTTCTTCTTCGTCCTTCCCCGCACACCCGAGCTGCTGGGCGATATCTCGCCCACGCTGGGCACGGTGCTGCGCATCGTGGTCGGCGCGCTCATCGGGCTGGCCGCGCTTCCCGTGGTGTTCACGCTGCTGCGCACCCGGCGCCCCGAGTTCGGCACGCCGCAGATGGCACTGAATCTGCGCACCGCCTCGATCGCGCTGCACGTGCTGGCGGGAGTGCTGATCATCGGCACCGCGATCACCGAGATCTGGGTGCCGCTGGATACGGCCGGCCAGTGGTTCTTCGGCATCTACGGCGCCGCGGCCGCGCTGGCGCTCCTGGGCGTGCTCGCGTTCTATCTGGCGTTCGCCGCCGAACTGCCGCCTCCGCCGCCCAAACCGCTCAAGGTCAAAGAGCGCAAGGAGCGCCGCAGCCGGCGAACGGATACCGACGCCGAGGCTGACACCGACGCCGTCGACGCCGACACCACTGACACCGAGACCGACGCCGACACCGCCGACGCTGTGACCGTTGAGGAGACCGAAGCCGCCGAGGCGGATCCGACACCCGCGGCCGAGGCCGAATCGGGCACCGAGGCCGAGCCGGGCGCCGACGACGAGTCCGACGGCAAACTCCGCAATCGTCGGCCGGACGGTAAGTCATCGGTACTCGGCAGGCGCAAGCGCACCCGCGGCGGCGTCGCGGTCGAGGACTGAGAAAAGGGCCCACGTCGACAGCAGCCGACGACGCAGCCACTATTGATGGGTATGGGGCTCATTCGCAGACAACGGATACTGCTTTTCGCGCTGGCTGCGGCCCTTGCTCTGGTGACTCCGGTGGCACCGGCGGCCGCCGTGCCCGCCGATCCGGTCTCCGCCGCGGTACAGGCCGAGCCCGCCGTGGTGCGCATCGACACCGAGGTCGACTATCAGGGCGTGATCGGTCTCGGTACCGGGATCGTGCTGGACCCCGGTGGCCAGATTCTCACCAACTTCCACGTGGTCCAGGGCGCCGACCGCATCACCGGGACGGTGAACGGCCGCCCGTACCCAGCCCAGCTGGTCGGATACGACCGCAAGCGCGACATCGCGGTGTTGCAGCTGCTCGGCGCCTCCGGTCTGCCTGCGGCGGTCATCGGTGACGCCTACGCCCTGACCCCCGGTCAGCCCGTCATCGCGCTGGGCAACGCGATGGGCACCAATGCGCCGCTGACCCGTGAGGTCGGCACGTTGACCGGCTTCGGGCGCACCGTCGAGGCCGAGGACACCCTGACCGGGTCCAAGGACGAGCTGAGCGGGCTGTTCGAGTTCGCCGCACCGGTCCGGGCGGGCGATTCCGGCGGCCCCGTGGTCGACGGCGCCGGCCGGGTCGTGGGTATCACGACGGCGGCGTCGGTGAACTTCCGGATGGGTCCCGGCGGCAAAGGTTTCGCGATCCCGATCAACGACGCGATGGCGGTGGCCGACCAGATCCGCGCCGGCACGCCGTCCGACACCGTTCACATCGGTCCGCCGGTGCTGCTCGGCGTCGGTGTGCGCACCACTCCCCGCAACGAGCCGGGCGTATTGATCCAAGAGGTGATGAACGGCGGACCGGCCCAGCAGGCCGGCTTGCTGCCCGGCGACGTCCTGATCGTGCTCGACGGCGTCCAGCTCGATTCGGCGAAAACCCTGACGTCGGTGCTGGACCGCCACTATCCCGGCGACGTGCTGGACCTGACGTGGATCGACCGATCCGGGCAGACCCGCACCGGTAAAGCGGCCCTGACCCCCACCGTCTGATTTCGCCGAATCCGACCGGGCCATCAGCACCGTACCTATGCTGAGCGAGTGCCCAACAATGTGTCATATCGGGTCGTCCAGTGGACGACGGGAAACGTAGGCAAGTCCTCGGTGGCCGCCATCGCCGGCAATCCGAACCTCGAACTCGTGGGCCTGTACGCCTGGTCCGCGGACAAGGTCGGCAGTGACGCAGGCGAGCTCGCCGGCATCGGACCGCTGGGGGTCGCGGCGACCAACGACGTCGACGCGCTGCTCGCGCTGAAGCCGGACGTCGTGGTCTACAACCCGATGTGGATCAACGTCGACGAGCTCGTCCGGATCCTGGAAGCGGGGGTCAACGTCGTCGCGTCCGCATCGTTCATCACCGGGGGCAACCTGGGTGCGGACCGCGAGAAGCTCGCCGACGCGTGCCAGCGCGGCGGGTCGACACTGTTCGGTTCCGGCGTCAGCCCCGGCTTCGCCGAGCTGCTCGCGATCGTGGCGGGCACCGCATGCGACCGCATCGACAAGGTGACGATCGCCGAATCGGCCGACACCACGCTCTACGACTCTCCCGACACCGAGCGGCCCGTCGGCTTCGGCACCGCGATCGACGACCCGAACCTGCAGCCGATGGCCGCCCACGGCACGGCCGTGTTCGCCGAAGCCGTGCAACTGGTCGCCGACGCGCTCGGCATCGAACTCGACGAGATCAAGTGCGTGCCCGAATATGCCCAGACCACCGACGACCTCGTGATGGCCTCGTGGACGATCCCGGCCGGTCACGTCGCCGGCGTGTACGCGAGCTGGCAGGGCGTCCACCAGGGCAGGACGGTCATCGACATCAACGTCCGGTGGAAGAAGGGGCAGACCCTGGAGCCGGACTGGCAACTCGACGGTGACGGCTGGAAGATCACCATCGACGGACGGCCGACGGTCAACATGCAGGTCGGCTTCCTGCCGCCCCAGGACATGATCGAGAACGCCAAGACGCTCGAGGATTTCTTCGTGCTCGGCCACGTGATGACCGCGATGCCGCCGATCCATGCCATCCCGGCCGTGGTCGCGGCGGCGCCGGGCATCGCGACGTACAACGACCTGCCGCTGCCGACACCGCGCGGAGTGGTGCCGACCGCCTGACCGGCGCGGTGCTCACCGCAGCAGGCAGGTACCGGCCGCGGTGCTCTGGGCGAGATCGACATCAGGGTCGTCGCGCGACCCTCAGACGACGGAGCTGACGACCGCGATGTCGATCTCGGCCGGAGGGTGCCGAGAACCTAAGCCAGTTCCCGCAGCGTGCGCGCGACCACCTCGACCACCTTCTGCGGCTGCTTCTCCAGGTAGAAGTGGCCACCGGCGAACGTGTGCACGTCACCGCCGCCGGTCGTGTGCCGGTGCCACGCGCGGGCGTCGTCGACGCTGGTCTTCGGGTCGTCCGTCGCGGTCATCACCACGACGGGCGCGCCGATTCCCACTTCGGTGCCGCGGTGATAGTCCTGCAGCGCCCGGTAGTCGTTGCCGAAGGCCGGCAGGAACGTGGCCAGCAGATCGGGGTTCTCCAGCACCCGCGGATCGGTGCCGCCCAGTTCACGCATCACGCCGACGAGTTCGGTGTCGGTCTTGGCCTGGCGTTCGTCGCCGTATCGGCTGGGCGCCCGCGACCCGGACGCGAAGACGGTCAGCACCTTCCGGTCCCCCGCGGCTTCGCAGCGTCGGGCCACCTCGAAGGCGAGCACTGCGCCCATGCTGTGGCCGAAGAACGCCAGCGGCGCGTCCGGGACCGCGCTCAACGCGGCGTGCGCCTGGTCCGCGAGCTCGTCGATGGTCTCGATGAACGGTTCGCTGTAGCGGTCCTGACGCCCGGGATACTGCACGCCGAAGACGTCGAACTCCGGTGCCAGCGCCGCCGACATCGGGAAGTAGTAGCTGGCCGAACCGCCCGCGTGCGGGAAGCAGACCAGGCGGGTCCGGGCCGTCGGCGAAGGATGGAAGTTGCGCATCCAGCGGCTGCGCGCAGGAGGTGTCGTCATGGCTACCGGCTACCCCACCACTCGTACTACGCGCGCGGACAGCTGCGCACCGGGCGGGCCCTCGACGACGACGTCCTTGAGGATCTGGGCCTGGTCACCTTCCACGGTGAACTGCCCAGGCTGAGGCACATGCCCGCCCACCACTTCGTACTCCACGGTGAACGGTGATTCCGGGAAGGGATGCAGCCCAACGTATTTGGGGTCGATCGTGTAGGTGTAGAAGCAGGCCTCGGCCGGGTCGCAGTTCTGCGCGGTGACAACGACGCCGATGAGGAACTCCTCGTTGGTGGGCACCGACGGCGGCGGGGGCGTCGGCGGCCTGCGCTCCGGGGCGGTGACCTCCTGCTGCTGGCCGCGGGTGCCGAAGATCATCATCGTCGCGACACCGATGCCGCTGACGAGCATCCCGACGATCGCCAGGGTGGCCAGCAACTTCCGGAGGGTGGCGGTCGACATGCTCAGCAGGGTATCCGGCCGCACTAGTCACCGACGCGATTGCCGTCCTCGTCCCAGTGCGCGGCCACTTTCTTGCTGGGCTGTACCCGCGGCGGTTCGCCCGGCATCTTGGGGTAGTTCGGCGGGTACGGCAGGTCCCCGAGACCACGGTCCTCGTCGGCTTTGGCCATGTCCAGCAGCGTGGCGATCGACTGGGCGTTCTCGTCGATGCCCGCCCAGGGATCTGGCCGGGCATCGACGAACTCGGGCACCGTCAGGATCGTGTAGTCGTCGGGGTCGGCGTCGCGCAGTTCATCCCACGTCAACGGCGTCGACACCGTCGCGATCGGGGTCTTGCGCGCCGAGTACGCCGACGCGAAAGTGCGGTCGCGGGCGTTCTGGTTGTAGTCGATGAACAGCCGCTTGCCCCGCTCCTCTTTCCACCAGGACGTCGTCACCGCGTCCGGGGCGCGCCGCTCGACCTCCCGGGCCAGCGCGATCCCGGCCCGCCGCACCGCGGTGAAATCCCAGTCGGTCGCGATGCGCAGGAACACGTGGACGCCACGACCGCCGGAGGTCTTGGGATAGCCGACCAACCCGAGCTCGTCGAGAAGCGGCCGCAGCACATCGACCGCGACGCTGCGGGCCTCCTTGAATCCGGTGCCCGGCTGCGGATCCAGGTCGATCCGCAGCTCGTCGGGGTGATCGGTGTCCGGGCAGCGGACCTGCCACGGGTGCAGCGTCACCGATCCCATCTGCGCGGCCCACGCGATCGCCGACGGGTGGGTGATCTTCAGCGCGTCGGCGGTGCGGCCGGACGGGAAGGTGACGGTACAGGTTTCGAGATAGTCCGGGTGCTTCTGCGGCACCCGCTTCTGGTAGATCTCCTCGCCGTCGATGCCGTCGGGAAACCGTTGAAGATGCACCGGCCGGTCCCGCAGCAGGGCGACCATTCGGTCGGCCACGGCCAGGTAGTACTCGACCAGCTTGCCCTTGGTCCCGTCCTTGCCGAGCTTGGGGAAGTACGGCTTGTCCGGGTTGGTCAACCGCACCATCACGCCGTCGACATCGATTTCTGTTGCAGGACTTGGCATCTAGGCCTCCAGCACGTCGGACAGGTCGTAGGTGAGCGGGACGTCGAGCTGATCGAACGTGCAACTGGCCGGGTCCCGGTCGGGCCGCCACCGCAGGAACTTCACCGCGTGCCGGAACCTGCGCCCGTCGTCGGTGTTGCCTTCCATCTGGTCATAGGCCACCTCGCACACCCGCTCGGGCCGCACCGGGATCCAGCGCTTGTCGGCCGCGGAGTTCCACCGGCTGGGCTCCCCCTCGCGCATGTCGTCGCCGATGCGCAACGGCTCCAGATCCGCCAGCAGCTTCAGCCGTGCCTTCGCGGTGAACGACGCGGCGCCGCCGACCATTTGGAGTTCACCGTCGTCACGGTAGAGGCCGAGCAGGATCGAGCCGATCCCCTCACCACTCTTGTGGATCCGGTACCCCATCGCCACGCAGTCGGCGTCCCGGTGGTGTTTGACCTTCACCATCTCCCGCTTGCCCGGCAGATACGGCCCGTCGAGGCGTTTGGCGATGATGCCGTCGAGGCCGGCGCCCTCGAATTCGTCGAGCCAGCGCGCGCCGAGAGCGGGGTCCTCGGTGGTGCGGGTGACGTGGCACCACTGCGTGTGGTTCACCGCGCCGACGAGTGCCTCCCGGCGGGTCCGGAACGGCTCCTGCATCAGCGAGGTGTCCCCGACGGCCAGTGCGTCGAATCCGATGAAGTGCGCAGGGGTCTGTTCGGAGAGCATCCGGATGCGGGAGGCGGCGGGATGGATGCGCTGGCTCAGCGACCCAGTCCAGCCTGATCCGGCTCTTGCCGGTCTTGCTTCTTGCGTCCGCGGCGATCTCGCGCGGCACGACGATCTCGCCGTCGAGCACGCAGCGCGGCGCGAGCTCGTCGCGCACGGCGTCGAGCACCTCGGGGAAATAGCGGGCCAGGTCCTTGCCGCTGCGCGAGATCAGTGCGACGTCGTCGCCGTCGCGGAAGGCCAGCGCGCGGAAGCCGTCCCACTTGGGTTCATAGGACCAGACGCCGGGCTGGTCGGGGACCGTGGTCTGCGCTTTGGCCAGCATCGGCTCCAGCGGTGGTGTCACGGGCAGCTGCACGGTGTCCATCCTCACGTATGCGCGGGTCGCAGAGGAAGAGACTTCCCGCACGAGCCGAATTCATCACGCGGCTGCGGTGAGATGGGTGCGGGCGGACCGGACGAAGTCGAAGACCAGCGGGTTCACCTCCCCGACGCGGGTGGCGACCACCACCCGGCTGGCGGGGAACCCGTCGAGCGGCACGGTCGCCAGACCGGGATGAAGGGAGCTGCGCCGGTCGCCGACCGGCAGCACGGCGACGGCCTGGCCGCTCGCCACGAGTTCGATTCTGTCTTCGAAACTCTCGATGGCGGGTCGGATCGACATCGGACCGGGGTCACTGGGCCGATAGGACTCCACCAGGTAGAGGGGCCGTATCCCGCCGTGCGAGCAGATGATCGACTCATCGCGTGCGAAGTCGTCCAGCGACACCGACGCGCGGCCGGCCAGGCGGTGGTCGGCCGCCATCACCAGCATGCGCGGCTCCTCGTAGAGGACGGTGACCCGGACGTCTGCCATATCGATCAACAGCGGGTCCCTGCCGACCAGGACGTCCACCTGTCCCTCGGCGAACGCCCGCTGCTCGTGGCATTCGAGGTGGTGGGTGCCGATGTCGGCGTCGGGGTGCCGGCGGCGCAGTTCACGCACGGCCGGTGTGACCACCAGGTCCTCCACGTAGCCGACGATCACCTTGCCGGCCGGTGCGTAGGCCCTGGCGGTGCGCGCCGCCTGCCGGGCAGCGTTGAGCAGGGCCTGCGCCTCGGGCAGGAAGGCTTTGCCCGCCTCGGTCAGCAGCGCGCCCTGCGGCGTGCGATCCAGCAGTCGGACGCCGAGGCGATGTTCCAGACGCTGGATCTGCCTGCTCAGCGACGGCTGCGCCACGTGTAGCTCGGCGGCTGCGCGGCTGAAGTTCAGGTGGTCCGCGACGACCGTGAAGTAGCGGACCAGCCGCAGCTCAAGGTCGATCCCGAGATCGTTCACCGGTTGCGCCTCATGAGCGGTCCCAACGGCGGCCCGAGGTATTCCGTTTCTGCATCGCGGGGTACCGATCAGGTCTTGGACACCTGGTCGCGACAGCCGAAGACTTGTCGGCATGGGCAGATACGACGGCAAGAACGTGGTGATCACCGGAGGCAGCAGCGGCCTCGGGTTTGCAGCAGCGCAATACCTGGTGGACAACGGCGCTCGCGTCCTGGTCACCGGCCGGAGCTGCGAGACGCTGGATGACGCGGGCCTGCGGCTGGGCAGCAACGGGATCACGGTCCGCAGCGACGCGAGCTCACTGCGGGACATCGACGCACTGGCCGGTCGCGCCAGGGACGAATTCGGCACGGTCGACGCGCTTGTGGTGAATGCCGGGATCGGCAGCTTCGATCCGTTCGACGCGGTGACCGAGGAGACCTTCGACCAGGTCTTCGCGATCAACACCAAGGGTCCGTTCTTCACCGTACAGAAGCTGGCGCCGCTGCTGGCCGAGGGCAGCGGCGTGGTGCTGACGACGTCGATCGCGAATCAGACCGGATGGGACGCGCTCAGCGTGTACTCGGCCAGCAAGGCGGCTCTGCGGTCGATGGCGCGAACACTCAGTAAAGAGTTGCTGCCCAGAGGAATTCGAGTCAACGCGATCAGCCCCGGCTCGATCGACACCGGCAAGCTGGAGAAGGAAGTGCCGGAGCGGGCTGCGCAGCTCAAGGCCGAGTTCACCGCGAGCAGTCCGATGCGCCGCTGGGGCCAGGCCTGACGAGTTTGCGCCGGCGGTGGCGTTTCTGGCGTTCGATGCGACATACGTCGCCGGTATCGAACTTGTCGTCGACGGCGGCGAATCACAGCTATGAAAGGGAATCCCACAGTGAATGCGTACGAGGGAAAGCGCGTCGTCATCACCGGAGGAACCAGCGGTATCGGCCTTGCCACGGCCAAGCTCCTCACCGACGGCGGCGCCAGTGTCCTGGTGACCGGACGGACACCGGCCTCGATGGAGAAGGCCAGGGCGGCATTGGGTGCACGCGCGATCGTCGAGGAGAGCGACGCGGTCTCGGGCATCGACAGGCTGGTCGGTGTCGTGACCGACAAGCTCGGCGGCGTCGACCTGCTGGTGCTCAATGCCGGCGCCACGGTGACCTCAACCCTCGAAGCCACCACCGAGGCCGAGTTCGACGAGCTCTTCACGCTCAACACCAAGGCTCCGTACTTCACGTTGCAGAAGTTCCTGCCATTGATGGCCTCGGGTAGCGCCGTGGTTCTGACGACGTCGGTCAGCAATACCAAGGGCATCGCGGCCACGGGCGTCTACTCGGCGACCAAGGCGGCGCTACGGTCCATGACGCGCACGTTCGCCCGCGAGCTCATCGACCGGGGCATCCGTGTCAACGCCGTCTCCCCCGGTCCGATCGACACCGGCATCCTCGAACGAAGCATGCCCGCCGATGAGGCGCGCCAGTTCCTCGATCAGATCAAGGCGGGAAACCCGATGGGGCGATTCGGCGAGCCCGAGGAAGTGGCCAGAGCCATCGCGTACCTCGGGTTCGACGCGACGTACACCACGGGCACGGAGCTGCTGGTGGACGGCGGGGCCTCCGACCTCTGAAGGAACATCGGTGCTATACACCCGTATAGAGCGCGATGGTGACAAAATACGTCCATGGCGACTTCGTCGCGGCGCGTCGGCGCCGAAACGTCCAAGACCCGCGACACCCTCCTCGACTGTGTCGAGACGATGATGCTCGAAGAGGGCTACGCGAGCGTCACCTACCGCGCGCTGGCCGCCAAGGCCGGTGTCACGCCCAGCCTGGTGCAGTACTACTTCCCCACCCTCGATGACGTGTTCATCGCCGCGATCCGGCGGTACTCCGAACGCAACCTGGCGCACCTGAACAAGGTGATGGAGAAGCGCGCCGACGACCCACTGCGCGCGCTGTGGGAGTACAGCTGGGATGAGGCCACCGGCACCTTGATGACGGAGTTCATGGCGCTGGGCAACCACCGCAAGTCGATCCGCACCGAGATCGCGGCGGTGACCGAGAGCGTACGCAAGCTGCAATTGGACGCCTTGATCGCCAAGTTCGGCGAGGACGCCCGCCCGTGGGGCGACCTGTCGTTGCCGGCGCTGCAGCTGCTGATCTCCAGCCTGCCGAAGTTCCTCAACCTGGAGAAGGGCGTCGGGGTCGATACCGCGCACGCCGAACTGGTCGAGGCGTTCGAGCGCTATCTGGATTCGATCGAACCCGCACCCAAGCGGAAACCGGCCGCACGCAAGCGGTCCCGCTGAGTCAGCAGAACATGCCCCGATACCCGTGGGCCGGGTGCCGCTCCGAGATGTCGGCGGTCGCCCCGAACAGCTTCTCCCGCAACGTCCCGGGCTGATACTGCTTCTGCATGATGCCCCTGTCCTGTAACACCGGCACCAGGTGCTCGAAGAACTCGTCGTAGCTGTCGGGTAGCAGCGCGTTCATCACCTGCACCCCGTCGACGCCCGCCCCTTGATATTTGAGCAGCCGCTCGGCGATGGTCTCGGGTGAGCCGACCACCATCTGCGGCAACGACAGCGAAGTCAGGAAGTCCTTGATCGTCGGTACGGAACCCTCGGGCCAGGCGTTGATCACCGCGAGGAATGCGCCCTGAATACCGGGGATCTCGTCGAGGATGTCCACCAGGGGCGTGGCCGGGTCGTACCGGCCGAGGTCCATCCCGCTCAGGCTGGAGAAGTAGGCCGTCTGCGCTTCGGGACTGCGCCACTGCTCCAACTCGGCCCACTTACGGTAGGCCTCTTCGTCGGTCGAACCGATCACGAACATCATGCCCTGCAGGAACAGGATGTCGCCGTCCCGCCGCCCGTTGGCCCGGGCCAGTTCCCGGACCGTGCCGACCTGCTGCGCGATGGTGTCCAGTGAATAGGCCGACAGGAACATCAATTCGGCGTGCTTGCCGGCGAAGTCGAGCCCCGCCGGTGATCCACCGGCTTGCGCCAGCACCGGCGTACGTTGCGGGGACGGCTCCATCAGGTGGAAGCCCTCGACGCTGTAGCGGTGGCCCTTGTGGTTGATGTCGTGCACCTTCGACGGGTCCGTGTAGACGCCCTTCGCCGCATCGTTCACGACGGCATCGACGTCCCATGAGCCCTCCCACAGTTTGTAGGTGACGTCGACGTATTCCGCGGCCCACGCGTAGCGCTCGTCGTGCGAGAGGTTGCCGGGCAGACCGAGGTTGCGGAAGGCCTTCTCGTTGGCCGAGGTGACGATGTTCCAGCCGATGCGACCACCTGACAGGTGGTCGAGAGTCGATGCGGCGCGGGCGAACACAAAGGGATGGTGGGATATCACCGAGCTGGTGTACAGGAACCCGATGTCCTCGGTCTGCTGCGCCAGAGCCGGGATCAGCATCGTGCAGTCCGCGATCGGCACGTTCATCGCCTGCTCGAAGACGATGTCCCGGGATCCGTTGTACTCGCCCTGCACACCCATCACGTCGGTGTAGAAGAACGCGTCTATCTTCGACTGCTCGGCCTTCTTGGCCAGTTCGACCCACATGTCGAAGCCCTTGAACTCCCGGTTGCGGGCGTCGGGATGGCGCCAGCTGCCGTGGAAGTTGTGTCCGATGGAGTCCATCACCAACAGTGTGAAGATCATCCGCTTGGCCATTGTACGACCGTATAGCACAGTCGGCCGGCCAGAGCCGGATTCGCGACACTTTCGCCGGGATCAGCCGTGTGCGTCGGCAACCATCCTGCGCAACAGGGCTTTCTGGATCTTCGAACTCGGCGTTCGGGGGAAGTCGTCCACCTCGTGGATCTCCTCGGGCCACTTCTGCTTGGCGAGCCCGCTCGAAGCGAAATGGGCCCGCAGTTCGTCCATGGTGGGCGCCGTGCAGCCGGGTTTCATCCGCAGCACCGCCGCGGTGCGCTCGCCGTAGCGCGCGTCCGGGGCGGCAACGGCGACCGCCTCGGCGACACCGGACATGCTCTGCAGCACCTCCTCGACCTCCATGGCGCTGATGTTCTCGCCACCCCGAATGATGATGTCGGACTTGCGATCGACGATCGACAGCCATCCGTCGTCGTCCAGCACGCCGATGTCGCCCGTGTGGTACCAGCCCTCGTCGTCGAACGCGCTGCGGGTCAGCTCGTCGTCGAGATAGCCGAGGCACATGTCGGGTCCACGACTGAGGATCTCCCCGTCGTCGGTCAATCGGATCTCCACACCGGGAAGCGGTCGGCCATCGGTGAACAGGCGTTTCTCCGCAGGCGACGTATACGGCGTACTCGTGATCGACGGGTGCTCCGTGCTGCCGTACGACCTCCATACCGTGACACCCTGCTCGTGGAGCCGGCGCGCGGTCGCCGCTGGTACCGCCGACCCACCCATGCCGGCGTAGCGCATGTAGTCGAGGTGCTCGGCGGTGAAATCAGGATGGTCGAGCAGGCTGATGACGAAGTACGGCGCGCCACCGCCGAATGTCAGTTCGTCGCTGAGCATCAGAGACAACGTCTGGGCAGGGTTCCAGCCATCGGTGAGGTAGATCGGGGTGCCGTTCAGGACAGGTATGAGGAACGCGTTCAGCATGCCGATGAAGTGGCCGACCGGCGCCGCGGTGAGTTGACGCTCCAACCCCGGCGGATACGCGGCACTGAGTTGCCTCGTCTCGTAGACCAGGCTCTGGTGGCTGTGTACGACGCCTTTGGCATCCCGGGTGGTCCCTGATGTGAAGGCGATGACCACGGGTGCCCCGGCGTCGACCGGAAGGTTCTCGGTGAGCGGATCCGGGTCCAGGAGGTCGTCGAAATCCCGCCCCACCACACCGACGATCGGTACGTCGGCGTAGAGGTCGGGCGTATGACGCATGCGGCCGAACTCCTCGAAGGTGATGAACACCTTGGGTTTGGCGGTCGCCACGATATGCCGGATCTCCTTGGCGCCGTAAAAGTGCACGACAGGCACGACGACAGCGCCAAGGAAAGCCGACGCCCAGAACGTGGCCGCGGCCTCCACCCAGTTGGGCAACTGGAACGCGACGACGTCGCCCGGACCGACCCCTCGACGGCGAAGACCCGCGGCGAGCCTACGCGCGATCCGTTCGACGTCACCGAAAGTTCCCATCCACGGCCGGGTGGCCGAGTACACCCGGAACTCGGCCTCAGGTGCTCGACGGAGCCCCTGGGTCAACAGGTCCGCGACGGTCTCCTCGGTCCACCATCCGTTCGCGATGTATCTCTGCGCCAATTCATCTGGAGTTGTGCGACTTACCCACGTGACCCGAGTGCTTGACACTCCAGCAGTGTGGCACGCATCATACAAATCAATCAAGCGATTGATTGGAGAGTGTTGGTGGTGCAGATGTCCCTCGAAGAACGCGTCCAGCTCATTGAGGATCGCAACGAGATCGCCGACCTGCAGGCGCGCTACATCAACTACAACGACGGCGGCTGGCAGGGACCCACGCACAACCATCCGGGGTCCGTCGCGGATCTGTTCACCGAAGACGGCGTATGGGAGGGGCCGCTCGGATCGGTGCGGGTGCAAGGGCATGCTGCGATCGCAGAGCTGTTCGGACAGTTCCAGGTCATTCCGTTCATCATCCACAACGTCATGAACCCGTTGATCGAGATCGACGGCGACGACGCCCGCGGCCAGTGGCACGCCATCATCGCCACGACAACAGCAGAGGGACAGGCCTTCTGGACCTTCGGTCGCTATCTCAACGAGTATCGCCGCGCTTCACAGGGCTGGAGGTACACCCGGATGTCGTTCGAGGCCGCATCCGTCACGACCTACGAAAAAGGCTGGGGTGTTGAACAGTTCCCCGGGCAGGACGCGGTACGACCCCAGTTCGACACCGCAATCGGCACATCGACGAAGGGCTGACATGGACATCCAGGAGATCAGCGATCGGCTTGAGATCCAATCGCTGCTGAGCAAGTACGCCAGAGCGGTCGACACCCGCGACTGGGACCTGTGGCGCTCGCTGTTCACCGACGACGCGGTCGTGGACTACTCCTCGGCCGGGGCGGTCGCCGGAAGCCGTGACGAGGTCGCCGCCTGGCTCGAGCAGGCATTGAGCGCCATGCAGATGATGCAGCACTTCATCTCGAACATCGAGGCAGAGATCGACGGTGACACCGCCCAGGTGCGCGCCATGTTCTACAACCCGATGCAGTTGCCGGGAATGGACGAGTTGAGTTACTGCGGGGGCTACTACCACCACACCCTGGTGCGCACACCGGATGGTTGGCGCAGCACGTCGTTGCGCGAGGAGAACGCCTGGTTCGCCAACCCGCTGCTGCCCGTCCAGGGTTAGTCGACTCATGGCCAAGAAGCTGGTGATAGGCGGCAGCGGGTTCGTCGGCTCGAACGTGATCCGCAAGCTCGTCGAACGTGGCGAAGACGTGCGGGTGATGCTGCGAGAGACCAGCTCCACCAAGGCGATCGACGATCTGGAGGTCGAACGCTGCTACGGCGACGTTTTCGATGACGACGCGTTGCGGGCAGCGATGACAGGCTGCGATGTCGTGTTCTACTGCGTCGTGGACGCGAGGGCCTGGCTGCGCGATCCGTCACCGTTGTTGCGGACCAACGTCGAGGGTCTGCGTCATGTTCTCGACGCCGCGCTCGACGCCGACCTCGAGCGCTTCGTCTTCATGTCCACGATCGCGACGCTGGCCGTCAGCACGGACGGCACCCCCGTCACCGAGGACCAGCCCTGCAACTGGTACGACGACGGCGGGGCCTACACGCAGTGCCGGGTGGACGCCGAGAATCTGGTGCTCGCCTACGCGAAGGACCGGGGTCTGCCGGCCGTCGCCCTGTGCATCTCCAACACCTACGGCCCGCGCGACTGGCAACCGACGCCGCACGGCGGACTGATCGCGGCGATCTCCGCGGGCAAGGCGCCGTTCTACTTCCGGGGTATCGGGCAGGAGGTCGTCGGTATCGAGGATGCGGCCGAAGCGATGATCCTCGCCTCGCACAAGGGCAGGATCGGTGAGCGATACATCATCTCCGACAGGTTCATGACCACCCGGGAACTGCATACCCTGGCCGCCGAGGCGGGCGGGGTGCGAGCACCGTGGATCGCGATCCCCCGACGCGTCCTGCTGGCGCTGTCGTCGCTGACCCAGCAGTTCGGCGACCTGACCGGGCGCGAGATCAAGTTCGTGAGAAGGGCATTCGACATGGTCGACAAGATGTCACCGCTCGACCACAGCAAGGCCGAGCGCGAACTGGGCTGGGAGCCGGCACCATTCGAGGACTCGATTCGCGCAGCCGTCGAGTTCTATCGTGCGCAGCATATGTAGGTCACCTCTACTTGAACAGCGTTCCGCTGACCAGGCGTTTGAGCGCCTTGACCGTCGAGTGGTACTCGTCCGGGTCCGCGGTGGCCGCGTAGTCGGTCATGCCCTGCAACACGAGATAGATCGAGTTGGCCACGCTGTCGACATCGACGCTGCGCGGCAGGGCACCCTCCCGCCGGGCCTGCCTGATGATGTCGATCGTGACCGCCCGCAACGACGAGAACAGCGTCTCGCGGCTGTCCGCCAGGTGCCGGGCGCTACCCACCCGAATGGCACGGTCGAACGCCGCGATCATCGGGTACTCCCGCATCAGCTGATCACACTCGTCAAACACCGCGATCAACCGTTCCCGGAAGTCCTCACTGCGCTGCGCGGACGCCGCCACCCGCGGGATCGTCATCTCCGCCCACTCGTCCAGTGTGGCTTTGATCAGCTCGGTCTTGTTGGGGAAGTAGTGATACAGGCTTCCGCTGGTCATGTCCGCTTTTCGGGCGATCTCGCGGATCGTCGCGCGCTCGTAACCCACCTCGGCGACGCAGCGCATCGTGGCATCGATGATGCGCCGCCGCGTCTCCTCGCCGTTGGCGCCGACGGGGCGACCCAGCGACGGGTTGGTGGACACGGATCCCTCCTGGGTAGGCGCACGTACTAACTAGAGCTTCTCACGCCATTCTCCAGGAGTTCTTCGCCCGTGTCGGCCGACGTCGCATGCTCGCCCGCGCGCCTGCCCGAGAACACGCAGTCCGCCAGCGCCAGACCGCTGACGTAGCTGTGGGAGCAGATCCCGACGGCGGTGCGGCCCGCGGCGTACAGGCCGGGAATCTGACGACCTTGCTCATCGATCACCAGCCCGGTCTGGCCGTCGACCGTCAGGCCCCCGAGGGTGAGTCCGGGCACGGGGTAGGTCAGCGAGGGGCGGACGGAGATGTCGATGCCGTAGAACGGTGCCCGCCGGACCGGCGCACACAGCTCCGGCGCCTTGTGCGCAGGATCCTCGCCGCCCGACGTGATTGCTGCGTTGTAGGCGTCGACGGTGGCCGACAGTCCCGAAGCCGAGACGCCCAACTTGCGCGCCAACCCGGACAGGGTCGCCGCTTTGCGGTGGCCGAGGGAGAACACCGCTGCGGTCTGCAGACGCAGGATCGACTCGGTCTGCTCTGCCGTCTGAGCGCGGGCGCGCTTCCAGGTGTCGGCGTCGACGATCAAGAAGCCCTTGCCGCCGAACTGCCGCACCATGATGTCGCAGTGGGTGGCACCGTAGAGGTCCTCGTTGGCAATCCGCGTGCCGTCGACGCCCACCGTGATCCCCTCGATGAGCGCAGACGGCGGGGTCAGCAGACGCCACGCACTGACCCGCCCCAGCTGGCCAGTGGCGCCGCCGGCCTGTACGCCCAGACGGATTCCGGCACCGTCGTCGGCGCGGGTGCCCAGTGGGCGAATCTGTTGGAAGTCCGGTGCATGGCGGCGCAGCATGTCCTCGTTGAACGCGAACCCGCCGGCCGCGAGAATCACACTCCGCGCCGTGAAGGTGCGTTCCTGAGCGCGGCGACGCCACATCCGGTCGGCGAGGCCGGTGATCGGGTGCCCGACCGGCGGCATCCAGTTGGTCAGCTTGGCGCCCACCGCTGTCGTCCGGCCATGGACGAACTGCGCAGGCCGACCCCCGCCCACCCAGGTGCGGCACCGAACTCCGGCCACCCGACCGTCGACGATCACCAGGTCGTCCACGAGGGTCCGGGGCAGGAACACCACGCCGAGCCCGACAGCCGCGTCGCGCATACGGCGCCACAGGTCGCGGCCCGATTTCGTGCCTGTCGCGATCTGTCGATGCCCCCTCGGTGCGGGCCGGGCGTGCAATCGATACGGGTACGCCTTCTCGTTTCCGGAGAAATACAGGTAGTGCTTGGTCGGATAGGAGGTCTTGTACGGGCACAGCGAGGCCTCGAACTCCGCACCGTGCTTCTCCAGCCAGGCCAACTGCTCGACGCTTCCGTCGCAGAACCGGCGCAGCGTCGCATCGTCGACGACACCCTGCACCTCCTGCCGGAGGTACTCGAACATGTTCTCGGGATCGTCGTCGTACCCGGCGGCCTTCTGGTACGGCGTGCCGCCGCCGGCGTACACCACGCCACCCGATACCGCCGACGAACCGCCGCCGAGCGCGCGGTCGACGGCAAGCACCCGCGCTCCGTTCTCGGCCGCTGCGAGGGCAGCGCAGACCCCGGCGAGACCGAAACCCACCACGATCAGATCGAAATCATCGCTGACGTTCGACATTCGCCGCCTCCTGGTCCTCGACTGTGGACTGTTTCTTGACGCCTTGCTTGCGCACGGTGATGTGCCCTGAGGCCGTGGCCTGGCAGGCCAGTCTGATACGGCGCGGGTTGGCGCGCCGCACCCGGCGCTCGAGATCGCCCAGCAACGCCACTTCTGCATCGGTGCGTTCGGACAGCAGGTGCAGCCCGTCGAGGACCTCGCACCGGCACGCGGTGCACGTCCCCTGCGCGTAACACAGTGTCGGCCAGTCGTACCCGGCGCGCCAGGCGGCCTGCAGCAGCGTCTCGCCGGGATGCACTTCGATGTCGATGCCGGCGGGTTCCACCCGCATCGTCACCGCGTCGGCATCAGTCCGTCGCAATGTAGCGGTCGATCTCGCTGTGCAACGAGAAGATCATCGGCTCGTACCGTGGTGACAGCGTCGAATGGGTGATCGCGCCGGACCGATAGCCTGCCTGCTGCCGGTAGATGTTGCCCATGTCCTGCTGCAGCACGAACGGCCAGTCCTCCGGTTCCAATGGGCCCTCGCGGCGCGGCGCGGCGTTGTCCATGTCGCACCGGCGCGGGATCTGCATCGCGAACGCTTCGAAGATCGCCGAGTCGGGGTCGTGGCCGTTGGGCCGGAACCGGTAGAACAGCAGGTTTCCGGTCAGCCCGAGAAACACGAAGTTCGGGAACACGAACCCGTACGTCGAGGCGTTGGGATCCAGTGGCGGTAGCGGTATGTCGGCCTCTTCGGCGTACTTGTAGAGCTCCTCGAAGAACTTGAACAGCACCTGGTCGTCGGGCAGGTCGCGGATCCGGTCGGCGATGTATTCATCACGTGCGGTGGCGAATCCGTCCGTACCTTCGTACAGCACCTGGTTCTGGTCGATGAAGAATCTGCCCGGTTCCATCCCGGCCACCAGCGTCGGTGGGAGGGTGTAGTCCTCCGGGTGTTCCGGATCGAACGGTGTGGCCGTGTCCACGTGGCCCATGCCGTGGTGGTAATACGGAACTCCGTCGGCGTTGTAGTCGTCGTCGGTGGCCCCCATCGCGAGTTCCGGGTGCGCCTGCATGACGTGATACGCCTCAAGGAAGGCCTCAGCGGCCACTTTCCAGTTTCCGGGCACGATCGAGTACTTCCACCAGCGCACCCGCATCCGCTCCATCGCCATGGGCGCGAGATGCTTGTCGTAGTCGCCGAAGAACTCTTCGAGAGTGGGAGCGTCGTCGTCGAAGTTGATCCAGACGAAGCCGTACTTCACGGCCGAGCGCACCTCGTTCAGGCGTGCGCTGTCTGCATCGATCGACCCGGGGACGAAGCCCTGCCTGCAGTAGATGTAGGACTGGCTTCCGTCGGTGTTGAATCGCCACCCGTGGAAAGGGCACACGATCTGGTTTCCACCGAAGGTTCCCGCATCGGCGGGTTCGACCAATTGCGTGGCTCGGTGCGGGCATACGTTGTGGAGCACCTTGATGCTGCGGTCGGGTTGGCGCACCACGATGACCGTCTTGTCGACGATCGAGTACTCGATGTAGTCGCCGGGTTCGGGGATGTCCTCCTCGCGGCACGCCCACTGCCACGTGTGCAGCCACATCTTCTCGTATTCCAGTTCGGCGAAGTGCCGGTCATAGTAGCGCTGCACCGGAAGATGGACCCCGTCGGCGATCCGGAACGGCACCTGCCTGGTGTCGACCTCGTGGCGGGGCACGTACGGGGCTGCCCCCTCTGCGGCCGGCGCTGCGTCGGTCGGGGTGAGTTGTGCTGTCATTACGCGCCTTTCAGTCGATCGTCGCGACGATGGAACCAACCGGATAGTCCTCGTCGACTTCGCCGACGATGGATATCCGGCCGGCGGCAGGACTCTCGATCTCGGTTTCGGTCTTGTCGGTCGCCAGGACGTAGATCGCCTGACCCGCCTCGACGACATCACCGTCAGCACAGAGCCACTCGGTGATCTGCCCCTGTTCGACAGCGACGCCGAGTTTCGGGATTCGCACTTCATGCGCCATGGTCGTGTCTTCCGCCTTCCCTCAACCCAGCAATGCCCGGATGGCCGGTTCGATACGGCTGGTCGGCAGGAAGTTCTGCTCGAGCGACGAGGCGTAGGGAACCGGCGTGTTCGCTCCACCGATTCGGCTGACGGGCGCGGCGAGCTCGCCGAAGAGTTCGGAATGTATCTGTGCGCTGAGCTCGGCGCCGAACCCGCCACGAGTGACTGCTTCGTGGACCACGACGGCACGCCGGGTCTTCGCTACCGAACCGAACACGGTGTCGGTGTCGAGTGGCTGCAGGGAGCGCAGGTCGATCACCTCGATCGAATAGCCCTCGGCGGCCAGCCTGTCGGCTTCCGCGACGCAGTCCAGGACCTGTCGGCCATAGGTGATCAAGGTCAGGTCGGTGCCTTCGCGGGCGATGCGCGCCTTACCGAGCGGAACTCGGTAGTCCCCCTCGGGTACCTCATCGCGGACGCCGAAGTACAGGCTGCTCATCTCGACGATCACCACGGGGTCGTCGTCGAAGATGGCCGAAAGCAACAGCCCCTTGGCGTCGGCGGCGGTCGACGGGATTGCGACCTTGAGGCCGGGGGTGTGGATCAGCGTGGCTTCCAGCATCTCGGAGTGCTGCGCGCCGAATCCCGCGCCGGCGCCCGTGGTGGTGCGCACAGTGAGCGGAATCGGAGTCGCGCCCCCCGACATATAGCGCAGCTTCGCGGCATGGTTGAAGAGCTGGTCGGCCGCCACCGAGATGAAGTTCATCAGCATGATCTCGGCCACCGGGCGCATACCGGCCATCGCGGCGCCGATCGCCGCGCCCATGATCGCCTGTTCGCTGATGGGCGTGCACCGCACGCGCTCGGAGCCGTACTTGGCTTCCAGACCCTTGTGGACGCCGAACCCGCCGCCTTTGGGGTCCTGGATGTCCTCACCCAGCTCGAAGACCTCCGGATCGAGGTCCAGCGCCACGTCCAGGGCATCGCGCACGGCTTCGAGCATCATCATGGTGCGAGTTGCGGTCGCAGTGCTCACTTGACGGTCTCCTCGGCATAGACGTCGGTGGTCAGTTCGGACGGATCGGGCAGCGGCTGGTCGAATGCCCAGGCCGCCGCATCGTCGACCTCTTCCTGTGCGAGACGGTCGATTTCATCCAGATCGTCTGCCGGGATCCCGAATTCACCGACCAGCCGGGCACGGAAGAGCGGGATCGGGTCGGCTTCGTTGGCCGCGGCGAGCTCGTCGGTCGGGATGTACTCACTCTGATCACCGAAATAGTGGCCACAGAATCGGTAGGTGACCGCTTCGAGCAGGGTGGGACCACCACCACCGCGGGCGCGCTCGATCGCGGACCCTGCGGCCGAGTACAACTCGACCGGGTCGTTTCCGTTGACCGTCGCACCCCGCATCGAGTACGCGGCTGCCCGGTCGGCGATATTGGCGACCGTCGTGCCGCCGGCCAGCGAGGTGTACTCGGCCCACTTGTTGTTCTGGCAGAGGAAGATCACCGGGAGGCTCCACAACGAGGCCAGGTTGAGACTCTCGTGGAATGCTCCGATATTGCTCGCTCCGTCACCGAAGTTGACCACGGTGACTTGATCGGTGCCGCGCATCTGAGCGGCCAGGGCCAGACCGTTGGCGATCGGCAGGCCCGAGCCCACCACGCCGGTGGTCACCATCAGCCCGTGTTTGGGTGAGGTGACATGCATGGGACCCCCCTTGCCGCGACAGGTTCCCGCCGCGCGGCCGAGGTACTCTGCCCAGAGATCCCGTAACGGAACACCTTTCGCGATCTGGTCGTGCAATCCCCGGTAGGTGGTCACGACGTAGTCGGTAGGCCGCAGATGAGCAGCTACCGACGCCGCGGCGAACTCCTGTCCACGGGGCGAGTAGTACATGCCTGCGAACTTGCCGCTCATCATCTGCGTCCGGTAGGTCTCGTCGAACGCGTGGATACGTGCCGCGGTGCGATAGAGACCGACCAGCGTCGCTCGGTCCAGTCCTGTTTCGATGGTCGTCATCGGAGAAACACTCCCCTCAGGGGGCCCAGGGAGGCTGATGCCTCAGAATTAATCAATTGATTGATTGCTTATACGGTATGAGTTGGGTCACGTTCAGTCAAGAACGGATTCCCGGACGACAGTCGTCAGTTCAACGGCCGAACCGGCTCGGCGCCGTCCCAACTCTCGGCGGCGTCGCGCACGAACGTGGCGAGGCCCTGGGTGACTTCGTTGAACTCCATGAGCTCGATCACGGTAGCTACGCCGGCAGGCGGCTCGGCGTAGGCGTACCGGACACCGCCCTCCTCCGCGCTGGATCAGATCACCGGCCAGCCGGCGTCTTTCACCGCCTTCAGGGCGGCGTCGAAATCGGCGGGCCAGTAGGCCAGCTGGTGGTAGCCCGCCCCCCGGTCGGCGAGGAACTCCGTGTAGACGCTCGGCGTATCGCCGTGCTGCTGGATCAGCTCGACTTGAAGTTCGCCACTGTTGGCGAGCGCGATCGAGATCGTGACCTCGCGGGGCTCTCCGCGGTGGTCGGCGTTCTGTGCGATACGCCGCAGTACGAACCACGGACCGACCCCGAGTTCCACCCAGTTGGCCAGTGCGACGTCGAGATCGTCAACCACGTAGCCGACCTGGCGAATGGGGCCGAGCAGCGGAGAGGGGGGCATGCGAACTCCGATCTGAGGGGTTGGATCAAGCGATCTGGGTTCCGCCGTCGACGCACAGCACCTGACCCGTGACGAAGGCGGCGGCCTCGGAAGCGAGATAGACCGCGGCAGCAGCGACCTCTGCCGGGTAGGCATACTGGCGCTCGAGCACCGTGCGTCGGCCGATCGTCGTGAGCTCCTCGGCCCGAGTGGACATCAACCTCGCGAAGATCCCGTCGGGATGCCACCGACTACCGGCCGAGATCGCGTCCGGACCGTCAGGGAACGTCGCATAGGGTGCCACCGCGTTCACGGTGACTCCCCGCGGGCCGACTTCTTTGGCCAGCACCTTGGTGAACGAGTGAACGGCACCCTTCATCGCGGAGTAGACCGCGAGCAGCGGGTCGCCCACGATTCCCGATGTCGACCCGATGTTGATGATCCGCCCCCGGCCGCGATCGAGCATTCCGGGCAGCAGCGCGTGGATGCAGTTGAGCATGCTCGTGAAGGTCAGATCGATGTCATCGCGCCAGGTTTCCGGATCCGAATCGACGAACGGGTCCATCCCGACGTTACCCCCGACGCAGTTGACCAGAACGTCCACTGCACCGAAACGGTCCTGCACGGCGGCAGCCATCGCCACGACATCAGTGCGGTCCGTGACATCACAGGCCTGCCAGAACACCTCCCGGGCTCCCCGCTCCAACAGGTGCTCGCACACTTTGGCGCCTTGTGCCCCGTCCCTGCCGACGACGACGACGTTGGCGCCCTCGGCGGCGAACCCCAGGGCGATGCCGCGACCGATGTTCGCGTTGGCGCCGGTCACCACCACCGTGCGGTCGATCAGTCCGGTATCCAATCCCCCACTGCGCCTTCGCATCGTCGCCGACTCCGCGCTAATTGATCACGCGATTGATTCTACGACGATATGACGTGCGCCACGTCTCGTCAAGAATGTGACGCAGATCGCCGATTTTCCTTGACGACGCCGACGCCGCGGTCCTACATTTCAATGAATCAATCAAGTGATTAGTTATTTGTCCCGTGCCGACCTCGAAGAGAGACGCGAATGCCTGACATCATCACCGTCGATGATCTGCGTGATCCACAGCTGACCGACCTGCAGCGCCAGGTGCTGGACGCCACCCGGCACCAAGAGGTGGATCTCGACATCGAGGCGATGGTGGACGAGGCGGTACAGAGCTCCGGCATCACCGGTTTCGGCGGCGAGGGCCTCGACGGTGAGTTCCGTGAGCGACTCGGCGTCCACGTCGCGGCCATTGACGCCGACGACCTGAATCCGTTGTCGCGGATGACGTTGCGGGAACGGACAGTTCGCCTACTGCGTAACAGGGTGCTGTTCACCGATCTGATGCGTCGCTACCCCGAGATCGAGGATATCGAGATCGAGAAGCCCTTCATCGTCATCGGAATGCCGCGTTCTGGCACGACTCACTTCGTCAACCTGATCGCGTCCGACAGCCGGCGCAGGGCGCTCCCCTACTGGGAGAGCCGCGAACCGTTCCCCATCCGCGGTGAGGCCGCCGGTCCGGACGGTATCGACCCCCGGTACCAGCGCACTGCTGACGAGTACGGCTTCGTCAAGGAGTTCATGCCCTTCGCGCTGGCGGTCCACGACAGGTATCCGGAGGCCATCGAGGAAGAGATCGAACTCGACCTGGACTTCTCCAACTACATCGTGGAGTGGTACGCCCACGTGCCCCAGTGGCGGGACTATTACCTGGGATTGGATCAGGTCAAGCACTACGGCTACCTGAAGAACGTGTTGAAGGCACTCACCTTCCTGCGTGGCCCGCGGACCTGGGTCCTCAAGGCGCCTCAGCACTGTGAGCAGATTCCCGCGCTCCTGGAGGTGTTTCCGGACGCGACGTTCGCCTTCACGCACCGCGATCCCGTGGCCGTGATCCAGTCGACGGTCACTCTGATGGCGTACGGCGACCGGATCCGGCGCGAGAAGGTCGACACCGACCGCGTCGCCGACTACTGGGTCGACCGAGTGGAGCGGTTGCTCGGCGCGTGCGTGCGCGACCGGGACCTGGTGCCGGCCGAGCGCAGCATCGACATCTCTTTCCACCATCTCAACGGAAACGAGATCCCCTTCCTGGAGCAGCTCTACCAGCGCGGTGGAGTGGACCTGACACAGGAGACGCGCGCAGCGTTCGACCGGTATCTGTCCGGCAATCCGCGTGGCAAGCACGGCAGGATCGCCTACGATCTCGAGCGCCACTTCGACCGGAATCCCGACGAGATCCGCAGTCGGTTCGACTTCTACTTCGACAAGTTCGATGTGCGACCCGAAACCTCCGGTCAAGAGGCCCGGTGAGCACGACACCCGACCACCACGTCGATCGTCTTGAACCTGTCTATCGCAGCAGGCCCGGCGCTGACGACCTCGCGGGTGCGTCGGCGACGGAGGCCCGCCAGGTGGCGCCCGGCGTCTGGATGTCACCGGGCTTGACCAACTCGTACATGCTGACCACCGGCGAGGGCCGCGTCATCGTCAACACCGGGATGGGATTCGAATCCCCGGTACACAAGGCCAACTTCGACGCCGTCGACAGCGGACCGGTGCGCTACATCATCTACACACAGGGCCACGCCGATCACGTCGGCGGAACCGACGCGTTCCGCGAGGACGGTACCCACATCGTCGCGCAGGCGAACTGGGAGATGTGGCGCGACGACACCGAACGACTCCTGGCGCATCGCGCCCGCAACACGATGTTCGCGTTCGTCGACAAGATCACCGCGACCGTGACGGGTATCCAGAAGCGGTTCGGCGAGGTCCTTCCCGCCCAGGCCGTACCGGACCCCGACACGATCGTCGAGGACACCCTCGCCCTGGAGGTCGGCGGCCGCCGCATCGAGCTGATCGCCACGCCGGGGGGTGAAACCACCGACTCCCTGGTCGTGTGGCTTCCTGACGAGCGGATCTGCCTGTGCGGGAACTTGTTCGGGCCGGTATTCGGGCACATCCCCAATCTCGTCACCATGCGCGGCGACCGCTACCGCGACGCCTTGACGGCCGTCGCCTCCTACGAGCGGGTCCGCCGACTGCAACCCGAGGTACTGGTCACCGGACACTTCGACCCGATCCACGGCGCCGAACTGGTCGATGCCGAGCTGACCCGGCTGCGCGACGCGGTGCAGTACCTCCACGACGCGACCGTGGCCGCCATGAACGCCGGCGACGACGTCCGTGAAGCGATGACCCGGATCACCTTGCCGCCGCACCTGGAGGTCGGTCAGGGATACGGAAAGGTCGACTGGAACGTCCGGGCGATCTGGGAGAACTACAACGGGTGGTTCCACCGGCGGTCCACCACCGAGTTGTACCCCGTCGGCCCCGAATCCGTTGCCCCGGACCTGGTGGAACTCGCTGGAGCACAGGCCATCTGCGACCGTGCCGGCCGGTACCTCGACGCGGGAGACCCACTACGCGCGATCCACCTCGGGGAGATCGTGCTCGAGACCGAGCCCGGACACCAGGCCGCCCGCGCGGTCGTCAAATCCGCCCATGAAGCGCTGCTGGCGGACAGCGAGAACTTCTGGGAATCAGCCTGGCTTCGCAAACAGATCGGAGAGCTCGCATGACCGCACGCGCAACTTATGATTTCACCGGGGCGACCGCACTGGTCACGGGCGGCACCAGCGGCATCGGCCACGCCATTGCCACCAAGCTGCGTGACGCCGGGGCCACGGTGACGACCACCGGTCGCAAGCCCCAGGCCGCAGACTACTCAGTCGACCTGAAGGGAATCGCCTACCACCAGCTCGAATTGACCGACCGAGCGGGAATCCAGGAACTGGCCGCGGATTTCAGCACCCTGGACATCCTGGTGAACAACGCCGGTGCGATCTTCGCGGGCGGACTCGACGAGTCGACACCCGACGGGTTCCGCGCCACGGTGGATCTGAACCTGTTCGGACCGTTCGAACTCACCTCCGCGCTGCACGATGCGCTCGCCCGATCGACGGCCAAAGGCGGTGCCAGCGTGATAGGACTGTCCTCGTTGTCGACGGTGCGGGCGGTTCCGATGGTGCCGGCCTACGGCGCCGCGAAGTCCGGTGTCCTGTCGATGACGAGGAACTTCGCGATGAAGTGGGGGCCGGACGGAATCCGGGTCAACGCCGTGACGGCGGGATTCATCGACACCCCGATGACGTCGCCGGAACTGGTCCCTGAATACATCGCCGAGCAGTGCGCACGCACCCCACTGGGTCGGCTCGGAACACCCGACGAGGTCGCCGAGGCCGTGATCTTCCTGTGCACCGAGAACAGTGCCTTCATCACCGGATCCGTCGTCACCATCGACGGCGGCTACTGCGTCAGCTGATCCAACCCACGACCCCTAGGAGATGCCATGACAGCAGAGACTGTGCTGCCCCGCCCCGATACCCATGATCTGGGCACGGATCCGATTCCGACGGGTCCGTACTACCTGCCCGAATACTTCGGCGCCGAACGTGAGGCGATCTTCAAGCGGACGTGGCTGGAGATCGGCCACGTCTGCGAACTCGCCGAACCCAACAGCTACATCGTCCGCGACCTCGAAGTGGCCAACACGACGGTGCTGATCACCCGCGGCAAGGACGGTGAGATCCGCGCCTTCCACAACGTGTGCACCCACCGCGCCACCCAACTGGTACTCGATCGAGGTGGGCGACGGTCGTCCTTCAGCTGCCAGTACCACGGATGGAACTTCACCCCGGACGGCCGCCTGCGGTCCGCCCCGGACTTCGGGAACTTCTACATCGACAAGGCTGCGTGCGGTCTGCCCAAGATCTCCGTCGACGTCTGCGCCGGGCTGATCTTCATCAACCTCGATCCCGAGCCGAGGCAGAGCCTGCGCGAGTTCCTCGGGCCGATGGCGGCCAAGCTGGAACTGCTGCCGGTCGCGCAGGCAACGACGTTCACCGAGTACGTGTACGAGATCGACGCGAACTGGAAACTCACCTTCGACAACTTCCAGGAGAACTACCACCTGCGGTTCATCCACCCCCGCAGCGGAGGCAATGGACCCACCGGGCCCGACAATCCGTTCGGGTATCCCACAGACATCGGGTTCTCCGGGCCGCATCGATACCAAACCGTCTGGACCAATCCGGAATTCACGCCGGCCGAGGTGCAGGGTATCGCGCTGATGAAGCAGCTGGAGGGAGCCATGGCCAGGCAACTGGAATTCAACATGGACTACCTGGTGCTGTTCCCGAACTTCTTCATCTTCGGCATGGCCATCCAACATTTCTCCCACGTCGTCTACCCCGTGTCGGCGACGAAATCACGCGGCGTCGTGCGCCTCTACTGGGTGGGCGAGGACGCGAACGCCAGTGAGCGGTTCGCCCGCGAGTACGCCGCATGCACCACCCTCGACATCCATTCCGAGGACCGCGAGGTGATCGAGGCCGGGCAGCGCGGAATCAGCAGTGGCGCACTGAGCCACATACATTTCCAGGCTCAGGAGGTGCTGCTGCGGCACCTCTATCTCCAGGTCGATGAGGCAGTATCGGACTACCGGGCGGAGGCGGGACGATGACCACCGAACAGTTACCACCCGGATTCGAGACCCTGGAACCGTTCGTCGAGCGCTGGGCGGTCGACTCCGCTGATGATCGGCTCAAGCGCAGGCTCAACAGTGCGGAGTCCGAGCGCGTCGCGTTCTTCAACGCCGCCAAGGACCGCCTTCAAGATGGACTGACGCACCTGGACAAGAAGCCGTTCGACGAGTACCACGACGACGAAACGCGGCTGATGCAGCTGTTTCTCAGCTTCGCGCACATCGCGCTGGCGGTCGAGGTACAAGGTGACGCCGAGCCCAAGCACGCCGAGGGCGCACGCCACATGACCATCACCTCGGCACCGTCGAGCGGGCGGCTGGAACGCAGCTAGGGCGCTAGGTAGGAACGAGGACGCGGGCAGCCGCCACGCAGGGACCTAACCGGTCGAGGGGTCCCACGCCGGCCTCAGCTGACGTCCGCATGGGTACTTCGAGCCCGACGTGCACATCCCGGGGCAACGCGTCGAGGATGTCTGCAAGCGGCAGAGTCCCGGTACCGGGAATCATCCGCTCGAACGTCGCGGCCATCAGGTAGTCCTCCATACCGCTGATGACCGGCATGTCGCTCAGCTGTACGTAACCGATGACCGCCGGATCCAGGGCCCGGATGTCGTCGGCACCCGCGCCGGAATACCCAAGATGCATGGTGTCGATGAGCAACCGGAAGTCGTGGCGCCCCACATGCCGTACCGCGGCGAGTGCGGTATCCAGGTCGCCCACCACGGATCCGGGCATCATCTCCAGTGTCGTCTGCATGCCACGTTCGGCGGCCAACTCGGTGAGTATGGCGAACTGGTCGAAGGTTCGGTCGCGGTCCGGGTCCAGACCGAGGGTGTTGATCCGGGGTGCGCCGAGCTCACGCATCAAGTCCAGGTCGGCAGCGTACGCGCGGCAATCGGCGCCCGGCACGACGAGAAAGCCCTCCCCCAGTGAGATCTGCACGCCGCACTCATTCATCGCCACACGCAGGTCGCGCCGCAGACCTGCATCGTCGCGCAGCGAGAAGGGAGGGTAATCGAGCGACTCCAGCGGCATCGCGGTCAGACCTGTGGAGATCTGCCCGACGCCGAGCTCGGCAGCCAGACGCACGAATTCGACCGGCGGCAAACCGAACACGCTCAGGTACTCGATGGCAAGCCTGTCGTCGGTCACAGGCCGGCCTTCAACGCGGCGCCGGCATCGATGAACAGTTGCTGCCCGGTGACGTAACGCGATTCATCGGATGCCAGATAGACCACCGCGTGCGAGATGTCGGCCGAATCGACGTAGGGAACCGGAATGGCGTGCATGAACGTGAATCCGATCTCGGCGTCGGCTCGCGTCGGCTCGGCAAGGTCGGGCCGGAAGGTCCGGTAGATCGCGTCGATGTGCAGCATGTCGGTGTCCACGTTGGTCGGGTGGACCGCGTTCACCCGGATCCGCTGATCCGCCAAGACCAGTGCGAGTGACTTCGTGTAGCCGCACAGCATGCTCTTGGCCAGGCCGTACCCGGCCGCGCCGGGACCCTGCAGGCCGAGTCCATCGCTCCTGTTGACCTGCGATGCCAACGCCGCGATCGAACCGATGGCGATGATCGAGGAACCCTCCGGCAGATGCGGCAGAGCGACGCTGACAGTGTTGACGACGCCGACGAAGTCGACGTCGAACGCATCGACGAAACCCTGTACGGGGACGGCCGGACCGAACGCGGAGATGCCGGCGTTGGCCACGATGACGTCGAGCCCACCGAGTGCTGCCACGGCATCGTCGACTGCGTCGGCGAGCCTGACTCGGTCGCGCACATCGACGGTCGCAGTGACGATGCGTCGACCGGCCTCCTCGACCAGGCGCCGGGTCTCGTCGAGATCGGCTTCTGTGGCCAACGGGTTGGGTGACGACGCGATATCGTCGCAGATGTCGATGGCGATGACATCGGCGCCCTCGGCGGCCATGTGCAGAGCGTGACTTCGCCCTTGGCCGCGGGCGGCGCCGGTTATCAAGGCGACCTTGCCCTCGAGTCGACTCATACCGCCTGTCCTGCTCTGCATTCGACGAGAAGTTGCACTATACGACTGTATAGGATCAGTGCGGCGACAACTCCGGATCGGGCCAGAATATTGCGGCGCGCGTGCTATACAGTTGTACAACTCGACGCATGCACGACCCGTGGAAGGACACCATGACGAACTCCGATGAACTCGACCAGTTGCGCAACCGCGTGCAGTACCTCGAGGACCGCACCGCCATCCTCGACTGCGTGATGAAGCAGGCCCGTGGGCACGACCGCCACGACTCCGAGTTGATGGGCAGCGTCTACTTCGACGACGGCGTCGACGAGCACGGACCCACCGTCAAAACGGGACCTGAGTACGGGGATTGGGCTAACCAGGCGCACACCGCGGTGTTCGAGGATCATTTGCACAACGTCACCACCCACACCTGCGAGATCGACGGCGACGTCGCCCATGCCGAGAGCTACGTGATGGGCGCGATGCGGGTCAAGGGCGGCAAGATCGTGTCACTGATGGGTGGCCGCTACCTCGACCGCCTGGAACGTCGCGACGGTGTGTGGAAGATCGCCCTGCGTCGGTGCACCATCGAGTGGATGATCAGCGGCGACTCCTCGATCCTGGGCAAGGGCGCGGTCAAGGGCTTCATCAAGGGCAAGTGGGACAAGACCGACGCCTCCTATCTTCGCCCGCTGAAGCTGGACGATCCCGTCGACCGGTGGTGACCGCGTGAGACTCGCGGGCCGGGTCGCGCTGATCACCGGCGGGGCGTCCGGCATCGGCCGCGCGACGGCGGTGCGGTTGGCCGCCGCGGGTATGCGGGTATGCGTGCTCGACCTCGACGGCGCGGCCGCCACCGCGGTGGCCGGTCCACTTGATGGCCTCGGATTACGTTGCGACGTCAGTGATGCCGACCAGGTCGACGCGGCCTTCGACGCCTGTGTCGCCGAGCTCGGTGTGCCGGACCTGGCGTTCCTCAACGCCGGTGTCACCATCGACTGGTCCGGTGACATCGGTTCACTGGACCTGGCCCAGTACCGGAGGTCGGTCGGCGTCAACCTCGACGGGGTGGTGTTCGGGGTGCGGACCGCCGTGCGCGCGATGCGGTCGCAGGCCGCTGAAGACCGGGCCATTCTGGCGACAGCCTCCCTGGCCGGCCTGATGCCCTGGCATCCCGATCCGGTCTACTCGCTCGGCAAGCACGCGGTCGTCGGGCTCATGCGTTCTATCGCCCCGAGTCTCGCTGCCGAAGGCATTGCCGTGCACACGATCTGCCCGGGAATCACCGAGACCGGTGTGCTCGGCGACCGGCGTCCGCTCGTCGAACGCATCGGGGTGCCGGTGATGGAACCGGAGACGATCGCCGACGCGGTGCTGGTCGCGCTCGACGCCCCGGCGGACGCCACAGGGACGTGCTGGGTGGCGCAGCACGGAAAGACCGCCTGGGCCATGGACTTCGCGTCGGTGGACGGTCCCGACAACAGGCTCAACGTGCCGGTGGCCTGCCGCTAGTCGGCGCGCGCAGCCCGGCGCGAGCGACGAGTTCGTCGTCGTCGACCAGAACCAGCATCGGTTGTCCCGGCACGCAGAACATGGTGACCACAAAGCGGCTGCGGATGTCGTTGCGGTTGTTGGCATCCGAGTAGTGAATGACGTCGCCACCGGGCTCCCAGAACGCCTCACCTGCCCGGATGACCCTCGGTGGTTCACCCTCGAGCTCGAACAGCATCTCGCCCTCCAGGACGTAGCCGAACGCCGGCCCGCCCGGGTGGCGGTGCGGCGGGGTGCCGCGACTGCCGGGCGGGTACTCGACCACCACCGTCATCGCTTCGACGTCCGTCGAAATCGCGGGCGGACTTACGCACTGCACGACGGTGACCGCCGTCTTCCACTCCTCGCCATACGCTGCGGACATCGGTGCCTCCTCAGGCCGCGCGCTGGACTGCGGTTACGAAACTGCCGCGTGCGCAGTCGCTGTCGACCAGGGCGCGACGCAGCTGGGTCCGTGCCCTCGACACCCGAGACATCACCGTGCCGATCGGGATGCTCATCAACGCCGCGGTCTCCGCGTAGGTGTAGCCCTCGACGTCCGCGTAGTACAGCACGGTCCGGAAGCCTTCCGAGAGGTGTACCAGCGCGTCGCGGACGTCGTCGTCGGGCAGGGACTCCAGCAGCTCGGCCTCGGCGGAGCGCAGCCCCGTCGAGGAGTGCGCACCGACACCGGCCAGCTCGCGGTCGGTGATTCCGTCGGAGAGCACCTCGGCCGGGCGGCGTTCCTTCCACCGGTACGCGTTGATCCACTGGTTGTACTGGATCCGGAACAGCCACGCCTGCAGGTTGGTGCCCGCCCGGAAGTTACCGAAGCCGGTGTAGGCGCGGATCAGCGTCTCCTGCAGCAGGTCCTCGGCGTCGGCGTCGTGGTGGGTGAGTCGGCGGGCGCCCCGGAGCAGCACGTCGACCAGCGGCAGGACCTCCGCGGCGAACCGGGCCTTCAGTTCGTCGCTCGACTCGGGTTCGTCGGTGTCGATGTCGATGACCTTCATGGGACTACCTCCGGTTGAGTTCTCCGGCCCCGGACGGGCCGTCGAATTCAGACTGGCGGCCGTCCGCTCCGAGGGGACCCTTGGTAGTCCGTAGTCCTGGCCCCTAGTGGGACCACGTGACGGTGCGCAGCTGCCTGCGGGAGGTGATCCCGAGCTTGACGAACACCTTCCGTAGGTGCCATTCGACGGTGTGGACGCTGATGAACAGCTGGGCGCCGATCTCGGCGTTAGTCAGCCCGTCGGCGGCCAGCCCGGCGATCTGGGCCTCCTGGGCGGTCAGCGCGTCATGAGTGCTCAGCGGGTGCTTGCGGACCTTCTCACCGACGGCGATGAGTTCCCGGCGGGCCCGCTCGGCGTAGCCGTGCGCCCCCATCCCGACGAAGATGTCGTGGGCCTGTTTGAGGTCCGGCGGGCGTCGGCGCGCCGGTTGACCCGCCGCAGCCATTCGCCGTAGCCGAGATGGGTCCGCGCCCGATGCACCACCACGCGTGACCGGCTCAGTTGGTCCAGCGCCTCGGTGAACAGCCGGTCCGCGTCGGCATCGTCGGCCAGCAGCGCCCTCGCGTGGGCCATCGCGCCGAGCCCCCACGGGGTTCCGCTGGCTCCGGCGCGTTCCTCGATGTGGCCGATGGCCTGCTGGGCGGCGTCCTGTTCACCGATGTGGACGGCGGCCTCGACGAGTTCGTGCAACGCCCAGGTGTAGAAGCCCAGATCTTCGTAGGCGCAGGCGTCCTGAGCGGCGGTGAAGGCTTCCCGGTAGCGGCCCAGCCCGTTGTACAGCACCGCAGCCGCATACCCGGTGAGCCCGACGAGTCGCCCTTCGCCGCGGGCGGCGCCGTCGGCCGCGGCGGCCTCGATCAGCCGTGTGGCGTCCGCGGGATCACCGCGCCACGCGGCGATCACCAGGAAGTAGTAGCGGACGGGTCCGGCGTGGGTCGTGGCCGCGGTGATTGAGTGCGCCTCGGCGATCAGGGTGGCGGCGGCGCTCAGTTCGCCGAACAGCACATGCACGCCGGCCCGGTACACCAGTGCCTGGGGAAGGCCGGCCAGCGCGCCGCTGTCGCGTGCCTGCCGGACGACGGCGGCCGACAGGGTGTCGACGAGGTTCTCGTCCCACAGTTCGTGGGCCGCGGATTCCTGCAGGATCGGGAACGCCGGGACGAGCCACCGTTGCAGCTGGCCGGGATCGGTCACCGCCAGTGCGGACATCGCGTCCAGTGCGGTGCGCAGGTGCTGCACGCCGCCGTCGATGCCCCCGGTGATCCGCTCGGCCATCCCGCGGAAGAACAGGTCGACGGCCCGTGGCAGGTCGGCGGTGCGGGCCATCGCCTCGCGGGCCGCCTCGGCGGCGTTGAGAAGTGCCCCGGGCTGTCCCAGCCGACCGGCGTACATCAGCGCCGCGAACGCTTCCAGATAGCACTCCCGGGAGGCGGAGTCGTCGACGTCCTCCAACTGCTTGGCGGCCTCGAGCAACGCGGGTGCGGTCTCCCCCACCGACGGTGCGCCCGCCTCGCCCGTCCGGCTGCTGACGAACGCGATCTGGGCGCGCAACCGCGCCGCCCGCGCGCGTTGGAGCTCGGACAGCGGTGCCAGCTCGGCGATGGCCAGCAGTTCGTATGCCTCCGCGGCCGCCGCGGAGTCCCGTTTCGCCTGTGCCGCGGCCAGCGCGCGGTTCCCGCGCAGCTCGGGATCGGCGGTGAGCACCGCGGCGCGCGCCAGGAATGCGGCGGCCGCGGCGATGCCACCGCGGCTCTGCGCGCGGTCCGCCGACGCCTCCAACTCCGCCGCCACCGAATCATCCGTTCCCGCCACCGAATTGGCGGCGTGCCAGGCCCGCCGGTCGGGATCGGAGGCGGCGTCGGTGGCTGCGGCGAGTGCCCCGTGGATCGCGCGACGATCGGCCGCGTCGGCGGTGCGGTAGGCGGCCGCACGCACCAGCGGGTGGTGAAAACGCATCCGCGGGCCGAACTCGATGACCCCGGCCGACTCGGCGGGTGCCAGCGCGTCCACCGCGACTCCCAGCAGCGCGGCCGCGCGCAGGAACAGCGCCGAGTCGCCGACCGGTTCGGCAGCCGCGAGCAGCAGCAGCCTGCGGGTGTCGTGCGGCAGTTCCCGCAGGCGCAGGGCGTAGCTCTCCTCGATCCTGCTGGGCGAGGTCAGTGTGCCGACAGTCCAGAATCCGCCCGCCAGTTCCGCCGGGGAATAGCTGCGCGGCACCTCCAGCAACGCCAGTGGGTTGCCACGGGTTTCGGCCACCACCCGGTCCCGCACATGGGGGTCGATGCCGCCGATCATCGCCTGATCCAAAAGGGTCCGCGCGTCGGCGTCGGAGAGACCGCGGACCGGCAGCTCCGGCAGCCCGGCCAGTACCTCGGCGCCGCCGGAGCGGGCGGCGAACACCAGTGCCACCGGTTCGGCCACCAATCGGCGGGCGATGAAGCCGAGCGTCTGCAGCGAGACCTGGTCCAGCCACTGGGCGTCGTCGACGACACAGAGCAGAGGCTGCGTTTGCGCGGCGGCGGCGAGCAGGGTCAATGCCCCCAGCCCGACGAGGAACCGTTCGGGGGCCGGTCCGGATCCCTGCCCGAACGCGACCGCGACCGCGTCCCGCTGCGGAGGCGGCAGGTCGTCGAGGTGCCCCAGCAGCGGGGCGCACAGCTGGTGCAGCCCGGCATAGGGCAGCTCCATGTCGGATTCGACCCCGGACACCTGGACGCAGCGCAATCCATCCGCCTGGCCGAGGAGATCGTCGAGCAGCGCGGTTTTTCCTGCGCCCGGTTCGCCGCGCAGCACCAGCACCTGCGACCGGCCCGCCCGCACCGTCGAGATCAACTCGCGCAGCGTCTCGGTTTCCGCCGTGCGTCCGCACAACGGCCGTCGTCCCCGCGCCTGGCTCGACATCGCCTCACCGTAGCCAGGCGATGTCCCGCGGTCTAGCGGTCGGTGACGAAGGTGACCGTCTCCGACAACGGCGCTCGGCGCGTGCGCGGGTGGCTGATGCCCGGGTCTTCGTAGCCGATGGACAAGCCGCAGAACAGGATCACCGTCTGCAAGTACACCCCGACGTCGGCCCACTGCGGCAATCCGAGCCCGCGGTCGACATAGCAGAACAGTGCGGCAGGCGCGCCGAAGCATCTCCAGTTGCCGATTGCCGCGCGGTGCCTGGCTTCCCAGTCGTCGCGGGTGATGCCGAGTGCACCGTAACGCTGCTCGGCGAAATCCCGGCGGCGGTCACGGTAGGGCGCAGCGAGATCAGCCGGATACATCTCGAACTCGCGTTCGTCCACGATTCTCCGGAGGTGGCGCGCTCGACGGCCCGTTTCTTCAGCCGCTCCAGCGGTTCACCGGTCACCACGTAGCTGCGCCAGGGCTGCAGGTTGGAACCCGACGGCGCCCACGCCGCTGTGGCCAGCACCCGCAACAACGTCTCGGTGGGCACAGGCCGGTCACTGAACCCGCGTACCGCGCGCCTACTGCGGACCGCCTCATAGATATCCACCGTGCGCCCTCCATCAGTCGTCGGTGACCTGCTCAGCCCCTGGCTGCGGTCTCCAGCACCCAGTCGCTGAAGCGGGTGTCGAATAACGTGGCGCCGTCCCCGGGAACCAGGGTGTCCTCGTCGATGTCCACGCCCCAGTACCCGGCGTCGGGATCGGCGACCACCTCGCGGGTGTCCCCCCGCGCGGTGAGCGCGGTCCGGATCAGTTCGGGCAGCCGGAACTTCTCGGGCCCGCCCACTTCGGTGATGCCGTCGACCGGGTCGTTGACCGCGGCGATGGCGACCGCTTCGGCGACATCGGCCGAGGCCATCGGCTGGAACGCCGCGTCCGAAAGCCGCACGGTGCCATCTTTGGTCGCGGAATCGGCGATGGTGGTGAGGAATTCGAAGAACTGGGTGGCCCGCACGATCGTGTACGGGGTCGGCCCGGCGCCGATCAGGCGCTCCTGCGCCAGTTTCGCCTTGAAGTAACCGCTCTCCCGGGCGAGTCGTTCGGTGCCGACCACCGACAGCGCCACGTGGTGGGCCACACCGGCATCGGCCTCGGCGGCGAGCAGATTGGCCGTCGACGCGGTGAAGAACTCCCGGGCGGCGGCCTCTTCGAAGCTCGGCGAGTTGGTCACATCGACCACCACCTGTGCGCCGGCGAGCACGTCCGCCAGCCCCTCCCCGGTGACTGCGTTCACACCGGTCGACGGTGCTGCGGCCACCGCGTCGTGGCCGTGCTCGGTGAGACCGTCCACCACCTTCGATCCGATCCGGCCTGTGCCGCCGATGACAACGATCCTCATGGTGGTTCCTTTCTGCTGACTGGGCCGAGGCCGCGATCGCTGCCTCGTGCGCCAGAACCTGCGCGCCGCGGCCGATTCATCCCGGTGGCGGTCGTCACTGCCGGATGACTGCCCGGACAGTCGCTGGTTCCAGCCGATGACACAGGAGAGGACCACTCATGGAGCTAGAGGGATTTCGGGCGCTCGTCACCGGCGGAACCGCGGGCATCGGTCTGGCCAGTGCCCGGCTGCTGGCCGAGGCCGGCGCCGACGTACTCATCGCCGGACGGCACACCGGGCACGGCGAGGCCGCCGCCGCGACCCACGGCAGGCTGCGTTTCGTCCGCGCCGACCTGGCCGATCCGGCATCGGTGGAGATGCTCGTCCGCCGGGCTGGTGACGTCGACGTGCTCGTCAACAACGCGGCCAGTTTCCCCGGCGCGATGACAGTCGACCAGGACGCCTCGTCGTTCGCCCGCACCTTCGACACCAACGTGCGCGGCACATACTTTCTGACTGCCGGGCTGGTCACGGGCATGCTCGCCCGGCGACGGGGCAGCATCGTCAACATCACCTCGATGGTGGCGGTCAAAGGCGTACCGGCGGCCTCGGTCTACAGCGCGTCGAAGGCGGCCGTGGAGTCGCTGACCCGCACGTGGGCCGCCGAATTCGGAAGCCACGGTGTCCGTGTCAACGCGGTCGCCCCCGGTCCCACGGGGACCGAAGGCGTGCAGGCGGAATGGGGCGACACCAACGACGAACTGGGCCGTGCCCTGCCGCTGGGCCGGGTGGCCGAGCCGGTCGAGATCGCACACGCCGTGCTGTTCCTGGCCTCACCGCGGGCGAGCTTCATCACCGGAGCGACCCTGCACGTCGACGGCGGCGGCGCAGCAATCTGAGCCGACGGGATGACTCTTGACGACGACGGCCGTTCTGGCGGTCGCACGCATTCCCGACCCGAAGGAGAAACCATGAGCATGACCGAAGTCCGTCTCGACGAGTTGGTCCCGTCCCGCTACGCGGTGCAGATCGGCGACATCGAGGTACTCGTGATCAGCGACGGAGTGCTGCCGATCACCGCCACGACACTGGCCACCAACGCCGAATCGGCGGAACTGGCGGGTTGGCTGCACGACATGTTCCTGCCACCGGACGTCCTGGACTGGCCCCTGAATGTGGTCGTGGTGCGCAGTGGCGGCCGGACGATCCTCGTCGACGCGGGACTGGGGGTGGAATTCCCCGGCTTCCCGCGCGCCGGTCAGACCGCCTCGCGCTTGGCGGCCGCGGGGGTCGACCTCGGATCCGTGACCGACGTGGTGCTCACCCATTTGCACATGGACCATGTCGGCGGGTTGCTCACCGACGGGCTGCAGGCGCAGTTGCGCCCGGATCTGCGGGTTCACCTGGCCGCCCGGGAGGCGGAGTTCTGGACCGCGCCGGACTTCTCCCGCACGGCCATGCCGCAGCCGGTACCGGAGGTTCTCCGGTCGGTCGCGTCCCGTTTCCTGGACGAGTATCACGGCCGGCTGCGGCCGTTCGAGACGGAGTACGAGGTGGCGCCGGGCGTGCTGATCAGCCGCACCGGTGGCCACACCCCCGGTCACAGCGTGGTCCGGTTGGCCTCCGGCGGGGACGCGCTGACGTTCGCCGGCGACGCCGTGTTCGCGCCCGGATTCGACAACCCGCAGTGGCACAACGGCTTCGAGCACGACCCCGAGGAAGCCGCCCGCGTCCGCGTCGCACTGTTGCGTGAGCTCGCGGCGACCGGGGAGTCGATGGTGGCCACGCACCTGCCGTTCCCGTCGGTCTGCCACGTGGCCACCGCAGGCACGGCGTTC
This sequence comes from Mycobacterium sp. ITM-2016-00317, assembly GCF_002968295.1. Classification (NCBI taxonomy): domain Bacteria; kingdom Bacillati; phylum Actinomycetota; class Actinomycetes; order Mycobacteriales; family Mycobacteriaceae; genus Mycobacterium; species Mycobacterium sp. ITM-2016-00317. The sequence continues at coordinate 5,497,939 of NZ_CP134399.1, forward strand.
CGTTGCGTGCCCGCGGCCTGGGACTACTGACCCATCAGCGCGGGCATCGAATCCCAGCCGCGCACCGTCGCGGTGGGGGCGCGAACCGCGTTGTCCTCATCGATCGTCCAGTCCGGCCAGCGCTTCAGGATCTCTTCGAGGGCCACCTGGGCCTCGATGCGGGCCAGGGACGTCCCGAGACAGAAGTGCGCGCCCCGACCGAACGTCAGATGGTTGGGGTTGCGCCGGATGTCGAAGACGTCGGGGTCGTCGAACCTGCGCTCGTCCCGGTTTGCCGCACCCGCCATCAACAGCAAAGCACTACCGGCCGGCACGGCCTGGCCGTGGTATTCCACGTCTTTGGCCACGTATCTGGCGATACTGTGGACCGGCGGTTCGAAGCGCAGCACTTCCTCGATGGCGCCGGGAATCAGGGACGGGTCCGCCGCGAGCTCACGGCGCTGGTCCGGATGGTCGGCGAGCACCTTGCCGAGCCAGCCGAAGAGGCCCACGGTCTCGGTCCCGGCGTTGGCGATGACACCGAGGAACACCAGCAGTTCCTCCTCACGCAGCTTCCGCTTCTGACCGTCGACGTCGTCGAACTCGACGTTGAGTAGCTCGGTGACCAGATCGTCGGACGGATTCTCTTTACGCCACGCGACGTAGTCACGAAACATGTTGCCGTTGAAGTACTTGTCTTTCTTCACCGGCAACGGCTCGCCCGGCTTGTTGCGCAACCGCTCGCCGGCGACCTTGCGAACGCTGCGCTGGAGCGAGTCCGGCATCCCGACCAGCATGCCGATCACCCGCATCGGCATCTCCGACCCCAGGTCGAGTGTGAAGTCGAAGCGGTCACCGCCTGTCAGCGGATCCAGGCATGCCGCGCAGAACGTCCTGATCTGCTCCTCGATCTCCTTCATCTTCCGCGGGGTGAAGGCGCGCGATACGAGCAGTCGGTGCACCGTGTGCACCGGCGGGTCCTCGTTGATGAACACCCCTTCCGGCATCACCGGTTCAGCCTTCACCACCTCCAGGATGTCCCCCTTGGCGTTACTGAGGTTATCGACGTCGCGCAGCGCGGCTTCCACGTCGCCGAACCGGCTCAGCGCCCAGAAGTCGAACTTCTCGTTGTAGTACAGCGGCGCTTCGTCGCGGAGCCGCGCGTACACCGGATACGGGTCGACATCGATCTCGACGTGGTAGGGGTCGTAATACAGGCCACTCACCTGTACGATCGTACAGCACAGTTGCGCTGCGAGGGAGAGTCGATGCACATCGGATTCGTCAGCATGAACACCCCGGACGACCTCGACCCCGGGACCTTGGCCCACGAGCTCGAGGAGCGGGGATTCGAGTCGCTGTGGGTCGGTGAGCACCCCCAGATTCCGGTCGCGGCCGCAGGCACCATGCCGACGCCGCTGCTGCATGCCCAGCAGCGGATCTGGGACCCGCTGTTGTCCCTGCTCATCGCAGCGCAGGCCACGTCCACGCTGCGGCTCGGTACCGCGGTCGCACTCCCGTTGGAGCATGAATTGTTCACGTTCGCTAAGCAAGTCGCGACCTTGGACCGGTTCAGCAACGGCCGTGTGGCGCTCGGCGTCGGTGTCGGCGTACGTGCCGAGCTCGCCGTCTCGAACCGGATCGCGTGGGCGGACCGCTACCGGGCGCTGGCCGACATGGTGGCCGCGCTGCGAGTGTTGTGGACCAGGGACGAGGCGTGCCATCACGGGGAGTTCTACGACTTCGATCCGGTGTGGTGCCATCCCAAGCCGCAGCAGCAGCCGGGCCCGCCACTGCTCGCCGCAGCCACGGGACCCAGGGCGATCGGCGAATGTCTGTCATGGGCCGACGGGTGGCTCCCCGGCGACGCCGCGTACCGCGATCTCCCCTCGGCGGTGCAGGATTTCCGGCGGCGCGCCGAAGAGGCGGGACGGGATCCCGCCGAACTGGACCTGACCGTCATGGCGTGGGGTGATCCGTCGGCGAACCGCCTCGCCCGCTACCGCGACCTCGGTTTCACCCGCGTCGTGATCGGTGGCGGTCGCCGCGACAGCGGGGACCCGACGACCACGCTGCCCTTCCTCGACCGGTACGCGGCGATGGCCACCGAGCTCCGTTGACCGGTGACCATCGCGGCGGGCTCTCAGGAGGCAGGTACCGGACGCACCCGTTCGTTCACCAGCTCGATCAGCTGACCGTCGGGATCCCGGACCATGCAGGCGAACCCGCCACCCGGGTCTGCGACGACGGATCCCCCGGCGGCCGTCACCGCAGCCTGCGTTGCGGCGAGGTCAGCCACCGCGATCGACAGATGGGTCAGCCCCGCGCCGACCATTCCGCGCTCAGGCTCATCGGGGGCGGGATGCCCGGCGAACGTCAGCAGCTGTAACACGACTCCGCCGTTGCGCAGATACACCGCCTCGAAACCGATCGGCGGCGCCAACCCCAGCAGCCCCTCGGCCACCTGGTCGGGCACGGTCAAGCGCTTCACCTCGGCGAATCCCAGTGCCTCGTAGAACTTCTGCGACGTGTCGAGGTCGCGTACCCGGACACCGATGTGGCTGAGATCCATGCTCACACCCCCGCCGGACCGGGGCCGCCGTGCATGTAGAGCGTCTGCCCCGAGCAGTAGCTCGACGCGTCGGAGGCGAAGAACAGCACTCCGTAGCCGATTTCGTCAGGATCGGCGATGCGGCCCGACCCGTTGGTCTGGCCGATCATGTCGATGTCGAAGCCCTGGCGTTGCGCGTCGGCCTCCAGACCGGGCGTGCGGATGGCACCGCAGGCGATGCAGTTGACCCGCACGCCTTTCCTGGTCCAGGCCGCGGCCATGGATCCGGTGAGGTTATTCAACCCGGCCTTGGCCGCGGCGTACACCGGCGCCTGCGGCATGGCCAGCAGGCTCGCACCGGACGAGATGTTCACGATCGCGCCCCTGCCCTGCGCGATCATCGGCTTGGCCGCCGCGCGCGACAGATACCAGGCGCTGGACAGGTTCAGGTCCAACACCTGGTGCCATTCGTCGTCGGTCCACTTCATCAGGGACTTGGTCTGGCCGCCGCCGGCGTTGTTGAGCAGCACGTCCAGCCGGCCGAACTCGGCGAGCGTGGCGTCGACGAGCGCCTGGCACTGACCGGCATCGGTGACGTCTGTGGGGACCGCGATCGCGCGCCTACCGAGTGCCTCGATGTCGGCGGCAGTCGCCTTCAACGGCTCCTCACGCGGCCGGCGAGCACGATGTCGGCGCCGTGCTGGGCCAGCACCAGTGCCGAGGCCCGTCCGATGCCGGTGCCACCGCCGGTGATGACCGCGACCCTGCCTTCCATCGAAAACCTATCGCTCACAGCATGACTCCTGTCGGCCGGGACCACTTTGCAGTACGACTGTACAGCATTGTGGTACTGGACACTCCGGCTTGCGTCGAGTACACCAATGGTCATGCCGCATCCGACGAACGACGTCTGGGAAGTGCTGTCCACCGCACGATCGATCCGGCGGTTCACCGACGAGCCCGTCGACGCCGAGACGCTGGACCGCTGCCTGCAGGCGGCGACCTGGGCACCCAACGGCGCCAACGCCCAGCTGTGGCGGTTCATCGTGCTGGACGGGGCCGAGCAGCGCGCGGCGGTCGCCCAGGCGGCCCAGATCGCATTGCAGTCAATCGAATCCATCTACGGCATGACTCGTCCCGACGCTGACGACGGCAGCCGTGCCGCACGCAACAACCGCGCCACCTATGAACTGCACGACCGCGCAGGCGAGTTCACCTCGGTCCTGTTCGCCGCGTACAAGAACGAGTTCTCCTCGGAGTTCCTGCAGGGCGGCTCGATCTATCCCGCGCTGCAGAACTTCTACCTCGCCGCGCGCGCCCAGGGCCTCGGCGCGTGCATCACCAGCTGGGCGTCCTACGGCGGCGAGCAGGCGCTGCGCGACGCGGTGGGCATCCCCGACGAATGGTTCCTGGCCGGGCACGTGGTGGTCGGATGGCCGCGCGGACAGCACGGTCCGGTGCGGCGACGACCGTTGTCGGACGTGGTGTTCCGCAATCGCTGGGATCCCGAGCGCGCCGACATCACCTACGGCCGGGGAGCCAGACCCCGCGGCAAGTGAGCGTCGCCGCGCACCGCCTCACCGCATCACGTGGGCCTGCTGCTGCACCGGATGCACATCGAAAAGTTCCCGATACGAAGGTGGTTGGCGGTCGCCCTCGTCCTTGATCCCGTACTTGGCCGCCAGCTCCGCTCCGATCAGCGTCTGGCCGCTCACCGCCATGACGTCGGGGTCTCGGTACAGCTCCCAGATCACGTGGCCGGTCAGCTCCGGTGTCTCGGCGCTGTCGAGGATGTGGCCGAACTTGTCGGGATTGCTCGCGACGATGGCGCGGACCCGGTCGGTGAGCAGCGAGCCCATCCAGATCGACACCGCCGCGATGCCGACGTCGCGGAAATCGTAGGCCATGTCGGCGGCCATCTTGTCCACGCCGGCCTTCGGCACACCGTAGGCCGGCCCGAACGCATAGTGCACGGCACCGGAGGACGAGGTGAACACCACCAGGCCCGCACGGTTGGGCACCATCAGCGGCGCGGCCAGAACGGTGGCGGCGTAGCTGCTGCGCAGACCGACGTCGAGGGTGTCGACGACGCTGAGCGGTTCTTCCCAGAACTTGGTGCGGCCCATCATCTCGTCACGGATGATCGCCGCGTTGTTGACCAGGATGTCGACGCGGCCGTGATCTCGCGCCACCCGGTCGAAGAATGCGGCGACCTGCTCGTCGTCACCGTGGTCGACACAGACCGGGATGCCCTCTCCGCCTGCGGCGGTGACCCGGTCGGCCGTCTCTCCGATGGTGCCGGCCCGCGTGCCGCCGGGGTCGACGGTGCGTCCGGTCACGTAGACGGTGCAGCCGTGCGCACCCAGCGCGTGTGCGATGCCTGCGCCCGCGCCGCGACTGGCTCCGGTGACCACGGCGACCGGGCGTCGGGGGGTCATGCGGTCTCCCCGATGCGCGCAGCGGCCTTGAGTGCGGTGATCGGCCGTGCCGGGCCCTGGTCGTTGGACACGTACGGACAGCGCGCCAACTCGAACACGGCGTCGCTGCCCGCGGCCACCCAGTGCCCGTCGTAGGTGTCGGTCCACGCCGGCGGGCACGCGCCGTGCATCTCCTGGGTGATGTCGAGGAACCTGTCCCGGTGGTCGGGGCCGTGCCGGTCGAAGTGGTAGCGCGGCACGGACTTCGCCGAGCCTGCGCAGAGATCGCCGTTTTCGTCCAGAACACGATCTGTGCGCACTCCCGGTGCCTGTGCACGTTCAGTATTCACAGGACCGCTCCACCGTTGACTCCGATGACCTGCCCCGTCACATAGCCGGCGACATCCGAGCACAGGAACGAGCACACCGCCGCGACGTCCTCGGGACCGCCGGCCCGCCGGGATCGCCTGCGTCAAGTACTCGTCCGGGGGCAGCTTGCCCTCGGCTTGCTGCTGACGCAGCATCGGTGTCTCGATCGCGAAGGGCGGCACGGAGTTCGCGGTGATCCCGTGCCGGGCGTAGTCGCGCGCCACGGTCTTGGTCATCGCGATCACACCACCCTTGGCCGCCGAGTAGTGCCCCTGCCGCGGTGCGCCCTGCTGACCCGCGGCCGATGAGATCGTCACGACCCTGCCCCAACCCGCAGCGACCATGTCCGACAGTGCAGCCCGGATGCACAGGAACGTGCCGGTCAGGTTGACCGCCAGATAGCGGTTCCACTCGTCGAGGGTGATCTTGTCGAATCGGGTGAATCCCCCGATCGCGGCGCTGGTCACGAGGACCTCTACCGCGCCGAATTCGTCTCGGACAGCAGCGAATGCGGACTCCACCGCCGATTCTTCCGCAACATCGACCGGCACCGCGACGGCCTGCGCCCCGGTGTCGCGCAATCCGGCGGCGAGCCGGCCGGCCGCGTCGGCGTTGACATCGAGGATGGCCACTCGATGGCCGTCGGCGGCCAGACCGGCGCTGATCGCCTCGCCCAGGCCCGACGCCCCGCCGGTCACCACCGCTACTCGACTCACCGTTTCTCCTCATCGCCGCTGTACGAATGTATAGCACATGCCCCGTCGCCGAAATTGCATTCCACGCGGCCAATCCCGGGAATCCGCCGCGTGGAATGCAATTTCGGCGGGAGTTGGGTCAGTGGCCGTCGAGGATGAAACCGGCTGCCCGCCAAGCCATTGCCATGACCGGCCCGTTGAGGTTTCCGGCGACCATCGTCGGCATCACCGAGCAGTCCACCACCCGCAGCCCGTCGACGCCGCGGACGCGCAGCTGACTGTCGACGACGTCCTCGTCGTCGGGTCCCATCGCGCACGTACCGACGGCGTGGTAGCCGCAGTAGCCGCCTGCCAGCGCGGCGTCCACCAGATCCTCGTCGCTGCGCACGTCGGTTCCGGGGTAGGTCTCGTGACTGATCCGCTCGGCGATCGGTGACTGTTCGAAGATCATGCGCATCCGCCGCAGCAGATTCGCAGTCGCCTCGCGGTCGTGGGCGGTGTCCAGGTAGTTGGGGTTGATCCGGAGTGCCGCAGCAGGATCGGCGGCTGTGATCTCGACATAGCCCTGGGACGTGGGTCGCAACACCATGCCCAGACAGGACAACCCCGGTTCACGTTCGATGACCACCGGCTCGCCGGTGTTGTACGGCGGCAGCGTCCACGGGCCCATCATGATCTGCGCGTCGGGCCGTTCGGCGTCGGGTTGCGCTTTGACGAAGCCGACGATGTCGAACGACGGCGCGGCCAGCGGACCCTTGCGGGTGGCCAGGTACTTCATGCCGGTGAGCGCCTGCCCGAAGCTTGTCGCCAGCCGCTTGTTGTAGCCGAGGTCCTCGTTGAGCCGGTATCGGACTGTGGCACACCGGTGCTCACGCATCCGGCGTCCCACGTTGTCCCGTTCCAGGTAGACCGCGACGCCGGCGTCCGTCAGCACATCGCGCGGACCGAGGCCGGAAAGCTGCAGCACCTTGGGCGAATTCAGGCTGCCCAACGACAGGATGACCTCCCGGTCGGCGCGCAGTTGTTCAGACCCCGACCCGGCGGTCACCTCGACGCCGACCGCCCGCCCGCCCTCGAACAGCACACGTTCCACCACGACACCGGTGCGCAGAGTCAGGTTCGGCCGGCGCAGCGCGGGTCTGAGAAACGCGGTGGCGGCGCTGACCCGGCGTCCGCGCCGGATCGTGGAGGTGGCGTAGCCGACGCGTTCCCCGTCGGACTCGTTGATGTCGGGCACCCGCCAGAGCCCGGTGCCCGCGGCCGCGTCGATCATCTCCTCGCACAACGGGTCGGGGTCACGCGGCACCGAGATGTGCAGCGGACCCCCGACGCCACGGGTCGCCGACGCGCCGAGCTCGTTGTCCTCGAAACCTTTGAAGATGGGCAGCATGTCGTCCCAGCCCCAGCCTTTGTTGCCGAGTCGTTCGAGGCCGTCGTAGTCGGCACGGTGGCCGCGGTTGTAGATCATCCCGTTGATCGAGCTCGACCCACCGATCACCTTGCCGCGCATCCACTGTTCGACGTGGGTGTCCGGACCGAACGGCGTGGTCTCGTAGTGCCACATGTGCCGTTCACTGTCGAACAGCTTCCCCGAGCCCTTGGGGATGTGCAGCCACAGGTTCCGGTCCCCGCCGCCCGCCTCGAGCAGCAGCACGCTGACCTTCGGGTCCGCGGACAGCCGGTTGGCCAGCACACACCCTGCCGAGCCGGCCCCGGCGATGATGTAGTCATAGCGCGTCACAACCAACGTCCGCCTCTCCGCCCACCCGCTGTACGGACGTATAGTACGTGGGCTCCGTGGGGTTCGTCGGCAAATCGTCCGGGCCGCGGTTGGACCCGCGCGGACGTGGGTAGTCCGCCGGGGTGGAGCGGGCACGGATCGCCGCGGTAGGGGTCGCAGCACTGGTGCTGGCGGCGTGTGGGACGACCGCGCAGCAGGACACCCAGAGTTCCCCGCCACCGCCGCCCACCCCGACCGCCGCGAGCCCCGCCCCGACGAGTGCGCCGCCCGCAGCCGCCCCGTCGACGTCGGGCTTCGCGGACGTGGTCGAGCGGGTCAGCCCCAGCGTCGTCACCATCCAGATCGAGGGCGGCGTGGGCAGCGGCGTGGTGCTGCGCCCCGACGTCATCGTCACCAACGCGCACGTGGTGGGCAACGCCCGCGAGGTGACCATCGGCTTCGCCGACGGCGTCACCGCCCGCGGCCAGGTGCTGGCCACCGACGACGTGACCGACCTCGCGGTGGTGCGGTCCGAACGCGGCGAACTCCCGGTGCCTGAGTACCGCAGCGAACTGCCCCGCCCCGGCGAGATCGCGATCGCCATCGGCAGCCCGCTCGGGTTCGAGAACACCGCCACCGCGGGCATCATCTCCGGGCTCAACCGCAACATCCCCGACTCGGCGCTGGAAGGTTCGTCGCTGGTGGACCTCATCCAGACCGATGCGTCGATCTCGCCGGGCAACTCCGGCGGCGCGCTGCTCGACGCAGACGGCCGGGTGGTCGGCATCAACGAGGCCTACATCCCGCCCACCGCAGGCGCGGTGTCTCTGGGGTTCGCCATCCCGACGTCGACCGTGCTGGATGTCACCGGGCAGTTGCTCGCCGACGGCCGGGCTACGCACACGTTCCTCGGCGTCTCCACCAGCCGTCTCACCCCGGCGATCCGGCAGGAGCTGCGGGTGCCTGTGGACAGCGGGGCCCTGGTCCGCGGCGTGGAGCCGGGCAGCCCTGCGGCCGCCGCGGGAGTGCGCCCCGGAGACGTCATCGTCGAACTCGGCGACGACTCGGTGAAGTCCGTGGAAGACCTCCTCGGCGCGCTGCGCCGGACCGCGCCCGGGTCCCGGCAGCCCCTGGTTGTCGTGCGCGGCGGACAGCGGGTCACGCTGCAGGTGACCGTGGGGTCGCGCGGCTGAGCCCGTCGGCGCGGTGGCGACAATGGTGTCGATGAATCTGCCCGTCATGCCTCCGGTGTCGCCGATGCTGTCGAAATCGGTGCCGTCGATTCCGGCCGGCGCCTCCTACGAGCCCAAGTGGGACGGGTTCCGCTCCATCGTGTTCCGCGACGGCGACGAGGTGGAGCTCGGCAGTCGCAACGAGCGGCCGATGACCCGGTACTTCCCCGAACTCGTCGACGCGGCGCTGACGGAGCTGCCGGACAAATGTGTGGTCGACGGTGAGATCGTGATCGCCCGCGCCGGCGGGCTGGACTTCGAGGCACTTCAGCTGCGGCTGCACCCCGCGGCATCGCGGGTGAAGATGCTGGCCGAGAAGACGCCCGCGGCATTCGTCGCGTTCGACCTGCTGGCCCTCGGCGACACCGACTTCATGACGCGTCCGTTCGTCGAGCGGCGGGCCGCGCTCGTCGCCGCGCTCGCCGATGCGGGCCCGACGTTCCACGTCACGCCGGCCACCCGGGACGTCGAGACCGCGACACGGTGGTTCGACGAGTTCGAGGGAGCGGGGCTCGACGGCGTGATCGCCAAGCCGCTCGACGGCCTGTACCTGCCGGACAAGCGCGCCATGTTCAAGGTCAAGCACCAGCGCACCGCGGACTGCGTGGTCGCCGGGTACCGGCTGCACAAGTCCGGCCCCGACGCGGTCGGCTCGCTGCTGCTGGGCCTGTACGACGACGCCGGTTCGCTGGCGTCGGTCGGGGTGATCGGTGCGTTCCCGATGGCGCGGCGGCGCGAGTTGTTCACCGAACTGCAGCCGCTGGTGACCACGTTCGACCGGCATCCGTGGAACTGGGCCGCGCACGTCGACCCGGACGTGGTGCGCCGCCACGGCGGCGGCTCCCGCTGGAACGCGGGCAAGGACCTGTCGTTCGTGCCGCTGCGGCCCGAACGGGTCGTAGAGGTGCGCTACGACCACATGGAAGGTCAAAGGTTCCGGCACACAGCGCAATTCAACCGCTGGCGGCCTGACCGCGATCCGCGGACATGCACGTTCGACCAGCTGGAGCAGCCGGTGACGTTCAGCCTCGACGACATCGTTCCCGGCCTCATCCAGCAAGGCGGAAGCTAGCGGGCACGACGGTACTCCGCATTCCCTACCGCGGCGCCGCTCGAATCCATGGCGGTGATCGGACTCGGCATCGGGGGAGTTAGCTGCAACAGCCGTATGAGCGGCGGCGAGAGAAGTGCCCGATTTCTCGTGATCAGCGAATACGATTCCAAATATTCTGTGCGCCTTGCATTCCTTGGGCTTACGTGGTCTATTCTCTTCTAGAACATGTTCTAGAAATTGACGCGGGTGTCTAACGCGGCAAACGCAGGGGAATTAGCCGGGATACCAGATGCTACGGAAATGGCGCTCGCCCGTAGCCGTGATGCCCGAAGTGGACTATCGGCTCGCCCTCCTTCCTCTGCCATACCGCTGCACTCGATGGCGAAAGGGCGTTGATGACCGCAGCAACGGAGTCGACCAGTCTGGGCCGAGCCGGGGACGCGTTCCCGCCCTACCCGTACAGCTGGTATGCAGTGGCTTTCGCCCGTGAAGTCGCCCCCGGCACTGTCCTGACGAGACGCTTCCTCGACGGCGAGATCATCGTCTTCCGGACGACCTCGGGCACCCTGTCTGCCGCCGAACCCTACTGCCCCCACCTCGGCGCGCACATCGGGAAACGCGGTTGGGTCGACGGCGAGGCGGTCGTCTGCCCGTTCCACGAGTTCAAGTACGCAGCCTCGGGGCAGTGTGTCTCGACTCCCACCGGGGAACCGCCGCGCGGTGCGGCACTCAAGACGCTGCCCGTCCGTAATCACCTGGGCATGATCATGGTCTACCACGGCCCGCCCGGACAGGAGCCGGCGTTCGAACTCGACCTACCCGAATCCGATCCCGACTGGCATCCCATCGCCACGAAGAAACTGCACTTCAAGACCCACCCGCAGGAAGTCAACGAAAACGGGCTCGACCACGCGCATTTCGCGACAATCCACAAGTTCCGCAACTTCGTCGTACCCAAGCCCATGCAGATCGAAGGTCCGCGAATCTACACCGAGTACGGTGGCACCAAACCCGTTCCGGTGATCGGTGGCGTCAGCTTCCACTTCAATTCCGTGCTCATCGGTCTGGGCTTCTCACTCGTGGAGATCGCCATTCAGGGCGGCCTGAAGGTCCGTCAGATGGTGCTGCCGACACCGGTCGCCGAACGTCACGTCGACATCTACATCGGAATCAGCGCCAAGAAACGGGCACGAAGCAAGGTGTTGCGCGCGCTGCTGGCACCGATCGAACGGCTCCTGGGCTGGATCGTGCTGCAGGTTGTGTCGTCGGAGGTGCAGCGCGACCAACTGATCTGGGACGACAAGGTGTACCTCGAGCATCCCAAGCTCACACCGGGGGACGGTCCGATCGGCAAGTACCGGCACTGGGTGCGACAGTTCTACAGCGCATCGTGACGAGCACTGCCGCCACCCCGCCGGACAGTCGCGCTGAGCGTGTCAGCGGCATGGATGCCTGGCAGTTGTACCAGGAGACCAGCCTGCAGGTCGGCAATGGGATGTCGCTCATCCTCGTCGACCGCAGTTCCGTTATCGGTGATCTCCGTGAGTACGTGGTGTCCGCGCTGAACAACCGGATGCATCTGATGCCGGCGTACCGCAAAGTGCTCTACGACCCCTGGTTCAACCCGGACCGGCCGATGCTTGTCGCCCGACCCGAGATCGACGTGTCCGCACACGTGACGGCCCTTCCGATGCCCGCTCCCGGAGGCGCGGTCGGCGCAGCCAAGGCGCTGGCGCAAGTGCGTGCCATGCATCTGAATCGGCGGGAGCCGTTGTGGCACATGTACGTCCTCGATGACGAGGACACCGAGCGGTCCTACCTGATTTCGGTCGTCCACCACCTTCTCGTCGACGGCGACTCGACGATGGAGGTCGTCGGCTGCCTGATGACACCAGGGGATCTGAGCGCCCGGCCGCCCAAGCTGATCCCGGCATCCTCGACGTTTCCGGCCCGGCCATCGGCGGTCGTGCGAGATGCTCTCGCGCGTAAGGGAAACCGACTGCGTCGGCTGCCACGGTTGGTGGCGACCTCAGCGCGGATCGCGCGCAGCAAGTGGGCGGCCCGCCACCTGGACGTCAAGGCGCCCAGGACAGCCCTGAATTGCTCGCTGTCGGGCTCCTCGACCGCGGCGGTGGCCGTTCTGCCGATGGTCGATCTGCAGACGGTGGCCGAAAAGTACTCGGTCACCATCAATCACGTTCTGCTCAGCTGTGTGGGCGCGGCATTGAACGAAGTTCTGCGCCGACGGGGGGCGCGTCCCGCCGAGCCGTTGGTCGCGGCCGTACCGTATGCGATGCGCGCTGCTGACACCTCCGACTATGTCACCGACGGTGTCGGGACCACCACCGTGCTGCGAGTCAATCTCCACACCACCGTCGACGACCCGGTGCGGCGCCTGCTCGCGGTCGCCGAACATGCCCGCGCCGTGAAAGCGGTGCAGGAACAGCGCGGTGTCAACCTGTTCCGGCAGTGGAACGAGTACGCCCCGGGCCGGGCGGTTAATCTGATGTTTCGAACTATCGAGCGTTTCGGCCTGGCCGAGCGTATTTCGTGGCCGTGCAACGTGATCGTCTCGAATGCCAGCGGGATCGCCGTCGAAGATCCGGTGTTTCTCGACCTACCCGCGTTACGTTTCCACCCGGCCGGCCCGCTCTATCACGGCATGGGGCCCAGTGTCATCGCGATGTCGTGGGACAGCAACCTGTGCCTTTCGGTGACGGCGGACACCCGCCACGTTGCCGACGCCGCCGTCATCACCGACGGGATCGCCGCCGAGTTCGCGGCCCTACTGGGCTCGGCGCGTTAGGGGGCAGGTGTTCACTCTGCGGTTCGACATGCGCGCGCCCGCCGGTGGCACGCCGCCATCGATCCTGTATCCGGCCGCGCTGGAGATGGCCGAATGGACCGAGACCCGCGGGTTGATCCTGCTGGTCGTCTCCGAGCATCACGCCGCCGAGGACGGATTCCTGCCAAGCCCGCTGCCGATGGCCGCAGCACTGGCGGCCCGCACCAAGTCGGCACCGATCGCGGTGAGCGCCCTGATCCTGCCGCTGTACAACCCGGTCCGGTTGGCCGAGGACATCGGTGTGCTCGACCACCTCAGCGGTGGGCGCATCTCCTACACCCTGGGAATCGGGTATCGGCCGGAGGAGTTCGAATCTCTGGGGGTGGACTACCACCGCCGTGGTGAGCTGGCCGACAGCCACTTGGACATTCTGCTGAAAGCCCTAGGCGGCGAGCGGTTCAATGACGACGGACGCAGTGTCCTGGCTCAGCCCGCGCCCGAGGGTAAGGTGCGCATCTCCTACGGTGGGGGGACGCCACAGGCCGCGCGACGCGCGGCCCGGTTCGGGTTGGGGTTCAACGCGCAGAACAATCTGCCCGAGGTGGTGCAGGCCTACTACGACGAGTGCACCCGGCACGGCCACGCGCCCGGGAGGGTGCAGCAGCCACGGCCGGGATTCCCGACCACTGTGTTCGTCGCGGATGACGTAGATCGCGCCTGGCAGGAGATCGGGCCTTACCTGTTGCATGACGCGGTCAGCTACGCGCACGGCCATCACGACCCCCACATCGTCAGTCTGTCCAAGGCGAACACCATCGATGCGCTGCGCGCCGAGAACGGCAGCCACCGCATCTACACCGTCGAGCAGGCGGTCGAAGCCATCGCCCGGGACGGTGTCCTGTCATTGCATCCGCTGTGCGGCGGACTGCCGCCTGACATCGCGTGGACATACCTGCGGCGCGTGGTCGACGAGGTGCTGCCGCAGGTGCCCCGCTAAAACGTCACGCCGGTGAGAGATTCGGCGGCTTCCCACAGCCGCGCGGCGGTGAGCGGATCACGGGCTGATGCGGCGGAGTCGACCTTGACAGGCGGCCCGATGGTCTGGAATCGGCCACCGGGGCCGTAGAAGTCACCGGCCACGGCTGCCGGGTCGGCCGCGGCACGCAGGATGGGCAGCGCTCCGGCGTCGGCGTCTTGAACGAACCACGATGTGGAGAAACGCAGCAGCGGGTGATAGGCCAACTTCTGCCAGCCCTGGTCGCGCAGCAGGGCGGTGCGGGCGCTGCCGGGATGAGCGGCGAGACAACATGCACCGTGTCTACGGTTCAGCTCGTACATGAAAAGTACTTGTGCGAGTTTCGAATTGGCGTATGCCCGCGCACCGCGGTACTTCCTGTCGCTGTTCAGATCGTCGAAATCGATGATGCCGCGACGGTGCGTAACGCTGCTCACCATGACCACGCGTTGTGTTCTGTCATTCAAGAGCCCGGTCAGAGCGAAGTGGCCCAGAAAGTTCACACCGAAATGAGTCTCGAAGCCGTCGCTGGTCTCGGCACGCGTTCGCTGCCTGATGCCGGCGTTGTTGATCAGCAGGTCAATTCGGCTGTGCCGCTGGCGCAGAGTGTCGGCGCAGCGTCGCACCGAGCTCAGGTCGGCGAGATCCAGTGGGGCGAACTCGGTCACTGCGCGGGGATGGCGTTGCGTGATGGCTGCCCGGGCTGTGGTCGCCGCGTCACGGCTGCGGCAGGCCAGCACGACGGTGGCGCCGAGCGTGGCCAGCCCCTGAGCGACCTCCAGGCCGATGCCACTGTTGGCGCCGGTGATCACGGCGACGCGCCCATCCTGGCGGCTGGCGTCGGTCAGGGTCCACGGCGTGCTGGTCACTGTCGCTGAGGATAGCTGGGCGCCCGTCCGGTGGGGGATGTTGGGCTGAGCTTCCGCACATCCACAGGGCGGTCAATGGTCAGCCCCGAACCACGTCCGTAACGCGTTCGACCTACTCGCGCTCGGCGACACCGCGAGACCGCGATCGTGATGCCCGACGACGGATCCCCGGCACGGTGGATCGACAGCATCGCCGCCGCGGTCAAGCAGCTCGCCGAGCTCGGCTGACGTTTCCCCCGCGATGGTGACCCTTGACCTGAACGGAGGTTGAGGTTGCACGGTGGAGCGCATGAAACACGTACTCAGCGATCTGTGGGAAACCGCAACCTTCTCACCGTTTCCCGGCCTGACCACGCACGCCTACCTGTGGCAGCCGGCCAACATCCTGTTCTACTCCCCGGGCACCGACGCCGAGTTCGACGAGCTCGCCTCGCTCGGCGGAGTCAACGACCAGTACCTGTCGCACCGCGACGAGGCCGGTCCGATGCTCGCCCGTATCGCCGACCGTTTCGGCTCCACCCTGCACGCCGCGGCGGCCGACCTGTCCGACATCACCGGTCACGCCCACGTCGACGTCCCGTCGAAGGGCCGCTACGTCGATCACAACGGTGTCGAGATCATCCCGACCCCCGGCCACTCCCCCGGCAGCGTCTGCTACCTGGTGACCGGCGCCGACGGTCGGTACCTGTTCACCGGCGACACCCTGTTCCGCAGCCCCGAAGGCCGGTGGTGGCCGGCTACATCGAGGGTTTCCACCAGCCCCACGATGCCGACACCATCGCCGCGAGCCTGCGCGTACTGGCCGACGTCTCCCCGGACTTCGTGATCTCCAGTGCTTTCCAGGGCGATTCGGCGGTGCACGAGGTCGATCACGACCGGTGGCGCGGACACATCGCCGACGCGATCGCCGGGCTGCCTAGCGCTGCGCGTACATAGCCACCAGGCCGCGCGCCACCGCGAACCGCGGCCCGTGCGCGCCGTCGATGTCCGCGCGCCCGACCACCACCCGGGCGCCGCGCAGCGCCTCGGCGACCGTGCGCAGCAACTCGTCGTCGAGCGCGCCACCGCCGGCCAGCACCAGCGCGACGGGCGGCGCCTCGAACGCGGTGAGGCAGCGGGCGATGTTCGCCGCGACCGTCTCCTGTTTGATCGCCAGCCGCAGGCTGCGCCACTCCTCGGCAGCCAGCCTGTCCGAGAACGGCACCAGTCCGGCACCGCCGCGGGTGCACAGCCGTCCGATGGCATCCGAGGAGGCCGGCGTGTCCAGGAATACCCGTCGCCCGTCCTCCTCGTGCGCGACGTGCGGGCCCTCGACCCGTACCGCGGGGGTACGTTTGACGGTCTCGGCCAGCCCCCGCGGGATCCCCAGCACCCGGGCCACCGCGACGGTGATCGACTCCCCGGCCCCGGCAGCGACGGCCGTCCGGTCGTCACCGATGAGATCGACTGTGCCACCGCCGATATCGCACACCACAGCGCCGGCCGGGATACCCGGGGTGGTGCGCGCGCCCCACGCCGCCGCCTCCGGCTCCGAACCCAGCGTGTACGTGGGCCGCCCGGTCAGCTCCCCGAGGGTGGCGGCCGCGTCGGCGGCCTCCTCCGCGGCCAGCAGTGCGACGACCGTGCCCTGCGCGTCGGCGACACCGCGCCGCAGCCAGGCGCCGTTGTCGATCGTCGTCAGATCGGTGAAGAACGCATCATGCACGGGAAGGCCGTCGGCCGCGGCCGGACCGTACGCAGCCGCACCGCCCTGACACAGCCCGGCGCCGACCGCCGCAGCACCCCGTGCGCCTGCCCGGGGGTGTATCGCGCGAGCGCGCCGTCGATCACGATGTCGACGTAGTCGTCGTCCGGATCGGGGGCGGCCTGGGTCTCCGTACGCGCGGTCACCGCGATGGCCGCCGAATCGGCCAGCTCACGGCAGAATTCGGCGACCTCGTGCAGCCGGTCGGCGGGCAGCCGCAGCGCCGCCGACAGCGCGATCGGATCGGCGAGGGCGCGGTAGGCGCGTCCTTCCTCGACCACCTCGACCGCGACCAGCACACCCGGGGCCAGCCCGGCGACGTCGGCCTCGTCGACGACGGGCACGTCCACCGGGATCCGGTTGCGGATCAGCACCGCGTCGTCCTGGGCGACCACCACGCCGACCACCTGCCAGCCGCGAGCGACGGCCGCGCTGATCTCACCGGCGGCCACCTCGAAGTCCGTGGTGTCGTCGACCGAGACCACCACCGGCCCCCGAATCGGTTCCTCACCCAGTCCGGTCAATGGGACATGTTGGCCGACAGCATGTCCGGCACCGGCCGGGGTGGACGCATCCGGCCTGCGCAGACTCCGCACGGGCGCCGACGCCGAGTAGGCGGGCGGGATCGGCGCGGTCGCGGTGTCGACCGGCCGCAACGCCGCCAGCAGCAGTTCGTCGGCGCGCAGGCCCGCCTCGACCTCGATCTTGTGCAACAGCGCCGCGGCGCCGCGCAGTGATTCCACGCCGCCCTTGCGCCCCCGGGTCGGCGCCTGCCCGTGCGCCACGGTGGTGACGGCGCCGTCCACCACCCGCGCGAGCATGATCTCGGTGGTGTGGTTGCCGACGTCGATTCCCGCGACCACCGGACCTGGTGTGGTCAACGCAGCAGGCCGCGACGGACGTAGGCTGCGGCGGCCTGTTCGACCAGTGCGGCGCAGCGCGGGGCGCCGCGGGCGAGCAACGTGGTTTGCAGCTCGGCCAGTTCGGTGGCCGTCGACCGGTACGGGCGCAGCGCCTCGTAGAGCGCCATCACCTGTTCGTCGTCGAAAGTCGCCAATTCGGCTGCACGCAGCAGGTTCTCGGCCAGTTGCGGGTTGCCGCCGACGGCGGCCACCTCGGCTTGATGCGTCAGGACCGCCGGATCCATCCGCAGATCGCCCAGGCCGAGCTTGCCGTCCACCGCGTTGCCGACGGTGATATCGCTCATGGCTTCTCCACCTTCACCGTGACCGGGGGCAGCCCGGGTTCGAACGCGTCGCGCTCCAGCGCGACGAGCGCCACCGCCCTGGCGTGGTAACGCGCGGAGATCGATTCGTCGGTGCCGCCGGTGAAAATCGGCACCGGTGCCATCCCCTTGGCGTGGCGGGCGGCGTTCTTGCCGAGTTCGCGGTACATCTTCGCGGTCAGCAACGGTGCCACGCTGAACAACTCCAGGTTCGCCAGCGGCGCCAGGTCTCGGCGGTGGATCAGCGCGGTGCCCTTGCCCTGCAACCCGATTCCGATACCGGAGCCCGACAGTCGGGCAGCGGTCAGTCCGATCAGGCCGACGTCGATCGTCGAGCGCACCCGCACCGTGCGCGCGATGCAGCCCTCCTCCTCCAGACCCGCCGAGATCTGCCTGAGCACCTCTCCGATCGGCAGCCCGCACAGGGAGAGCCACACGCTGCGGCCCCAGGCCGGCGAGAGCCCGATGCACACCTCACGCGGGTCGCTGCCCTGCCCGGCAGGCTCCACCTCGGTCACCAGCACGTGCCCCCGGTGCTGCTCCTGGTCGGCGGTCAGTTCGGCGCTGCTGCGCGCCTGCCGGATCGCGTCGATCTCGGCACGGCGCTGGTCGGTGAGTGCGTACCCCGTTGCCGGGCCGCGATAGTCGTTGGGGTCGGTGAGCTTGGACAACACCCGGAACTGCTCGTCGAAGATCGCCGAGGTCTGCAACTGGTCGCCGCGCAGCCGTTCGCGGGTCAGTGTCGCGATCGACTCGGCTTCGTCGGTGAACCCGGTGCGGTGCAGTGACGCAATCACGTCGAACACCGTCAGCTGCCTGGCCTCGATCGACGCCGCGGCCTCGGCCACCATCTTCGGGTGGCCGGCAGGCAGGTCGCGAGACCCGTTGGCCGCCACCACTTCCTCGACCCGGGCGTCGTCGTAGTCGGCCAGACCGAGGTCGCGGTAGACCGCCTGGACGGCCTTGGCCGCGCGTCGGCGCACCGCGGCCAGGTGCTCCGGGGACACGGTGCGCAGCCCGCCGTCGGCGCCCCAGTCGCGCTGCAGCACCAGGAAGTCGTCCATGTCGTCGGCGTTGAAGTTCGACAGCGCGAACGCGTTGTCGTAGCGCGGGATGGACCCGAAGCCGGAGAAGATGAAGTCCGCCCCGGCCAGCAGTACCGGCAGCGTGTGGGCGCTGCGCCGGATGTCGGATTCCGAGATCAGGTTGTCGTTGCCTGCGCACGACTCCAGGTCGCGCATCATCACCATCAGGTTCTCGGCGAGCAGTTCCTTCATACCCTCGGGCACCGAGGCCACCACCCCGACCCCGTCGATGCCGCCGTTCTGCACACCCTGCGAGCCCAGCGCGCGCGCCAGCGACACGCAGCGCGACTCCAGGTACAGGATCGAGCACTTCTCGGCGGCGCCCATCAGCACCTCGGCACCGCCACCGCTGGTGACCCGCATCTTCAGGCCGCGCGACGCGTACGCCGACGTCAGAATCGCCTTGCTGAACGGGGTGTCGTCGCCGTCGATGAACACCTGCTCGGTGCCGTAGATCGAGATCGTCTCGGCGTAACTGGTCAAGCCGCGCAGACCGAGCCGCAGCTCCAGAGCCTCCTCGATCGAGCACTGCGCCATCGCCCCGGGCGTGCCGACCTGGCTGCCGATCAACAACGCGACCGCATTCGACGGCGCATCCCCGAGTACCGGAACCGTCGTCTCCACCTCACGGAAGCCGTACGCGACGGCGCTGGCCGCGTCGGCGGCGATCAACAGCGGATCGTCGAGTTGGTTGGTGACGTGGGCCTGGTTGCTCGGTGTCCGGCGGGCCCGCATCTTGGCCATCGCCATCTGCATCTCCACCGGCGACAGCAGCGCGACGACCCGCGCCAGCTTGGCGGGGGTGGTGCCGCCGATCAGCCGCACCACCTCCGCCCGCGGCACGTTGATGTCGACCACCATCCGCGCCAGCGTCTGGTCATCGAGGGCCATCGCCTCTTCGGCGACCTCGAGGTCGATGCCGTAGCGGGCGATGAACTCGTCGATGACGTCGAACTCGACGACGCCTTTGGCGTCGAGTTCGACTACCACACCGTCACGAACGACCAGCGACGGTGCGGGGTCATGCGGGCTGCTCATCGCGATCAGCCCGAGTGCGGCGTCCGGGACGCTGAACCCGTCGAGGTTGACAGGTTTCGAGTCCAGGACCCGGAACCTGCCCAACTCGTCAGCCACTGAAGAACCCTTCTATTCGCGGATCTCGCTGTCGTCGTACACGATCCGGCCGATCAGCTCGTAGCGCCGCGTGTCCTTGAACTTGAAGTACAAGGCCATCGCCGCGCCGAAGGCGAACACGCCGACCACGATCCATGGTGTCAGCTTGAACAGCAACGTGCCCGACGCCGCGCCCGCGGCGGATTCCTTGTGCTCCCACAACAGGTACACCACGTAGAGCATGCCGAGGCCGCCGGTCAGCGGCGCCAGGAACGTCTTGAACCAGTGCGCGCTGGAGGGATGGTTCTTGTGGAAGTGGAAGTAGGCGATCACGGAGAAGGCGCACAGCGACTGCACGATCAGGATCGCCATGGTGCCCAGGATGGCCAGCAGTGTGTACATGTGGATGTAGGGATCCATGCCCGCGAAGAAGAAGGCCAGCACCAGCACCAACGCGATGCCGCTCTGCACGAAGGAGGCGATGTAGGGCGACCCGTGCGTCTTGTGCGTGGCGCCCAGCGTCTTCTGCAGACCACTGGAGAGGCCTTCGCGACCCAGCGCGTACAGGTAGCGCGACGCACAGTTGTGGAACGCCATACCGCACGCGAACGAACCCGTCACCAGCAGGATGTTGAACAGGGTGATCGCCCACTCGCCGTAGGTGTCGCGCACCGGGGCGAAGAAGATCTCCGAGGAGGTGTCCGCACTCTGCGCCAGCTCGACCGCCTGCTGGGTACCGGTGCCCGCGATGGCCATCCACGACACGAAGACGTAGAAGACACCCACGCCGAGGACCGCGATCATGGTGGCACGCGGGATGATTCGCTTGGGGTCTTTGGACTCCTCGCCGTACATCGCGGTCGATTCGAACCCGACCCACGACCAGAACGCGAAGAACAGACCTAGGCCGGCGCTGGCACCGGCGATCGCGGCGGGCTGGAAGGCGCCGACGGGGTTGAGGATCTCGCCGACCGCGAAGCCGTCGGGTCCACCGCCCTTGACAGCGACCGCGACGGCGCCGAGGGCCAGCATGAAGATCTCGGTGATCAGGAAGACGCCGAGGACCTTGGCGGTCAGGTTCACGTCGAAGTAGGTCAGCACGCAGTTCAGTACCAGCATCAGCAGCGCCGGGATCAGCCAGTGGATGGTGACACCGAGCTGGGATGCGAAAAAGTTCTGGAAGAAGAACGCGAAGATGCCGATCAGCGACGCCTCGAACACGATGTAGGCGAGCGTGATGATCAGGCCGCTGGCCATGCCCATGACCCGGCCCAGGCCGTGTGAGATGAAGCCGTAGAACGCGCCGGTGGCGGTGATGTGTTTGGCCATCGTCGCGTAACCGATCGCGAACAGGCCCAGCACGATGGTGGCGACCAGGTAGCCGGCCGGCGCGTGTGAACCATTTCCGAACCCGACCGCGATCGGCACGTTGCCGACCATCGCGGTGATCGGCGCGGCGGTGGCCACCGCCATGAAGATGACGCCGAACGTTCCGACGGCGTTGCGTTTGAGCCGTTGGACCGAGTCCGGGGCGGATGTTTCACGGGGAACGACGTCTTCTGTCATGTGCAGAGACCTTCCAGGGCGAAGGAGGAGATAGTGGTTCAGCGCAACTGGTCATCCGCACTGTGGTCTAGACCACAGTGCGGAACTCAGACATATTGGCACTACCAATTAAGCTGTGCAACCCCTGTGAATGGCGGGATTGACAGAAATGGTCCTACCCTTTAGCTTTTTGGTCACACCCCGGCCGACCGCACGACAGGGAGTCCCGTGTACGACTACGGCACGTTCTCGTTCGATTCCAAAGCCCAGGTGCTGGAACGTGCCAAAGAGTTCTGGAACCCGGACAAAACCCAGTTCTGGACCGACTCAGGCGTCGACCTGGTGATCGACCGACGCGAAGCGTACTTCCTGTGGGACATGAGCGGACGCCGGCTCATCGACATGCACCTCAACGGCGGCACCTACAACCTCGGGCACCGCAATCCCGAAGTGATGCAGGCGATCACCGACGGCATGCAGCACTTCGACGTCGGCAACCACCACTTCCCGTCGGTCGCCCGGACAGCGCTGGCACAGAGACTCATCGAGTCCGCGCCCGCGTCACTGAGCAAGGTGGCGTTCGGGTCCGGCGGCGGTGAGGCCATCGACATCGCGCTCAAGAGCGCCCGGCACGCCACCCAGCGCCGCAAGATCGTCTCGATCGTGAAGGCCTACCACGGGCACACCGGCCTCGCCGTCGCCACCGGCGACGACCGGTTCGCCAAACTGTTCCTCTCCGACCGGCCCGACGAGTTCGTCCAGGTCCCGTTCGGCGACACCGACGCGATGGAACAGGCGCTGCGCGGCCGCGACGTCGCCGCGGTGATCATGGAGACCATCCCCGCCACCTACGGATTCCCCCTTCCCCCAATCGGATACCTGGAAGCCGTCAAGCAGTTGTGTGAGCGCTACGACGCGCTCTACATCGCCGACGAGGTGCAGACCGGGCTGATGCGCACCGGCGAGATGTGGGGCATCACCAAGCACGGCATCGACCCGGACATCATGGTCACCGGCAAGGGACTCTCCGGCGGCATGTACCCGATCACCGCCGCACTGCTCAGCGACCGCGCCGCGCAATGGCTCGAACAGGACGGTTTCGGCCACATCTCCACCTTCGGCGGCGCCGAACTGGGATGCGTGGCCGCCCTCAAGACCCTGGAGATCACCAGCCGCCCCGAGGTGCGCTCCTCGGTGCACTACATCGCCGACATCTTCGCCGAGGGCCTGGCCCGGATCCAGGCCGACAACCCGGGCTGGTTCGTCGGCATCCGGCAGAACGGGGTGGTCATCGGTCTGGAGTTCGACCACCCCGAGGGGGCGAAGTTCGTGATGCGCGAGCTCTACCAGAACGGGGTGTGGGCGATCTTCTCGACCCTGGATCCCCGTGTCCTGCAATTCAAACCGGGCCTGCTGCTCAACCGTGACCTCTGCGAGGACGTACTCGACCGTGTCGAGGTCGCGGTCGGGCGGGCGAAGCTGGCCGCGACCGGACGGAGGAAGCCGTGACCCCGGTAGCCCGCGCAGGTCAAGTACTCGAGCGGGCGCGCTTCGCCGCGGCCGCCTACGCCGACTACGACCACGCCTCGGCGAGCCGGATCGTCGACGCCGTCGCCGATGCCGGCCATCGCAACGCCGAACGCTTCGCCGCGGCCGCCGTCGCGGAGACGCAGATGGGCGTCGTCGAGGACAAGGTGACCAAGAACCGCGCCTGCTCACGCGGCATCGTCGAGTTCTACCGCGACCAGGACTACGTGACCCCGCGGGTCGACAACGCCCGCAAGATCGTCGAGATCCCGCGTCCCGCGGGCGTGGTGCTGGCGCTGACCCCGACCACCAATCCCGTCGCAACGGTGTACTTCAAGGTGATCCTGGCGCTGATGACCCGCAACGCGGTGGTCGTCGCCCCGCATCCCCGGGCCAAGCAGTGCTCGGCGGACGCCGCACGACTGCTGGCCGAGGCGGCCGTCGCGGCCGGTGCCCCCGACGGCATCGTGCAGGTCGTCGACGAACCGTCGCTGCCACTGGTGGAAGCGCTGATGTCCGACGAGCGCACCGACGTCATCGTCGCCACGGGCGGCACCGGCGTTGTGCGCGCCGCCTACTCGTCGGGCAACCCGGCCCTGGGCGTCGGCCCCGGTAACGTCCCGGTGTTCGTCGACGCGACCGCCGACATCGACGCGGCCGCCCGGCGGATCGTCGCCAGCAAGGCCTTCGACAACTCGGTGCTGTGCACCAACGAGTCGGTCCTGATCGTCGAGGACGCGGTCGCGTCGCGACTCAGCACGGCGCTGACCCGCCACGGCGCCCACATCCTCGACACGGATGCCGCGATCCGGCTGCGCGAGTACATGTTCCCCGACGGCGCGCTGAACACCGAGGTGGTCGGCCGGGACGCCGCGTGGATCGCCGACCGCATCGGTCTGCGCGTCACCGCGAAGACCAAGGTGCTGATCGCGCCGTTCACCGATGTCATCGGTGAGGAGGTGCTGACCCACGAGAAGCTCTGCCCCGTGCTGGGCATGACGACCGTCGCCGACGCGCGCCGCGGCATCCGCGCCGCCCGTGCGGTGGTGCGGATCGCCGGGGCCGGACACTCCGCCGCCATCCACAGCGAAGATCCCACTGTCATCACCGAATTCGCCGCCCAGGTGCCGGTGCTGCGGGTCTCGGTGAACGTCGGCAACAGCACCGGAAGCTCCGGACTGGAGACCAACCTCGCCCCGTCCATGACGATCGGCACCGGATTCGTCGGGCGTAGCTCCATCGGGGAGAACCTGCAACCCGAGAACCTGCTGAACTGGGCCCGGATCGCCTACAACGCCGACTCCGCGGTGGCGATGCCGAACTTCGCCGGCCTGTCTCCGTGGCGGTCCCCGGCAGGCCCGGTGCCCGCGTATCCGCGCGCGTCCAACGACCCGTCCGCCGCCGCCCCCGCGGCGCCCGCCGGCCCGCACCGCGCCGCGCCGCCGATCCCGGTATCGAGGCGCTGCGCGCCGAGCTGCGCGCGCTGGTGGCCGAAGAACTCGCCCAACTGATCAAGAGGTGACCCGTGGCTGAACTGCGTTCGTTCATCTTCATCGACCGGCTTCAGCCGCAGACGATGTCGTACCTGGGCACCTGGATCAAGGGGGCGTTGCCCCGCGCCGGGATGGCCGCCCAGATCATCGAGGTGGCCCCGGGTCTGGACATCGAGGGCGTCACCGACGTGGCCCTCAAACACGCCGAGGTGCAGGCCGGGATCCTCGTGGTGGAGCGGCAGTTCGGCTACCTCGAGTTCCACGGGGAGACCTCGGCCGTCGAGGCCGCCGCCGACGCCGCGCTCACCGAGCTGGGCGGGGACACCGGCTCGGCGACCGCACCCGAGATCCTCGCCTCGCGCATCATCTCCAGCATCGACCGCCAGCACGCGTTCCTGATCAACCGCAACAAGATCGGTTCGATGGTGCTGGCCGGCGAAACCCTGTACGTGCTGGAGGTGTCCCCGGCGTCATACGCGATCCTGGCCACAAACGAGGCCGAGAAGGCCGCCGACGTGAAGGTCGTCGATTTCCGGATGATCGGTGCGACCGGCCGCGTTTACCTCTCCGGTAGCGAGTCCGACATCCGCCAGGCCGCATCCGCGGCCGAGGAGGCGCTCGCCCGGAGCGTGCGGTGAGCATCGACCGCGACACGCTGCGCCAACTCGTCCGAGAGGTGATCCGTGAGAGCGTCGGCGACCTGGTGGCGGCATCTCCCCCGCCGCCCCCGAAGCCGGTACCCGCGCCGCCTGCGGCCGCGCCGGCGAAGGTCCCCGACGGTCCCGTAGCGACCGGGCCGCTGGCCGCCGACGAACGGTCCCGGGTGGACACCGTCCGCATCGGCAACGACCGCGACCTCGACGTGTTTGTCCGAAACCTGCTGCGGCTCTTCGAGAACCCGAAGACCCGTGCCGACCTGCGGCACGGTCGGCTGTCGTTCCGGCTCGCCGGCACCGAGCGCGGCGGAGCCGGCAGCACCCGACGCGTCGACCGGGGCGCGGTCACCGAACGGCAGATCGCCGACGTCGCCGCCGCCGGCGCATCCCTGGTCCTCGGCCCCCGCGCCGTGCTGACCCCGCTGGCCCGTGAGCGCGCCCGCGCGCTGGGCGTGACGATCCACAAGGAGCGAAAATGATCCGTGGCACGGTCATCGGCCAGGTCTGGTCGACCCGCCGCATCGACGGCATTCCGGCCGGCGCATTCCTGGAAGTCGAGGTCGACGGCTCCGGCTCCCGGCTGATCGCATTCGACGTGCTCGGCAGCGGCGTGGGCGAACAGGTGCTCGTCACCCAGGGCTCGGTCGCGGCGAGCTGGTTCACCGGCACCCCGCCACCGGTCGACGCACTGATCATCGGTTCCATCGATCCCACCGGCTAGCCGCACGGCTGCGGCCCGCCCACGTCAGATAACCGACACAAAGGAGAAACACCATGGCCAGCAACGCGATCGGAATGATCGAGACCAAGGGTTACGTCGCCGCGCTCGCGGCCGCCGACGCGATGGTCAAGGCCGCCAACGTGACGATCACCGATCGCCAGCAGGTCGGCGACGGGCTGGTCGCGGTCATCGTCACCGGTGAGGTCGGCGCCGTCAAGGCCGCGACCGAGGCCGGCGCCGAAGCCGCCTCCCAGGTCGGCGAACTCGTCAGTGTGCACGTGATCCCGCGGCCGCACAACGAGCTCGGCGCACACTTCTCCGTCGCCGGGCAGTAGTCTCCGGCCGTGGCTTTGTCGAACGCACAGAGCGGGTCCGCGACGGTGTCGCCGGCGCTGGCGCGCACCGACATCCGCGTCTACCTCCTCGTCGAGGATCTGCAGCAGCAGTTCGCCGCATATCTGGGCACCCCGACCCGGGCGCGCGGCTACCCGCCGTACGCCGGTGAGCACGCGCTCATCGTCGAGGTGTCCCCGGCGTTGGCGATCGAGCGGGTCATCGACCTGGCGTTGCGCGAGGTACCGGGTATCCAGCCCGGAATCCTTTACGTCGAACGGCAATTCGGCGTCCTGGAGATCCACTCGGGCGATCTCGCCGATGTCCGCCGCGCCGGCGAGGCCATTCTGAGCGGCACGCAGAGCGCCGCGACCGACCAGTTGCGGCCCCGGATCCTGTACTACGACGTGATCGAGGACATCACCGATCAGCACGCGGTGATCCTCAACCGCAACCGGCAGGCGTCGATGGTGTTGCCGGGGCAGTCGCTGTTGGTGTACGAGATGACGCCTGCACTGTTCGCCGCGGTGGCGGCCAACGAGGCCGAGCGCGCGGCGCCCGGTCTGACGCTGGTCGACGTGCAGATGATCGGTGCGGCTGGCAGGCTCTACATCAGTGGCAGCACCCAGGATGTGGTGGCGGCTCGGGACCGGATCACCGAGGTGCTGGGAGCGATCGAAGGACGTGACCATTGAGCGCAGACGACGTCGACGACGACCGGTTGGTCGCCGAGAAGGCGCTGGCGGCGTTCGACCTGCCGCAGGGCTCGGCACTGCGGCTGCTGAACCTGTCCGAGAACGCGACCTACTCGGTGGAGGAACCGGGCTGCGGACACCGGTCGATCCTGCGGGTCCACCGTAAGGACTACCACCGCATCGACCAGATCGAGTCCGAACTGCTGTGGCTGGACGCGCTGCGCCGCGACAGCGACATCACCGTGCCGACCGTGATCCCGGCGCACGACGGCCGCCGGGTGGTCACCGTCGAGCACGAGGGCACCGACCGCCATGTCGTGCATTTCGAGATGGTTCCGGGCGCCGAGCCGGACGAGAACACGTTGAGCTCCACCGACTTCCACACGCTGGGCGGTATCACCGCGGCCCTGCACGACCACTCGCGCAGTTGGCAGCGCCCCGCCGAGTTCAACCGGTTCGCGTGGGACTGGGAGAACAGCCTGGGGGGTGCACCGCGGTGGGGCCGCTGGCGTGACGCGGTCGGCGTCGGCGACCACGAGGCCGAGGTGCTCAGCCGGGCCGCAGGGCTGTTGAGCAGTCGGCTCGCCGAATACGGCACCGGACCCGACACCTTCGGCCTGGTCCACGCCGATCTGCGGTTGGCCAACCTGCTGGTCGACGGCGACACCATCACCGTGATCGACTTCGACGACTGCGGATTCGGCTGGTACTTCTACGATTTCGGCACCGCGGTGTCGTTCTTCGAAGACCACCCCTCGGTGCCGGAATGGCAGGACGCCTGGGTGGCCGGGTATCGCACCCGCAGGCAGATGAGCGCCGCCGACGAGGACATGCTGGCCTCGTTCATCCTGCTGCGGCGGCTGCTGCTGCTGGCCTGGATGGGCAGCCACAGCCATTCCAAGGAATCCCAGGCGATCTCCGTGACCTATGCCGCGGGCAGCTGCAAGCTCGCTGAACAGTATCTGACCTCCGACGGTCACCGGCTTTTCTGATCACGCTCCGAAAGGGCTTATCGCTATGTTCAACTCGCTGCAGGGCCGCTCGGCCGTCGTCACCGGCGGAAGCAAGGGAATCGGCCGGGGCATCGCCGAGACGTTCGCCAAGGCGGGCGTCAACGTCGTCGTCACCGGCCGCAACCAGGACGACATCGACACCGCCGTCGCGGATCTGGCCGGGCTCCCGGGGACCGTCACAGGGGTCGCCGCCGACGTCGCGAGCCCCGAGGACTGCCGGCGCGTCGTCGCGACCGCGACCGAACGCAACGGCGGCCTGGACATCCTGTGCGCCAACGCCGGAATCTTCCCGTCCGGCCGGATCGAGGACCTGACCCCCGAGGACATCGAGCAGGTCGTCGGCGTGAACTTCAAAGGCACCGTCTACATGGTGCAGGCCGCCCTGGACGCGCTGACCGCCAGCGGGCGCGGCCGAGTCGTGATCACCTCGTCGATCACCGGCCCGATCACGGGTTTCCCCGGCTGGTCGCACTACGGCGCGAGCAAGGCCGCGCAGCTGGGCTTCCTGCGCACGGCCGCCATCGAGTTGGCGCCCAAGAAGATCACCGTCAACGCGGTGCTGCCGGGCAACGTGATCACCGAGGGCCTGATCGAGATGGGCCAGACCTACATGGACCAGATGGCGGCCTCGGTGCCTGCGGGCAAGCTCGGCGAGGTCGCCGACATCGGCAACGCCGCGCTGTTCTTCGCCACCGACGAGGCCGCCTACATCACCGGGCAGTCCCTGGTGGTCGACGGCGGCCAGATCCTGCCCGAATCGCCCGAGGCGCTCGCTGACCTCTGACCGGTAGCCTACATTTGGTTATACCAATTCTGTAGGTGAGGAGGTCCGGTGGCGACCCAGACCGAGGACCTGCGGCGCCGGATCGTGGCCGACATCAACGCCGGGGTGCCCGGCACCAAGCTCGGCAGCGAGCGCGAACTCGCCGAGCGGTACCGGACCAGCCGCTCCAGCCTGCGCCAGGTGCTGGCCGCGCTGGAGGAGGCCGGGCTCGTCGACCGGGTGATCGGCCGCTCGGGCGGGATCTTCATCAGCCACGCCCAGGTGCAGCGCAGCCTCACCGACGTGGTCGGGGTCCCGGCGTTTCTGGCCAGCCAGGGCTACGTCGCGGGCACCCGGGTGCTCTCGACCAGGATCGCCGCGCCCGACCCGACCACCCAGCAGGCGCTCAACATCGGCCCCGACGACTTCGTCATCGAGATCCACCGGGTGCGCCTGGCCGATGGTTCACCGATCTCGCTGGAATTGGCCCAGTTCCCGGCCGAGGCGTTCCCGGGCCTGCTGGAGCAGCAGCTCGGGGGGTCCCTCTACGAGATCCTGGAGAGCGAGTACGGGGTGGTCACCGCCCGCGCCGACGAACGCATCGAGGCCGTCAACGCCACACCGGAAGAGGCCGGCCTGCTCGGCGTGAAACCGAAGTCGGCGCTGCTGCTGATCACCCGCATCACCTACGACCAGCACGACACCCCGTGCGAGTTCTCCCGCGACCTGTTCCGCGGTGATCGCACCCGGCTCGCGGTCACCGCACAGGGTCGCGGCGTCGGCGGCACGCCCTCGGTGGCCGCCGCATCGGTCGCGCTGCAGAGCCAGGCCTGAGACCCCTCGCGAACGTGCATTCCCGGTAGTGGTTCACGCGCGGCGGCTACCGTGACCGCACGCTCGCGGGCAAAGTGGTACCGGTGACCGACTTCCCCGGCGCAGGCAGGTTCGCGCCCAGCCCTTCGGCGGACCTGCACATCGGCAACCTGCGCACCGCGGTGCTGGCGTGGCTGTTCGCCCGCTCGAGCGGCCGCCGGTTCCTGATGCGGGTGGAGGACCTCGACGACCGCACCGACACCGGCATCGCCGAACGGCAACTGGCCGATCTCGCCGCGATCGGTCTCACCTGGGACGAACCCGCGACCTGGCAGACGCAGCACCGCGAACGCTACGACGCCGTCGTCGCCGAACTGGCCGAACGCGGCCTGCTGTTCGAATGCTATTGCAGCAGAAAGGACATCGCTCAGGCGCCGCGCGCGCCGCACGCTCCGGAAGGCGCCTACCCGGGGACCTGCCGCGACCTGACCGACAGCGAACGGGAGAAGCGCAGGCAGGAGACGGGCCGGCCGCCCGCGCTGCGGTTGCGCACCGACACCATCACCTTCACCGTGCACGACGTACTGCACGGGGACTACACCGGCCTGGTCGACGACTTCGTGGTGCGCCGCGGCGACGGGGTGACCGCCTACAACCTGGCCGTGGTCGTCGACGACGCGGCATCCGGGATCGACCAGGTGGTGCGCGGCGACGATCTGTTGGCGTCCTCGCCGCGGCAGGCCTACCTGGCCCGGCTGCTCGGCCATCCCGTGCCGGTGTACGCGCACGTGCCGCTGGTGCTCAACCCCGACGGCGCGCGGCTGGCCAAACGTGACGGCGCGGTGACGCTGGCCGAGATCGGGGTGTCCGAAGCAGTGGCGCAGATCGCCGACTCGCTCGGGTACTCCGCACGCACCGTCGAGGGCATGCTCGACGAGTTCGATCCGGTGCGGTTGCCCCGCGCTCCGTGGGTATACCGCCCCGGGTGAGCAGAACCCTTCAGCTGAGGCCTCCGGGTTGCTACGGTCCGCCGATGCGCTACCCACGCAGGATCCTGTTCGCGGTGCTGGCCGCGGTCGCCGTATTGCTGAGCGCGTGCGGTTCCTCGGAGCCCGGGAACGCGGTGGAGTCCAGCGGCGTGCTGCGTGTCGGCACCGAGGGCGTGTACGCGCCGTTCAGCTTCCACGACCCGGCCACCGGCGAGCTCACCGGCTACGACGTCGACGTCGCCCGCGCGGTCGGCGAGAAGCTGGGCGTCGACGTCGAATTCGTCGAGACGCCGTGGGACTCGATCTTCGCCGCGCTGGAGGCCGACCGCTTCGACGTCGTCGCCAACCAGGTGACGATCACTCCCGAGCGCCAGGAGAAATACGACCTGTCCGAGCCGTACTCGATCGGTGAGGGCGTGATCGTCACCCGCGCCGACGACGACTCGATCACTTCACTGGACGATCTGCGAGGCAAGCGCGCCGCGCAGAGCACCACCAGTAACTGGGCGCAGGTGGCCCGCGACGCCGGTGCGCAGATCGAATCGGTGGAAGGCCTCACCCAGGCGATGGCGCTGCTCAGCCAGGGCCGGGTGGACGTGGTGGTCAACGACAGCCTGTCGGTCTACGCCTACCTGGCCGAGACCGGCGACACGGCGGTGAAGATCGCAGGCACCACCGGCGAGAAGAGCGAGCAGGGGCTGGCCGCGCGCAAGGACAGCGGCCTGCTGCCGGACCTCAACACCGCGATCGAAGAACTCAAGACCGACGGCACGCTGAGCGCGATCTCCGAGAAGTACCTGCGCACCGATGTATCCGGCGGCGAGGACGCCCCGCAGGCGCAGCCCCGCTCGGCCTTGCGGCTGGTGCTGGACAACCTGTGGCCGCTGGCGAAGGCCGCGCTCACCATGACCATCCCGCTGACGCTCATCAGCTTCGCCATCGGCCTGGTCATCGCGCTGGGTGTCGCGCTGGCCCGGCTGTCACCGAATGTGCTGCTGTCCAACGCCGCCCGCTTCTACATCTCGGTCATCCGGGGCACCCCGCTGCTGGTGCAGCTGTTCATCGTGTTCTTCGCGCTGCCGGAGTTCGGCGTGCGGATCGACCCGTTCCCGGCGGCGGTCATCGCGTTCAGCCTCAACGTCGGCGGCTACGCCGCCGAAATCATCCGGTCGGCGATCCAGAGCATCCCGAAGGGACAGTGGGAGGCGGCGGAGACGATCGGCCTGAACTACACCGGTGCGCTGAGACGGATCATCCTGCCCCAGGCCACCCGGGTCGCCGTGCCGCCGCTGTCGAACACGCTGATCTCGCTCGTCAAAGACACTTCGCTCGCCTCCACCATTCTGGTCACCGAGCTGCTGCGCCAGGCCCAGATCATCGCCGCACCCACTTACGAGTTCTTCGCGCTCTACGGCACGGCGGCCGTCTACTACTGGGTGATCTGCCTGGTGCTGTCGTTCGGGCAGGCGCGGTTCGAGCACCGACTGGAAAGGTATGTGGCGAGATGACGAGCGCTTGCGCGAGGAATAGAAGATGATGACCGAAGACCGGATCGTCGCCCGGGATGTGCGTAAGTCCTTCGGGTCGCTCGACGTACTCAAAGGCGTGTCGTTCGCGGTGCCGCGCGGCACGGCCACCGCGGTCATCGGCCCGTCTGGCTCGGGCAAGACCACGCTGCTACGCACGCTCAACGCGCTCGACGTCGCCGATTCCGGGGTGATCAAGGTCGGCGACGTCGAGATCGATTTCGGCCGACCGGTGCCCAGGGACGAACTGCGCCGCTACCGCGCCCAGAGCGGCTTCGTGTTCCAGTCGCACAACCTGTTCCCGCACAAGACCGTGCTGCAGAACGTCACCGAGGGACCGCTCGTCGCGCAGAAGCGGCCCCGCGAGGAGGTCGAGGCGCAGGCGCTGGAACTGCTCGACCAGGTGGGCCTGCGGGACAAGCGGGACCAGTACCCGTTCCAACTGTCGGGCGGGCAACAGCAGCGGGTCGGGATCGCCCGTGCGCTGGCGCTCACGCCGAAGGTGGTGCTGTTCGACGAGCCGACCTCGGCGCTGGACCCCGAACTCGTCGGCGAGGTCCTCGGCGTCATCCGGGATCTGGCGCTCGAGGGCTGGACGATGGTGGTGGTCACCCACGAGATCCAGTTCGCCCGTCAGGTTTCCGAGCAGGTGCTGTTCCTCGACCAGGGCGTGATTCTCGAGCAGGGCCCGCCGGCTGCGGTGCTCGGCGATCCGAAGGAGGAACGGACGCGCCAGTTCCTGCAGCGCATCCTCAACCCGCTGTAGCCGCCGCCGTGAGACAGTGACGGGCATGGCACGCCACGAGGCCGATGTCCTCATCGTCGGGGCAGGGCTGTCCGGGCTGATCGCCGCGCGCAGCGTCCTGGCCGCGGGACTGACCCCGTTGATCCTTGAGGCCGACAACCGGATCGGCGGGCGCATCCTCACCGAGGATCTGGCCGGGTTGCCGGTGGACCTCGGAGCGCAGTGGATCGGCGACACCCACCACCGGATGTTCGCGCTCGCCGCCGAGCTCGGCGTCGAGACCTACCCGCAGTACGACGACGGCGAGACCACCTACGAGTTCGCCGGTGCAGGTGTGCTGCGCGGCAACGAGTTTCACGACAGATTCGCCGCCGAGCTGGCCGAACTGACCACGGTGCTGCACCGGCTCGACGAACTGGCCGCGCAGGTCGACCCGGCCGCGCCGTGGACGGCGCCGCAGGCTGCCGAGTGGGACGCCGTCACCGCCGGAGCCTGGTACGACGCGCAGGGACTGTCCCCGGTGGCCCGCACATTGCTGGAGATCTGCACGGTCGGGATCCTGGCCGTCCCCACCGTGGAGGTGTCGTTTCTGCACCTGCTCTTCACGATCCAGACCTGCGGGGTGACCTCGGAGTTGTTCGCCGAGTCCGAGGGCGGCGCCCAGACCACCCGGTTCGTCGGCGGCACCGCAGAGATCCCGAAACGGCTGGCGGCGATGCTGTCCGGGCATCTGGTGCTCGACGCCCCGGTACAGCTCATCGAGCACGGCCCCGACCGCGTCACCGTGCACTGCCGGGGCGGACGGGCGGCCCGCGGCCGGCGCGTCATCGTCGCGGTGTCCCCGATGCTGGCAGGACGGATCATGTACGACCCGCCGCTGCCGGGCTACCGCGACCAACTGACCCAGCGGATGCCGAACTCGTCGGCGATGAAGGCGTTCTTCGTCTACGACGAGCCGTTCTGGCGCGCCGACGGTTTGAACGGCCAACTCATCTCCGATGTCGGTCCGGCCCGGATGTCCAACGACACCTGCGTCCCGGGCGACGACCGCGGCGTGATCCTGCTGTTCCTCGAAGGCGAGCAGGCGCGCGTCCACACCCGATGGTCTGCCGAGGAGCGACGTGCCGCGCTGACCGACGAACTGGTGCGCCATTTCGGGTCGCGCGCCGCCCACCCCGCGCACTACGTCGACGGCGAGTGGAGCGACCGGCAGTGGACCCGCGGCTGCTACAACGCCAACTGCGGGCCGCTGGTGTGGACCGCCTACGGGCCGGCGCTGACCCCGCCGATCGGACCGATCCACTGGGCCTCGACCGACACCGCCACCGAGTGGAGCGCCTACATGGAGGGCGCGGTGCAGGCCGGTGAGCGGGCGGCGGCCGAGGTCATCGCGGCGCTGACGCGCTAGTCGGACTCGCCACTCGGAGCAGTTCGTCGAGTCCGGTCCGGTGCAGCATCTCGGCCCGCAGCCGGTCCGTCACCGCAAAACCCACGTCCGCCCCGTCCTGTGCGGGATCGATGTGCACCCGGAACGGCCGCTGCCCGTGAGGTGTCCCGACAACCGACACCACGGCCCGCGCCACGGCGGCCGGATCGGCGTCCGCGGGCATGATCGCGTCGAAAGCCCCCTGCACCCGGGTGGCGAACCCCGAGTACGGCCCGTTTTCGTAGGCCTCGGCCACCCCGGTATCGGCGGGGCTGCCTGCGTGGGCGAAGTGGTTGGTTCCAGCGGTGAAGGCGCCGGGGACGATGATCGACGTCTCGATCCCCCACAACGCCAGCTCCCGGGCGTAGGTCACGGCCAGTGCGTCCAAGGCCGCCTTCGCCGCGAAATAGGGTCCCCGATAGGGCGGCTCTGCGATCGAATCCACCTGTGCGGCATTGTGTCCGATGGTTCCCCGCATCGACGCATAGACCGTGTGGCCGGAATCGGCCAGCGCCTCCGCGGCGAGCCGGCCGAATCCGCTGGACGCGCCGGTGACGAGGATGATCAGCTGTTCCATGGCATTGCTCTCAATTTCCGTGCGGGTCCGCGGAATTGACCGCGGCGACCACGTCGTCGTATTCCCCGCGCGCCTCGGCGAAGCGCAGGAACTTCACCCGCTCCACCTGGATCTCCTTGACGTCCGGTTGCGACTCCAGGATATGCATGACCTCGGCGACGAAGTCGTCGAGCGGCATGGCAAAGTCGCTCTCTCGTTGCCCGGGAAGTAGATCCGTTGCGACCGACGGTGGTTCGAGTTCGATGAACTGCACGGTGGTGTCCGCGAGTTGCATTCGGACGGACTCGGTGAGTATGTGGATCGCGGCCTTCGAAGCGTTGTAGCTCGGCGTGGCCTTCAACGGGGTGAACGCCAATCCCGAGGAGACCGTGACGACGGTGGCCGACGGACGGCTCTGCAGGTGCTCGATGAACGCGGCGATCAGGCGGATCGGGCCCAGGACGTTGGTCGTGATCACCGACTCCGCCGAGGCGAGGAATCCGTCGGGGTGATGCCAGTCCTCGATCTTCATGATCCCCGCCATCGCGATGAGGGCATCGAGCTCCCGGTGCTTCGCGATGACCTCGTCGGCGGCGCGCCGCACGGAGGCCGGGTCGCTGGTGTCGACCAGCACGGTGCCGAACTCCGGGCGTTGCGCGGCGATCTTGTCGAGAAGTTCGGCACGCCGACCTCCGATGATGACGGTGTTGCCGCGGTCGGCGAGCGCGTTGGCCAGCGCCAGGCCGATGCCGCTCGTCGCTCCGGGGATGAAGATGGTGTTGCCGCTGATGTTCATCGCGGTCGTCCCTCCTGTTGTGGCGGTGTCCTCACGCTCGACAACACGACGGTTGCACAATCCCGTCCATATTCCTCATGCATTTCTATGATCAGCACTATGCATGTGCTGCATACGCTGCGCGCGGACCTCAACCTCGTCCCCGCGTTGGCCATACTCCTCGAGGAACGCCACATCTCGCGCGCGGCGGCCCGGCTCGGCCTCAGCCAGCCGGCGACCAGCCGTGCGCTGCAACGACTTCGGTCCCTGCTCGGCGACCCGCTGCTCATCCGCGAGCGTGACGGCTATCGGCTCACCGCACGCGCCCAGATCTTGCGGGACCAACTCGAAGGCGTGCTCCCGGCTCTGGAGGCGCTGGTGTCCCCCGACGACTTCGATCCCGCAGTCTCGACGACAGAGATCCACCTCGCGGGCACCGACTTCGCCGTGCAGACGTACGGGCCCGCGATCTGCGCCACGTTGATGCACGAATCTCCCGGCTCCGGGGTGCGTTTCCACAGCTGGCGGTATGACTCGATGGCCGAGGCGATTCACCGGGGCCGTGTCGAACTCGGCCTTTTCGGCGTGCATTCGTCGGGTGACCTCTCGGCGGCCGACCTGCTGACCGAGCAGTTCGTCTGCGTGGTGGACGCCGATCACCCGGCCACCGGGCCGGCGCTGATGCTCGCGGAGTACTGCCGCCTTCGGCATCTCGTGATCGATGTGACCGACGGACTCCAGCCCGACGTCGATCTACCCCTGCAGGAACGGGGTTTACGACGAAGGGCGATGGTCACCGTGCCCTACCACTCCGTCGTCCCGCTGATACTGGCCGGGACCGATCTCGTCGCGACGATTCCCGCGAGCCTCGCCCGACAGTGGCCGGCCGGTCACCGTGTGCGCATCCTGCAGGCACCGGCGGAGGTTCGGCGGCTGACCTACCGCATGGTGTGGCATCCCGCCTACGACAACGACCGCCGGCACCGCTGGTTGAGATCGACGGTGCGCACCGCGGCCCTGACCGCAGGTGCTACCCCAGCTTGACCGGAAGCGTCGACATGCCGCGCAGCGTCACGTTCTGTTTGTAGACGGGCTCGGCGGCCAGCGTGGAATTGGGGAACCGTGACGTCAGCACGGTGAGCGCGACGGTGGCCTCCAGCCGGGCCAGCGGTGCGCCGATGCAGAAGTGCGGGCCCTTGCCGAAGCCGAGATGGCGGATCACCGGCCGGTCGGGGTCGAACTCGTCGGGCCGCTCGACCGCGTCGGGGTCGCGGTGCGCGGCCGCGGTCAGCAGCAGCATGTTGTCGCCCTTCGGGACCGTGACGCTTCCCCCGATCGTCATGTCCTCGCCGGCGATCCGTCCGACCAGCTGCACCGGCGGGTCGTAGCGCAGGGTCTCCTCGATCACCACGCCGGCCCCGTCCGGATCGGCGGCCAGCGCGGCCCACTGGCCGTCGTTGCGCAGCAGCGCCAGTGCGGCGTTGGCGATCAGGTTGACCGTCGTCTCGTGTCCGGCCACCAGCAGCAGGTTGCAGGTCGCGACGATCTCGTCCTCGGTGAGCTGGTCGCCGGACTCCTCCACGTGGATCAGCCCTGACATCAGGTCGTCGCCGGGATCGCGGCGGCGGCGAGAGATCAAGCCACGCAGGTAATCCCGCAGCCAGAGCCCGGCCTGCATGCGCTCCTCGAACCCGTCGCCGGCGGCACCTGTCACGGTGATGAACGGATCCAGGGACTGGGCCAGCAGTGCCGAGGCTGCGCTGAACTCCGGCTCGTCCTCCAGCGGCACCCCGAGCAGCCGGCAGATCACCGCGACCGGAAGCGGATACGCCAGACCCTCGATAGCCTCGAACGGCTCCGCGCCGCCGGCGGCCTCCTCCAGCAACCCGTCGACCAGCGCGACGATGTCGGGCTCGAGAGCCCTGACGACCTTGGGCACGAACGCCTTGCTGACCAGGCGCCGCAGCCGGGTGTGGTCGGGCGGATCCAGGAACAGGAACCCCGGCGGCCCGAACGGGCGCTCCTCGGCGCCGTCGGCGATGGCGCGCTGGGCCACCGTGGACTTCAGCCGGTCGCTCGCCGAATCCGGGTGGCGCAGCACCTCGTCGCAATCGGCGTAGGACGAGAACACCGTCAGATTGTTGGCCGGCAGCTGCATCGGCCCGTGCGCGCGGATCTGCTCATAGACCGGGTACGGATCCGCTCGCCGGTCGGGCGCGAGCATCTGCAGCAGCAGCGACTGCGTTTCCGAGGCGGTCGTCATGCACTTATTGTGCACACGTTCAAAAGCGTGCAGGTCAGGTGAGGTCCAGTGTGGGGGTTGTGCACGCCATTCCGCCGACCGGCGTGCACAGGCCCCACAGTCGTGCGCTCAGGGCTTGTTCGCGTAGTACCGGCCCAGCACGTGCTCACGCAGATCGTCGAACCGGCCCTCGGGGATGCTCTCCCGGATCTGGTCGACCAGCCGGACGATGAACCGCTCGTTGTGGATCGTGCACAACGTCGCCGACAGCATCTCCTTGGCCTTGAACAGGTGGTGCAGATAGGCGCGGGTGTAGTGCGCGCAGGTGTAGCAGTCGCACTCGGGGTCGATCGGGGTGAAGTCGCGCCGGTAGCGCGCCCCGGTGATGTTGAAGCGGCCGTCGGCCGAGTACACCGCGGCGTTGCGGGCCACCCGCGACGGCGACACGCAGTCGAAGGTGTCGGCGCCGGCCTCCACCGCGGCGAACAGGTCGTCGGGCTCGCTGATTCCGAGCAGGTGGCGCGGCTTGTCGTCGGGCAGTTCGCTGCTGACCCAGCCGACGATCGTGGCCAGGTTCTGCTTCTCCAGCGCCCCGCCGATGCCGTACCCGTCGAACCCGCGGCCGTCCTCGTCCACGATCTGCGTCAACCCGCGCGCGGCCTGCCTGCGCAGGTCCTCGTACTGAGCGCCCTGCACCACTCCGAACAGCGCCTGCGGCGGCTTGTGCGCGCGCTCCACGGACAGCCGGCGATGCTCGGTCAGGCAGCGCACCGCCCACTCGTGGGTGCGCTGCACCGAGCGTTCCTGGTAGTCGCGGGTGTTGACCAGCGTGGTCAGCTCGTCGAACGCGAAGATGATGTCGGCGCCGAGTTGATGCTGGATGCCGATCGACACCTCCGGGGTGAACCGGTGGATGGACCCGTTCAGGTGCGAGCGGAAGGTCACCCCGTCGTCGTCGACGTGGGCCAGCCGCTCCTTGCCCTCGGCGATCACGTCGTCGGCCTGGACCCGTGAGGTGTCCATCGCCAGCACCTTCTTGAACCCGACGCCCAGCGACATCACCTGGAAGCCGCCGCTGTCGGTGTACGTCGGGCCCGGCCAGTTCATGAACGCCCCCAACCCGCCTGCCTCGTCGACGATGTCAGGCCCCGGCTGCAGGTAGAGGTGGTAGGCGTTGGCCAGGACAGCCTGGGCGCCAAGCTCTTTCATGGTCTCAGGCAGGACCGCCTTGACGGTGGCCTGGGTGCCGACGGCGATGAACGCCGGAGTCCGGATGTCTCCGTGCGGCGTCCGGATGACGCCGGCGCGGCCTGCCCGGCCGGGCAGGTCGGCGGTCACCGAGAAGAAGGGATCAGCGCGAAGCGGGTGGTCAGGCACGCCGTAGATTCTGCACTGTGTTGACACGCAGGTCTCTGGCCGCCGTACTGAGCTCGACCCTCCTGACCGTCCCGGTCCTCGCCGGATGCTCGTCGCCGACGCCGGAGTTCCAGCCCCCGCCCGGGGCGCTGGTGGCGGGAACCGCGCAGGTGACGATCAACGGCCGCGACGCCGGAACCACCGATTCGGTGCGGTGCGACCCGGCCGGGACGCTGACGATGATGAACACCGGCGACCCGCACGACCCCGAGGCCTCCGGCATCTCGGCGACGATCTCCAGCGAGGACGAACTCATCGTCCGCGAGGTCGGGATCCGCGACCTCGGCGGCTTCACCGGCAGCTACAACCAGGGCCTCGGCGGCGACGCGACCGTGACGATGACCGGGCGCACCTACGACATCCAAGGCACCGCCGACGGCTTCGACACCGACAACCCCAGCTTCCGCACCACAGGGGACTTCCAGATAAAGGTCGCGTGCTGAGCTGCAACCCAAAAGTGACGTGTGGGCCTGAGGTTGTGTGGCCATACTGCGAGAGATGATCCGCCGGTCTCGGCGAATCGCACGATACGAAGGAGAGCCGCGATGAAGCGCGAAATCCTCACCGCCGTGGGCGGCGCAGCGATCGTCATGGTCGGCCTGTCGGGCTGCGGATCGGACAAGTCGGACACGTCGGGAGAGACGTCGCAGGCGGCGGCCGCCGAGGGCAGGAGCACCGTCACCATCGACGGTGCCGACCAGGAAGTGCAGGGCACCGTCGTGTGCTCCGACATGGGCGGCAACACCAACATCGCGATCGGCGACGCGACCACCGGGATCGGCGCGGTCGTCAGCACCGGCGACGAACCGACCGTCGTGTCGGTCGGCCTGGGCAACGTCAACGGGGTGACCCTCGGCTTCCAGAGCGGCGCAGGCCAGGGTGAGGCAAGCGCCGAGAAGGACGGCCAGACCTACAAGATCTCGGGCACCGCGACCGGCGTCGACATGGCCAACCCGATGCAGCCGGTTAACAAGCCGTTCGAGATCGAGGTGA
Source organism: Mycobacterium sp. ITM-2016-00317 (assembly GCF_002968295.1). Lineage (NCBI taxonomy): Bacteria > Bacillati > Actinomycetota > Actinomycetes > Mycobacteriales > Mycobacteriaceae > Mycobacterium > Mycobacterium sp. ITM-2016-00317. Next base: position 5,538,019 of record NZ_CP134399.1, read on the forward strand.
CCTGCCCGTAGTCAGTTACCGGTGTAACCGGCGGCGGACTGCCGCAACTGCCAGATCTGCGCCGGGCAGAGTTCGTTGACGGCCTGATTGATCAGGTAACCCGCCTGGTAGTAGTCGGTGGTGTGGAAGTCGGTCTTCACCTGGTTCACCAGTTCGCGGTAGCCCATCGTGGCCGCGACGCGGTCACAGATGGTCTGGCCGTACCCGATGGCGGCGTCGGCGTTCGGGAAGTTGTATCCCGGACGGACGTGGACGTTGACCAGATAGGCGACGGTGTCGGCGTGCGCCGCGGGCGCCGCTACCAGCGTGGCGAAGGGCAGCAAGCCCGCCGACAACACCCCGATCAGCGTTTTCATAGGCCAGACCTTACCCACCGCCGCAGCCCCCGACAGCAAATGCCCACAAGGCTGCCCACGACCACGGCACCTCCACTTAGGGTGTAGCCCATGAAGTGGATGGCTGCGTGGGCAATCGCCGGTGTGCTGGCCGCGCCGTTGACGGTGTCGGTCGCCGGGCCCGCTTCGGCGACGCCGAGCACGTGCGACGGGGCCGGCTGCGTCCCGTTCGTCGCGCACGACGCGCAACTGGGCGAGCGCTGCAACCAGAAGACGCGCTACAACTTCGGGCTCGACGGCTCCGGCAACACGCTGGCGTGCAACTCGAAGAGCCAGTGGGTGTCGTTCCCGCCGCTGGTCGGGGTCCGGACCCTGCGGTCGGTGTGCGGCGACGCGACCGGGGTGGCGCAGAGCCCCGACGGGGTGCCGCTCAAATGCGACCGCGGCGCCTGGTCCGCCGATTACTGGGTGATGTTCTACGGCTGACGTCGCCCGAAGCCGCTGCCGCTGCGGATCAGCGGCAGCGTCGCGCTCGTCGCGAAACCCGGCGGTGCCTCGCACACCGCGGGCACCGCGTTGAGCACCTGCATCGCGGTCGCCACGTTCGCCGACCGCACGTGTTCAGCCATGCTCGCGGCCCGGTCGAAGCTCGCCAGCGAGAAGAAGTGCGTCTGCATCGACGGATCCCCCTCGATGGTCAGGGTCCAACCGTGCCTGGGCTTGGGCCAGTGGCCGGGATACTCATTGCCCACCGTCCAGAGCGTCTCGATCTCCACGAGCACCTGCCCGTCCCGTCGACCGCTCCACACCCAGCGTTGTCCGGCCGTGGTCCCGGCCTGCAGCAGGTGATCGAAGATCTGGTGGTCCTGTTGCGCCGCAACGGCTTCCACGGTAGCCGTAACCTCGTCCAGGTCGGCGTCGAGCGCGTCGCCGAGGAACCAGACCTGCTCGGTGAAGATCGAGCTGTTGAACGCCAGGAAGTCGGTGGCGGTCGGGCTGATGGAATCGACCGGCCGCCCGAAGGCCATGTTGTCGAACGTGATGCCGGTGCTCTCGTACACCGACCAGTCGGCCCGCTCCTGCAGGGTGATCTTCTCGATCGTGCGGCTCATCCCCGACAGGGCCAGTGGGAGCACCCCGGACAGATTGCCGGGGTTGATACCGCTGCCGTGCACCGTGCTTCGGCCCCGTTCGCATGCGGCGAGTACCCGGTCGCGGTCCGTCGGGTCCATCCGCCGGGGATGGAACATGAACGCCGTGGTGGCCACGTTCTTCCCGCTGGACAGCAGCGCGCACACGTCGTCGACGTGCGCGGTGCGGGGCGTGTAGAGCACGCAGTCGGCGTCCAGGGCGAGGATCGCGTCCACGTCGGTCGTACCGACCACCCCGACCGGCTCCCGGCCGAGCAACTCCCCCAGATCAGCGCCGTCCTTGTCGGCGGAGTACACGCGGGCCCCGACCAGCTCCATGTCGTCGCGGTGATCGAGGATGGCGGTCATCATCTCCGACCCGACAGCACCTGTGCCCCACTGAATCACCCGATACACAGCCGGACCGTAGCAGGATGGCGCCGTGACCAATCGCGTTCAACGACTGTTCGGCGTGCAGTTCCCCGTCGTGCAGGCGCCCATGACCTACATCGCGCGGGCCGAGCTGGCGGCCGCGGTGTCCGAGGGCGGTGGCCTCGGCATGATCGAGACGCTGACCCCCGAGGGACGCGCGGACCTGCTGCGGGTGCGCGACCTGACCGACCGGCCGGTTGCGGCGAACCTGATGATCCAGGGCTGGAAGCGCGACCCGTCGATCGTCGACGTGCTGGTCGCCGCCGGGGTGCGGCACGTGTTCACCTCCGCCGGCGACCCGGCACTGTTCACCGCCCGGTTGCACGACGCCGGGATGACCGTGGTGCACGTCGTCGGATCGCTCAGAGGCGCACAGAAGGCCGCTGACGCCGGAGTCGACGCGCTGGTCGTCGAAGGAGTGGAGGGCGGCGGATTCAAGTCCGCGCTCGGCGCGTCCACGATGGTGCTGCTGCCGCTGATCGCCGAGCGCGTGGACCTGCCGATCATCTGCGCCGGCGGCATGTGCGATGCCCGCTCCGGCGCGGCCGCCGTGGTGCTGGGCGCCGAGGGGCTGCAGATGGGCACCCGGATGCTGGCCAGCGTCGAGGCCGCCGTGCACGCCAACTTCAAGGACGCGATCGTCGCGGCCGACGACGCCGGGACGGTGCTGCTCGACGTCCCCGGCAATCCGACGATGCGGGTGCTGCGCACCGGGCTGGCGTCGCGGATCGACGAGCACCCCGCCGACGCGCAGCTGCTGGGCCGGATCACCGACCTGTACTTCGGCGGCGACCTGGAGGCAAGCGTGGCCAACACCGGCCAGGTGTCCTCGCGGATCACCGACCTGCAGCCTGTCGCCGACATCGTGCGGCACACCTGGGGCGACATCGAAGGGGTGCTCGACGGCGCCCGCGCCCGGCTCGGTTGAGCGCCCCGCCGACGGGGCACTCTCCCCGGTATGGATGGCGACTACGACGACCCGGGTCCTGACGACACGCTGAGCCCCAGTGAATCCCTGGACTCCGACGAGGTCCGCAACGACGACGGCGACATCGTCGTCGACCCGCCCGAGGAGTGGATCGACGCCGAGGTCGACGAAACCCTCGACGAGAAACTCGCCGCCGAAGTTCCCGATGTGACGCCCGCAGGCAGCCCGTCCGACGAACGGCCCACCCGCCACACAGGCGGCCAAATCGACGGAACCCCCGAAGACGGGGACTCGTTCTTCACCGTCGTCGACGACGACGAGAAGGAAGCGGTTCCCGGAGATGACGAGGCCGACCGCATCATCGAGGACTAACGTGGCCGAATGGCCCCGAAACGGATTCTGTGCTTTGGTGATTCGCTGACCTGGGGGTGGGTTCCCGTCGCCGACGGGATGCCCACCGAACGCTACCCGCGGGACAAGCGGTGGACCGGTGTGCTGGCCGACGGGCTGGGCCAGGACTATGAGGTGATCGAAGAGGGCCTTTCGGCACGCACCACCACCGCCGACGACCCGACCGATCCCCGGCTCAACGGCTCGAAGTACCTGCCTGCGTGTCTGGCGAGCCATCTCCCGCTGGACGTGGTGATCCTGATGCTGGGCACCAACGACACCAAGGCCTATCTGCACCGGACACCGCTCGACGTGGCGCTGGGCATGTCGGTGCTGGTGACTCAGGTGCTCACCAGCGCGGGCGGGGTCGGCACCGGCTATCCGGCACCCAAGGTGCTGGTGGTGGCCCCGCCGCCGCTGGCACCCATGCCGCACCCGTGGTTCCAGCAGATCTTCGAAGGCGCGCACGACAAGACCGCCCGACTGGCCGAGGTGTACGCCGCGATGGCGTCGTTCGTGAAAGTGCCGTTCTTCGACGCCGGTTCGGTGATCTCCACCGACGGCGAGGACGGCATCCACTTCACCGAGCAGAACAACCGGGCGCTCGGCGAGGCGCTGCGCGAACAGGTGCTCAGGCTCGGATGACCACTGGGCCGAGGGCTTCGTAGCGTCGCGCCTCCTCGGCGCCGAGCTCCTGGCCGGTCACGATCGCCTCGAAGTCACCGATGCGGGCGAACCGGCAGAAGCTGCTCTCGCCGAACTTCGAGTGCGCCGCCACCAGCACGGGCCTGCGGGCCACCCGCACCGCGGTGCTTTTCACCGCGGCGACCGCGGGATCCGGAGTGGTCAGTCCGTGCTCGAGGGAAATCCCGTTGGTGCCAAGGTAAGCCACGTCGATCACCAGGCTGTTCAGCATGTCGACCGCCCAGTGATCCACGGTGGCCAGCGTCCTGCCCCGCATCCGGCCGCCGAGCAGCAGCACCGTGACGGTGCGACTGTGTGCGAGGGCCTCGGCCGCCAGCAGCGAGGACGTCACCACCGTGAGCTCCTGCTCGGCCAACCGCTCGGCGATCAGCCGCGGCGTGAAACCTTCGTCCAGATAGACGGTTTCGGCGCCGTGCAGAAGCTCGGTGGCGGCCGCCGCGATGCGGTGCTTCTGGGCCAGGTCGACCTGGCTGCGGTATTCGACGCCGGACTCGAACGCGGCGGTCTCCAGCGGGACCGCGCCGCCGTGCACCCGCTTGAGCAGGCGACGACCCGCCAGTACCTTCAGGTCGCGACGGATCGTCTCGCTGGCGACGTCCAGTTCGGTCGCGAGGGAGACGACGTCCACCCGCCCACGGGTGCGGGCGAATTCGACGATCCGGCTCTGGCGGGTCTCGGAATCCACCTGCGTCAGGCTACTTGTCGGCGGTCATCAAGATCGCCTTGACCTCCTCCGCGGTCGTCGCCTGCCGCAGCCGGGCGACCTCGTCGGGCTTGAGGAACACCTGCGCGATCCTGGTCAGCAGCGCCATGTGGTCCTTGCCCGCCCCGGCGATGCCGACGACGAACTCGGCGGGCTTGCCGTTCCAGTCGATCGGTTCGGAGTAGCGCACGAAGGACAGTCCGGTGTGCCTGATCGTGTCCTTGGCCTCGTTGGTGCCGTGCGGGATCGCCAGCCCGTTGCCCATGAACGTGGAGACCGAGGACTCCCGCTCGTGCATCGCGTCGACGTAGGCCGGCTCCACCGCACCCGAGGTGACCAGCAGGTGCCCGGCCTCGTCGATCGCACCGGCGGACGACTTCGCCTTGCCAGACAACACGATCGACTCCAGTGGCAGCACATCCTCGTTCGGGGCCTCGGCGGTGTCCTCGACCTCGGCCGGCGCCGCACCGCCCTCGCCGTTGGTCTTCTTGAGCTGCTCGACGATCTCGTCGTAGCGCGGGCTGTTCATGAAGTCCTCGACCGAGACGTGCGCGGCCGAGCCGGTCCGCTGGCGGGCGCGCGGAGTCAGGTCACGGTGTGAGACGACCAGATCGTAGTTGTCGGTCAGATTCGAGATCGCCGAGTTGGTGACCTTGACGTCGTTGAAACCGGCCTGCTGAATCTTCCTGCGCAGCACCGACGCTCCCATCGCCGACGAGCCCATGCCGGCGTCGCAGGCGAACACGATGTTGCGGATCGGTCCGGTCCGGCCCGCGCCCGCTCCGGCCAGAGCACCTGCGACGCTGGACTTCTTGCCCTTGAGCGACTCCATCTCGGCGGTGGCCGCGGCCAGGTCCGGCTCGTCGGTGGCACGGTCGGTCTTGAGCAGCAACGCGGCCACCACGAACGACACCGCCGCCGCTCCGAACACCGACAGCGTGACGCCCAGGAAACTGCCGCTGGCGGTCTGGGCGTACACCGCGATGATCGACCCCGGCGCGGCCGGGGCACGCAGGCCCGAGCCGAACAGCACGTTGATGAACACCCCGGTCATGCCGCCGAGGATGGTGGCGATGATGAGCTTGGGCTTCATCAGCACGTACGGGAAGTAGATCTCGTGGATGCCGCCGAAGAACTGGATGATCGCCGCGCCCGGGGCCGACGCGCGGGCGGCGCCCTTGCCGAAGAACATGAACGCCAACAGAAGTCCGAGCCCGGGACCGGGGTTGGCCTCCAGCAGGAACAGGATCGACTTGCCGGTCTCCAGCGCCTGCGTGGTGCCCAGCGGGGTCAGTACGCCGTGGTTGATCGCGTTGTTGAGGAACAGCACCTTGGCCGGCTCGATCAGGATCGAGGTCAGCGGCAACAGGTCGTTCTCGACGAGGAAGTCCACAGCGCTGCCGGCTGCGCGGGTGAACGAGGACACGATCGGCCCGATGCCGAAGAAACCGAAGATGGCCAGGACCATCCCGAGGATGCCGGCAGAGAAGTTGTCGACCAGCATCTCGAAGCCGGGCCGGATCTTGCCCTCCCACAACGCATCGAGCTTCTTCATGCACCAGCCGCCGAGCGGGCCCATGATCATTGCGCCGAGGAACATCGGCACGTCCGCGCCGGTGACCACGCCGACCGTCGCGATCGCCCCGACCACCGCGCCGCGGTTGCCGTGGATCATCCGCCCGCCGGTGTAACCGATCAGGATCGGTAGCAGGTAGGTGATCATCGGGCCGACGATGCCTGCGCCGTCGTAGGCGCCCCAGCCGCCGATCTTGGCGACCCAGCCGTCGGGATCCCGCAGGTTTGCGAAGATTCCCTGTAGCCAGCCCTGCTCGATGAACAGAGCGGTGATCAGGCCCCACGCGATGAAAGCCGCGATGTTGGGCATGACCATGTTCGACAGCGCAGTGCCCAGCTTTTGCACCCGCACCCGCACCCCGGTCCGCGCGGGTGCGTCCTCGACAGTTGCTTGCGACATCCCAGGTCCTCCGATTCGGTTGGGCGCGGCCGGTGCGGTGATGCCGGTCACAATGGCTCTGAGCCCAGTACACCGCATAAACGGGCACTAGTGCAAGCACTCGGTCACAATCGGTCATAAATTCCGGTGGTTTTATGCCCGACTGCCGGATACAGTGTTGAAAAGCACACCCGTCGAGAGGACTGTCCCCATGAAGGCTCTGCGCTTCTACGCCCCCGAAGACGTCCGGCTCGAAGACGTCCCGGAACCGACCTGCGCGCCCGACGAGGTGAAGCTGCGCGTCCGCAACTGCTCGACCTGCGGCACCGACGTCAAGATCTTCTACAACGGCCATCAGAACCTGACCCCGCCGCGCACCATCGGCCACGAGATCGCCGGCGAGATCGTCGAGGTCGGCGCCGACGTCAACTCCACCTACGGCAGCAACTGGCAGCCGGGTGACCGCGTCCAGGTGATCGCCGCGGTGCCCTGCGGCGAGTGTCACGAGTGCCGCAAGGGCTGGATGGCGGTGTGCCAGAACCAGACCTCGATGGGCTACCAGTACGACGGCGGCTTCGCCGAGTTCATGATCGTGCCGCGGCAGGTGCTCAAAGTCGACGGACTGAACCGGATTCCGGACAACGTCGGCTACGACGAGGCCTCGGCCGCCGAGCCGTTCGCCTGCGCGATCAACGCGCAGGAACTGCTCGGCATCGAAGAGGGTGACACGGTGGTGGTGTTCGGCGCCGGCCCGATCGGCTGCATGCACATCCGCATCGCCCGCGGCGTGCACAAGTGCGGACCGGTGTACCTGGTGGACGTCAACGCCGCCCGGCTGCAGATGTCGGCCGACGCGGTGTCCCCCGACGAAACCATCAACGGCGCCGAGGTCGACGTGGTGGAACGGGTCATGGAACTGACCGCGGGCCGGGGCGCCGACGTGGTGATCACCGCGACGGCGGCCAACGTCGCCCAGGAGCAGGCGATCGCGATGGCCGCGCGCAACGGGCGGATCTCGTTCTTCGGCGGCCTGCCCAAGAACAACCCGACGATCACCTGCGACTCCAACGTCGTGCACTACCGCCAGTTGCACATCCACGGCGCCAACGGCTCGGCCCCCGAACACAACAAGCGGGCGCTCGAATACATCTCCACCGGGCAGGTGCCGGTCAAGGACCTGATCACGCGGCACATCCCGCTCGACGACGTGCTCGACGCGTTCCAGGTCGTCAAGAACGGCGAGGCGATCAAGGTGACGGTGGAACCGGCCCCGGCCGAACTGCCCGCCGGGGTCTGACGTCTGCTGCACAGTCGGCGCCCAGGGTTTGCGAGGTCGTTCACACCGTGGCGGTGTTTTGAAATCGGGGCGCGAAGGTACCCACCCTGCATGGCCCAAATCTGGGCCGTGATGCACGGCGGAAGGAACGCACATGGGTGCCGACGACAAGGCAAGCAACAAGATCGACGACCTCGGCGGTAAGGCCAAGGAAGGCATGGGCAAGCTCACCGGTGACAAGAGCACCGAGAACGAGGGCAAGCTCGACCAGGCCAAGTCCAGCCTCAAAGACGCCGGCGAGAAGGTCAAGGACGCGTTCAAGAAGTAATCCGCGACAGCAGCGGCCTGTCACCCACCCGGGTGGCAGGCCGCTGCTGTGGGCGACGGCTTGATCACGCGTGCTTCAAAGCGCGACCCTAATCCGACCGCGAGGGTTCTAATGGTCGGACGGCCGGGGCCTGCGCCCGGCACCGAAGGAAGAAGCCCGATGGTCGATACGCCCGACGAGTTGCCCTCGGCAGACGAGTTCCGCACGAAGATGGGCCACCTGGACCGAGAGTTCGCCGATGCCCGCCGGTACCTGTCGAGATTGCACGCCGGAGACAACGACGCGCTCAGTGCGCTGATGAGGGACATCCACCGCGACGGCCGGGCGATGAACGTCCTGGCAGCGATGGCGGTACAGGCCCTCGACTTCGCCGAACTGTCGGCGGACCGACTCGGCGGCGATGTACAGAAGTGGCTCGACGAATCGGCCATGACACAGGACACCGCCAAGAACGAGCGGGATCAGAGCGAACTCGGCGGCGAAGGCTGAGGTGGACCAACCTCGCCCGGATTCAAGGTGCACAACTCGCCGGGGCAGTGGAGCATGATCGGCCTCCGGAAAAGCGTGGCGAGCTGAGCATCCTGCGTATTTGGCATCCTGACGATGACGTCATCATTACCTGGCATCAGAGACAAGATCGGGCTGACCTGTCCGCACGTCTATCGAAACGATTCCGTCGCGAATTCGACATCCGCCAGCGGCGCCGTCGAAAACTCATTCCATCTGGATATGCGAAGTCACTTCCTATGAAGCTCAAATATGTAAAAAAATCGCGGATTTCTTTACATATAGCTGAGGATCTGGCATCTTGAACGCGTGAGCGCCTGGAAGCCCAACAAGCCGTACAACGACCTTCCTCCCCCTCCTGGCATCGACACCCTCGAAACCAGACTGGTTCTCAAGGCGGCCATCGGTGCCAATACCGCTCTCGCCCACCTAGACCAGGCTGTCGTATCGATTCCGAACCCAACCGTCTTAATTAACTCGATACCGATCTTGGAAGCGCAGGCCAGCTCGGAGATCGAGAACATTGTCACGACGACCGATGACCTGTTTCGGCATCTAGACGACGAGTCACATGCCGACCCGGCTACCCGCGAAACACTCAGATACCGCACAGCCCTTCGAGTCGGCTTCGAGCACACGGTCGAACGGGGCCTCACCACGACCACCGCGTCCGCCGTCTGCAGCATCATCAAGGGCCGGGAGATGAAGGTCCGCGCCCTGCCTGGCACACGGATCGCAAAGCCCGGAAGCGGCGAGGTGATCTACAGCCCACCAGAGGGACGCGACGTCATCGAGGCAAAATTGAACGACTGGGAACGCTTCGTCCACGCGGAAGATGGGCTGGACCCGCTCATCAAAATGGCTGTGGCGCACTACCAATTTGAGGCGATCCATCCGTTCACGGACGGCAATGGGCGCACCGGGCGCATCGTCAATGTGCTCATGCTCGTGGAGGCCGGACTTCTTCGTCTACCCGTCCTCTACCTGTCCCGGTACATCATCGACACGAAGAATGACTACTACCGCCTGCTGCTCGCCGTGACGGCTGACCACGCCTGGGAAGAGTGGGCGACGTACATACTCACCGGAATAGAGGTGACCTCGAGATACACGTTGCGCAAGATCGCGGCTATTCGCGACCTGCAGAACGACTTCTTCCAGCGTGCCCGTGCAGTCTCCAAAGGTGGCGCCGACGCCGAGTTTCAGTCAGTGCTTTTCGAGCAGCCGTACTGCCGCATCAACACAGTGGTGGATCGATGCGGAGTCTCGCGCCCCACAGCAACGGCGTGGCTCAACTCGCTCGCGGAACACGGGCTCCTCCAGTCGACCAAGATCGGACGGGACCGGCTATACGTCAATCGAGAGTTTCTGCAGCTTCTAGTTCGGCAGGAACCACTGATTTAGCGGGGATCCGGATGCAAAGAAATTTGATACGGCCGCAAAATGTGCGAAGAACACCCGCCGAAGTTGACACCAATATGTGATACGCATCACAAGGGGCAGTCGGGTGAAGGTCGCGGGCCCCGTTCACACGGAATCCAGAGCCCAATGTCCCCTGCGGAGGCAGTTCTGCGATTGCGGCCGCGCGCTGCGACTCCCCCTGTCGAATTCCGCAGCGCGGTTGGCGCCAGCCCGTTCCTCTATGGTTTCGGCGAGTGATTCAGCCAGGCTGGCTATAGGAACCAATCATGTGTTGATCAGACAATGGGCGCAACCCCCAATCTCGTCGGGGAACTCGTCGCGAGCGGCATCATTGTCCTCGGCATTTGCGAGGACGAGCCTGTGCCCCCGCACCTTTCCGTACGTCAACACTGCATCTGCTGGATAGTCCCAAGCGCACCCCGTGTGTTGCCATGCGCTCATTGCAGCACAGCCTCCCATGTAAGGGCGATCGGTCCCGGCGCAGGTGTCGCTCGGGCGAAAAGGGCTGCCGCCGTGGCGATCTTTGCCCGGCCGAGCTCGGCCCTAGTTCACGATAAGGACTTCGTCGACTGATCTCTCATAGTCGCACCGCCAGCAGGCGAAAGTGGCTTCGCCCTCGTCGATGTTCTGGGGCGCGGTGCAGCGCGGGCACCAAAGGGCGAGCATGCCGGCTGGCGCGTCGGGTAGCCCTCTCGACATCATGGCGACGATGGCCAGGCCAAACCCTCCCAGAAGGAAGCCGAGCAGAAATCCTTCGCCGCGCGGTCGTTCCTTATGCTCGGCGATTAATGCGCCAGCCGCCCCGAAAGTGCACCACACTGCCGCCGCAACGATCCATACCCATAGATCCCCCATAGGGGGTGAATGTACTCGCCAGGTGCCCCGGGAGCTCGAATTTCCGGTGCCGTCACCCGCATCACCACAGCCCTAAAAGAGGGCTACTCCGACCACCGGGTGTGGTCCCGCTCGCTGCATATGTCGCCTATCCCCGCAATTTTTTATTCGGCGTCCGCACATACGCCTATGCCATGTGAGGTGTGCTGAAGGTCGGGAGGATCCAGAAGCTCACTCCGCACGATCTGCGACACACGGCAGCGAGCCTCGCTGCGTCAGCGGGCGCCAAGGTTCTGGCGCTGCAACGGATGCTCGGACATAAGCCCGCGAAGGTCACTCTCGACACCTACGCACACCTCTTCGACACCGACCGATTTGGATGCAGCCGCGGTCACTCTTCATTCGCCTATTCAGTCGCGATGTGGCCAATGTGTGGCCACCACAGGACCTGACACAACCCCAGCAAACATAGAAATAACCCCTCACCTGCCTAAGCAGGATCGGGGCATTGGCGGTGGCGGAGGGATTTGAACCCTCGGACGGGGGTTACCCGTCACACGCTTTCGAGGCGTGCTCCTTAGGCCGCTCGGACACGCCACCGTGTGGCAGCTTACCGACGGAAAGCCTGCGGACCCAAATCGCCTCGAGAGTGCGGTGAGTGCGCAGATCCGCGGGAAATAGCGCGCTGTGCGCACTGTCGGCGTCCAGGCTCAGCGCTGGCGGGCGAAGAACTGCTCCAGCGGCGCCGCGCACTCGGTCTCCAGCACGCCGCCGCGCACCTGGGGCCGGTGCGTCAGCCGCCGGTCACGCACCACATCCCACAGCGAGCCGACGGCGCCGGTCTTGGGTTCCCACGCCCCGAACACCACCCGCGCGACCCGGGCCATCACCAGAGCGCCCGCGCACATCGTGCACGGCTCGACCGTCACCGCCAGCGTGGCGCCTTCCAGCCGCCAGCCGTCGCCCAGCGCACGCGCCGCATCCCGCAGCGCCAGGATCTCGGCGTGCGCGGTCGGATCACCGAGTGTTTCGCGCGCGTTGGCCGCGCGCGCCAGTTCGGTGCCGTCCGCGGCCATGACGACCGCGCCGATCGGTACGTCCCGCGGGCCCGCCAGCCGGGCGGCGTCGAGCGCAGCGCGGATCAGTTCCTCGTCGGTCACCTGTCCAGACGGTCCAGCAACGCCGACAGTTCGTCGGCGAACCCCATCTCCCGGGCGATCCGGCCCACCTGCTCGTCGGCGTACAGGTCGTCGCTCTCGTCGAGGATCACGCCCAGCACCGCCTCGGGCAGCCCGATGTCCGACAGCACCCCGAGGTCACCCTCCTCGAACGGGTCACAGCGTTCGAGTTCGTCGTCGTCGATCTCGGCGTCGAGCTTCTCCAGCACCTCGGCCGCGATGTCGTAGTCCAGCGCCGCCGTGGCGTCCGAGAGCAGCAGGCGGGTGCCCGACGGAGCGGGCCGCACGATCACGAAGAACTCGTCGTCGATGTCGAGGATCCCGAAAACAGCTCCGGCGCTGCGTAGTTCACGCAGCTCGGTCTCGGCGGCGGTCAGGCTGGTCAGCGCGGTGGGCCGCAGCGGCGTGCACCGCCACTTGCCGTCCTCCCGGACGACGGCCACAGCGAAGCCGTCCGGGACGTCGGTCGCCCGCTCCTGCTTCTGTGCACTCTGCGCTCCCATGAGGCCTGAGGGTAGTCCTCGGACAGGGCGTTGACCAGCGGCTCCGCACCGTCTGACGGTCCATGCCAGAACCATGCCGGGACCGTGCGATCAGCGGGATGTGCCAACCTAGGAACGTGACGAAGACACCGGTGTGCGTGATCGGTCTGGGGCTGATCGGCGGCTCGCTGATGCGGGCCGCGAAAGCGGCCGGACGCGAGGTGTTCGGCTACAACCGGTCCGTCGAAGGCGTCGAGGCGGCCAGGTCGGACGGATTCGACGTGAGCACCGATCTCCCCGCCACCCTGAACCGCGCCGCCGAACTCGGCGCGCTGGTCGTGCTCGCCGTGCCGATGCCCGCGCTGCCGCTGATGCTGCGCTACGTCCGGGAGAACGCCCCGCAATGTCCGCTGACCGACGTCACCAGCGTCAAGGGCGCCGTGCACGCCGAGGTGGAGAAGGCCGGACTCCTGACGCGGTTCGTCGGCGGGCACCCGATGACCGGCACCGCGCAGTCCGGCTGGGCTGCGGGCGACGCCGGCCTGTTCGTGGACGCGCCCTGGGTGCTCAGCGTCGACGACCACGTCGACCCGCAGGTGTGGGCGACGGTGATGCACCTGGCGCTGGACTGCGGCTCGTTCGTCGTGCCCGCCCGCTCCGAGGAACACGACGCCGCCGCGGCGACCATCTCGCACCTGCCCCACCTGTTGGCCGAGGCACTGGCCTCGACCGCCGGTGAGGTGCCGCTGGCGTTCGCGCTGGCCGCGGGGTCGTTCCGGGACGGCACCCGGGTTGCCGCGACCGCGCCCGACCTGGTCCGGGCGATGTGTGAGGCGAACTCCGCCCAGCTGTTACCGGTGCTCGACCGGGCGCTGCGCCAGCTCGTCGACGCCCGCAATCAGCTGGCCCAGCACCAGCCGGTCAGCGAGCTCGTCGAAACCGGCCACGCCGCCCGGATCCGCTACGAGAACTTCGACCGGCCCGAGATCGTCGCAACCGTCGTCGGCGGGGAGAACTGGCGCGACGAACTCGCCGCGGCAGGCCGAGCGGGCTGGGTGATCAGATCCGCTCTGCCAACCCGGGATAGTCGAGGATGAAGCCGTCCGAGTCGACGGTGACGGTGGTCTTCGCCACCGGTGACTGCAGCTTGATCCCGCCGTCGCCTGCGGTGTAGCTGATCGTCGCGACGTCCACCGACAGGTCGGGCACCCGCACGTAGGCCACCGGCACGGTGACCGACCCGCCGTCCCGGTACACCCCGGTGCGCCGGATCGGCAGCGTGTTGAAGAACGGGCTGAAGATCACGTCGACGTCCAGTGCCCCGTCGTAATGCGACCTGCGGGTCTGACCGGAGCGCTCCTGGACCAGCCACATGTTCTCCTCGTCGCGCGCGATCGAGAGCTGCCGCTCCCGTTCGGCCAGCGTGACGGTCAGCGACAGCCTCTTGGTGGCCCCGTTCTCGTCGGTGACGAGATCGTAGGACGCGCTGAAAGCGGGATGGTCGGAGGTGGCGGCCGCCACGATCCGGCCGTAGGCCTTGATGCGGTCACCCGAGAGTTGCACGCGCACCGATTCCATCCGCGGCACGTCGTGCGCACGCCAGGTCAGGATCGCAGGCCAGGAACCACCCTGCTCCTCACCTGCACGGGACTTCGCCTCCGAGCGATCGGCTTCACTCATGCCTCTACCGTAGGCGACGGGCCCGCCGCTCCGTGGCGGGCTCGGGAATCGTGCCTCGAACCGCCTTGCGGCCGTGATTCCAGCGCGACCTCGTCACCGAGGAACGGCTGCGGGATCGAGGACCGCCCGCGCAACCGGCCGGTGCCCGGCACCGACGCCCACACCGCGAACGCCAGTAGCGCGTCCAGGATCAGTGCCAGCGCGGTGACCATCAGCGCGCCGACCAGGGCGAGGTAGAACTCCCGGACCTTGATGCCGTCGATCAGGTAGCGGCCCAACCCGCCCAGGCTCGCGTACGCCGCGACGGTGGCGGTCGCCACGACCTGCAGGGTCGCCGTCCGCAGCCCGCCGAGGATCAGTGGCAATGCGTTCGGGGTCTCCACCCGCAGCAGGATCCGCGACTCGGTCATCCCCATCGACCGGGCGGCGTCGACGACGTCGCGGTCGACGTTCGCGATGCCCGAGTAGGTGCCGGCCAGCAGCGGCGGGATGCCCAGCAGCATCAGCGCGATCGTCGGCGGGACCAGCCCGAGCCCCCACAGCAGCACCCCGAGCAGCAGCACCCCGAGCGTGGGCAGCGCCCGCAGCGCGTTCACCCCGGTGACGACCAGGAACGTGCCGCGGCCCGTGTGCCCGATCAGCATCCCGAGCGGCACCGCGATCAGCGCCGAGAACACCACCGCGATCACGGTGTACTGCAGGTGCTCCAGAATGCGCGCGGTCAGCCCGGCGGGCCCGCCCCAGTTGGCCGCGGTGAAGATGAACGTCAGCGCTTCCTGCAGGAAGTTCATGCCGCCGCCCCCGCCTGGGCGCAGGCCGGCCTCTGCACCCGCGTCCACGGGGTGAGCGCCTTGCCGGCGAGCATGATCAGCGTGTCGATCACGATGGCCAGTACGAAGATCGCGATGATCCCCGCGATGATCTGGTCGCTCTTGTTGGCCTGGTAGCCCTCGGTGAACCAGGTGCCCAGCCCGCCGATCCCGATGACCGAGCCGACGGCGACCATCGAGATGTTGGTGACGGCCACCACCCGCAGACTGGCGATCAGCACCGGAAGCGCCAGGGGCAGCTCGATTTTCAGCATTCTGGTGAGCGGCCGGTAACCGACGGCGGTCGCCGCGTCGAGCACCGCGGGCGACACCGCGTCGAGCGCCTCCGGCACCGCCCGCACCAGCAACGCCACCGTGTACAGCGTCAGCGCGACGATCACGTTGGCCTCGTCGAGGATCCGGGTCGGGATGACCAGAGGCAGCACCACGAACAGCGCCAGCGACGGGACCGTGAAAATGATGCTGGCGGTCACCGTGGTCAGCCGGCGGAACACGGTGGTGCGCTGCACCAGTGCGCCCAGCGGCACCGCGATCAACAGTCCCAGCACGATCGGGATCAGCGACAGCCGCAGATGGATCAGCGTCAGCGTCCACAGATCGTCGAGGTGGGTGAACAGGTAGCGCATCGGCCTACCCCTGCCTGGCGGCGCGCTGCTCGTCCAGCGCGGCCAGCACGTCGTCGGCCTTCACGCCGCCGATCACCTGACCGTTGGCGTCGACGGCCACCCCGAGCCCGGACGGGGAGGACAGCGCCGCGTCCAGTGCCAGCCGCAGCGTGCCGTCGGGCCGGAACAGCGAACCGCCCGCGGTCGTGCTGTCGTACAGCGAGCTGCCCTTGCGGTGCAGTTCGACACCTTCGGCGTCGATCCACGCATACGGGGTGCCGTCGGGGCGGGTCACCAGCACCCACTCCCCCGGTCTCAGTGCCAGAGCGTCGATCTCGGGTTCGCCGACATGGTGGACGTCGTGCAGCGGAAGCCCGGTGGCGTGGAAGAACTGCAAAGCGCGGTAGCCACGGTCGGCGCCGACGAACCCGGCGACGTCGTCGTTGGCCGGATTGGACAACAGCCGAGCGGGCGCGTCGTACTGCTGCAGCACTCCGCCGCGGCCGAACACCGCGACCTTCTCGCCCAGCTTGATCGCCTCGTCGATGTCATGGGTGACGAACACGATCGTCTTGCGCAATTCGCTTTGCAGCCGCAGGATCTCGGCCTGCAGATCCTCCCGGACCACCGGATCCACCGCGCTGAACGGCTCGTCCATCAACAGGATCGGGGGATCCGCGGCCAGGGCCCGGGCCACCCCGACCCGCTGCTGCTGTCCGCCGGAGAGCTGCGCCGGGTAGCGGTCGGCCAGCTTCGGGTCCAGGCCGACCCGCTCCATCACCTCGATCGCCGATTTTCGTGCACTGCGCCGGGATTCACCGCGCAGCACCGGCACCGTGGCGACGTTGTCGACCACGCGCAGATGGGGCATCAGTCCCGCGCTCTGGATCACGTACCCGATGCCGAGTCGCAGCTTCACCGGGTCGGCCTCGGTGACATCTCTGCCGTCGACGGTCAGTGTGCCCGAGGCCGGTTCGATCATCCGGTTGATCATCCGCATCGAGGTGGTCTTGCCGCAGCCCGACGGACCCACGAACACCGCCAGTGTGCCCTCGGGGACGTCCAGGGTCAGGTCGTCGACCGCGACGGTGCCATCCGGGTACTCCTTGGTGACGTGCTCGAAGGTGATCACCGCAGTTCCTACTTCCCGAGGGGTTCGTCGAAGCCGTTGTCGGAGATCCAGCCGGCCGCCGCCTCATCCGGGTCGATCCCCCGGTTTCCCTCCACCGAGGTGTTCAACGCGATGAGCGCCTCGGTGGTCAACTTCGCGCTGACGGCGTCGAGCACGGTCTTGAGTTCGTCGGACATCTTCTGCGACGCGACCAGCGGCACCACGTTCGCGGCCAGGAACGCGTTTTCCGGGTCCTCCAGCACCACCAGATTGTTCTGCTCGATGGCCGGGGAGGTGCTGAAGATGTTGGCGGCGGTGACGGTTCCGTCGGTCAGCGCCTTGACCGTCGCGGGCCCTCCCCCGTCGCTGATGGCGACGAAGTTCACCGGCGCGATGTCCAGCCCGTACTTCTGCTTGAGGCCCACCAGCCCGGTCTGCCGGGTCTGAAACTCCGACGGCCCACCGACTTTCACCTCCGCCGAGTGCGCAGCGAGATCAGCGATCGACTTGAGGTTCCACCGTTGCGCCGTCGCCTCGGACACCGCGAGGGTGTCCTTGTCCTCCGCCGGCGACGGATAGAGGATCGACAGCGCACCCGGAAGCACCCGCAAGAGTTCCAGCAGCACCGAGTCCGGCGTCGTCGCGCCACTGTCCGGGTCGAAGTACTGCAGCAGGTTTCCCGTGTATTCGGGGATCAGGTCGATCGAATGGTCCTGCACCGCCGGAATGTAGGTCTCCCGGCTGCCGATCCCGAATTGGCGCGAGATCGTGAAACCATTGGCCTCCAGTGCCTGCGCATAGATCTCGGCGAGGATCTTCGACTCGGTGAAATCCGCGGACCCCACCTTGATCGATTTCAGGTCACCGGAGATCTCACCGCCCCCGAGGGGATTGGAGCTGCCACACGCCGCCACCACCACGGCGATCACGGTGAGGACGACCGCGATCGCGGCGCACCTGGGTCGTCGGGACCGGGCCATCCAAACGTCCTTTCACTCCCGCCGTGCCTGCGAGAAGGGCTGGGGCGACCTTACGCCAACTGGCGAAGTGGTTTCATTCAACGCGCTTCAGGGCAAAGATGAGGGAATGACCAGCGATCCTTTCGCGTCGTCCGACCAGCCCGCGGTCGGCGCACCGGGGCCCCCGCCGCCGGGGACCTCACCACCACCGCGCCAGTCCGCGGTGCACCGCACCCGAGCCGCAGCGCTCTGGGCAGCGCTGACCTTGGGATTCATCATCCTGATCATCCTGCTCATCTTCATCGCGCAGAACACCGACTCGGCGGAGTTCGCGTTCCTCGGCTGGCACTGGAGCCTGCCGTTGGGCGTCGCGATCCTGTTCGCCGCGGTGGCCGGCGGCCTGGTGACCGTCGCCGTGGGCGCGGTTCGGATGTTCCAGCTGCGCCGCGCGGCCAAGAGGAACCTCAAGGGCGGCGTGTAGCGGTCACCGGATCGAGACCAGCTGCTCGATCGAGTCGCGCGGCAGGTCCCCGTCGACGGTGGCGAAGATCGCCATGTTGTTGACGTTGATCGATCCCTTGTGGTTGTCCAGCCAGGCGGTGTCGGCCGCGTCGCGCCCGGTCGCGATGCGCACGAGCGACTGACGGGGCGCCAGGAGGGTGGCGTCCACGACGCGCCAGTGACCGTCGACGAACGCCTCGGCGACGGCGTGGAAATCCATCGGGTTGCAGCCCGGCGCGTACACCGACACGAGCCTCGCGGGCACGTTCACCGCCCGCAGCAGCGCGATGACCAGGTGCGCGTAGTCGCGGCACACCCCGGACCCGGCCAACAGCGTGTCGGCGGCACCGTCGATCGGATCGCTGGACCCCGGGACGTACCGCAGTCGCGCGCCGACCCAGGACGGCACCTCGGCCAGCAGCTTCACCGACTCGGCGATACTGCCGAATTCCGTGGCCGCGAACCCGAAGAACTTGTCGGCCTCGGCGTAGCGGCTGGGCCGCAGATAGGTGGACAGGTCGAGTTCGCGCACCGGCGCCGGATCCGCCTGACCGACCACGGTGGCGCGGTAGGAGACCTTGAGATTGCCGACCGGGGCGTCGAACTTGTGGATCCGGTTGCCGTGGTCGCCGGAGATCTCCCGGATCTCGGCGAGCGGAATCTCGTTGCCGTCCAACACGAACGACAACGATTCGGTGATCTGGGCACCGGGCTGGGGAGCGACCGCGATCTGGAATTCCAGTGTGGACGGCTCGGTGATCTGGACGTCCAGATCGGTACCGACGTCGCGTTTCATCGGCGTACGGGGCAGAGTTTGGGCACGCGACTCTCTACCACCTCCGACCTGCGGCGAAACCTCCGGGGGTCAGGAAAGCTCCGCCAGCCCCGCGGCGATCAGCGGGGCCACCGCCTCGGCCACCTTGTCGGTGTCGTCGACGACACCGGCCTCACGGGCGCGGTAGGCGATGCCCGCGCCGATGATCGCCAGCTTGAAATAGGCCAGCGCCATGTAGAAATCCCAGTGATCCAGCGGCCGGCCCGACGCCCGGGAGTACTTCTCGGCCAGCGCAGCCGCGTCCGGGATCAGGTCGTTGGCCCACGCGGCGTCGGCATGCACCAGGTGGAACGTCGGGTGCCGGTACACGCACATCAGCGCGGCGTCGCTCAGCGGGTCGCCGAGCGTGGACATCTCCCAGTCCAACACCGCGATCACCTTGGTGGGGTCCTCGTTGTCGAGGATCGTGTTGTCGATGCGGTAGTCGCCGTGCACGATCGAGGGCCGGCTCTGTGGCGGGATGGCCTCGGCGAGGCGCTGGTGCAGCTTCTTGACGTCGGCGTCGCACGGATCGTCGGCCTGTTTGACCAGATCCCACTGCGAACCCCACCGGCGAACCTGGCGTTCCAGATAGCCGCTGGGCTTGCCGAAGTCCGACAGGCCGACCGCGTCCGGGTCCACCGAGTGCAGGTCGGCGAGCACTTTGATCAGCGCGTCGACGCACTTCTCGATCGTCGCTCGGTCGCCGAGCGCCTGCAGTTGGTCGGTGTACCGCACCACCCGGCCGTCGACGTACTCGACCATCTGGAACGGTGCACCCAGCACCGAGTCGTCGTTGCGCATCGTCACGGCGCGCGCGACAGGCACCGCGGTGTCGGCCAGCGCGGCCACCACCCGGTACTCGCGGGCCATATCGTGGGCCGACGGGGTCAGACCGTGCAGGGGTGGACGGCGCAGCACCCACTGCGACGCGTCGTCGGCCACCAGGAACGTCAGGTTCGACCGACCGCCGGAGATCAACTCGGCGCGCAGGTCGCCGCTGCGCGGCACCCCGACCTCGCGCAGGTATCGGTCCAGGGCGGCGAGGTCGAGGCCTTCGAGGTCGGTCACGCAGACTTTCCTACCATCGCTGGTTCCTGGGCAGTAAGTCCCATACGTGTTCGGTGGCATTCACCCCGGCGACGCCGAACCGGCCGGTGCGCGAGGACAGCAGCCGGGTGACCGAGGCGTAGTCGACGTGGAAGGACAGCAGCCGCTCGGTGCGCAGCGCCCGGTGCAGCAGCACGTTGATGACCCCGCCGTGGCTGAACACCGCGACGGTCTCGTCGTGCCCGGCGGCGGCGACCAGGTCGTCCACCGCGCCGAAGACGCGTCCGAGGAACTCGTCCTCGTCCACGGCGCTGGGCAGGTGACCGTCGATGAGCCGCTGCAGCTCCTGCGGGTTCTCGGCGGCGATCTGCTCGATCGGGATGTAGTGCCCGAGGTCGCGGTCGTACTCGGCCAGCCGTTCGTCGACCTCGATGGGCAGGCCCAGTGCGTCGGCGACCGGTTGCCCGGTCTCGACGGCCCGGATCTGCGGGCTGCTCACCAGCCGGGTGATCGGGAACCGGGCCAGCGCGTCGGGCAGCCGCTTGGCCTGCTCGATGCCCTCCTCGGACAGGTGCGGATCTGAGCCCTCCCCGGGTTCGCTTCGCAGGGGCAGCGCATGTCGGACCAGAAGCAGTTGCACCGTGACACCATATGGCCCGTGACCGATACGGGTGGATTCGCCGACCGGCTGTTCGATCTGACCGACCGGGTGGTCCTGATCACCGGCGGCAGCCGCGGTCTGGGGCGGGAGATGGCCTTCGCGGCCGCCCGGTGCGGCGCGGACGTCATCATCGCCAGCCGCAAGTACGACGCGTGCGTGGCCACCGCCGACGCGATCGCCGCCGAGACAGGCCGGGCCACATTCCCCTATCAGGTGCACGTCGGGCGGTGGGACGAGCTCGACGGGTTGGTCGACGCGGCCTACGACCGGTTCGGCAAGGTCGACGTGCTGGTCAACAACGCCGGCATGTCACCGCTCTACGAATCGCTGTCGTCGGTCACCGAGAAGCTGTTCGACACGGTGGTGAACCTGAACCTCAAAGGTCCGTTCCGGCTGTCGGCGTTGATCGGTGAGCGCATGGTGGCCGACGGCGGCGGTTCGATCATCAATGTCAGTTCCAGTGGGTCGATCCGGCCGGCGCCCGACATGTTGCCCTACGCCGCGGCCAAGGCGGGGCTGAACACGCTCAGCGAGGGACTCGCCAAGGCGTACGGGCCGACGGTCCGGGTGAACACGCTGATGGCCGGTCCGTACCTGACCGACATCAGCAAGGCGTGGGACATGGAAGGGACCGACAATCCGTTCCGTGGGCTGCCGCTGCAGCGGGCCGGGGATCCGTCCGAGATCGTCGGCGCCGCCCTGTTTCTCATGTCGGATGCGTCGAGCTTCACGACGGGCTCGATCCTGCGCGCCGACGGCGGCGTGTAACCACGCACTTGCTGCCGCAGGTCAGGGGGTGACGATGTTGAAGTTCGGATCGGGTTTGTCCAGCACCGACACCAGCGAGGCGAGAACGTCTGCGTCCCCGACGATCTCGCAGCCCGGCGAGGTGTTGTCGCCGGCGGCCAGGGTGAGCAGGCGCAGCTCGCTCGCCAACCGGACGGTCGCCTGCGCGGTGGTCTCGTCGGCGGGCACCTGCCGGTGGACCAGCACGCCGTTGCGCAGCGTCAGCCGGTAGTTCGTCTGCACATCGAGGAAAGTCACGTCGACGGTGAGGTCGAAATCCCATGCGCGGGGCCCGTTCACGCTGATGGCCAGTACGTCGAACATCTGCTCAGGTGACAGCTGGCCCATCATCGCCGCCGAATTGGCCTGCACCGGCGTGCCGAAGTTCCCGTCGCGCAGTTCGGTGGCCCCGGCGAGGAAGAAGTTCCGCCACGTCGCGGTCTCGGCGCCGTAGGCGAGTTGTCCAGAGTGTCCGAATACAGTGCGCGAGCGCCGGCGTGGTTCTCGTCGGTGAAGATCGCGTGATCCAGCAGTGTCGCCGCCCAACGGAAATCTCCCTCCTCGAAAGCGCGCTGCGCAAGCTCGACGACACGGTCGATGCCGCCCATCGCCGCGACGTAGCGCGGACCGGCGGCCTCGGGCGGGTGCGGCCACAGCCGGGCCGGGTTGCCGTCGAACCAGCCCATGTAGCGCTGATAGACGGCTTTGACGTTGTGGCTGACCGATCCGTAGTAGCCGCGGGTATGCCAGGCGTTCTCCAGCGCCGGCGGCATCGGGAAGTTCTCCGCGATCTCGACGCCGGTGTAGCCCTGGTTGAGCAGACGCAGCGTCTGGTCGTGCAGATAGGCGTACAGATCCCGTTGCAGCGAAAGGAATTCGACGATCCGTTCCTTGCCCCAGGTGGGCCAGTGGTGTGAGGCGAACACCACGTCGGCGCGGTCGGCGAACGTGTCGATCGCCTCGGTCAGATAGCCGGCCCAGCCGTGCGGATCGCGCACCAGTGCACCGCGCAGCGTCAACAGGTTGTGCAGGTTGTGCGTCGCGTTCTCGGCCATGCACAGCGCGCGGAATCGCGGGAAATAGAAATGCATCTCGGCCGGGGCCTCGGTGCCCGGCGCCATCTGGAACTCGATCTCGACGCCGTCGAGGGTGTGCGTCTCGCCGGTCTCCCGGATGTCGACGGTCGGGACGATGATCGCCACCTCCCCCGTCGACGGGGTCTGGCCGAGCCCACAGCCGACCTGACCCTGCGGGCCGCGCTCCAGCACGGTGCCGTACATGTAGGCCGCCCGGCGGGTCATCGCCGTGCCTGCATAGACGTTCTCCTGGACCGCGTGCGCGGTGAAGCCCTCGGGCGCCAGCACCGCGACCTTGCCCGCATCGACGTCGGCCTGGGAGGTCACGCCGAGCACTCCGCCGAAATGGTCCACGTGGCTGTGGGTGTAAATGACAGCCCTGACCTCCCGGTCGCCGCGGTGTGCGCGGTACAGCGCCAGCGCCGCGGCCGCCACCTCGGTGGACACCAGCGGGTCGATCACGATGACGCCGGTGTCGCCCTCGACGAAGGTGATGTTGGACAGGTCGAAGCCGCGCACCTGGTAGATGCCCGCGACATCTTCCCCCGTCGCTCCGCTCGCCCTGACCACCTCGTAGAGCCCCTGCTTGGCCGCCAGGGTCGACTGTCGCCACAGGCTGGGGTGCACCGACGGCGGCGCGTCGCCGGTGAGGAACGCGTACACGTCGTTGTCCCACACCACCCGACCGTCGGCGGCGGCGATGACGCACGGCTGCTGCGCGGCGATGAAGCCGCGGTCGGCGTCGACGAAATCCCGGGTGTCGCCGAACGGGAGGGTCTGCAGCTGCTCCCGGTGGGCGGCCTCGATCGCCGCACTGGGCGCCTTACTGTCCATATCGTGAGACTGCCACCTCGGGTGGCACCCCGGTGCTTGACTGACGGAATGGACATCCGTCGAGTCGTCACCGGACATGATCCGTCCGGCAAGTCAGTGTTCGTCAGCGATGAGAAGGTCGCGCCCCGCGAGCCGGTGCTGCTCCCCGGCTCGGAGTTCACGCTGCTGTGGGGAGGTGACGAAGCACCCCGATTCCCCGACGACGGCGCAATGCCGAACTGGCACACGTACTTTCCGCCCGTCGGCGGCTTCCGGTTCTCGATGTTCACGTTGCCGCCGCATTCGACCGCGACCGGTGAGCCCGAGCAGCTCGACGCCGAGGAGGCCCTGGCCGACGCCGAGCAGAAGCTGCCCGGCCTGCTCGCCTACATGGATCCGACCGATCCGGGCATGCACACCACCGACACCATCGATTTCGAGGTGGTGCTCGAGGGCACGGTGATTCTCGAACTCGACGACGGCGCCGAGGTGACCCTGCACCCCGGTGACACCGTGGTACAGAACGGCACCCGGCACCGCTGGCGCAACCCCGGCGATACGCCGGCGCGGCTGGCGCTGTTCGTCGCCGGCGCCCACCACGCGAACGTCACACACGCATCGCCTCACCAAGGCGGCTGACCTCGGCGTCGCCATGGCCGGCCGCGACGCAGGCGTCGGCGTAACGCTTCATCGCCTTGAGCGTGCCTGCGTCCACCCCGCTGCCCTCCGACGTCGCGATCAGGTGCGCCAGCGACGCGGCAGCCGAGGAGACCGTCGCGTCTGCGTCGTCGTACCGGGCGGCAGCCACCCGCTCGGCGATCTCGCTGAACACCGGCGGCAGGATCGCCGCGATGCCTACGGCATGTGGCAACAGCTCTGCGGGGCTGATGCCATGCGCCCGAGCCGTTTCCAGCGCGTGCAGGAATCCGCCCGTCGCGGTCCAGAACACGTCGAGCAGCGCCATGTCGTACGCCGCGGCGCGCCCCGGGTCATCTCCCAGCCAGGTCGCCTGCCCGAGGGTCTCGAAGAGCCTGCGGTGCCGGTCGAACAGGTCGCGCGGTCCGGCGTAGAGCACGCTGGCCGCAGTGGTGCCCATGACGTCGGTCGGCGTCATGATCGCGCCGTCGAGGTAGCGCCCGCCGGCGTCGGCGACGAGTTTGGCGGTGCTTCGGGCACGGTCGGGTGTGTCGGAACTCAGACCCACCAGCACCCGGCCGGCGACGGCGTCCGCAGCGGCTTCGACCACCGCGTCGACGGCGTCGTGGTCGACGACGTTGACCAACGTGAGATCGCTTGCGCTGACAGCCTTCCCCGGTGTGGACGCCCAGCACGCCCCGCGCGAGAGTAGTTGCGCGGCCTTCGTTTCTGTGCGATTCCACACCGTGACGCGGTAGCCGGCGTCGATCAGCGCGGTGGTCAGGGCTCGGCCCATCGGCCCCAGCCCGAGTACGGCGACGGTGGTCACGCGGCGTTCTCCTTGATGCTCTCGAAGACCCGAGCGAACCCGTGCTCGGCGAATCCGGCCTCGATCTGGCGGCGGATGAGCTGTTGGAGCGCGTCGACGAGCGCGGTGCTGACGCCCACGCAACGGGCGGCGGTGACGATGTCGTTCAGGTCGCTGAACGACAGGCTCTGTTGTCCTGGCATTCCGTAGTTCCCGCTGTCGATCACCGCGGCATATTCGGTCACCGCCGGCGCCATCGCCTGCAGCCAGGGCATTGCCCGCGCGGCGAACTCGGTGGCCGTGACTCCGGCTCCGGCGACCATCGCGGCTCCCTGGAAGAACCCACCGAACATCAGGTACATCGCGGCCAGCAGGGCGAGGTCGTACAGCGAGGCCATTCCGGCGTCTGTCCCGAAGTACTCTGTCCCGCGCCAGGTTTCGAGTAGCGCACGATGGGCGTCGTACAACTCGCGAGAACCACTGTAGAACACCGTGGATGAGGAAGTGCCGATCATTTCCGGGGTCGCCATGATGGCACCGTCGAGGTATCCGGCGCCGGCACCCGCCGCCCACCGGGCGAGTTCCCGTGCGCCGTCGGGAGTCGTGGTGGTCAGGTTGATCACGTGCCGGCCGCGCAACAGGTGCGTCACGGGGTCGAGGACGTCGTGCACCGACGCGTGATCGAACAGACACACGACGAGGAGATCGGCGCCGACGACCGCGTCGCCGACCGACGTGGCGACGCGCGCCCCTGCCTCCCGAAGAGCGCAGGTCCGTGCGGTCGCGCGGTTCCACACGATGGTCCGGAAGCCGGCGGCCAGGGCTGCCCGCGCCAACGCCGAACCCATTTCACCGGTTCCGAGAAGAGTCACTGAGGTCATGACACCATCGTCGGTAGCACGCAAACCATGCGGCAAGTACCCACTAAAAAGTGCGGTACTTACCGAAACGAAACTGTTGGCTCCGAGCTGCAGGAAGTGACGCCGATGTCATCGCTGGGGAAGTACACGTGTGGGCTGGACGCGGCCATGGCCGTCGTCGACGGCAAATGGAAACCGCTGATCCTCTGGGAACTGCAGGGCGGCCCGAAACGCTTCAACGCACTGCACCGCAGCCTTGCCGGGATCTCGCAGAAGATGCTGACCCAGCACCTCAAAGAGCTCCGGGCGCACGGGGTGGTGCACCGCGAGAGCTACCACGAGGTTCCGCCACGGGTGGAGTACTCGATGACCCCGGCCGGCCGTGAGCTCCTCGAAGCCCTTGAACCGCTCAGCAACTGGGCCGAAAAGCACATCGCGCTGATCTGCGCTGCCGACGCGGGCTGAGTCAGCCTTCGTGCCCGGTGATCGTCCTGGTATCCGTGGTCGAACCGATCGTGCCCACGGTGCGGCGACCGAGCGCGTCGTCGAGCAGCGACGGCAGCCACCTGCTCGCGGGTGGCTGCACGGTCACGGAGTAGTCGGCCGTGTCACCGTCGGGTCCACTCCAAGGAGCGCTCCGGACACGACTCCACTGCTGCCAGCCCCGACGGGCGCCGGGATCGACAGGGCGCCATTGGTAGCCGGATTCAGGCTCACCGTCACGGTCACCGTTTTCGGGCGGGAAAGGCCGAACCAGCCGGCGAGTCCGTGGATGTGCCAGGGGTTG
The DNA here is from genome assembly GCF_002968295.1 of Mycobacterium sp. ITM-2016-00317. Taxonomy (NCBI): domain Bacteria; kingdom Bacillati; phylum Actinomycetota; class Actinomycetes; order Mycobacteriales; family Mycobacteriaceae; genus Mycobacterium; species Mycobacterium sp. ITM-2016-00317. Next base: position 5,564,600 of record NZ_CP134399.1, read on the forward strand.
CCTACCGTGTCCTCGACGCCCACCGTGAACTTGTCGAATCCACCCGCGTGCGCGAACGCCGCCGTGGGTGTGTACCGGTAGGTCCCGTCGGCGAGGAACTCCACCTGTCCGTTGGCCGGCAGATCGACGAGCGTGTAGGTGATCTTGTCCCCGTCGCCGTCGGTCCCGTTCACCGATCCGATCACCACACCGGTGACGATGTCCTGCGAGAGCTGTTGGGGACGAGCCTGCGGCCGATGATTGAACAAGTGATACTCGATGCGCCGCAACCCCATCCAGAGCTGGTTCAGCGGCCACGGCACGACCACGGCCGGGATCCACGACGATTCCGAGAGCACCGGCAGACCGACCCACCGCAGAACGTCGCTGACCATCGACCGCCATGTCACCGGAGCGGTCACCGCGTCGGGGTACTGCGGCGAACCGGTCACCGGCGGCTCATCCACCGGCACCTCGACCACCGGAGTGTCATCCACCGGCACCTCGACCACCGGAGTGTCATCCACCGGTTCCTTGACGACCGGCGGCTCATCCACCGGCACCTCAACCACCGGAGTGTCATCCACCGGCACCTCGACCACCGGAGTGTCATCCACCGGCACCTCGACCACCGGAGTGTTATCCACCGGTTCCTTGACGACCGGCGGCTCATCCACCGGCACCTCAATCACCGGAGTCTCATCCACCGGCACCTCGACCACCGGACTGTCATCCACCGGCTCCTTGACGACCGGCGGCTCATCCACCGGCACCTCAACCACCGGAGTCTCATCCACTGGCACCTCGATCACCGGCACCTCGATCACCGGAGTGTCAGGCATTTCGGGGGCGACGATGACCACGTCCTTGTCCCCGGGATCCGTGATCACCACCTCCTTATCCCCGGGATCCGTGATCACGACCGACTCATCCGGGAGGATGTCGATCACGGTCACGGGATCCGGCTTGGCGTCGACCACACCGCTACCGAGGTCCCAATCCACATCGTCGACCACCGCGGCCGCGTCGTCGTCTGCTATTTCGATCCGCTCATGTCGACTTTCGTCCGCGTCCTTCACCGATGCGGTCTCGTCGGCGTCCTCGGATGCTTCGACGCGCGTACGCGTCGCCACGACAGCTTTGCCGTCGCCCAGGCTGGAGCTACCGCTCGACGCCGAGCGTGAACCGTTGTCGGCAGAGGAGGCGTCGCTGGTCGAACTGGCCGACGACGTCGCACCGGTGTCGGTGTCTGCCGACGCCTCACCGGCACCCATCGCCATCGCAGCGCCCATGCCGGCGGCGACAGCTCCTGCCCCGAGCCAGTGCGCCATCGATTCGGGCGCCCGGTGCGTCCTGCGGCCTCGCCGAGAGCGACGAGATTTCCGGTGACGCCCGTTCTCCGACATTTGCTTTGCTCCCTTGTCCGCCCCAATTCGACGCAAAGCATTGCACATCTTCTTGACGCGTACGCAAATTTCAATCGAACGCTGAAGTGTTCGCTCCGCACTCACACTGCAAAACCGCCACCTGGGCTGGCTATTCATATGCCCAGTACAAACGGACAGAGAGGGACCGCCAGAATGCCGATCCCGCAGCTAACGCGTTGCCAATCTGTTGCCGCAGCTTCTCCTATTGCTGTCGCTGCCGTCATGCGAATGTTTGCAAAGGCGAGCTATAACTAGCCGGATTGCGAAAGGTCGCAGTTTGCTGGGATGGCTGTCGCAAAAACCGGGAGCCGGTCAACCCTGCTCGGCGAGCCACCTCTCGGCGCGGCGCTTCGAGGCCCGCGACAGCCACGCGTCCTGGATCAACTCCCGCAGTTCGGTCACGCTGATCTCGCCGAGCCGGCAGGCGCGCACCAGCACCGACAGGTGTCCGTCGAAATGGTCCGTGGTGAAGAACGGCGAATCGGGGTCCTGGGTCAGGGCCAGCTTGTCGTCCTCGGACTCCACCCAGATCATGATCACGTCCGGGTAGCGCTGCCCGGTGTCGGGGTCGAACGCGTCGGGGCGCGGAGTCCGGAAGTACACGAACGACTTTCCGCCGACCTGATACACCGGATTGCCCGCCTTGGGGCCTTCGACGCGGGTGACGTGCGGCATCGACGACGCGATCTCGTGGACGTCGTCGACGGTCGCGGGGCGCTCACGCACGGCGCCGTCTGCTCTTCGCGCGAGCGCTCATCGCCGTTCCAGCCGGTGCAGCTCGACGTCCCGCAACTGCCCGTCCTGCACGGTCGCGGTCATGTACGTGCAGTACGGCTGGCGGCGCCGGTCGGTCGGCGATCCCGGGTTGAGCAGCCGCAGCCCGGTGTCGGCGGTGGCGTCCCACGGGATGTGGCTGTGCCCGAAGACCAGCACATCGGTGTCCGGGTACAACTTGGCCATCCGGGCGTCACGACCGGAGGACGCGCCCGTCTCATGGGTGACGGTGAACCTGACACCCTCCAGGACCACGTCGGCACGTTCGGGCAGCCGACGACGCAGCTCGGGCCCGTCGTTGTTGCCCCAGCAGGCCACTACGCGCTTGGCGCGCGTTTCGAGCTGGTCGAGAAGATCGGGCTCCACCCAGTCACCCGCGTGGATCACCACGTCGGCGGCGTCGACGGCGTCCCAGACTTCGCCGGGGAGGTCCTTTGCACGCTTGGGCAGGTGCGTGTCGGCGATCAACAGGAGGCGCACGGTCTCGACCTTAGAGCGCGAGTGTGGGCCTTATGTACCCGAAACCGGGGACATCCGTACACAAGCCCCACATTCGGCGAAAAGAGAGTGCGCCCGAAGGGATTCGAACCCCTAACCTTCTGATCCGTAGTCAGATGCTCTATCCGTTGAGCTACGGGCGCGTGGTCGTACATCTTCAGTTGTGTGTCGGCAAGCCGACGGTCCTGCACGCCGGCGAGCCGGCCATCCTGCGCGGAGGCGAGAGGATTTGAACCTCCGGTCCGCTTTAAGGCGGACAACTCATTAGCAGTGAGTCCCATTCGGCCGCTCTGGCACGCCTCCCGACGTTTACCGCCGCTGCGACAGAGTACACAGGCCTCGCGGCGGGAAGCAAAGCAGCTCTGGAGGGGCACTAAACTGTGGCAGTGTCCGTCCGTCTTCGCCCCGAACTCGCCGACCTTCCCGCCTATGCGCCGGGCAGGACGGTGCCCGGCGCCATCAAGATCGCCAGCAACGAAACCGTCCACGGCCCGCTGCCCAGCGTGCGGGCCGCGATCGAGCACGCGATCGACGGCATCAACCGCTACCCGGACAACGGGTACGTCGAGCTCAGGGAGCGTCTGGCCAAGTTCGTCGGCTTCGCGCCGGAGAACATCTCCGTCGGTTGCGGCTCGGTCAGCCTGTGCCAGCAGTTGATCCAGATCACCTCCACGGTCGGCGACGAGGTGCTGTACGGCTGGCGCAGCTTCGAGATCTACCCGCTGCAGGTCCGCACCGCCGGCGCGACGCCGGTCCAGGTCCCGCTGACCGACCACACCTTCGACCTCGACGCGATGCTGGCCGCAATCACCGATCGCACCCGGCTCATCTTCGTGTGCAACCCGAACAACCCGACCAGCACAGTCGTCGACCCCGAGGCGCTGGCCCGGTTCGTCGCGGCGGTGCCGCCGCACATCATGGTCGTGCTGGACGAGGCCTACATCGAGTACGTCCGCGACGACATGGTCCCCGACAGTTTCGAGCTGGTCCGCGCGCACAGCAATGTCGTTGTGCTGCGCACCTTTTCGAAGGCCTATGGCCTGGCCGGGCTGCGGGTCGGCTACGCCGTCGCCGACCCGGACATCGTCTCCGCGCTGTCTAAGGTGTACGTGCCGTTCACCGCCACCACGGTGTCGCAAGCCGCCGCGATCGCATGCCTGGACGCCGCCGACGAGCTGCTGGCACGCACCGACGCCGTCGTCGCCGAGCGCCGCCGCGTCAGCGCCGCACTGCGGGAAGCCGGCTATCAGCTGCCACCCTCGCAGGCGAACTTCGTGTGGCTGCCCCTGGTCGGCCGCGCCCAGCTGTTCGCCGCAGACGCCGCCAACAGCCGCGTGATCGTGCGCCCCTACGGGGAGGACGGCGTCCGGGTGACCGTCGCCGCACCCCACGAGAACGACGCCTTCCTCGACTTCGCCCGCAACTGGGACGGCCCGCGATGAGCGCAGACGCCCGCGCGACGTTCGACGAGCTCAAGAACCGCGTCGGCCGCCTCGACGACGCAGAACTCGACGAGTTCTGGGCCACCCTCACCCCGGCCACCGTCGACTTCATGATCGGCGAATGGCAGGGCGGCGAGTTCGACACCGGGCACAGGGCCAACGGCTTCATGCAGAAGCTGAACTGGTTCGGCAAGACCTTTCACTCGGCCACCGACGCGAAACCGCTGGTCTGCCTCGATGCGGCAGGCAACAAGTTCTCGAACACCGAGGCGATGAACGGCGAGGCCAGCCTGTGGATGGAAGAGTTCCGCGGCGAGCTCGTCGCGTCCATGGTCTACGACGGACGCCCCGTGCACGACCATTTCAAGGCCGTCGACGACAACGCCGTGATCGGCATCATGAACGGCAAAGGCGCCCTGGACACCCGCTCCGGCACGCCCCGCCACCTGTACTTCTACCTCGAACGCAACTAGCCGCATATCGTGGCCAGGATGAATACGCACGTGCGGTTCACGGCCGCGGCGATCGTCGGACTGGGCGTCGTCCTCGGCCTGACCACGGGGTGTCAGCGCACGACCGAGGGTGTCGTCGCGCAGACCACCCAGCCGGGGCCGCCGCTGTCGTCACCGACGACCACCAGCCGCTCGCCGGGCATCCCTGACATCCAGATCCCGAACCTGCCGCTGCCCACCCGCAGCACCAACGTGCCCGAGGTCCGGCCCCGGCCAATGCGCTGACGATGACGTGCGAGGAGTTCAGCGACCTCGACGAGCCCACCCGGGTGGCCGTGGTGCGCGAAATCCTGTCCCAGGAGGGCAATCCGCTCGGCCCCGACGGAGAGTTCGTCGGCCAGATCCTGGCCGACGCGGCCTGCCAGTTCCTGCCCCGCGCGGTCGTCGCCGACGTGCTACTGGGCGGCGGCTAACCTGTTACCCATGGGTAACTCCTTCGAATCGGTGACCGTCGACATCGCCGATCACATCGCGCAGGTGACGCTGATCGGTCCCGGCAAGGGCAACGCGATGGGACCGGCGTTCTGGGCCGAGCTGCCGGTGGTGTTCACCGAGCTCGACGCCGACCCGGACGTCCGGGCCATCGTGCTCACCGGTTCGGGCCGCAACTTCAGCTACGGCCTGGATCTGGCGGCGATGGGTGAGACCCTCGGCTCGATGATGGCCGGCGGTTCGTCGTCCAAGCCGCGCGCCGACTTCCACGCCCGCCTCAAGGCCATGCAGCACGCGATCACCGCGGTCGCCGACTGCCGCACCCCGACGATCGCGTCCGTGCACGGCTGGTGCATCGGCGGCGGCGTCGACCTGATCTCCGCCGTCGACATCCGGTACGCCAGCAGCGACGCGAAGTTCTCGGTGCGCGAGGTCAAGCTCGCGATCGTCGCCGACGTCGGATCCCTGGCCCGGCTGCCCTACATCCTGACCGACGGCCACCTGCGCGAACTGGCCTTGACGGGCAAGGACATCGATGCTGCGCGCGCCGAGAAGATCGGCCTCGTCAACGACGTCTACCCGGACGCCGACGCGTCGTTGGCCGCCGCCCGCGCCACCGCGGCCGAGATCGCCGCCAACCCGCCGCACACCGTGCACGGCGTCAAGGACGTGCTCGACGAGCAGCGCACCGCCCAGGTGTCAGCGAGCCTGCGCTACGTCGCGGCGTGGAACTCCGCGTTCCTGCCGTCGAAGGATCTCTCCGAGGGCATCACGGCGATGTTCGAGAAGCGGCCGCCGAACTTCACCGGCGAGTAGGCGCGGTTTCGGGCAGCGCGAGTACGCAGCAGAAGCTGACCAGCGCGAGCCCGCCCATCATCAGCGCGATGGCGCCACCACCGTGGGACGCCATCAGCATCGGTGAGATCACCGGCGGCAGCGCCCCGCCGAGCACGCCGCCGAGGGTGTGGGACAGCGCGGCCCCGGTGTAGCGGTACCGGGCGGCGAAGATCTCCGGCAGGAACGCCGCCAGCGGCCCCATGCAGACGCCGATCAGTGCATAGGTGACCACGATGGCCACGCCGAACACCACGTGGTTCATCGACTCGATGAGTGGGAAGACCGCGAACGCCCATGGCACCGCCAGCGCGTAGCCGCAGGCAGTCACCCGGCGCCGACCGTGCACGTCGGACAGCATCGCCGACGCGGCAGCGCAGCCGACCGCGCACAGCCCGCCGATCACGTTGACCAGCAGCACCAGGTTGGTCGAATAGTCCATGTGCTCGGCGGCGAAATGGGTGAAGAACGTCCGGCCTGGAACACCAGCATCGGCGCGCAGATCGCCGCACCTCCGGCCAGCAGCACCTGACGGCCCTGCTTGCGGATCAGCTCGGCCAGCGGTGCGCCGTCGTGCGTCTCCGGCGCGGCCAGTGCCGGCGAGTCCTTGACCCGTAGCCGGATGAACAGCGCCGTGCCGATCAGCACTGCGCTGAGGAGGAACGGGATCCGCCAGCCCCACTGCAGGAACGCCTCGTTGGCCTCGCCGAACCCCAGGTGCACGACCAGGAACACCAGATTGGACAGCACCAGCGCCGTCCCGAGCCCCAGCTGGGTGAACATGCCGTAGAAGCCGCGGCGCCCCTCGGGGGCGTGTTCGGCGGTCATCAGCACCGCGCCGGCCCACTCGCCGCCCACCGCGAAGCCCTGCACCAGGCGCAACGTGATCAGCAGCAGCGGCGCGGCGATACCGATGCTGGCCGTGCTCGGGATCAGCCCGACCCCGACCGTGGCGGCGCCCATCAGCAGCAGCGTGACGACCAGGGTCTGCTTGCGGCTGATGCGGTCACCGAAGTGCCCGAACACCGCCGCACCGACGGGCCGGGCCAGGAACGCGGCCGCGAATGCGCCCAGCGACGCCGTCGTGGCCATCACATGGCCCAGATCGGGGAAGAACACCGTCGGGAACACCAGCGCGGCAGCGGTGCCGTAGATGAAGAAGTCGTAGAACTCGATCGCCGAACCGACGTAACTCGCCGTCGCGACCTGCCGAAGCTCCCGCGCCGAGGCAGCCCCGGCACCCACTGTTGCCATGGCAAAGATATTCGCGGGTCGCCGGGGGTGTGTCTCGCCAATCAGCGAACCCGGCCCGCCCCAGAGCGGTGGCGGAGGGATTTGAACCCCCGGTCGGTGTTAGCCGACTCTCGCTTTCAAGGCGAGTGCATTAGGCCGCTCTGCCACGCCACCGCGGGACAGTCTAGACGCGGCCGATCTTGGCGGACGGTCCGCCGGTCTTGAGCCCCGCGCTGATCCGCCGGCAATTCTCCCCCATCGCCGTGACCTGCGGTCGGCTCAGCCGATCCAGGAAGTGCATACGCACCGCGGCGCCGTAGGTCTTCATCGCACCCGACAACGACTCCCGGCCTTCGGGTGTGATGCTCGCGAGCACCCCGCGCCCGTCGTCCGGACTGGCTCCGCGGCTGACGAGCCCCTGGACTTCCAGCCGGTGGATCTGCCGCGTCACCCGACTGGGCAACGACATCAGCGCCTCGGCGACGTCACCCATCCGCGCCGCCCCCGTCGGCGACTTCGCCAACATGTCGAGCAAACGGACATCGTTCAGCGTCAGCCCGTGTTGATCGTTCAGCGAGCGGTTCATCGTTGCGTACATTCGCAGCGCAGCATCCAGAAAGTTCTGCCACGCTCTTTGCTCAGCTATGTCGAGCCCCGGCGTGTCGCTTGCCGTGCGTCCCCCAATAATCCCCTCCATACGCACATACTATGTCGCCCAGCGCGTTGCCGGTGAAGAAATTTACCGGGGTTTTCCCAGCGTAGTAGGCTTATTTGAATGCAAGCCATCGTGGCGGATGCCTCCTCGCACAAGCTGACCTGGCAGTCCGTGCCAGACGTCCACCCTGGTCCCGGTGAAGTTCTCATCGAAGTAGTTGCCGCCGGCGTCAATCGCGCCGACCTCCTACAGGCGGCCGGTAAGTACCCGCCGCCTCCCGGAGCGAGCGAGATCATCGGGCTCGAGGTGTCCGGCACCATCGCCGCAGTGGGCGACGGGGTTGCGCAATGGTCGCCTGGGGAAACGGTTTGCGCTTTGCTGGCCGGCGGCGGCTACGCCGAGTACGTCGCCGTCCCCGCAGCACAGGTGATGCCGATACCCCACGGGGTTCCGCTACCTCACGCGGCCGCTCTGCCCGAGGTCGCCTGCACCGTCTGGTCGAACGTGGTGATGACCGGCCTGGCCGCGCCCGAACTCCTGCTGATCCACGGCGGCGCGAGCGGCATCGGCACCCACGCGATCCAAGTGGCCAAAGCGTTGAACTGCCGGGTGGCGGTGACCGCCGGGTCGGCGAACAAACTCGACCTGTGCGCAGAGCTCGGCGCGGACATCACGATCGACTACCACAACGACGACTTCGTCGAGATCGTCCGCCAGGCCGGGGGCGCCGACGTGATCCTCGACATCATCGGCGCGAAGTACCTCGACCGGAACATCGACGCGCTGGCCCCCGACGGACGCGTGGTGATCATCGGCATGCAGGGCGGCGCCAAAGGCGAGCTCAATATCGGCAAGCTGCTGGCCAAGCGCGGAAGCGTGACAGCGACCGCACTGCGGGCCCGGCCGGTCGAGGGCCGCGGCTCCAAAGCCGACATCGTCGCCGAGGTCACCGCCCAGGTGTGGCCGATGGTCGCCGAGGGTGTGGTCCGGCCGGTCATCGGCGCCGAATTCCCCATCGCCGAGGCGCAGGCCGCCCACGAGCTCCTGGAATCCGGCGATATCTCCGGCAAGGTGCTGCTACGGGCGGACGTGTAGCCGGGTCAGCCCAGCGAAGCCAGCGCTCGCACCAGCTGATCGATCTCCGCGGCGGTGTTGTAGTGCGCCAGCCCGATGGTGACCGCACCGCCGATGTCGTCGACGCCGATCAGGTCGAGGACCCGCGAGCTCGCGTTCGCGATCGCGAGGATGCCGTTGTCGGCCAGCCTCTGCACCACCCGCTCGGCGGGCACGCTGTCGAGGACGAAGCTGAGCACCGGGATCCGCTCCTCGGGACTGCCCAGCACGGTGACCGTCGGCAGCGACCTCAGCGATGTGAGCAGATAGTCGAACAGCGCGCTCATGTGCGCCGCAACCGACCGCATCGACACCGACAGCCGCTCACGCCGCGAGCCCTGCGCCGAATCCTCCAGCGAGGCCAGATATTCGATGCTGGCCACTACTCCGGCGAGCATCCCGAACTGGTGGGACCCGAGCTCCAGGCGGGCCGCACCCGACGCGTGAGGGTCCAATGACACCGATCCGAACGCGTCGATGACCGACGGGTCGCGGAACACCAGCGCCCCGATCGGCGGACCTCCCCAGGCCAGCGCGTTGACCGCCACCACGTCGGCGTCGGTCTCGTCGAAGTCGAACAAGCGGTAGGGGGCGGCCGCGGAGTGGTCCACGATCAACAGACCGCCGACCTCGTGCACCAGCTTGGCGACCTCGCGCAGTTCGGTGACCGTGCCCAGCGTCGAGGACGCCGAGGTGATCGCCACCAGCCGGGTCGGCCGGGTCACCAGGGCCTCCCACTGCCAGGTGGGCAGCTCGCCGGTTTCGATGTCGACCTCGGCCCACTTCACCTTGGCGCCGAACCGGTTGGCCGCACGAAGCCACGGCGCGACGTTGGCCTCGTCGTCGAGGCGGCTGACCACCAGCTCGTAGCCCAGCCCGACGCGGGCCGACGCGGCATCGGCCAGTGAGGTCAGCAGGACCGCGCGGTCGGCGCCGAGTACGACGCCGGCCGGATCCGCGTTGACGAGGTCTGCCACAGCCTGGCGGGCGGCGGCCAGCACGGCCGCGCTGCGCCGCGCGGCGGGATGCGCGCTGGACGTGGTGGGCATGGAACCGCGGAACGCCGTCGAGACCGCTCGGCCCACCGAGTCGGGCTGCAGCATGCCGTTCTGGGCGTCCATATGCACCCATCCATCGCCCAGAGAGGGGTGCAGTCCGCGCACCCGGGCGACGTCGTATGCCATGCCAGACCACCTTAGTGCGCCTTGGAACTTCGCCGTTCCGCCGAAATTTTGGCGTCCCCGCGTCTGCCCGACCTCGCTGTTACCGCCCACGTCCACACTGTCGCAAGCCATCTGCGGAGCCATACTAGTCGAGCCCACGACAAGCAAGGAGCGCTACCAGCTGTGCTGTTGCTGGCGACCGACGGCCACATCTGTGAACGTTTACTACCTTGGATGTGAGCATTTGCCAGGGGTGATGCGGCGACGAACCCGCCTTCGCGCGGTCGCGTTCGGCCGCCGGGCCGGGGGCAGACCCCCGCTGGACAATTCCGGCGCGTGGGAGAAGATCTACAACGACACTGGGGCCCGCGCCCACCGACGACGCGGAACCCGACCGCGTCAACCGAGAAAAGCTGGGGCACTCTTAGGGACATGGCTATCAATAGCGACGACGACAACATCGAGATCGTCGGCGAAAGCGACGGGGGCGCGGAGCGCTCCGACGGCAAGTCGTTGAGCGACCTCGTCGAGCAGCCCGCCAAGGTGATGCGGATCGGCACGATGATCAAGCAGCTGCTGGAGGAGGTGCGCGCGGCCCCGCTGGATGACGCCAGCCGGGAACGGCTGCGCGACGTCCACCGCACCAGCATCCATGAGCTCGAGCAGGGGTTGGCCCCCGAGCTCCGCGACGAACTGGAGCGGCTGACCCTGCCCTTCACCGAGGACGCCGTGCCGTCCGATGCCGAACTGCGCATCGCCCAGGCCCAGCTGGTCGGCTGGCTGGAAGGGCTGTTCCACGGGATCCAGACCGCGCTGTTCGCCCAGCAGATGGCCGCTCGTCAGCAGCTGGAGCAGATGCGCCAGGGCGCTCTGCCGCCGGGCGTGGTCGTCCCCGGCCACCGCGGCGGGGCGGGACAGGGCACCGGTCAGTACCTGTGAGATTCGCGTGACGATTCCATCCTCGGTGGAGCCCTGCATCGAGACCCGCAACGCGTGGGTCGAGTTCCCCATCTTCGACGCCAAGACCCGCTCCCTGAAGAAGGCGTTCCTCGGCAAGGCCGGCGGCGCGATCGGACGCAACGATTCCAACGTCGTCGTCATCGAGGCACTGCGCGACATCACGATGACGCTGAAGATGGGCGACCGGGTCGGCCTGGTCGGTCACAACGGCGCCGGCAAGTCCACGCTGCTGCGCCTGCTGTCGGGCATCTACGAACCCACCCGGGGTGTGGCCACGGTGCGGGGCCGGGTGGCCCCGGTGTTCGACCTGGGCGTCGGGATGGACCCGGAGATCTCCGGGTTCGAGAACATCATCATCCGTGGGCTGTTCCTCGGCCAGACCCGTAAACAGATGATGAGCAAGGTCGACGAGATCGCCGAGTTCACCGAATTGGGCGACTACCTGAACATGCCGCTGCGCACGTACTCGACGGGCATGCGGGTGCGGCTGGCCATGGGTGTGGTGACCAGCATCGACCCCGAGATCCTATTGCTCGACGAGGGCATCGGCGCGGTCGACGCCGAGTTCCTCAAGAAGGCGCAGTCGCGGCTGGCCGACCTTGTCGAACGCTCCGGGATCCTGGTGTTCGCCAGCCACTCCAACGAATTCCTGGCCCGGCTGTGCAACACCGCGATGTGGATCGACCACGGCACCATCAGGATGGAGGGCGGCATCGAGGACGTCGTCCGCGCCTACGAGGGTGAGGACGCCGCGCGGCACGTGCGCGAGGTACTCGAGGAGACGGCACACACGCATGAGCGTTGAGCGCGCGCGCGACGGCCGGACCGGCGGCGACGCGCTCGTCGTCGCGGTCGTCGTCACCCACCGCCGCCCCGACGAGTTGGCCAAGTCGCTGGACGCGGTCTGCGCGCAGAGCAGGCGGCCCGACCATCTGATCGTCGTCGACAACGACGACGACGACCATGTCCGTGATCTCGTTGTCGGACAACCTGTTCCGACCACCTACCTGGGCTCGCGGCGCAACCTCGGCGGAGCGGGCGGTTTCGCGCTGGGCATGCTGCACGCGCTGAGCCTCGGCGCGGACTGGCTCTGGCTGGCCGACGACGACGGCCGCCCGCAGGACACCGAGGTGCTGGCCACCCTGCTGGCGTGCGCCGAGCAGCACGGGCTGGCGGAGGTTTCGCCGATGGTGTGCAACCTCGACGACCCCGGTCGGCTGGCGTTCCCGCTGCGGCGCGGCCTGAAGTGGCGCCGACTGGTCAGCGAGCTGCGGGTCGACGGTGACGACGGTCTGCTGCCCGGTATCGCGTCGCTGTTCAACGGCGCGCTGTTCCGCGCCTCGACGGTGGAGGCCGTCGGCGTGCCCGATCTGCGGCTGTTCATCCGCGGCGACGAGGTGGAACTGCACCGCAGGCTGGTGCGCTCCGGACTGCCCTTCGGCACCTGCCTACAGGCCAGCTATTTACACCCCTGCGGCACAGAGGAATTCAAGCCGATCCTCGGGGGCCGCATGCATACCCAGTACCCCGACAACGAGACCAAGCGGTACTACACCTACCGCAACCGCGGGTACGTACTGTCCCAACCCGGGTTGCGCAAGCTGCTGCCCCAGGAACTGGTCCGCTTCGGCTGGTACTTCCTGGTGTCCCGGCGCGACCCGGCCGGGTTCCGCGACTGGATCCGCCTGCAGCAGTTGGGACGCCGCGAGAAGTTCTTCCGTGGCGAGGGAAGTGACGGGATGGAAAGACGACGATGACGATCATGGATGCCGCCGCGCGGTCCCGGACGTTCGGCCGGGCGTGGGGCGACCTGGTCGCCGGCTTCAGCAAGCGCGAACTGTGGCTACACCTGGGCTGGCAGGACATCAAGCAGCGCTACCGGCGTTCGGTGCTCGGCCCGTTCTGGATCACCATCGCCACCGGCACCACCGCGGTGGCCATGGGCGGGCTGTACTCGATGCTGTTCAAACTCGAACTGTCCGAACATCTCCCGTACGTCACGCTCGGCCTGATCGTGTGGAACCTGATCAACGCTTCCATCTTGGAGGGCGCGGACGTCTTCGTGGCCAACGAGGGCCTGATCAAACAACTGCCGACCCCGTTGTCGGTGCACGTCTACCGGCTGGTGTGGCGGCAGATGCTGCTGTTCGCGCACAACATCATCATCTTCGTCATCATCGCGATCATCTATCCGAAGCCGTGGTCGTGGGCGGACCTGTCCGTGATCCCGGCGCTACTGCTGCTCGCGCTCAACTGTGTCTGGGTGGCACTGTGTTTCGGCATTCTGGCCACCCGCTACCGCGACATCAGCCCGCTGCTGGGCAGCCTGGTGCAGCTGCTGTTCTTCATGACGCCGATCATCTGGAACGAGTCCACGCTGCAGGCCCAAGGCGCGGGCGGCTGGGCCAAGATCGTCGAACTCAATCCGCTGCTGCACTATCTCGACATCGTGCGTGCACCGCTGCTGGGCGCCGAGCAGGAACTGCGGCACTGGGTGGTGGTGCTGGTGCTCACCGTCGTCGGCTGGGGCTTCGCGGCGCTGGCGATGCGCCAGTACCGCGCCCGCGTGCCGTATTGGGTGTGACGGTCAGCTGGACAATCCGGTGACCTCGGGTTCGGGCCCGAACACGAAGCGCCGGCCCGTCACCGATTGCGGTGTGATGCGCACGAATCGCTCTTTCTGAGTAGCGATCCACGGGTAGAGCCCGGCGCGCCGCGCCTCGGCAATCTCGTTGGAGGTCGCCAGCAGACGCGCCTTGCCGCGGACGATCACGCTCCAGCCCTCGGCGACGTTGTGCTCGTCGGCCTCGAACACCACGTACTCGTTGAGTGCCGCGGTCAGCAATTTCGTCCCCTCCGCGGTGCGGAACAGCACCGTGTTGTTCTGCACGACGAAGTTGACGGGGAAGATCTCGGTCCAGCCGTTCACCGTCGTCACCAGCCGGCCCAGGGACACGCTGCCGAGCCGCTCCCAGCTCTCGGTGTCGGTGAGCTCGGTGACCGGTGCGTCCGATGTGGTTGTCGCGTCCATGATTTTGATCGTGGTCGCGGCGGGCCGAGTCTCCTAGGGTCCAAAGACACTTCCGCCCCGCATCGCCGAGATTGCATCTGGTCCGCGAAAGTGCGTGTGCGGACCGCGTGGAATGCGATTTCGGCGAGCGGGGCGGCAGGGGTTACTTGACGTCGACGTAGTAGATGCTCGCGCCGGTCTTGCTGTTCTGGTAGGTCCGGTCGTAACGGAAGTCCCGGACCGTGCCGCGGATGTCGCCGCCCTTGTTGATCCCGACCACGCTGGCCTGGCTCAGCGCCGCGTCCGACAGCCGGTTCACGACCACCCGGTGGCCCTGGGCCTCCAGCTGGCTGATGACCGCGTCGGCGTTGCCTCCGGTCGGGGCGGCAGCGGTGGGAGCGGCCAGCCCGAGGACTGCGGCGCCCAGGCCGGCGGCGAAAGCGGTGGCGATGGTGAGGTTCTTCATGGTGATGCCCTTCCCGGTCGGGTCGGAGCCGTGGAGCGTGTCACGCGGTCTCGACTGGTGGTGGTGATCTTGATGATCTGAACTGTTGAACCGGCTGGTCAGAGGATTAATTCCACTGGCAGAATTTGTTCGCCGGTTGGCCGGAACCAGACCATCGGGGCGGGTGGTTCAGCGGCGGCGCGGGACGGGCGTGCGCACGGCGACGTTGATGCGGTTCCACGCGTTGATCGTCACGGCCATCGCGATGACCTGTCCGAGTTCACGTTCGGAGAACACCCGCGCCGCCTCGTCGTACACCGCGTCGGGGACGCCGTGCCCGCCGAGTTCGGTGACGGCCTCGGTCAGGGCCAGAGCGGCCCGCTCTCGTTCGTCGAACAGCTCGCCGGCCTCGGCCCACGCGGCGAGCACGTCGACCTTCTGCTCGCTGACGCCGTGCTTGCGGGCGTCGCGGGTGTGCATGTCGAGGCAGAACGCGCACCGGTTGAGCTGCGAGGCGCGGATCTTGATCAACTCGCCGAGCGCAGGGTCGACGTCTTTGGCCGCAGCCGAGGACAGCGTCATCATCGCGTCGTAGAGCTCCGGCGAGCTCTTGTGCAGGAGGAGGCGGTTCCGGGTGGTCAGTGTCTGTGTCATGGGCTCGACGCTAGACCCGAATGGACCGCGAAGATGGTTCAATTCAGTGGTGACATCATGGGCCAATCCGGGTGCGCGGGATCTGCATCTGGATCTGCGTGCGGCGCTTGTGCCGGGCGCGCGCGGCACCAAAGACGCGCTGATCGCTGCGTTGCGCGACGCGGCGCGCTCGGGCCGACTGGCCGCCGGCACCAAGCTGCCGCCGTCGCGGACCCTGGCCACCGACCTGGGGCTGGCCCGCAACACCGTCGCCGACGCGTACGCCGAACTGGTCGGCGAGGGCTGGCTGGCCTCGCGCCAGGGCGCGGGGACCTGGGTCGTCGACCACACCGCCGACGTCATCGCGCCGCCCCTCCCCCGCGGCATGAGCGTCACCGCCACCCACAACCTGATGCCGGGTTCACCCGACGTCGCGGAGTTCCCCCGCAGTCAGTGGCTGGCCAGCACACGCCGGGCGCTGACCGGCGCCCCCACCGAGGCGCTGCGCATGGGAGACCCACGCGGTCGGCCCGAATTGCGTTCAGCGCTGGCTGATTACCTGGCTCGGGTGCGCGGGGTGCGGACCTCCCCGGAGTCCGTCGTGATCTGCGCCGGAGTCCGCCACGGCGTCGAATTGCTGGCACGGGTGCTGGGCGGACCGATCGCGGTGGAGGGCTACGGGCTGCACCTGTTCCGCGACGCGCTCGAGGCCGCCGGCGTGCCGACGGTGCCCGTGAGCGTCGACGAGAAGGGCGCCGTCGTCGGCGATCTCGACGCCCTCGACGTGTCCTCGGTGCTGCTGACGCCGGCCCACCACAATCCGCTCGGCATGTCGCTGCACCCCTCGCGGCGCACCGCCGTCGTCGAGTGGGCCACGCGCACAGGTGGATTCGTCCTCGACGACGACTACGACGGTGAGTTCCGTTACGACCGGCAGCCGGTCGGCGCGCTGCAGGCCCTGCGGCCGGACCGCGTCGTCTATCTGGGCTCGACGAGCAAGAGCCTGTCCCAGGCTCTTCGGCTGGGCTGGATGGTGTTGCCGGACAACCTCGTCGACGCGGTGGTGGCGGCCGCCGGTGGTCAGCAGTACTACGTCGACGCGATCAGCCAACTCACCCTGGCGGACTTCATCGACAGCGGCTCCTACGACCGGCACATCCGTCGCATGCGGATGAGATACCGGCGGCGGCGTGACGTGCTGGTCTCGGCACTGGCGCCGTTCGACGTCGGCATCGCCGGCCTCGCCGCCGGGGTGAACCTGCTCGTCACACTGCCCGACGGCGCCGAACCGGAAGTCCTACGCCGGGTCGGCGAGGCCGGAATCGCGCTGACCGGGCTGTCGCTGATGCGCCATCCGCTGGCCGGCCCCGACACCGGCGCGCGCGACGGGCTGGTGGTCGGCTTCGCGGCACCGGCCGAACACGCCTTTCCGGCCGCGATCGCGGCGCTGTGCGACGTACTGCGGGCGAGCGGTCTCTAGCGGTACCTGGCGCCGAGATTGCGTCCAGTGCGGGAAACCGCGCGTGCGGACCGCGTGGAATGCGATTTCGGCGGGCAGGGACCGTAAGCTGCCCGGGTGGCCGAGCCCCCCATGTCACCGCAGCTGAGCCTCAAGACACAGATCTGGCGGTTCCTGGTGACCGGCGGGCTGGCCGCGGTGGTGGACTTCGGCCTGTACGTCGCGCTGCTGGCGGCCGGGCTGCACGTCAACCTCGCCAAGACTCTCAGCTTCGTCGCCGGCACCACCACCGCGTACCTGATCAACCGGCGATGGACGTTCCAGGCCCCGCCCAGCAGGGCCAGGTTCGTCGCGGTCTGCGCGCTGTACGCGTTGACCTACGCCGTGCAGGTGGGCATCAATTACGCGTTCTACATGGAGTTCGAGGACCAGCCCTGGCGGGTGCCGGTGGCATTCGTGATCGCGCAGGGCACCGCGACGATCATCAACTTCATCGTCCAGCGAGTGGTGATCTTCCGGGTCGCGTGAACGCGGCGACCGGAAAAGCACTCACGCCGCACCGACGACCGCGGCCGTCGCGGTACCCTCTGTGGCGATGCTGAGCACGGATTTCTCGACCACTCTCAAGCCGTTGACCGGCTGGGGCCGCACCGCACCGTCGGTGGCCCGGGTGTTGTCGACGCCCGACCCCGAGGTGATCGCCGAGGCGGTGCGGCAGACCGCCGAGCACCCCGGACGGGGAGTGCTCGCCCGCGGGCTGGGCCGCTCCTACGGCGACAACGCCCAGAACGGCGGCGGGCTCGTCATCGACATGCACGCCCTCAACCGCATCCACTCGATCCAGGCCGACGACGCGCTCGTCGACGTCGACGCCGGGGTCAACCTCGACCAGCTGATGCGCGCGGCGCTGCCACTCGGTCTGTGGGTCCCGGTGCTGCCCGGCACCCGGCAGGTCACCATCGGCGGCGCCATCGCCTGCGACATCCACGGCAAGAACCACCACAGCGCCGGCAGCTTCGGCAACCACGTGCGCTCGATGGACCTGCTCACCGCCGACGGCCAGGTGCGCACCATCACCCCCGACGGGCCGGATGCCGACCTGTTCTGGGCCACGGTGGGCGGCAACGGGCTGACCGGCATCATCCTGCGTGCCACCATCGAGATGACACCGACCGAGACGGCGTACTTCATCGCCGACGGTGACGTCACCTCCAGTCTCGACGAGACCATCGCGTTCCACACCGACGGCACCGAGGCCAACTACACGTACTCCAGCGCGTGGTTCGACGCGATCAGCCCGCCCCCCAAGCTGGGCCGCGCCGCGATCTCCCGCGGTTCGCTGGCCACGCTCGACCAGCTGCCGAAGAAGCTGCGCAAGAACCCGCTGAAATTCGATGCGCCGCAACTGCTCACGCTGCCCGACGTGTTCCCGA
Organism: Mycobacterium sp. ITM-2016-00317; assembly: GCF_002968295.1. Classification (NCBI taxonomy): domain Bacteria; kingdom Bacillati; phylum Actinomycetota; class Actinomycetes; order Mycobacteriales; family Mycobacteriaceae; genus Mycobacterium; species Mycobacterium sp. ITM-2016-00317. The sequence goes on from NZ_CP134399.1 coordinate 5,582,602, forward strand.
ACGGCCTGGCCAACAAGTACACGTTCATGCCGATCGGCGAGCTGTGGTACCGCAAGTCCGGGACCTACCGCGGCAAGGTGCAGAACCTGACGCAGTTCTACCACCCGCTCGACATGTTCGGAGAGTGGAACCGGGCCTACGGGGTGGCGGGTTTCGCCCAGTACCAGTTCGTGGTGCCCACCTCCGCCGTCGAGGAGTTCAAGGCGATCCTGGTCGACATCCAGCGCTCCGGGTTCTACTCGTTCCTCAATGTGTTCAAGCTCTTCGGCCCGGGAAACCAAGCGCCGCTGAGCTTTCCGATTCCCGGCTGGAACGTGTGCGTCGACTTCCCGATCACCACCGGCCTTAACGAGTTCCTCAACGGGCTCGACAAGCGGGTGCTCGAGTTCGGCGGACGGCTCTACACCGCCAAGGACTCCCGCACCACCGCTGAGACCTTCCATGCCATGTATCCCCGAATCGACGAGTGGATCGCCGTGCGCCGCAGGGTCGATCCCGACGGGGTGTTCGCTTCCGACATGGCCCGACGACTGGAGTTGCTCTAGATGGTGTTCGATGCGACCGGCAATCCGCAGGGGATCCTGCTTCTCGGCGGTACCTCCGAGATCGCGCTGGCGATCGCCGAGCGCTTCCTGCGCAACGCCAACGCCCGGGTCGTGCTCGCCGATCTGCCCAACCATCCGCGCAAGGACGCTGCCATCGAGCAGATGCGCGCCGCAGGCGCCAAGTCCGTCGAGTGGATCGACTTCGACGCCCTCGACACCGACAGCCACCCGAAGGTGATAGACGCCGCGTGGCACGAAGGCGACGCCGAGAAGGACATCGACGTGGCGGTCGTCGCGTTCGGGCTGCTCGGTGACGCCGAGGAGCTGTGGCAGAACCAGCGCAAAGCCGTGCAGATCGCCGAGATCAACTACACCGCAGCGGTTTCGGTCGGTGTGCTGCTGGGCGAGAAGATGCGAGCACAGGGCTCGGGACGCATCATCGCGATGAGCTCGGCGGCCGGCGAACGGGTCCGCCGGTCCAACTTCGTCTACGGCTCCACCAAGGCCGGGCTCGACGGCTTCTACCTCGGCCTCGGAGAGGCGTTGCGCGAGTACGGGGTTCACGTGCTGGTCATCCGGCCCGGCCAGGTCCGCACCACCACGACGATGGAGCACTGGAAGGCCACCGGCGCCAAGGAAGCCCCGTTCACCGTCGACAAGGAAGACGTCGCCGAGCTGGCGGTCACCGCGTCGGCCAAGGGCAAGGACCTGATCTGGGCGCCCGGGGTCTTCCGCTACGTGATGATGGTGTTGCGCCACATCCCCCGCGCAATCTTCCGCAAGCTCCCCATCTGATCCGGTGGGCAGGAGCGAAACGACCCGGGACACCACCGCAGCGGCCCGGTTGGCCGTGCCGCTGCGAACTCTCGGCCAGATGCTCCTCGCGACGGTCATCGCCGTCGCGGTCGGCGTCGTCAGCCTGTACGCGATCGCCCGCGTCGAGTGGCCCGCCTACAACTCGTCGAACCAACTGCACGCGCTGACCACCGTCGGGCAGGTCGGCTGCCTGGTCGGGCTGTTCGCCGCCGGAATGCTGTGGCGCCGGGGACGGCAGACCCTGGCCCGCCTCGCGGCGCTGGTGTTCCTGGCCGCGTTCTCGGTGGTCACGCTGGCGATGCCGCTGGGCGCCACCCGCCTCTACCTGTTCGGCATCAGCGTCGACCAACAGTTCCGCACCGAATACCTGACCCGGTTCGCCGACACCGCCGCACTGCACGACATGACCTACATCGGGCTGCCGCCGTTCTATCCCCCCGGCTGGTTCTGGATCGGGGGCCGGCTGGCGGCGCTGACCGACACCCCGGCCTGGGAGATGTTCAAACCGTGGTCGATCATCTCGATCACCATCGCGATCGTGCTGGCGCTGGTGCTGTGGGGGGCGATGCTGCGCTTCGAATACGCGCTGATCGTGTCCACCGCGACCGCCGCTGCGGCGCTGGCCTACTCGCCTGCCGAGCCCTACGCGGCCATCGTCGCGGTGCTGCTGCCACCGGTGTTCGTGCTGGCCTGGTCGGGACTGACTGCGCGGGAACGCGCCGGCGGACCGGGAACCCGGCCGAGCGGCGGCTGGGCGGCGATCGTCGGCACCGGCGTGTTCCTCGGCATCACCGGGCTGTTCTACACACTGCTGCTGGCCTACGCCGCGTTCACGTTGACCGTGATGGCCGTGCTGCTGGCCGTGACGCGCAGGCACTGGGACCCGCTGCTGCGGCTGCTCACCATCGCGGTGATCTCCGGGCTGATCGCGCTGATCGGCTGGGGCCCGTACCTGCTGGCCGCGGCGCGCGGCACCCCCGCCGAGTCCGGCACCGCGCAGCACTACCTGCCCAAGGACGGCGCCGAGCTGTCCTTCCCGATGCTGCAGTTCACCTTGCTGGGCGCGCTGTGCCTGCTCGGCACCGTCTGGCTGGTGATCCACGCGCGCAGTTCCACCCGAGCTGGCGATGAGCGCTCGCGCGAAGAGCAGATAGCTGGCGATGAGCGCTCGCGCGAAGAGCAGATTGCAGGTGCGCTGGCGCTGGCCGTGCTGACGGTCTACGCGTGGTCGCTGCTGTCCATGCTGACCACCCTGCTGGGCACCACGCTGCTGTCCTTCCGGCTGCAGCCAACCCTGACGATCCTGCTGGCCGCGGCGGGCGCGTTCGGGTTCATCGACGTGACGCGCGCCGCCGCGCGCCGGGTGCGGGCGGTCAACGCGCCCAAGCTGGTGGCGGTCGCCACCGCCGTCGGCGCGCTCGGCGCGGTGACCTTCAGCCAGGACATCCCCGACGTGCTGCGCCCGGACATCGTGGTCGCCTACACCGACACCGACGGGTACGGCGAGCGCGCCGACCGCAGGCCGCCCGGCGCCGAGCAGTACTACCGCGAGGTCGACACCCGGATCCTGGAAGTGACGGGCCGGCCGCGCAACGAGACCGTCGTGCTGACCGCCGACTACAGCTTCCTGTCGTACTACCCCTACTACGGTTTCCAGGGGCTGACCTCGCACTACGCGAACCCGCTCGCGCAGTTCGACCAGCGCGCCGGGGCCATCGAGGGCTGGTCGATGCTCACCGACGCCGACCAGTTCATCGAGGAGCTCGACAGCATGCCGTGGGAGCCGCCGCAGGTGTTCCTGATGCGCCGCGGCGCCAACGACACCTACACGCTGCGCCTGGCCGAGGACGTCTATCCCAACCAGCCGAACGTGCGGCGCTACCACGTCGCCCTCGACGACGCGCTGTTCGACGACCCGCGTTTCGACGTGTCCACCGTCGGGCCGTTCGTGCTGGCCATCCGCAAGCCATCTACCATCTAGCCCCGTGGTCCAGCAGCCGGCACCGGCCGAGTCGACAGACGTGTCGTCGACGAAGCTGACAGATGTGTCGGGCCGTAATCACCGCACGGCGCGGCTCATCGCGATCGTGGCGGGACTGCTGGGCACCCTGCTGGCCATCGCCACCCCGCTGCTGCCGGTCAACCAGACCACCGCGCAGCTGAACTGGCCGCAGAACGGTGTGCTGCAGAGCGTCGACGCCGCACTGATCGGCTACGTCGCCACCGACCTGGAGATCACCGTCCCGTGCAGCGCCGCGGCGGGGCTGGACCGGCCCGGCCGCACCGTGCTGCTGTCCACGGTGCCCAAGCAGGCGCCCAACGCCGTCGACCGCGGCCTGCTCATCGAGCGGGTCAACAACGACGTGCTCGTCATCGTCCGCAACACGCCGGTGGTCAGTGCCCCGCTGAACCAGGTGCTCAGCCCGGCCTGCGAGGAGCTGCGGTTCACCGCGCACGCCGACAAGGTGACGGGCGAGTTCGTCGGCCTGCAGACCCAGCCCGACCCCGCCGACCCGGACCGGTCCGAGGAACCGCTGCGCGGCGAACGCGGCGGCTACGACTTCCGCCCGCAGATCGTCGGCGTGTTCACCGACCTGTCCGGGCCTGCCCCGCCGGGCCTGGAGTTCTCCGCGACCGTCGACACCCGCTACTCCACCTCGCCGACGCTGTTGAAGCTGCTCGCGATGATCATCGGCGTCGCGATGACCGTGGTGTCCCTGGGTGCGCTGCACGTGCTGGACCGCGCCGACGGGCGCAGGCACAAGCGTTTCCTGCCGCCGCGCTGGTGGTCGATGACGCCGCTGGACGGGCTGGTCACCGCCGTGCTGGTGTGGTGGCACTTCGTCGGCGCGAACACCGCCGACGACGGCTACATCCTCACCATGGCCCGCGTCTCGGAGAACGCCGGCTACATGGCCAACTACTACCGCTGGTTCGGCACGCCCGAGGCGCCGTTCGGCTGGTACTACGACCTGCTCGCCCTGTGGTCGCATGTGAGCACCGCCAGCGTGTGGATGCGACTGCCGACCCTGCTGATGGGCCTGGCCTGCTGGTGGGTGATCAGCCGGGAGGTACTGCCGCGCCTGGGCACGGCGGTCAAGCACAGCCGGGCCGCGGCCTGGACCGCCGCCGGGCTGTTCCTGGCGTTCTGGCTGCCGCTGAACAACGGCCTGCGCCCCGAGCCGATCATCGCGCTGGGCATCCTGCTGACCTGGTGCTCGGTCGAGCGCGGCGTGGCCACCAGCCGGCTGCTGCCGGTGGCCGTGGCGATCATCATCGGTGCGCTGACCCTGTTCTCCGGACCCACCGGCATCGCCGCGGTGGGCGCGCTGCTGGTTGCCATCGGCCCACTGAAAACCATTGTCGCCGCGCATGTCTCGCGGTTCGGCTACTGGGCGCTGCTGGCCCCGATCGCCGCGGCGGGCACCGTCGCGATCTTCCTGATCTTCCGGGACCAGACCCTGGCCTCCGAGCTGCAGGCCAGCAGCTTCAAATCCGCCGTCGGCCCCAGCCTGGCCTGGTTCGACGAGCACATCCGCTACTCCCGGTTGTTCACCACCAGCCCCGACGGCTCGGTCGCACGCCGGTTCGCGGTCCTGACACTGCTGCTCGCGCTGGTGGTGGCGGTCGCGATGACGTTGCGCAAGGGCCGGATCCCTGGCACCGCCGCCGGTCCCAGCCTGCGCATCATCGGCATCACCGTGATCTCGTTCCTGGCGATGATGTTCACCCCCACCAAGTGGACCCACCACTTCGGGGTGTTCGCCGGGCTGGCCGGTTCGCTCGGCGCGCTTGCCGCGGTCGCGATCTCCGCGGCCGCGATGCGCTCCCCCCGCAACCGCGCGATCTTCACCGCCGCAGTGTTGTTCCTGACCGCGTTGTCGTTCGCGACGGTCAACGGCTGGTGGTACGTCTCCAATTTCGGGGTGCCGTGGTCGAACGCGTTCCCGGAGTACAAGTTCGGGTTCACCACGATGCTGCTCGGGCTGTCGCTGGTGGCCCTGCTGGTGGCGGCCTGGCTGCACTTCTCCGGGCGCGACGTGCCCCCACCGGAGGGCGCCCTGCCGCGCTGGAAGCGAATCACCCAGGCGCCGTTGGCGATCGCCACCTGGGCGCTGGTCACCTTCGAGGTGGTGTCACTGACCGTCGCGATGGTGGGCCAGTACCCGGCGTGGACGGTGGGCCGGTCCAACCTGCAGGCGCTCACCGGCAAGACCTGCGGCATGGCCGAAGACGTGATGGTCGAACAGGACACCAACGCCGGCATGCTCACCCCGATCGGGGTCCCGGTCGGCGACGCGCTCGGCGAGGTCACCGCGGAAGGGTTCAGTCCCAACGGTGTGCCGTCGGACCTGTCGGCCGACCCGGTGATGGAGCAGCCCGGATCCGACAACTTCGCCGACACCGACAACACCAGCGACACCGGCAGCGAGCCCGGCACCGAGGGCGGCACCACCGTCGCCGCCGGCGTCAACGGCTCGCGGGCCCGGCTGCCTTTCGGCCTGGATCCGGCCACCACCCCGGTGCTGGGCAGCTGGCGCAGCGGGACCCAGCAGCCGGCGTCGCTGCGCTCGGCGTGGTACCGGCTGCCGGACGGCTGGAGCGAACGCGACCGGTCGGACTCGCTGCTGGTCGTGGCCGCCGCCGGCCGGTTCGATTCGGGCGAGGTCGCGGTGCAGTGGGCCGGCGCGGACGGCCAGCCCGGGGGAAGCATCGGGTTCGGCGACGTCGGCGCCGCACCGGCCTGGCGCAATCTGCGCGCCCCGCTGTCGGCCATCCCCTCCGAGGCCACCCAGATCCGGCTGGTCGCCGGCGACGACGACCTGAGCCCCGAGCACTGGATCGCCCTGACCCCGCCGCGCATCCCCGAGCTGCGCACCCTGCAGGAGGTGGTCGGCTCCAGCGACCCGGTGCTGCTCGACTGGCTGGTGGGCCTGGCGTTCCCGTGCCAGCGCCCGTTCGGGCACCGCAACGGCGTCATCGAGGTGCCGCAGTGGCGGATCCTGCCCGACCGGTTCGGCGCAGAGGCCAACTCGCCGGTCATGGACTACCTCGGCGGCGGCCCGCTGGGCATCACCGAGCTGCTGACGCGCCCGGTGACGGTGCCGACGTATCTGGAGAACGACTGGTTCCGCGACTGGGGCGCGCTGCAGCGGTTGGTGCCGTTCTACCCGGACGCCGAACCGGCCCGGCTGGATCTGGGCAGCACCGAGCGCAGCGGGCTGTGGAGCCCGGCGCCGCTGCGGCTGAGCTGACCCGTCGGCGTCCCGGCGGCACGCCGAAGTCTCTGCCATAGGAACGTCGCCTACCATCGACCCTCGTGCCTGCCCCGTCCGCCCGCCTCGTCGCCGTCCTCGCGGGGCTGCTCGGAATGGTCCTGTGCGGGCTGACTCCGCTCCTGCCCGTTCAGCAGTCCACCGCGACGATCCTGTGGCCGCAGACCGTCGACGACCGGGGCTTCGTCAGTGACGTCACCGCCCCGCTCGTCTCGGGCGCCCCGCGCGAGCTGGACGTCACCATCCCGTGCGCGGCCGTGGCCTCCCTGCCCGAGGACGACGGTGTGGTGTTCTCCACCATCCCGGCCGGCGGTATCGACGCCGGCCGCAACGGGCTGTTCGTGCGGGCCAACGCCGACGTCGTCTACGTCGCGTTCCGCGACACCGTCGCCGCGGTGGCCCCGCGCGGCGACGTGGCCTCCGGAGCGTGCAGCGAGCTGCGCATCTGGGCCGACGTCGGCGCGGTCGGCGCCGACTTCGTCGGCATCCCCGGTGCTGCGGGCACGCTCGAGCCGGACAAGCGGCCGCAGGTCGCCGGAATCTTCACCGACCTCGAGGTCGGCCCCGACGCCGGGCTGACCGCCCGCGTCGACGTCGACACCCGGTTCATCACCACCCCGACGCTTCTCAAGCTCGCCGTCATGGTGCTCGGCGGGCTGTGCGTGATCGCGGCGTTCGTCGCGCTCGTCATGCTGGACCGCACCGCGGGCCGACGCGTGCCGCGCGCACGCGGCCGCCGCAGGCCGCCGGCCGGGCTGTGGACCTGGCTCACCGACGCCGCGGTGATCGGCGGTCTGCTGATCTGGCACGTGGTCGGGGCGTTGACCTCCGACGACGGCTACAACACCACGATCGCCCGGGTCGCGGGCGAAGCCGGCTACATCACCAACTACTACCGCTACTTCGGCGCCTCCGAGGCACCGTTCGACTGGTACCAGAGCGTGCTGGCCCAGATGGCGACGATCAGCACCGCCAGCGTGTGGCTGCGGCTGCCCGCCACCGCCGCCGCGATCGGCACCTGGCTGATCGTCAGCCGCTGTGTGCTGCCGCGGCTGGGCCGCCGGGTGGCGGCCAACCGGGTCGCGGTGCTGACCGCCGGTGCGGTTTTCCTGGCCGCGTGGCTGCCGTTCAACAACGGCCTGCGGCCCGAGCCGCTGATCGCGTTCGGCGTGGTCGCGGTGTGGATGCTCACCGAGACCACGCTGGCCACCCGCCGCCTGTCCCCCTACGCGCTGGCGATCGTGGTCGCGGTCTTCTCGGTCACGCTCGCCCCGCAGGGCCTGGTCGCGCTCGCGCCGCTGCTGGTCGGTGCCCGCGGCGTCACCCGCATCGTCTCCGCCCGCCGTCCCGTCGACGGCCTGGCCGCCCAGCTGTCGCCGCTGGCGGCGGCCGCGTCGCTGGCGTTCGTCGTCGTGTTCCGGGACCAGACCCTGGCCACCGTCGCCGAGTCGGTGCGCATCAAGTACGTCGTCGGCCCCACGATCTCCTGGTACCAGGAGTTCCTGCGCTACTACTTCCTGACCGTCGAGGAGAGCGTCGACGGCTCGCTGACCCGACGCTTCGCGGTGCTGATCCTGCTGCTGTGCGTGGTCGGCCTGATCGTCGTGCTGCTGCGCCGCGGAAGCCTGCCCGGCGCCGTCAACGGACCCGTGTGGCGGCTGGTCGGCTCGACCGCGATCGGTCTGCTGCTGCTGACGCTGACCCCCACCAAGTGGGTGGTGCAGTTCGGGGCGTTCGCCGGTCTGGCCGGCGCGCTCGGCGCGCTGAGCGCGTTCGCGTTCGCCCGCGTCGGCCTGCACAGCCGCCGCAACCTTGCGCTGTATGTGACCGCGCTGCTGTTCGTGCTGGCCTGGGCCACCTCCGGGATCAACGGCTGGTTCTACGTCGGCAATTACGGCGTCCCGTGGTTCGACAAGCAGCCGGTGATCGTCGGCTTCCCGGTCACCACGATCTTCCTGGTCCTGGCGATCGCGTGTGGTCTGCTCGCGGGCTGGCTGCACTTCCGGATGGACTACGCCGGGCACACCCAGGTCGCCGACACCGGGCGCAACCGGGCGCTGGCGTCCTCGCCGCTGCTGGTGGTCGCGATCATCATGGTGGTGCTGGAACTCGGCTCGATGGTCAAGGCCACGGTCGGCCGCTACCCCGTCTACACCACCGGAGCCGCCAACCTCGCGGCGCTGCGGTCCGGGCTCGGCGACGCGTCCTGCGCGATGGCCGACGACGTCCTGGTCGAGGCCGACACCAACGCGGGCATGCTCGAACCGGTGCCGGGCCAAAGCTGGGGCGAGTACGGCCCGCTGGGCGGCGAGGACCCCGTCGGGTTCACCCCCAACGGCGTCAGCGACACCCTGGAGCCCGCCAAACCGGTGGCCGCCAACCCCGGCACCCCGAACTCCGACGGCCCGGTCGACAAGCCGAACATCGGCGTCGGCTACGCGGCGGGCACCGGCGGCGGCTACGGCCCCGAGGGCGTCAACGGATCCCGGGTGTTCCTGCCGTTCGGCCTGGACCCCGACACCACCCCGGTGATGGGCAGCTTCGACGAGAACACCGTCGCGGCCAAGGCCACCTCGGCCTGGTACCAGCTGCCGCCCCGCACCCCGGACCGGCCGCTGGTCACCGTCGCCGCGGCGGGTGCGATCTGGTACTACAACGAGGACGGCTCGTTCAACTACGGGCAGTCGCTCAAGCTGCAGTGGGGCGTGCACCGGCCCGACGGCTCCTACCAGGCGCTCGGCGAGGTGCAGCCGATCGACATCTTCCAGCAGAAGGCCTGGCGCAATCTGCGGTTCCCGCTGGAGTGGGCGCCGCCGGAGGCCAACGTGGCCCGCATCGTCGCCGACGACCCGAACCTGTCCGAGGACCAGTGGTTCGCGTTCACCCCGCCCCGGGTCCCGGTGCTGCAGACCGCGCAGGGCTTCCTGGGCCGGGAGACGCCGGTGCTGATGGACATCGCCACCGCGTCCCACTTCCCATGCCAGCGGCCGTTCGCCGAGCGTCTCGGGATCGCCGAGCTGCCCCAGTACCGGATCATGCCGAACTTCAAGCAGATCGTGGTGTCGTCCAATCAGTGGCAGGCCGCCCAGGACGGCGGACCCTTCCTGTTCATCCAGGCGCTGCTGCGCACCGAGTCCATCCCGACCTACCTGCGTGGCGACTGGTACCGCGACTGGGGGTCCCTGGAGCGCTACCTGCGGGTGGTGCCATCCGACGAGGCGCCTGACGCCGAGATCGAGGAGGGGTCGACGCGAGTGTTCGGCTGGAGCAGGGGCGGACCGATCAGGGCACTGCCGTGAGAGACGATGTGAAGATCGCCCGCTGGGTGGCGATGATCGCGGGTCTGCTCGGCTTCGTGCTGGCCGTGTCGGTGCCGCTGCTGCCGGTCACCCAGACCACCGCGACGCTCAACTGGCCGCAGAACGGTCAGCTCGCCAACGTCACCGCCCCGTTGATCTCGCAGGCGCCGGTGAGCATGACCGCGACCGTGCCGTGCGAGATGATCCGGGACATGCCCGCCGACGGCGGTCTGTTGTTCGGCACCGCGCCCGCCGAAGGTCGTGACGCCGCGCTGAACGCGATGCTGGTCAACGTCACCGAGGACCGGGTCGACGTGATCGTGCGAAACGTCGTGGTCGCCAGCGTGGACCGGGACCGGGCCGCCGGCACCGGCGGGGCGCCCGGCTGTTCCCGCATCGAGATCACCTCCAACCTGGACGGCACGTACGCCGACTTCGTCGGCCTGACCCAGGTGTCCGGCGAGGACGCCGGTCAGCCGCAGCGCACCGGCTACCCGGACCCCAACCTGCGGCCCGCGATCGTCGGCGTGTTCACCGACCTGACCGGACCGGCCCCGCCGGGCCTGTCGGTCTCGGCAGTCATCGACACCCGGTTCACCACGCATCCGACCGCGCTGAAGCTGACCGCGATCCTGCTCGCCGTCGCCTGCACGGTGATCGCGCTGCTGGCGCTGTGGCGGCTGGACCGGCTCGACGGCCGGCGCATGCACCGGTTGATCCCGACCCGCTGGCGCACGGTCACCGCGGTCGACGCCGTCATCGTCGGCTTGTTCGCGATCTGGTACGTGATCGGTGCGAACTCCTCCGATGACGGCTACATCCTGCAGATGGCGCGGGTGGCCGACCATGCCGGCTACATGTCGAACTACTTCCGCTGGTTCGGCAGCCCGGAGGATCCGTTCGGCTGGTACTACAACCTGTTGGCGCTGATGACTCAGGTCAGCACCGCCAGCATCTGGATGCGGCTGCCGGACCTGATCTGCTCGCTGATCTGCTGGCTGCTGCTCTCCCGGGAGGTGCTGCCCCGCCTCGGGCCCGCCGTGTCCGCGCCGGCCCGCGCTGTGGGCCGCCGGTCTGGTGCTGCTGGCCGCATGGATGCCGTTCAACAACGGTCTGCGCCCCGAGGGCCAGATCGCCACCGGCGCGCTGATCACCTACGTGCTGATCGAACGGGCCATCACGTCGGGCCGGCTCACCCCGGCCGCGCTGGCCATCACCACCGCCGCGTTCACCCTCGGCATCCAGCCCACCGGCCTGATCGCGGTCGCCGCGCTGGTCGCCGGCGGTCGCCCGATCCTGCGGATCCTGATGCGCAGGCGCCAGACGGTCGGCTTGTGGCCGCTGCTGGCACCGCTGCTGGCCGCGGGCACCGTGGTGCTGGCAGTGGTGTTCGCCGATCAGACCCTGGCCACGGTGATGGAGGCCACCAAGGTCCGCACCGCGATCGGCCCCAGCCAGGAGTGGTACACCGAGAACCTGCGGTACTACTACCTGGTCCTGCCGACCGTCGACGCGGCGATCGCGCGCCGGGTGGCGTTCCTGTTCACCGCGCTGTGCCTGTTCTCGTCGCTGTTCATCATGTTGCGGCGCAAGCGGGTTCCCGGGGTGGCGCGCGGTCCGGCCTGGCGGCTGATGGGCGTCATCTTCGCCACGATCTTCTTCCTGATGTTCACCCCCACCAAGTGGATCCACCACTTCGGCCTGTTCGCCGCGGTGGGTGGCGCGATGGCGGCGCTGGCCACGGTGCTGGTGTCGCCTGTGGTGCTGCGCTCGGCCCGCAACCGGATGGCGTTCCTGGCCGGTGTGCTGTTCATCCTGGCGCTGTGCTTCGCGTCCACCAACGGGTGGTGGTACGTCTCGAATTTCGGTGTGCCGTACAACACCTCGGTACCGCAGCTGGGCGGCGTGAGCCTCAGCACGGTGTTCTTCGTGCTGTTCGGCATCGCCGCGCTGTGGGCCTTCCGGCTGCACCTGAACGACAAACGGGATTCGAAGGTGGTCAACGTGCTGACCGCCGCGCCGATCCCGGTCGCCGCCGGCCTGATGGTCGTGTTCATGGTGGCCTCCCTGACGGTCGGCGTGGTGCGCCAGTACCCGACGTACTCCAACGGCTGGGCCAACATCCGCGCCCTCGCCGGGGGCTGCGGGCTGGCCGACGACGTGCTCGTCGAACCGGATTCGAACGACGGTTTCCTGCAACCACTTCCGACTGCGCCCGGCCAGCCGTCGTACGGCGCGCTGGGCCCGCTGGGCGGCACCGATCCGACCGGCTTCTCCCCCGACGGTGTGCCGGACCGGATCATCGCCGAGGCGATCAGGCTGAACAATCCGCAGCCCGGCACCGACTACGACTGGAACCGGCCGATCCAGCTGTCCCGGCCGGGTGTCAACGGCTCCCGGGTGCCGCTGCCCTACGGCCTGGACCCGGCCCGGGTGCCGGTCGCCGGCTCGTATTCGACCGGGCCGCAACAGGAGAGCCGCCTCAATTCGGCGTGGTACGCACTGCCTGCCCCCGACGACGCGCACCCGCTGGTGGTGGTCACCGCCGCAGGCACGATCGAGGGCACCAGCGTCGCGAACGCGTTCACCCCCGGTCAGACCGTCGAACTGGAGTACGCCACCCGCGGACCCGACGGCGCGCCGGTGCCCGCCGGACGCGTCAGCCCCTACGACATCGGGCCGACCCCGTCGTGGCGCAACCTGCGCTACCCGCGCGCCCAGATCCCCGATGACGCCGTCGCCGTGCGGGTGGTCGCCGAGGATCTGTCCCTGGGGCAGGGCGATTGGGTCGCGGTGACCCCGCCGCGGGTTCCCGAGGTGCGTTCGGTCCAGGAGTACATCGGCTCCCAGCAGCCCGTGCTGATGGACTGGGCGGTCGGGCTGGCGTTCCCGTGCCAGCAGCCCATGCTGCACGCCAACGGCGTCACCGAGATCCCCAAGTTCCGCATCTCACCGGACTACTTCGCGAAGCTGCAGAGCACCGACACCTGGCAGGACGGCCTCAACGGCGGCCTGCTCGGCATCACCGACCTGCTGCTGCGGGCCTCGGTGATGTCGACCTACCTGTCCAAGGACTGGGGCCAGGACTGGGGCTCACTGCGCCGCTTCGACACCATCGTCGACGCCGAGCCCGCCACCCTCGATCTGGGCGAGACGACCCACTCCGGGCTGTGGTCACCGGGATCGATGCGCTTCCAGCCCTGACCCGGATCACGGGATGACGGGCTAGCTCTGGCCGTCGTTGGCGGCGGGGTCGGCGTTCTCCTGGAGGATGTCGTTGTGGCAGTCGACCTGGCTCTGCCCGGTCTGCTGCATGCACACCAGCACCGGGGTGCCGGCGTCCTGCGTGGGCGCTCCGGGCGCGGAAGTGGCGCTGGGATGCGGGATCTCACCCGGGTACAGCGACCACAGCGCGGCGCCCGAGGACGCCAGACGCGCGCAGTAGGCCGGATCGCCGGTCTCGGTGACGCCCGCGGCGCCCAGCGTCGCGCAGTCCGCGCCGACCACGATCACCGGCAGCGCGACGGCACCGGCGCCGGTCTGCGGCACCGCGGCCGACGTCGTCGCACCCGCCTGGCGGCGTCCTTCGTCGCGTTCGTGCTGGGCCAGCACCACCGCCGCGGCGGCGGCGAGACCGACCAGCACCACGCCCACCCCCGCCATCGCCAGGCGCCGCCGTGACGTCGGTGCGGCAACGGATCTGGCGTGCCGCGGCCCGGCCTGCGCGGCGGCATACATCGTCGCGTCCGGGTCGAGCGCCACGCCGGGCTGGACCGCCGCGTGGCGCGCGGCCAGCGCACGGGCGAAGTCGACGCACCGGTCGAACCGGTCGGCCGGCGACTTGGCCAGCGCCTTCTCGAAAGCGCCTCCGAGCGAGGACAGTTCGGGACGTTGCACCGAGATCGACGGCGGCTGCGCAGTCAGATGCCTGCTGATCACGATTGCGGGATTGGTGTGCCGGAACGGCGGTTGGCCGGTCAGCAGCTGAAAGGCCGTGGCCGCCAGCGCGTACTGATCGGCCCGGCCGTCGATGCGTTCGTCGGCGGTCAACTGTTCGGGCGCCGAGTAGGCCACCGTCCCGACGGTCATGTTGGTCCCGGTCAGCGTGCTGACCTCACCGACCCTGCGCGCGATCCCGAAGTCGGCGAGCAGGATGCGCTCGTTGTCGGTCTCCGGATCGGCGATCAGGATGTTGGCGGGCTTCACGTCGCGGTGCAGCAGGCCGCGCTGGTGGGCGTAGTCGAGGGCCTCGCCGACCGCGGTGACGATCCGGATCACCAGATCCGGCGGCATGCCGTGGGGATACCGTTCGGCCTGCAGCGCGGCGGCGTCGGTGCCCTCGACGTGGTCCATCGAGATCCACAGCCGGCCTTCGAACTCGCCGCGGTCGTGCACCTGCACGATGTGCGGATGCCACAGCGTCGCGGCGATGTCGGCCTCGCGGTGGAAGCGCTCCCGGTACTCGCTGTCGGCACATACCGACGCCGACAACACCTTCAGCGCGTCGTAGCGCGGCAGCCGGGGGTGCGCAGCCAGATACACCTCGCCCATACCGCCGGCACCCAACAGCCGCGCGACCGTGTACCCCGAGATCACCTCGCCGGCGCTTAGCGGCATGCGCGGAATCCTATGCTGAATCGACCTGCGGCGTCAGGAACGATCACGGAAACGCTGCCGGCGGCCGCGCATCCGGTCCACGAGCCCGGCCACTGCTTCCGGGTCCACCGTCGGGATGGCGGTCGATTCCCGGATGATCGCGCGCAAGTCCACGCCGTCGATCACCTTGTTGGTCAGCGCGATCAGATCGATCCGGCCGATGATCGCATCGACCGCCTCGGCCGTGACCCGCTCCCGGACCAGTTCGTCGAGGTCGAGTTCCTCGACCACCGCGGCGACCACCACCGACAGCACCGCCTGCGCCTCCCGCTTGCCCCGGGTGAACAACCCGCCCACCAGAGGCAACGTCTCGCACGTGCGGTAGGCGGAGATCAGCAGGGACGACGGGGCGCCGACGCCCTCGTCCTTCGGGTCAGCGGGGGGCACCGAGGTATGGGAAGTCGGGAAGCAGGTCGGTCGGGGCGGTCATTCCGGTGAAGCCCTTCTGCCCCTTGGTGAGGAACTTCGACCGGTAGTCGGCGACGTCGTCGGTCAGCCTGCGCCCGTTCGGATATCGGGCCGGGCCGGTCGGCTTGTAGGTCAGCACGTCGGGCAGCGTCCCCTCGGCCTCGATCGCGTCGACGGCCTCCTCCCGGCTGTATCCGCCGGTGTCGGCCATCAATTCGATCAGTTGGCCCATCCAGCGGGCTCGGTCGCCGTTGGGCTCGCCTGCGCTGTACTCGGCGAGATCCTCGTCCGTGGAGAAGAATCCGCTCACCCACGGGTGCCCGACGCGGTCGGCGTGCACCCAGCCGTCCTCACCGAGCACGCTGCAGCGCGCCCAGACCCGCACGTCGGGGTCCGCGCCCAGATAGGCGGTGGGCAGCTCCACGGCCATCGCGATCACGTTCGAGTCGGCGAAGAACGCGTCACCTCGGGCGCCGGCGAAGAACACGAACCCGCCGCCACGCGAACGCCAGATGTGCGGCTCGTCGAACGACACATCGACGTTGCCGAAGATCTCCGACCCGCATGCGGCCTCCACCCGCGCATCGGCCTGCAGCGCCAGTCGGACGTCGACGAGCTGTCGCGGGCGGTCGCCGTCGAAGCGCGGTTCGGAGAAGACGAAGTTGAACGCGATGTCGGTGCGCAGATCTCCGTCGTTGTCGATCCCGATGCGGTACACCGCATCGGGATGCAGTGGGCCCGCTTCCGGGTTCGCGGTCAGGATCAGCACGGTGCGCTCGGGATCCCTCGGCGACGGGAACACATACAGGTCGCACAGGTCCAGCCGGGGATCGCCCAGTGGCGCGCCCCTCCTCAGCCCGGTGAAGTCAGTCGACACAGCCTCCATCCAACCGCACCCGCCGGTCTAGATCGGAGTCAGGCCATGTTTGCGCTGCACGCGGTTGATCTGCTTGTCGCGCAGCAGATGCATGCACTTGCGCAGCAACAGCCTGGTTTCGTGGGGTTCGATCACCCCGTCGATGAAGCCGCGCTCGGCCGCGATCCACGGTGTGGCCAGGCTGGTGTTGTAGCCCTCGATGAAGTCGGCACGGATCTTCTGCACCTCGGGTGCGGTCGGATCGGGGAACCGCTTGACCAGCAGCTGAGCAGCACCTTCGGCGCCGATCACCGCGATGCGGGCGGTCGGCCAGGCGAAGTTGAAGTCCGACGTCAGCTGCTTGGATCCCATCACCGCGTACGCGCCGCCGTAGGACTTGCGAATGGTGATGGTGACCTTCGGGATATCGGCCTCGACGACCGCGTTGAGGAAGCGGCCACCACGCTTGATGATGCCGCCCTTCTCCTGCTCCACACCGGGCATGAACCCGGGCGTGTCGACCACGAACACCAGCGGCGTGTTGAACGAGTCGCAGAAGCGGACGAACCTTGCCGCCTTGTCGGAGGCCTCGTTGTCGATCGCGCCGGACATGTACATGGGCTGGTTGGCGATCACGCCCACCGGGCGGCCGTCGATCCGCGCGAACGCGGTGATGATCGCCGGACCGGACTGCTCACCCACCTGGAACACGTCGCCGTCGTCGAAGATCCGCAGCAGGATCTCCATCATGTCGTAGGCCTGGTTGTCGAGATCCGGCACGAGGGTGTCCAGCTCGAGGTCGTGCGGCGTCACCTCCGGCTCCAGCCCCGGGTTGACGATGGGTGCGTCGTCGAAGGTGTTGGCGGGCAGGAAACTCAGGTAGTCGCGGACGTACTGGAACGCCGCGGCCTCGGACTCCACGACCTGGTGGATGTTGCCGTACCGGGCCTGGGCGTCGGCGCCGCCGAGCTCGTCGAGGCTGACGTCCTCGCCGGTGACGTCCTTGATGACGTCGGGACCGGTGACGAACATGTAGCCCTGGTCGCGCACCGCGACGATGAGGTCGGTCTGGATCGGCGAGTACACCGCGCCGCCTGCGCACTTGCCGAAGATCAGCGAGATCTCGGGCACCAGCCCGCGCAGAAGTTCGTGGCGGCGGCCGAGTTCGGCGTACCAGGCCAGCGACGTCGCGGTGTCCTGGATGCGGGCGCCGGCCGAGTCGTTGATGCCGATGATCGGGCAGCCGACCATCGCCACCCACTCCATCAGCCGGGCGACCTTGCGGCCGAACATCTCTCCGACCGAACCCTGGAACACCGTCTGGTCATGGCTGAACACGCCGACCGGGCGGCCGTTGATGGTGCCGTGGCCGGTGACGACGCCGTCGCCGTACAGCGCGTCGGGGTCGCCGGGCGTCTTGGCCAGCGCACCGATCTCCAGGAAGCTGCCCGGATCGAGCAACGAGTGGATGCGGGCCCGCGCGCTCGGGATGCCCTTCCTCTCCCGTTTCGCGACGGCCTTCTCACCACCGGGTTCCTTGGCCAGCTCCAGCTTCTCGCGGAGTTCGGCCAGCAGTTCCGCGGTCGTTCGTGCCGGGTGGTGGGTAGGAGATGCCGCCGGGTGGGGGGTGGGAGAAACCTCAGTCACTTGCTCTCGCTCTCGGCCTGAATAGCGTTGATCGCCTGGCTCATATGGGCGCCTACCTTTGCAATGTAGGGCTCGTCGATCGCCTGGATGTGCTCGCCCCCGATCGGCACGACCTCGAGGTCGTCGACGAACTCGCCCCAGCCGCCGTCGGGTTGGCGGGTCGCATAGCGCGGCTCGAACATGATCGCGTCGTCGTGGTACCGGTCGGCCATGTAGAGCGTGACGTGTCCGTCGTACTTCTCGATCACCGCGGTGTCGAGTGCGCGGTTGTCCAGGTAGGACGTGCGCTGGTGCTCGATGATGCCGCCGGGGATGTCGACGCCGCTGTCCTTGACCGCGTCGAGGATGAACTTCACCTGACCTTCGTCGTCGAGTTCCTCGAGCTGCTCGTACGGGATCTCCGGGATCTCGACGTTGAAGGTGCGCTGAGCGAACAGTGCGTAGCGGTCCCAGCGGGCGCGGATCTCCTCCTTGGTCTGCGGCACCTCCTCGCCGGCGCGCACGGTGTCGATCAGGCCGACGAACCGCACGTCCGCACCCTGGCTCTTGAGCCCGACCGCGCACGCGTAGGCCAGCGCACCGCCCAGTGACCAGCCGGCCAGGATGTAGGGGCCCTTGCCCTGGATCTCCATCAGCTTCGGCACGTACTCGCGGGCACGCTCCTCGATCGAGCCCTCCACCCGTTCGATGCCGTACACCGGGGTGTCGGCAGGCAGCCGCTTCATCAGTGGCTCGTAGACGACCGTGCTGCCGCCGGCCGGGTGGAACACGAACACCGGGACGCGGGTGGACCCTTCGGGCCTGGCACGCAGGGTGCGGACGAACCCGTCGAGCTCACCGGAGTCCATCTCCTCGCGCACGGCCGAGGACAGGTCCTGGATCGTGCGGGCGGCCTTGACCTGCTCGGCGGTGATGGTGCCTTCGGCGCGTTCGGACAGCCGCTGGGCGATCTTCTCGGCCACGTCGTCGGCGATGGACGGCAGCTCGTTGAAGATGCCGCCCGGCGACTTGCCGGTGACGATCGCCCACGTGGCGAACGTGACCCGCTCGGCCGCGTCGCGGGGTGGCACGTCGGCGCCCAGCGCCTCGGTGACGGCCTCTTGGGTGAGGACCTTGGCGGCCGCGCCGGCCGCTGACGAGCGCTCGCGCGAGGAACCATCAGACACTGACGAGCGCTCGCGCGAGGAACCATCAGACACTGACGAGCGCTCTGCGGCGGCCCCGCCGGATTACTCGGCGGTGCCGGGATCGCCGGCCCTGACGGGTCGGTCGGCGGTGCCGGGATGTCCGTGCCGGGAGCCTGCTGGGCCTCGACGGCGTCGGTGGCGATCGCGCCGGCGTCGGCCGCGATCGGGTGGCCCGCCTCAGCCAGCTTGGCCTCCAGCTCGGCGACCGTGCTGGCCCCGCCCATCAGTTCGGCCTGAGCCGCGGCGATCTCCTCGGCCGTCTTGCCCTTCTGGTCCTCGGCGATCTGGCCGACCTCGTCGCGGTGTTCGACCGCGTAGGCGATCAGCTTCTCGACCGCGTACAGGTTCGCGTCCCGAACCGCGGTCAGCTGGATCGGCGGCAGATCGAAGTCGTACTCGACGCGGTTCTTGATGCGCACCGCCATCAACGAGTCCAGGCCGAGTTCGATCAGCGGCACCTCCCACGGCAGGTCCTCAGGCTCGTAGCCCATGGCCGCACCGACGATGGCGCCGAGGCGCTCGCCGATGGTCTCCCCGGAGTCCGGCGACCACTTCGCGAAGCCGGCCGCCAGGCCCGCGCCCGCGGTGAGGTTGTCCTGCAGGATGGCCGCGTCTTCTTCGGGCTCGGGTTCTGATGCGGCCACGGACGTCTCGGCGACAGTGCCCGCACCGACCGCGGTCGGCAGCGCCGACTGCGCACCGGCGCGGGTCACGATCGCGTCGTAGACGAGCGTGAACGACTCGTCTATACGCGCGTGCACCTGCACACCGGCCCCGCCCGGGTGCCGGGTCAGGGTGGTCACCAGTCGTGCACCCTCGGCCGGCACCGCGCGCTGCTCCGACGCCGTCAGCTTGGCATCCGGAATCACCACTGCCGCAGCGGCTTTCACCAGCGCGGACAGCATGGAGGCGTCCACCGCGCCGCGTGCGCGGTACTCCCAGACGTGCCTGCCGTCCGGGGTGGCGACGTGGTTGCCCGGCATGACCGTCGAGCTGTCGCCGGTGAAGTTGACCTCCAGCCAGTGCGGCTTGCGCTTGAACCGGGTCGGTGGGATCTCGGCGAAATCGGTGGCCGGATCCACCGGCCGGTCCGACGGCAGCGGGAACAGCGTCCGGAAGTCCAGGTCGTGACCGTGCACGTACAGGTGCGCCATGGCCGTGGTCATCGAGTCGACCTCGTCCTGCTTACGCGCCAGTGTCGGGATCAGTTGTGCGTCATGCAGACCCGCCGTGGCAGTGGTCAGACCGACCTGCATCAGCGCCACCGGGTTGGGCGCCAGTTCCAGGAACGTGGTGTGCCCGTTGTCGACGGCGTTGCGGATGCCGTGCGTGAAGTACACGCTGTGGCGCAGGCCCTTCTTCCAGTAGTCCACATCGTGGATCGGGTCGGACCCTGCGCGGATCAGCTTGCCCTCGTGCACCGTCGAGTAATACGGCACCTGGATCGGATTCGCTTCGATGCCTTGCAGTTCGGCGGCGAGCTCACCGAGCAACGGATCCATCTGCGAGGTGTGACTGGCGCCCTTGGTCTGGAACTTGCGGGCGAACCTACCCTCGGATTCGGCGCGCTCGATGATCGCGTCGACCTGGTCGGGCGGACCGCCGATGACTGTCTGGGTCGGCGCGGCGTACACGCACACCTCGAGGTCCTTGAAGTCCGAGAACACCGTCTCGATCTCCTCGGCCGAGTACTCAACCAGCGCCATCAGCCGGATGTACTCGCCGAACAGCATCGCCTCGCCCTCACCCATCAGGTGCGAGCGCGAGCAGATGGCGCGGGTGGCGTCCTCCAGCGACAGACCGCCCGAGAAGTAGGCGGCCGCCGCCTCGCCGAGCGACTGGCCGATCAGCGCACCGGGTTTCGCGCCGTGCGCCTTGAGCAGTTCACCGAGGGCGACCTGGATCGCGAAGATGACGAGCTGCACCTTCTCGATCGGAAGCTCGGTGGTCTCGTCGGTGTAGTCGATCGCGTCGTCGAGGATGAGCTCCAGGATCGAATGCCCGCGCTCGTCCTGGATGAGTGCGTCGACCTTGTCGATCCACTCGGCGAACGTGGCATCGCGCAGGTACAGGCTCTTGCCCATCTTGCGGTGCTGGGCGCCGAAACCGGCCAGCACCCAGACCGGGCCGTTCGTGACCGGACCGTCGGCGCTGATCACGATCGGGTTCGGTTTGCCCTCGGCGATCGAGCGCAGCCCCTTGACCGCCTCGTCGTGGTTGTGGGCCAGCACCACCGCGCGCGAGCGGCCGTGGTTGCGGCGCGACAGCGAACGACCGATCGACTCCAGCGAAGCGGCACGGCCCTCGGGGCTGTCGATCCAGTCCGCCAGCTCGGCGGCCGTCGCCCGCTTGCGGGAGGTCAGGAAGCCCGAAACTGCAACCGGCACAACGGGTTTGTTCGACTCCGCCGCTGGATCATTTTCGGAGGCGGCCAGCTCCTCGCGGGCGATCTCCAGCAGGCGCAGCGCCTCGTCGGTGAGACCGGGGAGCTCGGGCTCGTCGTCGTAGGCCGCGGCGGGGCGGTCCAGCCCGTCGTCGTCCGCGTCGTCGTCCACGTCGTCGGCCATGAACTCGCCGTACTCGTCCATCCGCACACCGCCGACGTACACGGCCTGGGCGTCGTCGGTGGCCGGGGTGACCACCGCGACCTCGGGTTCCGGTGCGGGCTCGACGAGATCGGTGGGCAGCACCTCGCGCACCACCAGATGCGCGTTCGCACCGCCGAATCCGAAGCCCGACACCCCGGCCACGGCGTGCCCGCTGTAGCGCGGCCACTCGGTGGCGGTGTCGGTGACCTTGAGGTGTTCCTTGTCGAAGTCGATGTAGGGGTTGGGACCTGCGTAGTTGATCGACGGCGGGATCGTGCCGTGGTACAGCGACAACGCGACCTTGGCCAGGCTGGCCGCACCCGCGGCCGACTCCAGGTGGCCGATGTTGGATTTCACCGCGCCCAGCAGCGCGGGCTTGTCGGCGGCGCGGCCGCGGCCGATGACCCGGCCCAGCGCGTCGGCCTCGATCGGGTCGCCGAGGATGGTGCCGGTGCCGTGCGCCTCGACGTAGTCGACGCTGCGCGGGTCGATGCCGGCGTCCTTGTAGGCCTTGCGCAGCACCGCTTCCTGCGCGTCCGGGTTCGGCGCGAGCATGCCGTTGGACCGGCCGTCGTGGTTGACCGCGCCGCCGGCGATGACCGCCAGGATCTGGTCGCCGTCGCGGCGGGCGTCCTCGAGTCGCTTGAGCACCACCATGCCGCCACCCTCGGAACGGGCGTAGCCGTCGGCGTCCTTGGAGAAGGACTTGATCCGGCCGTCCGGGGCCAGTACCCCGCCGACCTCGTCGAAACCGATGGTCACCAGCGGCGTGATCAGCGCGTTGACGCCACCGGCCAGCACCACGTCGGCGTCACCGGCGCGCAGCGCCTTGACGCCCTCGTGCACGGCCACCAGCGACGACGAGCACGCCGTGTCGATGGCCATGGACGGGCCGCGGAAGTCGTAGAAGTAGGACACCCGGTTGGCGATGACCGCGCTGGAGTTGCCGGTGATCGCGTAGGGGTGCGCCACCGCGGGATCGGCGACCGACATGAACATGTAGTCGTTGGTGGAGCTGCCGATGAACACACCGACGTTCTCCCCGCGCAGGCTCGATGCGGGAATTCGCGCGTGCTCCAACGCTTCCCACGTCAGCTCCAGGGCCATCCGCTGCTGCGGATCGATGTTGTCGGCCTCCATCTTCGACAGCGCGAAGAACTCGGAGTCGAAGCCTTTGATGTCGCTCAGGTAGCCGCCGCGGGTGCGCGCCTTGGCAACCCGCTCGGCGACGCGGGGCTCGCTGAGGAACTCCGACCACCGGCCGTCCGGGAGGTCGGTGATCGCGTCGCGGCCCTCCATCAGGGCCTGCCACATCTCGCCGGGGGTGTTCATGTCGCCCGGGAACCGGGTCCCTACCCCGACGATGGCGATGTTGGCCCGGCCTTCGTCGACGTCGCGGGACCAGCTCTCGGCGTCCAGCGCCGCGGTGTCCTGTTCGGGCTCGCCCTCGATGATCACCGTCGCCAGTGACTCGATCGTCGGGTGCCGGAACGCCACGGTGGCGGTCAGCGTGACACCGGTCAGGTCCTCGATGTCGCTGGCCATCGCGACCGCGTCGCGGGACGACAGCCCGAGCTCGACCAGCGGCGCCGACTCGTTGATCGAGTCGGGCGACTGACCGGTGGCGTTGCCGACCCAGTTGCGCAGCCATTCGCGCATCTCGGTCACTGTCATGTCCGGACCGGACTTACCCGGATCCTGTTGCTCTTGCGCCATGTCTACTCAACCTCACGATCGCGGTGCGACCGGCACGGCCGCCGAAAAATGTATGTGGGCGTCAGTCCGACTCGTCCGGGAACGCGTTGGCCACCCGGCCGCTGCGCAGACTGCCGTCAAGATAGGCCGACCGGCAGGCGCGGCGGCCGATCTTGCCGCTCGAGGTCCGCGGGATCGCACCGGCTGCGGTCAGCAGCACGTCGCGCACCGTCACCCCGTGGCGGACCGCGATGGCCGCGCGGATGTCGTCGATGATCGGGCCCACGTCGAGCTTGTGCGCCCCGGGCGCCCGCTCCCCGACGATCACCAGCTGCTCGGAGGTGTCGTCGGGATCGCGCTTCAGGCCGGCGTGGGTGTTGTCGAACACCTCGTCGGGCAGCTGATTGGCCGGACCGAGAACGCCGCGACGAAGCCGGTCCGCAGCGCCTTGGTGGCCTCCTGCGCGGAATACTCCAGGTCCTGCGGGTAATGATTGCGGCCGTCGATGATCACCAGATCCTTGACTCGTCCGGTGATGTACAGCTCGCCGTCGTGGTAGGCGCCGTAGTCGCCGGTGCGCACCCAGGTCGCGTCGTCGGTCGCGCCCTGGGCGTGCGACGGCGTGGTGCGCGACTTCAGCGTGTTGTGGAAGGTGGCGACGGTTTCTTCGGGCTTGTTCCAGTACCCGGTGCCCATGTTCTGGCCGCTGATCCAGATCTCGCCGATCTGACCGTCGGGCAGTTCCGATGCGGTCTCGGCGTCGACGATGACCGCCCACTCCGCGACACCGACCTTGCCTGCGCCCGCCTGGGCGACCGCCTTCGGCGAATCGTCGGGCACCTCGACGAAGCGGTGCGCGTTGAGCTCGTCGCGGTCGACGGAGATGATCTTCGGCGATTCGTTGGACGGTGTCGTCGACACGAACAGCGTCGCCTCGGCCAGGCCGTAGGACGGCTTGATGGCCTGCGGATGGAAGCCGTACGGGCCGAACGCCTCGTTGAACCGGCGCACGGTCGCCGCCGAGATCGGCTCGCTGCCGTTGAGGATCGCCTTGACGTTGGACAGGTCCAGCGGCTCCTCGCCGTCCTTGGGCAGGCCACGGGCCGCGGCGTGATCGAACGCGAAGTTCGGCGCGACCGAGATGGTGCCGCCGGTGTCGCCTTCCTTGCGGGCCATCGCCCGGATCCAGCGGCTCGGCCGGCGGACGAACGCCGCAGGCGTCATGAACTCCACGTAGTGCCCGATCACCGTGGGCAGGAGCACGGTGATCAGCCCCATGTCGTGGAAGAACGGCAGCCAGGACACGCCCCGGTCGCCCTCCTCGCCCTGCAGCGCCTCGATCACCTGCACCACGTTGGTGGCCAGGTTCAGGTGGGTGATCTGCACGCCGGTCGGGATGCGGGTCGACCCGGAGGTGTACTGCAGGTACGCGATCGTCTCGTAGCTGACGTCGACCGGTTCCCACGTGGCGCCGACCTCGGTGGGCACCGCGTCCACGGCGATGACCCGCGGACGCTGGTTGGCGGGCCGGGTGCGGAAGAACTTGCGCACCCCTTCGGCCGCCTCGGTGGTGGTCAGGATCGCCGACGGGGTGCAGTTGTCCAGCACCGCGTGCAGGCGGCCGACGTGGCCGGGCTCGTTCGGGTCGAACAGCGGCACCGCGATGCGGCCCGAGTACAAAGTGCCGAAGAACGCGACGAGGTACTCCAGGTTCTGCGGGCACAGGATCGCGACCCGGTCCCCGGGCTGGGTCACCTGCTGCAGCCGCGCGCCGACGGCCCGGTTGCGGGCGCCGAAGTCGGCCCAGGTCAGGTCGCGGGCCACCCCGTCACGCTCGGTGGAGAAGTCGAGGAACCGGTAGGCCACCTTGTCCCCACGCACCCGGGCCCATCGTTCGACGTGTTTGACCAAGCTCCCGTTGTCGGGGAATTTGATCAATCCGTCCTTGATGAACGGGTTGTGGAAGGCCATTCGTTACTCCAATCAAGCGGGATCATTGTCCCGAAAAACCCCGGGCATTCTACCGGGAAAGAGGCTGCCCACCCATCAGCCACCAGCATTCGCTCTTAGATTTTCCTTAAACTCCCATAATGCTAGGCGACCTAGCCGGTCCGGCCAAATTCGGCCCGGGTCGTTCGGGTCACAGGTCAGCCATGTTTCGGCTGCGGAGCGTTACTCACCAGATCCCGGGCCCAGCTCAGCGTCCAGCCGGTCGCCGGAAGGCCGTCGAGACTCCAGAACTGCGGCGTGGCATACATCGCGTGCACCGGTTGCCCCGCCCCGCCGGCGAGCACCTCCAGCGTCTTGGGCAACTGGGTGATGTTGAACGCCGACTCCGGCGCCGCGCAGATCAGATCACCGCGGGCGCAGATCTCGTTGGTCCGGTCGTTGAGCGCGCCGAATCCGCCGGGCCGCGGCCCCGTCATCGACAGGCCCAGCGCCGACAGCGTCGGCACCTCGTGCAGCGTGATCTCCGCGCCCTGCCCCGGCGCATTCGGGCCGACGTCCAGACCCACCCCGGCCTGCCTGCGGCCGTCGGCGATCAGCGTCACCCCGAGCACCAGATCCTGGTCCACCGGCCCGCGGCCGTTGCCGATGTCGGACGCGATGTCCCCGGCGATCACCGCGCCCTGCGAGAACCCGACCAGCACGTAGCTGGTCAGCGGGCACCGCTCGTTCATGGCGGTCATCGCCTGCACGGTGGCACGCATGCCCTCGGCGCGGCTGTCGTTGTACGACATCTGGCGATCGGCCGACAACGGATTGTGGAACTGCGCGGTGTAGGGAACCGTGAACACCTCCAACCGGTCCGCGCCGAACTCGGCCCGGATCGGGTTGGTGACGTTGAGCAGCAGCGCGGCCGGGAACTGCACCGGGTTGAACGGGTCCATCTGCACCGAGGACTCCCAGGTGCCCGGGATCGAGACCAGCTGCACGTCGGGGCAGCTCGCATCCTGGAATTCGGGGCGCGGCTTCGAGGTCGGGGGCACCGCCCCGGGCGGCACGGCGGACGGGGGTACCGCCGACGGCGGGGCGTCCGGCCTGCGCAGCACCACGACCACGATCGCCACGATCAGCACCACGACGAGGCCCACCGCCCCTGCGGCGAACAGCGCCAGAAGGCGGTGGCGTTTCCGCCGGTCGGTCGGCCGATTGGTCCGCCGATTGGTTTTGGCCATGCTTCAGGTACTCCTGTGCTCCATGCGTGCGCGGGTGGTGCTCGTGCTCAGCAGAGTCGCTCGGTCGCGATCCGAATGTAGTCGGCGGTAGCGGTGTCGACGTCATCTGCCGACGGCTTCTGCGGCGCGGAGGTGTCGTTGCCGTCGGAATCATCGACGTCGTCGCGCACCAGCGGGACGATGAAGTCCCAGACCGCGTGGTCGTCCTGCCCCGCCGCCCTGGCCTGGCACACGTAGGAGCCGATGCTCAGCGCCGACAGGTCGCTCGACGGGGTGACCCCCGCGCCGTGCAGCGCCTCCAGATACTCCCGCTGGCGCGGCGTGACGACGAGCGCGTTGGAACCGGTGGCCGCGTGGGGTCCGGGCTCGGCGGCGGTGGACCGGCCGTGCGGCGGCGCGGTCTCGACCTCCGAACCCATCCCGGCGATCATGTCGGTATTCAGCGAGCAGCCGGTCAGCCAGGCCGCCGGGAGAGCCAGCAGCGCAGAAAGCCCTGCCATTCCCGTCCTCGCCGAGCGTGAGCCGTGTTGCACGTTCTCCAAGGTACCGGGCTCGCGGCCCGCTCCCCGTTAGCGAACCGTCGCGACGAGTTCGCCGGTCATCGCGGCGAGCTGGCCGCTCCACGAACCCCAGTCATGGTTTCCCGAGGTCGGGAAGTCGAAGTGACCGTTGCCGCCGCCGGTGGCGCGGTAGTGCTGATAGAACACGCGGTTGCTGCCTTGAGCCTGGTCGCAGTAGCCGATCATCGCGGGCACATCGGTGCACGTCGTCGTTGCCGGGCTGTAGACCCACAGCCGGGTGTTGTTGTTCGTCAGCAGCTGCACGTGGACGTCGGGGTCGTGCCACTTCCAGCGTCCGAGCTGTGGCAAGCCCCACATGTTCCGGGTGTCCACGCCGCCGAACCGGGCCAGGCCGGCGGTGATGGCGCCGTTCATCGCGGTCGAGGACGGGGTCAGGAACCCGGACAGGGAGCCGGCGAAGCGGTAGCGGTCGGGATGGAACGCGGCCAGCGTCAGCGCCGCGGTGCCACCCTGGGCGGCGCCGACGACGGCGTGCCCGTTCGGTGCGATCCCCTTGTTCGCGGCCAGCCAGTTGGGCAGCTCGTCGGCCAGGAAGGTCTCCCACTGCTTGCTGCCGTCCTGCTCCCAGTTGGTGTACATGCTCCACGCCCCGCCCGCCGGCGCGGCCACCGACAAGCCGAGCCCGGACAGCGTGTTCATCGCGTTACCCGCGGTGACCCAGTTGCTGACGTCGGGCGCGGCGTTGAATGCATCGAGCAGCACCACCGCGTGCGGTCCGCCGCCCTGGAATGCGACCGGGATCGCGCGGCCCATCGCCGCCGAAGGCACCATGAGCATCTCGACGCCCTGGGCATTGGCCGCCGGTGCGGTCACCCCGCCGAAGATCGCCACCGCAGCCAGCACCGCCGCTGCGAGCGCCCGAAACATCCCCTGCATCTGCCACCTCATCTTTTCGCGCGCCTCGCGGGTCCGGTCCCGCTTCCGCAGTAGTGAATCACATCACCCACCGCGGTCGACGGCCAAAACGAGCGACGGCGGTGACCCTCGTCAGAGGATCACCGCCGTCGTCCGATGAGTTGCTAGCCGCCCGAGACCGGGGCCACGACCGGTTCAGCCGGAGCCGACGGCTGCGGCACGGCGCCGAGCACCCGCTGGATGTCGGGCTTCATCTGCTGCAGCTGCTGTCCCCAGTAGGGCCAGTCGTGCGTGCCGCCGGAAGGAAAGTTGAACACGCCGTTCTTGCCGCCTGCGGCGATGTACTCCTCCTGGAAGGTCTTGTTGGTGCGCAGCGTGAGGCTCTCCAGGAACTTCGCGGGCAGGTTGTCGCCCGCCACGCTGCCGTTGACCTCGGCGGGCTTGCCGTTGCCGCAGAACACCCAGATGCGGGTGTTGTTGGCGACCAGCTTGCCCATGTTGACCATCGGGTCGTTGCGCTTCCAGGCGCTGTTCGGGTCTTCGGTGCGACCCCACATGTCGTTGGCCTTGTAGCCGCCCGCGTCACCCATCGAGATGTTGATGAGCATCGGCCACCACCCTTCGGACGGGTTCAGGTAGCCCGACAGCGACCCGGCGTACTGGAACTGCTGCGGGTGGTAGATCGCCAGCGTCAGCGCCGCCGAACCGGCCATGGACAGACCGACGGCCGCGTTGCGGTTCGGGTCGACGCCATGGTTGGCCGCCAGGTACGCGGGCAGCTCCTGGGTCAGGAACGTCTCCCACTTGTAGGTCTGGCAGCCGGCCTTACCGCAGGCCGGGCTGTACCAGTCGCTGTAGAAGCTGGACTGCCCGCCGACGGGCATGACCACCGCGAGACCCGAGTCGACGTACCACTCGAAGGCGGCGGTGTTGATGTCCCAGCCGTTGAAGTCGTCCTGGGCACGCAGGCCGTCGAGCAGGTACACGCCGGGGGCGTTCGGGCCACCGCTCTGGAACTGGACCTTGATGTCGCGGCCCATCCCTGCGGACGGCACCATCAGGTACTCCACCGGCAGGCCCGGACGTGAGAAAGCGCCTGCGGTGGCGGAGCCGCCCACGGCGCTGATCAGGCCGGGCAGCAGGACCGCCGCCAGCGCGGCCACCGTGAGCCTGCGGCTCAGGCTACGGATAACTCTGGGGAACGCCCCAACGAGTTTCATGCTTGTGAATTTCCCATCTGTCGTAAGCAGCAGCAGGCCCCCGCCCTGACGGACGGTTCCCGTGAACGGCCGCTTTGCCCGTGTAGTCAACCACACCTTTGTGGCGATCTCTCTTCCGCGAGCGCGGGCGCTGCGGACGTGTGAGGCCCGCACGGGACCTCCTCACATGCCTTATCTGACCGACATGGCTGCAGTGTTACGTAAGCAGAAAACCCGCTCCACCAACAAATCGGCTGCAGTCACGGCCCGGTGGGAGGCAATCCGGCGTACGGCGGGTTCACCGGCTCGGGCAGCGGCAGTCCGCACCGCCGCAACTCGTACAACGGCACCCGGTCGATGCGGTAGCGGGTGAACTCCGCGGCGTGCACCAGGTTGGACAGAAAACGTCTGGGCCCCATCGGGGCCCGGATCGCGTCCAGCAGTGACACGGTCTCGGGGCACTGCAGCGCGGCCTCGGCCTGGCGGATCCAGTCCTCGTCGAGATATGCGGGGATGTAGGGCTCTTCCTTGAAGAACGGCCCCTCGGCCACCGCCCAGTCCGGGAACAGGTTCTTGTCGTGCCCGATCCGGCCGTCCTCGAGCCGGGCGGTATGTGCCGCAAGGGGATTGGCCAGACCGATCTGGTCGATCACCCGGACGTCGAGACCGACGTTCATGCTGACCATCCCGAGGTTGGTGAAGAACACCGTCTGCGGACCGCGGTAGTCGGGCGGTGCGTCCGGCGGCGGCGGGTAGGCCGGCACGACGTCCCAGGCGTCGTAGTTTCCCGACGGCAGCCACAGGGCACCGTCGGGGGTGTTCTGGATCGCGACCAGCACCGCGCGCATCCGCGGATAGTCGAGATAGTCCGCAGCGGTGAGCGGATGGGCGTGGCCGGTCGCCTGCGCGTAGAAGCGGCGTTCGTCGACGATGCCGGTGTAAGTGACGCGGGTGGCGTCGGCGCCCATGCCGTTGCTGTTGGCCGCCCACAGCGACCAGCCCACCACCCCGAGCCACAGCAGGCTGGTGGCACCGGCATACAGATAGCTTGCGCCCCGCGCCATCCGGCGACGGTCGGGAAGCATCAGCGGAATCACCGCCACCGGGGCCAGCAGACAGAACAGCGGCGTCAGCAGCACCCGGCCGTGCATGAAGTCGCCGCCCTGCCGGATCCAGTACACCGCCTGCAGGAACCCGCTCACCAGCATGAAAATCACGACCGCAGAAGGGCTTTGCACCATCCGGGCCAGCCATCCGGCGTCGGCGGTGCGCGGCCGCTCGATCCGAACGGGCCTGCCGCACAACAACCGCACCATGACCGCCAGGCCGATCAGCAGCACCGCGGGCGCCCACAGCAGATACGGCTGGTTGAAGTTGGCGAGGTACACGAAGCCCTGCTCCCACTTCGCGCCCGAGGCCTCCTTGGCCAGCGCCGTGCTCGGGAACAGCAGGCCGTAATAGCCCATCCGGAAGATCTGGTAGGCGACCGGCAGCAGGCCGCCCGCGGCGACGATCAGCGCGCGCGCGGGCCAGCCCTTGGCGACGATCAGCATCATCACCAGCGCCAGGCCGCCGATCAGCGCGAGTTCGGGGCGCACCAGCACCGACAGGCCGGCGACGAAGGCCAGCGTCAGGTCGAAGGCACGCGAGGTGGGCGTGCCCCGGCGGGACTGGGCCCAGACCACCATCATCCACCACAGCAGGCCGAGATAGGCCAGCACCAAACCGTTTTCGAGGCCCGAGGTGGCGAAGTCGCGGGCCGGCGGCACCGCGATGTAGACCAGCACGCCGGCGGGCAGCAGCACGGCCTGGCGGCCCTTGAGCGTCGGCGCGTACAGCCGGGCGGTGCCCAGCATCACCAGCACGACGCCGAGCACGCTGAGCACCAGGGCCAGCGTCAGCGCCACGTATTCCAGGCGCGCCGCACCGGAGACGAGGCCGCCGAGGTACATCAGGTACGACCACGCCGTCGAGGTGTTGGCCTCCACCCGCTCCCCGGCGTTGAACACGGGACCGTTGCCTGCCAACAGGTTGCGCACCGTGCGCAGCACGATCAGGCCGTCGTCGGCGATCCAGCGACGCTGCCACGCGCCCCACCCGAACAGCGCCGCCACCAGCGTGACCGACAGCCACAGGCTCACCCGCATCCACACGTCGGATGCGATCGGGGCCCGGCGCGCAGGCGCCGGGGCGGTCAGCGTGTCAGCTGAGGATGACTGCGGCACCGACGGTCCCAATCCACGCCAGCGCCATGAGCTGGAGCACCCGGTCCTTCAACGCGATCTCCTCGGGCTCACCTGCCAGGCCGCCGTCGACATCGACGGCGTACCGCAGGATGGCGATCGTGAACGGGATCATCGAGACCACGAACCACGAGGTGCCGCCGGTGGCGTCGCGCTCGAAGGCCCACAGCCCGTAACACAGCACCAGCGCGGTGGCCGACAGCGTCCACACGAACCGCAGATACGAGCTGGTGTAGCTCTCCAGCGACTTGCGGATCTTGGCGCCGGTGCGTTCTGCCAATTGGAGCTCGGCATAACGCTTTCCGGCCGCCATGAACAGCGACCCGAAGGCCATGGTGAGCAGGAACCACTGGGACAGCGGCACCCCGGCGGCGACGCCGCCGGCGATGGCCCGGATCAGGAAACCCGACGAGACGATGCAGATGTCGATGACGGCCTGGTGTTTGAGGCCGAAGCAGTACGCCAGCTGGACGGCGATGTAGACCGCCATGACCAGGGCCAGGTTCGGGGTGACGACCACCCAGGAGATCGCCAGGGACAGCACGCCGAGCACGACGGCCAGCACGTAGGCCAGCGGCTGGGACACCACGCCCGCGGCGATCGGGCGGAACCGCTTGGTCGGATGGGCGCGGTCGGCCTCGACGTCGCGCGCGTCGTTGACCAGGTACACGCTGGAGGCGGCCAGGCTGAAGACCACGAACGCGACGGCGACGTTCAGCAGCAGCGCCGGCCAGTCGTCGCGCATCCGGTCGACGAAGCTGGCGTCGGCCAGCGCGGCGATCGGCGCCGCGAACACCAGCACGTTCTTGACCCACTGCCGCGGACGGAGGGCCTTGACGATGCCGGCGGCCAGGTTCTTCGGCGGCCCCGCCGTCGGACCCGTCTGCTGATCCACCTCGGACGTGCTCATCGCGGTGTCCTCCTACGATCCCGGGCGGCAACCTTGTCGCCCAGCCTGCCGACTGCTTTTCCGACGACCGCTCCGACCGCCACTCCGGTGAGCACGTCGCTGGGGTAGTGCACGCCGACGACCAGACGGGACAGCGCCATCGGCGGCACCAGGAGCGCGGCCAGCGGCAGCCCGGTCGGGCGCGACAGCAGCACGGCGGCCGCGGTCGTCGAGGTCGCGTGCGCGGACGGGAAACTCAGCCGGCTCGGGGTGGCGACGTTGACCGCGATGGCCGGGTGGTGCGGCCGCTGCCTGCGGACCACCCGTTTGATGACGACGGCCGCGGCGTGGGCGAGGAAGGCCCCGGCCCCGGCGGCGAGGTACTCGCGGCGGCGCCGCGGCGCCAGCAGCGCCCCGAGTCCGGCGAGGGCGAGCCAGCCGAGGCTGTGCTCGCCGAAGTGCGACATGCCGCGGGCGGCCGGCAGCACGCCGGGTCGTTCGGCCAGCGCGCGCTGCACGGCCACCAGCACGGCGTCTTCGCCGTGCGGAGCGTCAGGCATCACCGGATCCGTTGCTGACCCCCCGGTCGCTGCGCTGCCCGGCCGGAATCAGCACGTCCTCCCACCTCTGCGTGCTGGTCAGCGTGGGCAGGGCGGCGCGGTAGGCCTTGCGCAGCCGGTTGAACCTGCGGGCCAGCAGCGCCTGCCGCTTCAGCGATTCGCGCAGCAGCTCGAACATCTTGTCCCGGTCCCGCTGCCGGTAGACCACGCCGCGGCCGTCGGCGGTCGTCACGGTGACACCGTCGACACGGCACAGCGAGAACCAGCGGGCGTCCTGCGTGGCGACGTTGACCTGCGGCCTGCGATGGTGCTCGGGGTCGTGCGGCTTGAGCTGGTGGGCGATGCCCCGGCCCAGCCGCAGCGAGATCGCCACCGCGTTGGTCGGGATCTCGACCTTCCTGCGCCACCTCTTGTCCGACGGCGCAGGCAGCGTGGTCGCGCTCGGCAGCACGACCGCGTCGGGGTACTCCTGGCGCATGCTGCGCACCTCGGGCAGCGCGGACTCCAGAATCGAGAAGATGTGTTCGGGGCCGGCGAGGAAGTCGTCCATCGCCTTGTTCTGGATCGCCACCGTCGAATACTCAAGACAGAGAAGGTGCTTCAAGGTCGCCTTGAGGTGGCTGGCGAGCAGTCCGCGCACGTTGCCGTCCCAGTGCAGGGCCGCGACCACCAGGCGGTTGCGCAGGTGGAAGTACGCCTGCCAGTCGATCGCGTCGTCCTTGTCGCTCCACGCCATGTGCCAGATCGCGGCACCGGGAAGCGTCACGGTCGGGTAGCCGTGTTCACCGGCGCGCAGGCCGTAGTCGGCGTCGTCCCACTTGATGAACAGCGGCAGCGGCTGGCCCAGCTCCTCAGCCACCTGCCGCGGGATCATGCACATCCACCAGCCGTTGTAGTCGACGTCGACGCGCCGGTGCAGCATCCGGCTGCGCTCCTGGTCCTCGTCGGCCAGGGGGTACTTGGCGAAGTTGTGGTCGTATTCGGTGTTGACCGCGTTGGTCCACATGAAGTTCTCGGGGTCGACCATCTCGCCCATGACGTGCAGGTGGCTCGGCTCCTGCAGGTTGAGCATCTGCCCGCCCACCAGGGTCGGGACCTTCGCGAACCGGTTCATCGCCAGCGCCCGCAGGATCGAGTCCGGTTCGATGCGGATGTCGTCGTCCATGAACAGGATCTGCTCACAGTCGGTGTTCTTCAGCGCCTCGTACATCACCCGGCTGTAGCCGCCGGAGCCACCGAGGTTGGGCTGGTTGTGCAGCGACAGCCGGTTGCCGAGCGCGGCGGCCGCGGCCTCGAAGCCCGGATGGTCCTTGGCCTTGCTGGTGCCCTGGTCGGTCACGATGACCGCGCCGATCACCTCGTCGACCTTCGGGTCGGACGTCAGCGCGGCCAGCGCGTTGACGCAGTCCGAGGGCCGGTTGAAGGTCGGGATCCCGACCGCGACGTTGGCCCGGCCCGGCGCCGGGATGGGCGCGTACCAGCCCGCGTGGTGCAGCGTGGACTTGGCGTTGGTGGTGATGTCGAACCAGATCCAGCCACCGTCCTCGAACGGGGCCAGCTCGATCTCGAACTCGACCACGGCGGGCGGTCCGTCCTCGGGGCCGGCCACCGGGGCGCCACCGACGGTGATCCGGGCACCGGTCGCCTTGGACCGGTAGACGTCGACGCGGGCGCTGCCGGTCAGCTCCACCCGCAGCACCACCGACTCCAGGACCGACCAGCGCCGCCAATAGCTGGCCGGGAACGCGTTGAAGTACGTGGCGAAGGACACCTCGGACTCCGCGCCGATCTCCAGCGTGGTGCGGGTGGGCGCGTGCGCGCGCTTGGCGTTGGTCTCGGATTCCTCTATATAGAGTTTGCGGACGTCGAGCGGTTCGCCCGGCCGGGGCAGGATCACCCGGGCCAGCGGGCTGACCGCTCGTGACTGTTCGGCCTCGAGCGCGCCGGACGGGGTGTCAGTCATGCTCCACTGCTTTCTGTCTCGGGATCGCCCAGCGGCACACCGTCGCGCAGGTGGGGCGCGAGGGTGTTGTCGTAGATGTTCAGCGCGCTGGCGATCGCCATGTGCATGTCCAGGTATTGGTAGGTGCCGAGGCGGCCGCCGAACAGGACCTTCGACGACGCCGTCTCCGCTTTGGCCCGCGCCCGGTAGGCGGCGAGCACCGCGCGGTCGGCCTCGGTGTTGATCGGATAGTAGGGCTCGTCGTCGTTTTCGGCGAACCGCGAGTACTCACGCATGATCACGGTCTTGTCCGTCGGGTAGGACCGCTCCGGGTGGAAGTGCCGGAACTCGTGGATGCGGGTGAACGGCACGTCGGGGTCGTTGTAGTTCATCACCGGTGTGCCCTGGTAGTCACCGCAGTCGGTGAGCACTTCGAGTTCGAAGTCCAGGGTGCGCCAGCCGAGCTTGCCCTCGGAGTAGTCGAAGTACCGGTCCAGCGGGCCGGTGTAGACCACCGGGGCGTCCGGATTCTGCGCGCGCAACTCGTCGCGGACGTCGAACCAGTCGGTGTTCAGCCGCACCTCGATGCGGTCGTCGGCGGCCATGTTCTCCAGCCACCTGGTGTAACCGTCGACGGGCAGGCCCTCGTAGGTGTCGTTGAAGTAGCGGTTGTCGAAGGTGTAGCGGACCGGCAGCCGGGTGATGTTGCTCGCGGGCAGCTGCCGGGGATCGGTCTGCCACTGTTTGGCGGTGTAGTGCTTGACGAACGCCTCGTACAGCGGCCGGCCGATCAGCGAGATGGCCTTCTCTTCGAGGTTCTGCGCGTCGGCGGTGTCGATCTCGCTGGCCTGTTCGGCGATCAGCGCCCTGGCCTCGTCCGGGGAGAAATACCGCCCGAAGAACTGGCTGACCAGGCCCAGCCCCATCGGGAACTGGTAGGCCTGCCCGTTGTGCAGCGCGTAGACGCGGTGTTGGTAGCCGGTGAACTCGGTGAACTGCCCTACGTAGTCCCACACCCGCTTGTTACTGGTGTGGAACAGGTGCGCGCCGTACTTGTGCACCTCGATGCCGGTTTCGGGCTCGGCTTCGGAGTAGGCGTTGCCGCCCAGGTGTGGGCGGCGTTCGATCACGAGCACCCGCTTGCCCAGCTGGGTGGCTGCTCGTTCGGCAACGGTGAGACCGAAGAAGCCGGAACCGACGACGAACAGGTCGAAACCGTCGGTCTGAGGGCGCACTGCGGCCCGGGGATCAGGAGAGATCATCGGCAGCAAGGGTATCCGACAGGCGCTGTCGGACCCGAAACGACTGAGCTGCGCAGGTCGCAATTAGCTCACGATTCAATCTCGTCACTCTAGACACACCAGTCACGTCAGTAACATCGAGCGCGTACGCCAGTACGTATTCGAGCTTTATCCGTATTTGAGGAGACTTTCCGTGCCGAACCGACGTCGCCGCCGGCTCTCGACAGCCTTGAGCACAGTCGCCGCTCTGGCCGTCGCGAGTCCAGTTGCAGTAGTAGCCGTTTCCGAATTGTCCACCCCAGCCGGGCGCGACGGTGCGCCCGAACACCGCGAGTTCGTCCAGGCCGCGTCCATCGCCGACCTTCCGGGTGAATTGATCTCCGCCCTGTCCCAGGGCCTGTCCCAGTTCGGCATCAATCTCCCGCCGATGCCGACGAGCCTGCTCACCGGAACCGGGGCCGCGCCGGCGGCCACGCTGTCCCCCGGCCTGGGCGTGCCCGGCCTGGCCTCCCCGGGTCTGACGGGGCCGTCGCTGACCGACCCGAGCCTGGCCAATCCGGCCCTGACCGATCCGGCGCTGACCAGCCCCGCAGGGCTGACCACGCCCGGTCTGACCACGCCTGGCCTGACCACGCCCGGTCTGACCGATCCCGCGCTGGCCTCCCCCGGTTTGACCACGCCGTCCTTGACCGACCCCGGCCTGGGACTGACCACTCCGGGCCTGTCGACGCCGCCGGCGCTGACCGACCCGGCGCTGGGCGCGCTGCCCATCTCCACCTCGGGACTGCCCGCCACCGGTGAGGTGCCGATCTCGGCGCCGATCGGCCTGGATCCGGCCCTCGGCACCTATCCGATCCTGGGTGACCCGTCGCTGGCCGTGACCCAACCGGTCGCCTCGACCAGCGGCGGCCTGCTCGGCGATCTGACCAGCGCGGCCAACTCACTGGGCGCCGGCGAGGCGATCGACCTGCTCAAGGGCGTGTTGATGCCGGCCATCATGTCGGCGGTCAAACCGCCGGTCGCCCCGCCCGCCGCACCGGTCGCCCAGGCCGGCGCGGAGGCCGCCGAAGCCGCCGAGGCACCTCTCGGGGCCGCGGAGGCCGCGATCGAACCGGGCGCGTAGCACCGCCCGCCGCACAGTCCTGCCACGGAACGGCACCGCAGAAGCGCGACACGCTCTGCGGTGCCGTTGCGTGCGCGTGTCGTAACACGTGCAACATGCGGCACATAAGTAACATCAGTCCGTGCTGTATCGGCGCCCCGCACCCTCGATACTGATCTCCGCGCTCGCGGCGACAGTGGTGCTGTTGCCGTGGGCGATTTCCGGGATCCCCGATGGTGACGACACCTCGGCGATGGCCGCGCCGCAGATGGCCCAGCAGCCGCTGACCGATCTCGGGGGTGGCGAGACGATCCGCGAGCTGCGCCAGGACACCCCGTTCTCGATGGTCGCGCTGACCTCGCAGGACCTCACCGGGACGTCGGCCCGGGTTCGCGCCAAGAAGGACGACGGCTCGTGGGGCCCGTGGTACGAGGCCGAACCTCTCGAAGGTGTCGGCGCCGACGAGCCCGGCCCCGTGCACGGAACCGACCCGGTCTTCGTCGGACGCACCACCGCCGTACAGATCGCGGTGCGCCGTCCCGCGGACGCGCCGACGACCGGCACAGCCGTGCCCGCGCCGAAGCCCGACGGCCCCGAGCTCGGCTACATCCCCGCCAACGTCGAGCAACCGCTGCCGCAGAACATCACCGCGGTGCTGATCAGCCCGCCCGAGGCGCCGTCGGACCTGTTGCCGATGCCGAATGCAGCCACGCCCGCCGGTCAGCCGCCACGCATCATCAACCGCGCCGAGTGGGGCGCCGACGAGGGCATGCGGTGCGGTGAACCCCGCTACGACACCAGGATCCGCGCCGGCGTCGTGCACCACACGGCCGGCAGCAACGAGTACACCCCGCACGACTCGCCCGGCATCGTCAGATCGATCTACGAGTACCACACCCGGACCCTGGGCTGGTGCGACATCGCCTACAACGCGATGGTCGACAAGTACGGCCAGGTCTTCGAGGGCCGTGCGGGCGGAATGACCCGGCCCGTCGAAGGCGCGCACACCGGTGGCTTCAACCACAACACCTGGGGTGTGGCCATGCTCGGCAACTTCGACGCGGTCCCCCCGACACCGATCCAGTTGCGCCACACCGCAAGACTTCTGGGCTGGGTACTGGGGCAGTCCGGCGTCGACCCGCTCGGCACCGTGGTGCTTCCCTCCGAGGGCGGCTCGTTCACCAAGTTCCCGTTCGGCGCGTCACCGACACTGCCGACGATCTTCACCCACCGCGACGTGGGCAACACCGAGTGCCCCGGAAACGCGGCCTACGCCCTGATGGGCCAGATCCGCGACATCGCCGCCCGGTTCAACGACCCGCCCGGACCCGAACAGCTCGCCGAGACCCTGCGCGGTGGAGCGATCTTCGCGAAATGGGAGTCGATGGGCGGTGTGGACAGCTTCCTCGGCCGGCCGACCTCCCCCGAAGCCTCCGGCGAGGGCGCGACCCGCTATGTGACGTTCGAGCGGGGCGCGATGTACTGGTCCCCGGAAAGCGGCGCCGAGCCCGTCACCGGTGAGCTCTACAAAGCCTGGGGCGCACTCGGATTCGAGCGGGGCGCACTCGGCCTGCCGACGAGCGCCGAGATCCCCGAACCGCTGTGGATCGTGCAGAACTTCCAGCACGGCACGCTGAACTTCGACCGGGAGAAGGGCACCGTCACCCGGGTGATCGACGGTGTCCCCGTCGAATTGCCGCCCGACACCGCCGATTCGGAGCCCGTCCAGCTGGAACGGTTCACCCCGCCGAGCAACCCGGTTTAACCCTCGAGCGGA
Organism: Mycobacterium sp. ITM-2016-00317; assembly: GCF_002968295.1. Classification (NCBI taxonomy): domain Bacteria; kingdom Bacillati; phylum Actinomycetota; class Actinomycetes; order Mycobacteriales; family Mycobacteriaceae; genus Mycobacterium; species Mycobacterium sp. ITM-2016-00317. The sequence continues at coordinate 5,621,143 of NZ_CP134399.1, forward strand.
CCCGGTTCAGCCCTCGGGCGGCGCGCCGAGCCGCGCGCCCAGCTGGGACCTGGAGCGGATACCCAGTTTCCGGTACACCCGGGTCAGGTTGGTCTCCACGGTCTTGACGCTGACGTACAGAGTCTCGGCGACCTCTTTGTTGGTCATCCCGGACGCGACGAGCTCGGCGATCCGCTGCTCGGAATCGGTCAGCGCGGCACCGCCGGACCGGTCGGCGACGTTGATGCGCGCCAACTCCTTCCGCGCCCGATCGGCCCACACGGGCACCCCGAGCTCCTCGAACTGTGCCAGTGCCGCGCGCACCGACCGCGCGGCGGCGTCGCGGCGGCGCAGCCTGCGCTGCACGTCGCCCATCACCAGCCGGCTGCGCGCCTGCTCGAACGGCATGGCCAGCCGGCCGTGCTGGGCCATCGCCCGCTCGACGGCCGCAAGCGCCCCTTCGAGGTCGCCTCCCGCGGCTGAATGCAGTGCCCGGCAACGGTTTCCGACGGCCAGCTGCCACGGCCGGTCCAGCCGCGCCCCGTTGCGCTCGAATGCCTCGATCATCGGTTCGGCCTCGCCGTGGCGACCCAGCGCGATCAGCGCCTCCACCGCGTCGGGAAGGAACCAGCACCACATCAGCTCCGTCCCGGCGAACGGCCGGTGCACCGGCAACAGCGGCGCGAGAACGTCGGCCGCTCGGGCGTGCTCCCCGCAGGCCACGTCCAGGAACGCCAGCGCCGAGCGTGCCCACGCGGTGGGCGGCACCTGGCCGGCGCCGAGTTCGAGTGCGCGGTGGGCCAGTTCCCGCGCGTGCGTGTCCCGGCCCCGGTACGCGGCCACCGCGGCGGACACGCCTGTCGCGACGACCAACGAACCGCCCACCTGCCCGGCCCGCTCCAGCAGGTCGGCGGCGTGGCGGTCGGCCTCCTCGTAACGGCCGCGCCAGATCGCCACCTGGGCGCGCAACCCCGCCATCGCCATCACGTCGTGCTCGGCGCCCCGTTGCAGACAGCGCTCGGCGATCTCGGTCAACTGCCCGTCGGCCTCCGGCAGGCGGCCCGCCACGGCGAGCGTGACCCCGTTGATCGTGCCCCCGCGGAACGGGATCGGCACGTCTTCGTGGACCGCCTCCAACTCGATCGCCCGGCCGAGGGCGTCCCCGTCGACGCCGCGGCCCGCCCGACAGTTCACGTACACCGACATCGCCAGCGCCTGGCTGATCAACGACGGCACGCCGGTGCCCTCGGCGACCTCGACCGCCCGGGCCACCACGGTGAGCTGATCGGCGAAGGCGCCCATCATCCCCTGGGCGAACGCCAGCATCAACAGCGACGAGACGTGTACGGCGCCGTGGCCGACGACGTCCGCGCAGGCCTGCTCCAGCAGGGTGACCGCGCCGGCGTAGTCGTCGTCGAAGATCAGCACCCCTGCGCGCAGGTCGAGGGCGAGGGCCCGCAGCACGCCGGGCGGCAGGTCGTCGAGCACGCTGTCGAGCAGCACGGCGGCCCGCGTCGTTTCGCCTGCGGCGTGGTGATGTTCGGCCGCGCGGATCCGCCGCGACACCTTGTCGCCGCCGAGCCGGATGGCCAGCTCCATGAATTCGGCGGCTGCCGCGGGCGCCCCGCGGCTGCGGGCCGAATCTGCGGCCGCGTCCAGCGCCGCCAGCGTGGCGTCATCGGCGACGGTGGCCGACATGGCCAGGTGCCGGGCGCGCAGTTCGGGTTGCGTGTTGCGTTCGGCCAGCCGGCGGTGGAACTCGCGCCTGCGGGCCGGCGGCGCGCTGTCGTAGATCCCGCCGGCCAACAGCGGATGGGTGAACCGGACCCGGTTGCCCTCGATGACCACGACACCCTCGACTTCGGCGGCCTCGAGGTGGCGGGTCACCTGCTCGGCGCTCAGCCCGACGGTGGCCGCGACCACATCGACCGTCGGCAGGGTCTCCGACGCGGCGGCCAGCAGCACGTCGCGCACGTCGTCGTCGAGTCCGCCGACCCGCAGCCGGACCAGCTCCGCCAGCGTGGACGGGAGCCGCAGTCCCGGCCGGGACGGGTCGCCGTCGGTCACCCGCGCCAGTTCCAGCGCGTAAAGCGGATTGCCGCCGGACAACTCGGCGATGCGCACGATCGCCGGCCTGGAGAATCTCCGGCCGGTCCGCGCCGCGAGCATGCTGTGCAACGCGCCGAGGCTCATCGGGTCCACCTGTACCCGAGTCAGCCCGCCGGTGCCGACCTGCAGCCAGGACGCGGCCCGCTCACCGGTCGACGGACCGGTCCGTTCGGTGACGACGACGCCGACCGGCCCCTTGAGCCGACGCGCCACGAAGCCGAGAACCATGCGGCTGGACGGGTCGAGCCACTGCACGTCGTCGACGGCGATCAGCACCGGCGTCTGCGCACAGACAGCCTGGACAGCGGCCAATACCGCTGCGGCGGTGACTCTTTCATCGGTGGGTCGGCCGGCGCCGGGTGCCCGCTGCAGGACGCGGTCGGCGGCCAGCCGCTGCATGTCGGGCAACGCCGAGACGATGTCCGGGTCGACCGCACCGAGCAGGTCCGCGGTCGCCGAGTGCGCCAGTCCGGCCTCGCCCGCGGTGGTGTGTGCGGTCAGCACCGCGAAGCCGGCCCCGGCGGCGCGCTCGACCAGCCCGGCCAGCAGCGTCGTCTTACCGATGCCGGCCTCGCCCTCGATCAGCAGCCCGACCGGCTGCCGGCGGGCCGCTGCGAGAAACTCGTCGACCGCGCCCGTTCTCGCCGCCGCCACGGGCGCATCCCCACCCCCCACACGCGACATCATGCCAGGAGCAAACGACGCAGCAGGCCGCCGAGTCAGTCTTTACTGCGCAAAATCGATGGCTGCGCTGCTACAGCCACCAGCGCTCGAGGACCCGCGCGACTCCGTCCTCGGTGTTGGTGGTGGTCACCTCGTCGGCGGCAGCGACCGCGTCGGGGTGCGCATTGCCCATCGCGACGCCGAGCCCGGCCCAGCCGAGCATCGGCACATCGTTGGGCATGTCGCCGAAGGTGACGACGTCGGCGGCCTCGACGCCGAGCGGACGCGCCAACTCCTCGATGCCGGTGGCCTTGCTGATGCCCAGCGGCACGATCTCGATGAGGCCGTTGTTGGTGGAGTAGGTGATGTCCCCCTGGGCTCCGATGTGGGGAGCCAGCGCCGCCGCCATGTCGGCGCTGCGCGCCCCGGCCTTGCGGATCAACAGCTTGACCGCCGGGGCGCTCAGCAGATCCTCCACCGACACCTCGGTGTTGTCCGGGTTCAGCCAGGCGTGTTCGTACCCGGGCGAGCTGACGAACTGTGGGGTGGCGGCGTCGTGGGCGCTGTGGCCGACCCGTTCCACCGCCAGCCCGGAACCCGGGATGACCCGGGTCGCGATCTCGGCGAGCTGCCGCAGCGCGTCGGTGGACAGCGTGCGCGCCGAGACGATGCGGTCGGTGGACGGGTCGTAGATCACCGCACCGTTGGCGCACACCGCCATCGGCGCGAAGCCCAGCTGGTCCACGATCGGTTGCACCCACCGCGGCGGCCGCCCCGTGGCGAGCACGAACTGCGCACCGGCATCCACCGCGGCGCGCACCACGGAGCGGGTCCGCGGGCTGAGGTTCTCGTCGTCGTCGATCAGCGTGCCGTCCACGTCGGTGGCGATCAGCAAGGGCTTCACCGGTTCTCGCTCCGTCTACGCGCACGCTCGGCCAATTCGGTCTCCTCCACACGTCGGGCTTCTTCTGGCGTCGGCGCCCCGCCACCCAGGCGGTGGGGCACCCAGAACGCACCGCGCGGGCGCGGATAGCCGTCCTGCGCGTCGTGCAGCAGCGCCGTCATCCGCGTCCGCAGCTCTTGATTGAGTCCGGCGGCCTCACCGTCGGGTCCGATCGCCGAACCGACAGCGACGGTGACCGGGATCTTGTTGCGGCCCAACGCTCTCGGGTGATCCTTGGTCCACAGTCGGTGGGCGCCCCAGACGATCAGCGGCACGATCGGCACCTTCGCCTCCTGCGCCATGCGCACCGCGCCGGACTTGAACTCCTTGAGCTCGAAACTGCGGCTGATGGTGGCCTCCGGGTATACCCCGACGATCTCGCCGCTGCGCAGCGCGTCCACGGCGGCGGCGTAGGCGCCCGCACCCGCGCGGCGGTCCACCGGGATGGCCTTCGTGTGGCGGATCAGGTACGCGATGAACCTGACGTCCTGCATCTCGGCCTTGATCATGAACCGCATCCGCCGCCTGCGCCTTTTGGCCGCCAGCGCGGCCGGAAGCCAGTCCAGGTACCCGGTGTGGTTGATGGCCACCACGGAGCCGCCGGTGGCCGGCAGATGCTCCACCCCGCGGAAGGTGATCTGCGTCCCGGTAGCAGTGACCGCCACCTGAGCCGTCAGCTCCAGCGCGCGGAAGACCGGTTCCATGTGGGCTTACCCCGGCGCCTCGGCGGGGCCGGCGTCCAGTCCCGGCGTGCCGCGCCCGGCGGCCTTGGCGGCCGCCTCCTCGGCGTCCATCCGGTTGGCCTCGGCCAGGGTCGGGGCTCCGCCGCCCAGGCGGTGCGGCACCCAGAACTCGCCGGCCGGGTGCGGGCCGTAGTCGTCCTGCACCTGCTCGAGCAGGTGCTGCATCCGCGAATGCAGCACCGTGGTCAGCTCCGCGGCCGGCAGGGTGGGCTCGATGGGCTTGCCGACCGCGATGGAGATCGGCACCTTGGGGCGCTTCAGGTTCTTGGGATGGCCCTTCGTCCAGATGCGCTGGGCGCCCCAGACGATGTGGGGCACGATCGGCACGTTCGCCGCGATCGCCATCCGCGCGGCACCGGACTTGAAGTCCTTGATCTCGAAGCTGCGGCTGATGGTCGCCTCGGGGTAGACGCCGACGAACTCGCCGGCGGCGAGCCTGCGGCAGGCCTCTTCGAAGGAGGCCGCGCCGCTGCTGCGGTCCACCGGGATGTGGCGCATCCCGCGCATCAGCGGTCCGCCGATCTTGTTGTCGAAGACTTCCTTCTTCGCCATGAACCGGACCTTGCGGCCGAGGTGCTGCTTGTAGGCGGGAAGGCCGGCGAACGTGAAATCGATGTAGCTCGTGTGGTTGATCGCGATGACCGCGCCGCCGGTCCGGGGCAGATTCTCGACCCCGGTGATGGTGAACTTCAGCCCCTGCGCCCGCCAGGCGAGGCGCGCGAGCTGGATGACAGTGCCATATACCGGTTCCACAGCCGACAGCGTAGTGCGCTGTGGGGCCCGCGACACAGACAGCTGGTCCCGGGTATCCCCCGCTAAGCTTCATGGTGGACGACACGCGCCCGAACCGGGCGCAGAAGGGGTATCTGTGCAGGTCACGAGCGTCGGGCACGCCGGCTTCCGTATCGACACCAAGGCCGGGAGCATCTTGTGCGATCCGTGGGTGAACCCCGCGTACTTCGCATCGTGGTTCCCGTTCCCCGACAACAGCGAGCTGGACTGGGCCGCACTCGGCGACGTCGACTACCTCTACGTGTCGCACCTGCACAAAGACCACTTCGACCCGAAGAACCTGCGCGAGCACGTGAACAAGGACGCCGTCGTGCTGCTGCCGGACTTCCCCGTGCCGGATCTGCGCCGCGAGCTGGAAAACCTGGGCTTCCACCGGTTCTTCGAGACCACCGACTCGGTCAAGCACCGGGTCAGCGGCCCCAAGGGCGACCTCGACGTGATGATCATCGCGCTGCGCGCCCCCGCCGACGGCCCGATCGGTGATTCCGGTCTCGTCGTCGACGACGGCGACACCGTCGCGTTCAACATGAACGACGCCCGCCCCGTCGATCTCGAAGTCCTCGACGCCGACTTCGGCCAGATCGACGTCCACATGCTGCAGTATTCGGGGGCCATCTGGTACCCGATGGTCTACGACATGCCCGCCCGCGCCAAGGAGGCGTTCGGCACCCAGAAACGTCAGCGCCAGATGGACCGGTGCCGCCAGTACATCGCCCAGGTCGGCGCGACGTGGGTGATCCCGTCGGCCGGCCCGCGTTTCCTGGATCCCGACCTGCGCGACCTCAACGACGACCACGGGGATCCGGCCAACATCTTCCCCGACCAGGTGGTCTTCCTGGATCAGATGCGCAGCCACGGACACGACGGCGGCCTGCTGATGATCCCCGGGTCGACCGCCGATTTCACTGGATCGCAACTGAATTCGCTGACCCACCCGGTTCCCGAGGACGACGTGTTGTCGATCTTCACCACCGGCAAGGCCGAATACATCGCCGACTACGCCGAGCGGATGGCGCCGGTGCTTGCCGCCGAGAAGGCCGCCTGGGCGCCGGCGGAGGGTGAACCGCTGCTCGAGCCGCTGCGCGCGCTGTTCGAACCCATCATGCTGCAGTCCGACCAGATCTGCGACGGCATCGGCTACCCGGTCGAACTGCGCCTGGGCCCAGAAGTCGTCGTCATCGACTTCCCGAAACGTGCTGTGCGGGAAGCCATCCCCGACGAGAAGTTCCGCTACGGCTTCGGCATCGCCCCCGAGTTGGTGCGCACGGTGCTGCGCGACAACGAGCCCGACTGGGTCAACACCATCTTCTTGTCCACCCGCTTCTCGGCATGGCGCGTCGGCGGCTACAACGAGTACCTCTACACGTTCTTCAAGTGCCTGACCGACGAGCGGATCGCCTACGCCGACGGCTGGTTCGCCGAGGCGCACGACGACAGCTCCTCGATCACGATGGAGGGCTGGGAGATACAGCGACGCTGCCCGCACCTGAAGGCGGATCTGTCGAAGTTCGGCGTCGTCGAGGGCGAGACCCTGACGTGCAACCTGCACGGGTGGCAATGGAATCTGGCCAACGGCCGGTGCCTGACCACCAAGGGCCACGAGCTGCGGTCGGCGAAGTTGTGACCGCCACCGACCGCTTCTACGACGACGGCCGGATCCAGCTGGATCGGGAGGCGATCACGTTGCGCCGGTACCACTTTCCGTCGGGCACGTCGAAGATCATCCCGCTGCGCGACATCCGCGGGTACCGCGCCGAGCCGCTCGGGGGGTTCATCCACCGTTTCCGGCTGTGGGGCACCTCGGATTTCCGGCGCTGGCTGCCGCTGGACCTGGACCGGTTGCGGCGCTCCACGCTGGTGACCTTCGACGTCGACAACACGCGGCTGGATCCGGCGTGCACTCCGGCACGCCCCGACGAGTTCATCGAGGTGCTCGACGAACTCCTGGAGAGCCGTTAGCTTTTCGGCCTCAGCACGTCGGTGCCGAGGTAGGGCACCAGTGCTTCGGGAATGCGCACGCTGCCGTCGGGCTGCTGGTGGTTCTCCAGGATGGCGACGAGCCAGCGGGTGGTGGCCAGCGTGCCGTTGAGCGTCGCGGCGGTCTGCGGCCTGCCGTTCTCGTCGCGGTAGCGCACCGACAGCCGGCGCGCCTGGAACGTCGTGCAGTTCGACGTCGAGGTGAGTTCGCGGTAGGTCTGCTGGGTGGGCACCCAGGCCTCGCAGTCGTACTTGCGCGCCGCCGAGGACCCCAGATCGCCCGCGGCGATGTCGATCACCCGGTAGGGCACCTCGATCAGGCCCAGCATGTGCCGCTGCCAGCCGAGCAGCCGCTGGTGTTCGGCCTCGGCGTCCTCGGGGCGGCAGTAGACGAAGCCTTCGACCTTGTCGAACTGGTGCACTCGGATGATGCCCCGGGTGTCCTTGCCGTAACTGCCCGCCTCCCGGCGGAAACACGACGACCAGCCGGCGTAGCGCAGCGGCCCGCCCGACAGGTCGAGGATCTCGCCGGAGTGGTAGCCGGCCAGCGGCACCTCGGATGTCCCGACCAGGTACAGGTCGTCGCCCTCCACCCGGTAGACCTCGTCGGCGTGGGCGCCGAGGAAGCCGGTCCCGGCCATGATCTCGGGTCGCACCAGCACCGGCGGCACCATCAGGGTGAAACCGTTCTCGGTGGCGGTGCGCACCGCGAGCTGGAACAGCCCCAGCTGCAGCAGCGCCCCGAACCCGGTGAGGAAGTAGAACCGCGAGCCCGACACCTTGGCCCCGCGCTCCATGTCGATCAGCCCGAGCGATTCGCCGAGCTCGAGGTGGTCCTTCGGATCCGCAAGGGCCGGCGGTTCGCCGACGGTGTCCAGCACGACGAAGTCGTCCTCGCCGCCGGACGGCACGCCGTCGATGATGACGTTCGAGATCGCCATGTGGGCGGCGGTGTAGGCCTGCTCGGCCTCGGACTGCGCCACCTCGGCGGCCTTGACCTTCTCGGCGAGTTCCTTGGCCGCGGCCAGCAGTGCGGGACGTTCCTCCGGGGAGGCCTTCCCGACGAGTTTGCTGGCCGCCTTCTGCTCGGCCCGCAGATTGTCGGCCGCCGAGATCGCGGACCGCCTCGCGACGTCGGCCTCGGCGAGCGCGTCGACGAGACCGGGGTCCTCGCCCCTGGCCAGCTGTGAAGCGCGTACGGCGTCCGGGTTCTCTCGCAGCACCTTCAGGTCGATCACAGGCGCAACCCTACGGGGTCCGCCGACCTACCGGCACAACCACATAACGTTACAACTGCATCACTTGTCACAGCACCTGACACGCCTGTCACAATGGAGCGGATGTCAGACACACCCGGACCCTGGTGGAGGAGCCTGCAGGCCGCGTCGACCCGGCGTGCGCTGCTGCTGACCGCCCTCGGCGGCCTCCTGATCGCCGGTGTGATCACCGCCCTGCCCCAGACCGATCCGTCCGGCGGGCTGACCGCGAACTCGATCTCGCTGGGCCCCCGCGGAAACGACACCTTCGACCACGCCAAGAGCGGCGACTGCCTGAACTGGCCCGACCGCACCCCGGACGCCGCGGAGATCGTCGACTGCGCCGCCGAGCACCGCTTCGAGGTGGCCGAGTCAGTCGACATGCGGACGTTCCCGGGCAGCGAGTACGGCCCCGACGCCGCACCCCCGTCGGCCGCGCGCATCCAGCAGATCAGCCAGGAGCAGTGCTCGGCGGCCGTGAAGCGCTATCTCGGCCCGCGCTTCGACCCGAACTCCCGGTTCACGGTCAGCATGCTGTGGTCGGGCGACAAGGCGTGGCGGCAGTCCGGCGAACGCCGGATGCTGTGCGGCCTGCAACTGCCCGGCCCGAACAACCAGCAGCTGCCGTTCCAGGGCCGGGTCGCCGAGATCGACCAGTCCAAGGTCTGGCCTGCGGGCACCTGCCTGGGCATCGACCCGGCGACCAACCAGCCCACCGACATCCCGGTCGACTGCGCGGCGCCGCACGCGATGGAGGTCACCGGCGCGGTCAACCTCGCCGCGAAGTTCCCGCAGGCGCTTCCGCCGGAACCCGAGCAGGACACGTTCATCAAGGACGAGTGCACCAAGCTGACCGATGCCTACCTGGCGCCGATCAAGCTGCGCGACACCACGCTGACCCTGGTCTACAGCACGGTGTCGCTGCCCAGCTGGGCCGCGGGCAGCCGTCAGGTGTCCTGCAGCATCGGCGCCACCCTCGGCAACGGGGGCTGGTCGACGCTGTTGAACAGCGCCAAAGGCCCGTTGATGATCAACGGCCAGCCGCCGGTCCCGCCGCCGGACATCCCCGAGGAGCGCCTGAGCCTGCCGCCGATCCCGCTGCCCGAGTCGTCCTCCAGCGGGTCGTCGAGCTCGTCCGGATCGTCGGGTTCGTCGTCCGGATCGTCTTCCTCCGGGTCGTCGGGTTCGTCGGACTCGTCGTCGTCGGAGTCGTCGGAGTCGGAGTCGTCGTCGGACGACAGCCAGCACGGACCGCCGGCCCCGGCGCCTCCGGAGCAGGGCAACACGTTCCTCAACACCCCGCCGCCCGCGCCGCCGGCCGACCAGCTCCCGCCGCCGGCGCCCCCGGCCGACCAGCTGCCGCCGCCCGCTCCGCCGGTCGACCCGCTGCTGCCGCCCGCGGCGGTCCCGCCGGTCCCGGGCCCGCCGGCCGTGCCGCCTCCGCCGGGGGTGTAGCCCGGTGGCCGTGCGGATGAGCCCGCAACGGTTCGAGGAGCTCGTCGGCGACGCACTGGACCTGATCCCGCCGCGGTTGGCCGCGGCGATCGACAACGTGGTCGTCCTCGTGGCCGACCGCAACGAGGACGAACCCGACCTGCTCGGCCTCTACGAGGGCGTCGCGCTGACCGAACGCGACTCCTGGTACGCCGCGGGATCGCTGCCCGACGCCATCACGATCTACCGTGAGGCGCTGCTCGACATCTGCGACACCGAGGCACAGGTCGTCGACGAGGTGGCCATCACGGTGATCCACGAGATCGCGCACCACTTCGGCATCGACGACGAGCGCCTGCACGAACTCGGCTGGGCCTGACGCGTCGGCGAAAGGCCGCGCGGCAACCGGGATACGTCACCGCCGGGTGCTATGAACGGGACATGACCATTCAGTGCCGCGCCTGCCGTCTGGGGCTGGAGCACTGCCACGGGGCGCTCATCCATCACGCCTTCCGCCGTGCCGAATGCACCGAGGACGACTGCTTCGTCGCCGACAGCCTCCACGACATCCATCTGGACTGCACCACCGTCGGGTGCGTGTGCGACGTGCCGGTCTCAGCCCATCGGGTCGGTTGAGCCGGTCGGGTCGACGCCGCTCGTGACCGTGGCGCCGGGACCGAACGGCGGGGTCAACTTGCCCCACTGCACGCAGGTCCAGCGGCCGTCGGTGACCGGGGCCAGCACCACCGATTCGGTGTTGGCCAGGTGGTGGTCGACCGCGAAGCTGCTGTCCACGCCGGCCAGTACCGCCGAGACCAGCCGGATCGCCGCGCCGTGGCTGACGACGACGATGTCGCCGTGCCAGGCTGCGTCGTCGAGGTAGCGCATGCGCAGCTGCTCGAGCACCGGCACGTAGCGGTCGAGCACCTGTCGCGCGGTCTCCCCGCCGGGCAGCGCGAGATCGAACTCGCCCTGGTGCCAGCGCCGGTAGACGGCGTTGAACTCGTCGTGGGCGGCCTCGTCGGTGCGGTCCTCCAACTCGCCCACCTGGACCTCGTGCAGACCCTCGAACTCGTGCCTGTTCCGGGCCGTGGCGGCCTCGGCGGCGATGTGGTCGGCCGTCTGGACCGCCCGGACGGCGATCGAGTGCGCGACCATCGCCGGCGGGCGGGTCAGCCCCCGGGCGAACGACCGCGCCTGCTCGCGGCCCAGGTCGGTCAGTTCGGCTCCCGGTGGCCTGGTGTCCAGTCGGCGCGCTACGTTGCTGTGCGACTGGCCGTGCCGCACCAGCACCAGACGCCCGCTCACGGGCGGCCCTCCCGGAGTCGGTTCAACCACGCCGTCGCCTCGTCCATCGGCGGCGGCGGCGCACCGACCGCGTCCCCGGTGGGCCACGACCCGAGATATCGCACGTCGTCGCAGCGGCGGTGCAACGCCCGCAGCGCCTCGGCGACCGGGACGTCGTCGATGTGCCCGACGAAGTCCAGGTAGAACTTGTAGGTGCCGAGCTCGGTGCGGGTCGGCCTGGACTCGATGTTGGTCAGATCGATGTCGCGCATCGCGAGTTCCGTCATCGCCGAGACCAGCGCGCCGGGGACGTTGGCCAACTGCAGCACCACCGAGGTCCGGTCGGCGCCGGTGCGTTTCGGGGGCGGGCCCGGTCGCCCGGCCAGCACGAACCGGGTGCGGGCGTTCGGCTCGTCGACGACGTCGGCGGCCAGCGGCGCCAGCCCGTACCGCTCGGTGGCCAGCGCGGTACTCACCGCGGCGTCCGCCCGCCCGGCGGCCACGTCCTGCGCCGCCGCGGCGTTCGAATTGGCAGGCACCAGTTCGGCTTTCGGCAGATGCTCGGCGAGCCAGTGCTTGACCTGCGCAGCGGCCACCGGGTAGGCCGCGACGGTGCGCACGTCGGCGGCGACCGAGCCCGGACGTACCGCGATGGTGAACGACACGTCCAGGGTCAGTTCCGCGTAGATCTGCAGCGGGGACCCGACGGCCAGACTGTCCAGGCTGGGGATCACCGACCCGTCGATCGAGTTCTCGATCGGCACGCACGCATAGTCCGCGTCGCCGGACCGCACCGCGGCCAGCGCGGCCGAGGTGCTCTCGGCGGGGATCCGGGTGACGGGCTCGGGCCCGGCGTCCGGCAGTGTCGAAGGAATCAGCCCGTTGGCCTCGATGGCGCGCAACGCCGCGTCGGTGAACGTCCCCTCCGGGCCGAGATAAGCGATGCCGGGCACTTCACCACCCTATCCGCTGGTCCGGTAATCCCGTTCCGCTGCGCGAAGGCCTTGCGCCCCGGACTCGGCCGTAGTTAAGTTAGGCTCACCTTACCAACTTCTGAGGAGGCGGCGATGACAGCACCGGCAGCGACTTCGGCCCCCACCACCGCGGAGCGCATCCGCAGCGCCTGCGCGCGGGGCGGCGGGGCGATGCTCGCGGTCGAAGGCATCGACCCGGCCGCCACTCCCGTGCACCACCTGCTCGACGACGGCTCGTTCGCGATCACCCTGCCCGCCGACGGACTGCTGGCCGCCGCGGTGGTCTCGGCGGGCAACGCGGGCATCCAGGCCGTGCTGGAGATGACCGACTACGCGCCACTGCCGTTGCGCGAACCGGTGCGCTCCCTGGTCTGGATCCAGGGCAGGCTGCGCGACGTCCCGCTCGGCGAGGTGTCCGCACTGCTGGACCTGATCGCCGAAGCTGACCCCAACCCCGCTCTGCTGCAGGTCAATTCGGGACAGCATGAGCACGCAGGCAGCGCTCCGGAGGCCACCCGCTACGCGCTGATGCGCTTGGAGATCGAATCGGTCGTGGTCGCCGACTCGACCGGCGCCGAGTCCGTCGCGGTCGGCGCCCTGCTCGGCGCCCGGCCGGACCCGTTCTGCGCGATGGAGTCCAGCTGGTTGCAGCACATGGAGTCCGCGCACCGCGACGTGGTCACCCGGCTCGCGTCGCGGCTGCCCGCCTCCCTGCGCCGGGGCCGGGTGCGGCCGCTGGGCCTGGACCGCTACGGCGTGCAACTGCGGGTGGAGAACTCCGAGGGCGACCACGACGTGCGGCTGCCGTTCGCCCGGCCCGTCGACGACGTGACCGGCCTCAGCCAGGCCATCCGGGTGCTGATGGGCTGCCCGTTCCTCAACGGCCTGCGCGCCCGCGGCGCCTGACCCCCTCGGCGGCCGGGGCCGCTACCGTGTCTGCGGTGACCGCGACCGCCGATGAACCCACCGATGCGCAGCGCCGCGCGCTGCGCATCGAGATCGGCGTCGTGCTGGCGGTCACCTTCGCGCTGAGCGGCTACACCGCGCTGCTCAGCCTCATCGAGAGCGTCCTGCTCGGGTTGGCCGGCCAGACCGTCGAGCTCAATCCGATCCGCTCGCCGTTCGACCTGATCGACCTCGGCCTGAACCTGGCCAGGCTCTTCCAGCTGTTGGCCTGGGGCGCGCTGGCGGTGTACCTGCTCTGGCGCGGCGGGGACGGGCCGGCCCGCATCGGTCTGGCCCGGATCCGCTGGCGCAAAGACGTTCTCGGCGGGGTCGGGCTGGCCGCGCTGATCGGGATACCCGGGCTGGCGCTCTACCAGATCGCCCGGCTGCTCGGCCTCAATGCCGCCGTCGAACCCGCCGAGCTCAACGACACCTGGTGGCGCATCCCGCTGCTGCTGCTGGTGTCCTTCGGCAACGGCTGGGCCGAGGAGGTCATCGTCGTCGGGTATTTACTGACCCGGCTGCGTCAGCTGAGGGTCAATCCGTGGTGGGCCCTGGCGATCTCCAGCCTGCTGCGCGGCATCTACCACCTCTACCAGGGGTTCGGCGCCGGGCTGGGCAACCTCGCGATGGGTCTGGTGTTCGGCTACTTCTACCAGCGCACCGGCCGGCTGTGGCCGCTCATCGTCGCCCACACATTGATCGACGCCGTCGCCTTCGTCGGCTACTCGCTGCTGTACGAACGTCTCGAGTGGCTGCTCTGACGGTGCGGGCTCACCGGCCACGCCGCCGCCTCCGCGTACATTCTTGACCGTGACCGACAAGCGGCCGCCGCTTCCGGGGCCGGTGCCACCGCCGCCTCCGCGCGGAACCCCCGGCCGTCGGGAACCGTCGCAGGTGATGCGGCGCGACCCGAATCACCGGCCCGTGTGGCCGCCCAATCCGCCGACGCCGCCGCGGCACAACCCACCCCCGGCTCCCCCGCGCCACAACTCGCCGCCGCGGGTCCAACCACCGGCGCGTCCAGCGCCGCCCGCGCGTCCCCACCCGCCGGCGCGTCACGCGCCGCCGCCGCGGCCACCGGTTCCTCCTCCGCCACCACCGCGACAGAGCCGGACCGCCCCGCCCCCGCCGCCACCGCCGGTAAAGAAGAAGAAGCCCCGCCGGCTGCGCCGCGTCCTCCGCATCGCGATGGCGCTGCTCGTGCTGCTCGCGGTGGGCACGGTCGCGGCGGGTGTGTGGGTCGACTCGTCGCTGACCCGGGTCGCGGCACTGGTCGATTACCCCGAGCGGCCGCCGCAGGGCGAAGGCACGACGTGGCTGCTCGTCGGCTCGGACGGGCGCGAGGGGCTGACCCCCGAGCAGCAGGCCGAGCTCGCCACCGGCGGAGTGCTCGGCGGCAGCCGCACCGACACGATCCTGGTGGTGCATCTGCCCGGACTGGGCGCCCCGACCCGGGCGACGATGGTGTCGATTCCGCGCGACTCGTACGTCTCGATCCCCGGCTACGGCAGCGACAAGATCAACGCCGCGTTCTCCGTCGGCGGTCCGCAGCTGCTGGCCCAGACGGTCGAGCTGGCCACCGGCCTGCGTATCGACCACTACGCCGAGATCGGCTTCGGCGGCTTCGCGAGCCTGGTCGACGCCGTCGGCGGGGTGACGCTGTGTCCGCCCGAACCCATCGACGACCCCCTGGCGGGCATCAACCTGCCCGCCGGCTGCCAACGGCTGGACGGCCGCTCGGCGCTGGGCTTCGTGCGTTCGCGGGCGACCCCGCGGGCCGATCTGGACCGGATGGCCAATCAGCGCCAGTTCATGAGCGCGCTGGTCGAGCGCGCGGCCAGCCCGGCCGTGCTGCTCAACCCGTTGCGGTGGTATCCGCTGCTGCACGCCGCCGCGGGCACCGTGTCGGTCGGCACCGGCGACCACGTGTGGGACCTCGCCCGGCTCGCGTGGGGCCTGCGGGGCGACATCACCACGGTGACGGTGCCGATCGGCGAGTTCACCGCGAACGGGTCCGGGTCGATCGTGGTGTGGGACACCGAGGCCGCCCAGCGGCTGTTCTCCGCGCTCGCGTCCGACACACCGGTGCCCCAGGACCTCCTCGACGGCGCCGGTCCATAACCGCTGAGCAAACTGTGTAGTGCGGGTCACAATGGTCACCCTAACTAAAGCAAACCTAACCTCGGTAAGGTTCACCTTCGATGAAAAGGCCCCGTGACCTGCTCTATTGTGGTGCCATGACTTCCGTTGCCGCCTCCGATGCACTCGACACCAAATTCCACGGCCTGCTCAACGACCAGGTGCGTAGCGAACTCGGAGCATCTCAGCAGTACCTCGCGATCGCGGTGCACTTCGACAGCGACGACCTCCCGCAGCTGGCCGAGTTCTTCTATCGCCAGTCGGTCGAGGAACGCAATCACGCGATGATGCTGGTGCGCTACCTGGTCGATCGCGGTGTCCGCGCCGAGATCCCGGCCGTGGACCCGGTGCGCAACTCCTTCGAGACCCCGCGTGAGGCCATCGCGTTCGCGCTCGATCTGGAGCGTGAGGTCACCGACCAGATCAGCCGGCTGGCCGCCACCGCCCGCGACGAGGGCGACTACCTCGGCGAGCAGTTCATGCAGTGGTTCCTCAAGGAACAGGTCGAAGAGGTCGCGCAGATGACCACCCTCGTGCGGATCGCCGACCGGGCGGGCGCGAACCTGTTCCACCTCGAGGACTTCGTGGCACGCGAACTCGCCGCTCCGTCGGCGGACCCGTCCGCCCCCAAGGCCGCGGGCGGCGCGCTCTAAGCGCGTCCGCTCAGTCGCGCTCGGCGCCGGTCAGACCGGTCTGCAGCCAGGACTTGGTGCGGCCGGGGTGGTTCGTCGCGACCCAGGCCACCCCGAGGTCGCGGCAGTACTGCACATCCTCGTAGTGGTCGACGGTCCAGCAGTACAGCGCGCGGCCCTGCGCGGCGGCCCGGTCGACCAGCTCGGGATGTTCCCGCAGGGTGGCGATGGACGGACCCACCGCGGTCGCGCCCACGGTGGTGGCCGCACTGCCCCCGAGATACCGCGACGTCTCGCCCAGCAGCACGGTCGGCAGCAGCGGCGCCGCGCGACGGATCCGCCACACCGCGGCCGCCGAGAAGGACATCACCACCGCGCGGGACAGATCGGCCGAGGCGGGCGACGCGATGCCGTAGCGGTGCAGCAGCGCGAGCACCTTGCTCTCCACCAGCGCGCCGTACCGCACCGGATGCTTGGTCTCGATGAACATCTTCACCGGCCGGTTCCAGTCCATGACCAGCGAGACCAGGCTGTCGAGGGTCAGCAGACCGGTGTCGCCGATGCTGCCGTCGTCCTTCCAGCTGGGATGCCAGGAACCGAAGTCCAGGTCGCGCAGTTGCGCCAGGGTCATGTCGCTGACCAGTCCGGAACCGGTGGACGTGCGGTCGAGCCTGCGGTCGTGCACGCAGACCAGATGCCCGTCGCGGGTCAGCCGCACATCGCACTCGACGGCGTCCGCGCCCTCTTCGAGGGCGAGTTCGTAGGCCGCCAGGGTGTGTTCGGGACGCCCGGCCGAGGCACCTCGGTGCGCGACCACGAATGGATGACCGCAGAACGTCCCGCCCGAGTTCATATCGCTATGCTGCCGAATTCTCCCCGGCGCTCTCAACCGCACGCGCGGGTTCGGGGCGCTCGGGTGCCTCGGATTCCTCGGCGCCGGCCGCCACCATGACCCACCGCTGGGCGGGTCTCTCCACCGGTTGCTGCTCGAAACCGAGGAACACCTTGAGCGCGGCGAGCAGCGCCGCGGCCGCGAACAGGTACGCCACGATCGTGATCACGGTGTTGTCGGCGATGCCCTGCGGGTCCGCCCTGAAGCTGGTCGCGAACGCGAACACCGACACCACGGTGCTGGCCACCCACAGCAGCCACCACACCAGGACCGGTCGCTGCAACCAGCGCTGTCTGCCCTCGATCCCGGCGAGCTCGATCACGAACACCGGCGCCCACAGCAGGTTGGCGAACGGGATCAGGCAACCCAGCCGCAGCGCCCACCCGGGTCTCGGCTCGGTCTGACCGGCGTGCGCGAACGCCGCCGCCCGGCGCGCGATCAGCCAGTTCATCAGCACGACGACGCTGGCCACCGTCATGAACGCTGCCGCGACGCTCACCGCGACACCGCCCCAGGTGGCCGCCCCCGCGACCCACGGGTTCAGCAGCACCGAACGGTTGATGATCAGCAGCACGTAACGCACCAGGTGGACGAACGCCGCGGCCCCCAGCGTGGCGACGGTCACCACCAGCGTCATCTGCACCGCGGTCGGGGACGGTCCCTTGCGCTGGGGAGCGTGTTCGACGGGGCTTTCGAAGTGTTCGACCAGACCCCATCGCGGGATGCTCTGATACCGCGGGGTCGGACCGAGCTCACGGCGTGCGCGGCGGGGATGGGGAGGCGCGCCCGGCCGTACCGCCACCCAGCGGTAGCCGGACGGCAGCGGCTGGCCCTGACGCTTCGGGTCCGGGTGCGGGCCGTGGCCAGGACCCCAACCCTGCCCGGAAGCATGGCCCGACGGTGCGAGCAGCGTGCCGCGACAGCGCGGGCACCACACCCGCTGCCGGTCGCGCACGTTCCACCGCGTTCCGCACTGGGAACACACTTGGATCATCGGACCAGAGTAAGTCAGACCGTGCCTGCGTCTCCGCTGTCGGTGACGACTCGGCGTCCGGCTCCCGCCCAGGCCAGCATCCCGCCGGCGACGTTGATCGGGTCGTAGCCGTTGCGCGCCAGGTACTGGGCGACGCGCTGCGAGCGGCCGCCGGCATGGCAGACCACGAACAACTTCGCCTGGGTGTCGATCTCCGCCAGTCGCGCGGGGACGTCACCCATCGGGATGTGTTGAGCGCCCGGCGCGTGACCGCGCTGCCACTCGTCGTCCTCGCGCACGTCCAGCAGGACCACGGCCTCGTCGAATTCGACCGGAACGTCGCCGATCGCCGCCTGCGGCACCTCGGTGTCACCCATGACCTCATGCTGGCATGTGCCTGCCCCGGCTGGCCAGAACGGGTCGTCAGCAATACCTCCGCGGGCCACCGCCATCCACAGTTTCCACACCTTCATCCACAGGCCGGCGCAGCCCCGACCGGGCAATGAGCCGCCGGTGGGGGCCGCGCCTGGGGATAACTTTTCCGCGGGCGCTCAGATAGTCAACAGCTTCCGTTTCGGCTGAGCGAATATTTTGTCGCGCTAAGCGATCCGGCGGGTGCGGCCCGGCTACGCTCTCGATTTCTCAGGGGAGACACCACGCGTTATGATCGCCGTCACACGCGCGGATGTGTGATCGATCTCACTGAAGCGGTGGCCGGGGAGGTACAGAGCGTGCGGGTGAGGAGCTTCTGATGGCGTCGTCTTCGATGGGCTCGGGGTCGGCATTCCAGCCTTCTGAATGGCAGACCTCCGCGCGCGCCTACACCCGCAGCCAGCTCATGGCGTGCCTGCGCGCCGGGCTCATCGCGCTGGTGCTGCTCGGCATCCTCGCGTTGATCGTGCTGTACTGACCGGCCCCTGCGCTCAGCCCGCGCAACGTGCCGGCAGCCGCCAGAACACGCGATAGCTCCCGGCTGCGGACACCGGGCCGAAGTCGTGCGAATCGCTGGCCCCGGCCGCCCGCGGATTGTCCGATCGGGCCTCGAACACCGTGCCGTAGACCTCGCCCACGCGTTTGACGAGCCAGCGCGTCGACTTGTTCGGGTGGGGGAACACCCGGATCTGGCCGGCACGGGGCCTACCGTCGCGCCAGGCCAACAGCATGTCGCCGGGTTCCAGCGTCGGCAGCATCGAGTCCTCGACCACCACGAAACGGCGTACCGGCCAGCCGAACCCGGACGCTCGTGGCCCATGGCTTCCCCGCATCGGCTAAGGGTAAGTTAGGGCCATGCTGCATCGACTGTTTGCCAACGCCACCCCCGCCCACGCCCACTGCGACCTTTTCTGCGGCGTCTACGACCCCGCGCAGGCCAAGATCGAGGCGCTGTCCTGCCTCAAGACGATCCAGAAGTACCACGACTCCGATGACGAGCACTTCAAGACGCGCGCCATCATCATCAAGGAGCGCCAGGCCGAAGAGGTCAAGCATCACCTGATGGTGCTGTGGGCCGATTTCTTCACCAAGGACCACTTCGAGCAGTTCCCGAACCTGCATCAGCTGTTCTGGGAAGGCGTCAAGGGCGCCGGTGACGTCAAGAAGTCGCTCGACGCCGCCGTGGCCGAGAAGCTGCTCAAGACCATCGACGAGATCTCCGACATCTTCTGGCAGACCGACAAGGGCAAGCAGATGGGCGTCTACCCTCCCGCCTGATCCCGTTCCCTTACCAAAGCCGGCTCGGTCTTCGACCGAGCCGGCTTTGTTTTGCCCGCTGGCAGTCGGGTCCACTTGTCTGCCAGTGCGTTTCTCCAGCATTCTGTCCGGATCGACCCAGAGGCGTGTCGGGCATTGGTACGGATGCCAGGAGGCGGAATGGAATTCGGGGCCGGACGGGCGATCGAGATCGCCCCTTTTCACTCTCGTGGGTCTCTCAAGGGATTCGTCGTGTCCGGGCGCTGGCCGGACTCCACCAAGGAGTGGGCACAACTACTCATGGTGGCCGTGCGCGTCGCGTCGATGCCGGGGCTGCTGTCCACCACGACGATCTTCGGCGTCCGCGAGGAGCTGCCGGAAGAGCCGGAGCCGGGCACGGTAGGTCTGGTGCTGGCCGAGGGCACCGTGGTCGGGGACGCGGCGGTGCCGCCGGGCCATTTCGCCGACCGCCAGCCGCCGGCGCTGATGATGCTGCATCCGCCGTCGGAGACCACGCCGTCGCTACCGGAGTGCGCCGGGGCCGCGTCCGGGTGTGTGCTCTTGCCCGGGCTGCCGCATCTCGGGCTGGAACACCGGGCGGCGTGGGTCGAGGCGGAATCCGACGGCACGGTGACCTCGATGGTCAGCCGGGTCGGGGTGGATCCGATCAGCCACCCCGACACCGCCATTCTCGCGATGCTGCTGGCGGCGTAGCGCCACGCCGCGCCTATTTTTTGCCAGGACATTGACAGGTTCTGGGCGGGACGCCGGGCCCCTGACTGCCATTGGCTACTGACACATTCTCGGGTGCCTGCCGTGGCCGTTATCACCGGCGTTTGCCGCGTCACATGCCGCGAAGCCGGTTCCCATGCCTGGTGGCGAGCAGGGCGCACATACCCTCCAGCAAACCTGCGCGATTGAGGCTTCGCGGGGGGAGATAGTTGCCGGTGACACATAGGGCAACTTATGTGACGGCAGGGGCCCAGAAGACGCGCGTATGCTTGCTACGTAGCCGTTATTATTTGCTTAACCGCACCGTACTATGGCAGTGCGAGGTGCGAATACTGACGCCGTTCACGACAGCAGCGGCGCTCCGGGCTGCGGACCGAGTTGACTATGACGAGGTTTGCACTTGGTTGTGGCCAGATGTATGTCTACGATAATCAGCAAATACGCCGCCCGATGAACCCGCTCGCCTGTATGTGGAGGTCCTTCCGATGAGCAATACGTTTGCCGCTCGCCTCAACCGCTTGTTCGACACGGTCTACCCGCCCGGACGAGGCCCGCACACCTCGGCGGAGGTGATCGCAGCACTCAAGGCCGAGGGCGTCACCATGTCCGCGCCGTACCTCTCGCAGCTGCGTTCTGGCAACCGCACCAACCCGTCGGTCGCCACGATGGCCGCGCTTGCCAACTTCTTCCGTATCAAGCCCGCGTACTTCACCGACGACGAGTACTACGAGAAGCTCGACAAGGAGCTCACCCTGCTCGCCGGAATGCGTGACGAAGGGGTTCGCCGCATCGCGGCCAGGACCGTCGGCCTGTCGGCAGAAGCCAAGCAGGACATCGTGCAGAAAGTCGACGAACTGCGTCGGCGCGAGAATCTCGACTGATTAGCCTCGCGGCGGTTGTCCGCGCTCAGTCGGCAACCGCGCCGCCGCCGGCGTGTTCCGGGACGGCATCGAAGGCACCAGCGGTCAGGCAGCGGTACTGACGCGCGATCTCCAGAATCCACTCGCGATCCGAGTACGTAGCGGGCTGACGCAACCACGCCAGCCCAGGGAATTTCTCGCGTCCGTCGCCCGCGGCGCCGTGCTGTCCCTCGTGGATCCACGCCGCAACGGCAGTCGCCTGCTCGGCCGGGGACACGTCAGGGGCCTCCAGCTCAGCCCGTTCGACGAGTTCGTCCAGATCGGTGACCTCGGCGCCGCTGCTGTCGACCGGACGTAGGGCGCCGTCGGCGGCGGTGGCCTCCAGGAACAGCGCATCCGAGATCAACGACATCCGCTCGGCCACCCGGAAGACCAGCGGGCCGCGCGGCCGGACACCGATCCCCACGTCGGGGTGGCGCCGGCCCAGTTCGTCGAGCAGCGGCTCGATCAGGCGCAGCTCCCGGCGGGCGCCGACCCAGTCCTCCAGACTGGGCAGCAGGGATCCCGCCGCGACGATCAGCATCGCGCAGCCCAGCAGCGTAGCCGCGGCGCCGATGCCCACCAGCTCGGTCGTGCCCACCGCGCGGAGCACGAAGAACGCCAGGGCCAGCACGATCAGCACGATCCCGACGGTGAAGACGAACAGCGCCCGGCCCCTCCTGGTCCGGTTGGAAAGCCGCAGTCCTGCCCATGCCACCAGGCTCAGGGCCAGCAGCACGTACAGCAACGGAAGCAGCCACGGCAGCGCGTTTCCGCCGGATCCGAGGTTGCGGCGCAGGTATTCCTCGGGTGCCATCTCCGGCTGTTTGTCCGCCGACAGGAACATCGCGAAGCTGACGGCGGCGATCACGGCGGCAACTCCGTACTGCGCGATGGCGATTCGCTTTGCGGTGGCGGGCGCGCGGCTGGAGGAGACGGTGGTGATCATCACGCAGCTACCGGCCGCGCAGGCCACCAACGCGACCTGGCTGAGCCCCATCGAGATGTTGGGCCAGCGCAGCACGGTGTCGACGAGCAGCGTCAGCGGCGGCCAGTTGAGCGCTGCGACCACGCCGAGGCTGCCGAGCGCCAGGATCATCGCAGTGCTCACCAACGACTGCTTGTTGACCAGCGCCCAGCCGATACGGAGGCCTGTGGCCAGCCCGAGGAGGCCGGCGATCACCCAGACGATCAACCAAACGCCTCTCCGAGCCGGACCTGGACGATCGAGGCGCGGTCCGAAGGCAGGCGCCCCAGCCGATAGATCAGCAGCGCCGCGAAGTCCTCGGCCTCCTGTTCGGCCTCCTCGCCGCTGGGCCCCATGCAGCCGGTGCGCTGGTTGAGCATGTATCCGATCAGGTCGGAGCTGGCGAGCTCGGTGTTGTCGAGCGCGGCCTGGACGACCGGGATGCCTTCGTGCCCCAGCACCAGATGACCCAGTTCATGGGCGAGCGTGCGATCCCAGGCCGGAAGGCCCTGCTGGATCAGGAAGACGTCACGGTCGGCGTACTGTCGCCACTGCCCGCACACCCCGGGCGGCAGTTCGGCCGTCGCGAGTTCGATGGGCCGGCCGCGGCTCTCGCTGACCGCCTCGACCAACCGAGGCAGTGAGACCTCCCCCTGCCGCGGGGCCAGGTCGAGCACTTCACCGACCGCGCGCGTGACGCTGCGGCTCGCGGGCATGAATCCCCCTCCCTCTCGCTGGATCAACTATGCGCTGCCCGTCCCGGCGGGATGGGCAGAACCGTCAGTTCACGAAGCGCGCGGTCCGTCCTGGCCGCACCCCCTGGCCGGCTTTTGCCTGGCGATATCCGACCAGGCCGCCCGCCCCGGTCAGGGCGAGCAACCCGGCCAGCCCGGGTAGGGCAAGCGCCGCGATCTGGGATAACCCGGCGCCGCGCAGATACTCGCCGTAACCTGCGCGCGCCGCCGTCGCGGGAAGCGCCGCTTCGCCGGTGGCGGGGGCCGGCGCGGCGGCGGACCGGCGCGGCGGCGGGGGCTCGGCGACCCGTCCCGCTCCCCCGGATGCACCGGTTCCCGAACCGACGCCGACCGGGACAGACGGCGGCGCGGGACCGATGCCGGGCACGGTCACGACGATCGGCACGCTGATCGGGGCCTCCGGGACGTCGCCGGCGGCGCCGACACCCGGAACGGCGTCGAGTACGTCCGGTGGTTCCCCGGTCGGGAGTCCGGCGCCGGGTCCGACCACGCCACCCGGGACCGGCCGGATAGACGGCATCCCTTCCGGTGGCCGGTCTCCGTAGACGCCGTCGGATCGGGGGAGATCCCCGGGTTGACCGGGCCACGGCCAGCCCGGGGCGCAGTCCGGGTCGTCGTCCTCGGGCGCGTCGCCGGGTTGGACGCCCGGCGGATCGGTGTCGGCGTCCTCAGCGGGGTCCTCGACGGGATCGGCGGGGTCGTCCACTGGGTGTTCGGGGTCGTCCAGGGGGTGTTCGGGGTCGTCCACGGGGTCGCTGTCCACGGGGTCCCGGCCGTCGTCCGGGAGGTCGGGGCGTTCGGC
The DNA here is from genome assembly GCF_002968295.1 of Mycobacterium sp. ITM-2016-00317. Classification (NCBI taxonomy): domain Bacteria; kingdom Bacillati; phylum Actinomycetota; class Actinomycetes; order Mycobacteriales; family Mycobacteriaceae; genus Mycobacterium; species Mycobacterium sp. ITM-2016-00317. The sequence continues at coordinate 5,644,728 of NZ_CP134399.1, forward strand.
ATCCCCGTCAGCGCCACTGACCACGCCGTCGGTGGCGGTCGATCCCGTCTCGGCCGAAGCGGTCGGGACACCGCCCATGAGCAGGCCGGACAGCACCAGAGCGGTTGCTGCAACGACCCGCGCACCCACGCCGCCACCCCCTTCGGCGGACCGGCCGCCGTCTGACCACGATGTGGGTCGATTCTCGCACAATCGGCGTGTTTCGTTTGCTGCGACGATCACACCGGCCGGCGGGGCGGGGCGCGAGGACATCCTGTCCGGCGGTGAACGCTAATGTTGATCACCGTCACCGCCGGTTGTCCGGCGGAATGTGCTCATGAGTTGACCGGGAGGCCGCAGGGATGAGTCTGTTCAAACGACGTAAATCCCGCGCTACCCGAAGGGCCGAGGCCCGCGCCATCAAGGCCAAGGCGAAGCTCGAAGCGAGGCTGTCGGCCAAGAACGAGGTGCGCCGATTCAAATCCGAGCAGAAGGCGCAGGCCCGCGCACTCCGCTCACAGCTGAAGGCGCAGCGCGAGAGCGACCGGGCCGCGCTGAAGGTAGCTGAAACGCAGCTGAAGGCGGCGCAGGAGGGCAAGTTGTTCTCTCCCAGCCGAATCCGGAGGGCGCTCACCGTCTCGCGTTTGCTGGCTCCGGTGGTGGTGCCGCTGGTGTACCGCGCGTCGATCTCCGCGCGCGGTTTGATCGACGAGCGCCGCGCGGACCGGCTGGGGGTGCCGCTGAGCCAGCTCGGCCAGTTCTCCGGGCACGGCGCGCAGCTGTCGGCCCGCATCAGCGGCGCCGAGCACTCGCTGCGGCTGATCGCCGAGAAGAAGCCGAAGGACGCCGAGACCAAGCAGTTCGTCACCGCCATCACCGAGCGGCTGACCGATCTGAACGCCGCCGTCGCGGCGGCCGAGAACATGCCGTCGGCCCGCAGGCGCGCCGCGCACGCGGCGATCGCCGAGCAACTCGACGGCATCGACGCCGACCTGATGGCCCGGCTGGGCGTGGTCTGACCCGTTGTCCGGAGCCCCGGCGCGACTGCGCGGCGCGGCTGCAGGTCTGCTGACGGCAGCCCTGACGCTGGCCGCGCACAGTGTCGGCGGCGGGGTCGTCCCAGCGGGCGCGTCGACGGTGCTGCTGGCACTGATCGCGGTGATGGTCGCGGCCCTGGCCTCGACGATCCCCCGAGCCGACGGTGTGCCGGTGCTGGTGAGCCTGCTCGGCGCCGGTCAGCTGGCCGGCCATGCGACGCTCGCGGCCCAGCACCACACGCACGCCGCACCGCCCGCGTGGGCGATGGCGTCGGCCCACACGCTGGCGGTCCTGATCGGGGCGGCGTTGATCGTCGCCGGGGCGCGGTTGTGCCGTGCGCTGTCGGCGGCCGTGCGCCTGGTCAGAGCCCGCAGTCTGCCGTCGCCGGCCGCGCGGGGGAACGTCGCCGCCAGGTTCGCCGAGCATCCGATGCGGTCGGCTCTGCTGCTGGCCTGCTCGATGTCGCATCGGGGACCACCGGTCGCGCTGCCCCGCTGACCGAGACCTTCCGATCGACCGAGAAAGCCAATCGAATGACTGCAGTACCGCGTGCGATGCACGCATTCCTGGTGGTGGCCGTGGTGTTCGGCCTCGCCGCCGCCGCGCTGGGCTCCGCCACATCGGCATGGGCGCACGCCGCCCGCATCGCCAGCGACCCCGCGGAGAACGCCGAGTTGGCGCTCCCCCCCGCCACGGTGAGCGCGACGTTCAACGAATCCATGCAATCCAGGTTCGCCGCGATGACCGTTATCGGCCCGGACGGTGACCAGTGGTCGGAGGCCGATGTCACCGTCGACGGCGCGGTGATCAGCGTGCCGGTCCGGCCCGGCGGCCCCGCAGGCGATTACACGGTGAACTACCGCGCCACCTCCGCCGACGGCCACGTGGTGACGGGATCGTGGTCCTACCGCGTCCTGGCCGCCGGCACGCCGGACGCCGCCGGCACCCCGGCACCGGCAAGCCCCGCCGCGCCGCCGGCGGCCGCACCCGCCGAAACAGACGGCTCCGACGGCGGGGTGCCGGTCTGGCCGTTCGTGGCGGCGGTCGCGGCACTGGTCGCGGCGGCAGCGGTCTGGGCGGTCCGGCGCCGCTCGTGATCTCCGTGCGGGCGGTGGCGGGCGGTGCGCTTGTCACCCTCGCCGGATGTGTCGCGGCCTGGGCATTGGCGTTCCCCTCCGGTCCGCTGGGCCCGGCGCTGGTGCGGACGCTCGCCGACGCCGCGGCCGTGGTCACCGTCGGTGCGGCCGTCGTTCCGGCACTGGACGGTGCGCGGTACCGCGAGAACCTGGCCCGCCGCGCCACCGCACCGCTGGTGGTGGCCTCGGCGGTGTGGGTGGTCGCCGAGCTCGTACGGCTCGTCCTGGCGGCGTCCGAAGCCTCGGGCGTCCCGGTCGGCCGGCTGGGGTGGGCGCCGACCTGGGACTTCGCCGTGCACACCGCGGCGGGCCGCGCGACGGTGCTCACCCTGGTCGCCGCGGCGGCGGTGTGTGGGCTGGCCGTGACGGCCCTCCGGTCCGGCCCGGCGGGCATCCTGACTGCGGGACTGGCCGGCGTCGGCATCGTGGGACACCCGCTGACCGGTCACCTGTCGGACAGCGCGCTCGGCGGTCTCGCGGTCGCCGTGCACGCCCTCGCGGCGGCGGTCTGGTGCGGGACGCTGGCCGCGCTGGTGCTCACCGTCGACCACCGCGGCCAGTGGGCGCGGGTGCTTCCGCGCTTCTCCCGGCTGTCGCTGGTGTGTGTGGTCGCTCTGCTGGTCGGGGGTGTCGCGGCGGGTCTGACGGTGCTGCAATCGCCCGCCGGCCTGCTCACCACCGGTTACGGCAGGCTGCTGTCGGCCAAGATCCTGCTCACTGTGCTGCTCGTGGTGCTGGCGTGGCGCAACCGTGAGCTGTGGCTGCCCGCCGCCCGGACCCACCGCAGCACCGCCGCGGTGTCGCGCACCCGGGCCTACACCGAACTGGCGGTGATGGCGGTGACCGTGGCGGCCGCTGCGACGCTGTCGGTGACCGGCTGACACCGGGAAGGAGCCGGGTTACCGCCTGGCATGATGGGAACACTGCCGGTTGCAGACACTCTCGAAGGAGCACAGATGGCAGACCAGTCGGATCGGCCAGACGAAAGTCCCGATGCCGCAACCCCTGCGGTGCCCCCTCCGGCACCGCCGGTGAAGAAGGCTGCTGCCAAGAAGGCCGCGCCCGCGAAGAAGGCCCCGGCCAAGAAGGCTGCGGCGAAGAAGGCAGCGCCCGCCAGGAAAGCCCCGGCCAAGAAGGCCGCTCCCGCCAAGAAAGCCGCACCGCCGGCGAAGGCGGTGCCCGTCCAGCCCGACCTGGCCGCAGCAGCCGAAGAGACTGCCGCCCAAGCGAAATCGACGGTGGCGACCGCGAGTACGGCGATCTCTGCTCCGGTGCCAGTACCGCCGGACACGGCGGATTCGTCACGTCTACCGCTGGTGGCGGCGGTGGTCACCGGGATTCTGGCGGTCGTGGTGGTGTTCCTGGCCGCGCGCCACAGCAGCGGGGACTGAGGCGGCCGGCACCGTGGCCGGGATCACCGCAGCGCGGTGCGGCCTGCTGCACCACCGAGAGGCCCGCTGAGCCGTTCGGCACCAACGGTTTTCATGAGACGACCGGGGCAGGGCGCAGGCCTGGCCGCCGTCGCGGCTGCGGGGTGGGGGCTCGTCGTGGCCAAGGCGCTGTCGGGGCTGAGATAATCGCCGGGTGACTGTGACACCGCGCCCCACCGCTGACCTGGTCGACGACATCGGCCCCGACGTCCGCAGCTGCGACCTGCAGCTTCGCCAGTACGGCGGCCGCGAGCAGTTCGCCGGACCGATCACCACGGTGCGGTGTTTCGAGGACAACGCGCTGCTCAAGTCCGTGCTGTCCGAACCCGGTGACGGCGGGGTGCTGGTGATCGACGGTGGCGGCTCGCTGCACACCGCGCTGGTCGGCGACGTGATCGCCGAACTCGGCCGCACCAACGGGTGGTCCGGCCTGATCGTCAACGGCGCGGTGCGTGACGCCGCCACCCTGCGCACCCTCGACATCGGCATCAAGGCGCTCGGCACGAATCCGCGCAAGAGCACCAAGACCGGCCGGGGCGAGCGCGACGTGGCGGTCGAGTTCGGCGGCGTGGTGTTCGTCCCCGGTCACGTCGCCCACAGCGATGACGACGGGATCGTCGTCATCGCCGAGGACTGATCACGCAGTGGCCGAGACCGCCGCGTCGTGCCGGGTGAACGCCAGCGCGTCGTCGTCGACCTTGCCGCGCCGGATCAGCTGCAGGTCGAGTAGGTAGTTCTGCTTGAGTCGCCACGGCGCCCGTAGCCGGCCTTCGGCAGGTAGTCCAGTGCGCGCAGCACGTATCCCGGTGTGAAGTCCATCAGCGGACGTTCGTCGACGCTGTTGCCGGGATGGCGCGGTTCGACCCGGTCGTATGAGTGCTCATCCATGTAATTGATGATGCGGCAGAAGAATTCGGACACCAGGTCGGCCTTCAGGGTCCACGAGGCGTTCGTGTAGCCGATGGTGAACGCCATGTTGGGCATGTCGGTCAGCAGCATGCCCTTGTAGGCCATCGTGTCGTTGAGCTCGATCGGCTCACCGTTGCGCGAGATGACGGCGCCGCCGAACAACTGCAGGTTCAGACCCGTTGCGGTGACGACGATGTCGGCGTCGATGTGCTGACCGGAGGTCAGCTGGATTCCGGTCTTGGTGAACCGCTCGATGGTGTCGGTGACGACGTCGGCGTTACCGGCCCGGATCGTCTTGAACAGGTCGCCGTTGGGCGCCAGGCACAGCCGCTCGTCCCACGGGTTGTAGGTGGGCCCGAAATGCTTGGCGACGTCGTAACCCTCGGGTAGGCGCCGCTGGGCCATCGTCATCAGTGTCTTGCGCATGAAATTCGGGAAACGCCGGGCGATCTGGTACTGCGCCGACTGGAATATGATGCTTTTCCAACGGTTCACGACGTAGGCGGTCTTGGTGGGCAGCGTCTTGTTCATCCGCACCGTGAACGGGTCGACGTCGGGCAGCGAACCGATGTAGGTCGGTGAGCGCTGCAGCATCGTGACGTGACCCGCGCCCGTCTTGGCAAGGGCGGGAATCAAAGTCACCGCGGTGGCACCACTGCCGATGACGACGATCTTCTTACCCGCGTAGTCCAGATCCTCAGGCCAGTGCTGCGGATGGATGATGGTGCCCTCGAAGTCGTCCGTGCCGGCGAACTCGGGCGCGTAGCCCTGGTCGTAGTTGTAGTAGCCGCTGCAGGCCATCAGGTAGCGCGCGGAGATCTCGACTTCCTCGCCGGCGCGGTCGATACGCACCGTCCACCGGTTGTCGGCGTCGCTCCAGTCGGCGGACTTGACGTTCTGCCCGTAGCGGATGTGCTTGTCGATGCCGTACTCGGCGACCGTCTCCTTGAGGTAGGCCATGATCGACGGTCCGTCGGCGATGGCCTTGTCGGAGGTCCACGGCTTGAACCGGAAGCCGAGGGTGAACATGTCGGAGTCCGAGCGGATGCCGGGGTACTTGAACAGGTCCCAGGTGCCGCCCAGATTCTCGCGGCGTTCGAGGATCACGTAGCTCTTACCGGGACAGCGGTCCTGCAGGTGCCAGGCGGCGCTGATGCCGGAGATCCCGGCCCCCACGATCACAACGTCGACAAATTCGGTCATGGCGTAAAGCTATCAACGCCGTGTCGAACCAGTCAACACCCTGTCGAGTATTTCGACACCATGTAAAGTCGGGTCCGTGAGCACCACCAGCCAGGCCCGCCCCGCCCGGGGCCGGCGCGCCGCCCGCCCGTCCGGTGACGATCGCGAACTGGCGATCCTGGAGACCGCCGAGCGTCTGCTGGCGGACCGCCCACTGGCCGAGATCTCCGTCGACGACCTGGCCAAGGGCGCGGGGATCTCGCGGCCGACGTTCTACTTCTACTTTCCCTCCAAGGACGCGGTCCTGCTGACGCTGTTGGAGCGGGTGATCGCCGAGGCCGACGCGGCCCTGACCCGGCTGATCGCCGACCGGCCTGCCGACCGCCGCGCCGTCTGGCGTCGCGGCATCAACGTGTTCTTCGAGACGTTCGGCGCCCATCGTGCGGTGTGCGCCGCGGCGACCGCCGGGGTGCAGAACAGCAACTCCGAGGCGCGCGCGCTGTGGGCGACGTCGATGCAGCGCTGGATCACCCACATCGCCGCGGTGATCGAAGCAGAACGCGCCGACGGCGCGGCGCCGGTCACGGTGCCCGCGATGGAGCTGTCGACCGCGCTGAACCTGCTGAACGAGTCGGTGATGACGGCAGCGTTCGCCGGGCATGAGCCGTCGATCCCCGACCACCGGGTGCTGGACAACCTGGTCCACATCTGGACGACCAGCATTTACGGCCAGGGTCTTTGATCTGTCGGACCGCGATGCGAACATATGTTCGTGTCCGGTGCTCAGGCGGCGTCTCCCCCATCGTCGGCATCGCCGGCACCGTCGGCACCGCCGGCCATCCTGCACGCTGATCTCGACTCGTTCTACGCCTCGGTCGAGCAGCGTGACGATCCGTCCCTGCGCGGGCGGCCGGTCCTCGTCGGCGGCGGCGTGGTGCTGGCCGCCAGCTACGAGGCGAAGGCCTACGGGGTGCGCACCGCGATGGGTGGCAGGCAGGCGCTGGCGCTGTGCCCGCACGCGATCGTGGTGCCGCCCCGGATGACGGCGTACTCCCAGGCCAGCGACGCCGTGTTCAGCGTCTTCCGCGACACCTCGCCGGTGGTCGAGCCGCTCTCCGTCGACGAGGCGTTCCTCGACGCGTCCGGGCTGGGCCGGGTGTCGGGCACCCCGCTGCAGATCGGGGCGCGGCTGCGCGAGCGGGTCCGCGACGAGGTCGGACTGCCGATCACCGTGGGGATCGCACGCACCAAGTTCCTTGCCAAGGTGGCCAGCCAGGAGGCCAAGCCCGACGGCCTGCTGTTGGTGCCGCCCGATCGCGAGCTGGCGTTCCTGCATCCGCTACCGGTGCACCGGCTGTGGGGGGTCGGCGCCAAGACCGCCGACAAGCTGCGCGCGCACGGCATCGAGTCGGTCGCCGATGTCGCCGAACTGAGCGAGACGACCCTGGGGTCGCTGGTGGGCGGCGCGATGGGGCGCCAGTTGTTCGCGTTGTCGCACAACATCGACCGCCGACGCGTGGTGACCGGGCAGCGGAGACGGTCGGTCGGCGCGCAGCGTGCGCTGGGCCGTGCGGGCAGCGCGATGTCGGCGGCCGAGGTGGACGCGGTGGTGGTGAACCTGGTCGACCGCATCACCCGCCGGATGCGCAGGGCGGGGCGCTCCGGCCGCACGGTGGTGCTGCGGTTGCGGTTCGACGACTTCGGGCGGGCCACCCGGTCGCACACCATGCCGACGGCCACGGCGTCGACGGACGCGATCCTCGGCGCGGCACGCCAGCTGGTGGACGGCGCACGCCCGTTGATCGCCGAGCGCGGGCTCACCCTGGTCGGGTTCGCGGTGTGCAACATCGACCGCGACGGGGCACAGCAGCTGGAATTGCCGTTCGCCGCGGCCGCCGATCCGGCTGATTCGCTGACCATCGACCTCGCGATCGACAAGGTGCGCGGACGCTACGGCAACGCCGCGTTGACCCGCGGCGTGCTCGTCGGCCGTGACCCGGGAGTGGAGATGCCGATGCTGCCCGACTGACGCGCCCCGCACACGGTCCCGTCGCCGCGGCATCCGCACCGCAGCGTCGAAGCTGTTGTCCGCGTTGGGGCTAGCCGGTGCGGGTCCAGGCCAGCAGATCGTCGGCAGGCCAGGTGTTGACGATGCGTTCGGGTTCCAGCCCCACCTCGAGTGCGCGCTGCGCGCCGTAGCCGAGGAACTCCAGCTGTCCGGGCGCGTGCGAGTCGGTGTCGATGGAGAACACGCATCCGATGTCCATCGCCAGCGTGAGCAGCCGGGTCGGCGGATCCCGCCGCTCCGGCCGCGAGTTGATCTCGACGGCGGTGCCCGCCTCCCGGCACGCGGTGAACACCGCTTCGGCGTCGAACTTCGACTCGGGCCGCACCCCGCGACCTCCGGTGACCAGTCGCCCGGTGCAGTGCCCGAGTACGTCGGCGTGGGGGTTGGTGACGGCCTTGATCATGCGCCGGGTCATCGCGGCCGCGTCCATCGCGAGCTTGGAGTGCACGCTGGCGACGACGACGTCGAGCCGCTCCAGCAGTTCGGGTTCCTGGTCCAGGGACCCGTCTTCGAGGATGTCGACCTCGATACCGGTGAGAATCCGCATGGGGGCGACCTTTTCGCGGATCTCGTCGATCACCTCGAGCTGTTCGCGCAGGCGCTCCGGGGACAACCCGTTGGCCACCCGCAGCCGTGGCGAGTGGTCGGTGAGCGCACAGTACTCGTGACCGAGGTCGCGGGCGGCCAGCATCATCTCCTCGATCGGCGCGGACCCGTCCGACCAGTTCGAGTGCACGTGCAGATCCCCGCGCAGCGCGGCGCGGATGTCGCCGCCGCCGAGGTCCTGTGCGGCCTCCCGCAGTTCCACCAGCACGTCGGGTTCGCGGCCGGCCCACGCCTGGGCGATGACCTTCGCGGTCTTGGGGCCCACCTTGGGCAGCGCCTGCCAGCTGTTGGCCGCGCCGTGCTTCTCGCGTTGGGCGTCGGTGAGCGCTTCGACGACGTCAGCGGCGTTGCGGTAGGCCATCACCCGGCGCGGGTCCTCCCGCGCACGGTCCTTGTAATACGCGATCTGGCGTAGCGCGGCGACCGGGTCCATCCGTCCAGTGTGCCCTGACCGGGCGCAGAAAATTCGTGCGCGGACCCCCTCTTCGGCGGTGATAGCGTCGCTGAGCGGGAGGTTCGGGTCGTGGGGCTGTTCGATGATCTCATCGCCATCGGCGACGGGGTCAGAAGCGGCGTCCGAGATGTCCCGAGCTTGATCGCCAACGTCGTGACCGGCGACGTCCACGGGGCTGTGACCGACGGGCGGAACATCATCGGGGATCTCGTCGGCGTCGCGTCCGGTTTGGAGAATCTCGGGGTCAGTCTCGGCGACGTCCCTCGCCGATACGTCGGCGAAGCGGCCAAACTGGCCGACTCCAAAATTCTGAGCGCCGCCCAGTTGGCGATCGAAGCAGAGAAGGCCCTCACCGGCTCGGGCGACCCCGATGCGGGAAACGGGTACCGCGAATCTGCCGGCCGTCTGCACGAAACGGTGGAGACGCTTGTCGATGCGACGCCGGCTCAGGACACATGGGATGGTGCCGGCGCCGACGCGTATACGACGGCGAACCACGAACACCGACGGCGCACTTCTGCCGTGCAAGCGGCGGATGCGGCGATCGCGCGGACGTTGGCCATCGAGGCGGATCAGGTCCTTCGAACCCGCGAGACCTTGGACGACGCTTCGCAGTATCTGTATGACTTCGGGCTGTCCACCTCCTGGATGAACTTCGTGCCAGGCCTGGCAGCCGCGAAGGCTGCCGCCGACGTCGCGGCCGCGGCCGACGCGATGGCCACCACAAACACGGCCATGGCGATCCTCGTCAAGGACGCGGCAACGAATGCGGCGAAGATCCTGCAGGCCAGCGACGGTTACGACGACACCATAGCCGCGATGGCCGAAGAGGACCGGGCTCTGGCGCGAGACCCAATACTCGGTGGGCCCTGCGGCGCACTTGTCCGGCAGTCCGACGACCTTGCCCATCTGCCGCGCCGGATCGCGAACCCCGATGAGTACGAGGTACCTGATACCTCCCCGGAGTGGGGCCCTCCCGCCGCTCCCTACGGTCGCGGCCACGTTCCGTCGCCGGGCAGGCCCCCACCGGCGCCTGCAGCCCCGGCCGGTCTCCCGACCGGTTCATCGGCTCCTCGCGGCAGGCCTGCGCCGGCCGACGGGTCTGCCTCTGGACCGCAAGGCTCGCCTTCAGCGCGGCCACCGCTCGACATGGATCGTCCGACCCCCGAAAGGCGGGTGGAATCGCGTTGACGGCTCCTCAGCAGAACCTCCACGTCCTCACCGAACACATCGGCGAACTGGCCGACAAGCAGGCGCGGGCGGCCGATCAGTTCACCGGAGCCAATCGCTCGGCCGGCGATGTGGCGCCACGGGTATTGGCGACCCACGGATTGGCCTGTGCAGCAACGAGCGCCGCGCTTTCCGTCACGGACGGGGCGCGAAACACGGCAGGGGTCCAGCTGATGAAGCGCTCGAACGACCTGGCCTCGAAGCTCTCGACCGCGGCGGCGAACTACTCGAACACCGACTACTTGGCCGGACGCAACATCGGCCGAGAATGCCAGATGTGAACCCCTGGCTGGATTCACCCGACGATCCCGGCGGCGACGGTTTCGAGACGTCCGACCTTGCGGCGGTGGACATCCACGAACCGAATCCAGCCGACGAAACAATTCGTACCGTTCTTTTCACTGCCACCAATCCCGCCGGGACTGTGTCGGCGACGGTACTCATGAGCGGCCGTATCGTTCGGGTCGATCTGGCGCCTCCTCTGTCCATGACCGAGACCGAACTCGCCGCCGAGATCACGCTGATCACCACGCTCGCACAAATGCAGGCACGAGCGGGCCAGCATGCCGTGCTTGCGATGCTGATGCGGGCCCGGGGCCAGGACCCGGCGAGAACGGCCAGCTTCCTCGAGCGCGACCTCGGGCTCCCCCGCCCGGAGAGAGTCACCGAGGAGCAACAACGGGTTTTTGCGCTCTGCTACGCGGGCGACGACGCATGACCGACCGGCCGAGGTGGAAGACACCCCCCGGATGGACTCGCGGGGAACAGGCTTCGCCGGAGCCGCCTGGTCCGAAGAAGGGGCGCCGATGGCCTGTCGCGTTCACTGCGGCACTCGCCGTTGTCCTCGCGTTGGCCGCGGCCGGCATGCACCTGCGCGGCGGTGCCGACGAGTTCGTCGAGCGCCGCGTGGCGTGGGATCCACCGCCGCAGATGTTCCTTGCATCCTCGATGGAGCACAGACCGGTGGCAGGATGGCGACTCGCGGTGACCGATTTCGGCCTCCCTGACGGCAGCCGGTTCGTCACCGACCCGATGCCGATGCACTCCGCCCCCCTGGTCGGGAGCATCGAAGAGCGTGCGTTCCTGCTCAGTCAGAGTCCTGGTACCACCGCCCCCCAGTGGTGGCTTGTCGGCGCCAATAGCGCCACCGGACAGCCACTTTTCGCGCCCGTCCCACTGAACAGCGGCGGCAAGCCGGCGTGCTTCCTCAACGGCACAGACGCAGTTTTGTGCATCACGCCCGATACCGAGGGTCGTACCGCGTGGGTCATCAGTTCCCGTACCGGCCATGTAGTCCACTCCGGCCCAACAGATCTCAATGTGCGGCCGAACGAGCTGAACGCCCGTCAGGTCGGCATCCATGCCGTGGCGGAGTCCGAGCACGAAGGCGTCTACGGCATAGGGCCCGAGGCCCAGACCACCTGGTTCGTCCCCGGAGCCGGGGATACTTCGCTGCGATACCTCCGCAGGCTCGACATCTCTCCGCCGGCTATCGCATCGCAGACTTCCTCGGGTCGAGGATCTTTCGGCACCGTGACCTTCTCCCTGACCGATGGCCGGGTGATCAAACCTGATCTGCCCGACGGGGCCGAGCAACAGGAAACGCTGATCTACCCCGGTGGATTCGCCGCGGTGATCGACTTCGGGCAGTTCGACCGAAAGATCCTGCTCTTCGACGAACAGGGGCGCCAGACCACGGACGAAGCAATCGACGGGCGACTGCCCCCGCAGTTGCCATTCTTCGACCTACCGGTTCTCACGCCCTCCGGAGACGGCCACGAATGGCGGATATACACACCCCATGGCGGGAAAGTGTTCGAGTCGGATGGCAAATGGGGATGGCCGGAGCGTCTGGTCGGTTCACGGCTCATCGTCAACGCCGGCGAATTCGAGACCCGCGGGTGGGCCCAGTTCGACCTGCGCACCGGACAAGAGGGCAAGAGGTGCACGGACCTCGACATGGCCGCCGGCTATCTCGGCTACGACGGCCGGATCGCCGTGACCTCGGACGGCAACCCGACCGTCGGACTCGACACCGTTGCCACCGATCTGGACACCTGCGAGCGACTTTGGGTAGTCAGCTCTCCTCCCGGTTCCTGGCGCAATGTATGGCGCATCGGCACCGCTCTCGTCCAACTGTCCGACGAGGGAACGGAATTGACGTCGCTCGTGGCTCCCGGTCCTAACTAGCCCACCCGGGGTCGCGACCGGTCAGCGCGATCACCCGATCCAGCAGCGGCGCGTCCTCGCCCACCGGCACCGGTGCGGCGAACAGACCTTCGATGGGCGCCTCCTCGGCGTACGACCGCACGTGTGGCAGCAGGGCTTCGAGGTCCCGGTCGTCGACGTCGTAGGCCAGCCCTGCCGACGCGGCCACGTCCCAGCCGTGCACCACCACCTCGCAGAGCGCGATCATGCCGCCGACCTCGGCCGGGAAGTCGACCCCGCCCGCCCGGGACATCCCCTGCCATGCCGCGGGGTCGCGCCACGCTTCGGCCAGCGCGGTGAGCCGCGGCGGGTAGGCCTGCCGCCAGTCGGCCTCCGGGCCGTCGCCGAGTTGCGGCGGGGTGTCGGTCAGGGGCCCGAAGTCCTTCCGTGCGGCGGCGTCGAAGGCCGGCGCCAGACCGCCGAGGTGGGCGATCACCGCCCCCAGGTTCATCTCGCGGCACGGGGTGGCGGCCTGGAGTTGGTCGTCACGCACCTGGCTCAGAAGTCCGGCGGTGCGGCCGCATGCCTTGGTCATATCGATCATGTCCGTTTCGACTGTCCGGCGCACCCGAACTCATCGGCCTACAGTCGAACGGGTGAGATTCGCGTTCAAAACGTCCCCGCAGAACACCACCTGGTCGGACATGCTGACGGTCTGGAAGGCCGCGGACGACATCGATGTCTTCGAGTCCGGCTGGACCTTCGACCACTTCTATCCGATCTTCTCGGACTCGGCCGGGCCGTGTCTGGAAGGCTGGGTCACCCTGACCGCCCTCGCCCAGGCGACCACCCGGCTGCGGGTCGGCGTCCTGGTCACCGGCATCCACTATCGGCACCCCGCCGTGCTGGCCAACATGGCCTCCGCGCTCGACATCGTGTCCGGCGGACGCCTCGAGCTCGGCATCGGCGCCGGCTGGAACGAGGAGGAATCCGGCGCGTACGGCATCGAGCTCGGCTCGATCAAGGAGCGCTTCGACCGCTTCGAGGAAGCCTGCGAGGTGCTGCAGAGCCTGCTCTCGCAGGAGTCCACCACGTTCGACGGCAAGTTCTATCAACTCAAGGACGCGCGTAACGAGCCGAAGGGCCCGCAGCAGCCCCATCCACCGATCTGCATCGGCGGCAGTGGGGAGAAGCGGACCCTGCGGATCACCGCGAAGTACGCCGACCACTGGAACTTCGTCGGCGGCCCACCGGAGGAGTTCGCGCGTAAGCGCGACGTGCTCGCGTCGCACTGCGCCGACATCGGCCGCGACCCGGCCGAGATCGCGCTGTCGGCGCACGTGCGCCTCGGAGCCGACCGCGACTATGACAAGGTGATCGCCGAGGCTGCCGCGCTGGGCAGCGAAGGCCTGGACCTCGCGATCATCTACCTACCGCCGCCCTACGATGCTGCGGTGTTGGAGCCGCTGGCCGACAAGATCCGGGCGTCCGGGCTGCTCGGCAGCAAAGTCGGCTGACAGTCACGGACTGATTACGGCAAGCAAACAACCAAAGAGGGCCCTCCCGTGCGGCACGGCCGCCCGGCGGGGTTCGCTATACGCCGTAGCGCGACATCTCGGCGGCGGTGATGAGGCGCTCCGCCTTGGCGGGGAACTCGCGACTCTTGACAGGGTGGCGGAACAATGTCCAGGCGATTCGACCCACCCGGGTACGGGTAATCGGGTTTTGGTACATGGCGATTACTCCTGCGGTGTGCACTTGCTGAACCGGGAAGCCACGTTACCCCAGCCCCCTTACCGAGTCATTAGATACCTGACCGTCGGCAAACTGCTGGAGGCACGCCGACCAAAGATCGGATGTTTCTGGTGTGACTGAAGTGGCTGAAGTGGCGTCGCTTCACCATTCTGAGATGGCTCGTCCACCGAATCTGCACCCCAGATACCCGGATGACGATTTGGTGACAATCCCACCGGAAAGCCGGTGCCGAGCTACCGCGGCACCGGTTCTGTTCACGGCCGTCGAACCAGGTCGAGCGGCTAGATGCGGCCTCAATACTTGGGCCAGCACGCCTAGGCCGATAACGAGAGTCGCCCTCAGCCGCTGAATTTGCCGGGGGCGACGCATCGGACGAGATTTCACCGCACCCTTCCAGCACGTGGCGCGGGCTGAATCCAGAGCCCGTCAGCGCCGCAGCCGATTTCGAACCGCCGACCAACCGGGCCGGAACGCGCCACCCCGTACTGCCACGTTCGGCGAGTCGGCGGCTACGCAAGCCTTCGTCGCCATTTCCGTCCGGGTTCGCGTGGCCCAGCCCGGATTCGACTGCTACCTTACGTACCGGCCGTTACGATAACGATCATTACACAAACTGAAAGGGTGCTGATGACGCAACCGTTGAAGGGCAAGGTCGCTCTCGTCACCGGCGGGTCTCGAGGCCTGGGAGCCGCTACTGCGATGGCATTGGCCGACCAGGGCGCTGACATCGCGATCAGCTACGTCGCGTCGGCGGGCAAGGCGCAGGCAGTCGTCGGTGACGTCGAGACCGCGGGTGTGCGCGCCATCGCGATCAAGAGCGACCAAGCGGACTCGTCGGCTGCCGCATCCTTGATCGACGCCGTGGTGTCCCACTTCGGCAAGCTGGACATCCTGGTGAACAACGCGGCGATCACCGTCCAGGGACAACTCGTCGATGATCCCGACTTGAACACCGACGCGCTGGACCACCAGTGGCAGACCAACGTCCTCGGTGTCATCGCGACAACCCGCGCCGCGGCGCGCAGACTCACCGACGGTGGCCGCATCATCTTCATCGGCTCCGGAATCGCCGGCCGCGTGGCCTTCCCCGGTGTCGCGGACTACGCCGGCACCAAGGCCGCCATCGCCGGCTACGCAAAAGGCGTCGCCCGTGATCTCGGCCCGCGCAACATCACCGTCAACGTCATACAGCCCGGCATCATGCCGACCGACATGGCAGCAGATGCCGCCCACAACGTCCCCGACACGATCATGGACTTCCATGCGATCCGCCGCATCGCAACGCTCGACGAGGTGGCTGCCAACGTCTGCTTCCTCGCCGGCCCGAACGCCGACTACATCACCGGCAGCGTGCTCGACATCGCCGGCGGGTTCCAGATCTGAGAACCGCGCCCTCGTGGCACGAATCCATTACTCCTGCAAATGAATCAAGGAAAGCTATGACAAACGAGTTCAACGCGACCTCGACCGCCGACGAAGTACTCTCCGGCATCGACCTCGCCGGGAAGCGGTTCCTCGTCACCGGCGTATCGTCGGGCATCGGCCTGGAGACCGCCCGCGCGCTGGCCTCCCGGGGCGCCGAGGTCGTCGGCACAGCAAGGGATCTCGCCAAGGCCGAGTCCGCGACAGCATCGGTGCGGGAGGCGGTCGCCGGCCGAGGCGGCGGCCTGCACCTGATCGCACTCGACCTCGCGTCGCTGCGCAGCGTCCATGCCTGCGCGGATCAGTTGCTGACCGATGGGCGGACGTTCGATGCCATGATCGCCAATGCCGGCGTCATGGCGGCACCGTTCGGCAGGACCGTCGACGGTTTCGAAGTCCAGTTCGGGACGAACCACCTCGGCCATTTCGCACTGATCAACCGGATCGAACCCCTACTCGCCGACGGCGGGCGCCTCGTGGTGTTGTCCTCCCAGGCGCACCGCGTGGCCGACATCGATCTCGACGATCCGAATTTCACAGCTCAGGAATACGAC
Source organism: Mycobacterium sp. ITM-2016-00317 (assembly GCF_002968295.1). Lineage (NCBI taxonomy): Bacteria > Bacillati > Actinomycetota > Actinomycetes > Mycobacteriales > Mycobacteriaceae > Mycobacterium > Mycobacterium sp. ITM-2016-00317. Next base: position 5,660,639 of record NZ_CP134399.1, read on the forward strand.
CCGATGATCGCTTACGGCCGATCGAAGACGGCCAACGCCCTCTTCGCGGTCGAATTCGACAGCCGGCACCGCCACCGCGGCATCCGCGCCGCCTCCGTGATGCCGGGAAACAGTTTCACCGATCTCCCCCGCCATTTCGCACCGGAGGCCTTGCAGAGCCTTCTGGCCAACAGCGCCAAGGCCCGCGAGGAGGCAGCCCTGCCGGCCGCCCAGCTCAAGGAGATCCCGCAGGCGGCAGCGACATCGGTCTGGGCCGCCGTCGTCGCCGACAAAGACGCGATCGGCGGGCGCTACCTGGAACACTGCGCCGTCGCGCCGATCGTCGACACCCCCAATCCGGCCGTCGACGGGGTGATGTCCTACGCGCTCGACGCCGATCGAGCCAAGCAGCTGTGGATTGCCAGTGAGGAGATGCTCGCCGCGACCACCTGACGATCCCGCGGCATTCCAGCGTCCGAATTCCGCACGCGAAGGCTGATAAAGTTCAGTAATGGTCATTATGGAAATGTGGCGGCCACGCTGATGGGACGCCATCGCGAATTCGACGTGGACGAGGCACTGGACGCCGCGCTGCGGGTGTTCTGGAGCAAAGGGTACGAGGGCGCGTCGTATACCGACCTGACCAAGGCGACTGGTGTGGAACGGCCCGCCCTCTACTCGGCTTTCGGCAACAAGGAAGCGCTGTTCCGGCAGGCGTTGGCGAGGTATTACGAGCAGTACCTGGATTACATCCCGCAGGCGTTACAACTACCGACGGCGCGAGAAGTCGCCGAACACATCCTGTTCAACGCAATCGACCTCAACACGAGGTATCCCGAAAACCCGGGATGTCTCGGCATTCAGGGCGTCCTGGCCGGATCGGATGACGCGGAGCCCGTACGCCAAGCGTTGATCGAGGCTCGCGCCGACGGCGAAGAGAAACTCCGGCAGCGATTCGAGCGAGCCAAGGCCGAGGGCGATCTGCCGCACACCGCCGACCCCGAGGCCCTCGCCGCCTTCATCATGGCCGTCCTGCACGGCATGGCGGTGCAGGCCAAGGCCGGCTTCAGCCAAGAGAAGTTGCAGGTCGTCGCCGCGCACGCACTGTCGACCTGGCCCACCGAGTGAGTCCACTTTTTCCACAGCACAACCGGCGGCGGGACCGGCGTCCGCGGCGGCACCCCTGATTCGTCACACGAAAGGCCACCATGTCCGACACCGACCTGCGCGACTTCTACCGGCGCTATGTCGCAGCGGCCAACACCCGCGACTTCGACCGCATGGACGAGTTCATCGGGGATGAGCCCGCCTACTACGGCGAGGTGCGCACCCGCGAAGCCACCGTCGAGTCCCTCAAGGCCATCATCGACGCGGTACCCGACTTCCACTGGGAGGTCACGGATCTACTCATCATGGGCAACCGACTGGCAGCACGACTGATCAATACCGGCACCCCGGTGAAGGAGTGGCTGGGTGTGACGCCCACCGGCCGCTCCTTCGAGATCACCGAATACGCCGTCTACGAAATTCAGGACGGCCGTTTCGCATACATGTCGAACGTGCATGACGTGGAGGAACTCGAGCGTCAGCTGGCCGCCTGACGGCCCGCTTGAGGCCCCCGCGGCAGGGCTACCGCTGCGGCACCGCGGTCGGCTTGATCGGAGCCGGCAGCGCGGTGTTGCCCATCAGATACCGGTCCACCGCCGCGGCGGCCGCCCGCCCTTCGGCGATCGCCCACACGATCAGCGACTGCCCGCGCCCCATGTCGCCGGCCACGTACACACCGGGAACCGAGGTCGCGAACGCGTCGTTGCGCGCGACATTGCCGCGATCGCTCATCTCCACCTGCAGGTCGGTCAGCAGACCTTCGCGCTCCGGTCCGGTGAAACCCATCGCCAGCAGCACCAGGTCGGCTTCCATCTCGAAGTCGCTGCCCTCGACCTTCTCGAACTTGCCGTCCTTCATCACGACCTCGTGCCCGCGCAGACCCGTCACCCGGCCGTTCTCGCCGAGGAACTCCTCGGTGTTGACCGAGTAGACGCGGTCGCCACCCTCCTCGTGCGCCGAGGTCACCCGGTACATCAGCGGGTAGGTGGGCCACGGGGTGGAATCGGCACGCGTCTCCGGCGGCCGCGGCATGATCTCGAACTGGTGCACGCTCACCGCGCCCTGCCGATGCGAGGTGCCGAGGCAGTCGGCCCCGGTGTCGCCACCGCCGATGATGATGACCTTCTTGCCCTTGGCCGTGATCGGCGGCTGGCCCTCGGCGTCGATCACCGGATCGCCCAGCTGGACCCGGTTGGCCCACGGCAGGTACTCCATCGCCTGATGGATGCCGTCGAGCTCGCGTCCCGGGATCGGCAGGTCACGACGCGCGGTCGCACCGCCGGTCAGCACCACCGCGTCGAACTCCGACCGCAGTTGTGCCGCAGGGATGTCCACGCCGACGTTCACACCGGTGCGGAACTCGGTGCCTTCGGCGCGCATCTGGTCCAGGCGCCGGTCGATGTGGCGCTTCTCCATCTTGAACTCGGGGATGCCGTAGCGCAGCAGACCACCGATGCGGTCGTCCCGCTCGAACACGGTGACCTTGTGTCCGGCGCGCGTCAACTGTTGCGCCGCGGCCAGTCCCGCGGGACCCGAACCGACGACGGCGACGGTCTTGCCTGTCAGCTTGGTGGGCGGCAACGGGACCACCCATCCCTCGCGGAAGGCGTTGTCGATGATCTCGACCTCGACCTGCTTGATGGTGACCGGATCCTGGTTGATGCCCAGGACACACGAGCCCTCACACGGCGCCGGGCACAGCCGGCCGGTGAACTCCGGGAAGTTGTTGGTGGCGTGCAGTCGCTCGATGGCGTCGCGCCACCGGCCGGTGCGCACCAGGTCGTTCCACTCCGGGATCAGGTTCCCCAGCGGGCATCCGTTGTGGCAGAACGGGATACCGCAGTCCATGCACCGACTGGCCTGCTCTTTGAGGGTGTCGTGGGAGAACTCCTCGTAGACCTCGTCCCAATCCTTCAGGCGCAGGTCGACCGAGCGGCGCTTCGGCGTCTCGCGGTGGGTGTACTTGAGGAAGCCGCGTGGGTCAGCCATTTGCGGCCGCCATGATCGCCTCGGCAATACCGTCCATGTCCGCTCCAGCCTCTTCCGCGTCCGCGATGGCCTGCAGCACGCGCTTGTAGTCGCGCGGCATGACCTTCCTGAACTTGCCCAACTCGTTCTGCCAATCGGCCAGGATCCGCTGTCCCACTGCCGAATCGGTGGCGTCGACGTGCGCCTGGACCAACTCGTGGACGAAGGTGGAGTCCTCGGACTCCAGACTGCCCATGTCCTCCAGCGCCACCATCTCGGCGTTGAGGTTGTCCTCCAGCACGCCGTTCGGGTCGTAGACGTAGGCGATACCGCCCGACATACCGGCCGCGAAGTTGCGGCCGGTGGGGCCGAGGATCACCACCCGGCCACCGGTCATGTACTCGCAGCCGTGGTCGCCGACGCCCTCGACGACCGCGTGGGCCCCGGAGTTACGGACCGCGAAGCGCTCCCCCACCTGGCCGCGCAGGAACAGCTCACCGCTGGTGGCGCCGAACAGCAGCACGTTGCCCGCGATGATGTTGTCCTCGGCCGGATAGTCCGCGGGCGCGCCGTCGGACGGCCGCACCACGATCCGGCCACCGGACAGTCCCTTGCCGACGTAGTCGTTGGCGTCACCGTAGACCCGCAGCGTGATGCCCTTGGGGACGAACGCGCCGAAGCTGTTGCCCGCCGAACCCTCGAAGGTGATGTCGATCGTCCCGTCCGGAAGTCCCTGTCCGCCATAGGCCTTGGTGACCTCATGGCCGAGCATGGTGCCGACGGTGCGGTTGACGTTGGCGATGGTGGTGGCGAACCTGACCGGCGTGCCGCGGTCCAGGGCCTCGCGGCACTGCACGATCAGCTGCTGGTCGAGCGCCTTGTCCAGGCCGTGGTCCTGCCGCGAGCTGCAGTACAGGTCCTGGTTCATGAACGCCGACTCGGGCTCGTGCAGCACGGGCGACAGGTCCAGCTTGTGGGCCTTCCAGTGCTTGGCCGCCTGCGTGGTGTCCAGCGCCCCGACCTGACCGACCATCTCGTTGACGGTGCGGAAACCCAACTGGGCCATCAACTCCCGGACCTCCTCGGCGATGAAGAGGAAGAAGTTCTCGATGAACTCGGGCTTACCGTTGAAGCGCTGACGCAGCAGCGGGTTCTGTGTGGCGACGCCCACCGGGCAGGTGTCGAGGTGGCAGACCCGCATCATCACGCAGCCGGCCACCACCAGCGGCGCCGTCGCGAAACCGAACTCCTCGGCGCCCAGCAGCGCGGCGACCACGACGTCGCGGCCGGTCTTGAGCTGACCGTCGACCTGCACGACGATGCGGTCACGAAGACCGTTGAGCAGCAACGTCTGCTGGGTTTCGGCCAGGCCGAGCTCCCAGGGCGCGCCCGCGTGCTTCATCGACGTCAGCGGGGTCGCCCCGGTGCCGCCGTCGTGCCCGGAGATCAGCACCACGTCGGCGTGCGCTTTGGACACACCGGCCGCGACCGTGCCGACGCCGTTCTCCGACACCAGCTTCACGTGCACCCGGGCCTGCGGGTTGGCGTTCTTCAGGTCGTGGATCAGCTGTGCGAGATCTTCGATGGAGTAGATGTCGTGGTGCGGCGGGGGCGAGATCAGGCCGACGCCCGGCGTCGAGTGCCGCACCTCGGCCACCCACGGGTAGACCTTGTGCCCGGGCAGCTGTCCGCCCTCACCGGGCTTGGCGCCCTGGGCCATCTTGATCTGGATGTCGGTGCAGTTGGACAGGTAGTGGCTGGTCACCCCGAACCGTCCGGACGCCACCTGCTTGATCGCGCTGCGCCGCCAGTCGCCGTTCTCGGCGCGGTCGAAGCGGTCGACGGACTCGCCGCCCTCGCCGGAGTTCGACCGTCCGCCGAGACGGTTCATCGCGATCGCGAGGGTCTCATGGGCTTCGGCGGAGATCGAGCCGTAGCTCATCGCGCCGGTGGAGAACCGCTTGACGATCTCGCTCGCCGGTTCGACCTCCTCCAGCGGCACCGGCGGCCGGTCGCCCGCGCGGAACTTGAGCAGCCCGCGCAGCGACGCCATCCGTTCGCTCTGGTCGTCGACGAGCTTGGTGTACTCCTTGAAGATCGAGTACTGCCCCGTGCGGGTCGAGTGCTGCAGCTTGAACACGGTGTCGGGGTTGAAGAGGTGGTACTCCCCTTCGCGGCGCCACTGGTACTCACCGCCGACCTCGAGCTCGCGGTGGGCCCATTCGTCGGGCCGGTCCAGGTAGGCCAGCGCGTGCCGGGCGGCGACGTCGTCGGCGATGTCGTCGAGGTCGATGCCGCCGACCGGACAGGACAGTCCGGTGAAGTAGTCGTCGAGCACCTTCTGGCTGATCCCGATGGCCTGGAACAGCTGCGCGCCGGTGTAGGACGCCAGCGTCGAGATGCCCATCTTGGACATCACCTTCAGCACGCCCTTGCCCGCGGCCTTGACGTAGTTGGCCTTGGCCTGGTCGCTGCTGATGTCGGTGATGACACCCCGGTCGACCATGTCCTCGATCGATTCGAAGGCCATGTAGGGGTTGATCGCGGCGGCGCCGAAGCCGCACAGGGCGGCCATGTGGTGCACCTCGCGGGCGTCGCCGGCCTCGACGACGAGCCCGACCTGGGTGCGGGTGCGTTCGCGGACCAGGTGGTGGTGCACGGCCGAGACCGACAGCAGCGACGGGATCGGCGCCAGCTGTTCGTTGGACTCGCGGTCGGACAGCACGATGATGCGCGCGCCGTCGCGGATCGCGGCCGACACCTTGGCCCGGACGTTGTCGAGGGCTTCCTTGAGGCCCTGCCCACCGCGGTTGACCGGGTACAGGCAGCGGATGACCGCGGCGCGCATGCCGTGCTTGTGTCCGCGGATCTCGTGGTCGGGGTCGACACAGATCAGCTTGGACAGCTCGGCGTTACGCAGGATCGGCTGCGGCAGCACGATCTGGCGGCACGATTCCGGGCCCGGGTTGAGCAGGTCGCCCTCGGGACCCATCGCACCCTGCAGACTGGTCACCACCTCTTCGCGGATGGCGTCCAGCGGCGGGTTGGTGACCTGGGCGAACAGCTGCTGGAAGTAGTCGTAGAGCATCCGCGGCCGCTTCGACAGCACCGCGATCGGGGTGTCGGTGCCCATGGAACCGAGCGCCTCGGCGCCGGTGCGCGCCATCGGCGCGACGAGCAGATTGAGCTCCTCGTAGGTGTAGCCGAAGATCTGCTGGCGCAGCACCACGCGGTGATGCGGCATCCGGACGTAGTCGCCCTGCGGCAGCTCGTCGAGCTGGAACAGGCCGGCGTCGAGCCATTCCTGGTACGGGTGCTCGGCGGCGAGGTCGGCCTTGATCTCCTCGTCGTCGACGATGCGGCCCTGCGCGGTGTCGACCAGGAACATGCGGCCCGGCTGCAGGCGCATCTTCTTGACCACGGTGGACGGGTCGAGGTCGAGCACACCCGCCTCGGAGGCCATCACGACCAGGCCGTCGGCGGTGACCCAGATGCGCGACGGGCGCAGGCCGTTGCGGTCCAGCACGGCGCCGATCACGGTGCCGTCGGTGAAGCAGACCGCGGCCGGGCCGTCCCACGGCTCCATCAGGGAGTCGTGGAACTCGTAGAACGCCCTGCGGGCGGGGTCCATCGACTCGGCCCGCTCCCAGGCCTCGGGGATCATCATCAGCACGGCGTGCGGCAGGCTGCGTCCGCCCAGGTGCAGCAGTTCGAGCACCTCGTCGAACCGCGCGGTGTCGGACGCGCCCGGGGTGCAGATGGGGGTGACCTTCTCCAGGTCCTGGCCGCCGAACAGGTCGGTGCGGATCAGCGCCTCGCGCGCCCGCATCCAGTTCTCGTTGCCGGTGACGGTGTTGATCTCGCCGTTGTGGGCGACGCGCCGGAACGGGTGGGCCAGCGGCCACGACGGGAAGGTGTTGGTCGAGAAGCGCGAGTGCACGATGCCCAGCGCGCTGGTCAGCCGCTCGTCCTGCAGGTCGAGGTAGAAAGCCTTGAGCTGCGGCGTGGTCAGCATGCCCTTGTAGACGAACGTCTGCCCGGAAAGACTTGGGAAGTAGACGGTTTCCCGGCCCGGCCCGTCCTGGCCGGGGCCCTTGGTTCCGAGTTCGTGTTCGGCGCGCTTGCGCACCACGAAGGCGCGCCGCTCGAGGTCCATCCCGACGGCGCCACCGACGAACAGCTGTCGGAAGGTCGGCATCGCGTCGCGGGCCAGCGCTCCGAGCGAGGACTCGTCGGTGGGCACGTCGCGCCACCCGAGCACCTGCAGGCCTTCGGCCTCGGCGATCTTCTCGACCGCGGCGCACGCGGTGGCGGCATCCTTGGACGACTGAGGCAGGAATGCGATGCCCGTCGCGTAGCTACCGGGTTCGGGCAGCTCGAAGTCGACGACGGCGCGGAAGAACTCGTCCGGGACCTGCAGCATGATGCCGGCACCGTCGCCGGTGTTGGGCTCGGCGCCCTGCGCCCCGCGGTGCTCGAGGTTCAGCAGCGCGGTGATCGCCTTGTCGACGATGTCGCGGCTGCGGCGACCGTGGATGTCGGCCACCATCGCCACGCCACACGCATCGTGTTCGAACGCCGGGTTGTACAGCCCTTGACGACTGGGAGCCATTCCCACCTACCTCTATGTGCACGCTTCTCGGCGGAAAGTTACGGACGGCAACCGTGGACGAGAGCGTTAGCCGGTTATGCGACGGGGGCGCCTTCGTGCAGCACTGAACGACGGCCCTTTTTCCCATGCGCCACAAGTGTTCAAAACGATATGACAAAAGGCCCCTGAAGTGCCAACTTAGCCCTACCTAACAACGTTCGCCGGAACCCGCAGGGCGGTCGAGGGCCCATTCACAGATAACAAGTGAATAACGTTGCTGCGCTGCCATTTTCGGGGGGAAGGTGGCCGGATCCGCGCAGTGCGGACTAGGTCACACTACCGCGCCTCGCCTGACGCCCATTTGCTGGGTTCGCAGCGATTAGCCTTCTGTACTGCACTGATGTGCGCTGGCGGCTTTGCGCGTGCGAATTCCGAATTCTTAGGAAATTTTTGCTTTTGCCCGTACTGGGTGCGCACCGGTCGGCAAACCCGCGATGGCCTCGGCCGCCGGGCGCCCGCATCCGCGCATGGGCGCCACAGTGGCTGCCCGGCAACGTGTCTCGCATCGACGGTGGTGGCGGCCGCGCGAGTCGGCAGGCATTTGGTACCCCCAGGGGGTATATGCGAGGAAAGTGGTCGGCAAGCTGCAGAAATGCCCTATCCCCTGAACACGCCGCTCGGCCGCTTCGGCGTGCAGACGGCTGAGGAGTCCCCGGAGCGCTGCGTGGCCTCCATCCCGGTCGCCGGCCTGGTCAACCCGCTGACCGGCGCTCCGACCACCGCGCCGCTGGCGATGCTCGTCGACCACGTGGGCGGTCTGATCAACCACGCCCGGCGGGGCTCCCGTGAGTGGACGGTGTCGAGCGAACTGTCCCTGGAGGTCGCTCCCGAGGCGACCGAGGTGATCGCCACCGCGACCGTCCGCTCGTTCTACATCACGGTGCCGGACTCGCTGGTCGACTGGCCCGATCAGCCCGCAGGCACGTTGCCGGGTACCCGCCTCGACCAGTTGATGGCCGTACAGGTCGGCGAATCAGGCGGTGCGGCAACGATTCTGGTACAGAATGACGACCCGGTGCTGAACAACAGCGTGGGTGCGGTGCACGGCGGGGTGTCGTCGATGGGGCTGGAGTTGGCCGCCAACGCCGCAGTCAACCACCGAGGCGGCGCTGTCGTGGAGCACGGGTTCCGGACGGCGTCGTTGCGGGTGAACTTCCTGCGCCCGTTCCACGGCGGCGGTGACGCGCACTACCGGGCGGACGCCACCCACACCGGTCGCAGCAGCGCCGTGGCCGAGGCCCGGGCGGTGGGACGCGACGGCAGAACCGCCATCACGGCTCGGCTGACCGCCTACCGCTGACGCCATCGCCGCAGAACACAGTGCCGCCGAGGGCGCTGGTCCGTCCCGTGGCGGGACGGGTGCGCTCCCCGGCGGCAGCTGCGGTCTCTACGAGTTCTTCTTGGCCTTCGACGCGGCGCTCTTTTCGGTCTTGGCGCCTTCGGTGACCAGTTGCCCGCCCGAGTTCTCCAGATGCGCCCGCACGAACCACTGGAATTTCTCCAGCTCACCGGCGTGCGAGACGAGCATGTCCTGGGAGACCAGGTCGAGTTCCTCCAGCGCTTCGATGCTCTTGCGGGTGTCCTCGATGACCCCGGTGTACACGAGGTTGAGCGCAGCCAGGTGCGCCTGCACGGTGTCCCGGTTGACCGAGTAGTCGTCCCAGGTGCGGTCGTTGATGATGGCTCCGGGTGTCCCCAGCGGAGACGTGCCCAGCGCCGCGATGCGCTCGGCGACCTCGTCGGCGTATCCGCGCACCAGCTCGACCTGCGGGTCGATCATCTCGTGGACCCCGATGAAGTTGGGCCCCACCACATTCCAGTGCACATGCTTGAGGGTGAGGTGCAGGTCGTTGTACCTGCTGAGCGCCTTCTGCAGCAGCTCGGCGACATCGGCCCCCTGCTTCTCGCTGAGGCCGGGAACGGTGAACGCAGTCATTGCTTGCTCCTTCGCACGATCGACTGTCCCGCCCCGTGTACCCGGGTGGGTTGGCAGGTAATCAAAGGTGACGCCGGGGTCACAGATCGGCGAGATGCGGAATCGGCAGCCGCGGCCCGAACCGTGGCTTGAACGCCAGGCCGCTGACCTCCAGCAACCGCACCACCCGGTGCCGGTGCGGCCGCAGCGGTTCCAGGAGCTCGATCATCTGCGCGTCGTCGATCGGATGTCCCAGCAGCGTCCAGCCGATCACCTTGGACAGGTGATAGTCGCCGATCGAGAGCGCGTCGGCGTCTCCGAACGCGCGTTGCGCCGTCTCGGCCGCGGTCCAGATGCCGACGCCCGGCAGCGACATCATCGCGGTCCGGGCGGCCTCGGCCGGCCGGTCGACCAGGCGCTCCAGCGCGTCCGCGCGCTGCGCGCAGCCGACCACGGTGCGCGCGCGTGCGGGGTCGACGTTGGCGAGGTGGAATTCCCAGGACGGGATACGCCGCCAGGCCTGCGCGGTCGGCGGCACCCGCATGTGGGCCGGCGCCGGACCGGGTGCGGGCGCGCCGTAGCGGGTCACCAGGAGCCGCCACGCGCGGAACGCGTCCTTGCCGACCACCCGCTGTTCGAGAACTGCGGGGATCAGCGCCTCCATGACCCGGCCGGTGCGGCCCAGCCGCAGGTGGGGCGCGGTGCGCAGGGCTTTGGCGACCGTCGGCTCCTGCGGGTCGAACGCCGACACGTCGTCGTCAGCCCCCAGCAGCGCGGGCAGCGCGTCGGCGAACTCCGCAGCGCCCGGTCCCCAGGCCTCACAGTCCACGGTGTCGGGTGCGCCGCGGCTCAGCCGGGCGGTGACGGGCCCGCTGCGCATCAGGCTGGTCCGCCAGATCGCTCCGTCGGCGGCGTCGTGGTAGCACGGGTCGCCCCGGCCGCGGCGCAGCGGAGACAGGGTCCAGCCGGGATTCACCGGGCCGGCGAACGTCACGCCGGCCGAGATCCGCATCGCTCCAGCCTAGGGGTCGACGGTGACGTCGGCCTTGTCGGCGTAGAACGCGACGTGGCCGGCGATCTGCGCGACGGCGGGGTACGGATCGCGGTAGGTCCAGACCGCGTCCGCGACGGTCTGCCCGCCTGCGACGACGTCGAAGTAGCCCGCCTCGCCCTTGAACGGGCAGTAGGTGGAGGTGTCGCTGGGCCGCAACCGTTCGGCGGGCACATCGGCCATCGGAATGTATTGCACCGCAGGATAAGACGCCTCCTGCAGAGTGAGCGCGGCATCGGTCTCGGCAACGAGCTCGCCGTTGAGCCGCACCACCACGTGGCGTCCGGTGGGCTCGACGGTGATGGGGTGAGCCGCGGAGGGCTGCAGGACGGGACGGTCGGTCATCTCACCATTGAACGCCTAGTGCGGGCGGCCGGCGATCCTGTCCGCGACCACCGCGATGGGCGAGGTCCGCGCGGTGCCGCGGGCCTCGTGCCAGTCGGCCGCCTTGTAGGCCAGGTACATGCCCCGCACGCCGAGCCACCGCAGCGGTTCGGGCTCCCAGTTGCGGGACCGGTGCCCGACCCAGGGCAGCGCGGTCAAGTCCGACTGCCGGTCCAGCACCAGGTCGGTCAGCGTGCGCGCGGCGAGGTTGGTGGCGGTGACTCCGTGTCCGACGTAGCCGCCGGCCCAGCCCACGCCGGTGGCCTTGTCGTAGGTCACGGTGGCCTCCCAGTCGCGCGGCACCGCCAGCACCCCGCACCACCCGTGCGCGATCGGGACCCGGGACACCTGCGGCAGGATCGCCCGCAACGTCGCGGTGAGGTGACCGATGGTGCGTTCGGGCACCTGCCCGTCGCGGTCGGTGCGGGAGCCGAACCGGTAGGGCACGCTGCGGCCGCCGATCGCGATCCGGTCGTCGACCGTGCGCTGGGCGTAGAAGAACCCGTGCGCGGTGTCGCCCAGCGTCTCCCTGCCGTGCCACCCGATGGTCTCCCAGAGGTCCGCGGGAATCGGGTCGGTCGCGATCATCGAGCTGTTCATCGGCAACCACTGCCGCTTCAGTCCGGGCAGGGCCGCGGTGAACCCTTCGGTGGCGCGCAGCACGACCCCGGCGTTCACCGTGCCCCACGGCGTCGAGGCCCGGCCCGGGCTGATCTCGGTCACCGGGGAGCGCTCGTGGACGACGACGCCGAGTCGCTCGACCGCGTCGGCCAGGCCGCGGACCAGGAGCGCCGGTTGGATCCTGGCGCAGTGCGGATTGTGGTAGGCGGCGACCACCCCGTCGAGCCGGATCCGTTGCGCGGCTTCGGCTGCGGTCATCGCTTCGACGCCGTCGACCTGCCAGCGCCGTTCGGCCTCCAGCGCGGCGGCCAGTCTGCGCGCCTGCGCGGCGTTGCGCGCGACCTCCAGCGTGCCGCCCTTGACGATGCCGGCGTCGATGCCTTCATCGCCGGCCACCGCGATCACCTCGTCGACGGCGTCGTTGAGCGCGCGCTGCCAGGCGATCACCCCGGCCCGGCCGTACCGGCGGGCCACCCGCTCGCGGTCACCGGGCACCAGGCCGGACAGCCAGCCGCCGTTGCGTCCGGATGCGCCGTACCCGGCGAAGCGCGCCTCAAGCACCACGATGCGCAGCGACGGATCGGCCCGCTTGAGGTAGTACGCGGTCCACAGGCCGGTGTATCCGGCGCCGACGATGCAGACGTCGGCGTCCAGGGTGCCGGGCAGCGGTGCGCGGCTGATCGGCAACCCGTCGAACCAATGGGACACATGGCCGTTGACCGGCGAGTGAGTGCGCACCGGGAGATTGTCGCAGCCGCGGGGAAGGTGGCCCCCGCGGCGGGTCAGCGCTGCGCCCTGTCCGCCCGTTTGGCCTGCCGCAGATTCACCCAGAATGTCGCGGCTTCGCGGATCGACTCCTCGACGGGCCTTGGCTGCCAACCGAGTTCACGCCGGGCCTTGTCACAGTTCACCGGCGCCTCGGCGCGCATCAGCCGCAGCGAATCCAGTGAGAGGCGCTCGTCGGTGCCCCGCAGCCGGCCCTTGAGGCTGCCCAGCGCGGCCATCGCATAGGACAGTGGCAGCGGGACGGACCTGGTCGGGGCGGGCACGCCGGCGGCCTCGGCGGCGATCCGTACCACCTCGGCGTTGGAGATCATCTTCTCCGAGATCAGGTAGCGCTCGCCGGGACGGCCCTTCTGCGCGGCCAGCAGCATCGCGCCGGCGGCGTCGTCGATGCCGACGGCTTCGAGCTCGATGCCGCTCATCACGAACGGCAGCTTGCCGAACGCGGCCCCGGCGATGATCGCCCCGTGCGGTGTGCGGCCCCAGTCACCGGCGCCGTAGGTGGTCGACACGCACATCGCCACCGCGGGCAGCCCGCGGTCCCGCGCGTACCTCATCACCAGGTTCTCGGCCTGCACCCGGGACCTGACATACGGCGTCAGCCCGCGGTCGGCGATCACGTCGTCCTCGGTGGCGACCTTCCCCCGCTTCCGCCCGACGGTGACGTAGCTGCTGGTGAACACGAACTTCTGCAGGCCTGCCGCGATCGCCGGTTCGACGGCCACCTCGAGGACGTTGCGGGTGCCGTCGACGTTCGTGCGGAACAGCGGCGCCGGGTCCCGCAGCCAGCCGCGGGTGTCGACGACGCAGTAGTAGACGACCTCGCATCCGGTCATCGCCGCGCGCAACACGTCGTCGTCCCAGATGTCCCCCACGAACCGGGTGACATCGAGGTCGTCGATGCCGACGGTGTTCGCGCCGTCGCGCACCATCACCCGGACCTGCTGCCCGTCGGCGACGAGGGCGCGGGTGCCGTGGCTGCCGAGGTAGCCGTTGGCGCCGATGACGAGCACCGGAGCCACGGCCGACGGTCCGGTCACCGGGTGCGCCCGTACTTGGCCATCCACTGCGCGGCCTCGTCGGGGAGGGTGCCCAGGCCCTCGGCCTTCCGGCACCACTTCACCGCGGCCGACGCGAACCGCAGCGGGTTGTAGACATCCTCCTGGCGGCACCATTTCCCGTCGCCGGCGTAGGTCAGGATCGAGAGGTTGGTGGCGCTGATGACGGTGCCGTCACCGGGGTCGCGCATCGGGTTGTCGAGCTCGCAGATGATCCGAGCGGTGTCGGCGTCCACCACGTGCCACAGCGACGGGAACGACGTCATGTAGCTGCCCGGGAAGGACTCCATGGTCTTCCAGATCCACGGCCGCACCTCCTCCCGGCCGCGCATCGTGCCCGCGGCGTGTTCGACGTAGAGGACGTCGTCGGTGTACTGGTCCACCCACGGATCCCAGTCCCTGGTCTGCGCCGCCCGGTCGACCGTCGCCTCGAACTCCGCGAACGCGTCGGCCAGCTCGTCCCGCGTGAAAGTGTTGCCGGTCACACGGAGAAATAGAACACGTTCTAGCTGCGCTTGTCGAGGCCGGGTCAGGTGGCGCTGAGTACGCGACGCGCGCCGAGCGGCTCCTGCAGCGGCACGTCGAGGTCGGCGAACAGCCCGATCGCGATACAGGCCCGGCCGACGGCCTGCGGCAGCGTCCCGGTGCGCAGGTCGACGATCACCGCGTCGGGGCTCTCCTGCACCGTCGCGGTCACGCCGTAGCACTCGGGGGTTCCCGTGGTGAAGTGCAGCCGGACCATCCGCTCGTCGGGCACCCGACTCCACGACTGCGGTCGGGTCGGGTGGGCGTCGACGACGGCCGGATCGTCGACGAACATCGCCGCCGTGGTGTCTGTGGGCGTCTCGGGAATCGGTACCGGAGCGACAGGTTCGCCGGCCGCGGGCGCGGCCAGGATCAACGGCGCCACACACAGCACTGCCGGAACACCGAGTACACGCATCCTTCAGAGCCTAGCCACCGCAGACCGCAGTACCGTGGGTTATCGACAGCGAGCGAGAAGGAGCACGCGTGAGCGACTACAAGCGAGCAGTACTGGCGGGCGGATGCTTCTGGGGCATGCAGGACCTGATCCGCAAGCAGCCCGGCGTGGTCTCCACCCGGGTGGGCTACACGGGCGGGCAGAACGACCATCCGACCTACCGCAACCATCCCGGTCATGCCGAGGCGATCGAGATCGTCTACGACCCCACGCAGACCGACTACCGCGCGCTGCTGGAGTTCTTCTTCCAGATCCACGACCCGACGACCAAGAACCGGCAGGGCAACGACGTCGGCACCAGCTACCGGTCGGAGATCTTCTACGTCGACGACGAGCAGCGCCAGATCGCGCTGGACACCATCGCCGACGTGGACGCATCGGGGCTGTGGCCCGGCAAGGTCGTCACCGAAGTCAGTCCGGCACCGGATTTCTGGGAGGCCGAGCCGGAGCACCAGGACTACCTGGAGCGCTATCCGACCGGCTACACCTGCCACTTCCCGCGGCCCGGCTGGAAGCTGCCCAAACGCGCTGAAGTGTGATTCCCAGCCCGGCCGTTCACGCTCAGCGGCGGTACATGACGACACGGCCGCCGTCGGCGGGGGTGTAGGCCACTCCGCGCGAGTGCATCTTCTCCCCCGCCGCGGCGGTCGTCTCAATTCGGAAGTGGCGCAACACCGTTCGTAGCACGATGTCCATTTCGACGTTGGCGAACGTCGCGCCGACGCAGCGCCGGGTGCCCCCGCCGAACGGGATGTGCGCGAACGTGGGTGGCCGCCGGCCGACGAACCGTTGCGGGTCGAAGCGTTCCGGATCGGGGAAGTCGGTGCCGCGCCGGTGCACCTGCCCGATCGCGACCACGATCGAATATCCCTGTGGGATAACCCATTCCCCGAGCTGGAAGGTCGGCGCGTAGACATGCCTGCCGGCGAAGTCGATCACCGTGCGGCTGCGCTGGATCTCCAGGATCGTCGCCTGCCGGTATTCGTTGGTCTCGGTCTCCGCCTCGGCGGCCAGCTCGGCCAGCACCTCGGGGTGACGGCTGATGCGCTCGAACGCCCAGCCCAGCGTCGCGGCGGTGGTCTCGTGCCCGGCGGCCAGCAGGGTCAGCAGTTCGTCGCCGATGTCCTGGCGCGACATCGAGGAACCGTCCTCGTAGGAACTGCGCAGCAGCAGCGCCAGGATGTCCTCGCGGGTGTCGAAGTGCGGATCGGCCTGCACGGCGTCGATGAGGCGACCGATCACCTCGTCATAGCGGCGCCGGTAGGCCGCGAGACGGCCCCACGGGCTGAAGCGGCCGTAGGTCCGCTGCGGGGTGGGGAGCACCGCCAGCCGGGAACCGAGGGTGACCCACGGCGGGATGATGCGGCGCAGTTCGTCGAGATGGGCGCCGTCGGCGCCGAACACCGCGCGCAGGATCGCGTTGAGCGTGATCCTCATCATCGGCTCGAGCGTCTCGAATTCGCGTCCCTCGGGCCATGTCTCGGCCTCGCGCAGCGTCTCCTCCTCGAAGATCCGCTCGTAGTTCTTGATGCTCTTGCCGTGGAACGGCGGGGTGAGCAGCTTGCGCCGCCTGCGGTGGTCGCCGCCGTCGAGGGCGAACACCGATCCGGAGCCCAGCACCCGGGACAGGTTGGGCTGGATGTTGCCGACGTCGTCGGTGTTGGCCATGAACAACTGCTTGGCCAGCGTCGGGTCGGTCACGATCACGGTCGGACCGAACACGGGCAGCGTCATCGCGAACACGTCGCCGTAACGGCGCACGATCTGCGCCACGGTCCACTGCCGCGACAGCGAAAAGCCCAGACCCTGAAGCAGTCTCGGGATCCGCGGCACCGGTGGCAGCCGCACCGGTGCCGCGGCGTCGGCAGTGGAGTGGTGCGCGGTGACGGTCGCTTCGCTCATCAGACTCCCCCGGTCAGCGGCTGGTACTCCCATGTACCGCCGTGTCATCGGGTACGGTACCGGTTGGTACCACAAGCTGCAAGGGTGAACACGAAGTGACGACGACTCCGGTGCCTGGCCGGCCACTCCACGACGGTGACCGACCGCCTTCTCGACGGGCTGGCGTCGGCGATCGTCGAACGGGGATACCGCGACAGCACCGTGGCCGACGTCGTCCGGAACGCCCGCACTTCCAAGCGCACCTTCTACGAACAGTTCGCAAGCAAACAGGAGTGCCTCATCGAACTGTTGCGCCGCAACAACTCCGACCTGATCGCACACATCGGGGCGACGGTCCGGCCGGAGGCCGACTGGCAGGAGCAGATCCGCCAGGCCGTCGACGCCTATGTCGAGCACATCAGCGCGCGCCCGGCGATCACGCTGTGCTGGATCCGCGAGGCCCCCGCCCTCGGCGCGGCGGCGCGCCCGCTGCACCGGCAGGTGATGCACGATCTGACCGAACTGCTCACGGCGCTGACGAGCAACCCGGGCTTCCAGCGCGCCGCGATCACCCCGATCACACCGCCGATGGCGCTCATCCTGCTCGGCGGATTACGCGAGCTGACAGCGCTTTTCGTCGAGGACGAGCGCGACGTCCGAGGGATCGCCGAGCCCGCGGCAGCCGCGGCCACCGCGCTGGTGAACGCCCGCTAGCGCTCAGCCCAGCACCAGCCGCGCCGACTTCTCCAGCTTCGACGCGATCTCCTGATAGGACACGTGCCCCATACCGGCACGCACCAGCGCGCCCGAATAGAGCATCTCCAGCGCATCGATCACCTCGGCGTCGGTGCCCGGCCCCAGCGCCGCGGTCAGCCGGTCACGGATGTCGCGGCCGATGCGCGCACGCAGCACCTCGACGTCGGGATCGCGGCCCAGCAGCGCGGTGGTCACCGCGCCGGCGAACTCCGGCTCGTCGGCGACCAGCATCGAGATGTGGCCGAGCACCGCGGTGACCCGGGCCGCGGGGTCCGCCGAACCGTGGTCGACCTCGGGCGAACCGGACAGCCGGCGCCAGAACACCTCGGCGACCAGATGCTCCTTGGACGAAAAGTAGGTGTAGGCGGTCGCGGCCCCCACCCCCGCCTCGGCGGCCACTCTGCGCACGGTCAGGGCGGGGTAACCGTCCCGCCTGAGCAGTTCCACCGCCGCGCGTCCCAGCCGCTCCACCGTCTCGGCCTGCCGGGCCGTCAGACGACGCCGAGTCGACTCCAGAGCCGGATCGGACACATGTCCGGACGCTACTACAAGCAGGGGTGAACCACTAGCGCACGGCAAAGGTAAGTTGGACTGCCATGAGCGACACGACGGCGAGCCGTCAATCCAATTCCGGTACCACGCTGCCCCCCGCCGCGGCAGCTCTTTTCGAGCTCGCCGCGCGCGTCACCGGCTTCATGCCTTCCGACGAGGGACGCGCGCTCTATGACACCGCCGTGGAATACCTTGGCGACGGTGTCGGCGTCGAGATCGGCACGTACTGCGGTAAGTCCACCGTGATGCTCGGTGCGGCCGCCCAGCAGACGGGCGGCCTGCTCTACACCGTCGATCATCATCACGGCTCAGAGGAGCACCAGCCCGGGTGGGAGTACCACGACACCACGATGGTCGACCCGGTCACCGGACTGTTCGACACACTGCCGACATTGCGGCACACGCTCGACGCCGCTGGGCTGGACGAACACGTCGTGGCGGTGGTCGGCCGGTCCCCGGTGGTGGCCCGAGGCTGGCGAACTCCGTTGCGGTTCTTGTTCATCGACGGCGGCCACACCGAGGAGGCGGCCAACCGCGACTTCGACGGCTGGGCCAGGTGGGTCGACGTGGGCGGCGCACTGGTCATCCACGACGTGTTCCCGGATCCGGCCGACGGCGGCCAGGCCCCGTTCCTCATCTATCGGCGCGCGCTCGACAGCGGCGATTTCCGGGAGATCCGGGCCACCGGGTCGATGCGCGTGCTGGAGCGGGTGTCCGGCCAGGCCCGGAGCGCTGGGCGCCGACTAGCGCTCGCTCGTCGCGCACTCGCAATCATATTGGCCTTCAAGGCCTCTCGGCAGATCGGCACCGCGGAAGATGCCTGCGCCCGGCGTGCTGGACGACAGCGCGTCGGCGGCCAGGATCACCGCGGCGCCCGTCCAGGTGGTGCGCTCGACGGGCCAGCGCTTACCGTCGGTGTACACCAGCCCCGTCCAGTAGGAGCCGTCCTCCTCGCGGAGGTGGTGCATCGCGGAGAACTGCTCGAGCGCCCGGGTGCTGTCCCCCATCGCCTCCAACGCCATTACCAGCTCACAGGTTTCGGCCCCGGTCACCCACGGCCGGTCGTCGACACAGCGGATGCCCAGCCCGGGGACCACGAAGTCGTCCCAGCGTTCGTCGATCCGCGCCCGCGCCCGCGGCCCGCGCAACGCACCGCCGAGGACCGGGTAGTACCACTCCATCGACCAGCGGTCCTTGGTGACGAACCGGTCCGGATGCTCGAGGATCGCGTGGCCGAGCCGGCCCACCGCGACCTCCCATTCGGGCTGCGGGTCACCGAGGTGATCGGCGAGCGCCAGCGCGCACCGGATGCTGTGGTAGATGCTCGCGCAGCCGGTGAGCAGGGCTTCCTCGGCGTCGCCGGAAGGTCCTCGGGCCCAGGCGATCTCACCGGTGGCGCACTGCAGCTCCAGCACGAAGTCGATGGCCTTGACCACCACCGGCCACATGGTCTCGGCGAAGCGGCGGTCACCGGTGACCAGCACGTGGTGCCACACCCCGGTGGCGATGTAGGCACAGAAGTTGGTGTCGCTGTTGGCGTCCTCGACGACGCCGTCGCGCAGTTGGATCGGCCAGGTCCCGTCGGGACGCTGGGTGGTGCGCGACCATTCGAAGGCCGCGCGCGCCGGCTCCAGCAGGCCCGCGACGGTGAGCGCCATGGCGTTCTCGATGTGGTCCCACGGATCGGTGTGCCCGCCGACCGACCACGGGATCGCGCCGCTCGGCTCCTGCGTCGCGGCGATCGACTCGGCGGTCTGCCGACATTGGGCCGGCGTGAAAACGCCCGGCACACCGGGGGCGTCAGGCATCGGCAGCCGGGGGCTTCCTGAAGTAGAGGGCAACACTCTTGCCGATCAGCGGATTCAGCGCGGCCTCGGCGGTACGCGTGAGCCACGGCCGGCCCATCATGTCCCACACCAGCAGTTTGTGATACGCCTTCACCGCGGGGTGGTCGTTCTTCTCGGTTCCCACAGCGCATTTGAGCCACCAGTACGGCGAATGCAGGGCGTGGGCATGGGCGGTGTGGGTCAACTCCAGGCCGTGCGCGAGCACCTTGTCCCGCAACTCGTCGGCCCGGTAGATCCGGATGTGGCCGCCCTCGTTGGCGTGGTACTCGTCCGACAACGCCCAGCAGATCCGCTCGGGCAGCCAGCGCGGGACGGTGATCGCCAGTGCACCACCGGGTTTGAGCACTCGGACCAGTTCGGAGATGGCCCGGGTGTCCTCGGGCACGTGTTCCAGGATCTCGGAGGCGATGACGCAGTCGAAGGTGCCGTCGGCGTACGGCAGGTCCAGCGCGTCACCCTTGACCGCCTCGCCCTTGGCCGACGCCGGTGCCTCGCCCTGCTCCTTCATCGCCTGCAGGATCTGGTCGACGTCGTTGAGATCCGAAGCGCTCTGGTCGAATCCGATCACGTCGGCTCCACGCCGGAACGCTTCGAAGGTGTGGCGGCCTGCGCCACATCCGACGTCGATCACCTTGGTCCCGGCGCCGACGCCTAGCCTGTCGAAGTCCACGGTCAGCATGTCGTGACCCTCTCACATGCCCGGTCGTACACCGCGACGGTCTGGGCGGCAACGGATTGCCAGCTGAACACCTCGAGCGCGCGCCGGCGGCCGTTGTCGCCGAGACGTCGCAGCTCCAGCGGCGAGTCGAGCAGTTCACCGAGCACCGTGGTGAGCTCGTCGACGTCGGCGGGGGTCACCAGCCGCGCGCACTCCCCGTCGGTGCCCACGACCTCGGGCAGCGCACCGGCCCGGCTCGCCACGATCGGGGTGCCGCTGGCCATCGCCTCCACCGCGGGCAGCGAGAACCCTTCGTAGAGCGAGGGGATGCACGCGACGTCGGCCGAGGCCAGCAGACCGGCCAGCTCCGAGTCGCTGAGCCCGCTGGAGATGTGCACGATGTCGGAGATGCCCAACTCGGCGATCAGCTTCTCGGTCGGGCCGTTGGGTTCGAGCTTGGCGACCAGCTGCAGCTCCAGGTCACGCTCGACGCGCAGCCGGGCGACCGCGTGCAGCAGATGGCTGACGCCCTTGAGCGGCACGTCGGCGCTGGCGATCGCGATGATCCGGTTCCGCACCCGCTGCTGCGACGGCTGGAACAACTGGGTGTCCACCCCGAGGGGGACGACGTGCAGCTGGGCCGGGTCGACGCCGAAGTCCTCGGCGATGTCGGTGGCCGAGGTCGACGACACGGTCAGCAGCTCCGGGATCCGGCGCGCGACCTGCTTCTGCATCTCGGCGAAGCCGTACCAGCGGCGCACCAGCGGCTTGCGCCACCAGACGGCCGCGGCGACGTCGACCACGCGGTCACGGGTGATGGGATGGTGCACCGTGGCGACCACCGGCAGACCCGAGGCCGCGATGTCGAGCAGCCCTGTGCCCAGGCACTGGTTGTCGTGCACCACGTCGAAGTCGTCGCGGCGCTCGGCGAGCAGCCGCGCCATCCGCAGGCTGAACGTCTTGGGCTCCGGGAAGCCGGCGGTCCAGGTGGTCAGCAGCTCCTGCAGGTCGATGCTGGTCTTGATCTCACTGGGCCGCGGCACGCGGAACGGGTCCGGCTCGCGGTAGAGGTCCAGGCTCGGCACCTTGGTGAGCCGGACTCGGGGATCGAGGCCCTCGGGATAGGGCTGACCGGAGAACACCTCGACGTCGTGGCCGAGTTCGACCAGGCCGCGGCTGAGGTGCCGGACGTAGACGCCTTGACCGCCGCAGTGGGTCTTGCTTCGGTAGGACAGCAGTGCGATGCGCATGGTCAGCTCACATAACCCGGAGAGCGGCCCTGAGCTGGGCAGATCGTGTGGCGCAAGAAACCCGAACCCTCCTGGACATGTGTCCAGACTATAGTTTGACGTGCTAGCCGACGCAATCCGTCCGCTAGCTCTGACTACCACAGTCACGGGCGGCCGTCCTGTCCGACCTCCCGCGATATCCGCGCCTCACCCGGGCGGGAAACCTCCCGTGGCCACCGGCCCCCAGTGCTGGGGCGTCACCCGGATCAGACACTTGCGCTGGTCGACCATCGCCTGGCGGTACTCGTCCCAGTCCGGATGCTCGCCGGAGACGGCCCGGAAGTACTCCACCAGCGGTTCCACCGCGTCCGGCAGGTCCACCACCTCGGCAGAACCGTCGACCTGCACGTAAGGGCCGTTGAACTCGTCGGACAGCACCACCACACTCGCGCGCGGGCGCCGCCTGATGTTGGCGGCCTTCGCGCGCTGGGGATAGCTCGCGATCACGATCCGCCCCTCCGCGTCCACCCCGCCGGTGACGGGCGAGCTCTGCAGAGACCCGTCGGCCCGGAAGGTGGTGAGCACCATCCGGTGTCGGGGACGGACGAAGTCGAGCAGTTCGGGCAACGTGACCGCGTCGGCGGTGGCGATCTTTCCGGCCATCCGCCCAGCGTATCGGCATGTTGTCGGACACCGCACCTACGCTGTCGAACATGAGTTCGAAAAACGAGTGGATCGCGGCCCTCGACGCCGTGGATCACGCCCAGCGGGCGGTTTCCGCCCTCCCGTTCACCACGTTGCGGCCGGTAGATCAGCGGGCCGTGCTGACCCGGCTCGACGCGCTGGAGAAGACGCTGGCGGTCACCCAGCGTCGGCTGCTTGCCCGGATGGTCTCCGGCCCGCCGCCGGTCGAGTTCGCCGGCGCACCGTGGGCCGAGGTCCTGGCGCGCAGACTGCGCATCTCGGTCGGCGAGGCGCACCGCCGCATCGCCGAGTCCGGCGCAATTCCTACCTGACCGCCCCGCGCGCCGCGCCGCCGACCTAGAATCTGAGCGCTTGCACAGCGCGTTACACGACGGCGTGGAACTGACAAGGGGTCGGCATGGCGAAATCCGGCAGTGCGGCCGTCACCGAGTGGCGCCGCTACGGTCCGTTGCCGGTCGCCGCCGGCCTCGGGTACTCGATCGGCGTCATCCACGTGTACTCGCTGGGCGCGTTCATGCAGCCGCTGCAGGACGAGTTCGGCTGGAGCCGTGCCGAGACCTCGGCCGGTCTGACTATCGTCGGCATGGCGGCCGCGGCCGCCGCGATGCCCATCGGCCTGATGGTCGACCGGCTCGGTCCTCGGCGGGTCGGCCTGGTCGGTGTCGCGCTGATGGGTGGTGCGTTCGCCCTGCTGGGCACCGCCACCGGGTCGATGACGAACTGGTTGTTGCTGTGGGCGGTGCTGGCCTTCGCGGCGTTCTGGGTGCAGACGACGGTGTGGACCTCGGCGGTGGCGAGCCGGTTCGAGACCTCCCGTGGGCTCGCATTCGCGGTCACGCTGTCCGGGGGATCGCTGGCCGCGGCCGTCTTCCCCGCCCTGGCCACCCTGTTCATCGGCGAATGGGGCTGGCGCGGAGCATTTTTCGGCCTCGGTGCGGTTTGGGCCGCCCTGGTGCTGGTCGCGGTCTGGTTCTTCTTCCGCGGCGCCCAGGACGACAAGGTGGCGCGTGCCCGCATCGTGCGGCCGTCGGCACCGCCTGTCGCGCCCGCCGAGTTGCCGGGCGTCACGCTGCGGGAGGGGCTGCGTTCGGCGACCTTCTACAAACTGCTGGTCGCCGCCGGCCTGTTCGCGTTCACCACGCTGGGCATCGTGGTGCACCTGGTGCCGATCCTGCGTGACGCCGGCGCCGAACCGCTGGCGGCGGCGGGCACCGCGGCACTGGTCGGGGTGTTCTCGATCGTCGGCCGGCTCGGGGTCGGGGTGTTGCTGGACCGTTTCCCGGGGCGGGTGGTCGGGGCCTGCGCCTACCTGGTGCCGATCCTAGGATGCGCGGCACTGTTGATCGACGGCAGCAACCCGGTCAGCCAGACCGTCGCCGCCGCGCTGTTCGGTCTCACGCTGGGCGCCGAGGTCGACGTGATCGCCTATCTCGCCTCGCGGTACTTCGGGCTGAAAAACTTCGGCGGACTGTTCGGCGGGCTGGTGGCCGCGCTGTCACTGGGCACCGCCTTCGGGCCGCTGGCCGCAGGTGCCACCTCCGACCACTTCGGCGGCTACACCAACTTCCTGATCCTGACCATCGTGCTGATGGGTATCAGCAGCCTGGCCCTGGCCAGCCTGCGGACGCCGCCGGACTGGCCCGTCCCGGACCCCTCGGCCCAAGAGAGCCAACCTGCCGAGCCGGGAGAACGCCTCTAGGCTCAGAGTCGGAATGTACCGCCCACCGAAGTTCGCGTTGTCCGAAGCGGACACCCTCGCCGCGCTCGGCCGGGGTGGCTTCGCGCAGCTGGTGACGCACTCCGACGGCCAGATGCTGGTGACTCCGCTACCGCTGCTGTACGACGACACCCGGCACTGCCTGGTCGGCCACGTGGCACGCGCGAACCCGCACTGGCGCGCCGAGGGACCGTCGGTGGCGATCTTCTCCGGTGCGCAGGCGTACGTGTCGCCGTCCTTCTATCCGACCAAGCGGGAGACCGGCAAGGTCGTCCCGACGTGGAATTACGACATCGTCGCCGTGCACGGCCGACTGCTCGCCCACGACGATCCGGCCTGGGTGCGCGATCTCGTCGGCCGGCTCACCGACGAGCACGAGGCGGGCCGCCCCGACCCGTGGCAGGTCAACGACGCGCCCGAGTCCTACCTGGCCGCGCAGCTCAACGCCATCGTCGGAGTGGAACTGCAGATCACCTCGGTCGAAGGCAAGGCGAAGATGTCGCAGAACCAGCCCGAGCGCAACCGCGACGGCGTGGTGAGCGGGCTGCGCGCATCGGGGTCGGCCGCCGATCAGTCCGTCGCCGACCGGGTCGAGCAATTGGGCAGCACGAACGCGAACGGGCGCGGGTAGCCCGGGCCCGTCATCCGGCCCCGCCGGACCGCCTCGAGCGCGACAGTGCAGACCTCGCCCGACGACGGTTCGTAGCACCGCGCCGCCTCCCCGGTGAGGGCCACGATGAGCACCCAGTGCCGTGGGATGAACCGCCCCACCAACATCGCCACCGGCCACCCCGACCGCACCGCGGCCAGCACGTCGGCCAACCCGTCGTGGCTTCCCCGCCACAGCCGCCAGCGGTACCGCACGCCACGTCCGCGGGAGCAGGCGGTGACCGCGCGCGCCATCCCCACCGGCGTGGTGCCCCACGCCCGCGGCCACACCCGGTTGACCGACGCGTGCACCCGTCCCTGCTCGGCAGCGAACCACACGCCGGCATCCGGGGCGTCGAGCGACAACCGATACGCCGGGTCCACCATCGCGCAGGCGACGACCGCGACGGTCGGCCCGCACGTGACCCCGTCGCGTTGCCGAAGATGCGGCGGCAGGAACTTCATCGGCGCGCTCCGCGGTGGAATCCGACCGGCTTTGGGTAATAGCCACCCTAAGCCGACGACAGTCGGTGACGGCAGTGCTGGTCACCGATTCCGGTAGGGAGCAAGCGATGGGTTTCGACATCACGCCGACCGCGGCGCAGCACGATCTGGCGCGCCGGACGCACGAGTTCGCTGAGGAGGTCGTCCGCCCGGTCGCCGCCGAGTACGACCAGCGGCAGGAATTCCCGTGGCCGGTGCTCGAAGAGGCGGCCGCCCGGGGGTTCTACAGCCCGCTGTTCTACCGCGACCTGATCGGCGACCCGACCGGGCTCTCGCTACCGATGTTCATGGAGGAGCTGTTCTGGGGGTGCGCAGGCATCGGGCTGGCGGTGGTGATGCCCGCGCTGGCGCTGTCGGCGATCGGGCAGGCCGCCTCGCCCGAGCAGATGCTGCAGTGGGCACCCGAATGTTTCGGCACGCCAGGCGATCTCAAGCTGGCCGCGCTGGCGATCTCCGAACCCGAGGGCGGCAGCGACGTGCGCAACCTGCGCACCACCGCCCGCCGGGCGGTCCCGGAGCCCGACGCCGACTGGATCATCGACGGGCACAAGATGTGGATCGGCAACGGCGGCATCGCCAACGTGCACGTGGTCAACGCCGTCGTCGACCAGGAACTCGGGCACAAGGGGCAGGCGCTGTTCATCGTCCCCGGCGGCACCCCGGGCCTGGAGATGGTGCGCAAGCTCGACAAGCTCGGCTGCCGCGCCTCCCACACCGCCGAACTCAAGCTGACCGGCGTGCGGGTGCCGGCCGATCACCTGCTCGGCGGGCAGGAGAAGCTGGACCACAAGCTCGCGCGCGCCCGGGAGGCGGTCGAGGGGGCCCGCCACTCCGGTTCGGCCACGCTCGGCACTTTCGAGCAAACCCGGCCGATGGTCGCCGCGCAGGCGCTCGGGATCGCCCGGGCCGCACTCGAATACGCGACCGAGTACGCCAACCGCCGGGAGGCGTTCGGGGCGCCGATCATCGACAACCAAGGCATCGCGTTTCCGCTGGCCGATCTGGCCACCGGCCTGGACGCCGCGCGGTTGCTCACCTGGCGCGCGTCCTGGATGGCCGCCACCGGGGTGCCGTTCGAGCGCGGCGAGGGCTCGATGTCGAAGTTGGCGGCCAGCGAGCTGGCGGTGCGCACCACCGAACGGGCCATCCAGACCATGGGCGGCTGGGGCTACATCACCGACCATCCCGTCGAGAAGTGGTATCGGGATGCCAAGCTCTACACCATCTTCGAGGGCACCAGCGAGATTCAGCGGGTCGTCATCTCCAACGCGCTCGGCGCCGCGGACGGAAGGCCGCCGCTGCACGTCGACCTGGAACCGTCCGGCGGCCCGGTCAACCGCCTGTTCGGCCGGGGTACCCCGGCGCGGACCCAGGTCGCCGCGTCGGCGCTGTCGATGAAGGACCGGGTGCCCGCGCCGGTCATGCAGATGGCGATGAAGGTGCTCCGACCGCCCCGGAAGTGACAGCTGCGTCAATCGAAAAAAACCCGGTACCCCTGGTTTCACCTTGGTTGGTTCTGGCAACATTACCGACCAGTCAGATAGACGTCCGGTACGCGGGATGGGATCACGATGGAGTTGTCTCTGCAAGCGGAGTCCGTGCTCGCCCAGTCGTCGGGTGGTGACGAGGGCGGCGGCGCCGCGCTGAGCGAGATCATCGCGTTGACGGTGGCGGGTGGCGTGGTGGCCGCAGTGTTGTTGTGGATCGGCTGGTTGCACCGCAACCACAAGATCACCTGGCTGGCCCGGCTGGCCGACTGGTTCGGGCGCCGCTTCAAACGCCCGTCGTGGGTGGCTCTGCCGATCGCCCTGTTCATCACGTCGATCATCTGCGCGCTGTTCGGCTTCATCTGGGACGTCAGCCTGCACATCGGCAACGGACGCGACGACGGCGCCCTGGCCAGCCCCGCCCACTACTTCATCCTGATCGGATTGTTCGGCATCTTCGTCGCCGGCTGCACTGCGATGGTGCTGCCCAGAGGTGCGGACGACCGTCCCGGTCCGGCCGCGGTGCGCATCACCGACGACTGGTACGCGCCGGTCGGCGGCATCGTGATGGCCGGATGCGGCCTCTACGCCCTGCTCGGCTTCCCGCTCGACGACATGTGGCACCGCATCTTCGGCCAGGACGTGACGCTGTGGGGCCCGACGCACCTGATGATGATCGGCGGCGCCGGCTTCTCCACCCTGGCCGCGCTGTACCTGGAACACGAGGGCCGCAAGGCCCGGCCCGCCGACATCCCGCCGGACGGCATCGGCCTCAAATTCGTGCAATACCTCGCTTTCGCCGGGGTTCTCATCGGCGCGTCGGTGTACCAGATCGAGTTCGACTTCGGCGTGCCGCAGTTCCGGCAGGCGTTCCAGCCGATGCTCATCGCCGCTGCGGCGGCGCTGGCACTGGTGGCGGCCCGCATCTTCATGGGTCGCGGCGCAGCCCTGATCGCCGCGCTCGTCGCGATCGGGCTGCGCGGAATCGTCGCCTTCGCGGTGGCACCCGTCCTCGACGCACCGGTCAACTGGTTCCCGCTGTATCTGGGCGCCGCCCTCGTCGTCGAGCTGCTGGCGTTGACTCCGTTGATCAAGCGCCCCGTCGTCTTCGGCCTGGTGGCCGGGCTCGGTATCGCCACCGTGGGACTCTGGCTCGAGTCGCTGTGGATCAACGCGGTCTATCCGCTGCCCTGGCCGACGAGCCTCTGGCCGGAAGCGCTGGCAATGTCGATCCCGGTCGCCGTGCTCACCGGTGGATGCGGGGCGATGATCGGCCTGATCCTGACCGGTGGCCGGCTGCCCTCCCGCGCGATCGGAGTGGGACTCGTCGCGCTGACCGTGGTGGCCATCGGCGCCGCGGCCGCCAACGGGCTGCGCTACGACGTGCCGCAGAACGCGACCGCGTCGGTGACGCTGACAGAGGCCCCGGCCGTCGACGGCCAGCGTTTCGTGACGGCCGATGTGCAGTTCAACCCGCCCGACGTCGTCAGCGACAACCCCAACTGGGTCGCAGTGCTCGGCTGGCAGGGCGGGCTCCAGAATCAACGGGGCATCTTCAACGACACCCTCGAATCGGTCGGGCCCGGCCATTTCCGTTCGACCGAACCGATGCCGGTCTCGGGGACATGGAAGACGCTGCTGCGCGTGCACGACGGCAGGACCTTCACCGCGGTGCCGATCTACCTCGCCGGCGATCCGGGCATCGGCGCCGAGGAGGTACCGGCAGAGGCGCAGTTCACCCGTCCGTTCGTCTCTGAGATCACCATCCTGCAGCGCGAACGCAGCCCCGACATCCCGCAGTCGCTGTGGCTCATCGGCTGCCTGGTGGTGCTGGTCTGCACTCTGGCGATGATCGCCGGCATCACCTGGGGCGGTGGCCGTATCAACAAGTCCGAACCGAGCGGCAGCGAGGCCGAGCTGCAGCCGTCCGCCCAGGCATGACACCTCAGCCCGAGGTCGTGATCCTGGCCGACCACCCGATCTGGCTGGCAGTGCCTGCGTTCGCACCCGCGATCGTGGTGGCCGGCGTGGTCGTCTACATCGCGGCCAAGAACCGACGCAAACCCGACAACACCAAGGAACAGTGACAACACCACAGCGAATACTCGCCCTCGGGGCGGCGGCGATGTTGCTCGCCGGGTGCGCCGGCTCCGGCGACTCCGGCTCCGGTGAATCCGCTGACGACGCAACGACTTCCAGCACCGCCGCAGCCGCACCGACGACCTCCGGCGACGCGCAGGCCCCGCCAGAACAGCTGGTCATCGACATCGCGATCGAAGGCGGGGACGTGACCCCGGTCAACGCCCGGTTCCAGGCCACGGTCGGCGAGCCGATCGAGTTGCGGGTCGACAGCGACATGACCGACGAGTTGCACGTGCACTCGACGCCCGAGCACAGCTTCGACGTCGGTATCGGGCCCGCGCAGACCTTCCGGTTCACCGTCGAGGTGCCGGGCCGGGTCGACGTCGAACTGCACAGGCTGCACAAGACCGTCGCCACGATTCAGGTGCAGTGACGACACAGGTTCTGGCCCACGGCCTGGGCGGTTCGGCCGATCTGCCGATCCCGTTCACCTACGCGCTGATCGGTGCCGCATGGGCGTTGACGTTCACCTTCGCGGTGGTGGCGCTGGCCTGGAAGAAGCCGCGGTTCTCCGAGACCAGGCCGGGGCGGCCGCTGCCGATGTGGGCCACCCGGGCCGTCGACGCGCCGGTCACCCGCTGGGCGCTGGCCGTGGTGGCGCTGCTGCTCGCCGTCTGGGTCGCCGCCGCGACGTATCTGGGTCCGCAGAACGCGCAGAACGCGCTGCCCGGCGTGTTCTACGTGCTGCTGTGGGTCGGTCTGGTGGCGGTGTCGGTGCTGGTGGGGCCGGTCTGGCGGGTGCTGTCCCCGGTCCGTGCGCTGCTCCGGTTCACCGGCGGCCGATCGCTGGGCCGCAGCTACCCGGCCGCACTCGGGTACTGGCCGGCCGCGGCGGGGTTGTTCGCGTTCGTGTGGCTCGAACTGGCGAGCCCCGATCCGGGTTCGCTGACCGCGATCCGGCTGTGGCTGCTCGTCTACCTCGTGGTGACCGTTGCCGGCGCGCTGTGGTGTGGGCCGCGCTGGTGCGCCAACGCCGACCCGTTCGAGGTGTACAGCGTCGTCGCGTCGCGGCTGTCCCCGCTGCGCCGCAACCCCGACGGCCGCATCGCGATCAGCAACCCGTTCGACCATCTGCCGTCGCTGCCGGTGCGGCCCGGCATCGTCGCCGTGTTGTCGGTGCTGCTGGGCTCCACGGCGTTCGACAGTTTCTCCGCGACCCCGCAGTTCCGCGGGTTCGTCGACAACGTGGCCGATTCCGGGGCGGCCGCGGCCGGCGTGCGCACCGCAGGCCTGGCGCTGTTCGTCGTGGTCGTCGCGGTCACGTTCTGCGCCGCGGCGCGTTGCACCGGCGGCGTCGACGCCCGCACCCGCCGCGCGCTGCCCGGGCTGCTCGCGCATTCGCTGATCCCGATCGTGATCGGTTACGTGTTCGCCCACTACCTGACCTATCTGGTCGAGCGGGGCCAACAGACGGTGTACCGGCTGTTCGGCCAGAGCGACGCCGAGGTCGTCTACGTGCTGTCGATGCATCCGGCGCTGCTCGCCACGCTGAAGGTCGGCTTCGTGGTGGCCATATCGCCGGGGTGATCGCCGCGCACGACCGGGCGTTGGCGGTACTGCCCGAGCGGCATCAGCTGACCGGCCAGTTGGCGATGATGCTGGTGATGGTGGGCTACACCTTCACCGGGCTGTATCTGCTGTTCGGCGGATGAGAGCTCCTGCTCCCGCGCTAGGGTCTTGCTGTGGCGAGTGAAGACTCACTGGAACAGGCGCTCGCCGGGGGTGCGCCTCAGCGCGTCGGGTGGTTCCGGTTCTATTTCGCCGACGAGCGCTGGGAGTGGTCCGAACAGGTCCAGCTGCTGCACGGCTACGAGCCGGGCACGGTGACGCCGACGACCGAACTCGTGCTGTCCCACAAGCACCCCGAGGACCGCCAGCAGGTCGCGGCGACCCTCGAGGACATGCGCCGCACCCACCGGACGTTCTCCACCCGGCACCGCATCGTCGACACCCGCGGCGACACTCACGAGGTGGTGGTGATCGGCGACCAGCTCCTCGACGAGGACGGCCGGCTCATCGGCACCCACGGCTTCTACGTCGACATGACGCCGACCGACGCGCAGGCCAAGTCCATGCTCACCCGCGCCCTGGCCGAGATCACCGAGCACCGCGCGGTGATCGAACAGGTCAAGGGCATGCTCATGCTGATCTACCGGGTGGACGACGACTCCGCGTTCGAACTGCTGCGCTGGCGCTCCCAGGAGACCAACGTCAAGCTGCGGGTGCTGGCCGAACAGCTGCTGTCGGACTACCGGAAGTTGGTGTACGAGGAGTCCCTGCCGCCGCGCGCCACGTTCGACCACCTGCTTCTGACCGCCCACCTGCGGGTGCAGGCCGCCGGCGATACCGTGAACAAATGACGTCGAACAAGGCGCTGATCATCGTGGACGTGCAGAACGACTTCTGCGAGGGCGGCTCGCTCGCGGTCACCGGTGGCGCGGCGGTCGCGCGCGGCATCAACGCGCTGCTGGCCGCGCCCGGCCCCGGCTACGACCACGTGGTGGCCACGGCCGACTTCCACATCGATCCCGGCGCGCACTTCTCCGATACCCCCGACTTCGTGGATTCCTGGCCGGTGCACTGCGTCGCGCACACCGCCGGGGCGGAGTTCCATCCCGATCTCGACACCACCCCCATCGAGGCGGTCTTCGAGAAGGGGCATTACTCGGCGGCCTACAGCGGGTTCGAGGGCAGCACCGGTGACGGCACCTCGTTGGCCGACTGGCTGCGGGCGCGCGACGTCGGCGCGGTCGACGTCGTCGGCATTGCCACCGACTACTGCGTGAAGGCCACCGCCGCCGACGCGGTCGCCGCCGGGTTCACCACCCGGGTGCTGCTCGAGCTGACCGCCGGGGTGGCGCCTGCGAGCACCGCCGCCGCCCTGGACGCGCTGCGCGCAGCCGGCGTCGCCGCGGTGTGAGGCAACCGACGGTTGCACTGCCCGATGTGTGGGCATCCCCTAGCGTCGTGACCGCCACAACCCGCACATAGTTCAGGAGAGCCCCTTGACACTGATCGCCGGCTCGCCGGGAAACACCATCGCGCTGGAACTGTGGCCCGGGAAGGCCTACCCGCTCGGCGCCACCTACGACGGATCAGGCACCAACTTCACGCTGTTCAGTGAGGCCGCGGAGAAGGTCGAGTTGTGCCTGTTCGACGCCGACGGCACCGAAACCCGCATCACCCTGCCCGAAGTCGACGGTTTCGTCTGGCACGGGTTCATCCCGAACATCGAGCCCGGCCAGCGCTACGGGTACCGCGTGCACGGTCCCTACGACCCGGCCAACGGGATGCGCTTCAACCCGAACAAGCTTCTGCTGGACCCGTACGCGAAAGCCATCGACGGGCACTTCGACTGGGGCCAGCCACTGTTCGGCTACAACTTCGGCGATCCCGACAGCCGCAACGACGACGACTCGGCGGCGAACATGCCCAAGTGCGTGGTCATCAACCCGTTCTTCGACTGGGGCGTCGACCGCCCGCCCAACCACGAGTACGCCGACTCGGTGATCTACGAGGCGCACGTCAAGGGCCTCACCCAAACCCACCCCGACATCCCCGAGCAGATCCGCGGCACCTACGCCGCGGTCGCGCATCCGGCGATCATCGACCACCTCACAGCGCTGGGCATCACCGCGATCGAGCTGATGCCGGTGCACCACTTCGCCAACGACTCGACGCTGATCGAGAAGGGTCTGTCGAACTACTGGGGCTACAACACAATCGGCTTCTTCGCCCCCGACTCCAAGTACAGCTCCAACCCGAATCCGGGCGGACAGGTGCAGGAGTTCAAGGCGATGGTCCGCGCGCTGCACGAAGCGGGCATCGAGGTGATCCTCGACGTCGTCTACAACCACACCGCCGAGGGCAACCACATGGGCCCGACGCTGTCCATGCGCGGCATCGACAACGCCGCCTACTACCAGCTCGTCGACGACGACAAGCGCTACTACATGGATTACACCGGCACCGGCAACAGCTTCAACGTCCGGCATCCGCACTCGCTGCAGCTGATCATGGACTCGCTGCGCTACTGGGTCACCGAGATGCACGTCGACGGCTTCCGTTTCGACCTGGCCTCGACGCTGGCACGGGAGTTCTACGACGTCGACCGGCTCGCCACGTTCTTCGAACTCGTGCAGCAGGATCCGACGGTCAGCCAGGTGAAGCTGATCGCCGAGCCGTGGGACGTCGGCCCCGGCGGCTACCAGGTGGGCAACTTCCCGCCGCAGTGGACCGAGTGGAACGGCAAGTACCGCGACACCGTGCGCGACTTCTGGCGCGGGGAGCCCGCCACCCTCGACGAATTCGCCTACCGGCTGACCGGTTCGGCCGACCTGTACGAGCACACCGCGCGCCGCCCGGTCGCGTCGATCAACTTCGTCGTCGCCCACGACGGGTTCACGCTGCGCGACCTGGTGTCCTACAACGAGAAACACAACGAGGCCAACGGCGAGGACAACAACGACGGCGAGAGCCACAACCGGTCGTGGAACTGCGGGGTGGAGGGTCCCACCGACGACCCGGAGGTTCTGGCGTTGCGTGGCCGACAGGAGCGCAACTTCCTGACCACGCTGCTGTTGTCCCAAGGCGTGCCGATGATCTGTCACGGTGACGAACTCGGCCGCACCCAGGGCGGCAACAACAACGGCTACTGCCAGGACAACGAGATCACCTGGATCGACTGGTCCTCCGCGGACACCGAACTGCTGGAGTTCGCCCGCACGGTGTCCCAGTTGCGTGCCGACCATCCGGTGTTCCGCCGGCGGCGCTTCTTCAGCGGCAAGCCGGTGGGCCGGCGCGGCCAGGGACTGCCCGACATCACGTGGTTCACTCCCGACGGCGCCGAGATGACCGGCGGGGACTGGGATTCGGGATTCGCGAAGTCGGTCGGGGTGTACCTCAACGGCCATGGCATCCCGGACATGGACACCCGCGGTCAGCGCGTCGTCGACCACTCGTTCCTGTTGTTCTTCAACGCCCACCACGAGCCGATCGACTTCACGCTGCCGGCCGAGGAATTCGCGGCGTCGTGGGAGCCGGTGGTGTCCTCCGCGGTGGCCGTGAAACCCGAGCCCGGGGAATCACATCCGGCCGGCGCGACCGTGCCGGTGGCGGCCAGATCGGTGCTGGTACTGCGCGCCGAATGATGGTGTCTTCTGAAAGCTGTTGTGCGGCACCACGCCAACCCGGCGACATGACCCGAATTCGGGGACCGCTGTGTTAGCTTGAACGTGCTTGCAGCCGTGGCCACCGCGCGGCGGCGGTATCACCGCTGCCACCGGCCGGGCGGGCCGGGTGTAGGAGCCGTTGAGCGGCGGCGGCCTACCCGGTGGTCACGGCTGCCGGCTCCAGCGCGTCCAGTACCAGGCCCGCCCAGTCCTGGGCGCGCGGACGCCCGCGGTGCCGGCTCTGGAGCTCATGGGTGTCGATGCGGTTGACGCCCCGGACGGCGAATCCATTGCATCCGAGTCCGTAACTGTCGCAGACGGATTGGTAGAACTTGCCGAAGTTGATCCCGCTGCGTCGGCGTCAGTACCGTTGCCGGATCCACCGCAAGCCGCCGGCGGCAGTGCGATCGCGGTCAGCACCGCGGGCACGAGTCGCCGCGAGAGTCGGTGGAACAGCGGGGCGGGTCAGCCCAGGATGCGCTCGATCGATCGCATCGGGATGGGCAGCCAGGCCGGCCTGAAGCGGGCCTCATAGGCCGCCTCGTAGACCGCCTTGTCGAGCTCGTAGCCCGCGAGCACCTGGCTGTGGTCCCGCGGGTCGAGGCCGCCACCGGCCGCATAGCCGGCGCAGAACGCCGCGCTGTTGCGCTCCACCCAGTGGCGCGCGATGGCGGCGACCCGGCCGTCGGCGTCCTGCTCGGGACCCAGCTCCACCAGGAGCTGATAGGCCGCGTACTCGAACGACCGGAGCATCCCGGCCACGTCGCGCAGCGGCGAGTCCGGTCGCCGGCGTTCCTCGAGCGGTTGCCCGGGCTCGCCTTCGAAGTCGATCAGCAACCAGTTCTCCGGGGTGCGCAGCACCTGACCGAGATGGAGGTCGCCGTGGACGCGCTGCACCGGGATGTGCTGACCGGCCAGCGCCCGGTACCGCTGCTCGACGGCAGGCACGTACGCGGCCAGTTCCGGTGCCGCCTGCGCCGCCGTGGCCAGCCGGGCCAGCGCGGTGTCGACCGGGAACGGCACCGTGGAGGTGCCGAGCGTGTCGGCCAGCGTGGCGTGCACGGAGGCGACCGCCTCGCCGAGGCGGTAGGACTCGTCGGAGAACTCACTGACCACCTCGTCGGCGAGTAGTTCGCGGGCGGAGGCGGTGGCCATGTCCCAGCCCTCGGCGCTGTTGGCGGCGAACGCGGCCACCATGCCGAGCGCGCAGGGTTCGGTGTCGGGCCCGGCCCACCAGGTGTCGTAGGAGCCGAGCAACGTCGCGACGTGCGGGTTGCCTGCGCGGGCCAGCACCCGGTTGAGCTCGATGTCGGGGTTGACGCCGGGGGTGACCCGCCGGAACACCTTGAGCATCGCGTCCTTGCCGAAGATCACGCTGGTGTTGCTCTGCTCGGCACTCGACACCTTGGGCGGCGCGCTCACCGGCAACACGGCGTCGGGCTCCCGGACGAACCGCAGATCCGCGACGGTCGCCGACGAATCGATCAGGCGCAGCAGGCGGCGCGCCGCCTCCGGGTCGTAGAGGGCGTCGTAGGCGGTGCGGGGGCCCGCCGGGCCGGGCACGGTGCCGATCACGGCGGCCGGGTCGATGTCGGGGCCGGGCTCGCCGTCGGCCCACCGCACCAGCAGCTGGTACCGCTCGGCCGTGCCGTCGTCGTAGGTCACGTCAAGCAGCACGTGCTCGAGGTCGTCTCCGAGTGGGGTCACCGCGTCGGGCTGCGCCGAGACGAGTCGGCGACTGCGGCCGGCATACCACCGGCGGTGGACGATCCAATCGCCGAATGCCAGCGTCATGATCTGGAACCTACCCAGCCCGGCGGCAAAGGAATCACCGTGAACGGGTTTCAGGGCAGGAAGCGTTCCGCTCCTGCGGTTCTGACGAACCGGACGCTGTTGGCCTGCCGGTAACCGATGACGCCACCGCCGAATGTCAGGAAGAGCAAGCCGGCCACGCCGGGCACTGCCACCGCCGCGATCTCGGCGACGGTCGAGTTGATCACGCCGCGCGGGTAGGCGCCCAGCCGGGCCGGCTGTCCGCTCGCGGGCGCCGTGGGCAGCGTCACCGACGCTCCCGGCGTCGGCGCGACCGAGCCGCGGATCGCCGCCGTCCGGACCCCGGCGACACCGGGGGCGGTCACGCCCGGCGCGGCCGTGACACCGGGGATCGGCGGAGCGGGCCGGGGCGGCTTGCCCGCGATCGTGCCGGCGCGCGGCACCATCACCAGTGGAGCCCGGAACACGAACGCGTCCGGATACGCGCCGCCGCCACCACCACCGCCACCGGTCGTGGTGCCTGAGGTCGCGTCGGCCACCGGCGCCTCCTGCTGGGTGCGGAACGCGGGCCCGGCCGGCGGCGGCGGAGCAGGGGCGAGCTTCAGCGCGCGCAGGAACTCGGTGAGCGTCGGCACCTTGATCGGGAAGGTGGTGTAGAACGTCGACGGCGTCGGCCAGGTGCCGAACGGGATCTCCCCCGGACCGGGCAGCCGGACGATGGGCACCGAGATCACGGGGTCCTGCGGCAACTGCCGGGACACAGGCGGCGGCGGTGGCGGAGGAGGTGGTGGTGGTGGTGGTGGTGGCTCGACGACCGAGTTCTCGCGGTCACTGCCGCCACCGGTGGTCACCTCGGGCACGGGTTCGGGCTCGGGTTCCTGCGTCTGGGTCGGTTCCTCGACGACGACGGGATCCTCGTCAGGCACCGTGTGGGTGGGTTCGGTGGGCGCCTCGGGCTCGCTGGACGAGCCGCCGTCGTCCGATCCGGTGCCGGGATCGTCGGTGCTCTGGCTGGAGGTGTCGGAATCCCCGGGCTCGGCGAACACCGGAACCGCGGTCACTCCGCCCAGCACGGCGGTCGCGGTGAGCACGCCGGCAACCGCAGCGGCGCGCGCAACGGGCCCGACCATGGCGCCCCCATCTCCGGAGGGTTCGTTCGCTTTCGCGAGCGGTGAATTCGGTTGTAATTCTCGCACATCGGCACAAGCGGGCCACAAAGTTCGGGCAGGCCCGAATCGACGCCAGCGTCAGTTTATGGCCGGCTCCGGGCGGCAGGATAGGGTGCCGTCGTGACCTCGGCCGGCCCCCCTCGTGACCACGGAGATCCCGGCGATGCCCCTACCGTCCCACCCCCGCTGACCGAACCGGCCGCAGCCAGGCGGCCGTCGGCGGCCGAAGAGGCCAGGACGATCGCGGCGTCGACGAACACCGGCACGCTGGCGACGCTGACCGCCGACGGCGACCCGTGGGCGTCGTTCGTCACCTACGGACTGCTCGACGGCGCCCCGGTGCTGTGCGTGTCCAACCTGGCCGAACACGGCCGCAATCTGGCCGCCGATCCGCGGGCGAGCATCGCGATCACCGCGCCCGCCACCGACGCCGACCCGCTGGCCAGTGCCCGGGTCACGCTGGCCGGGCACGTCGAGGCGCCCGTCGGAGCCGAACGCGACGCCGCCCGCGAAGCGCACCTGAGTGCCGTCGCCGCCGCGAAGTACTACGTGGACTACAGCGACTTCACCCTGTGGGTGCTGCGGGTCGCCCGGGTGCGCTGGGTCGGTGGATACGGACGGATGGACTCCACCAGCGGCCGGGAGTACACCGAAGCCCGGCCGGATCCGGTGGCCCCGCGCGCGGCGGGGGCGATCGCGCATCTGAACGCCGATCACGCCGAGTCACTGGCCGCCATGGCCCGGGCCCTGGGCGGATACCCGGACACGGAGTCGGCGGTGTGCACCGGCGCCGACCGGTACGGCCTCGACCTCCGGCTGCAGACCCCGCGCGGGATGGCCTACACCCGCATCGGCTACCCCCGGCCGATCGACTCCATCGACGAATTGCGTTCGGCCGCGGTCGAATTGGTGAAACTGGCTCGAGGAGGCTAATACGATGTCGACCGTGAACGACCGCCCACCGACCTGGCAGGCCGCGTTCGACCTGATCCGCACCCGCGGTCACGAACGGCGCGAGGAGCCGTTCAGGCTGGCCAGCGGCCAGCTCAGCCACGACTACATCGACGGCAAGTACGCCGTCGACACCGGGGAGCGGCTGACCATCGTGTCCAGGGCGGTCGCCGACCTCGCCGCGGCCAACGGCGTCGAGTTCGACGCGGTGGGCGGCCTGACGATGGGCGCCGACCCGCTGGCGCACGGCGTTGCGATGGTCACCGGCAAGGCCTGGTTCTCGGTGCGCAAGGAGCAGAAGAAGCGCGGCAGGGAGCAGTGGGTCGAGGGCACCCGGCTGGAACCCGGCATGCGCGTGCTGCTCGTCGACGACGTCATCAGCACCGGCGGATCGACCGAGCTCGCGCTCGAACGCATCGCCCCGCTCGGCGTGGTGGTCACCGGGGTGATCCCGATGGTCGACCGCGGCGACGTCGCCGCGGCAC
Organism: Mycobacterium sp. ITM-2016-00317; assembly: GCF_002968295.1. NCBI lineage: Bacteria > Bacillati > Actinomycetota > Actinomycetes > Mycobacteriales > Mycobacteriaceae > Mycobacterium > Mycobacterium sp. ITM-2016-00317. Next base: position 5,698,813 of record NZ_CP134399.1, read on the forward strand.
GCTTCGCCAAGCGCAACGTGCCGTTCCACGCGCTGGTCACCTACCGCGACCTGGGGATCGAGCCCGTCAAGGACGTCTAGGGACGACGTGTGAGTCCACGTGGGCGCTGCGTGACCCCACCGGTCACACACATCCACGTTTGGCAGGTCCCCACTCGCACTTCCCCTGCAGAACGTGGATGCGTGGTGCGCATGGGACGGTCACGCACGGGTGACAAGCACTCCCCCGGGCTCGATGCCCACGGTCACGTGGTCACCGGGGGCGAAGCCCCGCGCCACCGAACTGGACAGCTGAGCGCTGAGCACCGACCCGTCGGGCAGCGCGAGGTGCACCCGTGAGATCGCGCCGAGGAAGGACACCGCGCTGACGGTCGCGGTGCCTGCGGGATCGGCGGTGACGGTCACCGACTCGGGCCGCACCATGGCCAGGCCCTGCCCCTCGACCGAGCCGGGCAAGGCGGCCACCGCCACCCCGAGCAGGTTCGCGGTGCCGCCGGACACCGTGGCGGGCACCTTGTTGTTCAGCCCGACGAAGTCGGCGACGAACGGGGTGGCCGGGTGGGCGTACAGGTCGGCCGGTGCGGCGAGCTGTTCGAGTCTGCCCTGGTTCATCACCCCGACCCGGTCGGCCACCGCGAGCGCCTCCTCCTGGTCATGGGTGACGAACAGCGTGGTCGTGCCGACGTCGAGCTGCACGCGCCGGATCTCGTCACGCAGCTGGGTGCGCACCTTGGCGTCCAACGCCGACAGCGGTTCGTCGAGCAGCAGCACCCGCGGCTGGATCGCCAGCGCGCGGGCCAGCGCGACGCGCTGCTGCTGGCCGCCCGACAGTTCCTTGGCGTAACGCCCGCCGAGCGCGCCCAGGCCCACCAGGTCCAGCATGTCGGATGCCCGGGAAAGCCTGTCCCGCTTGCTTTTCCCGCGCATCTTCAACCCGAAGGCGACGTTGTCCAGCACGGTCAGGTGCGGGAACAGGCTGTAGGCCTGGAACACCATGCCCATGTCGCGCTTGTTCGCAGGCACCCGGCTGACGTCCACGCCGCCCACCGACACCGTGCCCGAGGTGGCTTCGTCGAGGCCGGCCAGAATCCGCAGCGCGGTGGTCTTGCCGCAGCCGGACGGGCCCAGCAGCGCAACCAGCTCGCCGGGTTCGATGTGCAGCGTCAGGCCGTCGAGCGCACGCGTGGACCCGTACACCCGGGTCAGATCCGTGAGCTGAACGGCGACACCGTCGTTGGTCATATGGTCACTCCCGGGGTCTTGCCGCCCCGCCGGCCACGGGTGACCAGGGACAGGATCAGCAGCAGCACGAAACCGAACAAAAGCGTCGCCAGCGACGCCGCCACCGAGGTCGGACCGTCGCTCTTGCCGATGAGCACGATCTGGACCTGCAGCGTCTCGTAGCCCGACAACGACGCGATGGTGTACTCGCCGAGCACCACCGCGATGGAGATGAACGCGGCCGACAGGATGCCCGACCAGATGTTGGGCACCACCACCCGCGCGATCGTGGTCAGCCACCCGGCGCCCAGCGACCTGGCCGCCTCGGCCAGCGTCTGCAGGTCGATCGCCGACAGCGCGGCGTCGATGGCCCGGTAGGCGAACGGCAGTACGACGACGACGTAGACGAACGTCAGCGTCAGCGCGGACTCCCCGAGCAGGTAGGTCACCCACAGATAGACGTTGCGCAGCCCGACGACGATCACCAGCGCCGGGATCGTCAACGGCAACAGGCAGAGAAACTCCACCAGACCCTTGGCCCACGGCGCACGCAGCCGCACCCAGATCATGGTCGGCACCAACAGCACCAGCATCGCTGCCACGGTCAGCACCGCCAGCAGCAGCGACACCACGATCGACTGGTAGAGCGCCTCGTCGGCGACCAGGTTCGCCCACGCCTGCCAGGTGCGCCCGCCGGCGATCAGGTTGCGGGTGGAGAAGTCGGCCATCGCGTACAGCGGGAACAGGAAGAACAATCCGAACAGCACCCACAGTGCGCCCCGCACAGTGGTTCTCATGATTCCGGCCCTCACGACAACCACCTCGAGCTGCGGCGCACCAGCAGGTTGTAGGCGGCCATCACCACGGCCACCACGACGATCATCTCCAGCGCCAGCGCGTAGGCGAATCCGGACTGACCCAGCACCACCTCGCTGACCAGTGACGCGCGGATCAGCAGCGGCAGGATCGGGCTGCCCTGGCTGACCAGTGCCGCCGCGGTGGCGTACGCGGCGAACGCGTTGGCGAACAACAACAGTGCCGAACCCAGGAACGCCGGGGTCAGCAGCGGGATCGCCACCTCCCGCCAGTACGCCCAGGTCGACGCACCCAGGCTGACCGCGGCCTCACGCCACTGGTCGCGCAGCCCCTCCAGCGCCGGGATGAACACGATGACCATCAACGGGATCTGGAAGTAGGTGTAGACCAGGATCAGCCCGCTCAGCCCGTACAACCAGCCCGAGCCGGCCAGGTTGAACCCGAACATCTGCTGCACCCACAGGGTCAGCACCCCGTTCAGGCCGATCGTCGCGAGGAACGCGAACGCCAGTGCGACACCGCCGAACTGGGCCAGCACGCTGCACAGCGACAGCACCGCGCGGCGCACCATCGAAGCCGGCGGGCTGCTGACGATCAGCCACGCCATCACCGCGCCGAGGACGGCGCCGATCACCGCGGTCGCCCCGGAGAGCAGCACGCTGTCGCGCAGCGCCGACAGCGCGGTGCCGGTGAACAGTGCCGCGATGCGGTCCAGGCTGAAGACCCCGTCGGCGTACACCGCGCCCACCACGACGGTGACCGTCGGGATGATCAGGAAGATGATCACGACGGTCAGGAACGGCAGCAGCGGCAGCGAATCACGCAGCCGGCGCGCAGAACTCATCGGCGTCCGGCTCAGCTGACCGCGGCGGCCCAGTTCTCCGCCAGGTACTTCGACGCGGCCTCCGTCTGCTCGGGGGTGGGCACGGTCACCGGCCCGTCCACGACGGGCAGCGCCGAGGCGACCGCCGAGTCGAGGGTGCCGTCGGCGAGCATGTTGTCCGCCCGCACCGGCCGGACCCCGCCCTTGGCGTACAGGTTCTGGCCCTCGTCGCTGTAGAGGAACTCCTGCCACAGCCGGGCCGCGGCCGGATGCGGGGCTTCCTTGTTGATCGCCTGGTAGTAGTAGCCGGCCACCGCCTGATCCGGCGGCACCAGAACCGTCCAGGACGGCAACTTCGCGGTCTGCGCGGAATTCGTGTAGTTCCAGTCGATCACCACCGGCGTCTGCCCGGATTCGATGGTCGCCGGGGTCGGGTCCACCGGCAGGAAGTTGCCCGCCTGCTTGAGCTTGCCGAAGAACTCGACGCCGGGGGCGATGTCGTCGGCCGAGCCGCCCTGCGACAGCGCCACCATCAGCACGCCGGAGAACGCGGCACCGGCCTGGGTCGGATCCCCGTTGAGCGCCACCTTGCCGCGGTACTCGGGCTTGAGCAGGTCGTCGACGGCAGTCACCGGCGGCACCTTGGACGTGTCGAAGCCGATCGACATGTAGCCGCCGTAGTCGTTGACCCAGGCGCCGTCGGGATCCTTGAACGCGACCGGGATGTCGTCGAACGTCTCGACCTTGTACGGCGCGAACATCGCGGTGTTGGCCAGTGCGACGGATTGACCGAGGTCGAACACGTCGGGGGCGGTGCTGCGGCCCCTCTGCTGGTTGGCGGCGTTGATCTCCTCCTGGCTGGAGGCATCCGGCTGCGCGGAGTTCACCTTGATGCCGTACTTGTCGGAGAAGGCCGCGATGATCGCGCCGTAGTTGGCCCAATCCGGCGGCAGCGCAATCACATTGAGTTCACCTTCGGCCTTGGCCGCCTCGATCAGGCCGTCCATCCCGCCGAAGTCCTGCGCCGAGGTCGCCTCGGCGGCGCTCACCCCGGACTCCGTCTGGGCGTTCGAGTTGTCCTTCTCGGGCGGCGCGCAGGCCACGGCGCCACCGACCAGCAGTGCCGACGCGGCGAGAGCGAGCACCCGGGACATCTGTTTGTGCCCTGGGGTGTTGCGTGAGGTGTTCATTGCCGAACCTTCCGATGAGCAGGAGGCTGCGCAGTGGCTCAGCGGTGACCGCCCCACGACTCCGCAGTGAACGAATCCGACCAGCAGTGCGCACCCTACCCTGGGACGATGACCGAAGCCGAGAACCGTGACGTTATCGCCGCGTTCGCCGCCGCGCCGGTGGCGATGCTGGCCACGGCGGGGCTCGACGCGGTGCCGCACCTGGTGCCCGTCGTGTTCGCGCTTCCCGAACAGCGCGGCGACATCCTGTACACGGCGATCGACGCGAAACCCAAGACCACCCAGCGGTTGCGCCGGCTGGTCAACATCGAGCACAACCCGGCGGTCAGCCTGCTCGTCGACCACTACGACGACGACTGGTCCCGACTGTGGTGGGTGCGTGTCGACGGCGTGGCGACGATCCACCACAGCGGCGTCGAGATGGCCACCGGGTACGCCGAGCTGCGCGCCAAGTACCACCAGTACCAGCGGGTGGAACTCAACGGGCCGGTGGTCACCGTCGAGATCCGGCGCTGGTCGTCCTGGTCTGGGGGTTAACCGGTAGCGCGCGGTGCGGTTCTCCGGAACCGTTTTGGGGGACAGCCGGGCAGACTCGGCGGCGCCGCGGAGAGACAGTCGACACATGCCCATCGCCGCCCTGAACCCCCAGCTCACCGCCCGCTTCGAGCGTGACGCGATACCGCTGATCGCCGACCTGTACCGGCACGCGTACAAACTGACCCGCGACCACGCCGACGCCGAGGACCTGCTCCAGGAGACCGCGGCCAAGGCCTACGCGGCGTTCGACAGCTTCCGCGAGGGCACCAACCTCGTGGGCTGGCTGTACCGGATCATGTTGAACACACACATCAGCGCCTACCGCAGGCAGCAGCACCGGCCGATGTTGCAGTTCACCGACGAGTTCACCGACGGCCAGCTGTTCGCGCACAACCGGCGCAGCAGCGGAGGCCCGTCCTCGACCGAGGAGATGGCGCTCGCGAACGCCAGCGACCCCGCGATCGCGGACGCGATGCGCTCGCTGCCCGAGAAGTACCGCACGGCGGTCTATTACGCCGATGTCGAGGGACGCAAGTTCAAGGAGATCGCGGCACTGACCAACGTGCCGATCGGCACCGTGATGTCCCGGCTGCACCGGGGCCGCAAACAGCTGCGCGGCAAATTGGCCGAGGTCGCCCGCGACCGGGGCTACCCGTTGCCCGACGCCGCCTGAGCCTTGCCGGCCTCCAGTTGCTCCTCGTAGGCCCCTTCGTCGCGACCCAGCGCGATGGTGCCCGCGACCATCGCCATCGTCGCGACCACCAGGGCGACCGCGTCCCACCGCCCGACGTCGAGATGCTCACCCAGCACCACCGCCCCGAGCCCGACGGCCACCAGCGGTTCGAGCACCAGCATGGTGGGCACCGAGGTCTGCAGCGACCCGGCGTGGAAGGACGACTGCTGCAGCAGCACCGCCACCACACCCAGCACCGCCAGCAGGTAGAGCACCGGGGTGGTCAGTACCGCGGTGACGCCCTCGTGGGTCAGCAGGTGCATGACCAGCTTCGTCAGCACCGCGACGACACCGAACAGCACCCCGACTGCGACGGCCAGCAGCACCGCACGGACCCATCCGATGATGCGGGTCGCGACGATCACGCAGGCCAGCACCGCGGCGGTGCAGACCACCGCCACCACTGCCGAGGTGGACAGCGACGCCTCGTAGTCGCCGGGGCTGGCCTTGGCCAACACCACGAACACCGCCAGCGCGACGGTGAGCAGCACCGCCCAGGCCCACTCGGCGCGGGTGACCCGCCGGTGCGCCAGCCGGGCGCTCAACGGCAGCGCGAACAGCAGCGCCGACACCAGTATCGGCTGGACGAGCAGCAGCGACCCGTTAGCCAGGGCGAGCGCCTGGAACACGAAACCCGCGATCGCCGCCGCGGTGCCCGCCCACCACAGCGGCCTGCGCAGCAGGGTCTGGAACATCACCATGCTGACCCCGTGCTCGGCCGGTACGTCGAGGGTGGCTCGCTGCCGTACCACGATCCCGATAGCGAGGAACACCGCGGCGAGAAACGCCAGCAGCACGGTAAGGCCATGCCCGATCACCCGACAAGGACAGCACACCCGCCGGAGCCACGCCCAGTGTGGTCCGTCTCAGAATGTGGTCGATCTTGTTTCGGCGCCGGGGAACTGGGGCATGAATGCGGCCATGAACGCGAGACGGATGATCATGATCGCCGGGGTGGCAGTGTTGCTGGCAGGCGTCATCGCCCTGTTGGTGCCGGTGTCGATCCCGGGCCCCGAAGGCAGCATCGGTTGCGGTAACGGCATCGCCGCGGACCTTTCCCAGGCGCGCGACGCCGACAGCGGCAATCTGGCCAACCTGCCGGTGCTCAACGAGATCGTCCCGCACACCGACTACGCGGCCTCGTGCGAGTCGGCGCTGTCGTCGCGCCGCGCCTGGGCCATCCCGGTGACCGTCGTCGGCCTGGTGGTGCTCGCCGGCTCGTTCTTCGTCGGCGGCCGCGTCCGGACCTGATTCCGACCCGTCAGGACGCGCGTCCGCCGACGACGCGCAGACGTGGGGCCGTCCCGTCCGGGGCGGCCCCTGAGTCCGGCCTCGCATCGGACCCGGTCGGCGCGATCCGGTCGTTGACCCGCGCCACCGCGGAGTCCACCCGGTGCACGGCGCGGTCGCAGAGCCCGCTGACGCGATCTCCGGCGGCGTCGACGTCGTCGGCCGCACTGCGCAGATAGGCGCGGACGGTGACCTGGAACTTCTCCCCGACCAGGCGCAGCCGGCGGCGGAGCCGGTCGTCGACCTCGACGGTGACGTAGGGCAATACCTGGAGCTTCATCTGCGGGTCTCCCCTCCGTGGATGACTGAGCCCACCCTAGCCGGGTTCCGGCAAACCCACGTCGGACAGGTTCAGGTCGCGCTGTGCAGCACGACCGGTTGATCTTGTTTTTGCAATGACCTCCGATCGGCCGAATCGACGGCTAGGCTTCCGCGGCGACCGATCACCGTTTCATCGCGCACAACTGACGGGCGAGGCGAGCAGTCCCATGCGAAAGTCACCGACCCTTGTGCTCGCCTGTGCCGCACTCCTGGCAGCGTGCTCGACGCCGGCTGAACCCACCGGGCCGAGGCCGGCGCCGGCCGCCGACGCTCGTGGGGGCGTCCCGCCCGGCTATCCCCTCGACGGCGACGTGGTGGCGCCACTGGTCATCACGACGCTCGGCCCGGACCCGATCCCGGTCACCGGTACAGACGGCAAGGTCCATGTGGCTTATGAGCTCTCGGTGCTCAACTCCGGCTTCCGGCCCGCGACGATCACGAAGGTCCAGACCCTCGCCGACGGACCCGACGGCGCCACCGTGGCGACGGTCTCGCAGCGCGAGATCGTCGAACGCACGCTGCTTGTGCCCAATCTGTTGCCCGATCCCGTCACCGAGATCCCCGCAGGGCGCACCGCGGTGCTGGTGCTCGACGACGTCTACGACACGCTCACCCAGGTGCCCGCCGAGGTCACGCACCGACTGACCGTCACGCTCGGTGCGGCGGCACCGGAGTATCACGCGGTGAGCTCGCGCTACCCGGACTCCGTCGCCCAGATCGGCGGAGCGGTCCGCACCGGCACGGCCTCGCCGGTGGTGATCGGGCCGCCCCTGGCGGGCGACGGGTGGGTGGCCGGTAATGCGTGCTGCACCGTCTCGACGCACCGCGGGGCCGTGATGGGGGTGGGTGGCAGGCTCAGCGGCAGCGAGCGCTACGCCATCGACTGGATGCGTGTCGACCCGGCTGACCCGTCCACCACCCACACCGGTGACGGCACGCGCAACGCGGACTACCTGGCCTACGGCGCCCCGCTGCTGGCCGTGGCCGACGGCACGGTCGCGGCGGTGTCCGGCGGCTACCGGGACGCGGCGCCGCAGGTCGTCACGCCCGACCAGTCCCTGGCGGAGCTCGGCGGTAATCACGTCATCCTCGACATCGGCGACGGCAACTTCGCTCTCTATGCCCACATGGCCCCGGACTCGGCATCGGTGAAGGTCGGGGACAAGGTCACCCGCGGCCAGGTGATCGGACGTCTCGGTAACTCCGGCAACACCACCGAAGCCCATCTGCATTTCCACGTGATGCGTGCCCCGGTACCGCTGTCGAGTGACAACGTGCCTTTCGAGATCGACCGGTTCACCTTCGTCGGATCGATCGGCGACGGGCCTGACGGTCCGCTCTTCGTGCCGGAAGCAGAGCCGGGCGAGCGCACGGACCAACTGCCGCTGGCCTGGGACGTCGTGAACTTCCCGGCCGCTGCCTAGCGGTGAAGCGTTGGTGGACAGCACATCCCAGCGGCGCGGCGCGGCATCATGACTGCACCGCCGGCACCTGCGTCAGTGCCCGGCCGGCCGACTCGCGCAGGGTCAGCACCGTGAGCAGGGACAAGACAGCCGCCGCCATCAGGTAGAAGGCCGGCGCGATCGGGTTCCCGGTGGAGGCGGTGAGCCAGGTGACGACGTAGGGCGTGGTGCCGCCGAACACCGCGACGCAGACGTTGTAGCCCACCGAGAATCCGCTGAACCGGATCCGGGTGGCGAACAGTTCGACGCCGGCCGACACCGCGCAGGAGATGTACACCGACTCGATGGCCGCCAGCAGGCAGTGTGCGGCGATGGCCGCGCCCGGCGACCCGGACGTCAGCAGCAGGAACAGCGGGTAGCCGAGCACCACGAACGCCACCGCGCCGCCGATGAGCAACGGGCGCCGCCCGATCCGGTCCGACAGCGCCGCCAACGGCAGGATCAGCACCAGCGCGACCAGGCAGGCCAGCGTGATCGACGTGAACGACAGCGACTTGGAGAAGCCCAGCGTCTTGATGAAGTACGTCGGCAGGAACGTGAACACCACGTAGTAGCCGATGTTGAACACGATGAACAGGCCGATCACTTGCAGGATCTGGCGCCAGGAGGAGCTGATCGCCTCCCGCAGCGGCGAATCCGCGGTCTTGTCGGCCTTGCTCAGCTCGGCGAACTGCGGGGTGTCGCCCAGCCGCAGGCGGATGTAGAGCCCCACCAGGCCCAGCGGCCCGGCGATCAGGAACGGGATACGCCAGCCGTAGCTCTCCATCGCCTCGGTGGGCAGCATCGCCTGCAACAGGGTCACCGTGACCGAGCCCAGCAGGAAGCCGAGCACCCCGGACCACGCCATGAAGGTGATCGTCAGACCGCGGCGGTCGTCCCGGGCGAACTCCGCCAGATACACCGCGCCGCCGCCGTATTCGCCGCCCGCCGAGAAGCCCTGCAGGCAGCGGAACAACAGGAGCAGCAGCGGCGCGGCGACCCCGATGCTGTCGTAGGTCGGCAGCAGGCCGATGCACAGCGTCGCCGCCGACATCAGCAGGATCACCACCGCCAGCACCTTCTGGCGGCCGATGCGGTCGCCGAGCGGGCCGAAGAAGAAACCGCCGAGCGGCCGCATGAAGAACGCCGCGGCGAAGATCGCGAACGTGTTGAGCAGCGCGGCGGTTTCGTTGCCCGCGGGGAAGAAGTGTGCGGCGATGAACGTGGCCAGGAACCCGTAGATCGCGAAGTCGAACCACTCGACGGCGTTTCCGATGGACGCACCGGCGACCACCCGGCGGATGTCGGTCTCCATGTCGAACCCCCGAAATTAAGCGTGGCGCTGAGCATTTCGCTTACCGCGTGCTCTCTCGACGCGGCGCTGGGGGCAACCTATCGCTTCGCCGCCTTCACCGCCTCGGCGGCCTGCCGACTGGCCTGTTTGCCTGCGGCATAGGCGTCCTCAGCCGCCTCCAGAGCCTGCTCGGCATCGGCCAGAGCCTGTTCGGCGTCGGCCAGCCGGCGCCGGGCGTCGTCGCGGCGCAGACGCGCCCTGGCCAGATCGGACTGCAACTCGCCTAACGCGGCGTCGGCCTCGGACCTGGCCCGTTCGGCAGCCGCCACAGCGGCCCGCGCCTCCCGCGACCTCTCCTTCGGCGGGGCCTGCTCGGCACGCGTCTTCTCCCGGGATCCGGACCCGCCGGACACCGCGGCGCTGAACCCGAAATCGCCGAAGCCGGACCACTGTTCGGCCTTGCTGAGCCGGCCGAGCCGTTCGGCGACCTCGGGATCGGCGATCGCGGCCTGCAGCGTCGACGTCACGTCCTCGCGCAGCGCGGCCGGCGGCGACGCGATGCCGGCCTGGCGCAGCGCGGTGCGGGCCAGGTCGTCGACGAGCCTGCGCTGTTCGGCGGTCAGTGCCCGGATCGTCGCGCCGTCCATCGCGGCGTGCGCCTCACGCAGCCGGGCGCCGAGGTCGGCCAGCGCCGATTTCGCCGTCCCACCCAGCACGAGCGCGTTGACCACGTAAGCGGCCGTCGTGGGCTTGCGGGCGGCGCCGATCCGGCGGGCCGCGTCGGCGTCACCGCTCTTCTTCGCCGCGGCGGCCAGCCTCTTGCGTACCTGCGTGAACTCCCCGGGCGCGACTGAGTAGAGCTCGTCGAGCGCGTCGTCCACCGGGGAGGACACCGGTCAGCCCTGCTGGTCCGTCGTGCGCCTACGCAACGGTTCACGACCCGGTGGCTGCGGAGGCGGGGGCAGCAGCGGAACCCGCGGCCGCACCGGCACCTCGGTCGGCTGCTCGGTGCTGAGCTCGAAGAGGCTCTCCGGCATGGCGGATCGTCAACGCGCCGTGCGGCCCGTCCCGCAGCGTGTAGGTGACCTTCTTGTGGTCGGCGGCGACCGTGACGCGAAAACCGCGCCAGCGCAACCGGAAACACAGCCGGGTGATCCCGTCGGGCAGGTGCGGGTCGAGCTCCAGCATCCCTTGGTCGTCGCGCAGTCCGCCGAACCCGGCGACCAGCGCCGTCCAGCTGCCGGCCAGCGAGGCCAGGTGCAGCCCGTCGCCGGTGTTGTTGTGCAGGTCGCGCAGGTCGATCAGCGCGGCCTCGTAGGCGTAGTCGTGTGCCAGTTGCATGTGGCCCACCTCGGCGCACATCACCGCCTGGGTGCACGCCGACAGCGACGAGTCCCTGGTGGTCCGGCGTTCGTAGTAGTCGACGTTGCGGGCCTTCTGCTCCGGGGTGAACGCGTGGCTCTGCCACTGCATCGCCAGCACCAGGTCGGCCTGCTTGATCACCTGCGCGGGATAGAGCCGCACGTACGGTTCATGCAGCAGCAGAGGGTATTGGGTGTTCGCGTGGAAGTCCCACTCCCGCAGCAGGGTGAATCCCTCGCACTGCGGATGCACGCCCAGTTCCTCGTCGTAGGGGATGTGCACGGCGGCGGCCGCGTCCCGCCACGACGCGGTCTCCTCGTTGTCGACGTCGAGTTCGACGGCGGCCTCCGGGCGGCGGGTGCACGCGTCGGCCGCGATGCGCAGGTTGGCCGCGGCCATCAGGTTGGTGAACACGTTGTCGCGCACGACAGCGGTGTACTCGTCGGGGCCGGTGACGCCGTCGATGCGCCACCGCCCGTAGCGGTCGTGGTGCCCCAGCGACATCCACAGCCGGGCGGTGTCGACGAGAACGGTGAGCCCGCACTCCTTTTCCAGCGTGTCGTCGCCGGTGACCACCCGGTACCGTTCGAACGCCATCGCGATGTCGGCGTTGATGTGGAATCCGGCGGTGCCCGCAGGCCAGTACGCGGAGCACTCCTCGCCCTGGATGGTGCGCCACGGGAAGCTCGCGCCCCGCAGGTCGAGCTCGTTGGCGCGATCCCGTGCCAGATCCAGTGTGGAGGCCCGCCAGCGCAGCGCGTCGGCGGCCGCCCGCGGGGCGGTGTAGGTCAGCACCGGAAGCACGAATCCCTCGGTGTCCCAGAACGCGTGGCCGTCGTAGCCGGTCCCGGTCAGTCCCTTGCCCGCGATCGCGCGCCGCTCGGCGCGGGCGCTGGCCTGCAGCACGTGGAACAGCCCGAACCGGACGGCCTGCTGGCAGTCCGCGTCGCCCTCGACCTCCACGTCGGCGGAGTCCCAGAATTCGTCGAGGTATTCGCGTTGGGACCGCAGCAGCCCGTCCCACCCGGTGTAGCGGGCTCCGGCGATGGCGGCGGCGACCTGGTCGCGCAGCGCCGGACGTGAGCGCAGGCTCGACCATCCGTAGGCCAGGTATTTCACCAGACGAAGCTGCTCACCGGCTTTCAGTGCGGTCACCACCGTGGTCCTGGCCCAGTCGTCGCCCGCGTCGCCGCTGACGTCCACCCGGCCGGGCCCCTCGATGACGTGGTCCATCGCCGCGGCCATCGTCAGTTCGCTGGACCGGGTGCGGTGGATCAGCATCGCGCCGCGCTCGCTGACCTCGTGCTGCATCGCCTCCAGCGGCCTGGTCAGCACCGCGGCGACCCGCGGATCGGCCGACGACGAGGGCTGGTCCTCGTTGGCGACCAACTCCGACTGCACCGTCAGCAGCACGTCGTCGACGGCCTCGACGGTGTACTCGATGGCGGCCAGGCTGCGCTGGGTCAGCGACACCAGCCGCGTGCTGCGCACCCGCACCCGGCTGCCTGCCGGGGTCGTCCAGTCCGCGGTCCGGGTCAGCGTGCCCGCACGCAGGTCGAGACTCCGGTCGTGGGAATGCAGTTGGCCGTACCGGACGTCGAACGGCTCGTCGTCGACCAGCAGCCTGATCAGCTTGCCGTTGGTGACGTCGACGATGCTCTGCCCGTCCTCGGGATAACCGAACCCCGCCTCCGCGTAGGGCAGCGGCCGGGTCTCGTAGAACCCGTTCAGGTAGGTGCCCGGCAGCCCGTGCGGCTCGCCCTCGTCGAGATTGCCGCGTAACCCGATGTGCCCGTTGGACAGCGCGAACAGCGACTCGGTCTGCGGCAGCAGATCGAGCCTCAGCTTCGTCTCCCGGACGCACCAGGGCTCGACGGGGAAGGCGTCGTCGGTGATCATCATGGTCGGAGCAGCTCCCCGAGGTCGGTGACGACGATATCGGCGCCGTTGTCCCGCAACGCTTCTGACTGGCCTGTCCGGTCCACACCGACCACCAGGCCGAATCCTCCCGCACGCCCGGCGGTCACTCCGGACAACGCGTCCTCGAACACCGCCGCCTCGGCCGGCGCGACGTCGAGCAGTTCTGCGGCACGCAGGAACGAATCCGGTGCCGGTTTACCCGGCAGGTTCTCCTCACCCAACGTGACGCCGTCGACCCGCGCCTCGACGTAGACGTCGAGGCCGGTCAGCGCGAGCACCTCGGCGGTGTTGGCGCTCGAGGAGACCACCGCGCGTCGCAGACCCGCGTCGGTGGCCGCCTGCAGATAGCGGCGCGAGCCCTCGAACACCGTGACGCCGTCGCGGTGCAGGCTGTCGTTGAACATCAGGTTCTTGCGCTCCCCCAACTCGACCACGGTCGCGTCGTCGGGGGTGAGCCCGCGACTGCCCAGAAACGAGCGGATCCCGTCCAGGCGCGGTTTTCCGTCGACGTATCGCTCGTAGTCCGCGCCGGCGTCGAACGGCACGAACGGCGTGTCGGGCGGGCCGGTGTCGCGCAGGTACTCGTCGAACATCGCCTTCCAGGCTCGGCGGTGCACGCTCGCGGTGTCGGTCAGCACGCCGTCGAGGTCGAACAGGCAGGCGCGGATGCTGTCAGGTAAGCCGAGCATCCACCACTCATACCCTGTTTCGGCTCCCGGCCCGGTCAGGCGAGCCCGAGCATCGTCCGCAACTCCGCGGTGCGCCACACCACCAGCCCGACGAACAGCACAAGCAGGCCGACCGCCGCGCCCGCCTGCACCAGGTTGCGCTGCTTCCGCGGGGCGTAGACGAACGCCGCGGCCACCACCGCACCGGTCACCAGCCCGCCGACGTGTCCCTGCCAGCTGATGTTCTGCGACGTGAACAACGGGATCAGGAAGGTGAACGCCAGGTTCAGCCCGATGATCGCCAGCACCGAGCGCACATCCATGTTCAGTTTGCGGCCCACCACGAAGGTCGCCCCGAACAGCCCGAACACCGCCCCGGACGCCCCGGCGGTCAGCGCGTTGAAGGTCAGCAGGTACACCAGCACCGAGCCGCCCAGCGCGCTGAGCAGATACAGCGCGACGAACCGCAGCCGGCCCAGCGCGTACTCCAGCGGCGGGCCCACGAAGTAGAGCGCCAGCATGTTGAACGCGATGTGGGTGACGCTGAAATGCAGGAACGCCGAGGTGACCAGCCGGTACAACTCGCCGTCGGCGGCGGCGGGCGGCCACAGCCCCAGCGCGCGTTCCAGGTTCGGCGAGGCCATCTGCAACGCGAACATCACCAGGTTGACCGCGATCAGCACGTAGGTCACCAGCGGCGTCGTCGACCGGGCCACTCTGGCGCCGACGGCGTTGGTGACGGGGCGCGCGGTCTGAGCGCCGGCCGAGACGCAATCGGCGCACTGGTGGCCCACCGCGGCGTCGTGCATGCACTCCGGGCAGATGTAGCGGTTGCAGCGGGTGCATCGGACGTAGGTCTGCCGGTCCGGGTGCCGGTAGCAGGTCGGGACCGCGGCCGGGGTGCCCGACGGGTACGGATAGGTCATGTCAGAGCGTCCCGAACAGCTCGAGGTGGTTGCCGTCGGGATCGGCGACGAACATCCAGCCCATCCCCGGCACGGGTGCGAACTCGGTGAGCGGCTCCACCACCTGGTAGTCGGAGGCCTCGAACGCGGCGGCGACCTCCCGCAGGCCGTTGACGCCGATCGTGAAGTAGCGCAGCCCCGCCTGGGCGCGGCCACCGCCCGGGGCGGCCGGGGCCGGCGGCGGTGAGGTGTAGGTGACGAGTTTGAGCACGCTGCCACCCAGCGAGTAGCGGCGCTGCGAGCCGCCGTCGAATTCGATCTCGCCCTGCGGCTCGAGCTCGAGGAACCCTTCGTAGAAGGCGACCATCGGCTCCGGGTCGGTGGTGACGAGGCCCACCTCGATGCCAGGCGTGAGCAGGTCCAGTTTCACGATCACCAACCTATCTCGCGTCCGAGCGGCACTTGCTCGATCACAATTCGGTGACGACACAGATCACGATCAGTTAAGCAATCGCGGCAAATTCTGAGAGGTTTCAGAGTTTACAAACGGATCCGGCCGGAATTCGGCCGCGAACGGCCCGGATTGAGGCCGATGTCACGCCCGCAGAATGTAACGTTCGGCCGGAGAACGCCGTGGGCCCAATGGATTACGTTTGACCACTTCAGATCTCGGTTACCTTGGATTTCAGGCGGGGGACGTAGTAACCGATCCAACATTCGAAGGACCCAATCAATCATGAAATTCACTGGAACCACCGTGCGCGCAAGCCGGCGCGCCCTGGCCGGCGTCGGGGCGGCATGTCTGTTCGGCGGCGTGGCCGCAGCAACCGTGACCGCACCGATGGCGGGCGCCCAGCCCGCCGAGTGCAACGCCAGTTCGCTCACCGGCACCGTGAGCTCGGTGACCGGCCAGGCGCGGCAGTACCTCGACGCCCACCCGGGCGCCAATCAGGCCGTGACCGCGGCGATGAACCAGCCGCGGCCCGAGGCCGAGGCCAACCTGCGGGGCTATTTCACCGCCAACCCGGCGGAGTACTACGACCTGCGGGGCATCCTCGCGCCGATCGGTGACGCGCAGCGCAACTGCAACATCACCGTGCTGCCCGTCGAACTGCAGACGGCCTACGACACGTTCATGGCCGGCTGATCATCGCGACCACGCTGCGGCGGCGGGTACTGCCCCGCCGCCGCAGCACTTAGACTGACTTCCTATGAGGCTGACGACGACGGTTGCGGTGGCTGCCGCAATGCTCGTGAGCTGGGGCGCGACCGCAGCGGTGGCCGGGGCCCAGCCCGCCGAGGAACCGAATACCGAGGGACCGAAGACCACGATCGACGCGAACGGTTCGTATGCCGTGGGCGCGGACATCCTGCCCGGGGTGTACCAGTCCGCGGGGCCGATCGACGACGGCGCGTGCTACTGGAAGCGCACCGCCGGGGACAAGATGGTCGACAACCGGCTGACCAAGAAGCCGACGTTCGTGCAGATCATGCCGACCGACACCACGTTCACCACCAGCGACTGCCAGGCCTGGCAGCTGACGAACGCGCCGATGCCCCCTGAGCCCGGCCCCGGCGAACTGCTCGGGCAGCTGACCCAGGCGATCGGCAGCGGCATGTTCTCCGGGGGCCCGCGCTGAGCGACGACCTGGCATCCGTCACCGCAGTCGGGGCCGAGGACCACACCGGCATCGACCCCGCCGCGATCGAACGGATCTGGGGCGCCGCCGTGCACTGGTACCGGACGGGCATGCAGCCCGCCATCCAGGTCTGCCTGCGCCGCGACGGCCGGGTGATCCTGGACCGGGCCATCGGCCACGCCTGGGACGACGTGCCGGTGCGCACCGACACCCCGTTCTGCGTGTACTCGGCGGCCAAGGCGATCACCACGACGGTGACCCACATGCTCGTCGAGCGGGGCGTGTTCTCGCTGGAGGACCGCGTGTGCGACTACCTGCCCACCTACACCAGCCACGGCAAGGACCGCACCACCATCCGCCACGTGCTGACCCACAGCGCGGGGATCCCGTTCGCGACCGGCCCGCGGCCCGACCTCAGACGCATGGACGACAGCGACTACACCCGCGAGATGCTGGGCCGGATGAAGCCGATCTACCCGCCGGGGCTGATCCACATCTACCACGGCGTCACGTGGGGCCCGCTGATGCGGGAGATCATCTCGGCGGCCACGGGCCGCAGCATCCGCGACATCCTGGCCGAGGAGATCCTCGACCCGCTCGGATTCCGGTGGACCAACTACGGCGTCGCCCCGGAGGACGTCGCGCTGGTCGCGCCCAGCCACGTCACCGGAAAGCCGCTGCCCGCGCCGATCGCCAAGGCGTTCAAGACCGCGGTGGGCGGCACCCCGCAGCAGATCATCCCGTTCTCGAACACGCCGCAGTTCCTCACCGGCGTCATCCCGTCCTCGAACACGGTGTCCAATGCCCACGAGCTGTCCCGCTTCGCCGAGATCCTCTGTCGTGGAGGCGAACTCGACGGCGTCCGGGTGCTCAAGCCGGAAACGCTGTACGCGGCCACCAGACCGGCCCGCCGGTTGCGGCCGGATCTGGCGACCGGGCTGGCGCCGATGCGGTGGGGCACCGGATACATGCTGGGGTCCAAGCGGTTCGGGCCGTTCGGCCGGGACGCGGCGGGGGCCTTCGGGCACACCGGCCTGACCGACATCGCGGTGTGGGCCGACCCGCAGCGGGCACTGTCGGTGGCCGTGGTCAGCAGCGGCAAGCCGGGAAGCCACCGCGAGGCCAAGCGCTACCCGCAGTTGCTCACCCGGATCAACGCCGAGATCCCGCGCGTGCCTTGACGTTCGAGTCCCTCAACGCGCGACGGATCTGAGGCTCGGTCGGGGCGGGCGGCACGCCGACACTCTCGTGGGCGGTCACGCCGGCCAGCCACAGCCCGACCAACCGGGCGCTGGAGCGCGGCGCGTCGTCGATGGTCCGGTGGATCAGCCCGGCGTTGGCGATCAGCAGCACCGCCAGGTCCACCGGAGACAGGTCGGCGCGGACCTCGCCGCTGTCCACGGCGCGCCGGAACACGGTGGCGATGGCGCCGTGGTGGCGCCGCCGCAGGTCCTCGACGTGTGCCGACATCGGCTGCAGCGACGCGAGCAGGTCCGCAAGGCCCCGGTTGGTGGCCTGCAACGCACCCGTGGCGGTGACGCAGTCGCGCAACGCGGCCACCGGGTCGTCGGCGCCCGCGGCCTGTTCGGCGATCGCGCAGTATCGCTCGAGTTGCCCTGCGTAGACCTCCGACAGCAGTTCCTCGCGGGTCGGGAAGTGCCGGTACAGCGTCGCGTTGCCGATCCCCGCCCTACGGGCGATCTCGTTGAGCGACACGTCGACACCCTGCTCGGCATACACCGCTTCCGCAGCGGCCAGGGCGGCAGCGCGGTTGCGCTGGGCATCGGCTCGCACACGACCTCCCTCCACCGCGGGAATAACCGGGGACATGTCCCCGTTTGATCCTACATTCGAGCAACCGGGGATGCGTCCCCGAATAGGAGGTCGGCGATGAAAGCCGTGGTGATCACCGAGTACGGCGGCCCGGAGGTACTTCAGCAGGCCGAGGTCGACGAACCCCACGCCGGACCGGGCGGGGTACGCATCAGGGTGCACGCGGCGACGGTCAACCCCGCCGACGTACTGCTGCGCATCGGGGACGTCGACGACGTACTGCGCGCCGGCCCGTTGACGCCGCCGTACCGCCCCGGCATGGAGGTCGCCGGGCTGATCGACGAGATCGGCGCCGACACCGACACCGAACTGGGCATCGGTGACCGCGTGATGGCGATCGTGATCCCGATCGAGGAGTCCGGCGGCGCCTACGCCGAATACGTCGTGGTCGACGCCGACCAGGTCGCCCTCGCACCCGCCGGAAGCAGTCACGCCGAGGCGGCCACGTTGCCGATGAACGGGCTGACCGCCCGCAGGGCACTCGACGTGCTGAATCTGTCGCCGGGCGACACGGTCGCCGTCACCGGCGCGGCCGGCGCGGTCGGCGGCTACGTGGTCCAGCTGGCCAAGGCCGACGGGCTGACCGTCATCGCCGACGCGTCCCCCGCAGACGAGGAACTCGTCGCCACCCTCGGCGCCGACCACATCGTCACGCGGGGACCCACTGTGGGAGAACGGATTCGCACGCTCTGCCCGGAAGGTGTCGCCGCTGTCGTGGACGCCGCGCTGCAGGGCGACGAGGTGTTACCCGCACTGCGTGACGACGGCCAGATCGCCATCGTGCGCCGCCCCGGCGAGCGCGGAACGTCGCCGCTGCACCCAGGACGCGGGATCGCGGTGCGCGACGTGTGGGTGCCCGACTACACCCACAGGACCGACAAACTCGACGGCCTCCGCGTGCTGGCCGAGCAGGGCACCATCACGCTGCGCGTCGCGCAGACGTTCCCGGCCGCCGACGCCGCCGCGGCGCACCGCGCCCTCGGCAAGGGCGGCACCCGTGGCCGTCTCGTCCTCACCTTCGACGCCGGAATGGCGGGATAGGCCGCACGCATCCCCGACGGGGACGACAATGCACACCGACGCCGAGGAGGCTTCATGCGCGCCGCAGTCCTGACCGCCTACAACTCGCCGCTGCGCGTCCGTGAGCTTCCCGACCCGGTGCCCGGACCCGGGGAAGTCCTGGTGCGTGTCATGGCCGGCGGTGTCAACCCGCTCGACATCAAGATCCGCCGCGGCGAGGCGGCGCACGCACAGATGGCTCCCCCCGCGGTGCTCGGTATCGACATGGCCGGCGTCGTGGAAGCGATAGGCGCCGGGGTCGACCGATTCCGGGTCGGTGACGAGGTGTTCGGCATGACCGGCGGCGGCGCGGGCGGCGTCGGATTCCTGGCCGTGCAACTCGCGATCGCCCGGGGTGCCCGGGTGTATGCCACCGGCAGCGCGTCGAGCCAGGAGATCATCGGCAGCACCGGAGCGACCCCGATCGACTACACGGCACGCACCGTCGACGACTACGTCGGCGCCCACACCGGCGACGAAGGATTCGACATCGTGGTCGACAACGTCGGCGGTGCCACCCTCGACGCGTCGTTCACCGCGGTCAAGCGCTACACCGGACATGTCGTCAGCGCGTTGGGCTGGGGCACTCACAGTTTGGCGCCGTTGTCGTTCCGGGGAGCCACCTATTCCGGCGTCTTCACGCTGATGCCACTGCTGAGCGGCCGTGACCGCGAACATCACGGACACATCGTCGCGCAGGCGGCCGCGCTGGCCGACAGCGGTCGGCTGGTGCCCCGACTACACCCCAGCACGTTCCCGCTCGACGCGGTCAACGACGCCCATGCGATTCGTCGAAACCGCTCCGCGACAGGCAAAGTGGTGGTGACCCCCGGTGCCTGACCTCATGTCTGCCCGCTCACGGGCGTACCTGCCAGCAGGTACGGCGCCACGGTGCCAGCAGTGACGACATCAATCGACGGTGCCGACATGATCGATGAGACACCGAACCATTGACACAGAGCCATGACCGCAGACGAGGGGCACTCCGATGACCTGGAACCGAAGCGACACCGCCGTCGTATTCATCGATCCGCAGAACGACGTCCTCAGTCCCACCGGGATCAATTGGGCGGCGACCGGCGCCAGCGTGACGGAGAACGACACCGTCGCGCACATGCTCGCGATCTTCGAGGCCGCCAGGGACGCGTCGTTCGGGATGTTCATCTCTCCGCACTACTTCTATCCCACCGACCACGGTTGGCTGTTCAACGGGGCGCTGGAAGCCGACGAGTTGCGCACCGGCACCTTCGACCGCCCGGGTCCGCTCAACCTGGACGGGCTGACCGGTTCAGGCGCTGATTGGCTGGAGGAGTTCAAGCCCTACATCGAAGATCCGGCGACGGTGGTCGTCAGCCCCCACAAGGTCTTCGGCTCGCAGACCAACGACCTTGTGCTGCAACTACGCAAGCGACGCATCAACAAGGTCCTGCTCGGCGGGATGCTGGCGAACATGTGCGTGGAATCGCACCTGCGCGATCTTCTGGAGCAGGGCTTCGAGGTCTACGTCATCCGCGACGCGGTCGCCGGACCGCGCCACCCCGAGTGGGGCGACGGCTACCAGGCTGCTCTGGTGAACTACAACTTCCTCGCCCACGGCGTGGTCCGCACCGACGAGGTCGTCGCCGCCATGCGTGCCTCGATATGACCGATATGCCGCAGTCCACAACCCCTTTCGGGTTCACCACCACCGCTGCAGAAGTGCTCGTCGATGTCGACCTTTCCGGCAAGCGCGCCGTCATCACCGGCGCGACGTCCGGCATCGGGGTGGAGACCGCACGCGCGCTGGCAGCTGCCGGCGCCGACGTCGTCCTCGCTGTCCGCCGGATCGACGCCGGGAATCAGACCGCGGCCCGGATCGCCGAAGCCACCGGCAATCCCGCCGTCACAGCTGCCCAACTCGACGTCGCCGACCTGAGTTCGGTCCGGGACTTCGTCTCCGCATTCGACGGCCGCCCGGTGCACATGCTGATCAACAACGCAGGCGTCATGGCGCTACCCGAGTTGTCGCGCACGCGGGAAGGCCGCGAGATGCAGTTCGCCACGAACTATCTCGGCCATTTCGCCCTCACCCTCGGATTGCGTCCCGCGCTCGCGGCGGCAGGCGGCGCACGGGTGGTGTCGGTCAGTTCCAGCGGACACCTGCTGTCGCCGGTGGTGTTCGACGACGTCGACTTCCGCTTCCGGCCGTACGACCCGTTGGCCGCATACGGCCAATCCAAGACCGCCGCCGCGCTGCTGGCCGTCGGCGTCACCGACCGCTGGCGCGACGACGGAATCGTCGCCAACGCCCTGAATCCCGGCGCGATCGCCACCGGATTGCAGAAGCACACCGGCGGTTTGAGCACGCCGGTGGAGCGCCGCAAGACGATCGAGCAGGGAGCCGCCACGTCCGTGCTGCTCGCCGCGTCACCACTGGTCGCCGGGATAGGCGGGCGCTACTTCGAGGACTGCAACGAATCAGCGGTCGTCACCGAGCGACCGGATGACTTCACCGGCGTCGCGCGCTACGCCCTCGATCACGACAATGCCGACCGGCTGTGGGAGGGTCAGCGCAGCTTCTCGCCGTAGACCCGCTCCACGGTCAATGCCATCAACACCCGGCGGTCGGACACCATCACCGAGCGGTACTCGTCCCAGTCGGGGTGTTCCCCTGCGGCCCGGCGGTAGTAGTCGACGAGTGCTTCGACCTCGGGGCCGTGCGCGTCGGTGCCGGGGCCCGTCAGTGTGACCGAGCCCTCCGCGGTGGCCCAGGCCCAGCCGTCGGCGCTGGTGACCTCGAGCGCGGCGCGCGGGTCGCGGCGCAGGTTGGCCGTCTTGGCCCGTCCCTCCGTCATCGACACGAAGATGACACCCGCGTCGCGGTCGTAGAACGGCGTCACCGGGGACAGCTGCGGCACACCGCTGGCCTTGATGGTGGCGAGCACGCCGAGCCGCGCCCCGGCCAGCAGCGCATGGGGATCGAAGGTCATGAGTTCTCCTGTCGCACACCACGGTAGATGCCCCAGCGCACGAACAGTGGCATCAGCACCCGATCGAACGTCCAGGCCGGGAACCGGAACGCCGTGCCGTTGGGCGCGAACACCTCCAGTCCGTCGGGCTGGATACCCAACACCGATCCCCAACGCCGCTTGGGCGCCCGGTAATCCCGCAGCGGCTTTCCGCCGAACGCGGCGCGGATGTTGCGGGCCAGCAGACCGTCCGCGCGGTTACGGGCCGAACTCCGCAGCGGGTCGGTGGCGGCGACGTCGCCCACCGCGAACACCTCGGGATGGCCAGGCACCCGCAGTTCGGGCGTGACGCGCACGAACCCGTGCTCGTCGAGCACGTCGGCAGGCAGCCACCCGGTGTTGGGCCGCACCCGCCCGATCGCCCACAACACCACGTCCGCGGACGCCGGCGGCTGCCCGGTGCTCCAGCGCACCGGTTCTCTGGTCAGCTCGTCGCCGGTGAAGCCCGGCGCCAACTCCGCCCGATGCCCGGGCCGCACCCGCACGCCGGCGTCGGTGAGTCGCCGCCGGACCTTCTCCCAGGTTCGTGGGTGATGGCCGATCAGGGCCCGGTCGCCGGGGAAGTAGAGCTCGACCTGCTTGTCCGGCCACGCGTTGGCGATCTGGACGGCACTGCTGACCGCCGCGGCGCCACCGCCGACGATCATGACCGACCTTGCAGCAGAAAGCTTTTCGTGCGGCATCCGTAGATCGTCGCCGATGTCGGTGGCACTCTGTAGCACCGGTCGGCGCCAGAACCCGTTGGCGACCCCGGTCGCGATGACCAGCACGTCGTAGGGGACCTCTGTGGAGGAACCGTCGGGAAGTTCGACGGTCACGGTCCGGGCGTCCAGGTCTGCCCCGGCGAGGGTGCCGTGCACGGTACGGACCCTGTCCAGTCCGCGGAACCGGCCGAACGGGATCCAGTTGTGCCGCGCCCAGTCGTCGGGCCGGGCCAGCCGCCAGCCCAGCTCCTGCCCGCTGACCAGCCCCGGCTTGGTCGAGATCCCCACCACGTCAGCATGTTTGGCCAGTTTGATCGCGGTCAGCACCCCCACGTCACCGAGACCGGCGACGACTACCCGCCTGCCGGTCATCCGGGAATCTGCACCCGGAAGGTCTTGGGCCAGTCCTTACCGGTGAGCAGGAACTGCGAATCCTCGACGTGGGCGATACCGTTGAGCACCTGCGCGCTGGGCGGTATGCCGCGCGACCGCAATCCGGTGGCGTTCACGACCAGGTCCACCGCCCCGCTCTCCGGGTCGATACGCACCAGGTTGTCCGACGGCCACACGTTGGCCCACACCTGGCCGTCCACGCACTCCAGCTCGTTGAGGCCGTTCAGTGCGCGGCCGTCACGGGTCACGTCGACTCCGCCGGTCTCGGTGAAGTCGGCCGCGTCGTGAAACCTCAGGCGGTTGCTGCCGTCGCTGCGGATCAGTCGTTCGCCGTCATAGCAGAGCCCCCACCCCTCCCCGTCGACGGGAACCTCGCGGACCGGCGACAGGCTGGCCATGTTCCAGACAACGGCGACACCGTCCTGGTAGGTCAGCTGCCAGATCTGGTTTCCGACCACGCTGATGCCCTCACCGAAGTAGTCGCCGGGCACGTCGACCGCGCGCGTCACCTCGCCGGTGCTCGGGTTCAGGGTGCGCAGCTGTGACTCACCGGCCAGTCCGGTGCCCTCGTAGAGGACGCCGCGGCTGATCTCGAAGCCCTGCGTGAAGGCCTCCGGGTCGTGCGGAATCTCCTCCAGCACGACGGGCTCGACGACCGGGGCGGCGGGCTCGGCGTGCGCGATCGGCGACACCGTGCCGACCGCCACGAGCGCGAGGGCGGCGCACATCTGCGACTTGGTCATATCGCCGTTCTACCGTGCGACGATGGCCGAATGAAAGCGGTCAGCTGTATCCACGGCACATTGGAGGTCGTCGACCTGCCCTCCCCGCGGCCGGGCGACGGGCAATTGGTGCTCGAAGTGCTGCGTTGCGGGATCTGCGGATCGGACCTGCACGCCAAGGATCACGCCGACGAACTCACCGAGGTGATGGCCGAGGGCGGCTATCACGACTTCATGCGCGGCGACACCCCGGTGGTGATGGGGCACGAGTTCAGCGGCATGGTCGCCGAGCGGGGCCGCAAGGCCGGCAAGGAGTTCAAGCCGGGCACCACGGTGGTGTCGTTCCCGCTGCAGCGCGCGGGCGGCGGCGTGCACCTGACCGGGCTGTCCCCGCTTGCACCCGGTGCGTACGCCGAGCAGGTGGTCACCGAGGCGGCGTTGACGTTCGTGGTGCCCAACGGGCTCGATCCGGCGATTGCCGCGCTCACCGAGCCGATGTCGATCGCGCTCCACGCCATCAACCGCAGCGAGATCACCCAGAAGGACGTCGCGATCGTGATCGGGTGCGGACCGGTGGGACTCGCGGTCATCTGCCACCTGAAGGCCCGCGGGGTGCGCACCATCGTCGCGAGCGACTTCTCCCCCGGGCGGCGCGCGCTGGCGACCCGCTGCGGGGCCGACATCGTCGTCGACCCCGCCGCAGAGTCCCCGTACGAGGCGGTGCCCGCCAAGCAACGCGGCTTCACCGAACTCCCCGCGCTCTTCGAGCTCGGTGTCGGGTCGATGGAGAAGTTGCGCAAGATCCCTGGGTGGTCGCACGTGTACCGGGTTGCCGACCGCCTCGGCGGCACGGCGCCCAAGCGGCCGGTGATCTTCGAGTGCGTCGGGGTGCCCGGCATGATCGACGGCGTCATCAGCGCGGCCCCGCTGGCCTCACGGGTCATCGTCGTCGGCGTGTGCATGGGCGAGGACAAGCTGCGGCCCGCGATGGCGATCGGCAAGGAGATCGACCTGCGCTTCGTGTTCGGCCAGACGCCGCTGGAGTTCCGCGACACGCTGCACATGCTCGCCGACGGCAAGCTCGACGCGTCACCGCTGGTCACCGGCACGGTGGGGCTCGGCGGTGTCGCCGCGGCGTTCGACGCGCTGGCCGATCCGGAGGCGCACGCCAAGATCCTGATCGACCCGGCCAGCCCGGCGGTCAGTCCGAAGGCTGTGCGGCACTAGCCGCCAGCGAGCCCAGCAGCGCCAACGCGTCGGCACTCGCCGAACCCGGCTCGGCGTGGTAGACCACGAGTTCCTGCCCCGGGCTGGACCGAACGTCGAAGGTCTGCATCCGCAGCGTCATCCGCCCGACCTGTGGGTGACAGAAGTTCTTGCTCTGCGCGGACTTTCGGCGTGCCTCCTGCTCGGTCCACAGCTCGGCGAACTCGGTGCTGGCCTGCAGCAGCTCGGTCAGCACCGCCCTGATGCGCGGGTCGTTGGGTGCCTGCCCGTAGCCGTGGCGGAAACCGGCCACGGCGTCCCGGGCCACTGCGGGCCAGTCCGGGTAGAACTCACGCGCGGCCGGGTCGGTGAACACCACGTGCATGATGTTGGCCGAATGGGTCCAGCCCGAGAACATCGCGTCGGCGATGGCGTTGGCGGCCAGCACGTCATAGGCCCGGCTGTACACCAGGGCCGGATTGTCCGGCCACATGCTCATCAGCTCGCGCAGGGCCGGATCCACCCGGGCGCTGACGGACCCGTAGGCCCGCGGGCTCAGCGCGGCGAGCCGGAACAGGTGCTGCCTGCCGTCCTCGGGCAGCCGCAACGCCGCTGCCAGCGAATCGACCACCTGCGGCGACGGCTTGCGCTCACGCCCCTGTTCCAGCCGGGTGTAGTAGTCGGCGCTCAACCCGGCCAGCATCGCGACCTCCTCGCGGCGCAGCCCACTGACCCGACGCTGCCCGATCTCCGGCAGGTCGACCTCGGCCGGGGTGACCTCGCCCCGCCGGGCCCGCAGATAGTCGCCCAGCTCGTTGTCCGCCATCTCCGCGATGGTAGTGAGTTGCGACGAATTCAGCCTGGGGCTGGTACTCCCAGGAACACCGCGTCCTAGCGCGCCACCGCGATCTGGCCGACCGTGGAGAAACCCCACGAAAGGACAGACATGACCGACCACAAGATCGTCCTGGTCACCGGCGCCAGCAGCGGGATCGGGCGGGCCATCGCCCTGCGGCTGGCCGCCGACGGCGCCACCGTGATCGCCGCGGCCAGGCGCACCGAACGACTGCGCGCACTGGCCGCCGACTCCGACGGCGTCATCGAGCCCTGCGAGCTGGACGTCACCGACCGCGCGGCGGTGCAGACCGCGGTCGACGACGTCGTCGCCCGGCACGGCCGGCTCGACGTGCTCGTCGCCAACGCCGGGGTGATGCCGCTGTCGCGGCTCAACGCCGGCCTGGTCGACGAATGGGACCAGATGATCGACGTGAACGTCCGCGGTCTGCTGCACGGGATCGCCGCGGCGTTACCGCAGTTCGGCCGGCAGCAGAGCGGGCACGTGGTCACCGTCGCGTCGATCGGCGCCCACGAGGTCGTGCCGACCGGGGCGGTGTACTGCGGCACCAAGTTCGCGGCATGGGCGATCACCGAGGGGCTGCGGCTGGAGTCACCGGAGTGGCTGCGCGTCACCACGATCTCGCCCGGCGTGGTGGAGAGCGAATTGTCCGACACCATCAGCGATCCGGTGGCCCGCGACGCGATGGCCGAGTACCGCCGCAGCGCGATCAGCCCGGACGCCGTTGCCGGCGCGGTGGCCTACGCGCTCGGCACCGAACCGGACGTCGACGTCAGCGAGATCGTCATCCGCCCGGCCCGGCAACGCTGACCGCGTCGATGGCGCGGTAGATCCGCTGCTCGCTGACCGGGCGTGCGGTGCCGAGCTGCTGCGCCCACAGGCTCACCCGCAGTTCCTCGATCATCCGCGCGATGTCGGCCACGTCGGGCGCCGCGGCGCGGGCCGGCGACAGCGCCCGGCGCAGCGCGTCGTACTCGGCCTGCACGGCGGCGACACGCTCCATCCGCTCCCGGTCGGCGACCGGCGCCTGCGGCAGCCGCTCCAGCCGGCGCACGATCGCGGTCAGATAGCGGGTCAGGTCGCCGAGCCGGGCGGCGCCGGTCGCGGCGACGAATCCCGGTGGCACGAGCCGCGCCAGCTGCGCGCGGATGTCGGCGACGGCGGCGGCCTGGGCCGCGGTCGGGGTGGCAGGCAGCGCGACCTCGACCTCGTGCAGCGCGGTCAGCACCTTCTCCACCCGGCGCACCACGTCGGCGGTGGTCTGGGCCAGGCCGGCGCTCAATCTCTTTCGCGCCGCGTCGAATGCACTCTTCGTCCAGACCGGTTCGGGCACCAGCACCTGCGCCGCGGCCGTCGCGCAGTCCTCAAGCAGCGCCTGCAGCGACCCGTCGGGATTGCTGCCCAGCATCAGCCGGGTCCGGGTGTCGAGCCCGCGCTCGACGTTCTTGGCCACCGACGGACCGGCGAGCAGCAGCAGCCGCCTGCTGCCGCGCGGCATCGCGGCGGCCTGCTCGGCCTCGGACGCGAAGACCCGGATGTCGACCGCGGACCCGGCGTCCACCAGCGCGGGATAGCCGCGCACGAGATAGCCTGCGGCGCTTTTACTCTCGACGACGCGGGGAAGTTCGTCGAGGTCCTGCGGCCAGTCCCGCAGCCCCTTGCGCTCCAGACCTCCCGCCACCGTGGCCGCGACGGCCTGCCGGGTGGGGGCGGCGAGCGTGCGCCGCAGCTCGCCGAGATCCTTACCGCGGGACACCACGGTGCCGTCGGGGGACTCGACCGCGAACGTGACCCGCAGGTGCGGCGGCAGCTTGTCCAGGTCGAATGCGTCGATGGGGACGAGAATGCCGGTGCGGCGGCGTAGTTCGCGCTGCACGGCGTCGAGCAGCGGCCCGCTGTCCGGGGTGATCGACGCCAGCAGCGCTCTGGCGGTGTCCGGTGCGGGCACGAAGTTGCGCCGCAGATCCTTGGGCAGCGACTTGATCAGCGCGGTGAGCAGCTCCTCGCGCAGCGCGGGCACCTGCCAGGCGAACTCGTCGCCGCCGAGCCGGGCGAGCACGTCGACCGGGACGTGCACGGTGACACCGTCGTCGGCCGAACCGGGCTCGTAGCGGTAGGTCAGCGGCAGCGACAGATCCCCGGCCTGCCAGGTGTCGGGCTGCTCGGTTCCGGCCTCGTCGCGCAGCAGGTCGTCGCGGCTCATCGTGAGCAGGTCGGGGGTCCGGTGCCGCTGCTTGCGCCACCAGCCGTCGAAGTGACGGGCCGACACCACGTCGGCGGGCACGCGTGCGTCGTAGAACGCGTAGATCTCGTCGTCGCCCACCAGCAGGTCGCGGCGCCGGGCCCGGTCCTCCAGTTCGGCGAGTTCCTCACGCAGCCTTGCATTGTCGCGGAAGAAGTGGTGCCGGGTCTGCCAATCCCCCTCGACCAGCGCATGCCGGATGAACAGCTCGCGCGCCACCTCGGGGTCCACCTGGGCGTAGCCGACGCGGCGGCGCGCCACCAACGGCAGCCCGTACAGGGTGACCCGCTCGTAGGCCATCACCGCGCCGCGCTCGGCGTCCCAGTGCGGCTCGCTGTAGCTGCGCTGCACCAGATGTCCGGCGACCCGCTCGACGGCCTCGGGCTCGATCCGGGCCGCGGTGCGGCCGAACAACCTGCTGGTCTCCACCAGGTCGGCGACCACCACCCAGCGCGGCGGCCGCTTGCTCAGCACCGAACCCGGGGCCAGCACGAAGCGGGCGTTGCGGGCGCCCTGGTAGGTGCGCCCGTCGGTGTCGCGCATCCCGATGTGCGACAGCAGGCCCGCGGTCAGCGCGGCGTGCACGGACGCGGCGTCGGCGGGCTCGTCCTGTTCCCGAATCCCGATGTCGCGGCAGATCCCGCGCAGCTGACCCACCAGGTCCTGCCACTCCCGGATTCGCAGGTAGTGCAGGAACTCGTCGCGGCACATCCGGCGAAAAGAGCTGCCGGAGCGTTCTTTCCGCTGGTCGGTCAGGTAGTTCCACAGGTTCAGGTAGGTGGTGAAGTCCGAGTGCTGGTCGGCGAACCGGGCGTGTTTCTGCCGGGCCGCCTCTTCCTTGTCGGCGGGCCGTTCCCGCGGGTCCGGGATCGACAGCGCCGCGGCCAGCACCAGCAGTTCGCGCACGCAGCCCTCGGCGTCGGCCTGCAGGATCATCCGGCCCAGCCGCGGGTCGACGGGGATCTGCGCCAACCTGCGTCCGACGTCGGTGAGCTCGGCCTGCTGATCGAACGCGCCGAGTTCCTGCAGCAGCGCCACGCCGTCGCGGACACTGCGCGCGTCGGGCGGGTCGAGGAACCCGAAACCCTCGATGTCGCCGAATCCGAGCGCGGCCATCTGCAGGATCACTGCGGCCAGGTTGGTGCGCAGGATCTCCGGATCGGTGTAGCGGGGCCGGGCTTCGAAGTCCTCCTCGGAGTACAGCCGGATGCACACACCGGGCGCGGTGCGACCCGACCGGCCCGCCCGCTGCGCCGCCGAGGCCTGCGAGATCGGTTCGATGGGCAGCCGCTGCACCTTGGTGCGCCGGCTGTAACGCGAGATCCGCGCGGTGCCGGGGTCGACGACGTACCGGATGCCCGGAACCGTCAGCGAGGTCTCGGCGACGTTGGTGGCCAACACGATCCGGCGCGCGGTGCGGCCGGGCTGGAACACCTTCTGCTGCTCGGCCGTCGGCAGCCGGGCATACAGCGGCAGCACCTCGGTGTGGCCCGGGTCGGTCACCGCCCGCAAAGCCTCTGCGGCGTCGCGGATCTCGCGTTCGCCGGACAGGAACACCAGCACGTCACCCGGCGGCTCGGCCTCCAGTTCGGCGACGGCGTCGATGATCGCCTCGACCGGGTCGCGCAGCTCGGTGCGTACCACCTCGTGGTCGGGGTCGTCGGGATCCTCGTCGTCCCCGGCCGCAACCGCGACCTCCAAAGGGCGGTAACGGATCTCGACCGGGTAGGTGCGGCCGCTGACCTCGACGATCGGCGCGTCGCCGAAGAACCGCGCGAAGCGTTCCGGTTCGATCGTCGCCGACGTGACGATGACCTTCAGGTCGGGCCGTTGCGGCAGCAGCTGCCGCAGATAGCCGAGCAGGAAGTCGATGTTGAGGCTGCGCTCGTGGGCTTCGTCGATGATCAGCGTGTCGTAGCGCAGCAGGCGGCGGTCGCGCTGCACCTCGGCGAGCAGGATGCCGTCGGTCATCAGCTTGACCAGTGTCCGGTCCGACGCCTGGTCGGTGAAGCGCACCGTGTACCCGACCGCATCGCCCAGCGGAGTGCCGAGTTCGTCGGCGATGCGCGACGCGACCGTGCGGGCCGCGAGCCGGCGCGGCTGCGTGTGCCCGATGGTGCCGCGGATCCCGCGGCCGAGCTCAAGGCAGATCTTGGGCAGCTGGGTGGTCTTGCCCGAGCCGGTCTCGCCGGCGACGATCACCACCTGGTTGGCGGCGATGGCCGCGGCGATGTCGTCGCGCCGTTCGCTGACCGGCAGATCGGGATAGCTGATCTGCGGTACGGCGGCCCGCCGGGTCGCCACCAGGGCCTCCCCCGCGGCGACCCGCTCAGCGATGCGGGCGAGTTGCTCGGACCCCGGATTGCGGAGCTGCCGCAGCCGCCGGCCCAGCCGCGCGGAATCGCTGAGCGTCAGGCCGTCGAGGCGCGCGCGCAGACCCCGCACATCGGTACCGGACGGTTCAGCCACTCGGCCACGATAGGCGGACGGCAGTCACCGGGGCACACGGGTTCGGACGTACAGGACCGTCGCTGCGAACAGGATCTCGGCGCCGGCGATCGTGGTGGCCAGCTGCATCGCCACCGCCATGTCCGCGGCTCCCGCGGCTCCCGCCGCTCCCGCCGGGCCCGCGGCACCGTGCCGGTGACCCGCCCACGGCAGGTGCGCGGCAATCATCGCGATGTTCATGACCGCAACGAACAACCAGCTCCGCACGGAGTCGAACCGCCACAGGTGGTAGGCGCAATACAGACACACGACAGCCATTACGGCCGTGAGGACTGTCGGCGACGACACGTGCAGGACGGCCGACAACGTGGCCAGCACCGCCCCGGTGCCGCGGATTCCGGCCCGCACCAGCCGGGTGCGCGCCGGGTGCCGGGGGTCCATGCTCAAGTAGACCCCGCGGGCGGGGAAATCTCATCCCGGCGGATGCGGACCCGTCAGGGTTTGTCCGGGGACCAGTACGCCAGCATCTCGGCCAGCGTCTCGAACGCGGCGGTGTTGACGCCGTAGGTCGCCTCGTAGTGCACGCTCAACGGGAAACCGAGGTCGGCCACGCCGTCGATGACGCGCTTGTACAGGTCCACCATCAGCCGGCGGCGGCCGTCGGGGTCGGTCTCGGACAGGGTCCGGACGAACTCCTGCTCGCGTTCGACGGCCGCATTGCCGGGATCCTGGATCAGCCAGTTGATCAGCCCGACCCGGCTCTCCACCTTCGGCACGAACCCGAACGACAGCAGGATCTCGGGGCGGTGGTCGGTCGTCGCGGCGAACTCCTTCAGGAAGCCGACGATGGCGTCCGAGTAGAGCAGCTGCGTCATGCCGTAGGTGGCGCCGCGGTCGCATTTGAAGTTGAAGCGGCCGTGCTCGCCCTCACGCGTCGGGATCAGGATGACGCCGCGGTTCTCGACGACCTTGTCGAAGATCGACAGCGCGTCGGTCGGCGCCACCCCCGTGCCTTCGCCGTCGTTGAGGGTGCGGGGCACCCCGACGAACGCGATGCCCTCGAACCCGCTGGCCCCGAGCACGGCGAGCCGCTCGGCCAGTTGGGCCTCGTCCATGAACGCGGTGACCTGGGTGCACAGCCCCTTGATGCCGGGCAGTTCCGGCCTGATCATGTTCCAGAAGTCGAGGACGTCGAGCTTGGGCTTCATCTCGACGGGACGGTCGCCGTCCTCCTCGATCATCCCCGGGATCATCACGTGCCGGATCCGGCAGGCCAGCCCCGCCTCGGCCGAACACCGCACGACCTTCTCGGCGTCCTCCATGGCCTGCTCGCGGCCCCGGTCCACGTTGGGCGGCACGAGTTCCACAGCGATGGTGTTCAAGCTCACAGCGTTGCTCCGCATCTGACGACAAATTCACCCCCGCGCTCGGCCGACGTCTTCGTCGAGGCCGCGCGCTCCCCCCACAACCGAGAAAAATCACCATACCTGGGGGGCCGCCGCCTGCTCCGGTGAGCTTTCATGGGGTGTAGACCGCCTATGAAGAAGCCTCAGAGAAATCCCCGCCCCCGCCCTGTCCTTGTCGCCGCGCTGAGCGTTCTCGCGTTGCTGACCGGCTGCACCGGCCTGGAGACCTCTCCCGAGACCACGACCGCCACGCCGTCCAGCTCGCGGTCCCCGTTCGAGCCGACGACGACGAGCCCGGCGCCCGCGCCGACCGGCCCGCTGCTGGCCTACCGGGCCGGCGACGAGCTCGGCGTGGTCGACGGCACCACCGTCACCGCCACCGCGCCCGGCACGTTCGCGCCGTCCAACGACCTGATCACCACCGAGGACGGCCGGTTCGTGTTCTCCCGGACCGCCGACGGCCGGCTGGTCACCCTCGAGGTCGCCACCGGCACGGCCGCCACCCGGGAGGTTTCCGTCGGACCCACCCTGGGCACCGCCGGGGGCAGCACGATCCTGTGGTGGGAGCAACCGAACCGGTTGATGCGGTTGGACCTGGCCGACCCGGCGTCGCAGCCGGTGCTGCACCAGGTCGTCGAGTTGCCGCCGGTGGCCGGCGTGCGCCCCGGCGAACCGCGGCTGGTGGTGGCCCGCGGCGGCACCGCGGTCGTGGCGCGGGTGGAGGCGCCGCCGTCGCCGTTCGGCGGACCGGACACCCTGTACGCGGTCCGCGGCCCCGGTGCGCCGGCGTCGCTGGGCCAGGCCGACGCGAACAGCCCCGTCACGGTGGCCCGGCTCAGCCCCGACGGCGCGTCCCTGGCCTACGCGCTGTACCGCAGCACCGACAGCTCCTGCGGCACCGCGGCGATCGTCACCTCGGACGCCGACGGGACCCAGCAGACCTACGACGTGGCCGGTCCCGACCTCGACGCCGGCTCGCGGGTCACCAAGCTGTGGTGGCCGCCGACGGGTGCGCCGAAGCTCAGCCTGACCACGTGGCAGTGCGGGGAACCGCAGACCTACCCGCCGGTGGTCTGGCAGGTGACCGACGACCGCATCGCGCAGGGCGACCCGCCGACCTCCGCGTTACAGTCCGCCGAGGTGGCGCCCGGGCAGCGCGCGTTGATCCTGTCCCACACCGGCACCCCCGGCGATCCGGTCGGCACGCTGGTGTTCGAGGAGAGTTCGCGGCGGTTCTCGATCAAGGACGACGTCGACGCGATAGCCGTGATCGCGCCGCCTCCGTAGTCTGGGTGGGGTGAGTATCGCGCTGCAGGGCCGATTCGTCGGCGAGCTTCCGGAGCTGGCGGTGCGGTGGAAAGCCGAAGAGGCGCCCCAGCCGCAACTGCTCGTGCTCAACGAACCCCTCGCCGCCGAACTCGGCCTCGACGTCGACTGGCTGCGCGGACCCGACGGGCTCGGCCTGCTGGTGGGCACCGCAGTCCCGCAGGACGCGGTCCCGGCCGCGCAGGCCTACGCCGGCCACCAGTTCGGCGGTTTCCAGCCGCGCCTGGGCGACGGCCGTGCGTTGCTGATCGGCGAGTTCGTCGACCCCGCGGGCCGGCTACGAGACCTGCATCTGAAGGGTTCCGGACGGACCCCGTTCGCCCGCGGCGGCGACGGCCTGGCCGCGGTCGGGCCGATGTTGCGCGAGTACGTGATCAGCGAGGCGATGCACGCCCTCGGCATCCCGACGACGCGCGCGCTGGCGGTGGTGTCCACCGGACGGTCGGTGTACCGGGAGACCCCGCTGCCCGGCGCGGTGCTGGCGCGGGTGGCCGCCAGCCATCTGCGGGTCGGCACCTTCCAGTACGCGGCGTCGGTGTCCGCGCAGAAGGGCGACACCGACCTGCTGCGCCGCGTCGCCGACCACGCGATCGCCCGCCACCACCCGTCGGCGGCCGAGGCCGAGAACCCCTATCTGGCGCTGCTGGAGGCGGTCAGCGCGGCGCAGGCGCAGCTGGTCGCGCAGTGGATGCTGGCCGGGTTCATCCACGGCGTGATGAACACCGACAACATGACGATCTCGGGCGAGACCATCGACTACGGGCCGTGCGCGTTCATGGAGGCGTTCGACCCGTCCACGGTGTACAGCTCGATCGACAGCTGGGGCCGCTACGCCTACGGCAATCAACCCTCGATCGCGCTGTGGAATCTCGCCCGGTTCGCCGAAACCCTGCTGCCGCTGCTCGACGCGGACACCGGCCGGGCGATCGAGAAGGCCGAAGCCTCGCTGGGGGCGTTCCAGGAGCTCTACGAGACGGCCTGGACGGACGGCATGCGCGCCAAGCTGGGTGTCCCGTCCGCGTCGACCGAGGACCTCAACCCGCTGATCGAGGCCCTGCTGACCCAGATGCAGCAGAGCCAGATCGACCACACGTCGTTCTACCGGAAGCTGGCCGCCGCGGCCCGCGGCGACGCCGAACCGGCGCGCGGTGAGTTCATCGACCTCGCCGCGTTCGACGACTGGCTGGCGCGCTGGCGCGCGCTGGGTCCCAACGCCGCGGTAATGGACCGCGTCAATCCCGTCTACATCCCGCGCAACCACCTGGTCGAGGAAGCGCTCACCGCGGCCACCGGCGGCGACCTGGACCCGCTACGCCGGCTGCTCGACGCGATCAGTTCGCCGTACGACGAGCGGCCCGGACTGGAGCGGTACGCACAGCCCGGCGAGAAGGAGTTCAGCGCCTCGTTCCGAACATTCTGTGGGACATGACACACCCGGCGTAGCGTTCCTTCCGTGAGCGCCGACACCGTCCGCCTGGGACTCCAGGATCTGATGTTCATCTACGGCGAGACGTCGAGCTCGAAGATGCATGTCGGCGGGCTGATGCCGTTCACGCCGCCGACGGGCGCGTCGCCGGATTTCCTGCGCGGGTTGATCGACGACGCCCGCGGCCACGAGGTGGTGGCTCCGTGGAACCGCAAGCTGGCCAACCCGCGGCTCCAGTACAGCCCGCTGCACAGCTGGGTGGTCGACGAGGACTTCGACTTCGACTACCACGTCCGGCGCTCGGCGCTGGCCAGCCCGGGCGACGAGCGCGAGCTGGGCATTCTGGTGTCCCGGCTGCACAGCAATCATCTCGACCTCACCCGGCCGCCGTGGGAGCTGCACTTCATCGAAGGCCTGGAGGACGGGCGGTTCGCGCTGTACCTGAAGATCCACCACGCGCTCGTCGACGGCTACACCGCGATGCGGATGCTGGGGCGCAGCCTGTCCCCCGATCCGAGCGCCCGGGAGAGCCGGATGATCTTCAACATCCCGATGCCCGAGCGGACCAGACGGGAGGCCGGCGCACCCACCAATCCGCTGACGACGGCGCTGCGGACCATCGGCGGGGTCGGCTCGGCGGTGACCGGCGGGGTCAGCGCTGCGGTGGATCTGGCCTCGGCGCTGGTAAACACCCAGCTCAGGCGTGACGGCGACTACGGCAGCATCTCCGGTTCGGCGTCGGCGCCGCACAGCATCCTCAATGCGCGGATCACCCGCAACCGCCGATTCGCCACTCAGCAGTACGAGTTCGACCGGCTCAAGAAGGTGAGCGCGCGCGAGGGCGCGACCATCAACGACGTCGCGCTGGCCGTCATCGGCGGTGGGCTTCGCAGGTTCCTGGCCGAGCTCGACGAACTGCCGGACCGGTCGTTGATCGCGCTGATGCCCGTCAACGTCCGGCCGAAAGGGGACGAGGGCGGCGGCAACTCGGTGGGGGCGATGCTGGCGCCGCTGGGCACCGACATCGGGGACCCGGTCGAACGGCTGTCGGGCATCACCACGGCCACCCGGGCGGCGAAGGCACAACTGCAGACGATGTCCCCGGCCGCGATCATCGCCTACAGCGCGGCGCTGCTCGCGCCGGCGGTCAGATCGCCGGCGCCCTGACGGGAGTGAACCCGCCGTGGCCGCACACCTTCAACCTCGTGGTGTCCAATGTGCCGGGTCCGCGAGAGCGCTTGTACTTCAACGGCTCCCGACTGGAAGCCACCTATCCGGTGTCGATACCGATCCACGGCATGGCGCTGAACATCACGCTGCAGAGCTACGCCGACACCGTGAACCTCGGCTTCGTCGGCTGTCGCGACCGACTGCCCAGCCTGCAGCGGCTGGCGGTGTACACCGGCGAGGCGCTGACCGAACTCGAGACTGCGGTCGAGGCGTAGCCCGCCGACTGCGAATCCTGCAGGTCCGGGATCTTAATTGTCGCTTCCCAGCTTGGGCATCTACCGTTTCCCTGTGCTCAACGAAACGCTGGACGACACCGGCCTGCTGCCCAACGGACTGACCGTCGAGGCCGCCCGCAAAGAGGCCGCCCGCACCTATGAACTGGACCGCGCCCACGTGTTCCATTCCTGGTCCGCGCAGGCCGAGATCTCCCCGATGACGATCGTGGCCGCCGAGGGCTGCCACGTGTGGGACGGGGACGGCAACAAACTGCTCGACTTCTCCTCGATGCTGGTCAACACCAACATCGGGCACCAACACCCCAAGGTCGTGGCCGCGATCGCCGAGCAGGCCGCGAAGTTGTGCACCGTGGCCCCCCAGCACGCGAACGACGCCCGCTCGGAGGCGGCCCGGCTGATCGCCGAGCGCACCCCCGGCGAGTTGGACACCATCTTCTTCACCAACGGCGGCGCCGACGCCGTCGAGCACGCGGTGCGGATGGCCCGGCTGCACACCGGCCGCTACAAGGTGCTGTCGCGCTACCGCTCCTACCACGGCGGCACCGAGACCGCGATCAACCTCACCGGCGACCCCCGCCGCTGGCCCAACGACCACGGCAACGCCGGCGTCGTGCACTTCTTCGGCCCGTTCCTGTACCGGTCGCAGTTCCACGCCACCACCGAGGCCGAGGAATCCGAGCGCGCGCTCAAGCATCTGCACGACACCATCCGGATGGAAGGCCCGAACACCATCGCGGCCATCATCCTGGAGTCGATCCCGGGCACCGCGGGCATCATGGTGCCCCCACCCGGCTACGTCGCCGGCGTGCGCGAACTCTGCGACGAGTACGGCATCATGTTCATCGCCGACGAGGTGATGGCGGGCTTCGGCCGCAGCGGGAAGTGGTTCTCCATCAACCACTTCGACGTCACCCCCGATCTGCTGACCTTCGCCAAGGGCGTCAACTCCGGGTATGTGCCCCTCGGCGGTGTGGCGATCAGCCCCGCCATCGCCGAGACCTTCGCCCACCGCGCGTACCCCGGTGGCCTGACCTACTCGGGGCACCCGTTGGCGACCGCCGCCGCGGTGGCGACGATCAATGCGATGGCCGAGGAGGGCATCGTCGAGAACGCGGCCCGCGTCGGCGCCGAGGTGATCGGCCCCGGCCTGCGCGACATCGCCGCACGGCACCGGTGCGTCGGCGAGGTGCGCGGCGCCGGGGTGTTCTGGGCGGTCGAACTCGTCGCCGACCAGGACACCCGCGAGCCCCTGGCGCCGTACGGAAGTTCCAGTGCGGCAATGAACTCGGTGATCGGCGAGTGCAAGAAGCTCGGCCTGCTGCCGTTCGCGAACTACAACCGCATCCACGTGGTGCCGCCGTGCATCATCACCGACGAGCAGGCCCGCGAAGGGCTCGCACTGCTCGACCGTGCCCTCGACGTGGCCGACGCGGCGCTGGACAACGGTTAACCAAGTTCGCCGCTGATCCCCCGCTCGAGCGCGGCGCGGGCACGTTCGGGAAGCACCAGCAGCCCGTCGAGTTCGCGCCGTGCCAGCCGGTAGGCGCGCTCCCGTTCCTGTTGCGTGGCAGCCGAATCGGCGGCCGTCCGCAGCAGCCTCTGAGCCCGGGCCAGGCGCTGCTGTTCCTCGCCGGTGAATCCTGAGCGCCTGCGCCGTAACGCCTCCGCCTCGGCGATGTCGAACGCGGTGACGTACTCCTGCACCGCGCCCAGGTAGTCGCGCGTGGCGTCGCGGTCGTCGACGAGGTCGGCGACGTCCGCGGGCCGCAGGAAATCGACACGCAGCTTCGCCCGGTGGAAACGCTCGGTCAGCGGATCACGCAGGTCCGTCATCATCGGGCAGTCCAGCACCTTGGCGACGTCGAGTTCGTATTCCAGCCACCGGGTGTCCGTCCGGTCGTGCTCCTCGATTGCGCGGCGGATCACCCTGCGCTGCGCCGCCGTGGGGTCGCCGGCCTGCGTGATCTCGGCGGGCTGGGCGACGGGACCGGACTGGCGTCCGCGCAGCGCGGTGAACCCCCGGAACGCGGCGTAGACCGCGCCGATCAGCGGCACCAGCACGAGCATCAACTCGAGCAGTCTGATGACCAATCCCATTGGGCCAGCATGCCACCGCGCCGACCAGTGCTGATGCGACCGCGGGAGCACGGTCACAAATTGGGTGGTTTCGATTCCCCCCTGCCCGGCAACATTCCTGTCATGCGAAACAAGACCTCAACCCCGCGAATCATCAGCTCGTTCCTCTTTGCGGGCGCTGCGGCGACGGCGATCGCAACTGCGCCCCTGACGTTTGCCCAGCCGGCGCCTCCCCCGTGCTTCAACCCGGACGGCACGCCGTGCGCGGTGAACGGCACCGCAGGCCCCGGCGGCGCTGCCGGCGCCATCCCGGGCGGTCCCGCAGGTGAGGCCGGTCCCGGCGGCGCCTCCGGCGTCATCCCCGGCGGTCCCGCAGGTGAAGCCGGTCCCGGCGGCGCGTCCGGCGTCATCCCCGGCGGTCCCGCAGGTGCGGCCGGACCGGGTGGCGCCAGCGGCGCGATCCCCGGCGGTCCGTCCGGCACCGCCGGACCTGACGGCGCCGCCGGCTGTATCCCGGGCATCGGGTGCGCCACCATTCCCGCGCCGTGAGCTGACGCCGCATGAGCTGACTGACTGAGTAACACCGTCTCTCCGGAAGGGTCGGGCCCCCAGGGGCCCGGCCCTTCCGTGCTGTTCAGCTAACGTGTGGCGGAACACGAGGAGGTAGCCACGATGGCTGAGGCCGGTTCCACGGGACGACGTCTGCTGATCAAGAACGTGAGAATCTTCGACGGTCTCTCCGACCGGGTGATCGACGGCCACGTGTTGATCGAGGGACGCACCATCGCCGCGGTGGAGACGTCGCCGGTGGCGGAGACCGACAACACCACCGTGCTCGACGGTGGCGGGCGCACCCTCATGCCCGGCATGAGCGACGCGCACATCCACCTCGTCGGGATGGCGAATACGCTGCTCGATCTCGCCATGGGATCGCAGACGCAACTGGCCGCGGCCACCCTGGCCGCGGCGAAGGACACGCTGCTGCGCGGCTTCACCACCGTGCGTGACATGGCCGGCGACACCGTCGGCATCAAAAAGGTCATCGACGCCAGGCCCGAGCTCGGTCCGCGGATCTACCCGAGCCAGGCCGCGATCTCCCAGACCGGCGGCCACGGAGACTTCGGCTTCGTCTACGAGACACCAACCGCCCTGGGCGGCAACGAGTCCCGCGCCGAGGAGATCGGCTTCATGCGGGTAGCCGACGGGGCCGACCGGGTGCTGGCCGCGGTCCGCGAACAGCTGAAGCTGGGCGCCTCGCAGATCAAGCTGATGGTCGGCGGCGGCGCCGCGTCGCTGTACGACCCGCTCTACACGGTGCAGTTCACCGAGCCGGAGCTACGGGCCGCGGTGCAGGCCGCCGAGGATTACGGCACCTACGTCGCCACCCACGTGTACAACGTGACCGGGATCCGACGCGCGGTCGAGGCCGGTGTGAAGTCCATCGAGCACGGACATCTCGCCGACGAACCCACCATCGCGATGCTCGCCGAGCGCGGCGTCTGGCTGTCGAC
Source organism: Mycobacterium sp. ITM-2016-00317 (assembly GCF_002968295.1). Taxonomy (NCBI): domain Bacteria; kingdom Bacillati; phylum Actinomycetota; class Actinomycetes; order Mycobacteriales; family Mycobacteriaceae; genus Mycobacterium; species Mycobacterium sp. ITM-2016-00317. Next base: position 5,738,656 of record NZ_CP134399.1, read on the forward strand.
GCAGCCCTTCGCCGAACACGACCACAGCTTCCTCAATCCCGACAGCGCCGAGAAGAACCGGGAGATCTGCTCGGGCACCGACCAGCTGTACGGCTGGGCCACCAAGCACGGCGTGAAGGTCGCGTGGGGAACGGATTTGCTGTTCGAACCCGAACACGACGACCTGCAGAGCGCGATGGCCGTCCGCCTCGGCGAGTACATGACGACCGTCGACGCGTTGCGGCTGCTCACCTCCGGCAACGCCGAACTGTTCCGGCTCGCCGGCGAACGCGACCCGTACAAAGCCGCCCGGCTGGGCGAGATCACACCGGGCGCGTGGGCCGACGTGCTGCTCGTCGACGGGGATCCCACCACGGACCTGGCCCTGCTGGGCGACCCGAGCGCCAACCTGGCGGTCATCGTCAAGGACGGAGTGGTCGTCAAAAACCAGCTGCCTGCCTTACCGTGACGGGCGTGACCTCCCGCGTTCCGGTGACACTGCTCGAGGGCCGCACGGTGATCGTCACCGGTGCGGCGCGGGGTGTCGGCAAGGGCATCGCGTCGGCGCTGGTCGAGCGCGGGGCGTCGGTGCTGGCGGTGGACCGGGACGCCGGACTGCTTGGTGAGACGGCCGACCAGCTGGGGCCTTCGGTGCGTCCGCTGGTGGCGGATCTGCGCGAGCGGGACTGCGCACGGCGCATCGTGGCCGCCGCGGTCGACGCGTTCGGCACCGTGCACGGTCTGGTGAACAACGCGATCGCCACCAACGAACCGAAACCTTTCCAGGACATCACCCGCGAGGACTACGACCTGGTCTTCGACACGGGCCCGCGGGCCACCTTCGAGTTGATGCAGGCGGCGTACCCGACCCTGGCGGGCAACGGCGGCGGCAGCATCGTCAACCTCGGTTCCGGTTCAGGCACCCTGGGCAAACCGAAGTTCGGTGCCTACGCCGGTGCCAAGGAGGCGATCCGCGGGATCTCCAAAGCCGCAGCGATGGAGTGGGCCAGGGACGGCGTGCGGGTCAACGTGGTGTGCCCGTTCGCCGAGTCGGACGGCGTCCGGGCGTGGCGGGAGATGGCGCCCGAAGCCTACGAGCGGAGCCTGCGCAGTGTGCCGATGGGGCGGCTCGGCGACGTCGGCACCGACATCGGGCCCGTGGTGTGTTTCCTGCTCAGCGACGAGTCCTCGTACGTCACCGCACAGACGATCATGGTCGACGGCGGGACGGCGGGTTTCCGCTGAGCCGGGACACGCAGTAGGCGCCGAGAACCTCGACCATCGGGCCGATCCGGGCCAGCTCGTGATGCCCGTCGTGCGAGAAGAACTCGAGCAGATAGTTCCTGTGGCCTGCGAGCACGCCGACACCCAGCACCGCCGCGTAGCCGAGCCGAGCCAACAGCGCCACCTCGGCGGGATCGGAGTCCGCCAGGTCGACGGCCGCGACGAACGTGGAGCCCTCCGTCACCGCGCGGGCCGAGGTCGGGTATCGGGCCAGCTCGTAGGTGGACGGCCCGAGATCGGTGAGCACCCGCAGCCCGGATTCGTCCCGGTGCACGCTGTCGACACTGCGCACCGTCCGTAACGCCGCACTGCCGGGGGCGTGCTCCGACACCGCCCACGCCGCGACGCCGGTGACCAGCTGCACCTGCATCACGAGCAGTTCCATCGCCGTCGCGACGGTCAGATCACTGTGCTGCGAGAACATTTCGACGACCATGCCGGGCAGCAGGTCGAGCGGAGGGCGGGCCTCGGTGACCCGGCGGTTCAGTGCGGCCGGTGCCTCCGGACCGGGTTCAGCGGTGCTGTAGTGCGCGGGCCCTTGACGTTTGGCCTCCATCAACGCGGCGTCGGCGGCAGCCAGAAGCGCGTCACCGTCACCGATCTCGGGGCCGGCCACCGCGGCACCCCAGGACACGGTGACCTCGGAGGTCACGTCGGCGCGGATGGCCGCGGTAGCGTCCATCGCGAAGACCTGCGCCGAGGCCAGCGTGGCGTCGGGCAGCAGCACGCAGAACTCGTCGCCGCCCAACCGGGCGGCCACCGCACCGTCGATCGCCGATGTCAGCCGGTGCAGCTCACGGGCCACCCCACGGAGCAGCCGGTCTCCGGCCGGATGCCCGTCCCGGTCGTTGATTCGCTTGAAGCCGTCCAGGTCACAGATCAGTGCTGCGGGATAACCTGTGCACCAGTCGATCTCGCTCATCCGCCGGTCGATCGCGCGCCGGTTGGCGATGCCGGTCAGCGGATCCTCGAACGCGTAACGCCACACCGTGGTCAGCAATTCGGAGCGACTGACCGCGACCGCGGTGTGCGCGGCGATCTCGTGCAGCAGTTCGGCATCGCGGCCATCGAAGCGCCGGCCGCCGGCGCCCGTCACCGAGATCTCGCCCCACGTCACCCCGCCGACCACCACCGGGGCGGCCAGCTCGCACTCCGACGGCGCAGGATCGCCGAGCTTGATCATTACCCGGGCCGCATCCCGGTCGAGTTCTGCCCTGCAGATCGACACCGACGCCGCGCCCAGTACCGCCATGGCCTGTCCGGCGATGACCTCGAGCACCTCGTCCAGGTGGTCGGCCCGGGACACGGCCTCGGAGATCCGCAACAGGGCCGTCAGCGCACGAAGGTCGCCGGGGCCGTCGAGCGTGCCCGTGCCGCCGTCGACGCGGCTACCTGTCCCTCCCTGCACTGATCCCCCCACTGCGCCGACGAAAGCGGTGCGGGTGTAATGCTACTCACATTCGGACGGTGTCGCGGGTCGTCAGCCGACACCGGCGCCGGGTAGCCTGCCGAGCTGTGCAGCCGATACCCGTGATCGCGTTGACCGGCTACCTCGGTGCGGGCAAGACGACGCTTCTCAACCACGTACTACGCAGCCCCGACGCTCGAATCGGCGTGGTCATCAACGACTTTGGCGAACTCAACGTGGATGCGGGCCTGGTGACAGGTCAGATCGACGAGCCCGCGTCGATCGCGGGCGGGTGCATCTGCTGCCTGCCCGACGAGGGCGGGCTGGACGTCGCGCTGGCCCGACTGGCCGACCCCCGACTGAAACTGGACGCGATCATCGTCGAGGCCAGCGGGCTGGCCGACCCGGTGGCGGTCTCGCGCATCATCCGGTTCAGCGGCGTGGACGGGATCCGTCCGGGCGGTGTGGTCGACGTCCTCGACGCGGCGACCCACTTCGACACCGTGGACCGCGACGCCACGCCGCCGGCGCGCTACGCCGCGGCCACCCTGGTCGTGGTCAACAAGCTGGACCAGATTCCCGAGGATGAGCGCGCCGAGGCGCTCGACCGCATCGAAGGCCGGGTGCGCGAACTCAATCCGCACGCCTACGTCGTCGGCGTCACGGCCGGCCGCGTCGATCCCGCACTGCTCTACGACGTCGCCGCGGACACCGACCACGTCGGGCAACTCACCTTCCGCGAACTGTGGTCCGATCCCGAACCCGCCCCGCACGACCACCACACCCATGACTCCACCCACGCGGACGCGGTGACCGTGACCGCGCAGGGCTGTGTCGATCCCGGCGCGGTCATCGGCCTGCTGGAGGAGCCGCCGGCCGGGGTGTACCGGATGAAGGGCACGATCGCGGTGCGCTACCGGACCTCCACCCGCATCTACAGCGTGAACGTGGTCGGGCCGACGGTGCACGTCGCGGTCGCGCCGCCGACCGCGGTGGCCAACAGCCTGGTCGCGATCGGGATGGGCCTGGACACCGACGCGGTGCGGGACCGGCTGACCGCGGCGCTGACGCCGGTGCCGGGCGCCGCCCCGGCGCAGGGCGTGCGGCGGCTTCAGCGTTACCGCAGGCTGAGCATCTGACTCGGCGATACTGAGCCGATGTCCGACCGAAACGTTCTTGGCGCCCCGCTGGAGCCCTGCGGGACCGAACCGATGACCGGGTTCTACCGGGACGGCTGCTGCAGCACCGGCGACGAGGACCTCGGCAGGCACACCATCTGCGCGGTGGTCACCGCCGAGTTCCTCAGCCACCAGCGCTCGATCGGCAACGACCTGTCCACACCGATGCCCGCCTACCGGTTTCCCGGCCTGGTGCCCGGCGACCGCTGGTGTGTGACCGCGCTGAACTGGCTGCGCGCCCACCAGGACGGGTTCGCCTGCCCGGTGGTGCTGGCCTGCACCCACGAACGCACCCTGGACGTGGTGCCGTTGGAGGTGCTGCACCGCTACGCCGTGGACGTGCCTGACTATCCGGCGGGCCTGTGACCGCCGACGGAATAGCCCGCCGGTAGCGGCTGGTTAGCTGTCGGTATGGCATCGGTCCTGACGGTGAACACCGCGACCTCCCCGATCGACCTCGGCTCGCGCCGCTCCGGCATCGACAAGCGGCCCAGCAGCGAACCGCTGGCCGTGCGCGCCCCCGGCCCGCGCAAGGGCGGGCTCGGCAGCGGCGTGGTCGGCGACTCGGTGTGCGACAGCAAGTACCACGGTGGCGACGACCAGGCCGTGTACGCCTACGCCCGCGAGGACCTCGACCACTGGGCGGACCAGCTGGGTCGCGAGCTGACCAACGGCATGTTCGGGGAGAACATCACCACCTCCGGCGTCGACCTGTCCGCCTGCCTGATCGGGGAGCGCTGGGCGGTCGGGGACGACGGGCTGCTGCTGGAGGTCACCAGCCCGCGGACCCCGTGCCGGACGTTCGCGACCTGGCTCGGCATCCGGGGGTGGATGAAGACGTTCACCGCCGCCGGCCTGCCCGGCGCGTACTTCCGGGTGATCGAGCCGGGCACGGTCCGGGCAGGCGACCGCGTCGAGGTGGTCGACCGCCCCGACCACACCGTGACGATCGGCACCGTGTTCCGGGCGATGATGGGCGAGCGGGCGCTGCTGCCCGCGCTGGCGGTCGCCGACGCGCTGCCCGACAAGATCAAGGCCAAGGTTGCCAAGGCACTGTGAGCTGAATCCCAATCGGCGGTATCACGCGCGCCGACGGTTTCCCTTTTGCTCGCAAGGGAACGCACCACGGTGATGGACGACGCGATCGAATTGACCTCTGCCACTCATCTCGCCGTCACCGCCGCCTGGATCGGCGGCTCCGTGGCCTTCGCCTACGGGCTCGGCCTGGCGGTGTCCTGGCTCCTGCAACGACTGGGCCGGCGAAGCGCGGTGCTGGCCGACGTTGCACACCTGACCCGGATGCCGCTGCGCGCGACGCTGGTGGTCATCGCGGCCTCGGCCGCGGTCACCCGCACCACCGACGCGCAGGCCTGGCGCGGCTGGCTGGACCACACGCTGGTCATCGCGCTCATCGCGATGCTGACCTGGGTGGTGGTGAGCCTGATCCGGGTGGCCGAACGCCAGGTGATCGCCCGGTTCGCCGGCGGTGACGAAGGGCTGACCGACGCCGACCGGCACCGCCGCAAGATCAAGACCCAGGTGACCGTACTGCGGCGGTTGGTGGTCGCGGTGGTGGTCATGCTGGGCATGGCCGCGGCGCTGATGACCTTCCCGGCGTTCAGCGACATCGGCAAGACCCTGTTCGCCTCGGCCGGTGTGTTGACGGTGGTCGCCGGCCTGGCCGCGCAGACCTCGCTCGGATCGGTGTTCGCCGGTATCCAGATCGCGTTCTCCGACGCCATCCGCGTCGGCGACGTGGTGGTGCTGGAGGACGAATGGGGCCGCATCGAGGAGATCACGCTGACCTACGTCGTCGTGCACCTGTGGGACGAGCGGCGGCTGGTGCTGCCGTGCACGTACTTCACCAACACCCCGTTCCAGAACTGGACCCGCAACGCCACCGAGTTGCTCGGCACCGTCGAGCTCGACGTGGATTTCACGGTCCCGTTCGACGCGATGCGCGCCGAGCTGGACCGCATGCTGCACGCGAACGAGAAATGGGACGGCCGGGTCGGCGTCCTGCAGGTCACCGACGCCGTCGACGGCCTGGTCCGGGTGCGCATCCTGCTCAGCGCGCCCAACGCCGGCGCGGTGTTCGACCTGCGCTGCGACATCCGCGAAGGGATGGTCTCGTGGCTGCAGCGCACCAATCCGGGCGCGCTGCCCCGTAAGCGAATCGAGCACCAGCGCGACGGCGGCCGCATCGACCACACGGCGGCCCTGCGCGCAGAATCTCAGGCCGATTCGGGCCTGTTCAGCGGCAGCCCCCGGGCCGAGCGCCGGGGTCGCGCGTTCGACCATGCCGACGAAGACGCCGACGCCGTCGATCGCGACGGTGTGCTGGCCGGTATGCGATATCACCGATGACCAGCGACCGCACCCGCCGCGCGGTGGCCGCCGCAGTGCACGCCGCCCGCGACCTCGGGCTTGCCGTGGAGCGCGGCGAGGTGCTGCACGACGTGTTCTCCGTCGTCGTGCATCTCGTGCCCGAGCCGGTCGTCGCCCGCATTCCGGTGGTGCTCACCTCCGGCACTGACCCGGCCCGCCAAGCCGCGCGCCAGCAACGTGAACTCGACGTCGTGGATTGGCTGCACCACCAGGGTGTCCCGGTGGTCCCACCGTCGCCGCGGGTCCCGCGCTCCCCCGTCCGCCGTGACGGGTTCTCCATGACGTTCTGGGAGCTGGCCGACGTCGCACCCGACCACGAGGCCTACCGCGGCGTGGCCATGTCCTACAGCGCCGAGCTGCACCGCGCGCTGGCCGGCTATCCCGCCGAGCTGCCGTTCCTGACGCCGTTCAACGACGGGCTGCCGGACATGCTCGGCGCGCTCGGCTCAGCCGACGGGCTGACCGTCGCCGACGTCGATCGCGCGCACACCGAATTCGAGAAGCTGCGCGCAGTGCTGGCGGACCGGGACGCGTTCGAGTCGGCGTTTCCCGGCGTGCCGGTGCAGGCGGTGCAGGGAGACGGCCCGTCGCACAACGTGATCCGGACCTCGACGGGGGTCAAGTTCGCCGACTTCGAGGACATCACGTGCGGCCCGGTGGAATGGGATGTCGCGCTGACGGATCCGGCGGAGATCGCCGAATACGACGATGCGGCAAGGGAACTCGGGCTACGGGTGACCGACCCCGAGATCCGCCGGGTGATGGACTGCGCGCGGCGGCTCCAGTTCGTCGGATGCGTGACGCTGGTCCCGCAGTTGCCCGTGCTCGCCACCGGGTTGGCCGACGCACTGGAGCAGTGGCGCAGCACGCCGCCGTACAGCTGAGGTCACCCGGCAGGTTTCTAAGCGGGAAGGTCGTAGTCCATCGGCGGGCCGTTCGGACCGATGGCGTTCTGATCGGCGACCGCGGTGGCCACCGGCACACCGTCGTGCACCACACCCAGCACCACGACGTGGCTCTTCGTTGCCGGCGCCCCGATCCGGGTGGTGTCGGCGGTGATACGGAACGTGGTGGTCTGCCCGTCGGGCGTGCTCGTCGTCAGCGAATTGGGTGTGGCGGAGATGATCTGGCCCACCTGCTGGATCTGCTGCGGAGCCGGGGCGGGGGCCGGTGCCCCAGCAGGGGGTTGCTGCGCCGCGGGAGGAGCCTCCGGCTGCGCTATCGCGGAGGTCCACAGCCAGCCCGCGACTGCGCCGGCACCCATCAGAGAAACCGTGGTCAGACGGTACCTGAGCTGGCCGTGTCGGCGCGTGCGCCGGTGTCGTCCGTTGTGCCCGATGGAGGTCATATGCGTGGTATCCGTCTCGCAGTAGTTCGCTGTCGAGGTCTCTACTACCCGCCGACGGCACTCTCCGAAACGGATATGCGAGAGGCGTCACCGTTTTCCTGCCCCGGCGGGCCGCAGCTGGGGCCCTACCGCCAGGCGAATACCGGCTGCTCGAGTTCGTCGACGGCGTCGTGCCGGCCTTCCAGACACAGCCAGCGCAGTTGCAGCAGCACCGCGCCGGTCGGTGCGTGGATCAGGTCGTTGCCGAGCGGGATCTGCACCACCGGTCGGGGACTCTCCGGGATCGTGATGAACCGCGGCGAGTCCTCGCGCAGCAGCTGATGCAGGCCGACGCGATACACCGCGACCACCTCGTCGGGCGCGGGCCGCGGATCGAGCCGGCCGCCGCCCCAGATCACCACCGGGGTGATGACGTAGCCGGAGCGGGTCGGATAGTCGTCGAGCAGACCCAGCACCGCGCTGTCGGCCAGCCGCACCCCGACCTCCTCGTCGAGTTCCCGCAGCGCGGCGTCCACCACGGTCTCCCCGGGGTCCAACCGCCCGCCCGGCAGCGCCCACTGCGCCGAATGCGATGACAGACGGGAGGCCCTGCGGCACAGGAGGAACGACGCACCGCCCGACACATCGACCATGCGGCCGTCGAGATCTTCGGGCATGGGGCGGCCGGCGATCCAGTCCTCGACCGGGGCCGGGTCCACCCGGTCCTCGCCGACCTCGGAGTCGACGAGAACCACCGCGACGGCGGCGTGGCGCTTGGCCGGGTCGGTCACCGTCCGGCGGGTGTGGCCCGCCAGCCGCTGCAGGACCTGATCGCGCAACCCGGTGTCGTAGGAGATCGTCACCGTTCGAGAGTAGACAGCCGAACACGGTGGTTTAACCACGCGGCGGCGGGTTATCGCGCAGGCATGGAATCGCTCGCAACGCAGACCGATGAGCAACTCGGCGGCCCACGCAGCGTGCTGGTCCGCCAAAAGCGCGACCACGTGGAGCTCGACCGGTTGATCGAGGCCGTCAACGCCGCCGACGGCGCCCGCCGCCAGGAACTGCTGACCCGGCTGTGCCGCCTGGTCTTTCCCCATGCCTTCGCCGAGGAGTCGGTGCTGTGGCCGGCTATCCGCCGGGTGCTGCCGGACGGCGAGCAGCTCACGCTGGAGATCGAACGCGAACATCAGGAGATCAACGAACTGTTCACCGAACTGGAGCGCACCGGACCCGACGAGGAACAGCACCGCGTCCTGTTCGACCGCATCGCCGAACTGCTGCGCCAGGATGTCCGCGACGAGGAGGATGTGCTGCTGCCGCGGCTGCAGGCCGCGCTGCCGCAGACCCAGCTGGTCGCGCTCGGCACGGCCTGGGAGGCGGTGCGCCGCACCGCGCCGACCCGTCCGCACCCGGTGGTCGCGCGCCGGCCTCCGGGCAATGTCATGGCCGCGCCGCCACTGACCTTGATCGACCGCAGCCGGGACAGGCTCGACCGGCTGTCACGCCGGACCGGCGGCACGCTCGGCACTGCGGCGCAGCAGCTCTCGGCGGGACTGGCCCGGCTGGCAGGCGCGCTTGAGCACATTCCGCCGCTGACCCGCGGCGAGCGGCCCGAGACGCGCAGCGGAAACTGATCAGACGCCGCCGAAGAGCAGCGCCACGTTGTGCCCGCCGAATCCGAAGGTGCCGCTCATCGCGCAGCCCAGCGGCCCGTGCCGCGGTTCGCCGGCGACGATGTCGAGGTCGATCTCCGGATCGACGATTTCCAGGTTCAGCGTCGGCGGCACCACCGCGTCGCGCAACGCCTGCACCGTGAGCACTGCCTCCAGCGCGCCCGCGGCACCCATCGAATGCCCGAGCGCGGCCTTGGAGGCCCACACCGCCGGATTGTGGCTGCCGAAGGCCTTCCGCAGCGCGCGTGCTTCGGACAGGTCACCGCCCCGCGTCCCCGACGCGTGCGCGTTGACGTGGTCCACCTCGTCGGGTGCCACACCGGCGGTGCGCATCGCCCGGGTGATCGCGGCGGCCGCCAGCTCGCCGTCGGGATCGGCCTCGATCATGTGATGGGCGTCGGCGGTGACCCCGACACCCAGCATCCGGGCCAGCACCGGCGCGTTCCTGGCCCGCGCGTGCTCCTCGGATTCCAGCAGCAGCAGCGCGCCGGCCTCACCGAAGACCATGCCGTCACGCGACTTGTCGAACGGTTTGCACGCTGCGGCGGGATGGTCGTTGTCGTGGGCGAGCAGGCCCTGGTTGTGGAACGCGGCGATCGGGACCGCCTCGATCTTCGACTCCACCCCGCCGCAGATGGCGGCGTCGGCCTCGCCGAGCGTGATCAGCCGCCACGCCTCGGCCACCGCGGCGGCACCGGACGCGTCGGCGGCCATCGGCGCGATCACGCCGGCCTTGGCCTGACGGTCCAGTCCGACGGCCGCGGCAGGCGCGTTGGGCATGTGCATCTGCACGGCCAGCGGCGACACGGCCCGCATTCCACGGGAACGGAAGTCGTCGTAGGCGGTGACCAGATCGCGCGTGCTGCCGAACGCGTGGCTGATCGACACCAGCAACCGGGTGGTGTCGATCTCCGGCGACCCTGCCGACGCCCACAACCGGCGGTTGAGCACCAGCGCCATCTTCTGCATGTACGACAACCTGCGGATCTCCACGCGGTTCAGCTCGGCGTCGAAGTCCTCGCTCACCGCTCCGCCGATCCCTACGGGCAAATCGAACTCGGCCACGAACGGCGCGGCCAGGGCGCGAATCCCGCTCTGGCCGGCGAGCAGCCCGGCCCAGGTGGCTTCGGCGTCGGGGGCCAGCGCGGTGGTGGACGCCACCGCGGTCACCACCACCCCGGGACGCCCGTCAACAGGTCCAGCGCTCACTCGTGTCACCCCCGACCTTGTTCGGTGCGCACTGCCGGACCCCGGGATGCCCGGTCCGAATCGGGTCCGCACCGCGTGTGACGTACTCCATACATCGGTCTAGCCCTCCCCGCAGCAGAGCGCAACCGGGCCGGCACGGGGATTCCCGTACCGGCCCGTGTGACGTGCGGCGTCAGTTGATGCCGACGACCTCCTGCGCGATGGCAGCTACGCGGGTCTGCGCCGCCGACACCACGCGCTGGCGGTTCTTGTGCGCTTCCTCGTAAGCCACGATCGTGCGGATGTCGGCCGGATCCGTGAGGTCCTTGACCGCGTTCGCCGCGTCGGTGACGTTCAGCTCGTCGTAGTCGGCGATCGGCAGTTCCTCGGGATCCAGGACGCCGGTGGCGCCGCGGGCCGCGTGGATCACGTCGGCCGCGTCCTCGGCACCCTGCTCGCGGGTGATCCGCTCGGCGGCCTGCAGCGCGCCGTCGCGGGCGCCGGCGAGAGCCTTGGCCGCGACGTCACCGGTGTGCGAGCCGCGCTCGACCAGGTCGGCGACCGCGGGTCGGACCGACCGGATGGCCTCGGCGACGCGCTCGGCGCGGCGGGTGGACCAGGTGAACGGCAAATTGGCCAGCTTCACGGCCAGCCCGGCCGCGGCCTGCATCGGCGTCCGGCGCAGCGCCGCCGGCCCGCCCAGCGCGTCCTCGGCGAGCACGGTCGTCAGCCATTCCACCGTCGCGGAGTGCGCGGTGATCAGCCGGCCAGCGCCTCGACGCCCGGCTCCTTCGCGGCGACAGCCAGTGCCTTGACGTAGCGCGCCCGGTCCAGCAGCTGGTTTTCCAGCGCCAGGTCGCCCAGCAGTGCCTCGTCGAACGGTTCGGCCTGCTCGGTGAGCGCCTTGACCGCCGCGGCGGCCCGGCCCAGGAACGGCCCGATCACGTCGGGGAAGCCACCGAGCTCGCGGATCGCCTTTTCGACCGCTTCGGCGCGGATCCTGGCGTTCTCGGCGTTCTGGGTCAGTTCGCGGCGCACCGCATCGGTGCGAGCCTGCGACACCCTGGTCTCGGCGACCTGGATCTCGGTGTGGGTCAGGTCCAGAATGGTGCGCAGCTGCGCGATCAGCGTGGACTTGATGGATTCGGTGGACTCGAAGGTCCTGGTCGGTGCTGCCATGTACTCGATTCACCCCTTGTCTGAGAGTTGGCATCGTCTCTGATTCATCAGCGCAGTGAATGCGCTCACGATCTCGGTTACCCCGGCCTCCGGATCGCCAACGGATTCGGCGCCCGATGTGAAAAACCCGGCATTACGTGTGCTTCGCGGCGGAGAACGGGTACCCGGGCCGCGCCCGAGACGACGGTCACCCCCGGTTTGACCCCGACGCACGTGGGTAACTACGCGGACGTGATGCCGACGCTCGTTGAACCCCGATTGCCCGAACCCCGTGGACCGATCTCGATGTCCGTCGTCGAGCAACTCGCCGAGCGCGCGCCGCTGCGATATCTGGCCAAGGTGGAGACCTCCCTGGCCGATGCCGATCCCGCCGGTCTGGACCTGCAACTGGCTCTCTACGTCTGCTACGAGTTGCACTACCGCGGATTCGCCGGCGTCGACGCCGGCTGGGAATGGAACCCCGGGCTGCTGTATCTGCGCGGCCGCCTCGAAGAGCTGTTCCTCGAGGACGTGCGCCGTGGTGTCGGTGAGATCGCGCCCGACGTGTCGGCCCTCGAGGAGCTCGACAAGCTGTGCGTGGAGCCGGTGAACGGCAGCGGCCCGTCGTACTTCCTGCGCGACAAGGGAACCTGGGAGCAGATGCGCGAGTACTTCGCGCACCGTTCGCTGTACCACCTGAAAGAGGGCGATCCGCACGCGTGGGCGATCCCCCGGCTGACGGGTCAGGCCAAGGCGTCGTTCGTCGCGGTCGAGTTCGACGAGTTCGGCGCGGGCAAGGGTGCGCGGCTGCACCAGCAGTTGTTCGCCGACCTGATGAGAGCCGCCGAGCTGGACACCTCCTACCTCGGCTACCTCAACGACGTGCCCGCCGAGACGCTGGCGGTGGTGAACCTGATGTCGATGTTCGGTCTGCACCGGCGGCTACGCGGTTGCGCGGTAGGACATTTCGCCGCGACCGAGGTCACGTCCCCGCCCGGGTCGCGCCGTATGGTGCAGGCGCTGAAGCGACTGGGCGCACCGCAGGACTGCTGGGCGTTCTATGCCGAGCACGTGGAAGCCGACGCCGTGCACGAGCAGGTGGTGCGCACCGATGTGGTCGGCGACCTGGTCGCCCGCGAACCGGGACTGGACCGTGACGTGGTGTTCGGCATCCGCGCCTTCGACCTGGTCGAGAACCGGCTGGCCGATCACCTCATGGATTGCTGGCAGGCAGGAAAGTCCTCACTGCGCCGCCCCCTGGACTGAGTCGGAGGGGGCGGGCTCGGACGCCTCGTCACCGGCGCGTGCCCTGCGCCGGTGACTGGTGTCGCACAACGGATAGGTCTTCGAGCGCCGGCACGCGCAGATCGCGACCATGAACCGGTCGGACTCCACCGTGCTTCCGTCCGGCAACTCGATGCACACCGGGCCTTCGACCATCACCGGCCCGCCGGGGACGACGCGGACCACCCGCATGTCGGTCACGGTGCGTCCGCGCGGACCACCACGATGCGCTCGTGCCGGCTGCCGCGGGGCAGCAGCCCGGCCCGCATCAGCCACGGCGCACGGGCCTTCATCACCGGACCGAACGGAATCATCTGCTGGGCAACGACTTCGGCGCGCATCCCGTGCGCGCGCAGGTCGGCCAGGGTGCGCTGGACGTTCGCACACGCAGAGTGCACGACCAGCATCGTGCCACCCTCGTTGAGCAGCAGCGGCGCAGCCGCGCACATCGGGTCGAGCACCATCCGGCCGTCCGGCCCGGCGTCCCAGGCCCGCGACGGCCCCGCCACGGCCGGGATCGGCTCACCGTCGACCTCGGGGGCCACCGGCACATACGGTGGGTTGGCGAGCACCACGTCGAACGGCCCGAATTCGACAGCGCGAGCCCATGATCCACGGTGGACCTCGATGTCCACCCCTGCCGCGAGCGCGTCCAGCCGGGTACGCCGCACGGCTTTCGGACAGATGTCGAACGCGGTCACCTCGCCTGCGCCTGCGGCCGCTGCGGCGATGGCGACCACGCCGCTGCCGGTGCACAGGTCCGCGACCCGGGCTCCGGGCAGTACGCCCGCCGCGGTCGCCGCTTCGATCAACAGCTGCGAATCCTCTTGCGGGGGGTAGACCTCGGTGCCGATCTCGGGGGCGTCGAATTCGGTGTATGCGCTCGTCACGGATCTTTCATGCCCACTTCCCCGGAGCCCAAACGTTTGCACTGACCCGCGGGGGGAACCCGACGGCCATGAGCATCTGCGACACATGTGGCAACGATTACGACAAGGCCTTCACGGTGACGTTCCATGACGGCCGCACGGCGACCTTCGACAGCGTCGAGTGCGCGGCGTCGCAGTTGGCCCCGGAGTGCCTGCACTGCGGGTGCCGGATCCTCGGGCACGGCATCGAGACCGACGACGGCATCTTCTGCTGCGCGCACTGTGCGCGCAAGGACACCAACGCTGACGTCAACGACCGGTATCCGGTGCCCGCGGGGGCGTGAGGTGCCGCCGGCTCAGAGCCGGTTCACCGCGAAGGCCGCGCCCTGGTTCGCCATGCCGTTGACCGAGTAGAGCGCATGGGCGAAGTTCGGTCCGCCGTCCGGCACGCCGTCGCAGATGGTGTCGCCAGGCGCGCACAGCTGGGCCGTCTTCCCGGCGTAGAGCGGGCCCACCGAGATCGCCGGCGCACCGTACTTCTGCAGGAACGCACCTGAGGGCGCGCCGAAGAGCACCACGGCGGCAACATGGTCGGCGACGTATGCCGGCAGCGGGGCAGGCACCGCCGAGACCGGCACGGAATTCGGCAGGCGGTCCGAGGTGGCGAACCCCGACACCGCCGCGCCCTGCGAGAAGCCACCGAGCACCAGGCGGGTGTCGGGGCAGATGTCGGACATGGTCTGCAGTCGGTTCGACGCGTCCCGGATGCCGTCGACGACGGTCTGGGCGAAGGCCGGGCCTGCGTCGAAGTTGTTCGCCGCCGGATAGTTCACCGCGTAGACGCCGACCGTGCGGGGCGCGGCCTGGGCGCGCACCGAGTCGACGAACGCCTGGCCGACGCCACCGACCCCAGGCGCCTCACCGGTGCCGCGTGCGAACACCACCTCGACATCCGGGCATCCCTGCGCCGACGCTTCCGGCACCCCCGGTCCGGCGGCTGCGCCGAACGCACCCAGCACGGCCGCACCTGCGAGGCCTGCGAACCGAGTCCACCTCATGGCGTCTCCTTCCCGCGTCCGCAACCGGCGTTGCGGCGCACGGGGGCAATACCACGGGCCGTTCCGGGTCAAACCGGCGCACTCACCCCTTGTTCGGCGTCGGGCTCTGCGGTGACTCCCACTTCGATTCGAGCGTGCGGGTGACGACCGTGGAGCCGGGCAACTCGACGTCGAACGTCTGTCCGTCGTCGGCTTCGAGCGTCATCAGGATCGTCTCCTCCGACAACGCGCCGTGCCGGTCGATGTGCACGACCTTGTACTGGCGGTCTTCGGCGGCGGGTGCGTCCGGCAGCGGCAACGAGATGAGATCTCCTGGCGCGACCGCGTCGAGGCGGTCGGTGTCGGGCTGGGCAGTCATAGGTCCGACCGTACGCGGACCGGTCGCGGGATTCGATCGCGAGTCAGCGGGTAATGGTGCCGACGGAGCGAAAGGAGTCAAGACATGCCCGAAGAACTGCAGGGCCGAAAAGTCGCATTCCTGGCCGCCGACGGTGTCGAGAAGGTCGAGCTGGAACAGCCCCGCGCCGCGGTGCTGGACGCCGGCGGCACTGTCGATCTGCTGTCCGTGCAGAGCGGTGAGATCGATGCGCGCAACCACGATCTGGAGCCCGCGGGGACGTTCCCCGTCGACCGCGTGGTCGACGAGGCGCGGGTGGACGAGTACGACGCGCTGGTACTGCCCGGCGGCACCGTCAACGGCGACAAGCTGCGCCTCAGCGAAGCCGCGGTGGCGTTCGTCCGCGACTTCGTCCGATCCGGCAAGCCGGTCGCCGCGATCTGCCACGGACCGTGGGCGCTGGTCGAGGCCGACGTGGTCCGCGACCGCACGCTGACGTCCTACCCGAGTCTGCGCACCGACCTTCGCAACGCCGGCGCCACCGTGGTCGACCAGCAGGTCTGTGTCGACGGCAATCTGATCACCAGCCGGTCGCCGAAGGATCTCGACGCGTTCTGCCAGGCGATCACCGACCGGTTCGCGAACACGCCCGCACACACCTGAGCGCGGGCTCCACCCGCCGCTCTTCGTAGTTACAACAGGGGGGAATCGGGGCATCCCAAACTTGCCGATACCCGGCGTCCGGGATGCGAGGAGTGCCGATGAATCCCATATCCACGGCCTATCGAGGCCTCACCAAGGTGGCCGACGCCACCACTGCGGCGGCGGGAGCCGTCGGCGGCGCTGCGGTCAGCGGGGCGGTCGGCGCAGTGCAGGGAGTGGCGACCGGGGTGCGTTCCGGCGTGAGCAGCGGGAGCCGGTCCTCCGCCGCGGCGGCGCTGACCCTCGGCGCGATCGGCGCGGCGGGACTGGTCGAATGGCCGGTGCTGCTCACCGTCGGCGGGGCCGCGTTGGTGATGCACCAACTGGGCCACCGCGGGGACGGAGCGTCGCCGGAGCAACAGGAGTCGCCGCCGGTCGAGAAGGCCGCGGCGCGGCCCGTGAAGGCGGCACGCAAGACCACCGCCTCGCGGCGCACTAAGTGAGTTCGCTGCTTCACCGTCTCGTCGCGGGTGCCGGTTCCGTACTCGGCGCCGTACCGGTCCCGGTCCCGCCTGAGTTGCTGAGCGGGATGCGCGCCGCCGCGCGGGAACTCGTCGGTGGAACGCCGGGGCGGCGATGCTGGAGCCGCGACGGCCGGTGCTGGATCGAGGTGCGCGGACTGACGGCCGATCCGGACTCCACGCTGGCGCACGAGGTGATCGCGGCACTGCGCGCTGTGCCGGGCGTGCAGTCGGTCCGGGTGAACGTGTCGGTGTCGCGGGTGATCGTGATCATGGAGCCGTCCGGGCCGGATGTCGAGGAACTCTGCGCCGTGGTCGCCGAGACGGAGAACCGCCTGGGCGCCGAGGCCGAGCCACCGGCCGATCTGCCATGCGACACCGTCGCGCTGGGTGGGCGGATGATCGCCACTGCGGCCACCGGTGCGGGATTCTGCATCGCGACCGCGGGCCGGATTCTGCTGTGGCCGGCGCTGCCCGCCGGCGTGGTCGGCGTCGTCGCCGGCATCGACTACCAACCGCGCCTGCGCCGACTCGTCGAGGAACGCCTCGGCCCGGACACCGCCGATACCGCGCTGGCTCTCGCGGCGGCCTCGGTGTACACCCTCACCCAGTCCCCGTCCTCGCTTGCCGTCGAATTTTTCCGGCACCTGAGCCAGGTCGGTGAACTGCTCGCCGCCCAGCAGGCCTGGCAGCGTCGGGCGCCGGATCTCACCGGGCGCACCGACGCCGACGACTTCCGGAACCGGCCCCGACGGCCGTGTCCCATACCTCCTGGCCCGCTCGAGCGGCACGCCGAACGCAGCGGTGTCGCACAGGGTCTCGCGACTGCATCGGTCGGGCTGCTGACCCGCGACGTCAACGCCGCGGCCACCTCGGCGGTGGTCACCGCGCCGAAGGCCGCACGCAACACCCGCGAGGTGTTCTGCGCGACGCTGGGCCGCGGGCTGGCCGATCGGCACAATGTGCTGACCCTGCGACCGGATTCGCTGCGCAGGCTCGATCGCATCGACACCGTCGTCGTCGATCCTCGGGTGCTGCTCACCGACCGGTTGCGGGTCGCCCGACTGCGTGACGTCGCCGACCACGAGCGGACCGCGGCTTGGCAGTGGGCTCAGGAACACCTCCGGGACGGAACTCTCACCGCCGGATGGCATCAGCTTCCGGCACCGGTACTGGCGCGCCGCAACGGCCGTCCCGCCGGCGCCGTCCTCGTCGGCCACGTCCACCACCCACAGGCTGCCGGCCTGGTCGGTGAGATCCGGCGCGCGGATCTGCAGGCCGTGTCGGTCGCCGGCGACGAGTTCGACGACCTGGGTTCGTCGTTCGACGAGCTGTATCCGGTGCCGGGCTCGATCGACGACGCGCTGCGCGACACCGTGCTCGCGCTGCAGACCGAGGGCCACACGGTGGCGGTGCTGTCCGGCGGGGCGGTCGACGCGCTGCTGGCCGCCGATCTCGCCGTCGGGTTGCCGGACGCGGGCCGGCGCCCGCCGTGGTGTTCCGACGTGCTCGTCCCGGACCTCGACTCCGCCTGGCGGCTCGTGCACGCAATCCCGCGCGCACACGGCGCGAGTCGGCGCGGCGTCGAATTATCCACCAGTGCAACAATTCTGGGCGCGATTCTGATGATCCCCGGGGTCCGCGGCAGCGGTCCCGGTCCGGTGACTGCGGGTGCGGCCGCCGGCCTGGCCACCGGCCTCTGGCTGGCCCGCGCGGCGCTGGCCGACAGTCCCCCGACGCCCGCGCCCAACCGGGAGTGGCACGCGATGTCGGCCGACCAGGTGCGCGCGGAGTTACCACCTCCGGAACACGTTGCCTCCGAACACCGCTCGCGCATAGCGGCGACAGCTGACGCCTCGGCCACCGCGGTCGCCAACCTGGTCGGTCCGCCGCTACGGCTGGCGGGCGAGATCGTGGCTGCCGTGCGGGACGAACTGTCCGATCCGCTGACCCCGGTACTGGCCGTGGGATCGGCGGCCAGCGCGTTGCTCGGATCGCCGATCGACGCGATCCTGGTCGGTTCGGTGCTCACCGGCAACGCGATACTGGCTGCGTCCCAACAGGTTCGCGCAGAACGGTTGCTGCACCGCCTGCTCGCGGTCCAGGACCCGCCCGCGCGGCTACTGCCCGGCGGTGACGCGTCCCGGGGCTACCGGAACGTCGACGCGGCCGGGCTGCTGCCCGGGGACGTCGTCGAGGTCCGCTCGGGCGAGGTGGTCCCCGCCGACTGCCGCATCGTCGAGGCGTTCGACCTCGAGGTCGACGAGTCCGCGCTGACCGGTGAATCCCTGCCGGTGGCAAAGGAAACCGCACCGACACCGGGGGCGGCGGTGGCCGAACGCACGTGCATGCTGTACGCGTCGACGACCGTGGTCGCCGGCTCGGCGGTCGCAGTGGTCACCACGGTGGGCGCGCAGACCCAGGTGCGCCGCGCCGCGGAGATCGCGCCGGCGCAGGGCTCTGCGGTGGGGCTGCAGACGCAGTTACGCGATCTGACCAACCGCGCGTTGCCGTTCAGCCTGGCCGGTGGGGGTCTGGTCAGCGGGCTGGGCCTGCTGCGCGGGGTGCCGCTGCGGCAGGCCGTCGCCAGCGGTGTGGCCGTCGCGGTCGCCGCGGTGCCCGAGGGGCTGCCGCTGGTGGCCACGCTGGCGCAACAGGCTTCGGCGCGGCGGCTGTCGCGCGCCGGCGCGCTGGTCCGCAGTCCCAGGTCGGTCGAGGCGCTCGGCCGCGTCGACGTGGTGTGCTTCGACAAGACCGGCACCCTGAGCGAGAACCGGTTGCGGGTCAGCCGCGTCGCCCCGGCCGACGGGTTCACCGACGCCCAGGTGCTGTCCATCGCCGCGCAGGCCACCCCGCCCAGGAACGGTGACCGGCACGAGCACGCCACGGACGCCGCCGTCGTCGAGGCCGCAGGCACCCCGCCCGGCGCAGGCGGCGACGCATTCCACCTGCCGTTCCGGTCGGGCCGGCCGTTCTCCGCGTGCATCCAGGGCAGGGACCTGGTGATCAAGGGCGCCCCGGAAGTGGTGTTGGCCGCCTGCCGGGGACAGCACACCGAGGCCGACAGCCAGGTCCGCGCGATGGCCGGCTCCGGACTGCGCGTCATCGCGGTAGCGCGCCGCACGGTCACCGCGGCACAGGCCGCTGCCGCGCGCACCGACGACAAGGCCTTCGCGGCGCTCTGCCGGCGCGGGCTCGCGCCGGCGGGGCTGCTCGGCATCTCCGACACGCCCCGGCAGGGCGCGGCGGAGCTGCTGAGGACACTGCAGGGCCAGCAGGTCGGTGTGCGTCTGGTCACCGGGGACCACCCGGTCACCGCCGCCGCGATCGCCACCGAACTCGGGCTGCCGGTGACCACCGACGAGGTGATCACCGGTACCCGGTGGGAGTCCATGTCGCGCCGGAGCCAGGAAAGCGCGGTGCGCGCCAACGTCGTCTTCGCCCGGATGACGCCCGAGCACAAGGTGCAGGTGGTGCAGACCCTGGAACGCGTGGGCCTGGTGTGCGCGATGGTCGGCGACGGTGCGAACGACGCCGCGGCGATCCGGTCGGCCACCGTCGGCGTCGGGGTGGCCTCGCACGGCAGCGACCCGGCCCGTACCGCGGCCGACGTGATGCTGCTGGACGGCCGGATCGAGGCGCTGTCCGAGGCCGTCGAGGAAGGACGTGAACTCTGGCGCCGGGTGCAGTCCGCGGTCTCGGTGTTGCTCGGCGGCAACGCCGGCGAGGTCGCGTTCACCGTGGCCGGGGCGGCGCTGACGGGCCGGTCGCCGCTCAACACCCGCCAGCTCCTGCTGGTCAACATGCTGACCGACGCACTGCCTGCGGCGGCGCTGGCCGTCAGCCCGGCGGCCGGTGTGGGGCCCAGCTCAGGGAAGGGCCCCGATCAGGCCGCGCTGTGGCGCACCGTTGCGATCCGCGGCACCACGACCGCCGCGGCGGCGACGGCGGCGTGGGTGACGGCCGGCTTCTCGCTGCGACCGCGGCGGGCCTCCACCGTGGCGCTGGTCACCCTCGTCTCGACCCAGCTCGGACAGACGCTCATCGATTCCCACAGCCCGCTGGTGGTGACCACCGCGGCCGGATCACTGGTGACGATGGGCGCGCTGATCAGCACCCCGGGCGTGAGCCAGTTCCTGGGCTGCACCCCGCTGGGGCCCGTCGGGTGGACGCAGGCGCTGGGCACCGCCGGGATCGCCACCGCCGCCGCCGTCGTCGCGCCGCGGGTCCTGTCCCGGTTTCACTCGTCGATGTCGAGTACGCCCAGCCGCCACAACACGGCGTACACCTCGCGCAACGGTATGGCGACCAGTTGGGACAGCGCCGACACCGACTCGGAGGAGGCGCTGATATCGAAGTCGGGCACGGCTTCCACGGTCCACACCGCCGGCGTCTGAACGACCAACACGCCATGACCGAAAGGCAACGAATGACCGAATCCTCACCGCGGACGGTCGCACCCCAGCTGCTGCTGTTGGGCCACGAGGAACACAACCGGATCGCCCAGGAGATCGGCGAGGCCCTCGAGGACGCGTAGCGCGGACGATCCGAACGTAATGTTCTGCGTGTGTCCGGTCGGGAACTGATCGTCCTCGGCACCGCCAGCCAGGTGCCGACGAGGCACCGCAACCACAACGGTTACCTGCTGCGCTGGGACGCCGACGGCTTCCTGTTCGACCCCGGCGAGGGCACACAGCGGCAGATGCTGCTCGCCGGCGTGCCGGCGTTCGGCGGTGACCCGGCTCTGCCTCACCCACTTCCACGGAGACCACTGCCTCGGCGTGCCGGGCGTCATCCAGCGGCTGTCCCTGGACGGGGTGACCCGTCCCGTCCACGCTCACTACCCGGAGTCCGGGCGCGAGCACTTCCACAGGCTGCGGCATGCCAGCGTGTTCCATGACGTCACCGATATCCGGGAGTGCCCCGTCGCGGTGGGGGGCGTGGTCGCCGAGGGCCCGTTCGGCCGGCTGGAGGCACGCCTGCTGGACCATCCGGTCGACGCCATCGGTTACCGGCTCATCGAGGACGACGGCCACCGGTTCTCGCCGGAGCTGCTGGAAGGGTTCGGCGTCGCGGGCCCGGCCGTCCGCGAGCTCGAGCGCGCCGGCGTGATCCACATCGACGGTCACCCGGTGCGGCTCTCGGATGTCACCGAGCCCCCGCGGGGACAGCGATTCGCCTTCGTCATGGACACCAGGTTGTGCGACGCCGTCTACGAGCTCGCCGACGGCGCCGACATGCTGGTGATCGAGGCGACGTTCCTGGAGCGCGACGCCGAACTGGCCGCCCGCCACGGCCACCTCACCGCGCGCCAGGCGGCCCGGGTGGCCGCCGCCTGCGGGGTGCGGCGCCTGGTGCTCACCCACTTCTCGCAGCGCTACCCCGACACCGCCGCCCACCGCGACGAGGCCGGCGAGATCTTCGACGGCGACCTCGTCATCGCTGAGGATCTGACCCGGATCGGGGTGCCGAGGCGCGGGTAGCCGCGAGACCGAACACCGCCACCAGCCCCACCATCACGATCGCCGGCGTGAAGTGCAGCCAGTTGTCGGCGGTGCCGAAACACGGTTCGTCGGGGCGAGTTCGGGTAGCCGTGCCGGGTGGGCCGAGTCGGCCGGACAACGACAACGGAGGTGCGGGATGGGCCACGCCGAAGTGGAACAGGGGCTCTGGGACGAGTTCCACCGGGTCGTGAACATGACGTCGCGGGAGCTCGCGGACTGGCTGCGCGTCAGGTCCGCCGACGAGGAAGCCGAACAGCTACCCGACCACGCCGGCACCGAGACCGGCCGCCATGTGCTGGCGATTCTGCAGAAGCGCCGGGTCGACCTCACCGAGGACGACGTGCGGGTGATGCGCAACGTGGTCGAGCGGATCCACGCCGAGCGCGGCGCCGACTTCGAACCGACAGCCGGGCAGGACCACTGGCGCAGGCGCCTGATGACCATCGGCCACGACCCGTTGAAGGACGTGCGCTGACGGCGCCCGCGCGCCGAAGATGATTCGTCGGCATATACATCGGTGTGCTATGCATATTTGGTGCCGCTGTCCCGCTACGACCAGCTCGACGATCTGCTGACACGAATCCACGTCGCCGGACAGCGCCCGCAGTGGCGGGTGCTGGCAGCGGTGCAGCGCTTCGGGCAGGACGGCGGCGCATCGGTGCGGGACGTCGCCGAGCTGCTCGCTGTGGACCACTCGACCGCGAGCAGATCCGTCGCCGCGGCGGTGGCCGCAGGCCTGCTGACCAAGACGTCGGCCACCGACGACCAGCGCCGGTGCGCGCTGGTGCTCACCGACGCGGGCCGGGCCGAGCTCGCCGCGGCGACCGGCAGGCGGCGCGACCTGGTGGCCCGGACCGTCGCCGACTGGCCCGACGCCGACGTCGACACGCTCGTCACCCTCCTGGACCGGCTCACCGACCGCTTCGAGAGCGTGGCCGCCCGATGACCGCCGAGGCCACCGCCGCCAGACTGCCCGCGCGCAACGCGCTGGGCCTGATGTTCGACCCGGTCTTCGGCACACTGTTCTGGGGCAAGATCTTCGCGGTCGTCGCGGTGTGGACGCACGGCATCGTCGCCGCGATCGTGATGTACGACGCGACCCGCTCGGCGCTGATGGTCGGCATGGTCGGGGTCGTGCAGTTCGCCCCGCAGCTGATCCTGAGCCCGACCAGCGGCAAATGGGCCGACACCGGCAACCCGGCCCGGCAGATCCTGCTCGGCCGCGTGCTCTGCGTGGCCGGATCGGGTTCGATCGCCGCCTGGATGTTCCTCCGGCCCGAGCTGACCGGGATGGGCGCGGCGGTTCCGGTGCTGCTGGGCACGACGCTGGTCGGCTTCGGTTTCGTCGTCGGGGGGCCCGCGATGCAGTCGATCGTGCCGACCCTGATCCGCGACGGCGAACTGCCGACCGCGATGGCGCTCAACAGCTTCCCGATGACCATCGGCCGGATCCTGGGTCCCGCCGCCGGCGCCTACCTGGCCGCGCACACCGGCCCCGCGACGGCGTTCGCCGCCAGTACGGTGCTGCACCTGGTGTTCGCGCTGTTCCTGATCGCCGTGCGGTTCCCCGCCCCACCCGAGCGCCGTTCCGGTACGGACTACCGGGTGCGGGTGGCCGTGCGTCACGTGCTCGGCGACCGGCCGCTGCTGCTGGCGCTGGCCGCCGTCACGACCGTCGGCATCGTGTCCGATCCGTCGATCACGCTGACCCCGTCGATGGCCGACTCGCTCGGCGGCGGCGCCTCGATGGTCGGCGCGTTGTCGGCGCTGTTCGGTGTCGGCGCCGCGGTCGGCATGGCCGCGCTGGCGCTGCTGCGCGGCCGCATCGCCTCGGCCACCGTTTCCTCGATCGGAATGGCCACGCTGGGATTGGGCAGCGTGATCCTGGCGGTCGGGTTCACGCCCTGGCTGGCGTTCACCGGCTTCGTGGTGTCCGGTTTCGGCTTCGGCTGCGCGATGACCGGGTTGAGCACCGTCGTGCAGGAGCGCGCCCCCGAGGAGTTGCGGGGCCGGATCATGGCGCTGTGGCTGGTCGGTTTCCTCGGCTCCCGTCCGATCGCCGCGGCGGTGCTCGGCGGCACTGCCGACCTGCTGAACGTCTACGTCGCGTTCGGCGTCGGCGCGGCCCTGGCCCTTGTGGTGGCGGTGCTGTGCCGGCCGTCGAAGCTGGCGGGGCCACTGCCCGTCCGGATCTAACTGGGCCGGCGCCTGCCGGTCAGCTCCGCGATGGTGTTGATCTCACCGGCGCGGTACGGGGTGCCGTCGCCGTGCAGCAGGTCGTGGAACCACAGCCCGGGCGGGCCGGTCACCGGCCGGTCCCAGGATTCCCACGGCAGGTACGTCTGGGTTTTGCCCGCGACGAAGCCCCAGGTGTACGCGCCGATGTTGCGCCGTTTGGTGATCGGCAGGATCGATTCGACCGTGCTGCCCAGCGTGCGGGCCATGTACTCGGTACACAGCATGGGCCAGGCCCAGCGGCGTCAGCTCGGCCAGCCGGGCCTCGAAGCCCTCCGGTTCGGCATAGCTGTGGAAGGTGATCACGTCGGACAGGTCCAGCTGAAGCCGGTTGATCTCGTTGCGGCGCGCCGGATCACCCCACTCGCCGTCCCAGACACCGCTGGTCAGCGGCTGGATCGGGTCCACGGACCGGGCCCAGGCGAAGACCTGGGGCAACAGTTCGGCGACCCGCTGCACCTTGTCGCTGCGTTCGACGGCGGCGTAGGCGTCGGCGGGGTTGTCGGGCTCGTTCCACAGGTCCCAGCCGAGCACGCGCCGGTCGTGGCGGAATTGGCTGAGCACACCGGTCACGTAGTCGCGCATGACCCGGTGGTGCCGCGGATCGTCGAGATGGTCGGCGCCGGGGCTCTGCACCCATCCCGAGTTGTGCACGCCGGGGATCGGGTCGTGCTGCCGGCCCAGACGCGGGTGCGGGTCCCAGCAGGAGTCGAACAGCACGAACAGCGGCTTGATGCCGTGGTGGGCGGCGATGTCGACGAAGCGGGCCAGGCGGCGCTGGAAGCCGGCACGGTCCTGGACCCACAGCAGATCGTGCAGGAACACCCGAACGGTGTTGAACCCGATCAGCTTCGCCGTGCGAAGCTCGCTGTCGATCCGCCTCGGGTCGAAAGTGCCGGATTGGAACATCTCCAGCTGGTTGATCGCGTTTGCCGGGATGAAGTTCGCCCCGACCAGCCAGCCCTGCGCGCGGTACCACCGGTGCGCCCGATCCGGCGACCACCTGGCCATCTCCGCCGACGCGCGGGGCACCCGCGTCAGCGTCATACCGGCGGCCAACACGACCGGCAGTTTCAGCGCAGTGCGCCGATCCAAAGTGGGCTCGGAAGCCAAGGCGCAATCCTTCGTTCTGAAGATCGGTGATCCAGCGCCGTGGCGTGCCGGACGAGTCGACGGTCCTCAGTGTATCGACGTCCACAGACCTCCCGTTACCGCTGCAGCTCACGCGGCAGCAATGCGGGACATCAAGGCCCAGAATCGATTTCGCTGACAGGATAACCTGTCCGGTGCCGGCCGCCGCGGGACCGTCCCGGCCCTGCTCAGGGCGTGAGTCGACATCTCGCAGCCCGCTGCCTACAGTCGGAATACGGTCGGCGTGGTGCGGCCCGCGTGAGGAGGCGACCATGGGGGAGATCACACCCATGCACACCGCCTCGGCCCACGCTGCCGCCCATGATGCGGCGTGGGATTCGATTCCGCATCCGGTGCTGGTGGTCGAGCAGGACGGGACGGTCCGGGCATCGAGCCAGCCGGCCCGACTCCTGCTCCCCGACGTGGTCTCCGGCAGTGTGCTGGAGGACGTCGCGCCCCCGTGGCTGACGGACGCGCACCGGCACCTGGTCACGACCTCGGGCAGCCCGGTATCCGGCCCGCTGGCCGACCGCGTGTTCGAGGCACGCCCGACCGTCCTGCCCGGCGGCGCGGTGGCCTGGTGGCTGGTCGAGGACCTGGACCGGGCCGCCCGGGAGGCGCAACGCGCGCTGACCATGGAGCGGGAACGCGCGGCCTTTCTCGACGAGGCATCCGCGGTGCTGATGGCCTCGCTGAACCTCGACCGCTGCATGGAAGCGACCGTGCAGATGGCGGCGCGCCGGCTCGCCGACGCCGCGGTGCTGGTGGCCCCGGTCGACGGCGGACGCATCCCGGTGGTGTGCAGCGGAGCCGATGGCACCGCCGAGCACCGCCTCGTGGAGGCCGAACCCACCGACGTCGCCGGGCTCAGCGAGGCGCTACGGGGTTTCCCGCCGGTGCCGTCCCGCTGGATCGATCCGGTATCGGTACCGGACTGGCTTGTGCCGGAAGACTTTCCGGGTCCCGTGGGGTCGGTGGTGATCACCCCGCTGCCCGGTCACGGCGTCGGCGCCGGAGCGCTGGTGCTGTTACGGCGCTCGTCGCAGACCGCGTTCAGCGCAGGCGAGGAGGTGTTCGCCCGGCTGTTCGCCGCCCGCGCAGGCGCCGCGCTGTCGGCGGCCCGGCTCTACGCCGAACAGTCCACGATCACCCGCACGCTGATGCAAGATCTGCTGCCGCCTCGCCTGCACCGCCTCGACGGCATCGAACTTGCCGGCGGTTATCGCGCGTCGGAGCACCACGAGACCATCGGCGGTGACTTCTACGACGTGCACGCGGCCGCCACCCCCGAGGACGAGACGCTGGTGGTGCTCGGCGACGTGTGCGGCAAGGGCCTGGAAGCCGCGGTGCTGACCGGCAAAATCCGCAACACCCTGATGGCGCTGGCGCCGCTGGCCCACGACCACGCCGGGGTGCTCCGGCTGCTCAACAGCGCGTTGCTGTCGGTCAACAGCACCCGGTTCGCCACCCTGGTGCTCGCGTCGGTCTCGCGCCGTGACGGCCAGGTGCTGTTGCGTCTCACCAGCGCCGGGCACCTCGCCCCGATCATCGTGCGCAGCGACGGCCGGGTCGAGGAGACCGAGACCCGGGGCACCCTCGTCGGTGTGATGCCGCACATCCGGTCCCAGACCGTGGAGACCTCGCTGGCGCCGGGCGAGACGTGCCTGCTCTACACCGACGGGGTCACCGAGGCGCGTGGCGGACCGCTGGGCACCGAAATGTTCGGTGAGGAGCGGCTGGCCGAAGTCCTGGGGCAGTGCGCCGGGCTGCCGGCCGAAGCGGTGGTCGAACGCGTCATGATGCTCACCAGCCAGTGGGTGAACCAGCGGGCGCACGACGACATCGCGGTGGTGGCGATCACCGCGCCGCGGCGCACACATCTGAGCGCCGTCGACGGCCACACCGCAGGCAGGTTCACCGCGTGAGCGACGACACGTCGCTCGTCCGGCAGCGACTGTGGGATGCGGTGCGCGACGGCGACGAGCGCACCGCCACGACGGTCGTGTTCGCCGCCCTCGACGGCGGCATGGCGGCCGAGGACGTGCTCCTCGACGTCATCGCCCCGGTACAGCACCGGGTGGGCACCGAATGGGCGGCCAACCGCGTCACCGTCGCGCAGGAGCACGCCGCGACCGCGATCAACGACCGGGTGATCGCCGCGCTGGCCCACCATCCGGCCTGCGCCGGCCCCGGATCCGCGGGCCGGGTCACGGTGGCCTGCGTTGACGGCGAGTGGCACGCGCTGCCCGCGCGGCTGCTCGCCGAGGTGCTCACGCTGCGCGGCTGGCACGTCGACTTCCTCGGCGCCCAGGTCCCGACGCCGCACCTGGTCGCCCACCTGCATCAGCACGGCCCCGACGCGGTCGCGCTGTCGGGCATGATCCCGACCCGGCTGCCCACCGCGCACGCGGCGATCACCGCCTGCCAGGCCGCCGGGGTCGCGGTGCTCGCCGGCGGCGCCGCGTTCGGCGCGGACGGACGGTTCGCGCGCAAACTCGGCGCCGACGCGTGGGCGCCCGACGCGCGCACCGCGGCCGCGCTGCTCGGCCGGGGTCTGCGCCCGACCCAGGCCCTGGCCCACCCCCCGCAACTCGTCGATGACCTGGCGCATCTGATGGACCAGGAGTACACGATGGTCCGGGACAGCGGGCCGCGGCTGATCGAGACGACGATGCGCGAACTGGACGAACGTTTCCCCGCGATGCGCGGCTACACCCAGCAGCAGCGCAGGCACACGCTGGAGGACATCGCCCATATCGTCGAGTTCCTGACCGCGGCGCTCTACGTCGACGACGACGACCTGTTCGTCGGCTTCATCACCTGGACCGCCGAGATCCTGTCCGCCCGCGGCGTCCCCGCGACGTCGCTGCTGCCCGCGCTGGAATCGATCGCCGGCCAGCTCGGCGAGTTCCCCCGAACCCGGCGTGTGCTCGAAGCCGCGCACGCCTCGCTCCATCGAATCCCGACCCACAACCCCCCGAAGACCGCATGAAACTCACCCTCGCCGTGCACCGCACCGCCCAGTCCGCCCGCATCCGCGTCGCCGGAGATCTCGACTACGGCTCGTCGGGCCTGCTGCTCGAGACCGTGCATGATCTGCTGCGCGCCCCGTCGGCACTGCAGGACCTGCATCTGGATTTCACCGACCTCGCGTTCTGCGACTCCGCGGGACTGTCCAGCCTGGTTCTGATCCACCGGCAGACCGCTGCGGCCGGCGCGCACCTGCACCTCGACCAGCGCCCGGCGCAGCTCCAACGCATTCTCGACGTCACCGGCCTGTTGGAGTTCCTCACCGCCCCACCGGCGGGCCGGCAGGCAGACGAGTCCGACATCGGCTGAGGCGCCGTTTTCGCCGCGGGCAATCCGGGAACCTCACGGGCATGTCTGTGCGCGTCGCGGTCACCGGTCCGACCGGTGAGATCGGAATCTCCGCCATCTCGGCCCTGGAGGATCACCCGGAGGTGGAGTCGATAGTCGGCATGGCCCGCAGACCGTTCGACCCCGCGGAGCACGGCTGGAGCAAGACCACCTACCGGCAGGGCGACATCCTCGATCGTGACGCGGTGCGCGCGCTGGTCGACGACGCCGACGTGGTGGTGCACCTCGCGTTCATCATCATGGGTTCGCGGGACGAGAGTGCCCGGGTGAACCTGAAGGGCACCCGCAACGTGTTCGAAGCGGCCGTCGCCGGCCCGCGGGTGCGCCGGCTGGTCTACACCTCGTCGGTGGCCGCCTACGGCTACCACTCCGACAACCCGGTTCCGATCACCGAGGAGGTGCCGCCGCGTGGGTCTCCCGAGCACTACTACTCGGAGCAGAAGGCCGCGTGTGAACAGGTTCTCGCGGAGGTCACCGCTGGCTCTCCGCTGCAGGTGTACGTGCTGCGGCCGTGCATCGTGGCCGGTCCGAAGGCCACCGCGCTGGCCGACGCGATGCCGTGGAACCAGCTGCCGGGACCCGTGCGCCGCATCACCCAGGCGCTGCCGCTGCTCAAGCCGCCGTTCCCGGACCCCGGAACGCCGCTGCAGCTCGTGCACCACGACGACGTGGCCTCGGCCATCACGGCGGCGGTGACCACGGAGTCCGCGCCGCCCGGGGCGTACAACATCGCCGGGGACGGTGTGCTGTCGATGTCCGCGGTCGGCGACGCGCTCGGGGCCCGGCCGGTCAAGGTCCCACGCACCGCCGCGACCGCCACCTCCGAGGTGGTGGCCCGGCTGCCCTTCATCCCGTCGATCATGGAGTGGCTGCACGCCGGCCGCACCTCGGTGGTGATGGACACCACCAAGGCCAGAGAGCAGTTGGGGTGGCAGCCCAAATTCACTGCTGCCGAGACACTTCAAGCGTTGGCGAGCATGTCGGGGAATCGGTGACCGAGACCGCCCGGTACGCCCCGGGCCGTTCGGTGGACCTGTTCGGCGACCCCGCCGCACCGACGGTGCTGCTCTGGCACGGCACGCAGACCGACGCACGGGCCACCGTCGGGGTGCTCGCCGAACTGCTGGCCGAACGGGGCCTCAGTGTGGTTGCGCCGGACTGGGATTCGCACAGTGCCGATGGTGGCCGGGGCGACCTGCTGGAGTCGGTGCGCTTCGCGCAGTCGTGGACGGACAGCACGGAGCCGCTGATGCTGGTGGGCTGGTCACTCGGCGGCATCGCGGCGGCCGGACTCACCGTGCACGCGCAGACCCATCATGTCGCGTTGCGGCACACCGTGTGTCTGGCCGGCGCCTTCATGGCGCCCGATCCGATTTCGGGCCGGGACGTGGCCGCGGACCTGGCCGCCGCAGCGGTGCGCACGCCGTTCACGCTGCTGCACGGCACCGCCGACGACGTCGTGCCCGTCGAGGCCAGTGCGCGGTTCGCCGAGTCACTCCGGAACGCGGGCTGGCCGGTCCGGATGCGCGAGCTCACCGCCGATCACGGCGACATCGCCGGCGCCCGCTACGATGCGGCCGCCGACCGGTACCTGCCTGCCGACGACCCGGCGACCCGGCGCACGGCAGCCGAGGTTGCGGATCTCATCGCGGGTGCTTAGAAGGCTGCTGAACGGGTACTTGGTGCCAAGCTTTGAAAGGAGCCGCCGTGACCACGATCTCTGCTCTGGGAGCGCGCCAGGTGACGAATTGCCCCGCGTGCGGCTACCCGACCCTCGACGCCAGCCTGTGTGCGCTGTGCAGTCCGCTGGCGGCGGTGTCCGGGCTCGGCACCGCACTCACCGCCCGTCTGCCGTGACGACCAGCCCCGACAGCGCCGACCGGATGCGGTCGGGAATCGGAACCGCCTGACGTCGTTGACGATCGACGAAGACATGGACGAAGTAGCCGTGGGCCACCGCCTCGTCGGCACCGTCGCCGGCTGCGCCGAAGATCGCGACCCCGTAGGTCACCGAGCGGTTGGTCAGCTTGTCCACCCGCAGTCCCGCCCGTAGTTCGTCGGGGTACGCCACCGGCGCCAGGTAGGAGCATTTCGACTCGACCACCAGACCGATCACCGGCGAGGCCTGGATGTCCAGGCCCGCCTCACGGATCAGGAAGTGGTTGGCGACGGTATCGAAGTAGCTGTAGTAGGTGACGTTGTTGACGTGCCCATAGACGTCGTTGTCCATCCAGCGGGTCGTGATGGGCAGGAAGTACCGGTAGTCGGCGGCGCGGTGGCCCGTCGATTTCTGTGTCACCAGTAGCTCACCGCATGCCGGAAGGTGTCGGTCAGCAACGCCTCGTCCACCTCGACCGGGGCGTTGGCGAGCAATCTCTGCTGCGGCCACGCACCGTCGGTCAGGCTCCCGGCGTCGGACTCGGAGTACCCCACCCCGGCGAGACCGTTGGGCATCCCCACCGCGCGCATGATCGCGACGAGGTGATCGGCCAGCACCGTGCCCGCGTCCTCGGGGGCCGCGCCGCCGGTGTCCGCGCCCAGGTGCCCGGCCGCGTCCAGATGTCGCGCCGGGTCCAGCGGCGCGGTCACCCGGAACGCCGCAGGGGCGTTCAAGATCACCGACATCCCATGCGGCACAAGCGGTTCGCTGCCGGGGTAGCCGTCCGGATGGAACTCGCGGACCTGGCCGGCGACCGCGTAGGCCATCGCGTGCGGGATGTGCACTCCGGCGTTGCCGAACGCGATCCCGGCCAGCGTGGCGGCCCACATCACCTGCTCGCGGGCCTCCCGGTCGGCGGCGTCGGCGACGGCCCGCTGCAGGTAGCGCCCGAGCAGCCGCATCGCCTCGACGCTGCCCAGGTCGCTCCACGGGTTGGCGCCCTGGCTCATCGGGCGCTGGCTGGGCCGTCCGGGCGCGGCGCGGTGCAGGTAGGGCCGGGCGGTGTAGGACTCCAGCGCGTGCGACAGCACGTCGAGTCCGCTGCACGCCACCACGGGACCCGGCAGCGTGTCGGTGCAGTCGGGGTCGACCAGAGCCTCCGTCGGGCGCAGCGCGGGCGAGGCGATGCCGGTCTTGGCCGCCATCGACAACAGGTCGAAGATCGCGATGCCGGTGACCTCGCTGCCGGTGCCCGAGGTGGTGGGGCAGGCGATGTGCGGTCGCAGCGGTCCGGGCACCGCGTTGCCTGCGCCCACCGGGGCGTTGACGTACTCCAGGAGGTCGGCGGGGTGGCTGGCGTACAGGTCGGCGGCCTTGGCGGTGTCGATCACCGACCCGCCGCCGAGCGAGACATAGCCGTCCGGCGCGGCGTCGACGGCGAATGCCGCTGCCTGCTCGAAGGATTCGTCGGTGGGCTCGACACGGACATCGGTGTAGGCGATCACGTCGACACCCGACTCCCGCAGAGACCGCCGCACGGTGTCGAAGATCTCCAGTTCGGCGACGGTCGGGTCGGTGAACAGTGCGACGCGCTCGGCGCCCAGCGCCCTGACCCGGTCACCCACCTCGCGCAGACAGCCTCGCCCGAACGTGACCCGTGACGCGTCGACGGTGAACGCGGTGTCCCCGCCGCTGTGATGGCAGCAACTCATCCTGCCGATTGTCCACCTCCGCGGCGCGGATCCGCCGAAGGCCCGCCTACGCGCTCCACCGGTGCCGCACACCGCTGGGCGGGCAGCCGAAGTATCTGCGGAAGGCGCGGGTGAAGGTACCCGGATCCCGGAAGCCGCTGTCGTAGCATGCGGTCTGCACGGCGGCGCCGTTGTGCAGCAGCCTGCTGGCGAACTCCAGGCGGGCGCGGCGGATCTCGTCGGCCGGTGTCCTGCCGATCTCGGCGAACAGCGCCTGCACCGCGCGGACCGACATGTGGTTGTCCCTCGCCAGCACCGCCACCCCGAATTCGGGGTCGCGGAAGTTCTGCTGCACCTGCCGCACCAGATCGGCCCGCGTCGCCGACCGGGTCCGTCCGCTCAGACCGTGCCACCGCGGAAGCGGCGTGCCGGCCCTGACCTGCTCGGACGCGTCCTCGAACGCCAGCAGTGTGGCGCCGCACCCGTTCAGCCTGCGGGTGGACCAACGCACCGGCAGGTGCCGGCCGGATCGGGTGGTGAACCATTCGGTGCCGGTGCGCGGGCCGGGGTCGACGCCGCCGTTGCCGACGATCGGGCAGGTCTGCTGGGGGTACTCGGTGCCGTCGGGGTGGCATGCGTGCAACGTGTGATGGCTCGGCCGGCCGATCAGGTCCCCGGCGGTGGGGTAGCCCAGCAGGGCGAGTGCGGCCCGGTTGACCAGTTGGACCCGCCCCGTCCCGGCGATCACCCAGAGCGGCGTGGGTGCCGCCTCGACAACCGCGGCCAGCAGGTCGCCGTCAGGTTCCGCCGTCACCCCACCCCTCCTTCGATCTCGATGAAGGTTCACACCGCCGCGTGTCGGCGTCGTTGCTGCGGTGTCTCAGCCGTGTGAAACCCGCCGCCCCGTGCGCGAAACGCCGGATTGCCTGCGCGTTCGGCCTCACACCTGCCGCTTCCGATGCGTTCG
This sequence comes from Mycobacterium sp. ITM-2016-00317, assembly GCF_002968295.1. Taxonomy (NCBI): domain Bacteria; kingdom Bacillati; phylum Actinomycetota; class Actinomycetes; order Mycobacteriales; family Mycobacteriaceae; genus Mycobacterium; species Mycobacterium sp. ITM-2016-00317. The sequence goes on from NZ_CP134399.1 coordinate 5,771,738, forward strand.
GATGGGTGCTCGTCCGCTGTTTCCCCGACGAGATGAGGTACGACGTGGCCTACCACCCCGCTCTGCGTGAACGCGCCGCCTACGAGGTCGACGCCCAACGGATCGCCAAGGGCCGCTCCTGGGAAGAGCTGGCCGAGCTCATCGGCAGGCCGCCGGTCTGGACGGTGGCCGCGCTGCTCGGCTCACACCCGTTGCCGCGCGAGGCGGCCGAGAAGATCGGCGACGCACTCGACCTCGACGACGAGGTGGTGACCGCGCTGCAGCGCCAGCCGTACCGGACCGGTCCGGGGGAGGTGTCGGCGGACCCGACGATCTACCGGTTCTACGAGCTTCTCAACGTGTACGGGCCGGCGTTCAAGGCGCTCATCCACGAACAGTTCGGCGACGGGATCATGAGCGCGATCAACTGCAGTGTCTCGCTGACCAAACGGGAACATCCCGACGGCGACCGAGTGGTCGTGACGATCGACGGCAAATTCCTGCCCTACCAGTGGTCCACCGAAACCACCTGAGCGGCAGAGGGTTACGAAACATGTCCTACATTCCTCCGCCGCAACTGGCGGTCCGCATCATCGACGCCGGCGAAGCGAAGGCCTTCATGTCCACGCGGGACACACTGATCCGCGCCTACATGGCGGGCGCGATCCTGGGCCTGGCCGCGGCGTTCGCGGTCACCATCACGGTCAAGACCGGGCAACCGCTGCTCGGTGCGGTGTTGTTCCCGGTCGGCTTCTGCATGCTGTACCTGCTCGGCTTCGACCTGTTGACCGGGGTGTTCACGCTGGTTCCGCTGGCCTGGCTGGACAAACGGCCGGGCGTGACTCTCGGTGCGATGCTTCGCAACTGGGGGCTGGTGTTCGTCGGCAACTTCGCCGGCGCGATGACCACCGCGGTGCTGATGGCGATCTACTTCACCTTCGGGTTCAGCGTCGAACCCGACGCGGTGGGCCAGGCCCTCGGCGCCATCGGGGAGGGCCGCACCCTCGGCTACGCCGAGTACGGCGCCGCCGGCATGCTGACGCTGTTCGTCCGCGGGGTGCTGTGCAACTGGATGGTGTCCACCGGCGTGGTGGGGGCGATGATGTCGGACAGCTTGCCCGGCAAGGTGATCGCGATGTGGATGCCGATCATGGTGTTCTTCTATCTCGGCTTCGAGCACTCGATCGTCAACATGTTCCTGTTCCCGTCCGGGCTGATGCTCGGCGGCGACTTCACCATCGTGGACTATCTGGTGTGGAACGAGATCCCCACGCTGCTCGGCAATCTCGTCGGCGGCCTGACGTTCGTCGGGTTGATCATCTACGCCACGCACGCGCGGACCGCACCCAGCCGTCAGCCGCTCTGAGCGGCGGCGCGCCGGGCCCGCTCGGTCATCGACGCGACCACGCCGCCGTCGTTGAGGATGTCGGTGCCGGTCAGATAGCCGGCATGGGGCCCGGCGCAGAACGCCAGCAGCGCGGCCATCTCCTCGGGCCGGCCCCACCGCGGGACGGCGGCGTCGGTCACCATGGCGCCGGCGCCGGCCTGCTCTTCGAGCCTGCCCATCTCGGTGTCGATGGATCCCGGGGACACCGACAGAACGCGCAGGCCGCGGCCGTTGAACCGTTCTGCCTGGGAGCTGCTGTACCAGCGCACGAAACTCTTGCTCAGCGCATAGGAGAGGCCGGACCGCATTTCCTCGGGCGCGACGGCGCATGCCTGCAGCATCTGCGCCATGAACGCGTCGGTGTCCTGCAGCCCCAGCGGAAACACCGACGTCGGGATCATCTCGGCCGGCAGCAGGTGCGCGGCCATCGACGCGACGTTGACCAGCGCGGCGCCCGCGGGGGCCGTCGCGAAGAACGTCTCACCGACGTTGACGGTGCCGAGCGCGTTGGTGCGCATCACGTACGCAGCGTCGCCCATGCTGGGGCTCACCCCTGCGGTGTGGATGACCGATGCGAGCGGCCCGAGCTCCGCCGTCGTCTCGAACAGGCGCTGCACGGCCTGCCGGTCCGTGACGTCGCAGTCGACGGCGGTGACCGCGACGCCCAGCTCGCCCAGCTGGGCGGCCGCGGCCTCGAGCCGGTCCCGGCGCACGTCGGCGAGCACCACCGCGTGGTCCTTGCCGACCAGTTCGGCGGTCGCCGTGCCCATGCCGCCCGCCCCACCGGTGATTAACGAAACCGCAGTCATGTGTAAACCTCCTCGGGTCATTCAACAGTGCGTCCGGCCGGCGCGGTAGCCGCACGTCGGTATTTTCGTGGGATGTCAGAGAACCCGGCCGAGACGGTCGAAGAGGAGTCGCGCCCGGCGCGCCGGTCCCGTGGCCGGCTGCGCCGCACGCTGGTGGTGCTGGCCGTCATGCTGCTGCTGTTCGGAGTGCCGTGGTGGACGCTGGTGGTCGGCGGCGCGGCGTGGCCGACGGCCGTGGTGGTCGCCGGGACGCTCGTGTTCGTCGCCGCCTTCGCCGCCCTGCCGCTGCTGATGCGCGCCGGGCACGGTCGCGAGCGGAGTGACCGGCCGGCCGCGGCCGGTGACGCGCTGCTCGGTGTGGTGTGGGTGCTGTTCGTATGGTCGGTGCTGGGCCAGTTGGTGGAACTGGGGCTGCTGGCCGCCGGGGTCGCCGACCCTGTGCGGTCGCGGGTGGTGACCGCCGGGGTCCTCGCTGTCGCCGTGGCGCTGCTGGTCTGGGGCTATGTCGAGGCGATGCGGGTGCCGCGCGTCAAGCGCCTGGACGTCACACTGCCCCGGCTGGGTCGCGGGCTGGACGGCCTGCGCGTGGCGATGATCACCGACACCCATTACGGACCCATCGACCGCGCGCGGTGGTCGGCGGGTGTGGTGGAGCGGGTGAACGCGCTCGACGCCGACGTGGTGTGCCACGTGGGCGACATCGCCGACGGCACCGCCGCGCAGCGTGAGGCCCAGGCCGCGCCGCTGGCCTCGGTGCGCGCCGCCTCGGCCCGGGTGTACGTGACGGGCAACCACGAGTACTTCAGCGAGGCGCAGGGCTGGCTGGACTACATGCGGCGCATCGGCTGGGATGTGCTGCACAACCGGCACGTCGTGGTCGAGCGCGGCGGTGACCGGCTCGTCGTCGCCGGTATCGACGACGCGACCGCGGCCGGCTCCGGGCTGCGCGGGCACGGAGCAGACATCGACACCGCCCTCGACGGCGCCGATCCGGCGTTGCCGGTGCTGCTGCTCGCCCACCAACCCAAGCAGGTCGGGCAGGCGGTGCGCGCCGGGGTGGATCTGCAGATCTCGGGCCACACCCACGGCGGTCAGATCTGGCCGTTCAATTTCCTGGTCCGCCTGGAACAGCCTGTGGTGCACGGGCTCAGCACCCACGGCGACCGCACGCAGCTGTACACCAGCCGCGGCACCGGGTTCTGGGGTCCGCCGTTCCGGGTGTTCGCGCCCAGCGAGATCACGCTGCTGACGCTGCGCAGCGGTTAGGCAAGATACCTGCGTGGCTTCTTCCCTTGGCGATGTTCTCGCCTCCATGCAGCTCGACCAGACCGGCCCGGCGACGTTCGTCGGGCGGCAGCTGCCCGCGCCGGCCAACCACATTCTGGGCGGCCACATCTCCGCGCAGGCGCTGCTGGCGGCGAGCCTGACCGCGCCCGGGCGTGCCCCGCACAGCGTGCACACCTACTTCCTGCGCCCCGGTGACGCGCGGCTGCCGGTCACCTTCGACGTGGCCGAGCTGCAGCAGGGCCGCACGTTCTCGGCGCGGCGCGTCACCGCCCGGCAGGGCGAGGAGATCCTGCTGGAGGCCATGTCGTCGTTCAAATCGCCGACCACAGGCGGGGTGACCTACCAGCCGACGTGTCCGCAAGTGCCGCAACCGGAGTCGCTGCCGGTGGTCGCCCCGCATTTCGCCGAGTCCGCGGAGATGACCGAGGGGATGTGGGCGAGCCTGCGCTGGTTCGAGCGGCGCATCGTCGACGCGGACACTGCGGCCCCGGCCCGCTCACGGATCTGGTGGCGGCCCGGCGGCGCCGTGCCCGACGATCCGGTGCTGACGTCGGCGCTGGTGGCCTACCTGTCCGCGGTGACGCTGACCGAACCGGCCTATGCCGCGCGCGGCGGTGCCACGCTGTCGGCCCAGCGGGACCATTCGGTGTGGTTCCACGCCCCGGCGGATCTTTCGGACTGGCTGCTCTATGAACAGAGCTCGCCGAGCAGCGCCGACACCCTGGCCCTGGCCGGCGGGACGATGTTCAACCGCACCGGCGAACTGGTGTGCACCGTGCGTCAGGAGATGTACTTTCCGGCCCCGCGGCAGTGACGTCCTCTGCGGCAGTTGGGTAACCACAGGGCGATTTCGAGGCCCGGAATCGCCACCTCGTTACGCAGATTCGCCGCTCGGTCGACCGCGCCGGTGAACGTCAGTCCTCGGCGAGGGCTTTGAGGTTCTTCACGGTCTTGTCCATGATGCGGCCGACCTGGCGTGAGGCCACCCGGTCGGCGATCAGGCCCAGCAGTCCTCCGGGCGCCTCGTAGGACAGCCGGAACGTCACCTTGGTGCGTCCCTGGCTGTACTCGCGCAACCGGAACCGTCCGCGCAACCCCACCCCGGTGATCCCGATGAAGGCAAGGTCGCGCGCCTCGTCGAACTCGGTCACCTCGACGACCCCGCCGATCGGCACCGAGCCGACCTTCCAGTGCACGGTGTAGCGGGACCCCACGCCGACCGGGCCCTTCGTGACGATCTCCCACCGCTCCAGACTGGCCATGAACTCCGGGTAGCAGCCGGGGTCGCTGACGTGTTTCCACACGATGTGCGGGTCGACGTCGATGATCACGCTTCGCTGCAGCCGCATCGCCGGCCCCTTAACCGATCACCGGGAACCGGCGTTCTGCGGCCAGCCGGTCCACGGCCGACTGCAGGACGCCCTCGACCTTGTCGTGGACGGTGTCGTCGTCTCCGGCGGTGATCTCATCCGTGTGGATCGGGTCCTGCACCTCGATGGTGATCTTGGTCGGCAGGGGCAGCCGCGGCACCATGTCGCTGACCGCGAGTCCCCACGGCGGAGCCAGAAGGATCGGGACGCTCTTGAGACGCGCGATCCTGTCGACCCTCAGCAGCCTGGCCAGCCACTGCCCGCGGTCGAGGAACAGCGCCGCCTCCTGGCCGCCGACGCTGGCGATCGGGACGATCGGGACACCGGCCTCGCGCGCCAGCTTCACGTAGCCTTTGCGCCCGCCGAAGTCGACCTCGTGGCGCTTCCAGGACGGCCGGAAGACCTCGTAGTCGCCGCCGGGGTAGACCAGCAACGCGCCACCGGATTTCAGCGCCAGGGTGGCGTTGTCAGGGTTGGCGGCGACGGTCCCGAACTTGCGCAGCGAGCCCAGGCCCGGCATGGACACCACCAGGTTGTGGGCCAGTTGATAGAACGGGCGCTCGACGCCGAAGTAGGAGCAGAACGCCAGCGTGAACACGAACGTGTCCGGCGGGAGGTTGCCGCCGCTGTGGTTGCCGACCAGCAGCACCGGCCCGTCGGCCGGGATGCGGTCGAGGCCGCGGACGTCGGCGCGGAAGTACAGCGACGCCAGGAGCCACAGCCCGGGCAGCTGCTCGCGGATGTAGTCGGCGTCGCGCTGATCGAGGTCGGCCTTGGGCACGCGCGCGGTGACCTCGTGTTTGACCCACCCGAGGACATCGCCGAACCCCGCCATGGAAGCCCTATTGACTGTGGAGCCGCGCGGCAAACCTGGCAGGCTGGACCCCGATGTCCGCGCTGATCGAAGACCTGTCCGCCCTGCACGCCGTCGGCGACGACGCCGACGAGCTGTTCGCCTCGTTCGCGGGGTGGGCCCAGGAGCAGGGCACCCCGCTGTATCCGGCGCAGGAGGAGGCGCTGATCGAGCTGGTCAGCGGCGCGAACGTCATCCTGGCCACGCCCACCGGGTCGGGAAAATCCCTGGTCGCCACCGGCGCGATCTACGCGCGGTTGGCCGCGGGGGCCACCAGTTATTACACCGCGCCGATCAAGGCGCTGGTCAGTGAGAAGTTCTTCGCGCTGTGCGAGGTGTTCGGCGCGGCCAACGTCGGCATGCTCACCGGGGACGCCGCGGTCAACGCCGGCGCCCCGATCATCGCGTGCACCGCCGAGATCCTGGCCAACATCGCGCTGCGGGAAGGCTGTGACGCCGGCATCGGCCTGTGCGTGATGGACGAGTTCCACTTCTACGGCGATCCGGACCGCGGCTGGGCGTGGCAGGTGCCGTTGCTGGAACTGTCCGACGCGCAGTTCCTGCTGATGTCGGCGACCCTGGGCGACGTCAGTTTCCTGCGGGAGGACCTGACTCGGCGCACCGGGCGGCCCACGGCGCTGGTCGCCAACGCCGAACGACCCGTCCCGCTGTTCTTCTCCTACGCGACCACGCCGATGCACGAGACGATCCAGGAGCTCGTCGACACCAGGCAGGCGCCGGTCTACGTCGTGCACTTCACCCAGGCCTCGGCACTCGAGCGGGCGCAGGCGCTGATGAGCGTGAACGTCAGTTCCAAGGCGGACAAGGCCGCGATCGCCGAGCACATCGGCGCGTTCCGTTTCTCCACGGCGTTCGGATCCACGCTGTCGCGGCTGGTCCGGCACGGCATCGGCGTGCACCACGCGGGCATGCTGCCCAAGTACCGGAGGCTGGTCGAGCAGCTGGCGCAGGCCGGTCTGCTCAAGGTCATCTGCGGCACCGACACCCTCGGTGTCGGCATCAACGTGCCGATCCGCACCGTGGTGTTCTCGGCGCTGTCGAAGTACGACGGCACCCGCACCCGGCTGCTCAACGCCCGGGAGTTCCATCAGATCGCGGGCCGGGCCGGGCGGGCCGGGTTCGACACCGCCGGCACCGTCGTCGTGCAGGCGCCCGACCACGAGGTGGAGAACCTCAAGCAGTTCGCCAAGGTCGGCGACGACCCGAAGAAGCGCCGGAAGCTGGTGCGCCGCAAGGTTCCCGAGGGCATGGTGCCGTGGAGCGAGGCGACGATGGCGCGGCTGGTGAATGCCACCCCGGAGCCGCTGACGAGCAACATGCGGGTGTCGACGGCGATGATCCTGGACGTCGTCGACCGGCCCGGGGATCCGTTCGAGGCGATGCGCCGGCTGCTCACCGACAACCACGAACCGCGCAAGAAGCAACTGCGGCTGATCCGCGAGGCGGTGGGTATCGCGCGGTCGCTGTTGCAGGCGGGGGTGTTGGAACGGGTGGGCGCGGCTGACGACCCCGACGGTCGGCGCTACCGCCTGACGGTCGACCTGCCACCGGATTTCGCGTTGAACCAACCGTTGTCGACGTTCGCGCTCGCGGCGATCGGCCTGCTGGACGCGGAGTCGGACAGCTACGCGCTCGACGTGCTCTCGGTCATCGAGGCGACGCTGGAGGATCCCCGCCAGATTCTGGCCGCGCAGCTCAACAAGGCCAGGGGTGAGGCGGTCGCGCAGATGAAGGCCGACGGAATCGAGTACGACGAGCGGATCGAGTTGCTCGACGACGTCACCTACCCCAAGCCGCTGGCCGAGCTGCTCGGGCACGCGTTCGAGGTGTACCTGCAGAGCAATCCATGGGCGGCCGACGGCAAGCTCTCACCGAAGTCGGTCGCACGCGAGATGTGGGAGCGGGCGTTCACGTTCCGCGAGTATGTCAGCGTCTACGGGCTGACCCGCGCCGAGGGCGCGGTGCTGCGGTATCTGTCCGATGCGTTCAAGGCGTTGCGCTCTGGCGTGCCGGCCGCGGCACGGACCGAGGAGCTGACCGACATCGTCGAATGGCTGGGTGAGCTTGTCCGGCAGGTGGATTCGAGCCTGCTCGACGAATGGGAGCAACTCACCAGCCCGGACCAGCACGACGGGGCTGTCCCGGAAAAGCCGGCCGTACCCGCCCGCCCGCGTCCGCTGACGGGCAACGAGCGGGCGTTCACCGCGATGATCCGCAACGCGTTGTTCCGTCGGGTGGAGTTGTTCGCCCGCGAGCGGTGGGACGACCTCGGGGCGCTCGACGGCGGAGCGGGCTGGACCGCGGGGCGCTGGCAGGAAGTCGGGGACGAGTACTTCGCCGAACACGACGACGTCGGCACCGGCGCGGACGCGCGCGGGCCTGCGCTGCTGATCTTCGACAAGCGGCGCGACGTGTGGCGGGTCCGGCAGATTCTCGACGACCCGGCCGGGGACCACGACTGGGGATTCGAGGTCGACGTCGATCTGGAAGCCTCCGACGAAGAGGGCGCGGTGGTGCTGCGGGTGGTCGACGCCGGACGCCTGTGACGGCGGTCTCTGTACCCAAAATCACAGGTCAGCGGGTTGATTAACGTGTTTGTAACACGGACCATGGGAAGTGTCCGGCCGACGGGCGATCCTCGTTGCCGGACGTCAACTTTCCAGAATCAGGAGCCCCCGCCATGTCTTTCGCGCAGTACCGTGCCTCTCGCCAGATCGCTCGTGATCGTCGGCGGCTCTACGCGCGGATTGCGACGATGCCTCATTCGGCGGTCCGAGACGAATTGGTCGCCGTCGCACAGCGCTACGAGAAGGCCGGTCGCTGACGGGTCCCGCGCCCCTCAGATTCGTTATATAAGCGCCGTCAGGCGCATATCCTCGCTGTCTCAGCCGCGGTAGCTTGCCACCTGTTCGGCGTAGTCGTCGAGCAGCCGCAGAGAATCGTCGAGCGACTTGGTCGGCAGCAGCAGCCGCAGCTCGCTGAACCCCAATTCCGCGACGGCATGCCAGTATTCGGGCTTGGCCGGGGTGCCGAACGTCGACAGCGGCACCTCGTGGCCCGCGCCGGCGCGCAGCTGGTCGATGCGCCGTTTCAGGCGTTCGACGGGCAGTGGGTTGGCGATCCAGCCGGCCTCGTGCCGGATGATCCGCTTGACGGTGGCATCGGAGTCGCCGCCGATCAGGATGGGCGGATGCGGCTTGCGCACCGGCTTGGGCCGTAGGTAGGACGGGCCGAAATCGACGTATTTGCCGTGGTATTCGGCTGGCTCCTTTGTCCACAGCTCTTTGATCGCCTCGATGCGTTCGTCGAGCAGCGCGCCCCGAGTCTTCGGGTCGGTGCCGTGCTGGCGCAACTCCTCGATGTTCCAGCCGGCTCCCACGCCGAATACGAAGCGGCCGTGGGAGATCACGTCGATGCTGGCGGTTTCCTTCGCGGTGATGATCGGATCCCGCTGGATCAGCAGCGCGATCCCGGTGACCAGTTCGATGGTGGAGGTGACCGCGGCCGCGGCGGCCAGGGTCACGAAGGGATCGAGCGTGCGGTAGTAGATCGACGGGAGTTCGCCGCCCATCGGGTACGGCGATTCCCGGCTTGCCGGGATGTGCGTGTGCTCGGCGACGGCCAGGGACGTGAACCCGCGCTCCTCGATCGCACGCGCCAGGGACACCGTGTCGATCGTGTCGTCGTTGACGAAGGTCGAGATCCCGAATCTCAATTGCGCCACTCCCCGAGGTTAGCCCCCGCCGCCCAAACCCGCCGTGTCCATATCGATATCGAAGTTTGCCCCAGCAGTCACATGGGTAACTTCAGTCACAGCGCCGTGACGTCAGCGCTCTCCGTAACAGCAGAGAAAGAAAAGAATGGGCTATCGCTATGAATACCGTCCTGTACTTCACCGCCAGCGGCGCCGTGTATGAGACCCGTGCCTACACCAACGCCGATATCTCCAAGCTTGTCCAAGACCAGGGTCTGCAGTGCCTGACCAGCGCTGACAACCAGTTCGACTTCTGGTTCAGCCCGTCCGCCCGCGGCTGCCAACGCCGCACCAACCGGTTCGCCACCGAATTGCTGATGGCGACCACCGATTTCACCGCCAAGACCGTCCCGCTGCTGCGCGGCAGCGTCGTCGTGGCCACCCACGACAGCGACGGCGACCTCGACGGCCTGAGCTGGCAACAGCTCGACATGCTGGCCGCGCTGAACCGTTCGGTGTCCGCACGCGATGAGCGCACACTGCAGCGTCGGATCCAGCGGGACGAGCGCCGGCAACGGCACGCCGCCGAGGTCCCCCAGCCGGCCCTGGTCAGCTGTGCGCGTCCCCGCACGCCGGTCCGGCTCGGCTGACCACCTCCCCGTGCGCCCGGACGCCGGCGTGATTACCGGCGACCAGGTACGGGTATGTGAGCCGCCATGACATCTTCGGAAGAAAACGTAACGCCCGAGTCGGTCGAAGAGTCCGACGTGCTCGCGCCTGCGACCCCCGGCGCGGAGGCCCTACCCCTGCCCGAGGACGAGGTCGACAAGCCCTCCGACTAGCCCAGAAGGCTGAGAACCCTTCGGGGGAACCTTTCAAACCACCGTGGACAAAACCGGTGACGACGTGTCGGCCGTCGGCCACCATCCAGGTCGGCGTCGGAGTTCCCGACACCATCACCGTCTGGCTGGAGTCCGCGTATGTCTGCGATCGATATCGCCGGCCTCGGGCGCTCATTTACGGCCAGGGGCGTGTCACGACCGGTGCTGCGTGACCTCGACCTCGACGTCGACCCGTGCGAGATCGTCGCGATCCTGGGCGCCAGCGGCTGCGGCAAATCCACCCTGCTACGCGTCGTCGCCGGACTCGACACCGCCACTGCCGGCACCGTGCACATCGACGGAATTCCGGTCGGCCCTTACGATCCGCGCTGCGCCGTCGCGTTCCAGGAACCACGCCTGCTGCCGTGGCGCACGATCGCCCAGAACGTCGCGCTCGGCCTGCCCCGGCACACGCCGGCCGCCGCCGCTCGCGCCACCGTCGCGCGCCTGCTCGACCTCGTCGGCCTGACCGAGTTCGCCGACCACCGGCCCCGTGAAGTGTCCGGCGGCATGGCACAACGCGCGTCGCTGGCCCGCGCACTGGCCCGCAGTCCTCGCGTGCTGTTGCTCGACGAGCCGTTCGGCGCACTCGACGCTCTCACCCGCCTGAAGATGCAGGACCTGCTGCTCGAGGTCCTCGCGGCCGCTCCTGCGACGGTGCTGCTGGTCACCCACGACGTGGACGAGGCACTGCAGCTGGCTGACCGCGTCATCCTGCTGGGCGTCGAGGACGGCACGGCCGGGGCCTCCATCCGTCAGACCGTCACCGTGCCTGGACGTCGGCCGCGAGACCGCGGCTCGGCTGAGCTCGCCGAACTCCGCGGCCGTCTGCTCGACGGCCTCGGGGTGGATCGCCACCACCGCGCCCGACGCACCGAACAGGACACCCGAGTATGAGAACCCCAGCACCCAGGGCGGCGCTCGTCGCGTTGCTCGCCGCCGTCGCGCTGATCCTGAGCGCATGCGTCTCCGGGGAGAATGCGAGCAGCAGCGAAACCGCCGACGGAACCGGCACTGTCGACGGCCAGGTGCTCGACATCGACTTCGCCACCTACAACCCGTTGAGCCTGATCATCAAGGACCAGCGGTGGCTGGAAGCCCAAGGGGTCGAGGTCAACTGGGTGCAGTCGGCCGGCTCGAACAAGGCCAACGAGGCCCTGCGTGCCGGTGCCATCGACGTCGGTTCGACAGCGGGATCGGCGGCGCTGCTCGCGCGTTCGAACGGCTCCCCCATCCAGGTCATCGCGATCTACTCGCAGCCGGAGTGGGCCGCACTCGTCGCGCCCGCCGGGAGTGACATCACCGACGTCGCGCAGCTGAGCGGCAAGAGCGTAGCCGCCACCAAGGGCACCGACCCGTACTTCTTCCTGCTGCAGGCGCTGGAAGCGAACGGACTGTCCGCCGCCGACGTCACGGTGCAGAATCTGCAGCACGCCGACGGCTGGGCCGCGCTGCAGAACGGATCGGTCGACGCGTGGGCCGGACTGGACCCGATCATGGCCGGCGCCGAACAGAACGGCGCCACGCTGTTCTACCGCGACGTCGACCTCAACAGCTACGGCTTCCTCAACGCGCGCGAGGACTTCCTGAATGAGAAGCCCGAGCTCGCCCAGCTCGTCGTGGACGCCTACGCCGCCGCCGCGGTGTGGGCGGCCGAGAACCCTGACGAGACAGCGCAGATCCTCGCCGACGCCGCGGGCATCGAGCTGCCCGTCGCGCAGAAGGTGATCAACGAGCGGTCGAACCTCGACGTGAATCAGGTTCCCGGCGACGCACAGCTGGCGGTGCTGGAGAAGATCGGCCCGATCTTCGTCGACCTCGGCGACGTACAGAGCCGACAGCAGGTCGACGATGCGCTGCAGACGATCGTCAACGACTCTTTCGTCAAACAGGCCGACGCCGCCCGCTTCCGGTCGTGACCGAGACGATCGACAAGGCGGGCACGACACCGGGCACGGGCCTGACGGAGCGCCGCGGGGTGCGCTTCGTCGCCGGCGCCCTGCTCCCGGCGCTGCTACTCGTTGTGTGGCAATGGGTTTCGGCCAGCGGACTGGTGGCCGTCTCGATACTGCCGTCACCGGCGATGGTATGGCTGGCCGCCGTCGACCTGACCGAGCGCGGCCTGTACGCACACTACATCGCCATCTCGACCCAGCGTGTGCTGACGGGTTTCGCGATCGGGGCGGCGGCCGGTCTGGCCGTCGGCGCGGTCGTCGGACTGTCGAAGGTGGTCAGTGTGCTACTCGCACCGACGTTCGGCGGTATCCGCGCCGTCCCGTCCCTGGCCTGGGTGCCGCTGCTGATCCTGTGGTTCGGCATCGGTGAGGAATCCAAGGTCATCCTGATCGCCATCGGCGCGTTCTTCCCCGTCTACACGGTCGTCGGTGCCGCGTTACGTCACGTGGACAGGTATCTACTGGAGGCCGGCCGCGCCTTCGGATTACACGGTCTGCGCCTGTTCGTCACCGTGCAGCTTCCGGCGGTCGTGCCGTCGACGGTCTCCGCGCTGCGCCTGGCCCTGGCCCAGTCCTGGCTCTTCCTGGTCGCCGCGGAGCTGATTGCCAGCTCGATGGGCCTCGGGTTCCTTCTGCTCGACTCCGGGCAGAACGGGCGGATCGACCGGATCTTCCTGGCCATCATCTCGCTGGCCCTGCTCGGCAAGCTCACCGATTCGCTGCTGAGTTTGTTCGAGAAGTGGGCGATCAGGAAGTGGGCGTAGCACCGACCGCCGACGGAACCGGCCCCCTGCATGGTGCAGGGGGCCGGTCCGATCACGATGTCGACTTGTCAGGCGGTCACCGGTCAGGCGTCGGTATCGGTGTCCGAACCTGAATCGGTGTCCGAATCGGTGGCGGGAGCAGCGGTCTCGCCCTCGCTCGGGTCGGCGCCGTCGGTGGACTCCTCGGCCTCGGTGGTCTCCTCGGCCGCGTCCTCGGTCCCGTCCTCGTCCTCGGTACCGTCCTCGTCGGTGACCTCGTCGGTGACCTCGGTGCCTTCTTCGGTCTCGGGCGTCACCTCGACGGCGGGCACCTCTTCCTCCGCCACCACATCCGTGACAGCGTCCTCGACCACGACGTCACCGGCGGCGTCCTCCGTACCGGCGTCCTCCTCGGTGGCGGTCTCGGTCTCGGAGCCGGTCGACACGTCGATGATGAACGAAGCCGGAGTCGGGTTCGGGGTCGGCGCGGGGGCGGGCGCGGGCACCGGCTCGGGCTTCTTGAGTGCCTCGGCAATGGTCTGCGGGAGCTTGACGAACAGCGCGTCGAGGGTGCCGCCTTCGGAGAACAGACCCGGGAAGTTCTCCGGGCTGTAGATCGGGTCACCGTTCTCGTCGTGGCCGAAGTACGGCTTGTAGCCGTTGAGGAACGCGCCCGTGATCAGACCCGGTGCGTTGACCAGCGCGGTGAACGCATCCTTGAGGTTGCCTTCCTTCACCGCCGCGAACACGGTGTCGGCGACGTTCATCGCCGCGAAGAACGCGGTGATCGGCGGGGACATCAGCCCCTTGGAGATCGTGATGATGTTGCCGCGGGTGATCAGCGAGTCGTAGACCCGCCCGACCGCGTCGAACATCGCCTTGGGGATGGTCAGGATCGACGTCAGCGGGAACGCCAGGTTCTCCATGGCGACCAGCACCCAGGTGTTCAGCTCGACCAGGGCCTCAGTGAAATGTCCGTCGCCGAGGAACTCGAACGCGGCCTGCAGCCGCACCGGCAGGTTGGTCAACGAGCGCTGCACGCCCTCGGCCGCGCCGACGAGGCCGGTACCGCGGCGGGTGCCCGCCTGCTCGGCCGTCATGCCCCAGATCGTCTTGAGGTGGTCGGCCTGGTTCTCGCCGATCTGGTTGAGGATCGGGAACGGGGTGTTCCACAGCGACGAGCCGATGGCGCCGATCTGGCTGAACGTGCTGGTGATGTTGTTCTGCCAGACGAGCAGCGGGTTCTCCAGGACGGGGTTGGTCGAGGCGGCCAGCGCGACGGCGGCCTGCCGGACATCCGGCGCCGAGGTGGTCGGCGAGACGGGGTTCACGGCAATGGCACTTGCGGCCACCACGGCGGCGCCGCTCACCAGAAACTTGTTCACTCGCGAAGGCTTCTTCGCCAGCACCGGCTGAGGTGCGGCGCCATACGCGACCGAAAGTGCTTGTTGCACGGATACTCCTTTGGTACAGGTCATCGCCCCCCATGGGCGCGCTCGAACGTTAGCTGAGGATTACCTAAGAAGCAATAGGGTTGGCTAACCTCAGTTAGGGTCCGTTGTTAGCTGGATTTGCTGCGGCGCTTTCTGGTCCGGCAAATTCTCAGGTCATCACGGCTGTGGCGCGCGTCACGCTAATTTGCGCCGGGGTAAATGCTGCCTGGGACGGGCCGGGAGTGACGGCCGACGGGCTACGGTCGAGCCCGTGAATGCCGAGGAATACCGCGCACAGGATGCGACCGGACTTGCCCAGCTGGTGGCCGACAAGCAGGTCACAGCCGACGAACTGCTGGACCTGGCACGTGCACGGGCCGCGGAGGTGAACCCGAGGATCAACGCGATCGTGCGCGATGTTCCCGCCGCGCCCGCCGACGCCGCCGACGGCCCCTTCACCGGCGTCCCGTTCCTGATCAAGGACCTGGCGCAGGACTACGCGGGCCTGCCCACCTCGCGCGGGTCACGCGCACTGATGTCGACCCCGGCCACCGAACACGCGACGATCGTGCGGCGCTGGATCGAGGCCGGCCTGGTGATCTTCGGCAAGACCAACACGCCCGAGTTCGGCGCCAAAGGAATCACCGAGCCGGTCGCCTGGGGTCCCGCGCGAAATCCCTGGGATCTGAGCCGGACTCCGGGCGGCTCCTCGGGAGGTTCTGCGGCCGCTGTCGCCGCGGGCGTGGTGCCCTGCGCCGGCGCGAACGACGGCGGCGGCTCGATCCGCATCCCGGCGGCGTGTTGTGGGCTCGTGGGGTTGAAGCCCGGCCGCGGGCTGACTCCGATGGGCCCCGAGACCGGTGAGTCGATGCACGGGTCGGCGGTGCAGGGGGTCGTCTCACGCACGGTCCGAGACACTGCCGCGATGCTGGACGCGATCAGCGGCGGCGAGCCGTGGGGACCGTTCAGTCCCGCAATGCCCAACGCCCCCTTCGCTTCCTGCCTCGAGCAGGAACCCGGCCCGCTGCGCATCGGGGTCCGGGTCCCGACTGCGATCAACCCGACACCGCACCGGGAGGCGTTCGCCGCGGTCGAGGCGACAGTGCAGACGCTGACCGATTTGGGCCACCACGTCGAGGAACTGGCGACCGCCCCGTTCGACGACGCCGCGCTGGCCCGTGACTTCCTGCTCACGTGGTTCGTCTACACCGCATGGGAACTCGACGACGCCAAGCGGCTCACCGGCGCGGGAGACGAGGCGTTCGAACGCGACACCCGGATCCTGGCCGCGATCGGCCGCGCCACCAGCAGCGTGGACTACGTCGACGCCGTGCAGCGCCGGCACGACCACACCCGTCGGCTGACGACGTACTTCGAGTCCTACGACCTGTTGCTGACCCCGACGCTGGCCACGCCCCCGCCGGCGATCGGCGAGTTCGACCTGCCGCCGGCGTTGCAGAAGGCCTCGGACGTACTGCTCAAGACGCGCACCGCCCAGCTGTTGCGGTTCACCAACCTCGTCGACGACATCGTCGACAAGAACCTCGGCTGGGTCCCCTACACCCAGCTGGCGAATCTCACTGGCCGCCCGGCGATCTCGCTGCCTGTGCACTGGACGGCCGATGGCCTGCCACTGGGTGTCCAGTTCGTCGCCCCCCTGGCCGGTGAGGCGCTGCTGCTCCAGGTAGCGGCCCAACTGGAGCAGGCGATGCCGTGGAAGGACCGCGTCGCGCCGATCTGAGCGCCCAGGCCCAGTTGCGTTGCGTCTCAGCCGATGATGGCAGGCATCGTGTCCCAGCCGCGCACCGTCGACGTGCGCGAGCGGCGCGCATTGTCGATGTCGATCTCCCACTTCGGGAAGCGCTTCAGCACCTCTTCGAGCGCGATGCGGCCTTCCAGCCGGGCCAGCGGCGCCCCGACGCAGAAGTGCGCGCCGCGGCCGAAGGTCAGATGGCCGCCCGGCCGGCGGCGGATGTCGAACTCGTCGGGTCTGTCGAAGTGCCGTTCGTCGCGGTTGGCCGACGCGAGCATCACCAGCAGCGCACTGCCCGAAGGGATCACCTGGTCCTGGAACCTCACGTCGTCGGTGGCGACGTAGCGGGCGACGTGCGGACCCGGCGGCTCGAAGCGCAGCAGTTCCTCGATCGCTCCGGGGATCAGGGTCGGGTTCTCTGCGAGTTCGCCGCGCTGATCCGGGTGTTCGGCCAGCACCTTGCCCATCCACCCGAACAGCCGCCCGGTGGTTTCCACCCCGGCGCCCGCGACGACGGCCAGGAACACGATCAGCTCCTGTTTGGTGAGCTTGCGAGTGGTGCCGGTCTCGTCGTCGAACTCCACCGCGAGCAGCTCGGTGATGAGGTCGTCGGACGGGTTCTTCTCCCGCCAGGCGACGTACTCACCGAACATCTCGCCGGTGAAATAGCGGTCCTTGTCGATGGTCATCGGCTTGCCCGCCTCGTTGCGCAACGACTTGTTCGCATGAGCGCGCACCGTGGGCTGCTCCGAGTCCGGGATCCCGGCCAGCATCCCGATGGTCTTCATCGGCAGTTCCGCGCCGAGATCGGTGACGAAGTCGAAGCGGTCGGTCCCGACGATCGGGTCGAGGCAGGCCACACAGAACGCCCGTATCTTGTCCTCGATCGCCCGCATCTTCTTCGGGGTGAACGCCCGCGACACGATCGCCCGGTGGATGGTGTGCAGCGGCGGATCCTCGTTGATGAAGATGCCCGGCGGCATCACCGGATCGGTCAGCACCACCTCGAGGATGTCGCCCTTGGCCGAGCTCAGTCGGGCGGTGTCCTTCAGGGCCGCGTCCACGTCGGCGTAGCGGCTGATCCCCCAGAAGTTGTGTTGTTCGTTGACATACACCGGGGATTCGTCGCGCAGACGCCGGTAGGTCGGATACGGGTCGAGGTCGATCTCGACGTCCCACGGGTCGTAGTACAGGTCGGTCATCGTCGACTCCTCCCAGGCGGCCGTCCGCAGCATAGCCCAGCCGCTGTACATGTGTATAGCGGCTGGATGGCGGCACGCCGGCGCGTCACATGGCCGCGGCCTGCCAGTCCCGCGCAGCCACCAATTCGGGCACCAGGGTCTCGGTGAGCAGGCGGACGTCGTCGACGTCGTCGCCGGGATAGCGCAGCGTGCTGGTGGCGGTGGGGACGTCCCCTCCGACACCGACGATGCGGGTGCCACGCGGGCCGGTCCACTCCGCCATCTGGGTCTCCCACTTCGATCCGGCGAAGACCAGCATCCGCAGATCGGTGTTCTTGGTGCGGTAGACGTCGACGTGACTCCAGTCGCCGGTCTCGCAGCCGATGGCCGACCGGCGCGGGCCCTCCCGCAGCATCAACGCGCCCTGCTGGGCCGAAGAGAACCGCTGCGCAGGCGCGCACAGGTGCGTCTCGACGGGCCCCAGCAGGTGTCCGGAAACCGCGGGGAGCCAATCGTTCTCGGTGTCCAGCAGGTGATCACTGGCGCGGGCCGCGGCCGCGATCGCACCGACCAGATCACGTCGGGGTGTGCCGGTCAGGTGACATTCGAGAGCCAACAGCAGGGCCAGGGTGTGCTGGTAGCTGCGACAGGCCACCCCGCCCGCCTCGGGCCCGGCCCACAATTCGACGGTGGCCTCGCACCGTGTCGTGATGGGCGACCCAGCGGTGTTGGTCAGCGCCACACGGTGCGCGGCGGGATCGATGCGGTCCAGCGCGTCGAGCGTCTCGACCGATCCGCCGGTGGCCGAGGTGGCCACCACCAACGTGTCCGGCCCCCACACGGGGAGCAGTTCCAAGGACGCGATCTCCGAGACCGCGCTGATGCCGCGGCTCCGCAGCCGCGCAGCGGCCACCCCGGCGGCGTAGGCCGACGAGCCCATGCCGATGAACACCACACGGGACACCTCCGGCGGCACCACCTGCGACCACGGATTGTGTTGTGCCAGAGTATCGGCCAGCTTCGACAGCATCTCCGGCTTGCGGGCGAGGTCGGCGGCGAACGCATCGGGATTCATCGGCTCATCTCTTGCAGTAGGGCGGGCAGCGCCGCGTCGGGGACATACATCCACCGCGGTAGGTGGCGGGCGGCATAGACGATCTCGCGGAGCACCTGCTGCAGCCGGAACGCGGTGAGGGCGTGGTCGAGATGCAGGTCGGCATGCCCGGTTTCGGACAACCTGCGCAGATACGCGTCGCGCAGCGCAGCACGGGCGGCGGCGTCGACGGGTGCGAGGCTCTGCGGTGCGAGCTCGCTGCGTTCGGCCGCGACGATCGCGACATGGGACAGCGATTGCAGAATCCCGGCCAGGTCCACCGCGGCCGGTACCGGCAGCACCCGCTCGGCCGGCGGGAGCACGGGGTTGCCGTCGAAATCGGTGACGACCATGACCTCGCCGGTTCGCAGCACCTGCCCGACGTGCAGGTCGCCGTGCGCGTCCAGGATCGGGACGTCCACCAGATCGGCCAACCGCGCGAGGCTCGCGGCGACGGTGTCCGCGTGCTCGGCCAACAGCTGCGCATTACCCGCGCCGGCGAGTGAACGCGCGGCCGCCAGGGTGGTGAAAGCGTTGTCGCGCCATCGTTCTGCGTCGGCGCGCGTCGAGGTCGTCACCGTGGCGGCCAGCGACGAGTGCAGGTCGGCGACCACGTCGCCGAGCGCGGTGCAGGTGTGCACCACGGCGGCGTGATCACCGCTGCGGGCCGCGGCTTTGAAAAGTTCCACCGCCCAGGTCCAGCCGTCGACGGCACCGGGCAGGTATTCGGTGACGGTGGCGACCAGCGTCTCCGCCCCGTCGTCCGGCGTCCAGGTGACCACCCCCCACGGCGTGGGCATCGCGGTGAACCCCGCCGCGGTCAGGCAGGCCAGCCTGCCCGGCGCCGGATGCGGGCCCGACTCGAGGTGGGTCGCCCATTTCACCACCGCGGCGTCACCGACGATCACCGACTCGTTGGTCTGGTCGACGGTGACGGGCCGCTCACCGCGTGGTGCCGAAACTGTTGTCCAGGAGAGCATCTGGAACCGGCCGTCAGACGACCGGCCGGGCCTGCGGGCGAGGAGTCGCAGCAGGGCTTCGGCGGCGCCGTCCCCGGCGCCTGCCCGGCGCCACCGGTCCCCGTCGGCCACGGCGGGCACCGCCGACAGCGTTCCGTCCGCGTCCACGATCACCAACGCGTGCCGGTCTCCGAGAAGCAGGAGATCGGCCGGGGACAGGTCGGTCGGTTCGAACGGCACGGATCAGTCGGCGGCGCTGCGGTGGGTGTGGGCGACGCGTTCGATGGTGTCGGCGGCCACGAGCAGGCCGTCGCGCTCGCGGATCTCCTTGCCGATCTGGGCGACCCGGTCCCGGAGCCGCTCGTCGGTCAGGATGCGCTCCAGCGCGGAGATCAGTTCGTCGTCGCCGAAGTGATAGGTGTCCAGGCGCACACCGAGATCCAGTTCGTCGATGCGCTGGGCGTTCTCGTACTGGTCCCAGAACAGCGGCAGCACGATCAGCGGTTTACCGAAGTGCAGCGCCTCGGTGGTGGTGTTGTTGCCGCCGTGGGAGATCACCGCGTCGACCAGCGGCATGATCCGGGTCTGCGGCAGCATCTGGGCGCCCACCATGTTGTCGGCCAACTCGATCTTGTCGGCCTGCGGACCCTTGCTGACGATGAAGCGATGCGGGGTGCGCCCGAGCACGTCGATCAGCCGCTGCATCAGCGTCACGTCCGCGGCGCCCAGCGAGCCGAGCGACAGGTAGACCAGCGCACTGCCCTCGGGACGATCGGCCACGGCAGCGGGAAGTTCGTACTCGTCGTCGGTCTCCCGGATGCTGGATTCCACCCGGGTCCACGATTCGTCGAGCGGCCGCCGGTCGGTGTAATCCGCTGCGGCCGGGTAGAGGTAGATGGTGGCGGCATTGTCGCGCGGCATGAATTCCAGCTCGGGCAACGGCGCCGCCCCCTGCGCACGGACCCACGCGTCGAAGTCCTCCCACATCGGCCGCAGCACTCGGTCGAACTCCGCGGTGTAGGCGCCCCACTGCGAGCGGTCATCACTGGGCAGGCCCGAAAACGGCGGCGGGACATCAGGTCCGGGGACTTCCAGCGGGCTGCACGAGATGAAGCGGACGAACGGCTTGCCTGCGGTGGCCATCGCCGGGAACAGCACCACGTTGTCCTCGACCAGCACATCGGGTTGATGCTTGGCGATGATCTCGCGCAGGCGCGGTTCGCAGTATTTGGCGCCGTCGATGAGCGCCTGGAACGTCGGGCGGATGAACGTCTCGAGCTGCTCGATCGTCGGCTTGGCGAACTCGGGAGCGGTCTCGGTGATGAAGTCGGTCCAGAACTGGCCGGCGTCCGCGTCCGCGTCGTCGGCGGACGGCTCGGCCAGATCCACCAGTTCCTCGATGAATCCGTACCGTTCGATCTTTCCGGCCCACGACGATTCGGCGGCGAAGACGATCCGGTGGCCCCTCTCGCGCAGTTTGGCGGCGACTCCGATGCACTGGTTGGTGGGTCCGTAGGCGGATTCCGGCCAGAACATGATGGTCAGTGGCTTCGGTGACTCGGTCAACGTGGTGTCCTTTCGCCCTGTTCACTGCGGGGCAGGGAATGGCCGGTGGCCACCCGTGCGTAGTCGAGGATCTGTTCGGTCGAGGCGTCGGCGTCGAGGCTGGGATGACGCGCCACCATGCGGTATCCGTAGGCGTCTTCGAGCGCCACGATGTTGCGGGCGATGGTCAGCGACGGCGAGGACAGCGTGAAGACGCCCTGCGCGGCACCGGATTCCAGAATCACCTGGTACATCGCCACCTGCCGGTCGAACAGCGCGGTCAGCAGCACGGCGTAGGTGGGGTACCGACCGGCGGCTCCGCCGAGCTCACACAGCAGTTTCACCGCCGGATCGTCGGAATCGACGGGCAGCCCGGACTCGATGGTGACCACCAGCCGGCGGTCGGGTTCGGCGATACCTTCGATGGCGCGCAGGCGCTCGTCGTAGAAGCGCTCCATGCCGGCGCGGTTGGCCTCGACCAGCAGCGTCTGCACGTCGGGGAAGTGATAGAGGACCGCACCGGAGGTCAGTCCCGCCTCGGCCGCCACCTGGTTGAGCTGCACACCCGCGCCGTGCTTCATCACGGCGCGCTGCGCCGCGTGCAGCAGTCTTGCGCGACGTTCCGTGCGGCTGACGGTCACCGGCACCTCCCAGAAGTATGTCGCGGCTCACTGTGCCAGAGATCCTCCCCCGGCGGAAGTCAAATTTGAAGTGTTACTCAGTTTTAACGTGCAGATACTCGACTAGCTGGCTGTTTACCAATGGCCCCTCCTGAATGAGTATGCAAGTATGGCGGCCATGACGAGCGCCGACGACCTCCGTGACGCCGAACCCCGGCCGGTGTGGTGGGACGGGGTCCAGACCGGTCCGCGGACCGAACCGCTGAGCGGACGCCGGCACGCCGACCTGGTCATCGTCGGCGGCGGCTACACCGGCCTGTGGGCGGCCGTCGAGGCGCTCACCCAGGACCCCGCGCGCCGGGTCGTCATCCTGGAACAGGACTGGGTCGGCGCGGGCGCATCGGGACGCAACGGTGGGTTCGTCTCGGAATCCCTCACCCACGGCATCGCCCACGGCGAGGCGATGTGGCCGGACGAACTCGACGAACTGCAGCGCCTGGGCCGGCAGAACGTCGAGGAGATCGCCGGCTTCCTGGACACCCACGGCATCGACGCCGATCTGCGCCTGGTGGGCAAGACCACGCTGGCCAGGACCGCCCACGACTACGCGGCACTGCGCGACGCCGTCGCGACGTACTCCCGGCGCGGTGAGGAGGTGCGGTTCCTCGACCGCGACGAGGTGCGCGCCGACATCCACTCGTCGTCGTTCCTCGGCGGGCTGCGGACGATGCGCGGCGGACTGGTCGATCCGATGGCGTTGACGCTCGGCCTGCGCCGGGTTGCAGAAGACCTGGGCGCCACCATCTTCGAGAAGTCTGCAGCCACCGGCATCGCCCGGACCGGGTCCACCTTGACGGTGCGCAGCCCGCACGGCACGGTCGAGACCTCGCAGGTGCTGCTCGCCTCCAACGCTTACCCGCCGCTGCTTCGGCGCCTGCGCGCATGGGTACTGCCCGTCTACGACTACGTGCTCGCCACGGCACCGCTGACCGCCGGGCAGCTGGACTCGGTCGGCTGGCAGCAGAACCAGGGCCTCACCGATGCCGGCAACCAGTTCCACTACTTCCGGCGAACCCGCGACGACCGGATCGTCTGGGGCGGCTACGACGCCGTCTACCACTACGGCAATGCCATCAGACCGGAGCTGGAGTTGCGCGACGCGTCTCATCGGCTGCTGGCCAGGCATTTTCGCGAGACCTTCCCCCAACTGGCGGAGGTGCCGTTCACCCACCGCTGGGGTGGCGTGATCGACACCACCACCCGGTTCACACCGGTCTTCGGCACCGCGTTCAACGGCCGGTTGGCCTATGCCGTCGGATTCACCGGCCTCGGGGTGGCCTCGACACGGTTCGGCGCCCGCGTCGCCCTCGATCTGCTGGCCGGACGGGCCACCGAACGCACGCGGCTCAAGGCGATCACCGGCACCGCGGTGCCGTTCCCGCCCGAACCGTTGCGCTGGCCCGCCGTCGAACTGACCCGGGCAGCCCTGGCCCGGGAAGACGAAACCGGCCGCAGGGGAATGCTTCTGCGCACATTCGACCAATTCGGTGTGGGCTTCAACAGCTGAGGAGCGAGGACATGACCGCAGGACGATTCCACCGGGGCCGCCGTGTCGCGGGCTCGGGTGCACAGCGGATCCTGGTGGACCCGTCGAACGGCCGGACGACCACGACCGTCTCCGAGGCCTCGGTCTCCGAAGCGGCACAGGCCGTTTCGGCGGCGGCCGAGGCGTTCGGCGACTGGTCGCGGCGCACCGCCGGCGAACGGGCCAGAGTGCTGCTGCGGTGGGCCGACCTCATCGACGCCCACGCCGCGGAGATCACCGCGCTGGAGGTGGCCGAAACCGGTAAGCCGGAGGCGGTCTTCCGGGACGGCGAACTTCCGTTCGGCACCGACAACCTGCGGTTCTTCGCCGGCGCGGGACGTTCACTGGAGGAGACCGGGCCGGCCTGCTCAGCCAGGGGTACACCTCGATGATCGTGCGGCGCCCGGTGGGACCGGTCGTCGGCATCGCGCCGTGGAACTTCCCGATGATCATGGGCCTGTGGAAGATCGGTCCGGCGCTGGCGGCGGGCAACACCATCGTCGTCAAACCGGCGCCCACCACGCCGTCGAGCACGCTGTACCTGGCCGAACTCGCCGTCGAAGCCGGTGTCCCGGCCGGGGTGCTGGAGGTGGTGACCGGTGACCAGGAGGTCGGACAGGCGCTGGTGGCCGACGAGCGGGTCCAGCTGGTGTCGATCACCGGTTCGACGCGGGCCGGGCGGCAGGTGATGTCGTCCGCCGCGCTGCGCGGCGCGCGGGTACACCTCGAACTGGGCGGAAAGGCACCGTGTCTGGTGTTCGAGGACGCCCACCTCGACGACGCGGCGCACGGCATCGCGATGGGGGCCACCTACAACTCCGGGCAGGACTGCACGGCCGCCACCCGGGTCTACGCCCACGAGTCGGTGTTCGAGGACTTCGTCGAGCGACTCACCGCGGCGTTCACGCGCATCCGGGTCGGTGATCCGCGCAACGGCGACACCGACATCGGCCCGCTGGTCAGCGTCGAACACCGCGCTCGGGTACACGGCTTCGTCGAACGGGCCGTCGCGGCCGGCGCGACGGTCCGCTGCGGAGGGGCGGTCCCGGACGGCGATGGCGCCTACTATCCGCCGACGCTGATCACCGGCGCCGAACAGAGCGCCGAGATCGTCCAGGACGAGGTGTTCGGTCCGGTCCTGGTCGCACTGCCGTTCCGCGATGAGGCCGACGCCGTCCGGCTGGCCAACGACTGCCGGTACGGCCTGGCGTCGTCGGTGTGGACGGTGGACGTGGCCCGCGCGCTCCGCGTCGCGCACTCGATCGAGGCGGGCGTCACCTGGGTCAACGACCATCTCCCCATTGCGTCGGAAGCTCCACACGGCGGGGTGAAGGCCAGCGGCTTCGGCAAGGACATGAGCCAGGCCGCGGTGGCCGAATACACGGTGGCGCGCCACATCATGGTCAAGCACGCC
Organism: Mycobacterium sp. ITM-2016-00317; assembly: GCF_002968295.1. NCBI lineage: Bacteria > Bacillati > Actinomycetota > Actinomycetes > Mycobacteriales > Mycobacteriaceae > Mycobacterium > Mycobacterium sp. ITM-2016-00317. Next base: position 5,796,300 of record NZ_CP134399.1, read on the forward strand.
GCGCGGGCAGCACACGACTCGTTCCGGCCGTTGTAACGGCTGCGGTGCGCGGATCTCGTCGGCCGTAATCGGATTTCCCGACCCGTGCCGTCACGCCTACTCTGGGTAGCCGCACTAAGTAAGTGTGGTGAAACAGGGAGTGTGCATGAGTACCGGGCCGACGACGCGACCAGACGGCACGTCCGCGACGCCGCGGCGAACCCCACCGAGCGCCGGCGTCATCATCGCGCTGCTGGTGTTCTCCGCGTTCGTCATGATCCTCAACGAGACGATCATGAGTGTCGCGCTGCCCGTGCTGATCGTCGATCTGGAGATCTCGGCCCGCACCGCGCAGTGGCTGACGAGCGGCTTCCTGCTCACCATGGCCGTGGTGATCCCGATGTCCGGCTCGCTGATGCAGCGCTTCCCGGTCCGGGTGATCTTCGTGTCGGCGATGTCGCTGTTCTGCGTCGGCACACTCGTCTCGGCGCTGGCACCGGGTTTCGCCGTACTGCTGGCGGGACGGATCGTGCAGGCGTGCGGGACCGCCGTCATGGTGCCGCTGCTGATGACGACGGTCATGAAGCTGATCCCCGCCGAACGCCGGGGGCAGACGATGGGCACGATCTCGATCGTCATCGCCGTCGCGCCCGCGGTCGGACCCACGCTGTCCGGATTCATCCTCGGCTCGCTGAACTGGCGGTGGATGTTCTGGATCGTGCTGCCCATCGCGCTGCTCGGGCTGGTGGCCGGTCTGCGGTGGCTGCACGTCACCGACGACCGGGAGCAACCCACCCCGATCGACCGCGCCTCGGTACCGCTCTCGGCGATCGCGTTCGCGGGCTTGGTCTTCGGGCTCTCGGAACTGGGCGCGTCCGGTCAGGGTGACCAGGCCGTACCGGCGTGGGTGCCGCTGTCGGCCGGGGTGGTGGCACTGGTGCTCTTCGGCGCACGGCAGGTGCAGCTGCAGCGCGACGACCGCGCGTTCCTGGATCTGCGGCCGTTCACCCATCGGCGGTTCTCGGTGTCGGTGGCCCTGGTGGTCATCGGCTTCATGGGTCTGTTCGGTGCGATCATCATGGTGCCGCTCTACGTTCAGGACGTGCTCGGCCAGAGCGCACTGGTCGCCGGCCTGACCAGTCTGCCCGGCGGACTGCTGATGGGCCTGGCGGGGCCGCTGGTCGGGCGGGTGTATGACCGGCACGGCGCCCGGCGGCTCGTCATCCCCGGCTCGGTCATGGTCTTCCTGGCGCTGTGCGGGTTCGCGCTGGTGTCGGCCGCCACGCCCGTCTGGGCACTCGTTGTCGTGCAGACCATCATGATGGTGGGCCTGTCGATGATGTTCACCCCGTTGATGACCGACGCGCTCAGCGCACTGCCGGACCGCCTGTACGCCCACGGCAGCGCCATCATGACGACGCTGCAGCAGGTCGCGGGTGCCGCCGGTACCGCGCTGTTCGTGACGGTGATGACCAAGGCATCGGCGTCGGGCGGGGCACCCGACATGCCGGGCGTCCACGCGGCGTTCGTCGCTGCGGCGATGATCGGCGCGGTCGCCGTGGTGCTGTCGTTGTTCACCGCGTCGCGTCCGATTCCCGCGCACGGCACGCCGACGCACTAGTCGCCGACCGCGGCGTCAGTCCTTCTCGCGCGGTGGCGGCTGGACTGCCACACCACCTGATTCGTGCTCGGGGCCGGCGTTCGGGATGCTCGGCGGGCACCCGCTCGCGGAATCGCATCGCCTCGCTGGAACCGCCCGGCTGTGCCCGACTATCGGGGCTGCGGTAGGGCCCAGGCTTGGCCCGAGGCTGACCGCCGGGAAAGGCGAGACGAAAGATGGTGCGGTGCACCGTGAACCACTGCTTGCCGAACGGGCCGGAGTTGTACGGCAATTCGTAGCGTTCGCAGATGTCTTTGACCTTTGGCGCGATCTCGGAGTACCGGCTGCTGGGCATATCCGGATACAGGTGGTGTTCGACCTGGTAGCCGAGGTTGCCGCTGATGATGTGGAACAGGGGACTGCCCTCGATGTTGGCTGCGCCGATCAGCTGCCGGACGTACCAGCCGCCACGGGTTTCGTTCTCCACCTCCTCTTCCTTGAACGTGTACGTCTGGTCCGGGAAGTGCCCGCAGAAGATGATCGCGTGCGCCCATACGTTGCGGATGAGATTGGCCAGTGCGTCGGCGGCCAAGGTGCGCAGGAACGTGCTCTCGACGCCGGGCAGCACGCTGTCGAAAGTGTCCGCCACCCTGGCGGCGCGGCCCGTGCCCGCGACCTTGCGGAGTCGGCGCCCGATGCGTGAATGCGCCGGTTGCTCGAGCCGGTTCCCCAGTGCCAGCTTGGTCAACGCGAAGGCGCCCGCGCTGACCGCAGGCCAGCCGATGTAGTCCTTCAGGATCTGTGCGCGCGCCTTGCCGCTGATGCCCTTGGACTCTTGGCGGACCTCAGACCAGGGCTTCTCGCCTCTTTGGGCGGCCCTGAAGTCGATGTCGTGTACCGCCACCCCCCACTCGAACAGCACCGTCAGCAGGAAGTTGAACAACGGCTGCGCCAACCACACCGGATGCCAGGGCTGACGGGGATCGATGCGCATGATCTCGTAACCGAGATCGCGGTCCTTGCCGAGAATGTTCGTATAGGTGTGGTGGATGTAGTTGTGCGAGTGCTTCCAGGACTGCGCGGTCGAGGCGGTATCCCAGTCCCACACCGAGGAATGGATGTCGGGATCGTTCATCCAATCCCATTGGCCGTGAAGGATGTTGTGACCGAGTTCCATGTTCTCCAGGATCTTGGCCATCCCGAGGCAGGCAGTGCCGAGCACCCACGCCGTGCGTGACCGCGAGCCCAGCAGCAGGACCCGTCCGACGACGACGATCTGGCGCTGCGCCGAGATCACCGCCTTGATGTAGTTGCGGTCACGGTCGCCGAGTTCGGCGAAGACCTCGTCGTGGATCGCGTCGAACTCTTTGGCGAGTTTCTCCAATTCCTGTTCGCTCAGGCGCTGGAGGGGGCTTTCGATGTAAGTGGTCATTGGGTTCCTCGTGTGTTCACAGTGCGAGTTCCACGTTGCCTTCGGCGGCGTGGATGCAGATCCGTACGTCCTGCCCCGTCGGTTCGGTCACTTCCCCGGATCGCAGGTCGCGCACTCGCCCGGACTTCAGCGTTCCGACGCAGGTGTGGCATATCCCGATCCGGCAGCCATAGGCCAGGTTCAGCCCAGCCTTCTCGCCGGCTTCCAGAATCGGTGTGCCGCCGTCGCATTCAACGGTCTTTTCGCTGTCCAGGAAGGCGATCTCGCCACCCTCACCGGCGCCCGCGTTGCCCCCGATCTTCGGCTGAAACCGCTCGAAGTGCAGTAGGTCGGAATCACCGTTGTCCTCCCAGTGCTCGATCATCGCGTCGAGCAGATCGCTGGGACCGGAACAGAACGCCTCGCGCTCGCGCCAGTCCGGGCACACCTCGTCGAGGTCGTTCGCCGACATCCGGCCGCGATCGGAGGTGAGCCGCAGATCCAGCCGCAGCCCGTCGTGGCGGCGGTCGAGATCCTCCAAATCCGCCAGGAACATCACCTGGTCCCGGGTACGGGCCGAGTGGATCACGACGACGTCGTCCATCTTGTTTCGGTGGTCGAGGCTGCGGAGCATGCTGATGATCGGGGTGATGCCGCTGCCGGCGCTGATGAACAGCATCTTCTCGGGCAGTGGTTCGGGCAGCGTGAACACGCCTTCGATCTCGCTCAGCCGCACCAGTTCGCCGGGTTTGACCTCGTGCACCAGGTACGGCGACACCACGCCCGACGCGACCTTTTTGGGGGTAACGCTGATCAGCCCGTCCTCCGGCTGCGGATCGGAGGTGATCGAGTACGCGCGCCAGTGGTAGCGGCCATCGATGACGAGGCCGAGGCGCACGTACTGCCCTGGCTTGTGGCCCGGCCAGTCATATCCGGGCCGGATCAAGACGCTCACCGCCTCGGAGCCCTGCGGCTCGATGCGCTCGACCTTGCCGCGCATCTCCTTGGTTGTCCACAGCGGGTTGATCATCTCGAGGTAGTCGTCGGGACGCAGCGGACTGAACAGGTGCCGGACGGCGCGCAGGAACAGCCTCCGCCCGCGGGGCACCGGCGGTTCGGCACCACGTTCGGCCACGTTTCCCCCTACGAGCGTCGACGATGAGTCGGAACGCAGGTCAAGATCGACCTCGGGGTGGGATACACCAGTTGGCGTTACTTGAAACACACCTGAGCTGAAATGTGGCCGGCAACGCTCGTGGTGCGGTGGCTGAGGACTACAGCGCCGGAGTCACATCCACACCGGATCCCTTGACCGACGCCTTCGCCCGGTTCTCGGCGCGCACCGCCCTCTTGCCGCGCACGTATCCCGTCACCGAGATCGTCGCGGCCAGCAGCGCGTCCTCACCCTTGACGAACGGATGGAACCCGACACCGGCCCCGCCGCGACCCTTGACCGGGATGTCGGCGACGTCGGTGACCTTCCAGCTCTTCTCCGACAGCGACAGGATCGCCTCGCCGTTGGCGCACGAAACCGGCAGCGCGGCAACCACTTCATCGCCCTCGGCGGCGAGCTTCACCCCGGCCACCCCGTTGCCGGCCGCGCCCTGCGGGTTCACCGCGGCGGGGTCCAGCCGCAGGATCTTGCCCCGCCGGGTCACCAGCGCCAGGTGGTGACCCTCGGGCAGCACACCGGAACGCAGCAGACCGGTGATGTCCGGGGCCACCGGGATGTCGCGGATCTTGTACGGCAGTCCGTTGCCGGTGGTGAACTTCACCCGCCCGTCGGTCCACACCGCCCAGCCCAGACCAGAACTCAACAGGTCGCCGTGGCTGTCGGAGAACACGCCGCGGTCGTCGAGCCGCCAGGCGGCGTTGACCTTGCGTTCGCGGGGCCCGTCCTCGTCGCCGCCCGCCGCCACGGGGGTGGCGTCGAAGTCCAGCACGGTGCGCCGGTCGAACTCGGGTCCCTTGAACAGTTTCGCGGTCTCCACCAGCTCCGCGTCGATCACCTTCCGGCGCGCATCGGGGTTGGTCACCAGCTCGGTCAGTGCCGCGAACTCGGCGTCCAGCTTGTCGGCCTCGGCCTGCAGCTCGATCACGTCGAGCTTGGTCAGCCGGCGAAGCTGCAGTGCCAGCACGTAGTTCGCCTGCTCTTCGTCGATCCCGAAGCGCTTCTGCAGCCCGTGGCGGGCGTCGTCGACGGTGTCCGAACCGCGGATCACCGCGACCGCGGCGTCGATGTCGAGGTGGATCGTGAGCAGGCCGGCCACCAGGTGGCGGCGTGCGGTGACCTTCTCCAGGCGGTACTCGCTGCGGTGCAGCACCACGGAATCGCGCAGGGACAGGAATGCCGCGATCAACTCGCGGACCGACCACCACCGCGGAATCCGGTTCTCGTCGAGGGCGACCACGCTGGCGGCGAACGTCGACTCCAGCGGTGTCAGGGCCAGCAGCTGTTCGCGGATGGTCTCGGCGCTGTGCCCGCGTTTGGCGGTGACGACGATCCGCAGCCCGTTGCGGCGGTCGGTCAGATCCGACATGTCCGCCACCCCGGCCAGTTCGCCGGACTCGACCAGCGCCCGGATCCGGTCCTGCACGGTGTTGCTCGCGACACCGGGCGGCAGCTCGGTGATGACGCAGTTCTTCCCGTCGACCGATACCGTGCCGCGCACCGTGAACGCGCCCCGGCCGGTGGTGATGTACTCGCGCAGCCCGGCGGTGCCGACCACGGTGGCCCCACACCCCCAGTCGGGCCCGGGAATGAGCTTCACCAGCCTGTCGTCGGTCATGTTCGGCGTCTTCAGCAGCGCCCGGCACGCCGCCATGACCTCGCGGGGATTGTGCGCGGGCACCTTGGTGGCCCAGCCCTCGGCGATGCCCACGGCGCCGTTGCACAGCAGCACCGGCCACTGGGCCGGCAGCATCGTCGGCTCGGTCCACTCGCCGTCGAACGTCGGCACCATGGGCACGGCGTGGTCGTCGAGCTCCGCGGTCAGCGCGGCACCGGGAGCGGACAGCCGCATCTCGGTGTAGCGGTCGGCCGCCGGAATGTCGCCCTGGATACGGGGGAAGGCGCCCTGCCCGTCGATGACCTTCACGCGCTGGAACTCGGCGGCCATCAACGCCGCGGCCCCGTACATCGACGCGCCGCCGTGCGGGTGCAGGTTGCCGGTGACGGCCGAGCAGATCTTCGACGACTTCTGAGGTTTGTTGCCGGGCAACAGTTTCGACTCGTGCATCTGATACAGCAGGCGTCGCTGGCCCGGCTTGAGTCCGTCGTAGGCCGACGGAATGGCGCGGTCGCTGACGCTGTAGAGCGCGAACGTCAGCTGGTAGTGGTTCCAGTAGTCGTCGGCACTCTGGTCCAGAACCAGGTCCGGGTTCTGCTCGGGAACGTCCAGGGTGGCGGTCACAGTGTTCTTCCCACTAGGTTCTTCCCAGTCCTTCTAGGTCAAGTCCAGCGCCAGGGTGTCGACACGGGAGGCCACGTCGGCCATCCACGTGCGCCGGCCCTCTGGCGGTCCACCGAACAACGTGTGGTGCAGCTTGTTCTCGCCGTCGTCGAGGTGCACCCGGATCACCGTGCGGCGCTGCGGATCCAGCACGGTGTTCCAGAAGTCGTCGGCGTCCATCTCGCCGAGGCCCTTGTTGCGCTGCACCTCGACCCGCTTCTTGGAGGTGGCCTTCAGCTGCGCCACCGCGGCGTCCCGCTCGGACTCGTCCTGGCAGTAGATCCGTTCGTCACCGTTCTTCACCACGAACAGCGGCGGCAGCGTCACGTACACCATGCCGGCCGCGACGAGCGGACGGTAGAAGTCCAGGAACATCGAGATGAGGCTGGAGTTGATGTTGCCGCCGTCCGGGTCGGCGTCGGAGGCGAACAGGATCCGGTCGTACCGGCACAGTTCCGGGTCGCAGGAGTCCCGCACCCCGCAGCCCAGGATGCGTTCGATCGAGTCGAACTCGTCCTTGGCCCGCGCCTTGCTCAGGGCGTACCCGTAGACGTTGGGCGGCTTGCCTTTCAGCGGGAACGCGGCCTGGAAGGTGGCGTCGCGGGCCGCCTTGATGGTGCCGAGCGCCGAGTCGCCCTCGCACAGGAACAGTTCGGCACCCGAGCCGCGGCCGGACTCCCGGCTGGGCAGCAGCTTCGGCGGCAGCGACAGGTTGGTGCCAAGACCTTTGGCTTTCGACGCGGCGCGGGACCGGGCCTTGGCGCCCTCGGCGCTGCGTCGTGCCCGGGCCGACTCCAGCGCCAGCTTCGTCCACAGCGACACCGTGTCGCCGTTGGCGGGGTTGGCCGCCCAGATGGTCACGCTGCGCGCCACATCCGGGGCCATCGCCACGTTCAGCGAGCGGGACGACACCGCGGTCTTGGCCTGCGAGTCCCAGGCCACGTCGGGGGCGCGGGTATCGACGGCCAGCGCCGTCACGGCGGCGAAATCCTGTGGCTCGGGGCCTTCTTCACCCTTGGCCAGGCCCAGGTCGCGGATCCGCGATGCACGGTCGGCCAGCGCTTCGGACAGCCCCTTCACCGCGGCCGTCAGGTGCGACCCGCCGCCAGGGGTCCGCACGGTGTTGCAGAACGCGGCGACGGTGGCCGGTTCGGCGGGTCCGGCGGTCAGCGACCAGCGGAACGGGGTGGGGCCGCGGCCGGTGGTGTATTCGCCGCGGCCCTCCACGACGGCCCGCACTCCCGGCACCGGCGTGCCGGCGGCGGTGCACATGAGGTCGAGCAGGGTGTCGGTGCCCCACGGGCCGCTGAACGGCTCGAGCAGCTCGGGCCGGATCTCCTCGCCGGGCCGGCCCTCGTCGGTGACGACCAGGTGCACCCCCGGCGACATCCGCGCCGCGGCGTGCGCCCGCAGCAGCACCTCGTTGATGTCCACGCTGGAATCGGGCACCACGGCCGGGTCGAACAGGATCCGCACCGTGGTGCCGTGCACGTCGGGTTTGCGGTTGCCGGTGCCGCGCAGTTTTTGCGCGTCGGCGCGGGTGAACGGCGCGTCCGGGTCGAATTCGGTGCCCTCGAACGTGCCGGGATAGCCGCCGCCGAAACTCTGCAGATAGGTCTTGCCGGCGCGGCGCACCGTCACGTCGGTGCGCGCGGAGATGAAGACCGCCGCCGCGGCGCCGATCCCGTTCAGCCCGGCGCCGGTGCTGGTGGCGTCGGCGTGTGCGGAGAACTTGCCGCCGGCCCGCGCCGTGCCGAGCGTCTTGACGATGCCGTTCTTCCCGGTGACCGGGTCGGAGTCCACCGGGAGGCCGCGGCCGTCGTCGGCGACGCTGACCGATCCGTCGGCGTGCAGCGTGATGGTCACCGTGGAGCCGCCGTGCGCGGGGTCGGCGACCTCTTCGATCGCGTTGTCGATCAGCTCACGCAGGGCCGTGTTGAGCACGTCCAGACCCAGGTTGACCGCCGGCCGCAGGCGCGTGTGCTGGACATCATCGAGCTCGGTGATGTCGGCGGCGGTGTAACTCACTGCGGGTCCTCTCCTTCAATGCCGGGACGTGTCGGGCGGCGGCGACACAGCACCGGCGTACGCATTCTGCCTTGCACCTCCGACAACGCCGGGGTGGTGCCGCCGGCCGTGTCGCGCGGCGGCGGGGTATCGGTGACCTGGATCGCAATGGCTGTGCGGGCCGGGTCACGCCACGTCACCGCGGACGCTCAGTCGCGCGCCGTGGCCCGGATCCCGGCGAGCACCACCGCGACGATGCGTTCGGCGTCCACCCGCGTGACCGCGCGCGAGCCGCGATTGGCGATGAGATGCACCGGGCCGGAGATCATCTCACCGAGGAAACCGCTGTCGACGGGTGGGAGTTCGCCCCGTTCGACGGCAGCGTCCACCCGGCGCTGTAGCGCTGCCACCCGCTGATCGAGGATCTTGGCCTGCGCCTGGATGGCCGACGGACTCCGCGCGGCCGCGACGGCCTGTTCCAGCGCGCGCCCGAACGGTGTTTCCAGCCCCCCCGCAAGCGCCAGCAGGAACTCCACGAGGTCCTTGTGCAGGTCGCCGGTGTCGCCGATGGTGGCGAGGTCCTCCGCGTAGCGCAGCAGGGCGTCGGCGACGAGGTCCTCGCGGTCGGGCCAGTTGCGGTAGACGCTGGCCCGATGCACGCCGGCGAGTTCGGCGACGTCTTCGTAACGGAAGTTGGCGATACCGTCGCGGGCGATGAGTTGCGCTGTGGCACTCAGGATCTGGGCCCGCACCCGAGCGGTGCGGCCGCCGGGGCGCCGGGCGGGCGGGATCGCGACTCCGTCGGGCATCGCGCCCCACCTCCATCTCCGGACCGGCCACCGATTGTCCCCAGCCGCCGCCTTGCGGTGCAACCAGGCACCCACTACCGTGCCGTTAATGCGATATTAGTCGCATTAAGACGCTTTTCGCCATCGTGCGACCACCGATCCGAGGGAGCGGCATGACGGGACACCGCGAAGACCGCTGGAGCAGGCGGTTGATCCTGTGGGCGGCGGTCCTCACCCTCGCCAACGTGCTGGCCGACGTGGTCATCGGTTCACCGATGATGGTCCTGCCGCAGCTGCTGGACCACTTCGACACCGACCAGGCCGCGTGGCTCAACGCGAGCGCGATGCTGGCCGGCGCCCTCTGGTCCCCGCTGCTGGCCCGAGGGTCCGACGTGTTCGGCAAGCGACGGGTGCTCGTCGGCACGCTGCTGCTCGCGGGTGTCGGCGCGCTGGTGTGCCTGGTGGCGCCCACCCTCACCGTGTTCCTGCTGGGCCGCTTCCTGCAGGGCGCCGCGTTCGCCGCGGTGTTCCTGTCGGTGGCCCTGGTGCGCCAGATCTGCGCGCCGCAGGTCGCGATGGCCGTCGTGGGACTGGTGACCTCGGGTTCGTCGGTCGTCGGCATCGTCGAGCCGTTCCTGATGAAGCCGGTGGTCGACGCGTTCGGCTATCGCGGGGTGTTCGTCGCCGCGGCGCTGCTGGCCGCCGGTGCCGCGCTGTGCGTGCGTTTCGCCATCCCGGAGTCGCCGATCCGCAGCAGCGGCCGGATCGACGTGGTCGGCGCGCTGCTGCTCGGCGGCGGACTCGGCGCGGTGTTGGCGTATGTGAGTCTCGGCGGTGCCGCCGGCTGGCTGTCGTGGCCCATGCTCGCGCTGGTGACGGCGGGGGCCGTGGCGTTGGCGGGGTGGGCGGTCCTCGCGATGCGGATCTCCGACCCCATCATCGACATCCGCGCACTGAGCCGTCCGATCCTGCTGACGCTGCTGGCGCTGGTCCTGGCGGCGGGCGCGTTCCGCAGCATGCTCCAGTTGACCGGGATCATCGCCCAGGTGCCGCCCGACCTCGGCCTCGGTTACGGGTTGGGCCGCGGAGAAGCGGTCGCGGTGCTGCTCGCCGCCCCGAATCTCGGCATCGTCGTCGGCGGCGTGTGCGCGGGGTGGCTCGCCGGGCGTACGGGTCCCGCGCTACCGCTGTTCGTCGGCATCGCCGTCGGGACAGCCGGCACGTTCGCGATGCTGGCGGGCGTGTCCGCGCTGCCCGCGGCGATCGTCTGCGGCGCGCTGCTCGGGATGGCCGCAGGCGCGATCGGCGCTTCCGGCTACAACCTGGCGACCATGTTCGAAGCGCCTGAGCGCCAGGGCACCACGGCCGGGCTGGTTTCGGTCGTGCTGGCCCTCGGCTCCGTCGTCTTCACCTTCGCCGGTGGCGAGATCCTCAAGGCCACCCACGTTTCCGGAATCGTCGCGGACGGCGCGCCGGTCAGCACGGCGACGGGGATCCACCTCTACGTCCTCATGGCGGGAGCCCTCTTCGGCCTCGCCGCGATTCCGGCGATCCTGGTTCTGCGCAACCGGTCCGGCGGTTCGAAATCCGGCGGAACGGGCATCTACCAGGCAGTCGCCCTGCACAAGAGGAGCACCGCATGACAAGCCGGACCGTCGCCCGCCGCTCGACGACGACACTGTTGGTGCCCGCCGCCGTCAGCCTGGCCACCGCGGCGACACTGGTGGTGAACTATCTGGCCAACGGTCTGCCGATCAACGGCCAGACCACCGGCGAGGTGACCCGCCGCTTCGAGGTCTACTTCGTGCCCGCCGGCTACGTGTTCTCGATCTGGAGCCTGATCTACCTCGGATTGATCGCCTACAGCGGATACCTCGGCCTCACGCTGGCCCGCAACCGGCAGGACAGCGGCGCCGCGCGGGCCATCGCCCCGCTCTACCTGATCACCGCGGTGGCGAACTGCTCGTGGCTGTTCGCCTGGCACTACAACCTTTTCCCGCTCAGCATGGTGCTGATGGTGGTGCTGCTCGGCACGCTGATCGTCATCTACCGGGTGCAGGCCGCGCGGCCTGCCACCTCGAAGCTGGAATTGTGGACCGTGCACATTCCGTTCCGGGTGTACCTCGGCTGGATCTCGGTGGCCACCATCGCCAACGCGACGATCACGCTCGATGACGCGGGCTGGTCGGGCTTCGGCCTCTCCGAGCCGACCTGGGGTGTGATCATGGTGGTGGTCGCCACGGTCCTCGGGCTGACGATGAGCGTGGTGCACCGCGACATCGCCTATGCCGCCGTGCTGATCTGGGCATTGATCGGCATCGCGGTGCGCCTGAGCGACACGACGCCGATCCTGGTCACGGCGCTGGCCGGGGCGGCGGCGCTGGCGGTGTCGGTGCTGGTCGTCAGCGCACGGAATCGAGCTCGTCGAACAACGACTGGTTCAGTCTGAACGCGACCTTCACCTCGGCCACCATGGCGTCCACGCCTGCGGTGTCCAGAGCCAGCCGGTCGAGGCCGGCGCGGTACCCGTCTTTGTAGGGTTTGACCCGGAAACCGAAGCGGTAGAACGCCAGCCCCGCTCCCCCGAGACCGAACTCGCGGTCCAGGATCGCGGCCATCGCCTGGCCGCCCGACAGATCGCCGAGATAGCGGGTGTAGTGATGGGCCACCAGCGCCCCGCCCCAGGACAACCCGGCGATGTGGTCGCGATAGCGTTGCGCGGCAGGCGAATCCACTGATCGGTCGGCGCCGGGCGCCCAGTGGTCCAGATCGGCGTCGATGGCGGGCACCCGTTCCAGCGCGGGGTCGTACACCGCCGCGACCAGCGGGTCGTCACGGTGAGCGCGCACCGCGTCTTCGAGCGCGTCGTAGATCACCCGCAGCCGCAACAGGTACTCGGCGTAGCCCGCCTCACTGACGTTGCCGGCCAACAACTCGGCGATGAAACGCGACTGCTCCGCGGCGTCGTGTTCGGCCGCCGAACCCGCTTTGAGCGCGACGGACAGTGGCCGCAGGTTCTCGGCGGTACTCGGCCGCATGCGGTTTCTCCAGGTGATCGATTGCCTTTTCCGCCACCCTAACGGCTGATGGTGTCGACGCGGAGGGTCGCCGGGCCGGGACAGAGGCCGCACTGCGATACCAGAGCAGACGCTCTGTTATTGTTCGCGGGTGCCCCGGCCCCGCGTGATCGACCTCGAGCCGCTGCTCGACGCGGCTGAGCAGGCCGCTGCCGAGGCCGGTCCGCGTGCGGTGACCATCCGCGCATTGTCCGAGCGCACCGGTATCTCCAACGGCGCGATCTACCACGCCTTCGGCTCGCGGGGCGGCCTACTCGGTCAGGTCTGGCTGCGCGCGGCGCGGCGCTTTCTGACCGAGCAGCGGGCCGCGGTCGCCGACGCGCTGCCGGACGGACCCCAGGCCGCGGTGGTCGCGGCGGCGCAGTGCCCGGCGGTGTTCCTGGAGAACCACCGGGCCTCGGCGCTCTACCTTCTCGCGCTGCCGCGCGGCGAACTCATCGGCGCCCGCGACGTTCCGGCCGGGCTCGCCGACGAGCTACGCAACCTCGACGGTGAACTCGCCGGCCTGCTCGTCGAACTCGCCGAACACATGTGGGGCCGTCGGGACCGGCACGCGGTGGCCGCGATCCGCGCATGTGTGGTGGACCTGCCCACTGCGCTGCTGCTACGAGGGCAGCAACCGCCGGATTCGGCCGCACGCGAGCGGCTCGTCGCCGCGGTGCGCGCCGTGCTGACGCTCACCCCGCCAACCACGACACCCAGGAAGTCAACACGATGACGACACAGCAGCCACAGGCGACGAATCTCCGAATCTGGAACGCCCTGCGCAATCTCCCCTTGGGCACTTGGGTGTTCAGCCGGGCGGTGTGCCTGAAGGCGCCGTACTTCCGGTCCGTGCATCCCGCCGTCGAGGAACTGCGCCCGGGCCACTGCGTGGCCACCGCACGCAACCGGCGGGGCACCCGCAACCATCTCGGCACTTTCCACGCCATCGCGTCGTGCAACATGGCCGAGTTGGCCGGCGGGTTGATGACAGATGCGACGGTTCCCCCCAGCCACCGCTGGATTCCGGTCGGGATGACCGTCGAATACAAGGCGCAGCTCAAAACCGCTGTCACCGCCATCGCGCACCTGGATTCACTTCCGGAATTCGGCGGCGAGCCAATCGAGCTCATGGTTCCGGTCGACATCCGCGACACGGACGGCAACGTCTGTGTCGCCGCCCGGATCACCATGCGGATCTCTCCGCGCCGTATCTAGCCGGTTCAGGCGGCGACAGCGGTGCCGCAGATGCCGCACACTTCGAACGTCCGCCGCTTCCACCGTGCGACCGGGACGAAGAACAGGGTGAACTGCTTGAACTCCCGCATCCGGTTCCACTGCGTGGTGTTGTGGCAGCGCGGGCAGGTCCGGACCTGCCCTGCGCCCAGGTATTTCTGCTTGGTGCCGTAACCGAAGAAGAGCAGCATCTGATCAGCCTAGAGAGTCCGCGCCGACGCTTGCCGCGAGATGCGGGGCGCCGTCGGAACCCCGCGTGATCAGGCCCTGCTCGGCGAAGGCATCCAACCATCCGCCCATCGGCCAGCTACCCCAACGGCGGTGGTAGACATGCGCGTTGCGCACGATGTCGTCGAGGTGGCGCACCGGCGGGCTCTCGACCGGGTGGTACTGGTGGAACGCATGCGCGCCGCCCACCCACCTCATCCCGACCCCCCGGGCCGCGGCGCACCGGGCGAAGTCGGTGTCCTCTCCGCCGTAACCCACGTACTCCTCGCAGAAGCCGCCCGTCCTCGCCCACGTGGTGATGGTGACAGCGAACGACAGTGACCAGAACAGCTCGTAATCCGTTGTGCGGAGGACGGTTCCGTCAGGCGGCGCGGGCCGGGCGGGGTGCGGCCGGACATGGCGACTCAGGGCGTCCAGGTGGTATCCGCCGGGCTTCGGCGGGGGCAGGTAGGTGACAGGACCGCACAGCAGCGCATCGCGGTGTCCGCGCTGCTGCGCCGCCGAATGGTAACGCGCGATCAGCTCGGGTGACGGTATGCAGTCGACGTCCAGGAAGATCAGCAGTTCGGCGCCGCGGGCAACGGCGGTCTCGGCGCCCACGTTGCGTGCCTTCGCCAGCGGTAGCGGCGCTGCCGCGGGGCACGCCACGACGCGGGTGCCGGGCCGTTCGGAGTTCACCACCGCGGCCACCCCGGGGTCACCGAGCGCGACGACGACGTGGTCGTCGGGCCGCTGCCTGCTCCGCATCAGGCCGCGAATCTGGTTGCGCAGGTGGGAATGCCGCTGGTGCGCGATGGTGATCACTGCGATGTTCATGCCGTCCCGGCTTCCCGGCCGCACCGGACGGCGGTCGATTCGATCGCTGCGGCAGCCCGTGCCGCGGCACCGTGCACCTGCCACTGCCGCCAGCGGTCGGCGTCGCCGGCGCGGACGCGCTGCAGCAACTCCGGCCATTCGCCGCGCGCGGGCCAGCGCGCAGCGGTGACGGCCAGCCCGTGCCGCTCCAGCACCGACGCGGTCGCGTGCTGCTCGTCAAAGGGCCGGGGCTGCGGGATGACGACCGCGGGTCGCCGAGCTGCGGCGATGTCCGCGACGCTGTTCTGGCCGGCGTGGCTGACCACGACGTCGGCTTCGCACAGGTACGGCCACGGGTCGTCGGTCCACATACCGGATGCACCGCCCAGTGCGGTGTATGTGGCGCCGTCCCACACCGATTGGCAGCCGAAGGCATCAGCGGCACCGCCGAGCAGCAGTACGCGCAGATCCCCGGTATCCCCGCGGTCGACTCCCGGCGCCGTCCGCTCCTCGAAGCGACTGATACCGCCCACGTAGCTGGTCTTGTGGGCGTGTGGCCGCAGCCAGCGGGGGGTGTGCAGTCCGGCCGGCCACGCGGCCAGGATGTGGTCGGCCATCTGGTGGACGAGTACGTGCGGCGGGTCAGTCCGGTCGCCGGGCAGCGCCACCACGACGGTCGGAACACCCATCAGTCGCAGGAAGACCGCGACCTCGACCGACACGTCGACCACGCACGCCTCGGGCTGCGCGTCCCGGACCCACTGTGCCAGCGCGTACATGCGGGTGCCGTAGCCGGGGTCGTGGTGAGGCGCCCAGTGCAGCGCGCCGTGCGCGGTCGGGTCCGACACACGATCGGCGGAGTCGTCACGAGGAAGTGTGACGACCGCGGAGAACGGATGTCGTTGCGGCACGGAGGCTGACGTCAATGCCGTCACCGGCCGGCGCAGGTGTGAGGCGATGCTGACGGCCCGGGCGAGATGGCCGTACCCGTGATGGTGGATGTAGTAGCCGATCATCGGTGTCGTCACTCCTGGCTGAGATCATCTGTCGGTAGAGATGCAGGTAGGCCCGCAGCATCGCTGCGGCCGAACATTGGCGCACCGCATGCTCATGCACCCGACCGCGCGGCAAGCCCGCGGCCACCGGTATCGCGGCCGCCAGCGCCGCGACGTCCCCGGCCGGCACCAGACACCCGGCCTCGGGTGCGACCAGCTCCGGGATTCCGCCTCGGGCGAACGCGACAACCGGTGTGCCACAGGACATCGCCTCGGCCACCACGAGTCCGTACGGTTCGTCCCAGGTGGGGGTCACCAACGCGACCGAGGCCGCGCCGACGAGGCCGGCGAGCCGCTGTTGGGTCAGATGGCCGGCATACCGGACTGTGTCGTCCAACTGCGGTGCGATGAAGTCGGCGAAGTAGACCGGGTCGGAGATCGGCCCTGCCAGGGTGAGTGCGCGACCCGCCATCCGGGCCGCCTCGATGGCCAGGTGCGGTCCCTTCTCCGGGGTGATCCGGCCGAACCACACGGCCCTGTCCCCGCCCGGGCCCAGCGGCCATTGACGGGCGTCGATCCCGTTGGGCACCACGGTGAACGGGCCGCCGACCGGGGCCCAGGCCGCTGCGGTGTGTTCGGAGACCGCGGCGAAACGCGTCCCGCGGCCACCACCGGCCTTGATCGCCGACTCCAACCACGGGGTGGGTGGAGTGTGCACGGTGGTGAGCATCGGCGTCGACAGGGTGGGGGCCATCGCCACCGGCAGGTAGTGCAGGCTGTGGTTGTGGATGACGTCGAAGCGGTCGGCGTCGGGACCCGCCAGCCGCAGCATCAGCGACAGGTAGGCGTGGTGGTCTTTCATGAAGCTGTCTGCCGGCATCGAGGCGTCCGAGCGAGCGGCGTGGGACACCTCCAGGTGGTGCACGTCCAGAGACGCGCAACCCAGGGCCGGGTCGGAGCCGGTCGCGGCGAACAGTGCGACCTGGTGTCCGTGCTCGGCCAGTGCCCGGGCCAGGTGCCACACGTGTGCCTCCAGCCCGCCTGCGAACGGCTGGCTGATCGGGTAGCGGCACGAGGCGATCAACGCGATCCGCAACGGACGCTTCATCACAGCGTGCGCTCGTACAGCGTGCGGTGTGCCTCGGCGAGCAGCGCCCGTTCGGTCAACCGCCCCGGCCAGGTGGCACGGGGAGCCGGTGTACCGCGTCGCCACCGGTCATAGGCCTGGTGCAGCGCGGACTCCAAGGAGCGCGGGTCGAACTCCTCCTCGGTGAACGTGAAGACGCCGCACGGCCGTTGCTCGGCGTAGAAGCCGCAGCTGGGAGCGATCACCGCGGTGCCCAGATCGAAACACGCCTCCAGCCAACCGGAATGGGTGCCGAATCGGTAGGGCAGTACGGAGACCGATAGTCCGGCGAGGTACTCCCAGAGTTCGGTGTCCGAGAAGTACGGATGCACGCAGACCTCGACGTGCTCGCGCCGGTCGAAAGCCAGGACCGACTCGCCGAACCGGGGTGCGTACCAGTGGTTGCCTGGATCGAAGACTTCGTCGTGAATGTCGATGCGCAGCAGCGCATCCGGCAAATCCTTGACGGCGCCGGCCAGTACCTCAAGGACGGGCAGCGGGTCCATGTTGGCACGCCGGCTCTTGACGTGGACACCCACCACGAAGCGTTCCGCAGGAGGCCGCGGCGCTTCGATATGCGGACGTTCCAGGACATGGGGGTGTGCCAGCACGTGGGCATGCTTGTCCCACCGGCGGCGAATCTCCTGCGCCGCACCAGGGGTGAGCGTGATCAGGACGTCCGCCGCGGCAACCAGCACATCCTGTTGCAGGATGTGCTCCGCGGGGTCGTGGTGATGAGGATTGCGCAGGTCGTGCACGGTGTACACCAGCGGTTTGTCGTAGTCCTTCAGCTCCTGCATCACCTCGGTCAGCACATCGGCACCGACGGCATCGAACCCGAAGTGGATGTGGAATACGTCAAAGAGCTCGTGGTTGGCGCTGACCCAACCCGGCTCCAGCATCAACGGCGGCCACCAGCCACCGGGAACCTTCCTGCCGTCGGCGGGTACCGGGTCGGGCAACCGGATCACCTCACCCCTGTCCGCCGGATCGGCCAGGTGTCGCACGTAGACGTGTGACGCCGGTACTGAAGCGACACGCAGCAACGATGGTCTCCTCATCAGGACGATGACGCCGCAGGACGCGCGGAGCACCGGAATTCCGGCGCGTTGTCCGCGCGCCGTCCCTCCACATTGAGGAACACAACCCAGCGGGCTTACCCGGCCGGTGCGGCACCAAACATCGGAACTGGTCACGCTGTCGCCGTCACACGTGCCGCAGGCTCATCACCACGCCGGAGACCAACCCGTCACCCAGCAGCTCCCCCATCTGATCGGACTGCTGCTCGGACAACTGCCAGGTGTGCTTGGCGCCGTGCCTGCGCTCGAGTTCCTCGTCCACCTTCGCGACGCTGTCCTGCCACCGCTGCGGGATCGGCGGCAACTCGGCGGTGCCCAGCTGCGCGTCAGTGCGCAGACCGGCCTCGGCCAGCAGCCTGGGCAGCGATTCCCGCGTCGGGAAGTGGTTGCCTTCCGGCGCCCGGTCGGCGGGCAGGTCGGTCTCGGCCACGAAAACCAGCAGGCCGATCCGGCCCGGCGGCCGCACGACCCGGCGCAGTTCGGTGAGCACGTCGAGCTGATCGGGGGTGGTGCACAACACCCCGAGGCACCATGCCGCGTCGAAGGTGCGGTCCGGGAACGGCAGCGCGCCGGCGGTCGCCTGCACCACGGGGTACGGGAACAGCGTCCGGGCCGCCCGGCAGGCCCCGGCCTGCGGCTCGACCAGCACCGGTGCCACCCGGGCCCGGTCCGCGGCGTAGGCCGCGGGGCCGCCGACGCCCGCGCCGCAGTCCAGCAGCACCTCACCGGACTGCAGACTCATCCGGTCGGCCAGCCAGTCCAGCGCCCCGGGGTTGCCGCTGCCCCGGCACCCGGCCGGGATGTGGAACTCGGGTCCAAGGTCGCGGGCCAGTTCCGCGGTCCATTCGGCCACGGTGTCGAATTCGGCCTCCATCGCCTCGCTCATACCGTCGGCCTTTCTGTGCGAATTCGTTGTCCCACTTCGGCTTTGATCCGGGCACCGGCGCGGGTGCCGCTGCCGGACGCCAGCCCCGAGATGTTCACCCCTGCCACCCCGTCGATGGCCAGCAACGCACGCGCTTCGGCGACCGCGGCGTCGATACCGGCCTCGACCGGGTTCGGTGCCTGCAGCACCCGCGCGACCACCCCGGGGTCCAGCCCCAAGCCGGGCAGTCCCTGCAACACCGCGGCGGACACCTCGTCGGTGAACACCGCGACCGCGGCCAGCACGGGGATGGTCAGTCCGGCTGACCGCGCCGACGACATGAACTCCGCGACCGCCGCAGGCGAGGACACATGGTTCAGGACGGCCAGTCGGGCACCCGCATGCTGCTTCTGCACCAGCCGCTGCGCGCGCCCGTGGACCGGCGGCGCCGTCACTGTCTCCGGCGCGGCGGCGGTGATCCCCAGCGACGCGGCGAGCGCGACAAGGCGCGGGCCGTCCAGGTCGAAGGTCTGGGTGACGTCGGGGCGCACGTCGTAGCCGCGCCCGTCGCCCGTCACGCACAGCACCGTCGCTACGCCGGTCAGCGCCAGCCCGCGCAACTCCTGTTCGAGCACCACCCGGTTCCGGTCCCGGCAGGACAGCGTGATCCACGGCGTCACTCCGGTTTCCAGCAGCAAACCACCCATCAGCGTGGGCGGGAAGTCGGGCCGGTTCTGGTGTTCGCCGACCAGCACCGCGTCGCACGAGGGTGCCAGCACCGCCGCGGTCGATGCGATGTCCACGGGATCGAACGGCGTGCAGCTGAAGTCCGTCAGGATCAGCGGCGCAGCCGCCGCAGGCGCGGGGGTCGCGGCGAGGACGGGCCACGGCACGACGTCGGGAAACGCGCACGCGCCCGGGCGCATCTCGCACTGCCCGTCGGGACGCACCCCGCCACAGGGGCCGAACGTCATGCGCTTGGGACAGTCCACGTCCATGTGCGGTCCCCCCGGGTCGGTCGATGCAGACCCCCCGCATTCCCGCCCCCGCCGCGGATTAGTCCTCGCGGGTCAGCGGGTGAGCCGGACGACCGCGCTCCACGGCCTGCCTCCGGGAGGGCGGCGCGGATCGGGCTGCGGCAGCCGAGCCACCAGCCGCAGCGGCCACGGCAACCGGCGCAGTCGATGGGCTACCACGAAGACCGATTCCACTTCGCCTGTGCGCCAACCGAGTTGCTCGAAGTAGCTGATTCCCTCGGCCGGCGCGAACTTGAACGGCGCGTTGCGCAGCAGGCCGCCGGTGTTGTCGTTCATCCACTTCTTCAGGCCCGGTCCGGCCAGGTCCAGCACCCACCACGCGACTTCCGGGCGGACCAGTGCCGTCGACAGGTCGGCGACGTCGGAGGGTTCGAGGTACATCAGCAGTCCCTCGGTCAGCACCAGGGCTTTCCGCGCGCCCGCGAGCGCCGTGTCCAGGAACCGGTCCCGGGCGGCGGGGTCGGCAAGGTCGACGGGGTACCGCGTCAGCAGGCATCTCGGCGTCTCGCCGGTGAGCAGCTGCTCCTTCTCGGCGACCAGGCCGGGCAGGTCGGCCTCCACCCAGGAGAACTCGGCGGGCAGACCCAACCGGTACGGGCGAGTGTCCAGTCCGGCCGCGAGGTTGACCACGCGGTCGCAGCCGGCGGCGACGGCGTCCATGATCAGATCGTCGATGGTCTTGGTGCGGGCGACCATCCACCATCCCGAGCGCATCACCTTCGGGACCGAGGCCGCGATCTGGCGGCCGCGTTCGCCGGCGAGCCGGTCGGCGTACGGGTCGTCGAACACCGCGTCGGGACGCGCGGACTCCACGGCGCGATACACCGCGACCCAGCGCGCGGTGTCCGAAACGTGCGATACCGGTCCGTCTTCGACGCTCATCCCGGTGAGGCTACGCGTCCGGATGCGCTAGACCTGCGGTTGTTCGGCGCGGTTCGGGGAACACAGCGCAGGTGTTGACCGCTGCGCTGTTCGGACTCACCGCCTCGAGCGCCCTGGTGATCGGCGCCGTCATCGGCGTCCGTTGGGATCTGCCCAAGAAGGTCACCGGTGTGCTGCTTGCCTTCGCCAGCGGGGCGTTGATCTCCGCTCTCGCGTTCGAGTTGTTCGAGGAGGCGTTCCACCTCGGTGGGGCGCTGCACTCGGGTCTCGGCCTGCTGGCGGGCGCGGCGACGTTCGTGCTGGCCGACAGCCTGCTGGACCGTTACGTCAGCGGAAACTCCGGTCCCGACCAGCGTGAGGTGGTGTCCGACGGAGCACGCCGCGGTGTCGGGCTGGCGCTGCTGGCCGCCGTCACGCTGGACGGGGTGCCCGAGAATCTCGCGCTCGGGGTCTCACTGGTCGGTGGCGCGTCGCTGTCCCTGCTGGTCGCGATCTTCTTCTCCAACCTGCCCGAGTCGCTGGTCGGCGGGATGGCGATGCGCCGCTCGGGCATGAGCGGGCGCGCAGTGCTGGGGGTGTGGGTGGCGTGCGCGGCGCTGCTGGCCGCCGCGGTGGTGGTCGGGCGGGTCACGGCCGGCCACTTCAGCGATCCGGTGCTGGCGGTCGCGTTGTCCTTCGCCGGCGGCGCCGTGCTCGCCTCGCTGGCCGACACGCTGATGCCGGAGGCGTTCGAGCACGGTAGGCCGCTCAATGCGTTCGCCACCGCGGGCGGCTTCTTCCTGTCCTTCGTGCTGGCCGGCTGACTGCTCGCGAGCGTGCGCTCACGGTAGCCCGGATCGCGTGAAAGCGACGGTGAGTGCACGCTCGCGGCGCACGGACGCGGACGGTGGTTACCAGCCGGCGTTGCGGGCCAGGTCGATGGCGTTCTGGCTCATGAAGGTGCCCGCACTCGGGAAGCCGCGGCACGCGCCGTCGGATTCACCCGGGCGCTTCACCCACAGGAACGCGTCGACCTGCGGGTTGCCGGTGTCCGTGGTGGGCCGTGCCCCCAGCGCCCGCCCGCTCGGGTTGCACCAGTACAGATCGTCGCCCTCGACGGGCCCGGCCCCGTTGCGCGAGGTGTCGATGACGAAGGGCTTGCCGCCGGTCATCCCCGAGATCGCGGCGCCGTATCCCGTCGACTCCTCGGTGGTGAAGAAGTTCGCGGTGTTGAGGCTGAACCCGCGGGCCTTGGCGATGCCGACCTGGTTGAGCCGGTTGGCCATCACGTCGGCGGCCACCCAGCGCGGGTGTCCGGCGTCGACGTACACCGCGGTGCCCGGGTTGCGGCTCAGCGTGTCGACGGCATAGCCGATCAGCTCGAGCCGCTCCTGCTGCTGGCCGGGCGACAAGCAGTCGATCATGGCCAGCGCGTCGGGTTCGAGGATCACCGCGGCGCGCCCGGGACCGATCGCGGCGGCCACGCCGTCGATCCACGCCCGGTAGGAGCCGCCGGAGCCGAACCCGCCCGCGGCATAGCTGCCGCAGTCGCGGTTGGGGATGCCGTAGAGCGCTAGCACCGGGATGGTGCCCGCGGCCTGCGCGGTCTGGATGTACTTCGCGTCCACGGCCGGAGTGGAGATGTGGTCCATCCAGTACGCGGTCGGGGTGTTGACCACGGCCGCCAGCAGCGGATCCGGATTACCGGCCGCGGCCCGCATGCCCTTCGAGTGGGGGTTGACGTAGAACGGCATCCCGGCGAGCGGGTTGGCGTCACTGGCCAGCCGCACCGCCGGGGCGGGGGCGGGCGCGGGTCCGGCGACCAGGCCGAGACCGGCGACGGCCGCTACCGCGGCGCAGGGAGCGATGAGGCGGGCGACTGCACCAACAACGGAGAACGTCACCCGTGGAAACTTAGTGGTGCTGTGCACCGAGTGCCAGTCTCCGTCGCAGTGGGTACTCCTCCCCCGGTGTCCGGCCGCGGGGGAGACGAGGAGCACGGGTGTTGCGAATTGCGCTGATCGCGCACAACCACTTCCCTGTTCGGGAACCCTTCGCAGGCGGGATGGAGGCTCATCTCTGGCATCTGGCCCGCGCGCTGGTCCGGCTGGGCCACCGGGTCACGCTGTTCGCCGCCGACGGGACGGATCTGGCACTGACCCATCCCGGGCTGACGGTCCGGGCGTTGCCGGTCAGCGCGGCGGCCGCGGTGCCGTTCCCGCTACCCGGTGCGGTCAAGCAGTCCCGGCATGACGCGTACGTCGCGGTGATGTCCGAGCTCACCGAGGTCCACCACCGGCGCTTCGACGTCATCCACAACCACAGCCTGCATTACGTGCCGATCCGGTGGGCTCGGCATCTGCGCACCCCGATGCTGACCACACTGCACACCCCGCCGATCCCGCTTCTGGAAGCCGCGATCGGTGCGATGAAGGACTCCGATCTCGCATTCGCCGCGGTCAGTCGCCACACCGCGAACGCGTGGGCCCGCGTCGGCATCGACCGATTGGCGGTCGTACCCAACGGTGTCGACGTGACCCGGTGGCCGCAGGGCCCCGGCGGCCCGTACCTGGTGTGGGCCGGGCGGATCGTGCCCGAGAAGGGCCCGCACCTGGCCATCGAGGCCGCGGCGCTGTCGGGTTATCCGCTC
Organism: Mycobacterium sp. ITM-2016-00317; assembly: GCF_002968295.1. NCBI lineage: Bacteria > Bacillati > Actinomycetota > Actinomycetes > Mycobacteriales > Mycobacteriaceae > Mycobacterium > Mycobacterium sp. ITM-2016-00317. Next base: position 5,819,468 of record NZ_CP134399.1, read on the forward strand.
GCGCTGGCCGGACCCGTCGGCGACGAGGACTACTTCCGGCGCCGGATCGCACCCCGGCTGGGTGGGCAGGTGGCCTATCTCGGTCACCTCGACCAGCGGCGGCTGGCGTCGCTGGTCGGCGGCGCGGCGGCCGCGCTGGTCACCCCGGCCTGGGACGAACCGTTCGGCCAAGTCGTCGCCGAGGCCGGCTCGTGCGGGACCCCGGTGGTCGCGTTCGCCCGCGGCGGCATCCCCGAGGTGGTGGACCGGGAGTCGGGACGGCTGGTCAGCCCCGGCGACACCGACGCGATGGCCGCCGCGATTCCCGAGGCCGCCGCGCTGCGCCGTTCGGCGGTGCGCGAGTCGGCCGTGGCCAGGCACAGCGTCTCGGTGATGGCCGCCAGATACGTCGCGCTCTACCGGGACGTCATCGACGGCGCCGGTCGCCGGGAGCTCGATCGGCCGGCCTGACGGCCGGGGCCTGCCGCACCCGCTCAGTATCGTGTCCGGTGATGTCTGCCGATCAGCCCGACGGGATGGCTCGGCGCCGGCGCGCGCTGCACTTCGCCCTGCGGGGGCGCCGTGAGCCCGCGTCAGGCGCCGGGCAGCGCCGGCGCATCTCCGGCGGGCTGAGCGAACGGCACACCCGCAAGGTGCTCGACCTGACGATCCGGCTGGCCGAGGTGATGTTGTCGTCCGGGTCGGGCACCGCCGACGTGGTGGCGACCGCCAAGGACGTCGCGCAGGCGTATCAACTGACCGACTGCGTGGTCGACGTGTTCGTCACCACCATCTTCGTGTCCGCGCTACCGGCCGCGGACAGCCCGCCGGTGACGATCGTGCGGGCGGTGCAGGCACGATCGACCGACTACAGCCGGCTCGCCGAACTCGACCAGCTGGTCCGCCGGATCACCTCCGGCGGCGTCTCCGTCGACGACGCACACGACGCGATGGACGAGCTCTCCGAACGGCCGCACCCGTATCCGCGCTGGATCGCCACCGCCGGGTGGGCCGGCTTCGCACTCGGCATCGCGATGCTGCTCGGCGGCACCTGGCTCACCTGGATCCTGGCGGCGGTCACGTCGGCGCTGATCGACCGGGTCTGCCGGCGGCTCAATCGCGCGGGCACTCCGCTGTTCTTCCAGCAGGCCGCCGGGGCGTTCATCGCGACGCTGATCGCCGTTGCGGCGTACCTGCTGGTGGGGCAGGCGCTGACTGCGCTGGTCGCGACCGGGATCGTGATGCTGCTGGCCGGCATGACCTTCGTCGGTTCGGTGCAGGACGCGCTGACCGGCTACATGCTCACCGCGGTGGCCCGGCTCGGCGACGTGCTCTTCCTGACGCTCGGCATCGTGGTCGGGATCCTGGCCGGACTGCAGGTCGCCTCGCTGGCCGGCATCCACATCGAGCTGCGGGTCGACTCCTCGGAGCTGTTCGCGCCCCCGACCCAGCCGGGGCAGATCGCGCTGGCGGTGTCGGGCGCGGCGCTGGCGGGCGCCTGCCTGACGATCGCCAGCTACTCGCGGATGCGCTCCGTGCTCACCGCAGCGGTCGCCGCCGGACTGGCCGAGGCGGTGCTGATCGGTCTGAGCCGCGCCGGCGTCGGCCAGGTGGTGGCCACCGGCGCCGCCGCGGTCGGGGTGGGTCTGCTGGCCACCCTGATCTCCATCCGCCGCCAGGCGCCCGCACTGGTCACCGCGACCGCGGGCATCACGCCGATGCTGCCGGGCATGGCCGTGTTCCGGGCGGTCTTCTACTTCGCCGTCGACCAGGACTTCTCCGCAGGCATGGCGCAGGCATTGGCCGCAGCGGCCACCGCGCTGGCGATCGGGGCAGGCGTGGTGCTGGGCGAGTTGCTCGGGTCGCCGCTGCGCTACCGCGCGGGCCGGATCAGCGAGCTGCTGCGGATCGAGGGGCCGCCGGGTCTGCGCCGAGCCGTCGGCAAGGTGGTCGCGCTGCGGCCGGCCGCCGATCAGCAGCCGCCCCGCAGCCCGCATCAGCGGTCTTGGAGCGTCGCACTCGAACCGTCGTCCACCGAGCCGGCCGGCCCCGCGCGCGACGACAGCCTGGATACGGACAACGGCGAAGCCGAGGCACGCTGACGGCGGCGAAGGTTTAATTCTCTACGCAACGAGCACATAGCGTGGATATGCCCTCCCCTCAAGATCAGCCGCCGGGAGTCCTGCGCAAGGCAATCGCCGCGTCGGCGATCGGCAACGCCACCGAATGGTTCGACTACGGGATCTATGCCTACGGCGTCACCTACATCTCGATGGCGATCTTCCCCGGCGACGCCGCGAACGCGACGCTGCTGGCGCTGATGACGTTCGCGGTGTCGTTCCTGGTGCGACCGCTCGGCGGGTTCGTCTGGGGACCGCTGGGCGACCGGCTCGGACGCAAACAGGTGCTGGCGATCACCATCGTGCTGATGGCCGGCGCGACGTTCTGTGTGGGCCTGCTGCCGACCTACGACATGATCGGGATGTGGGCGCCGTTCCTGCTGGTGCTGCTCCGGATGATCCAGGGTTTCTCCACCGGCGGCGAGTACGGCGGCGCGGCGACGTTCATGGCCGAGTACGCGCCGAACCGGCGCCGCGGGTTTCTCGGCAGCTTCCTGGAGTTCGGCACCCTCGGCGGGTTCTCGTTCGGCGCGCTGCTGATGCTGGGCTGCTCGCTGCTTCTCAGTGACGACCAGATGCAGGCGTGGGGGTGGCGGCTGCCGTTCCTGGTCGCGGCGCCGCTGGGTCTGATCGGTCTCTATCTGCGCTCGCGGCTCGAGGACACCCCGGTCTTCCGCGAACTGGAGCACGCCGGCGAGACCGAAGACGCGACCGCGACCCAGTTCCGTGACCTGCTCGGCCGCTACTGGCGGCCCATCCTGCGGCTCGGCGGCCTGGTGGTGGCGCTCAACGTCGTGAACTACGCGCTGCTGACCTACATGCCGACCTACCTGGAGACCCGGATCGGGTTGTCGCCGGACCACTCGCTGATCGTCCCGGTCATCGGCATGCTGTCGATGATGGTGCTCGTCCCGTTCGCAGGGCTGTTGAGCGACCGGGTCGGGCGCAAGCCGATGTGGTGGTTCTCGCTGATCGGGCTGTTCGTCGCGGGCGTGCCGATGTTCCTGCTAATGGGCACGAGCATGTGGGGCGCGGTGATCGGGTTCGCGGTTCTGGGCCTGCTGTACGTGCCGCAGCTGGCGACGATCTCGGCGATGTTCCCGGCCATGTTCCCCACCCAGGTGCGCTACGCCGGCTTCGCGATCGCCTACAACGTGTCGACGTCGCTGTTCGGCGGCACCGCCCCCGCGATCAACGACTGGCTCACCGGCAGCACGGGTGACCTGCTGATCCCCGCCTACTACATGATGGGCGCGTGCGTGATCGGCGCGTTGGCGCTGCTGAAGGTGCCCGAGACCGCGCGCTGCCCGATCGGCGGCACGGTCACGCCCGGCACCGCGGAGGCACCCGACCCGGTGCCGCTGGAGAACGCGCGAAGCGACGGTTGAACACCCCCGGCGTTCGTTGATCCGGCCGTAGCCGGGCGCGGGCGCGGCCCCACCCCCATGCGCCACCGGTGAGAGGTATGACCGGCCCCTCGACGCCCCATCGTCGGTCCCGTCCGTCTTTCGGACCTTGCACGGGGCGGCGGCGCGGTTCGGAGCTATCGAGAGAGGCGGCCGGGCAACTGTCACGAGGCGGCCCCCACACCGGGTGTCCCGCACCGAGACAGTTGCGACGGCCCGAATTCTCTACTGTCGGTTCTGCATCCAGCACCCGGCGTACAGGAGGGGAGACCACGCGATGTCCATCGAATCGACGGCGATGCTCGTGCTTGCAGCGCTCGGCCTCCTCGTGCATTCGCTGATCCGTTTCGCGCGTATGCACAACAACTCGCAGCAGCCCGAAGCGACATCGCGGGTTCGATGAAACCAGCTGGAAAACCGCAGTTTTGGCGGTGTCGACAGTGCTGAGCGCCGCCGACCCGGCGCGGTACCGAGCGTCCGACGAGATCATCGACGCCGATGATCCCGGCGTGCGAGAGCTCGGTTCGCGCCTGCGCGAATCCACTCCCGACGACATCGACTTCGCGCGCACCGCCTACCAGTGGGTCCGCGACGAGATTGCCCACTCCGGCGATTCCGGATCCTGGCGAACCACGCTCACCGCCGGGGAGACTCTGCGCGAGGGCACGGGGCTGTGCTACGCGAAGTCCCACCTGCTGGCTGCGGTGCTGCGAGGTCAGGGCATACCGGCAGGACTGTGTTATCAGCGGCTCCGCACCGAATCCGGGCGGTTCGTGCTGCACGGGCTGGTGGCGGTGTTCCTGGACGGTGCGTGGCATCGGCAGGATCCGCGGGGGAACCGCCCGGGTGTCGACGCGCAGTTCTCCGTCGCCGGGGAACGGTTGGCATGGCAGGTGCGGGCGGGCAGCGGTGAATACGACTACCCACAGGTGTTCGTGACGGCCGCCCCCGAAGTCGTTGCCGCACTGACGGGAGCCTCCCGTGGACAGCGCCCTGCGCTTCCGACGGCCCTGGCGCGCTCGTCAACGCCTACCCTCTGACCGCGGTCGCGGCTGCGTGGCCCAGGGTAAGGCCGCGCAGGCGCAGAGGATGACAGCGGCGCCTATCCCCTGCATCAAGGTCAACCGCTCGTGCAGAAGTACCGCGGCGAGCGCGACTCCGACGACAGGTTCGAGCATGCCGAGCAGGCTCATCGGCACCGAGCCCAGCGCCCGAATGGCGTAGAGGGCTCCGCACAGGCCGACAGGAAGCAGCACCAGCCCCTGCAGGAGCGCCACCTGCCATGCGTCGGTCGTCACCGTGAAGCACTCGCCCCTGAGCAGCGCGATACCGCCGACTGCCACCGTCGCACCGGCGGTGACCAGTACGGTCGACAACACGGTGCCGACCTGATGGACCCATCGCTCACTGGCCACCAGGTACAGGGCGTATCCGGTGGCGCTCAGGAACGCCAACCCCACCGCGCCGACCGGCGCGGTGCTTCCGCCGGTCATGGTGATCATCGCCAGACCACTCAGGACCACCACCGCCAGCACGCTCGATGGCCACGGCACCGGGGAGCGGTCGCGCAGCGACACCAGCACGATGACCAGAATCGGATACACGTGGGTGACGACGGTGGCCAGTTGGGCCCCGCCCTGCTGGACGGCCGAGAAGAATGCCAGCACCTGCAACCCGTAGAGCGGTCCGCACAGAAGGACGAGACCGGCGAAGGCGCCGACGGGAATCCGGCGGAACCGTCCGGTGATAGCGCAGAACACGGCGATCGCCGCCACCGCGAAGACACCGCGAAGTGCCACCAGGACACCGGGACTCGCACCACCGGCGAGGCCGAACGCGGCCACCACCGGGATCAGGCCGTAGGCCAGCACCGACGCCGACGCGGCAGCCCAGGGCCGTCCCGGTGAAGCGTCGACGATGGGAGAGGGTGCCGAGGAAAGCTCAGCCGTCACTCCTCGTCGTGACATCCCACCTCGAATCCACGTCTGGTGAAGTCGTTCATCCGCCGGTACAACGTCGACCGTCCGATCTGCAGGATGGCGGCCGCCCGCACCCGGTTACCGCCCGCTTCAGCCAGCGCCTCCCGGATCTGTTGCAGCTCAGCCTCTTCCAGCCGGGACAATGGGCTCCTCGCCAGCATTCGGCGGTGCACCGTGGTGAGGTGGTCCATGCTCACCTCGCCGAAGGGGCTGTGCCGGGCCGCGGTCTCCACGATGTCTCGCAACTGGCGGACGTTGCCTGGGAAGTCCGCTGAGGCCAGCGCCTCGAGCAGTCGAGCCGAGGCCTTGCGCGGACCGGGCGTCACCGCGCCCAGGAAGTGGTCGACCAGTGCCGTGATGTCCTCTCGGCGGGCCCGCAACGGCGGCATGGCGATCTCGATGCCGCACAATGCGGCGATGACGGGCAGCGTCTCGTCGGTCAGTGACCGGGCGGTGAGCACCACGCGAGGTGCCTCCGCCGCGTCCAACACGTCCGCCAACACGGCGCGGCGTTGCGCGTCGAGGCGGTCCACGTGGTGCAGGACGGCCGCGGCGCCTCCCACCAAAGCTTGTGCCAGATCGGCGATCTGGTGCTGGGACTGTGTGACACCACAGTCGACGAACAGGGTCCGGTCGGCCATCTGGGTGGCCATGGTCTCGGCCAGGAGCCGCTTCCCGGTGCCTTCTTCACCGATCACGTAGGCCGGCATTCCCTTGGCGCACACCGTGCTCGCCGCCTCGACCGCGCGGCGCAGGGACAGTGAATCGCCGACGAGTGCGTCGAAGGCATCGCGACGTGTGTTCGCGCGGATACGCCGTGTGCCTCGGGCCGGGGCACTCACGTTGTGGAGTCGAAGCACCGCGCCGATCGGCTTACCGCTGTCATCGAGAGGTCGCACCTCCAGACGCAGCACACGCTCAGGACCCACGGCGAGCTCATGCTCGGCCGCAGAGCCGCGCCGCTCCGATTCGCGGGCATACCCGGCCAGCACGCTGTAGTCGCCCCCGTCGAGCAACTGCGTCGCTCTGCGACTGACGATGATGGTGCGCTCGTCCATCGCGACGACGGCGTCGGTGCCACGTTTACGCACCTCCGACAGGTACGCGGTCAACAGCGCCTGTTCTCGCGCCGCGAGGCGTTCCGCGAGCTGTCGGGTGATCTCGGCGGCGGCGCCCTGAACGATGAGCATGATCGAGCGCGGATCCGACTGCAGCGCGATGTGTTCGGGAAGTGACATGCTGAGCACACCGCGTACCGAACCGCGCAACGGATCTTTGATCGGCACCGAGGTGCAACACGAATCCTGAAGCGCCTCGGTGAAGTGCTCAGCCGTCCACACCTGAACGGCGTGGCCCTCCTCCAGGGCTGTGCCGTCGGAGTTGGTGCCGGTGACGTCCTCGGACATCCGCGCGCCCACCAGAGGGAAGACACGTTCGAGCCATCGCACCACCGACGGTTCACCGCGCGTCAACGCCATCGTGCCCGAGGCGTCCGCCAACGCGATCGAGCCGCCGGTGTCCAGGCACATCCGCTCCAGCTCCGTCAGCACCGGGTCGGCGCTGCGCAGCAGCTGTTCATCGAGATGCGGTTCCGCGACCGCATCGAACACCGTTGTGCCAGGGCTGATCCGGCAGGCCAGACTGCGTCGCCAGGACCGCTCGATCACCGGCCGCAGCTGGGACAGGTCGGTGTTGTGTGGATCTGACACGAACCGCTCCCGCAGCTCGACCAGACGGGCCTTCGCCAACGGCGTGGTCGGAATCCGGGCGGGTTCTCCGCCCGGATACGCACCAGACTGCACCGGACTCTCCGTATCCGCCGCCGATCTCTAGTCGGCGAGTAGTTCTTTCAGCTCGGGCGAGACCTTGCGCGACTGTTCGCGGGCGAACTGCTGGACGTACCACTTGCCGTAGGCCTGCTTGCCGGTCGAACCGCTGCCCTTCCAACCGCCGAACGTGTGATTGCCCGGCCACCAGCCGGTCGTGGCATGCCCGGGGATGTTGACGTTGATGCACCCGGCCTCGATACGACGCAGAAAGGTGCGGGCCTCCTGCTTGTCACCGGTGTAGATGCCCGCGGTCAGGCCGAGCGGGACCGCGTTGGCCGCATCCAGGGCGGCCTCGAAGGAGGCCACCTTGCTGATCGTCACGAGCGGCAGGAAATGCTCGGTCCTGGCGAGGTCGTGGTCCTCTGCAAGACCGGAGATCACCACGGGGTCGACGACGTAGCTGCCGTCGTCGGCGCGCTGTCCGCCGACGACGTCGAGGCCTGCCTCCCGCGCGGCGGCGACCACCCGGTCGTAGCGCTGCACGGCCTCGGCGCTGATCAGCGGGCCCGCATAGGAATTCGGGTCGGCCGGGTCGCCCATGTGCACGTCCTTGGCGCGTTCGGCGACGAGGGCGACCAGGCGGTCGTGGGCGCCGGGCGTGACGAGCACCCGGGACAGGGCGCTGCACTTCTGACCGGCCAGGTCGAACGCGGAGAACACGATGCCGTCCGCGGCGGCCTCCAGGTCGGCGGTGTCGGTGACGATGACGGGATTCTTGCCGCCCATTTCGGCGATGACCGGCCGCATGTACGGCCCGGCGGCCACCTGACGGATGATGGAGGCACCGGCCTCTGCGGAGCCCACGAACGAGATGCCGTCGACATCGGAGGCGACCAGCGCCTTGCCGGGCTCGTCGGCGCCGTGGACGACGTTGACCAGGCCGGTCGGCAGGTCCATCGCCTCGAACAGCTCGTAGGCAGCCTGACCCGACCACGGCGCCTGATGTGAGGTCTTGATGACCACGCCGTTGCCTGCCAGCACGGCCGCGATCCCGGGTCCCGCCGACAGCGCGATCGGGTAGTTGAACGGCGTGATCGCGGCGAAGACACCGTAGGGACGCAGCACCGACTCGACGGCCAGGTCTGTGGCCGTCAGCTGATCCTCCGACCAGGCGCCCGGGGCATCCGCGAAATCGGGGTAATGCCGCGCGAATTCGAGTGTCTCTGCCGCCTCTGCGCGCGCGGGGCCCTCCGCCTTGCCGATCTCCAGCGCGATGCGCAGCGCCCAGTCCTCGGTGTTAGCGATGATGTAGTCGATGCCGCGCCGCACGCGGGCGGCGCGCTCGGCCAGCGGGACGGTCTCCCACTCGCGCTGGGCCGCGCGGCTGGTGTCGACGGCGAGCTGGACGAGCTCGGCCGGCGCGTCATGGCAACCGGTGACGACGCGCGTCGGGTCGGTGGGGTCCTCCCGCTCGATCAGGGGCCCGTCGAGGTAGTGCTTGCCCGCGATCACATGCGGGACGATCACCGGGTCGGAGTTGCGGCGTTCGTCCAGCGCGGCCGCGAAGGTTCCCTTGCTCACGGTGTCGGTCATTTCCGAGCTCCTGTCATCGATGGCCCATGGCCCGGCAACGCCCGCGGGCTCCTCGCGCGGCGGTCCACGTCCTCGGCCCCCTGGGGTGCCGAGGGTGTCGTCGCAGCGTCGAGGGCCCACGGGCGCACGTCCGTGTGGTGTGACGCACGGACAAGCCAATCAATCCGGCACCGGCCGGAACTGTCTCACTTCGGGAATGTGGCTCGGTCAGCCGCGCCGCGGCTGTGGGACCGCCTCAGGGGCCAGCCCCACGCGCGCTGCCACCTCGGTGATCTTGGCCCACGCGCCCGCGGTGATGTCGAAGGTCTCGGCGTTCTGGCGCCGCTTCTGTTGCTCGGGGTCGCCCGGAGCGAGCACCGTGTCGAAGCCGGCGGCTGGTGGGACCGCGTGGATCTGGTCGCGCAGCGCTTCGGCGTCGTCGAGGACGCCGTCGAGTTCGCGGAAGGCGTCGGCGGCGATCGCGATGACGACCAGCCCCTGGTCGGCGAAGATCTTGCCGCCCTTGCCGTCGCTGAGCTGCTGCGATCCGAGCACGACCTTGCCGAGCAGCTCGATCAGCACGGCAAGTCCGAAGCCCTTGTGGTCGCCGAACGTGCGCATCGCGCCACCGTTGTCGAGCGCGTGCGGGTCGTCGGTGGGCACCCCGTCCTGGTCCACCAGGCTCTGGGTGGGCATGCGCTCGCCCGCGAGCGCGGCCACCAGCACCTTGCCGATGGGCGCGGACGCGGTGGAGAAGTCGACGACGATCGGCGCGCCCGAGCGGGTCGGGAAGCCGGCCGCGATCGGGTTGGTGCCGAACAGGCCCGACCGGCCGCCGAACGGCGCGACGAGGCGGTCGCCGCCCATGCCGCCGACGAAGCCGAGTGCGACACAGCCGGATGCACACGCTCGCTCCATGTAGGCGCCGAGTCGGCCGAGGTGTGTGCTGTGCACGAGGCCCGCGATACCGATCCGGTTCCGCTGGGCGCTTTCGCAGGCCAGGTCGGTGGTGAGATACGCGGCCGGATGAGAGAACCCCCAGTTCGCGCTCACCAGCGGTGTCGGGCTGTCAAGGACTTCGGGGCGCGCCGACGGCGTCACGATCCCCCGGTCGAAGTAGTCGACATAGAACGGCAACCGGCTGAGCCCGTGCGAACTGTGCCCGACGCAGTCGGCCTCGACGAGGTGGGTGGCGACGTCGTGAGCGATGTCGCGGGGCGTCCCGATGGCGGCGAGCACGTCGGTTGCCAGCGCCGTGCCCTCGGGGACGGTCAAGGTGATGGGGCCGGTCAAGGTGATCTCCTGTACGTGTGGGTCGACGGGTTCTCAGCTTGGCGACATCTCATCGCCGGCACTGTGCCAGTTCGGTACAGGGATGCGCTGCTCTCCGCACCGGGGCGCTCCAGCCCGGCCGCGGATCCATGAATCTGCCGAATACGCCGCCACCGAATGGCTTCGGCGTAAGGCGACATAGACGGCCATTCCCGGACCGATGCGGGAACGTCGAGCCCATCGCAGACCGATATGCCTCGCAGGGCTAATTAACGTATGGTGACCGCAGGTTCACGGCGTGTCAGCGCCCGGACCACGATTTACCCGAAGGATCCACCCATGCGTTCTCGACCTCGCCTCCCCGCCGGAGCGGCGCGTTGGCGCCGGCACGGCATAGCCTGAGTTCGTATCGCACTGAGAGCCGCCCCCCATGAATCACCCGCGACCTGACGTCCGCGCCCCGTTGTCGCAGCGAGAGCTGCGGGCGCTGCAGGAACAGTTCGTGGCGGATCCTGACCACACCGACCTGTCGGCGCTGCGGCCGGTGATCGCCCGCTCGTGGATGCGCAGCCTTCGGTGCGACGTCAGTCCCGACATGAGGGTCTTCGAGCAGATCCGCGAACCGCAGGTCGACGACCAGTTGATCGCCGGCGCCGAGCCCGTGCTCGGGTATCTGGAGACGATGGCGGCGGACACCGGCGCCAGCATCTACCTGGCCGATCAGAACGGCACCATCGCGGTGTTCCGCGGGGACCCCGAGATCCACCGCCAGGTCGACCGGCAGGTCGCCACCCGCGGCGGCGCCATGGCCGAGGACATCGCCGGGACCAACAGCGACGGCACCGCGGTCGAGGAGGGCCGCGCCGTCCACGTATGGGGGGCCGAGCACTTCTGCGTGGCACTGCAGAGCTCATGCTGCACGTCTGTTCCGATCATGGATCCGCTGCGCCGCTCGATCCGCGCGGTTCTGAGCATCTCGCTGCCCGACGCCATCGGCGCCGAACTCGATCCCCGGTCGATCGCGGCGGTCGCACAGGGTGCGGCGAGCGAGATCACCCAGGTGCTGAGTTCCCGGCTCGCGGTCCGCGAGCAGGCACTGTTGGCGTCCTATCTGGCCGAGGTCCGCAAGCGCGGCGCAGACTCGGTGGTGGTGATGGACGAGCGCACCACGATCGCCAGCAAGGGTGCGCTGAACCTGCTGACCGACAGCGACTATGCCGTGTTGGCGGGGTACGCGCGGGAGTCGGAGCGCGCGGCACAGACGCTCGACCGGGAGGTCACCGTCGGGGCGGGTGCGTTGCTGCACGTGCAGACCCGCCCGATCACCGCCGGGGGTGAGACGATCGGCAGCATCATCCGGCTCCGGCAGCCCAAACAAGGCCGGGCCCGCACCTCGCGGGTGCCCGCGACGCGCGGCCGAACCGACCGGTTCGACGCCCTCACCGGGGAGAGCCTCGCGTTACGGCGGGCGCTGGAGGTGGCGACCACCGCGGTGCGGCGACGTATGCCGGCGTACATCATGGGCGAACGCGGCACCGGCAAGGCGACACTGGGCCGAGCGGTGGCGGCGCAGCTCGCCGACGAGTTCGCCACCGTCGACTGCGTGGCATCAGGTGCCGATGTCGCGCAGGACGTCCGGTCCGCGCTACGCCTCGGCAAGGCCGTGGCGGTCACCCACGTCGAGTCCCTGACCGCGGGCGCCCGCGCCGAGCTGGTCGCCGTGTTCGCCGAACTCGATTGTCCGCCGGCGGTCCTCACCACGACACAACTCAACGACGAGACCTTGGAACTGACGACCGCACTGGGCGGGGTCGAGATCGAGATGCCCGCACTGCGCAACCGGCGCGATGACATCCCGCTGCTGGTGGCCAAGTTCCTCAAAGACGGCGTGCACGGTGTTCAGCGCGTGGCTCCGCCGCTGCTACGTGCGCTGACCGAAGCAGACTGGTCGGGCAACGTCACCCAGTTGAAGGACTGGGTGGACACCGCCGCGGCGCGGTGCACGTTCGCCGAACTCGGCACCCAGAGCCTCAGCGACGCCCATCAACGGACCATCGCCCGCAGCAAGTTGTCTCGCCTGGAAGAGGCTGAGCTGCACCAGATCCGGGAGGCGCTGGCCGAGGCGAAGGGCAACCGGCTGCGCGCCGCCGAACTGCTCCAGATCGGGCGCTCGACCCTCTACCGCAAGATCGAGACCTACACTCGCCGCGGTTTCCTGCTGGAGCCCTGAGGTGGTCGGCATGCTGCGTGTCGCCGACCTGGTCTCCGATGCGTCGCTGGAACTGGACGTGCTCAGCGGGCGCGACGGTCTGTCCCGCGCGGTCACCTGGACCCACGTCGCCGAGATTCCCGACGCCGCACAATGGCTGGAGGGCGGGGAGCTGCTGCTGACGGTCGGGCTCGGCATCCCCACCGAGCCCGAGGCCCAGGTGGCATACCTGGAAGCGCTCGCCAAGGTGAAGGCCTCCTGTCTGGGGATCGGGCATCGTGCTCCCCCGCTGAGCGATGATCTGCTGAAGGCCGGCGACGACCTCGCACTGCCCATCGTGCGGGTCGGGGTGCAGGTTCCGTTCGCCCGGATCAGCCGCATCGTCGCCGCGGGCAATCTCGACCTGAGCCAGAGCCGGCTCGCGCTGCAGATCCGCATTCTGGAGTCGCTGCGCTGGTGGTCCGAAGCCGACGTGGACACCCGGAGCGTGTTCGACCGTCTCGAATCGGTCACTGGCTTCGACATCTACGTCGTCGACAAGGCCGGCCGTCCTGCCCTGCCGGGCATGCGCCCGGCGCCCGCCGGGATCAGGAACGAGATCCCCGGTCTGCGCCGTTATCCGATCATCACCGACGGATTCGGCGCGGTCGTGCCGATCAGCGGGCCGGAGGATTCCTTTGTGGTGCTGCAGCACCGCAGCGACGACGGCGCCACCGGCGTCGTGGTGGCCCGGCAGGTGGCGACGGTTGCAGCGGTCCATCTGTCCGACCACTACCGCCGCCAGGAGGAAGACCTCCGGCGCGGCAGCGAGCTGCTCAACGGTCTGCTCAGCGGTGATCGACCTCGCGCAGGCACACTGGATTATCTGCGCGGCCGCGGCTTCGATCTCGACGCCCCCGTGCGGTTGTACGCCGTGCGCTCCCGTGGCGCCGGCATGTTGGACAGCACCCTGCTGCACAACAAGTGGTTCGGCACCGGGTCCCCAGCCCTGATCTCCGCGGGCGCCGACTACATCCTGATCCTCTGCGACACCCCGCTCACCGAAGCCGCCGGTCTGCTCGCCGCGCTCGACGTCGTGGCCGGGGCAAGCGATTCCTTCCGGTTCGGCGCGGACCTCAAGAGGTATCGCCAGCAAGCGGTGTGGGCAATGCAGAACATTTCTGATGCCACGGACAGTTTGGTGGAATACCAAGGGGCGCGGCAGTTCACACCGTGGTTCAGCATGGGCGCCGAAACCATGGGCGCCGTGATCGAGCAGGTTCTCGGACCGCTGCTACGCCACGACGAAGCCAAAGGCTCCGAACTGGTGCGCACCCTGGAGACCTACCTGCGCCGGGAACGTTCGGTGGCCAAGGCAGCCGAGGAGCTGGTGATCCATCCGCACACGTTGCGGTACCGGCTGGCCAAGATCGAGGAGCTGACGTCGCGCAGCCTGTCGGCGACTCAGGACGTCGCCGAGTTCTGGTGGGCCCTGCGGGCGCGCGGGGTTCCGACGTGATCCGACCCGAAAAGCCGCTGTGCCAATGTGAAACGGTTGAGGGTCGGCTAGGCGCATAGCTTCGACCCATGACCGAAGCACCCCTCACGCGGCCCGATGTCGATGCCGCCACGTTCCGTTCCATCATGGCGGCTTTCCCGACCGGGGTCACCGTGATCACCACCACCGACGCCGACGGCGCCTACCGGGGTTTCACCTCGAACGCCGTCACCAGTGTCTCGCTCGACCCGCCGATGCTGTTGGTGTGTGTGGCCCTGACCAGCGAGACGCTCCCTGTGTTGCGCAGCGCCCGCCGCTTCGTGGTGAACTTCCTCAACAGCACCGCGCGAGACATCTCGAACACGTTCGCACGCAAGGGATCCAACAAATTCGACGGCGTCTCCCACGACGTGCTCGACGGGCTACCGGTACTGACCGAACACACCATCGCCCACGCGGTCTGCACCACCGAGGCCGAGGTCGAGGCCGGCGATCACATCGTCCTCATCGGCCGGGTGTCGGACGGCGGCCTGGTCACCGACACCGATCCCCTGCTCTACTACCAGAGCAGGTACCCCGCCTGGCCTGCGGAGCACTAGCGCAGACGCCGAATGTCCACGGCGCCGACAGGTGCCGTGGACATTCGGGCCGGAGCTAGCGGGTGACGACGTCCGGGAGCGGATTGCCGGCCAGCGCCGCGCGCACCCGGTTCACCGCGCCGGATTGCAGCGCGCCGAGCGACTGGTTCGAACGCCAGGCGATGTGCGGGGTCAGGATGAGCCGCGGCGCGCCCCGCAGCGGATTGTCGGCCGGCAGCGGCTCGGTGCTGAACACGTCGAGCGCGGCCCCGGAGAGGTGCCCGCCGCGTAACGCCTCCGCCAGCGCCGCCTCGTCGACCAGCCCGCCGCGGGACACGTTGACCAGCACAGCACCCTGTCGCATCCGTGCGATCACATCCGCGTCGACGAGGTTGCGGGTGTCGGCGTTGAGTGGGAGGTGCAGGGAGACGACATCCGACTTCTCCAGCACATCGGTCAGGGATGCCGACCGGACCTCGGCGAACTGGGCGACCGGGTCGTAGGCGTGGACAGTGGCGCCCACTGCTTTGTACAGACCGGCGGTGAGTCGGCCGATCCGCCCCATCCCGACGATGCCGACCTCCATCTCGGAGAACTTCGGCGTATCGGTCCCCAGCGATCCGGCCCAGCCTCCTTCATGGATGGCATTGTGCCCGTGCGGAAGCCGTCGAACCAGGGCCAGGCCCATCGCCAGCGCGTGCGCGGCGACCTCTTCGGTGGACGCGTCCGGCACGATCGACACCGGCACACCGGCGGCGGAGGCGGCGTCCACATCGATGTTGTCGTAACCCATGCCGTACCGGACCACTGCCCGGCACGCGGTCATCTTCGTGAAGTCCTCGGCACCCAGTTTCGCGTACGGCGTCATCATCACGATCTCGGCATCGCCGACAGCGCTGTGGAAGTCGTCCTCGTTCGCCGCGACGACCAAGCGTCGGCCGGTCTCGTCGGCGAGCGCCTCTTCACGCTCGAGGTGGGGGAAGTGGTGCGGCGCGATGAGGATCACGCCGGCGCTCTCAGAGTGTGTCACTGGTGCTGTTCTTTCTCGGTGTCGGTTTCGATGATGTGGTCAGTCGGGTCAACGGGCTCGGGCGCCGTCATCAAGCAGCCCCGAGTATCCGAACAGTTGATGCCCCAGGCGGTCCCGCTTGGATCGCAGATAGGCGACGGCTTCCGGGGCTACTTCGACGCACAGCGGTTCCATGCCGCTGACGGCCACCCCGCGCTCGATCAGTCCGTCACGCTTGGCGGGATTGTTGCTCAGCAGCCGAACCGAGGACACTTCGAGACTCGAGAGGATATCGGCGGCGGCGGCGTAGTCGCGGTCGTCGACGGGTAGCCCGAGGACCAGGTTCGCGTCGACGGTGTCCAAGCCCTTGTCCTGCAGGTGATATGCGGACAGTTTCGCCGGTAACCCGATGCCGCGGCCTTCGTGGCCGCGCATGTAGATCAGCACACCGTGTCCGCTCTCTCCGATCCGGCGCATGGCTTCCTGGAGTTGTTCACCGCAGTCGCAGCGCAGCGATCCGAACAGATCGCCGGTGGCGCATTCGCTGTGGATCCGCACAGGAACGTCGACCTGGTGGGACACCTCGCCGAGCACCATCACGATGTGCTCGGCGCCTGTCCGGCGGTCCGGCACCACGGCGATGTCGAAAACGCCGTGTGGAGTGGGCATTCGGGTTTCGAATGGCATCGGGGCCGGACGTTGCGGCTTCAATTGGTGCACGTTGTCATGGGTGGCCGCATCCAGGTAGCCCGCCAGCTCGTCGATGGTGACCATCGACAGACCGTGGTTCCGGGCGAACCGCTCGATGGCTTCCCCGACGATCGGCATTCCGTCGTCATCGACGATCTCGGAGAGCACACCGGCCGGCTGAAGACCCGCGAGGCGACACAGATCGACCGACGCCTCGGTGTGCCCGCGGCGCACGAGCACTCCGCCGTCGCGCGCCCTCAGCGGAAAGATGTGGCCGGGCTTGGTGAATGACCGCTCCGTGCTGGCGGGGTCCACGAGAGCGCGGATCGTCACGGCGCGGTCACCCGCGGAGATCCCGGTGCCGACGCCCGCGGCGGCGTCGACGCTGACCGTGAAGGCGGTCGACTTCGGGTCGGTGTTGCGGGTGACCATGGGTTCCAGCCCGAGCCGGTCGACCAGTGCGCCCGCCATGCCGACGCAGATGATGCCGCTGGTATGCCGGATCATGAAGCCGAGCGTTTCGGGCGTCGCGTACTCGGCAGCCAGGATCAGGTCCGCCTCGTTCTCGCGGTCGTGGTCGTCGGTGACGACGATCAACCGGCCCGCACGCAGATCGGCGAGAGCCTGTCTCACCGCTGCAGGTGCGTTGTCCATAAGTCCTCCTCGACGTGCGGCCGACTGCATTCCCGGCCACGGTGCCACCGGCACGTCGGCCCCGACTGTCCCGTTTTCACACACACTCAGCGCGCCGAGCGGTGCCAGTCCCGCACGACGTGGTCGGCGAAGTCGTGCACGATCGCAGGCAGGGTGCGCCCGGCCAGGTGTGTCAGCGACAGTTGCCGGACCATCGGCGGATCGGTCGCGGCCGCCGCGATCGCGTGGTCTACCGACCGCGGTGACTCGTCGAGAGCGGACACCGGAACGACGCCGAAACCACCTAGCCGCCCGACAAGTTCCAGGACCAGGCGGGTATCGCTGACCTCGACGAGTGGGGCCGGCTGGTTGCCTCCCGAGGCGAAGAAGCGTTGCGCTTCGACGGTGGCACCCATACCGCGGGCCAGCCCGATGTAGGGGAGGCCGACCAGGTCGTCGGGCCCCACCACACCGGCTCCGGCGAGCGGATGCGTGGCAGGCAGTACCACGCGGAGCTCCTCGCGGGTCAGGGGGACGTTCGTGATCTCGTCCTCGGCCTGCGCTTCGCACACCACCACGTCGTATTGAGCCCGCCGGACACCCTCCACGAGTGCCCCACGCAGTGCGGTGATCACCGACCAGCGGGTTCCCGGACGGCTCGCGGCGTATGCGCTGACCAGCGCGCACATACGCGAACCGAGAGACGGCAGGCAGCCGATCCGCACCACGGGCCGCTCACCGGCCCGGATCCTGGCCATCTCGGACTCGGTGGCGGCGACCTCGGCCAGCAGCCTGCGCGCCATCGGGGCGAACGCGCGGCCTGCCTCGGTCAGGGTCACACGCTGACCGCTGCGGTCGATCAGCTCGAGGCCCAGCCCGGACTCCAGGGCTTTGAGGTCCTGGGACACCGCGGCCTGGGTCTTGTAGAGCCTGGCCGACGCAGCGGTCAGCGTGCCGGCGTCGAGGATCGCGAGGAAGGTCTCGACATGCCGCAGCTGCACGGTGACTTACTCGCCGATGGTGTTGCGCACCGATCCGAGCGAGTCGATCTCCACCTCGACCACGTCGTTGGGGCCGAGGTAGACCGGCGGGTTGCGCTTCGCACCGATACCCGCCGGGGTGCCGGTGGCGATGATGTCACCGGGCAGCAGTTCGATGGTGTTGGTGATGATCTCCACCAGGGTGGCGACCGGCCACATCATCGTCGAGGTGTTGGCCGACTGGCGCACCTCGCCGTTGACCCGGGTGGTCACCTGCAGCGCCTGCACGTCGGCGATTTCGTCGAGAGTGACCAGCGCCGGGCCCATCGGGGCGAACTTGTCGATCGCCTTGCCGAGTGACCACTGTGTGGTCTCGTACTGCAGTCGGCGCGAGGTCAGGTCGTTGACGACGGTGAGGCCGGCGACGTAGTCCAGCGCCTCCGCGGCGGAGACCCGCGACGCGCGGCGGCCGACCACGACGCCCAGTTCACCCTCGTAGTCCATCTGGGGGTTCTCGATCGGCGGCACCGGGATGGCGTCGTAGGGTCCGGTGACCGAGTTCGCCCACTTGGCGAAAATCGTGGGGTACTCCGGGATCTCGCGGCCGGACTCCTCGGCGTGGGCCTTGTAGTTCAGACCGATACAGATGATCTTGCCCGGGTCGGTGATCGGCGCGGCGAGGCGCACCTGGTCGAGGGGCCGCGCACCGTCGCGGGCCGTGGCGCCGGTCAGTGCCTTCGCCAGCAGGTCGATCGCCTCGGCGCCGGCGTCGAGGATGTGCCGGACGGAGTCGAACCGGCGGTCGTCGCCGGGCACGAGCTGCCGCACGTCGATCACCTGGTCGTCGACCAGCACGCCGGGGCGCAGCTCGTCGTCAGCGTGGAATGTCACCAATCTCATGTGTTCACAAGCCTTTTCTTCGGAGTGCCGATGTCAGAACAGGGTGCGGCTCTGTTCGCGGACGAACTGCTGCAGGTAGTAGGGGCCGAAACCGCCCTTGCCGGTGGTGCCGCTGGCCTTCCAGCCCGACATCGTCTGGTTCCCGGGCCACACTCCGGTCGTCGCGCCACCCTTGTGATTGACGAACACGATGCCCGCCTCGATCTCGTCGAGAAACCGCTCGCGCTCCTGTTCGTCATCGGTGAAGATGCCCGCCGAGAGCCCGAACGGAATCGCGTTGGCCTCGGTGATCGCCGCGTCGATGTCCGGCACCTTGGTCACGGTCAGCACCGGCAGGAACAGTTCCTCCCGGGTGAGCGGGTGACCTGTCGGCAGTCCGTCGATCACGGTCGCGTCGACGAAGTTGCCCACGGCGCAGTTCACGTTGCCGCCCACCACGATCCGGCCGTCATCACGGGCGGCTGCGATCACCCGCTCGAAGCGGTCGACGGAATGCTCGTTGACCAGCGGGCCGCCGATCGAGGCCGGGTCGGCGGGATCGCCGTACGGGAACGCCGCGACCTCGGCGGCCAGCGCTTCGACGAACTCGTCATACACGGCGTCGACGACGATGGCGCGGGAACAGGCAGTGCACTTCTGGCCGGTCATCCCGAACGCCGAGCGCGCCACTGCCCGGGCGGCCGCGGCGACATCGGCGGTCGCGTCGCTGATGACCGCCGGGTTCTTGCCGCCCATCTCGGCGATCACCGGGCGCACGAAGGGCGGCTTCGAAAGTTCGTCGACCAGGTTCAGGCCCACCTGCGCGGAACCCGTGAAGACCACCCCGTCGATGTTCGACTTGGCAAGCAGCGCACCGGTTTCGCCATCACCCTGGATCAGGTTGAGCACACCGTCGGGCACCCCGGCGTCCTTGAACAACGAGTACACGAGGTCTCCGCAGGCCGGGGTCAGCCCGGACGGCTTGAAGACCACGGTGTTGCCGGTGAGCAGCGCGCTGACCAGCATCGTGAACGGGATCGCGACGGGGAAGTTGAATGGGGCGATCGCAGCGAACACGCCGTAGGGGCGGAACACCACACCCGACCACTGCGCCCCGGCGGGCGCCTGCAGCGGCTTGGTGAAACCGTCGGCGTCCCGGTAGTCCTTCAGCGACACCTCGATCACGTCGACGCATTCGGTGACCTCGGTGATCGCGTCACCCTGCGCTTTGCCGAGTTCGTAGGCGACCAGCGCCGCGATCTCCTCCCGGCGCTCGAGGAGGATCGGGATCAGGGCCTCGATGATCGTGGCGCGCTGTTCGTGAGCCAGTGCACGCCAGGCCGGCAGAGCCCGCCGTGCCTCCGTGACCGCTTTGTCGATGACCGTCGCGTCTGCCGATCCGAAGGTGGCGACGACTCGGCTGCGGTCGGTCGGATCGCGCCGCATGGAGGCGGTGCCCGCCTCGATCGCGTCAACCCCGATGCGGTGCGGGCAGATTCGAGGCACCTGGGCACGCACTGCGGCGAGCTCACTCTCGAAACGAGCGCGGATCTCCTCGTCCTGCAGCCCGTCGGAGTACATGTTGGCGTAGGTCAGCTTGGTCATCAGTTCTCCAAGTTCGCGACGGCATCGGCGACGCGGTCGATGATGTCGTCGACGATGTCGTCGGTCATGGGGGTGGACAGTGCACCCATCGTGTTCTGGCCCAGGAAGATTCCGCGCTCGTAGGCTTCCCACCACACGCTCACCTGTTGTTCGCGGGCTTCCTGTGGTGTGGTGCCCTTCGGGAACAGCCTGAACAACGAGCCGCCGCCGCGGACTTCCCATCCGTGCTGGTCGAGGGCGGCCCCGAGTGTGGTGCGGACCCGCTCGCCGAGGCGGTTGAGGCGGTCCACCTCCGCTGCCGGGTACAGGCGCATGGTGGCGATACCGGCAGCCATGGTGACGGGGTTGGCCGCGGTGGTCCCGCCGTGTTCGAGTCCACCCTGCAGGCTGTTGAGAAGTCCCATCAGGTCCGCCCGCCCGGTGACGGCGCCGACGGGAAGGCCGGCGCCGATGATCTTGCCCATCGCCATCAGGTCAGGGGCCGCACCGAGCGACTTGCCGGCCCCGTCGTAGGCCAGCCTGAGCGAGATCACCTCGTCGGAGACCAGCACCGCTCCGTGCCGGCTGGTCAGCTCGCGGGCGTCCTGCCAGAACGCCTCCGTGACCGCGATCAGCCCAGCCCGGTTCGGCAGGGTGTCGATGATCACCGCGGCGATCTTGTCGCCGTGGCCGGCGAACGCCTCGGCAAGGCCTACATGGTCGTTGATCCCGATTTCGATGGTGTCATCGATCACGTGCTGGGGGATGCCCCGGCGCGACTTCGGACCGCCGGGGATCAGCGCGACATCGGAATGGCCGTGGTACGCGTTCTGGACGAAGACCACCTTGTCCCGCCCCGTGGCCGCCCGCGACAGGCGGACCGCCAGCATCACCGCTTCGGTGCCGGAGTTCGTGTAGCGGATCTGGTCCATGTAGCGCAGCCGGGACAACATCAGGCTGGCGTGCTCGATCTCGTGCATGTTCGGCAGACCGAAACTGGTGCCCTCGGCGGCTGCCTTCTGGATCGCCTCGGTGACCTCGGGATGCGCGTTGCCGTGGATCTGCGAGGTGAAGTTGTTGTTCAGGTCGATCACGGTGCGCCCGGCGTCGTCGCGCAAGTAACACCCGCACCCGCGCACCGCCATCGGGGTGCGGGGCGCGACCGCGAACATCGCCCGGCCGAAGCCTCCCGGCAGCAGGCTGTGCCCGCTGGGTCCGGTGAACATCTCGGCGAAGGGCGCAGCGTTGTCCAAAGTCTCCCGCAGCGTGGACATTCGAATCGTCTCTCCTCACAACTGTCGCCGAGATGGCGTGAACAGCTGTGACGCTAGACAGGCCGGTGCGTCCCGACCATTGGACGAAAATTGAAATTCCGGCGTGGGTTGCGCCGAGAGTCCAAAGCGCGGTGCCCGCGGCTCACGGGTCGATGTGCAGCAGGCGCTCGGCGTTCAGATGGCTGATCTTGGCGCGGTCGGCGTCGCTGACCGGAGCGTCGGCCAGGAAGGCCGTCGCGGTGTCGATGTCCTCGTACGGATAATCGGTGGCGAACAGGACGTGCTCGGACCCCAGCGCGGACAGCGCGCACAGCAGCGGCGCGTCGTCGCAGACCCCGCTGGTGGTCACGTAGAGATTGCGCCGCAGATACTCCGAGGGGTTGCCGAGCTCGAGGTCGATGCCGTGGTGGCGGTGCCAGTCCCAGCGCGAGTCCAGCCGCCACAACGAGTAGGGCAGGCTCTCGCCCATGTGCCCCAGCAGGAGCTTTGCGGCGGGGAAGTCGTCGAACACGCCGCCGAAGATCAGACGCAGCGCGTGGGTGGCGGTGTCGGTGCCCCAGCTCCACATGGGCCCGACCAGCTCGGGATGCCCCGCGATGATGTGCGGGGTGTCGAAACCGTTGGCCGGATGCAGATACAGCGGGATGTCGAGGCCTTCGGCACGCTCCCACACCGTCCGCAACGGCGGGGCGTCCAGGTAGACGCCGAAGGTGTGCGCGTTGACCATGGCTCCGCACAGGCCGAGCTGTCCGACTGCGCGTTCCAGTTCCCGCGCCGCCGCGTCCGGGTTCTGCAGCGGCAGCGCCGCGAAACCGCGGTATCGCGTTGGGTTGGCCGCGACCAGCCCGGCCACGAAGTCGTTGACCTCGGCCGCGCGAGCCACCGCCACCTGCCTGTCCGGTTCGGCCTGGATCCCCGGCGCGGTCAGTGACAGCACTGCGATGTCGACGCCAGCGGCGTCCATGTCGGCCAGCCGCTGCTCGGCGAGGTCGGTCAGCCGACTGTCGCACGCCTGCCAGACCTGCGGCTGGGCCAGTTCGCGGGTCGCATCGCTGTAATGGGCCAGTTCGCCGGTGAGGAAGTGCTCTTCCAACGCGATGGTGCGCACGCCCGCCCCGCCTTCGCCGTGCCCGGTTTCCTGCTGCCGACGCTACGCCGCCCAGCCGCCGGAACTGCCGACTTCGCCACGACTCGTGTCCCAATGTGGGACGGTCGGTCCAGGACCGCTGATTTAGCGTTTGGCGTGATTCGTGGTCAGCGGATCCGGCTGGTGCGAGCGGCCGGGCGCGTCTGGCCACGGCACCGCAGTCGGTAACCAAGTTCATCTCGAACAAAGCGAGGACCATCATGGGACGCGTCGACGGAAAAGTCGCATTCATCACCGGCGCAGGCCGCGGCCAGGGCCGCAGCCATGCGATCGCACTGGCGCGCGAGGGCGCCGACATCATCGCAGTCGACATCTGCGCACCCGTCGGGAGCGCGCCCTACGAGATGGCCACCCGCGCGGACCTGGACGAGACCGTCCGGCTGGTCGAGGAGGCCGGCGGCAGGATCGTTGCCCGGGTCGCCGACGTGCGAGATCTGGAGGCTCTGACCGCCGTGGTCGACGAGGGCGTGAAGACCTTCGGCAGGCTCGACATCATCCTGGCCAACGCGGGCATCACCGCCTACGGCGCGCTCTCGGAGATGACCCGGGAGCACTGGCAGGAGATGATCGACATCAACCTGACCGGCGTATGGCAGACCGTGCGCGCGGGTGCGCAGCACATCATCAAGGGCGGCAACGGTGGGTCGATCGTGCTGACCAGCTCGACGGCCGGCATGTTCGCCTATGACAACCTCGGGCATTACGTGGTCGCCAAGCACGGCATCGTCGGTCTGGCCAAGACCCTCGCCAAGGAACTCGGGCCGCACAACATCCGCGTCAACTCGCTGCATCCGAGCAACGTGAACACCCCCATGCTCGACAACCCGGGCACCCGCAAGATCTTTCGGCCTGACCTCGAGGATCCGCAGCTGCCCGACGTGCTCGAGAGCTTCGCCAGCGTGCACACGCTCAATACCCCGTGGCTGGAGCCCGAGGACATCAGCAACGCGGTGCTGTACCTTGTCTCCGACGACGGCCGGTTCGTAACGGGATCGCAGTTCGTCGTCAACGCCGGCATGCTCATCAAATAGCCTCCCGCGCAACCCAGAAGGCCCGGACTCTGCTGAGTCCGGGCCTTCTCGGTCCTCGTGTCAGACTCCCATCGGGCGAGTCTGACTGAGCGCGAACTCCCGGTTCTTGTGGCGTTCCGACAACGTCAGCTCACCGGACGCCGCGGCGATGACGGCATCGAGGATGCGCGACCCGACGGTCTCGATGGTGTCGGAGCCCTCGATGATCTGGCCGGCATCGATGTCGATGTGATCCGGAAGGCGCCGTGCCACATCGGAGTTCGACGAGATCTTCAGGCACGGGGTGATCGGCGATCCGGTGGGCGTGCCCTTGCCTGTGGTGAACGCGACGATCTGTGCGCCCGCGGCGACCATGCCCACCATCTGTTCGATGTCCTGGCCGGGGGTGTCCATGATGAAAAGCCCGGTGGACGTGAGGGGTTCGGCGTATCCGACGACTCCGCTGATCGGACCGGTGCCGCCTTTACGCGCGGCGCCGAGTGACTTCTCCTCGATGGTGGTCAGGCCCCCGGCGATGTTTCCCGGCGCGGGCTGACTGCCCAGCAGGTCCACCCCGTGCCGTGCCACGTCGCGTTCGAACCCGTGCACCATCGCGATGATGCTCCGGCCCACCTCTTCGTTGATCGCGCGTCGAGCCAGAAGGTGTTCGGCTCCCAGGAGTTCGGTGGTCTCGGCCAGGATCGACGAACCTCCGCCCTCGACCAGCAGGTCACTGGCGACACCGAGCGCCGGGTTGGCGGTGATTCCCGAGAACGCGTCGGAACTACCGCATTCCAGGCCCAGGCACAGCGCCGACAGGGGTGCGGGCCGCCGCTGCGGTTTCGACATGTTCGGCATGCAGTCGGCGGAGCGCGGATTCGGCCTGCCCGGTGGCCGCACCGAATCCGCCTGCCCGGTCCAGCCGGATCACCGCATGGGGTTTGCCGCTGCGCTGCAATGCCTCCGCGAACGGTTCGGTGTCGGGACCGAGACCCAGGATCAGCGTGGCCCCGACGTTCGGGTGCGTCGCGAAACCCAGGAACGCAGACCGCACGCGATCGGTGTCGAGGTGACCGGCGGGAGCGTCCCAGTCGTGGCGGATGGTGACGGTGTCGGTCCCGGTGCCGGCATCCACCGCCGCGGCGATCGCCGCGGCGACGTCGCACAGCGCGGAATGCAGCGGGATGACCAGGACATGGTCCCGGAAGCCCCACCGTCCGTCCGGCCGCAGATATCCCAGCAGTGGTGTCTGGCTCACATCGTCCTCAGCAATCGTGGAATGGCGAAGGTGCTCGCTCCGCGTTGTTCAGCTCGGACGGTCCTGCCGCTGAACACTTCTGCGACCTGCGCAAGAATCACGACCGCGTCCACGTCGGCGCCGGCGTCGAAGTCACCGGCGATCATGGCGTGGAAGTCGTCGTCGCCGGCGACACTTAGCACCGGGGCGAGGGCCAGGCCCTGCGGCGGCTGTCCGGCTGCGGGGAAGTCCACGATCACCGCGGCGCCACAGGAGCCGAGGGCAGCGAGCAGTTGGGCACCCGAGCCGGCCTTGGTGACGTGATTGACCTTGCTGGTCGCCGGTTCACCGACGGCGATGGTATCGGCATCTACCGGAACCATCTCGGCCACAGCAGAATCCGCCGCGACGACGACACGTGCCCCCGCCCGCACCGCGGCGTCGACGAGCCGCTGGATCCGGGCGTCGGCCCGTGACGCGGCGATGCCCAGCGTGACCGCTTCGAAGCCGACCGCGCTGCGGACGAGCCGGTTCACCTCGTCGACCAGCGGCCGGGCGATCTCGACTCCGGCCGCCAGCGCGGGGTCGTGGCCGCCGCTGTCCTGGATGCCGACGAGATGCGCCGGATGGCCGCGGCGTTTCAGGGCGGCGGCGATGTGCTTGCCCTGCACCGTCTCACGCCCAGGCTGGCGATCACCGACCGCCCGACGTTCGGGTTCACGGCCAGCCCGACAAACAGTTCCCTGGCCTGGACGATGTCCGGCCCGATGTGTCCACAGCCGTGCTGATGCGACACCGTCACCGCGCCCACGGCATCGGCGATCTGGCGGGAGAGCACCGTGGAACACACCACCGACGGCACGATGAACACGTGGTTACGCGCCCCAGCCTGCCCGGACGGGCGGACGAAACCTTCGAGCACGGTCATCGACCATCTCCCGGGATCCGCTTGCTGATCAGGTTGTGCACGTGGACATGCCGGCCGGCGACGATGTCCGCCGTTGCGGCGCCGATGATCTCGCCGTACCGGATGACGTCGGCACCGTTCGCGATGTCGGCCAGCGCGACCTTGTGCCCGTGGGGGACGTCGTCGAGGAGGACCACCGAATCGGTCCCCGTCGCTCCGGTCGCCCCGGCCTGCATGTCCTCGGCCGCCGTCGCGACGTTGTCGCGCGCGTCCAGGATGATCAATCTCATGATGCCGACGCTATCGGCGTCGCGCCGCCGACGAAACGACGAACTGCTAATGGGGTGATCACCGTGCTCACGGATAGAGTCCCCGAAGCCGGTGCGCCTGGGCGACGGTCTCCACAGCCAGGACGGTCGCCGCTTTGCGCAATGAGATCTGCCTCTTCTCAGCGCATTCGGTGACCGTCTGCCATGCCCGCAGCATCCTGGTCTTGAGCCGCGCCTCGACCTCGGTCGCGCTCCACCAGTACGCCTGGTTGGCCTGCACCCACTCGAAATAGGACACGACCACACCGCCGGCATTGGCCAGGATGTCGGGCACCACCAGGACGTCGCGCTCGGCGAGGATCCGGTCGGCCTCTGCGGTGGTCGGGCCGTTGGCGCCCTCGACCACCACCGTCGCCTGGACGCGCTGCGCGTTCTCGGCGTGCAGGACGCCTTCCACCGCCGCGGGCACCAACAGATCGACGTCGAGTTCGAGGACCCGGTCGCCGTCGATGACGTCGGCGCCGGCGAAGCCGGTGACCGTACCGCAGGCGGCGGCGTGCCGGTCCAGAGCGGCGAGGTCCAGGCCGCGGTCGTCGTACAGTGCGCCGTACTCGTCGCTCACCGCGACCACCCGCACGCCGAGGTCCTGCAGCAGCAGGGCCGCTCCCCTGCCGACCTTGCCGAACCCCTGCACGGCCGCCGTGGCGGCCTCCGGTTTGATACCCCGGCTGCGCAGCGCCTCCAACGCGACGTCCACGATGCCCTGCGACGTGGCATTGGCGCGACCGAGAGAACCGCCGAGCGACAACGGCTTACCGGTCACGACGCCGAGAGTGGTGTGGCCACGGTTGACCGAGACGGTGTCCATGATCCAGGCCATGGTCTGCTCATCGGTGCCGATGTCCGGGGCCGGGATGTCCCGTTCCGGTCCGATGACGGGCAGGATCTCGCTGGTGTACCGCCGGGTCACCCGCTCCAGTTCGGCGACGGAGTACATCCTCGGGTCGATGCGCACGCCGCCCTTCGCGCCGCCGTAGGGCACGTCGATCAGCGCGCATTTCCAGGTCATCCACATCGCCAGCGCCCGCACCTCGTCCAGGTCGACGTTCGGGCTGTACCGAAGTCCACCCTTGGCCGGCCCCCGGGACAGATTGTGCTGGACCCGGTGCCCTTCCAGCACCTCGATGTCACCGCTGTCGCGCCGTAGTGGGATGCTGACGGTGACCTCGCGCCGGGGGCGGCCGAGGATCGCCACCATGCCGTCGTCGAAGCCGAGAATGTCTGCGGCATCGCGTAATTGCTGCTGTGCGTCGCCGAGCGGGTCGGCTCGAACTGCGGTGAGGATGCTGCTGGAGGGCATTGTCGTCTCTCGGTCGGTTCGGATTTCGCCCAAGTGTGTTCCCGGGGCGACGACGAGGACCGTGTCACTTTGGCACAGAGGTCGCCGCGGGGCAGTGCCCCAAGGTGGGACAGTTCGGCCGCCCCGAGCACGCCGAGACTTTGACACGCATCCAAAGGTGTAACGAATCTCGTTTAGGAGGACACATGGATATCGGCTTGTTCGTGGTGCCGTTCCGGGCTCCTCAGACCGACCTGTATCAGGGGTTTGAGTGGGACATGCAGTGTATTCGATGGGCGGAGGAATTCGGCCTGTCCGAGGTGTGGGTGGCTGAGCACTCCACGATGCGCTGGGAACCGGTCTGCAGCCCGGAAATGTACCTCGCCGCGGCCGCGGTGCAGACCAAGCGGATCAAGCTGGCGACCGGTGCCAACGTCCCCGCTCACCACAACCCGATGGCGCTGGCCTACCGGTTGATGCAGCTGGACATGATGTCGGGAGGCCGTCTGATCGTCGGACTCGGCGCCGGCGCCTACGCCACCGACCAGCTCCTGCACGGCAACGACAATCCTCCGGCGAAGATGCGTGAGGCCGTCGAGATCATGCAGCTGGTGTGGACGAAGAAGGGCCCCTTCAAGTACGAAGGCGAGTACTGGTCCTTCGAGATCCCCGGTTACGACGAGGTCCAGCAGGGCCCCTTCATGGAGCCCGTGCAGAAGCCGCACCCGCCCCTGGCGATGGCCGGTCTGTCCGAGCTGTCCGGCACTCTGAAGCAGGCCGGAAAGCTGGGACACATCCCGATGAGCTTCAATGTCGGCCGCGAATACCTGGCCGGACACTGGTACCGCTACATGGAGGGCGCCGAGGCTGCCGGCAATGTCGCCGACCGCAATCAGTGGCGCGTCGCGCACAATATCCTGGTCGCCGACACCGACGAAGAAGCCATGGACCTGTGCGTCAACGGCGCCATGGGCCAGACCTACCGGGAGTGGATGCTGCCCGGTTACGCCCGCGGCGGCATGCTCAAGAACATGGTGCCCGAACTCGGTGTCGACAAGGCCGAGGATGTGCCGATCGACTACCTGGCCCGGGAGAAGTGGCTGGTCGGTTCTCCCGACACCGTGGTGGAGAAGCTGAAGAAGGATCTTGAGGCGTCCGGCGGTTTCGGGACGATCATCACGTTCACCTTCGACTACCTCGATCAGCCCGAACGGTACAAGCGTCACTTCGAACTGCTCGGCACCGAGGTGATCCCGCGGATCAAGGACATCACTTTCCGGACTGAGACCCTCGCTGAACTGCCGGTCCCCGAGGGCCTGCAGCCGGCCAACGCCTAACCGGCGCCCCGCATCGGCAGGCAATCGCAGAACACCCGTCTCCGCGATTGCCTGCCGCTTGCGTATCCGGCCGGGACGCCTCGGTCACAACACGATTCACGAGAAGGACACATGAGCGTCACCACCACCCAGCAGACATACGCCGCCGCCCTCACCGAGCTCCGTAATGCCGATCCGACGATCGTGCCGCACGTGATCGGCGGCAAGGAGTACTTCGACGGAGCGCTGATCGAGCGCGAGGATCCGTGCGATCCGCGCCGCATCGTGAGCGGCTGCCATGAGGCCCCGGCCGAACTGGTGCAACTCGCCGTCGACACCAGCCGCGCCGCGCAGCGCGAATGGGCCAGAGTGCCCGTCGCCGAGCGTGCGGCCCGGGTGCGCCGGGCCATCGATCACGCCATCGAGCACCGCGATGAATTTGCACTGCGGCTTTCGCTGGAGCTCGGAAAGTCCTACGCCGCGGCCGTCGGCGAGGTGGAGGAGACCCTGCAGTTCCTCCGCATCTACCCCGACATGGTGGAACAGCCCCACGCTTTCGAAGACGAGGTTCTGCAGCCGGCCGCGCTGCCCGCGCAGTCGCTGCTGCGGCCCTATGGCGTCTTCGCCATCATCACACCGTTCAACTACCCGATCCCGCTGGCGGCGGGCCCGGCCATCGCGGCCGTGCTGGCGGGCAACGGTGCGGTGATCAAGAGCGACCAGCATGCGCCATGGGCCGTACAGGCGGCCTACGAACTTTTCGCGGCGATGGATCTGCCGACGGGCCTGGTGAACATCGTCCATGGCGGTGACGCCGCGGGTAAGGCCCTGGTCGCCGCCGACGTCGACGGCATCTCGTTCGTCGGCTCAGCGGAAGCCGGCGCCTCGATCATGCGACAGGTCGCCGCCGGACCTTACATGCGCCCGGTGATCGCCGAGATGGGCGGCAAGAACCCCGTCATCGTCACCGACACCGCCGACCTCGAGCTGGCCGCGGACGGAATCATCTTCTCCTCCTTCGATGTCGCGGGCCAGAAGTGCTCCGGTCTGTCGCGCGTTCTGGTGACGCCCGGCGTCCGCGCGCGGCTGACCGAACTGGTCGTCGAGCGTGCCGCTGCGGTGAAGTACGCCGACCCCACCCATCCCGACGCGTACGCGGGTCCGCTGGTCAACAAGGAAGCCGTGGACCGTTACGTAAAGGTGGTCGCCGACGCGCGCGCGGCCGGTTTCACCGTGGCTGGCGGTGAGCGGCTGGATGATCACGGCTACTTCGTGCAGCCGACCGTCGTCCGCGACGTTCCCGAGGATCACTGGCTGGCACGCACCGAGCACTTCGTGCCGCTGGTGACGATCAGCGAGGTGGCCTCGTTCGAGGAAGCGCTCGCTGCGGCCAACGACAGTGACCTCGGTCTGTCGGCCGGCATCTACACCGGGAGCCGTGAGGAGGCCCGGAGGTTCCTCGACGAGATGGAAGCCGGCTGCATCAACGTCAACGCCAAGGGCCATGCCGTCACCGGCTGGTGGCCGGGCGATCAGACGTTCGGCGGCTGGAAGGGCAGTGGGTCCACCGGCAAGCAGGCCTACGGCAAGTGGTACGTGCAGCAGTTCGCCCGGGAGCAGGCCCGCAAGATCTCCGTCGAGTTCAAGGACCTCCTCGACTGACCGTCGCACCAACGCGAGGACACTGAGCCGAAAGGAAAACTGATGGGCCGATTGGACGGCAAAGTCGCCATCGTCACCGGTGGGGCCCGCGGTATGGGCGCCTCGCACGCCCGCACCTTCGTCCGCGAGGGCGCCTCGGTGGTGATCACCGACCGCCTGGCGGACGAAGGTCGCGCCCTTGCCACCGAATTGGGCGAGCGCGCCCTGTTCATCGAGGCCGATGTCACGAGCGCGGACTCGTGGGCGCAGATCGTCGCCGCCGCGGAGCAGAAGTTCGGCACCCCCACGGTGCTGGTGAACAACGCCGGGATCTTGCAGATCCATCGCGTCGACGATTGCACCGAAGCCGACTTCCGGCGCATCCTGGAAGTCAACGTGATGGGCGTGTTCCACGGCATGCAGGCCGTGATCCCGGGCATGAAAAAGGCTGGGGGCGGCTCGATCGTGAACATCGCATCGATCAACAGCGTGGTCGGTGCGCAGGGCATCTTCGGTTACGGCGCTTCGAAATTCGCCGTGCGCGGGATGACGAAGTGCGCGGCGTTGGAGCTGGCGGAGCAGAACATCCGGGTGAACTCGGTGCATCCCGGCGACATCTCCACCCCGATGATCGACGAGATGGCCGAGAACGGCACCGTGCTGACCGCCGACATCGTGCCGATGAAACGCTTCGGGCAGCCGTCCGAGGTCTCAGCGGTGGTGCTCTTCCTGGCCTCCGATGAGTCCAGTTTCGTCACCGGAGGCGATTACGCCGTCGACGGAGGATTCCTGGCGTCCTGATCGAGGCTTTCACGGGCTCGGCCCCGCAGCGGATTCCGCTGCGGGGCTGACTTTTCGGTGCGTCTCAGATCCATCGTCATCACGAGGCTGTGGCAGCTGGCGCACAGACGTCGGAAGGTGGGAGATGACAGAAGAATCCAGCTCGTGGCGTGTCGACGCGCATTGTCTCCGCGAGGACGCGGCGATGTTCTTCCATCCCGACGGGGAGCGCGGCACCGTTCGACATCTGGGGCGGAACGGAAGAGGAGCGCAGCGGACTGCTGCCGGCACGGGTGGTCAATCTGCGTACTCACCGAGCACACGCCCCGAAATGACCGCCGATACAACGCAACAGGCCCGGTGCATGAGCACCGGGCCTGTTGCGTACGGCGGTCGGACCAGGGGGTCCGCAGGGGGGCTAGACCTTGGTCCGCCCGATCCGGTTGTAGATGTCAGGACGCGACTTCTTGAGGTAGAACGCCGTGACCACACCGGCGACGAACACCAGCGCGATCAGGATCAGGAACAGCACCGACAGCGCCGTCGGGGTACCCAGCAACATGTTGAAGTTCGCGATCGACAGCGCGATCACCACGCCGAGGCCCAGGGTCGCCAGGGCAGGGGCGATGAGACCGGACCACGCCGGGGCCGGGTTTCCGGGCCGTCGGAAGTGCACGATCACCGCGACGCTGGTGAACAGCATCAGGATCATCAGGCTCATCGCGCCGATACCGGCGGCCCGGCCGTAGAACATGCCCGGGTCGAAGCCGATGATCGCGGCCAGCAGCAGCACCACTGCGGTGGCCACGCTGGTGGTGACCGACGCCTTGTACGGCGAGTGCTGCTTCGGATGCACAGAGCCCAGGTACGTCGGCGCTGCCTTGTCGACACCCAGGTTGTACAGGTAGCGGGACATGATGTTGTGGGTGGCCAGGGTGGAAGCAAAGATCGAGGTCAGCAGGAATACACCCACGATGTCCTTGAACACCACGCCGAGCAGGGACGCAAAGGCGCCCGGGAACATGTCGGCCGGTGTGTTCTCCGCCTGGTCCATCGCCGAATCTGCGCCGACGGTGTTGATCAGCATCCAGGTGGTCAGGCAGTAGAAGATGCCGATGAATCCGACGGACAGGTAGGTGGCCCGGGGGATCGTCTTGTCGGGGTCCTTGGCTTCCTCACGGAAGATCGCGGTGCCCTCGAAGCCGACGAACATCGAGATACAGAACAGGATGCCCAGGCCCATGCCGCCGTCGACGAACGCGCCGATTGTCAGCGGCTCCAGGCTGCGCCCGTCGGCGCCACCGTTGATGAAGGCCACCACATCGAAGGTCACCACGGCCAGCACCTCGAGGACCAGCAGCACCGCCAGGGTCTTGGCGGAGAACTGGATGCCCACGTAGCCGAAGATGCCGACGATCAGCGTCAGGATCGGTGCCAGCACGTACCACGGGATTGCCGGACCGCCGACCGACTCGATGATGCCGCCGAGGGAGATGCCGAAGAAGCAGTTGATGCCGACGAGGATCGCCAGATAGCCGAAGCTGGCCAGATAGGCCGAACCCAGGCCCCACGTCTTGTTGATGCCGTGGGCGATGAACGCGTAGAACGCGCCGGGGTTGGGGATGCTGCGGCTCATCTTGACGTATCCGACGCTGAACAGCAGCAACAGGATCGTCGTGAACAGGAAGTTGATCGGCGCGCCGATGCCGCCGAACAGGATCACGACCGGCAGATAGCCCCACGCCACCGTGAGCGGTGAGGAGAACGCCATGACCGTGAAGGCGATCTCGAAGACGCCCATCTTGCCGCGCAGGCGGGGCTCCTGCCCGAGCATGTCCGGCAACGCGGTGCGCGTGCCGTCGTCAGTAACCATCGATGACTGATCCTCCTGGTGCAACGGATACGGTCGCCACGCCTGGCGCTCACGGGCCGTCCGGGGAAACCATCCGTCGCATGAGCTCGCGCGTTGCGTTGGGCGAACGTACGTCGACGCATTCACGGCAAACTGTGCCGAAACGAGACACGTGGCGACCACCGGGCCCATGTCACATAGTGAAATCAGCGGTTACCTGGTTGATACACAGGATGCCATCGATGGGCGCTGCGCAGGTAGCCACGACGACGTGATAGTGGCTACAGAGGCGCGTCAGTAGCCTGCGTCGTGGTCATAGACGTTCCGCAGCGGCTCGCCCCGCAGGTATCGGCGCAGGTTGTCGGTGAAGATCTCGACGATCTTGGCGTTCTCGGACGGCACGTTCGCCGCGGTGTGCGGGCTGAGGATCACGTTGTCGAGCGACCACAGTGCGGAGTCCGTGGGTAGCGGTTCGACCGCGGTGACATCAAGCACCGCTCCTCGCAGGCGCCCGGCACGGAGTTCACCGATCATGGCGTGTTCGTCGATCGTCGCGCCGCGGCCGACGTTGACGATGACGGCCCCGTCGGGCAGCGCCGCGATCTCCGGGGCCGCGATCATCGCCTGCGTCTGGTCGGTGATCGGGGCGGCGACGATCAGGATGTCGGCTCTGTGCAGATGTCCGGGCAGCTCCTCAGAGGTGACGGCCTCGACGAACGGTGCGGCGACCGGGCGCCGCCTGCGGGTCACGCCGGTCGAGGTCACGCCGAAGACCTTCAGCATCTCGGCGATTCGGGTGCCGATTCGCCCTGCACCCACGACGACGGCATTCCGCCCCGCCAGCTCGGACGCCGCGCCCTCCCGCCATATGCGTTCGGCACGGTCGGCCTCGAGGTCGGGCAGCCTCCGGGCGAAATAGAGGATGCCCGCCAGGACGAACTCGGCGAGCGGTCCGGCATGTACCCCGGAGGCGGTGGTGATCGTGAGTGGCCCGTGCCGTAAGCCCAGCGCCTCAACTCGGGCGCCCACGCCGGCCGATGTCGCCTGGACCCAGCGCAGTCGGGGCGACTGCGCCAGCGTGTCCTCCGGTCGCCGCCAGTCGAAGTCGAACATCACCTGCGCGCCGGCGAGCAGGGCACTCCATCGCTCGTGCTGCCCGGCATGTAGTGCGGGCGGGATACCTGCGTGGTCCCCGACCCAGCGCGGGGCCGGGAGTAGGTCCGGGTGGTAATGCACGCTGACCCGCGGATCCGTGGCGGCGATCCTGTCGACCAGCGCCTGGTCCAGATAGGAGGCGATCAATACATCGAGTTGGCTCGTCACCGGTCGGTCTGAATTCATCGCCAAACGCGGCCTACGTAGACCGATTCCGCGCGGCCCGAGGTGATTTCATCCACCATCTCCTGCAGTCGGACCGCCTCGGCGCACATGACGGTGATGGTCGCCCGTTCACCGTACGTCACTTCGACGACCTCGATTCCCCGCGCCCGCAACTCCGCCTGCACCCGCCCGGCCTCGCCGTGGTCGGCTGCCAGCCGGAAGACCTGCCATGCGACACGTGGGCACAGTTTCGCCGACGCGACGGCCGCCGCGACCGTCCCCGAGTACGCGCGGGCCAAGCCTCCGGCGCCGAGCTTGATGCCCCCGAAGTGCCGCGACACGACCGCGACGACATCGATCAGGTCATGCGACTTCAGCGTGTTGAGGATCGGTACGCCCGCAGTTCCTGCAGGCTCACCGTCGTCGCTGCTGCGCTCCACCCGGGCATCCCCGTCGGCGCCGACAAGGTAGGCGAAGCAGTGATGGCCGGCACCCCGGTCCTGCTGTCGTATTGCCGCGACGAATTCCACCGCATCGCTCACCCGCTCCACCCGCCGCAACCGCGCAACAAAACGTGACTTCTTGATCAGTGCCTCGGCGACGGGGTGGTCGCCGCCGGCCAACGTGAACGGCATCGGCCCCCGTCCTCACTCCTGCCGCACCGCCATGGATTCGACCCCCGGAAGCCGGGCGACGAGCTCGCTCCATTCCGGAAAGGCGCCAGCCTCCTCGCGTGACGGGCATCCGCCTGCCAGGGCCACGAGCCCCGACGCCACGTCGCCGAGGGTACGGCCGGTGCGTTCCACCGCCTCCACCAGTTCGACGAACGCGGCCTCCGGGCTGCAACGACGCAGGCAGATCAACACCCCGACGGCGTTGTCGATCGTCCTGCGCGACAGCACGTCGACTGTCGATACCCCGTGTCTCATCCGCCAACCTCGATCGAATCCGCCCGTTGTCGGTGGCCAGTAGACACCCGGCGCACACCAGCAGACTGTCTCACTTCGACCCAACCGGGCACAATCCGCTGATGCCCCCGAACCGGGCCGTGACGCCGGAGACGCTCGGCGCGTGGCTGATCAAATGCAACCCGCACACCACCGGTGTCGATCCGATGGTGGCGGCGGGCCGGGCCAAGCCGCACTGGTGCGTCGCCGACAACTACCGGTCACAGCTCATCCGGCCGGGCCACCGGGTGCTGTTCTGGGTCTCGGCCCATCCGCGGCGCGGCATCTGGGGGGCGGGCCGGATCACCGGCCGTCCTGCCGACGACGGCGGCCGGCTGCACGTACCGGTGGACATCCCGCTGTTCGCCGAGCCGGTCACCGCGGCGCAGCTGTCCGCGGTCGCGGGGCTGGGTTCGATGGAGGTGTTTCGCTCGCCGCAGCAGGCCAACCCGTCGTGGGTC
The DNA here is from genome assembly GCF_002968295.1 of Mycobacterium sp. ITM-2016-00317. NCBI lineage: Bacteria > Bacillati > Actinomycetota > Actinomycetes > Mycobacteriales > Mycobacteriaceae > Mycobacterium > Mycobacterium sp. ITM-2016-00317. Next base: position 5,855,104 of record NZ_CP134399.1, read on the forward strand.
AGCAAGGCCGAACTGGCGCTGCTCGACACGCTGTTACCGTCGGCGTGACGCGGTTGCATCTGCGGCCGACGGGTTACCCGGGGAATACCTATTTCGAGCCAGGGCGTTGGAGGCAGAGTGAGCGAGCAAGCAGAGTTGAGTCCCACCGACTGGGTCCGCGAGCAGACCCAGCGCATTCTTGAGCAAGGCACCACCGAAGGTGTCCAGGTGTTCGACAGGCCCGTCGTGCTGTTCACCACCACCGGTGCACAGTCCGGGAAGAAGCGCTACGTGCCGTTGATGCGCGTCGAGGAGAACGGCCGTTACGCGATGGTCGCCTCCAAGGGCGGCGATCCCAAACATCCCAGCTGGTACTTCAACGTCAAGGCGAATCCGTCGGTGACCGTGCAGGACGGCGAGAAAGTCTTCGACGGCGTCGCACGTGAGCTCGAAGGCGACGAACGGGAGCACTGGTGGAAGCTCGCGGTCGAGGCCTACCCTCCGTATGCCGAATACCAGACCAAGACGTCTCGGCAGATCCCGGTCTTCCTCATCGAGCCGGCCGAGTAGCCCCTGTTACGGAGTGTCGTTGCGCGACAGTGGAACCCACCGTTCGCGCGCGGGCGGCTGCTTCGATGACGGGAAGTCGCGCAGATCGCCTGTCCCGGAGGGTTTGGCGTCCCACTTGGCGAACGTCAGCGGTGACTGGATCCACGCGTGCAGCAGGCGGTAGGTCGCCTTCATCGAATCGATGTGCGTCCGTTCCCAGCCGTGACTGCCATCGACGCCGAACCCGAGCAACGCGGCCCTGGTGTTCGCGCCCGCTTCGATCGCCGCGGCGACATCCGACCGGTAGTACCGGAAAACGTCTCGGGTGAACGGGATTTCGGCTTCCTCTGCCAGTCGGCACAGGTTGCGCGTCAGGTGGTAGTCGTAGGGGCCGTGCAGATCTGACATCAGCACGGTCACAGCGTCCTCGCGGGAGTGCTGACCGGGCGCGCACACCGCGTTGTCCACGCTGATCATCTCCGCGATGTCGGCGGGCAACCCGGTGCTGGCCCCGTAGCCGACCTCTTCGGCGATGGTGACCATGAACGCGGTGCGGTGCGGCAGGGTCACCGAGTGGTCGACGAGGTTCTTGATCACGGTGAGCGCGGCGGCGACCCCGGCCTTGTCGTCGAGATGCCGCGACACCACGAATCCGTCCTCGGTGAGGACCGGGTTGGCCATCAGCGGCACGAAGTCGCCGATCCGGATTCCCAGCCGCACCAGGTCTTCCCGCGACGAGACCTGGCGGTCCACCCGGACTTCGACGTGGTCCCAGTCGGTGATCTGGGTGTCGACGTCGTCTCCGAACGCGTGCCCGCTGGCCTTGAGCGGCAGGATCGTGCCGGTGATCATCTCGTCGGAGTCCTCGCACAGGATCCGCACCCGTGCACCGGCCGCGAAGCGCGCCGAGAAGGTACCGACCGTGATCAGTTCCAGACGCCCGTTGTCCTTGAGCCCCCGCACCATACAGCCCACGGTGTCCGCGTGAACCACCAGCGCGCGGTCCGTGGTCGCCGATTCGCCAGGCAGTTCGGCGATCAGCGCGCCGCGGCGGGTCAGCGAGAAGGACACGCCGAAGTCGTCGAGTATCTCGCCGATCATCTGCATCACCGCGTCGGTGCGCCCTGTCGGGCTCGGGGTCTGCAACAGCGCGAGCAAGGTGTCGACCATCCATGAGCTGTCGGCTTCGGACATGATTTCGCCTGGGCTCATGCGGTCTCCTTCGGGCGCGACCCGGACCTGAGCTTAGGGTCGGCCGGCGCCGGACCGCAGCGTTTCGTCGCTCGTCGTCATCAGCGACGGCCGGTCGGTCACAGCTCGGTGACCTGCCCGCGCTCCACCTGCCACGAGCGGTCCAACCGGACGTTGCTCAGCATCCGGCGATCGTGGGTGACCAGCAGCAGGGCGCCCTGGTAGCTGTCCAAAGCCTGTTCGAGCTGCTCGATGGCGGGCAGGTCGAGGTGGTTGGTCGGCTCGTCGAGCACCAGCACGTTGGTGCCGCGGGCCTGCAGCAGCGCCATCCCGGCGCGGGTGCGTTCGCCCGGCGACAGGTCGCCGACCTCGCGTTCCACGTGATCGGCGCCGAGCCCGAACTTGGCCAGCAGCGTGCGCACCTCGGCCGTCGGCCAGGACGGCACGTACTGCTCGAAGCGGTCGATCAGTCGCCCGGCCCCGGAGAACTCGGCGCGCGCCTGGTCGATCTCGCCGATGTGGACGCTGGCGCCCAGCGAGGCCCGCCCCTCGTCGGGGGTGCGCCGGCCCAGCAGCAGGCGCAGCAACGTCGACTTCCCTGCGCCGTTGGGTCCGGTGATGCCGATCCGCTCCCCGGCGTCCACCTGCAACGTCACCGGGCCGAGAACGAATTCTCCTTGCCGCACAACGGCTTTGTCGAGGGTCGCGACGACCGCGCTGGACCGGGGCGCGGCGCCGATCGTGAACTGCAGGTTCCACTCCTTGCGCGGCTCCTCGACCTCCTCCATCCGCGCGATCCGGCTCTCCATCTGGCGCACCTTCTGCGCCTGCTTCTCGCTGGACTCGGTGGCCGCGCGGCGGCGGATCTTGTCGTTGTCGGGGGCCTTGCGGATCGCGTTGCGCGTCCCCTGGCTCGACCATTCCCGTTGCACCCGCGCCCGGGCCACCAGATCGGCCTTCTTCTCGGCGAACTCCTCGTACTGCTGGCGGCGGTGCCGCCGGCTGACCTCGCGCTCGTCGAGGTAGCTCTCGTATCCGCCGCCGAACACCGTGGTGGTGTTCTGCGCCAGATCCAGTTCCAGCACCCGGGTCACGGTGCGGGCCAGGAACTCCCGGTCGTGACTGACCAACACCACGCCGCCGCGCAGCTCGCCGACGAAGCGTTCCAGCCGGGCCAGGCCGTCGAGGTCGAGGTCGTTGGTCGGCTCGTCGAGCAGCACAATGTCGAACCGCGACAGCAGCAGTGCGGCCAGTCCCACCCGCGCCGCCTGGCCACCCGAGAGCGCGGTCATCGGCGTCGAGTCGGGCCGTACCGCGTCGGTGTCGAGCCCGAGGTCGGCCAGCACCGGCGGCAGCCGCTCGTCCAGGTCGGCGGCGCCGGTGGCCAGCCAGTGGTCCAGCGCGGCGGAGTAGGCCTCGGCGCCTGCGCCGGCGTCGTCGAGGGCCGCGGCGGCCGCCTCCATGGCGCGCGTGGCCTCGGCGCATCCGGTGCGGCGGGCGATGTAGCCGGCGACGGTCTCGCCGGGAATCCGTTCGTGTTCCTGGGGCAGCCACCCGACGAACGCGTCGGCCGGCGCGACGCTGACCGAGCCCTCCAACGGGTCGAGCTCGCCGGCCAGAATCCGCAGCAGCGTGCTCTTGCCTGCGCCGTTGGCGCCGACGACACCGACCACGTCGCCGGGCGCGACGGTCAGGTCGACGCCCTCGAACAGCGTGCGGTGGGCGAATCCGCCGGCCAGGTTCTTCGCGACGAGGGTTGCGGTCACTGCCCTATCGTCGCACCGGCGCGGTGTGTGGAAATCCGTCGCACGGGTATAGCGGCGGCGTGCTCTCACTCCATCACCCCGCCGCCCGCCGTCGCGCCGTGCCTGCGAGGCTCCGCTGACCGGGGATCCGCGGCCCGTGCCCGATGACCTGCGAAGGCTGGCCGCTGCTCACGGGGTGGCCACCAGCTACCGGAACGAGCGCCGCGAACCGGTCGACGTCGACGCCGAGGTGGTGATCCGGGTGCTCGGCCTGCTCGATGTGCCCGCCGCTACCGCGGCCGAGCGCAGCGCGGAACTGGCGAAGCTGGCCGAAACCGACCGCGCGGGGGTGATGGCGCCCACCGTCGCCGTCCGGTTGAACGGTCACGCTCATCCGCTTCCGGGGGCGGTCGCCCTGACGAGCGAGGACGGCATCGAGACCGAGGTCCGCGACGAGGTGCCCGGTGACCTCGCGCCGGGCTGGTACCGGATCCACACCCGGGACGGGCAGGAGGCGACGTTGGTCGCGGCGCCGGACCGGGTGCCGCCCTCGCCGGCGACCTGGGGGTGGATGCTGCAGCTCTACGCGCTGCGCTCGGCGCAGTCGTGGGGCATCGGTGACCTCGGTGACCTGGCGGAATTCGTGAAGTGGACCGCCACCGAGCACGGCGCGGGCGCGGTGCTGTTGAACCCGCTGCACGCCCCGGGCCCGACGCATCCGGTGCAGCCCTCCCCGTACACCCCGTCCAGCCGGCGGTTCGCCAACCCGCTTGCTCTGCGTATCGAGGATCTCGACGCCTACCGCCGCGCGGCACCCGACATCCGCGCAGAGGTCGACGCGCTGCGGGTCTCGCCCACCACCGAGCGCATCGACCACGACCTCGTGTGGACCGCCAAACGGGATGCGCTGGAACTGCTCTGGCGCGCCGAGGGCAGGCCCGATCCCCTGGCGGACCCGTCCTCCTCCGCCGGGCTGCGGGACTGGGCGACCTACTGTGCGCTGGCCGAGCGGCACGGCGGCCGGTGGTCCCGGTGGCCTGAACCGCTGCGCGACGTGTCCGGTGCCGCTGTGTCCTCGGCACGCCGGGAGTTGGCCCCCCGGTTGGCATTCCACGCATGGGTGCAGCAGCGGTGCGCCGAACAGCTTGCTGCCGTACGCGCCGCCGCACACGATGCGGGGATGCCGCTCGGCGTCCTTCACGACCTCGCCGTGGGGGTCGACGCCGACGGCGCCGACGCGTGGGCACTGGCCGACGTGTTGGCCTCGGGTGTCAGTGTCGGCGCGCCGCCGGACAACTTCACGCCGCGCGGCCAGGACTGGGGGCTACCGCCCTGGCGCCCCGACCGGCTGGCCGCCACCGGTTACGCCGCACTGCGAGACATGTTGCGCGCCGTGCTTTCCCATGCGGACGGCCTGCGCATCGACCACGTCGCGGGGCTGTGGCGGCTGTGGTGGATCCCGCCGGGCGACACTCCGGACCGCGGCACCTACGTGCATTACGACGCCGAGACGATGCTTGCGGTGCTCGCGCTGGAGGCCCACCGTGCCGGGGCCACCGTCGTCGGTGAGGACCTCGGCACCGTCGAACCCGAGGTCACCGAGGCGCTCGCCGCCAACGAGATGCTCGGATGCGCCGTGTCCTGGTTCACCCGCGACCAGTCCGCTCCCGGCGAACCGCTGTTGCCGCCGGCCCGCTGGCCGTCCCGGGCGGCCGCCAGCCTCTCCACGCACGACCTGCCCACCGCTGCGGGCTTTCTGTGCGGGGAGCACGTCCGCGCGAGGGCTGATCTCGGCCTCCTCGACGACGTCCCCGCCGAACAGGCCAACGCCGACAAGGAGCGCGCGGAGTGGCTGGCGCTGTTGCGGTCCGAGGGGCTGCTTCCGCCGCCAGACGGTGCCGGACCCGCCGACGAACCCGACGAAACCTCGATCATCGTCGCCATGCACCGGTTCCTGGCGTCGACGCCGAGCCGGCTCAAGCTGATCTCTCCCTACGACGTGATCGGTGAGACCCGGCAGCCGAATCTCCCGGGGACGGTCGACGAATACCCGAACTGGCGCCTGCCGTTGCCGGTGTCCCTCGAGCAGCTGAAATCCGACCCGAGGGTTGCCGAGGTCGCCGCAGCCTTCCGCGCGGCGACGGGCAGGTGAGCCGGTTCGGCTTGTAGCGGCACCGTGCCTGCGCGTTAGTGTGCTGTAGTCGGCCTCCGGAACAGCCGACGGAAGAGTTGAGCACATCCATGACCGCACCAGCAGACGCGTCGCCCCTCGAAGCACGAGTGGGGCACCACTACCAGATGGACGGCACCTACCTCGTGGGCCGCGAGAAGCTGCGCGAATACGCCCGCGCCGTGCAGGACTACCACCCTGCGCACTGGGACGTCGCCGCAGCCAAGGAGCTGGGATATCCGGACGTCATCGCGCCGCTGACGTTCACGTCGGCCCCCGGTATGCAGTGCAACCGCCGGATGTTCGAGGAGATCGTCGTCGGCTACGACACCTACCTGCAGACCGAAGAGGTCTTCGAGCAGCACCGCCCGATCGTGGCAGGCGATGAACTGGTCATCGACGTGGAGCTGACGTCGGTGCGCAGAACGGCAGGCCGGGACTTCATCACCGTCACCAACACCTTCACCGACACCCACGGCGAGCGGGTGCACACGCTGCACACCACCGTGGTCGGCGTCACCGCAGACGACATCGACGCCGGGGTCAAGACGGCCGTGCAGAAGGCGATGATGCACGACATGAACATCCTCGACATCGGCGGATCCGATGCCGACTACGCGAAGACGGTGCGCCCCGAGGGCGCGATCCGGGTCTCCGAGGGCGGCCTGACCCGCACCCCGGGCACGCCGTCGTTCGACGACGTGAAGGTCGGCGACGAGCTGGCGGTGCACCACACCCGGCTGTCCCGCGGCGACCTGGTGAACTACGCCGGCGTGGCCGGTGACGCCAACCCGATCCACTGGGACGAGGACATCGCGAAGCTGGCCGGGCTGCCCGACGTGATCGCCCACGGGATGCTCACGATGGGTCTGGGCGCCGGGTTCGTCTCGGCCTGGTCGGGTGACCCCGGTGCGGTGACCCGCTACTCCGTGCGGTTGTCGCAGCCGGCGATCGTGTCCGCCAAGGAAGGCGCCGACATCGAGTTCAGCGGCAAGATCAGGTCTTTGGACCCGGAGAGCCGCAGCGGTGTCGTCCTCGTCGCGGCCAAGTCGGACGGCAGGAAGATCTTCGGGCTGGCAACGCTGCACGTCCGCTTCCGCTGACCTCTGGCGAAGCGGTCTTCCCGCGAAGGTGGCTTTCAGCGGCCGTTGTGGGTATAGGGGCACCGCGTAATCAGCGAACCTGCCCCTGGAGGTCTTTGTGAGTTCCGTCGACAGCACTTCGGAGGAGTCGGCGCGAGCGCGGCACCAGAGCCCGGGACAGCTGACCGGCTCGGTGGTGATCGTCGCGCTGGTCTCGGCGATCTCGGGAATGCTGTACGGATACGACACCGGCATCATCTCGGGCGCTCTGCTGCAGATCACCAAAGACTTCGAGATCGAAGAGGGCTGGAAGCAGATCATCGCCGCGAGCATTCTGCTCGGCGCGGTGATCGGGGCGTTGACGTGCAGTTACCTTTCCGAGCGCGGCGGCCGGAAGAGGACGTTGGTGATGCTCGCCGTCGTCTTCGCCGTCGGAGCCGTCGGGTGTGCGCTCGCACCCAACCCGGTCCTGCTGTCGATCGGGCGGCTCGTGCTGGGATTCGCCGTCGGCGGCGCCACCCAGACCGCACCGATGTACGTCGCCGAGTTGGCACCCCCGAAGTACCGCGGCCGGCTGGTGCTCTGTTTCCAGATCGCGATCGGAGCCGGCATCGTGATCGCCACGATCGTCGGGGCTTCGGCGTTCATCCCGTGGCGGTGGTCGATCGGCGCGGCCTGTGTGCCCGCCGTGATCATGCTCGTCCTGCTCCTGCGGTTACCGGAGAGCCCGCGCTGGCTGGTCAAGAACGACGACCGCGCCAAAGCCGGCGAGGTACTCCGACGGGTCCGGCCCTCGGACTACGACATCGACGGGGAACTCGACGAGATGGCCGCGCTGGCCCGCGAGGAGCAGACCGCCAAGACGCGGGGCTGGTCGGGGCTGCGGGCGAAATGGGTGCGGCCGGCCCTGATCCTGGGCTGCGGTATCGCCATCTTCACCCAGCTCAGCGGTATAGAGATGATCATCTACTACTCGCCGACGATCCTCACCGACAACGGGTTCTCCGAGTCCGTGGCGCTCCAGGTGTCGGTCGCGCTCGGGGTGAGCTATCTGGTGGCCCAGCTGGTCGGTCTGTCGATCATCGACAAGGTCGGCCGCCGCCGGCTGACGCTCATCATGATTCCCGGTGCGGCGCTGAGCCTTTTCGTGCTGGGTTGGCTGTTCGTCTCCGGCAACAGCGGTCGCGAATCGATGCCGTTCATCATCGCGTGCCTCGTCGTCTTCATGCTCTTCAACGCCGGCGGGCTGCAGCTGATGGGCTGGCTGACCGGCTCCGAGACCTACCCACTGGCCGTGCGCCCCGCCGGCACCGCCGCGCAGTCCGCGGCACTGTGGGGCACCAACCTGCTCATCACGCTGACGCTGCTGACGCTGATCAGTGGTATCGGGGTCGGTCCGTCGATGTGGCTCTACGGGCTGTTCAACGTCGCGGCATGGCTGTTCGTCTATTTCCGGATGCCGGATCTCACCGGCCGAAGCCTGGAGGAGATCGAGACCAAGCTCAGCAAGGGCGAGTTCCGTCCCGCGGACTTCGCCCGCTGAGCCGGGCATCGGGACTCAAGTCGTCCCCCGCCGCGGTTGCACACCAAATGCACACCGGGAGCGACGGATGAAGCGCGGGAAGAGACACGGGATGACGGCTGATCGGACGTTCTATTCGTTGATCGCCGCCGGGACCGCCCTCATCGGCTGCTGCTACGGATTCGCCCGATTCGCCTACGGGTTGTTCGTGCCCGTGTTCACCGACGAGTTCCAGTTGAGTTCCACCGTCATCGGTCTGATCGGGTCCGGCAGTTACGTGGGCTACTGCGCGGCGATCACCGTCGCACTGGTGTTCAGCGATCGGGTGGGTGCGCGCCGAATGGCCGTTGCGGCAGGAGTTGTCGCGACGGTCGGCATCGTCGTCGTCGCAGTCGCCCCCTCTGCGCCGGTCCTGGCCGCGGGCATCCTCCTGGCGGGGATGAGCACCGGCCTCGCTTCCCCGCCACTGGCCACCGCTCTCGCCCAACGCCTGAGCGCCGAGCGAGCCGACCGCGCCCAGACGATCGTCAACGCGGGCACCGGGATCGGCGTGGTGGTGTCGGGCCCGATCGCTTTTGCGTTGTTCGACCACTGGCGCGTCGCGTGGGGCACCTACGGCGTCCTCACCGTCGCGGTCACCGTGTGGGTGGCGTTCACACTCCGTAACGGACCGGCAGCGGATCGCGGCGTGCGCCGGGACCGTCGGCTTGCGCCCGGTACCGCCCGGCTGCTGACCGCCTCTGTTCTGGCCGGCCTGGGCAGCATCGCCATCTGGAACTTCGGGCGCGACCTGATCAGCACCAGCTCCGGCGGAGACGCGGTCGCGACCAGCGCCTGGATGCTGCTGGGCGCCGCCGGGATCATCGGCGCCCTCGGCGGATCCGCGGTGCAGCGGCTGGGCTTCCGTCCGACGTGGGTGGTCACCGTCTCCGCGATGTCGGCGGGCACCGCGCTGCTGGCCGTCTCTCGGGAGCACACCGCGGGTGTCCTGCTGTCGGCAGGCATGTTCGGCGCGGCCTACATCGGCCTCACCGGCCTGCTCCTGCTGTGGAGCACGCGCCTGTACCCGGATTCCGCGGCGTTCGGTGTCGGCATGTCGTTCTTCGCGATCGCCGCCGGCCAGGCGATCGGTGCACCGGTCGTCGGCGCGCTGATCCAATCGTTCGGCTATACCGCGGCATTCCTGGTGTTCGCGGTGGTCGGACTGATGCCGGCGATCTTGAGCCCTGCCTCCGCCCGCACGGCACCGGGTGCCGGCGTCACCGCCCGCCGATGAAGTCCCACGTTCCTGCGGTGACCGCGACCGCGACAGCCGCTGCCGCGATCACCGCGGCGGCGCCCAGGAGCGCCAGTTCCGGCGCGCCGAACGTCGAGGGCCGCGCCCAGGTGCGGGTCGGGTACGCGCCGAAACCCCGTGCCTCCATGGCGGTGGCCAACTTGGCCCCCCGGCGCAGCGCGAAGACCAGCAGCGCGAACGCCTGACCGAGGAACCGCCGCACCCGGGCGTGGTCGGCCACCCCGCGGGCCCGCCGCGCATGGCCCAGGTACTCCCAGTCCTGGCGCAGCAGGCCTACCGTCCGCAGCCCGGCCAGGGCACCCACGACGAATCGGGCAGGCAGCTTCAGGATCTGGCCCAGCCCGTCGGCCAGCTCGGTCGGCTGGACGTCGATGAACAGGCACACCGACGGCAATGCGATCGCCAGCACGCGCAGGAACATCGCCAGCGCGAGCTCGATGGACCCGTCGCTGACGGTGATCAGCAGGAAATGCCAGTGCACGGCGCCGCTGGGCTCACCGTAGAGCAGGTTGGTCAGCGCGGTCAGCGCCGCGGCGAGAGTGACGAACGCGCCGCGGATCGCAAAGGCACGTAACGGGATGCGCAGCGCGAGCAGCAGCGGGATCTCCAGCACCAGCGCGGTCAGCGCCGACAGCCAGTCGACGCTGAGCACCAGCGTGCCCGCGATGAGCGCCGCGGCGAGCAGCTTCGCGACCGGGTTGACGCGCACGGTCGTCATCGGTGCGCCGCCGCAGCCAGGGCGATACGCCGGTCGGCGAGGACGTCGACGAACTCGGTGTCGTGCGTGACGGCCACCACGGCGGTTCCCGCGTCGGCGAGCTCGGCCAGCAGCTGGATGAGCTCCTCCCACGTACGGCGGTCCTGCCCGAAGGTGGGTTCGTCGAGGATGACGGCGGCGGGCCGGGTCATCAGCACGGTCGCCACCGACAGCCGGCGCTTCTCGCCCCCGGACAAGGTGAACGGGCTGCGGTCGGCCAGCTGACCGAGGCGCAGCCGGTCCAGCAGATCGTCGCTCAGAGTATGGATTTCGTCGGGACTGCGCCCCAGCGCCCTGGGTCCGAGCGCAAGCTCGTCTCGGACCGTGCCGGTGAGGAACTGGTGTTCGGGATCCTGGAAGACGCTCGCGATGCGGGTCAGCAGTTCCTTGGACCGCCACCGGACCGGCTCGAGCTTCCTGGGCAACGGGGCGAACGACTCGGCGGCCCGCAGCGCTCCGCCGCGCGGTGCCAGCAGCCCGCCCAGGGTCAGCGCGAGAGCGGACTTGCCGCAGCCGTTGGGCCCGGTGACGGCGGTGACCCGGCCGCGGGGGATGTCGAAGTTCAGTCCGCTGCGCGCGACCGGTCCGCCGCGGTGGCCCACCGACAGGTCGGCGGCGGTCAGCAGCGGCTCCGGCGCGGTCTGCGGTGCCCGCCGGACAGGGGTGGCCGGCACGTCGGGTAACCAGATCCCGGACTGCACAAGGTGTTTGCGCTCGCGTGTGAGGGTCTGCTCCGGTGGACCGTCGGCGATGACGGTACCGTCTGCGCCGAGCACGACCACCCGGTCGATCACCGGCAGCCACACCTTGGTGCGGTGCTCGACGACCACCACGGTGGCGCCGGTGCGGTCGGCCGCGGCGGCGACCGCATCACGTACCTCGACGACACCGGCGGGGTCGAGGTTGGCCGTCGGTTCGTCCAGCAGGATCAGCCCGGGCTGCATGGCGAGCACGCCGGCCAGCGCCAGCCGCTGCTTCTGCCCGCCGGACAGTTTCGAAGTGTCCTGTCCAAGAGGCAGGTTCAGCCCGACAGCTTCCAGGGCGTCGGCGACGCGCGGCCAGATCCGGCTGCGCGGCACCGAGAAGTTCTCCATGCCGAACGCCAGGTCGTCACCGACCCGCGACAGGATCACCTGGGAATCCGGGTCCTGCAGGACCATTCCGATGCGGGACCGTTGCGCAGCCGGTGGCCTACCGTCGACCAGAAGCTGTCCGGCGGCATGGCCTTCGTCGGCGCTGCCGAGCAGTCCGGCGAGTCCCTGCAGCAGCGTCGACTTCCCCGAGCCGGACGGGCCCAGCAGCAGCACCCGCTCCCCCGGCTCAACGCGCAGATCGAGACCCCTTGTTGCCCATCGTTGTTGGCCCGCGTGCTGCCAGCCCCAGCCCCGGGCCTCGATCGCGGCTCCGCCGCGCGCGGGAGCCGGCTCCGGGGTCATCGGGGCCGGCGGCCCGAGACCACCCTGCCGGCGGCGAAGCGGTCGAGCGCGCCGGTCTTGGCCAGCCCCCGGACGACGAACCAGGACAGCACGCCGGCGAGGACGGCGCCGGAGATCACCGCCGAGCCGGTGTAGATCGCGGCGAACGCGGTGGTCGAGCCGGGGTACCAGAGGAACAGGTCGTTGACGGCCAGCGCCAGCCCGGCCGCTGCCCCGGCGAGGGCGGCCACCGGCAGATTCCACCTGCGGTAGAAGAAGACGGCGAACACCAGCTCGGCGCCGAGCCCCTGGACGATTCCCGATTCGATGGTCAGCACCCCCCACTGGTTGCCGACCAGGGCGGACACCGTGGCCGCGACCAGTTCGCCGTACAGCGCCGCGCCGGGTTTGCGGATCACGAGCGCGGTCAGCACACCGGCGAACAGCCACCCCGCCGGCGAGTGCCTGCAGACCGGGCAGCACTGCTCCCAGCGGCTCGGTCAGCGGATTGGACGCGACGTTCCAGAAGACGAACACCAGGCCGGCCGCGACGGCCAGGACGCTGGCGACCACGATGTCGACGACCCGCCATCGCAGCGCGGGGCTGCGGCCGGCGGCTGCGGTGTGGTCGAGATACTGCTGGTCCATGAGGACTCCTTGACTGCGGGTATGGCGGGTCCGCCCGGGGACCCGCCGAAGAATCGGGGTGCCGAGCTGCTGAGGCCGAGCTCAGGCCGGTGGTGTGTGACAGGCCGGTGTGTGAAAGGCGACGTTCACGAGCATCTCCCTACGCCGGCATTACCCGGTCAGGTTCGTACGGTCGACGGCCGGTCAGCCGTCCTCTCAGCGCACTCGGTGTGCACTCCCGTGTGGTACGTCCCCCAAGCTAGCGCAGCCGGGGCCGCCCCCGCCAGGCCGGGTCAGCGCTGCACTGTCGTCCACGTGGCGCCGTGCGCCGTCTCGGTGACGACGTAGTCGGCGCCGGAGCGGGGGGCGCACCGGGCGATGAACTCCAGTTCCTGCGCTGCCCACCGGTCCCAGTGCGGACGGTAGGTGTCGCCGTCGCGCTGCAGTGCCCGCTGCCTGCGCAGAGGCTCCGGGCTCTCGACCCAGATGCCCAGGTCGGCCAGTGCCCGGTTGTCCGGTGCCAGCGCGCCGACCCCTTCGACGATCAGTCGCCGGCCGGCGCCCACGGTGTGCCAGCCTGCCGGGGAGTCGGTCGCCCAGTCCCAGCGGCGCCACCGGCCGGGCCGCCCCTCGGCGCGTGGGCGCAGCAGTTCGTCGTGGACGTGCCGGCTGGCCCAGTTCAGCCCGTCCCAGCCCGGGTAGATGTCGTCGAGGCGAACCAGGACGCTCCCGAGCCAGCGCTGGTGCAGCCGGTCGGCCAGCGTGGACTTCCCCGATCCGGAGCGACCGTCGATCAGCACCGTGGTCATGTCCTCGGAGAGCAGGCGGCCCACCACGGCGTCGACGCTCACGAAGTCCCCTTGATCGACCGATCCACGGTCGGGTCCGCCGGCCGGGTGACACCGACCTTAGTCGCGGCGGGTCGGCTGACAGACGCCGCTCAGGAACCCACCATCATCAGACCGCCGTCCACGGCCAGGAGTTGTCCGGTGATGAATCGCGCGGCCGGACTGCTCAGAAAGAGCAGTACGGGAGCCACGTCGGTCGCCGGGTCACCCAGCCTTCCGCCGAGCGGGATGCTCATCTGCAACTGCTGGTCCATCAGCGGCGCCATGTCCGGTCCGAGGAATTCCCGCACTCGGTCCGCCCCGGGGGTCTGCACCGCAGGCGCTACGGCGTTGACCGTCACCCCGTCGTGTGCCCAGGCGCGTGCAGCCGACCTGGTCCAGGCGTGTACGGCGCCCTTGGCTGCGGCGTAGACCGCCGACATCGGACTGCCCATTGCGGCCTCGGCAGAACCGAAATTGATGATCTGGCCGCCGTTTTCGCGCATCGCGGCATAACCCGCCTGGTTGACGAAGATGGTCGACTTCAGATTCGTGGCGAGCTGCCGATCGATGTCGTCGCCGGTGAGGGAGCCGGGTACGCCCGGCTGCCAATGCCCGGCGGCGTGGATGACGACATCGAGTCCATCCAGCGTGCGTACCGCGTACCCGACCGCGTCGTCGACATCGTCGGCGTCGCGTACATCGCAGCGCCGCCAGTGGGCCGGCAAGCCCTCGGGGGGTTCGGATTGGTGATAGGTCGCGGCCACCAGCGCCTCGGCGTCGACGAGTGCGCGCACCGCCGCGGCGCCGATGCCGGTGGCGGCGCCGGTCACCAGGACCTTGCGCCCGGCCACAGACGCGCGAGGTATATCCACGACTTCCTCCCTCTCCTACGTGTGGTCAGAACGTGACGACGACCTTGTCCGCAGCACCGGGCGTGCCCGCCAGGTCGAATGCGGAGTGCACCTCCGAGAACGGGACGGTGTGGCTGACGATCACGGCGTACTTCTGCCAGTTGGTGACCAGATCTTCTGTCACTTCGAAGATCTCGTCGGGGTAGCCCATGGAGCCGACGATGGTGATCTCGTTGCTCATCACGTTGCCGAAATCGACCGGGACGGGCTCCTTGTGCACACCGACGACCCCGAGCGTGGCACCCTTCTGCGCCGCCGCCAGGGCGGTGTCGACGACGGCTTTCGCGCCGGCGGCGTCGAGGAAGATGTCGGTGCCGGCCTTTCCCGGGACGAGCGCCTGCCCCTCGCCGTGCAGCTCGATCAGCCGGGCGATCACATCGTCGTCACCCGAGTTGATCACCGCGTCGGCGCCGACTTGCAGAGCTTTATCCAGCCGTGCCGCAACGATGTCGGCCACGACGACGTGCCCGACGCCGAGCGACTTGAATGCCAGCACGGCGCCGAGACCCACCGGTCCGGCGCCGAACACGACGACTTTGTCGCCCGGCTTCGGTCGGCACTGATTGACACCGTGGCGCGCGACGGCCATCGGCTCGTTGAGCGCGGCCACCTCGAACGGGATGTGCTTCGGGATGACCTGCAGCGTGACACCGCGGACTGCGTTCTCCACCAACAGATAGTCGGCCAATGCGCCCTGCGCACCGCCGTTTCCGATGATGCCGCCCGGTGCGGCCATCGGATTGACGACGACATGGTCTCCCACGTCGATATCGTCGACATCGGCGCCGACCTCGACGACCTCCCCGGCGGGTTCATGCCCGAGTGGGGTGCTGCCCTGGCGTGGCGGGATCCCCCCGATCGCGATGTAGAACGAGTCCGATCCGCAGACGCCGCAGGCGCGCATCCGTACCAGGACGTCCCTGGATCCGACCACGGGTACGGGCGTGTCCAGCACCTGAACCGTCCCGGGCCCGGTCACCGTCGCCACCTTCACGCCGACATCGCGTCCAGGAATCCGGTCCAGTCGGGAAACATTGCGCGGTCGACGATCTCGATCCGGACACCGGAATCGTCGATGAAGTAGGCGAATGTGGTCAAGGATTCCCCCGCGGGGCGCGCTTCCAGGCGATAGCCGGCCTCTTCGAGCCGTCGGGCCGCCGCGGGCAGGTCGTCGACCCAGTAACCCAGATGGTGCGCCGCACCGGAAGCCCGCACCGTCCACACGGTACCCGGCACTTCCTGAACGATCTCCAGATGCGGCGCCTGCAACGAGTAGACGAACCGGAACGGCACCTCGACCTCCCCGTCGAGGGTCGCCACGGTCAGGGTGGCTTCGACAGGCTTGGTCCAGGTGTATCCGGCGGCAGCACTGAGCCGGGCGGCGGCCTCGCCGACATCGGGGACGACCAGACCGGTGTGGTAGAGCGCATCGGCGGTGAGCACGGCGGAGGTCACGGTCGGCCTTCCAGTTCGATGTCGAAAGTCCCGAGATAGTCGGCGAACACGGGCTTCAGCTCGTCGACGGTGAGACCGTACTGCTCGAGGCTGTAGGAGTTCACGCCGTAACGGTCCTGCGGATGCTCGGCGAGCCAGTTCTGCATCTGTGTCTCGGTTTCCGGTGTCAGCGTGTCGCCGGCCCAGTCGTACAGGCGCCGCATCACGCCCATCGGGTCGCGCATCATCTCCGAGTAGTGCATGTGGAAGAAGCGGTCGTCGCCGATGCGCTCGCGCGCACGCAGCGGCCGCTCGACATGCTCGGCCATCTGTGCCTTCACGTAGCGCCCTACGTCGTGCAGGTCGAGGGCCTCGGCGTGGTGGGTCATGCTCTTCGGCAGCTTCAACAGATTGCCCAGGGATCCGGTGGCTTTGTACGGGTCGCGGTGGGCCCAGACCAGCCGGGCGTCCGGAAAAACCTTCAGCAGCGCGTCGATATGCACGGAGTGCGACGGCATCTTCAGGCTCCAGATGCCCGGGGCGGTCGATTGCAGCACCTGCAGATAGCGCTTCTGGTACTCGTAGGTCGTGACCATGTCCGCCTCGGCGAACAGCCACTCGTAGTACCTCGAGGTGTGCAGGAATGCGTCCCACGACAGCGCTTTGAAGTCCTGATTGTGGATGAACATGTCCTCGGTGGGGCCGTCGGCGTCTTCCCAATGTGGCAAAGGGACTTTCGCGGCGGTGACCATCTCCAGCATCTTGCGCTGCTCGTCGAGCAGGTCCAGACACCGTTGATCGGTGCGTAGCGTCTCGGTGGGCGCGGGCGGGACGGGCCGCATGCACTGCCAGAGCAGCAGCGACCGCCGGGCGGGATCCTGATCGAGCAGATAGCTGACCACGGTCGTGCCTGTGCGAGGCATGCCCAGCACGAACAACGGTCTCTCCACGGGCGCGTCGAGCAGCTCGGGATGAGTTTCGATGTACTCGTGGACCTGGAGCCGGCGCGCGAGGGCGTCGGCGCAGTCGTTGAGTATGCGCTCACGCCCAGACGGCGTGAATGCCGCCGAGGTATTGACCTCGTCGACGACGATCTCCAGGCCCTCCCGCCAGGAGCCCGAATCGATCTCGCACAGGCCGGTGCGCTCGACCGCGATGTCCAGGACATCTTCGGCCGTTGCGACAGCGTCGAATTCGCTCATCTGGTACCCCTCAGACCGTCAGGTATCCGCCGTCTACGGCGACGGTGGTGCCGGTGATGTAGCGCGCGGAGTCGGTGCACAGGAACAGCACCGCCGGTGAGATCTCCTCGGGCATGCCCATCCGTCCCATCGGGGTGTGCCGCATCTCCGGCTCCAGCGCTTCGGGGATGTCGAGGATCGGGTGGGTCATCCTGGTGTCGATGAGCCCGGGGGCGACGGCGTTGACGCGGATCCCGTCGTCGACCCAACGCCGGGACAGGTTCCTGGTGAATGCGACCATGCCGGCTTTCGACGAGCTGTAGGCCGGCACCGCCACCGCGGAGACGAACGCCGACATCGAGATGATGTTGACGACGCTGCTGCCGCCCGCGGCACGGCCCGCCTTCAGACGGTCGTGACATGCCATGGTCAGCCGCATGTGGGCGAACATGTTGACCATGACCGACCCGGCGTATCCGTCGGGGTCCCACTCGTCTTTGTGCGCGGCGTAGGGGCCGCCGGCGTTGTTGACCAACACATCGAGGTCGCCCAGCGAGTCCGCCAGTGCATCGATCGACTCGGTATCGGCGGCTTGGCACTGGCGGTAGGTCAACCCGCTGAGATCGGTCTCCGGATAGTCGGCGGCCGAAGAGCGCGTCCCTGTGACGGTCACCGCCGCGCCGGCGCGGGCGAAGTCCGAGGCGATGGCGTTGCCGATTCCGCTGGTTCCCCCGGTCACCAGAACGTTGGCGCCGGTGAAGTCGAACGCGACACAGTTCACGACGAGCTCCTCAGTTGGTTGATGGAATGGGTGAGCCAGGCCTTCTCCCAGAAGTTGCCGGTCCCGGCCAGCAGCGCCTCGTGTGCCTCGACAGCCGTGTCGCGGGCAGCGCGGTTATCCGGTTCGGCGCTCAGCACGACGTCGGTGAGGTGCAGTGCCTGCACCGGTTTCCCGTCGGCGATGTGCTTGCGTGCGGCCTCGGTCAGCGCGTCGGCGCCTGCGGCGGCCACCACGTCGGCGGCGACGGACGACGCTGCGACGCCGTAGAGTTCGGTGGTCGAGCGATGCCGGAACCAGCCCGCGTACATCTCCCAGATCGCCCGTACATTCCACGACGTCTTGCCGTACCCTTCGCCGACGTCGAGGTGATCGGGCACACGGATCTCGTGCATCGCGGTGTAGAGATCCTTTCCACCGCTCATGTAGTCGATGACCTGATCGTGGACGGCCTGCATCGCATCGCGCATCGCGGTGATCTCCTCGGCGATGCGGTCGGCACCCTCGATCGGGTCGAAGTGCCCGGTGATCAGCCGGCGCGGCTGCAACTCCAGGACCGTGTTGAGCGACTCGATGTAGCGGACCGGGTCGCGGTAGCGATCGCCACGGATGGTCATCAAGTTCGGCACGTGGCCGAACAGCGGACCGAAGAGATTGCCAGTGAACACAATCCGGCTCTGCGGCAGCCACACCACCAGCGAGTCGGTGGTCTCGCCGCCCGGCGTCGACAGCAGCTGGATACGGCGGCCGGCAAGCGTCAACTCGTGACGATGCTCGAAGATGGTCGTCGGTTCGGGAAACGAGAAGTCGATCGTGCTGGGATCGATCTCTTTGAGAGCTTCGACGACGCGGTCGGTGAACTTCTGAAAGGCGAACGCGGTCTTGGGGGCTCGATAGCCGCCGAGTCGCAACGTATCGTCGCGCCAGTACCGGTAATCGGCGTGCATGATCACCTCGGTGTCCGGTTCACGCAGCGCGTAGACGCCCCCGAAGTGATCTGCGTGGCCCTGGGTGACGATGATCGCCCTGGTCGGTCCCGGAACATCTCCGAAAGCCCTGCGGCGCAGCTCTCCTTCGAAGAACATGCCGCCGTTGATGATCACGCGGCCGTCGTCCGAGCCGATGGCGTAGGAGTTGGAGACGCCCGGCGACATCCAGATGTCATCGCCGAGGGGGATCGCCGCGCCTCCCGTCGCCGCGGCCAAGTCCCCTGCGCCCGGACGTTCCCGATATATGCCTGCCACCTGCGCTCCCGCCCAGTCTCCTCTAGAGATCTAGAGGAATACTCTATGGGACTAGAGTTAAAGTCAATGACTTGGCAGGGAGAATTTTGGAGACCATGCGTGGACTGACAGGCACGGTGGCCGTCGTCGCGGGCGGCGCGACCGGGATCGGTGCAGCGACCGCCACCCGCCTTGCGGAGGAGGGGTGTTCGGTCGTCGTCGGCGACATCGCGATCGATGCCGCCCAGCGCACCGCAGACCGCATCTCGTCGACCGGCGCGACAGCGATGGCCGTCGAATTCGATTTGGCTGAGCCGGATTCCGTCGCCGGACTACTCGCGACCACGTCCGCGACATTCGGCAGTATCGATGGCCTGTTCGTGGTCGGCGCCGATATGCAGGCTCTGCGCGGCGACACCGACGTCGTCGACATCGACCTGGATCTGTGGGACCGGGTGATGGCAGTGAACCTTCGCGGCTACGTGGCCGCTCTGAAGTACGCCATCCCGTCGATGCTGGGTGGCGGCGGTGGCTCCATCGTGCTGATGTCCTCCGCTGCCGCGTTCCAGGGTGAACCGGCACGTCCGGCCTACGCCACGGCCAAGGCCGGCATCGGTGCGCTGACCCGTCATGTCGCGTCCCGCTACGGAAAAGAGAACATCCGCTGCAACGCTGTCGCGCCGGGATTCACTGCGACAGACGCGATTCGATCGGCGCCACAGTGGCCGCAACTCGAAGCCTCGGCGCTCAAACGGATCCGAGGACCCAGGGTCGGGGAGACGACAGACATCGCGTCGCTGGTCGCGTTCCTCCTCTCGGCCGAGGGCGCCTGGATCAACGGGCAGGTCATCAGCATCGACGGCGGAACGGTCCTGCGCTGAGAGCGCCTTCCCATGCCTTCCTCCTCCACCCCCCGTAAGCGAGACGGCGTCGGCCGGCGAAAGCTGCTGTGCGATGCAGGTATCCAGGTGCTTGCCGAGTACGGGTCGCGAGGCCTGACCCATCAGCAGGTGGACCGCACCGCCGGCGTGCCCAATGGCACCACGTCGTACTACTACCGCACACGAGACGCGTTGGTCCGCGGCGTCGGGCAGCGAGTCGCCGAGATCGACATGGCGAACCTGGCATCGCTGGCCGAGGACGCCCACCGGGGTGGGTCACCGTTGGCGTGGCTGGCGGAGTTGGTCATGATGCAGGCAGAAGGACAGGGCCTGATGCTGAATCGGGCGCGGCAGGAACTGATGCTGGCAGCCATGCGTGACCCGGAATTGGCCGCGCTGTCCGGCAAATTCGTCGCTCGAGGGATCGCTTTGACTCACGATGCCGTGACCGCCCTGCAACCCGCATCCGACGACCACACTCTCCGCGAGGCGCAGAGCGACGCGGTGACGACCTTCATCGCCGGAGTGTTCGCGCGGTTCGCCGCCGGCGACCGGCCCTTCACCGACGCCGCACACCTCGAACGCATGCTGCACGCGATCGTCACCGCCGTGGCGCTCGAGCACGGCCAAGCGACCTGAGCCGTCTTGCAGGTGGTTGATCGTATGCAGCACGACCTCGACGATGTACCGATGGATGCAACTCGCCCGACAGTCGCCAGTGGCGCGCCCGTCTCACCGGACCTGCCAGCGG
The DNA here is from genome assembly GCF_002968295.1 of Mycobacterium sp. ITM-2016-00317. Lineage (NCBI taxonomy): Bacteria > Bacillati > Actinomycetota > Actinomycetes > Mycobacteriales > Mycobacteriaceae > Mycobacterium > Mycobacterium sp. ITM-2016-00317. Next base: position 5,875,427 of record NZ_CP134399.1, read on the forward strand.
AGGCGGGGCGACGCATCCAGGAGGAGCTCGCACCCCTCGGTATCGAGGTCGCCCTCGATGCGCGGCGCCGGGCCGAGTATTCCTACGACGCGTCCAACTACCGCGTACCCCCGCTGGGTGTGGTGTTCCCCCGCGACACGAATGATGTCGTGGCGGTCGTGCATGCCTGCGTCCGGCACCAGGTGCCGCTCACCAGCCGGGGCGGCGGCACGTCGCTGGCGGGAAACGCCGTCGGCCCCGGCATCGTCCTGGACTTCTCGCGTCACATGAACCGCGTCCACGTCATCGACTCGGGGAGTCGCACCGCCTTCGTGGAACCCGGCATCGTCCTGACCGACCTCCAGGAACGGGTCCGATTGGCCACCGACGGGCGGTTCACGTTCGCGCCGGATCCGTCGAGCAAGTCGCGCGCCACGGTCGGCGGCTGCATCGGCAATGACGCCTGCGGCAATCACTCGGTCCGGTACGGGCGGACCGCACACCACATCGTCGCGCTCAACGTGGTCACTGCTCGGGGCAACCGGCTCACCGCGACGCGCAGCGGGGTGTACGCCACCGATTCCGCCGACGAGGCCGCCCGGGCCGAAGCCGACCAGATCAGCGCCGGCCTGAAAGACCTCACCGAGCGACACATGGCGGCGTTCCGGCTGGAGCTGGCCAAGATCCCCCGGCAGGTCTCCGGCTATCACCTGGCCGATCTGCTTCCCGAGAACGGGTTCGACGTGGCCCGCGCGCTCGTCGGTAGCGAGGGCACCTGTGCGGTGGTGGTGTCGGCGACCGTGTCGTTGGTGCCCGTGGCGCCGGCGGCGATGCTGCTGTGCCTGGGTTACGACGACATCGTCGACGCGGCCCGCGACAACGCGCTGATCCTGGAGTACTCCCCCGCTGCGATCGAGGGCATCGACGCGGTGATTGTGGACACGATGCGCCACCTGCGCGGCACCGACTCGGTCCTGGGACTGCCCGCCGGGCAGGCGTGGCTGTACGTCGACCTCGACGGTGACGATCCCGCGCAGGTGCAGACCCGTGCCGACGACATGGTGGCCCGGCTGAGGGCAGCCGGTCGTCTCGTCGATGCCCGGGTGGTCGCCGACCCGGCTGAACGCGCGTCGCTGTGGCGGGTCCGGGAAGACGGTGCGGGGCTGTCGGCCCGGCTCGTCGACGGGCGCGAATCCTGGACGGGCTGGGAGGATTCCGCGGTCGCGCCGGCCCAACTGGCCGACTACCTGGTCGAGATCAAGGCCCTGTTGGCCTCGTTCGGCCTGACCGGGGTCATGTACGGCCACTTCGGCGCGGGCTGCATGCACATCCGCATCGACTTCGACCAGCGCACCGCCGAGGGCAGGGCGACGATGGCCGAGTTCATCGACCGCGCCGCCGATCTGTGTGTCCGGTTCGGCGGCTCCATGTCCGGCGAGCACGGGGACGGACGCGCGCGCTCCGAGCTGCTGCCGAAGATGTACAGCGCCGAGATGATGACCGCGTTCGGCGAGTTCAAACGACTCTGGGACCCCGCCGCACTGCTCAATCCCGGCAACATCGTCGATCCGGATCCGTTGACGCGCAACATGTCCCTCGCCGGCGTCGACGGGCGGGAGTGGCCCATCAGCTTCGACCTCACACCCCGGACCGATGTGCCCGTCGCCCCGTTCGTCCATGCCGTGCAGGGGTGTATCGGCGTGGGGCGGTGCCGGGCCTCCAGCGGCGGGGTGATGTGCCCGAGTTTCCGCGCCACCGGCGACGAGAAGGACTCGACCCGTGGTCGGGCCCGCGCGTTGCAGGAGATGGTGCGCAACTCGCCGACGGTCGCGCAGGGTTGGCGCTCGGAGGAGGTCCGGGAATCGCTGGACCTGTGCCTGTCGTGCAAGGCGTGCTCGACCGACTGTCCCGTCGGCGTGGACATGGCCACCTACAAGTCCGAGTTCTTCGACCACTACTACCGGGCCGGCGCCGTCCGCTGTCCCACTATTCGCTGGGCTGGCTCCCCCTGTGGTTGCGACTGATCGAACGCAGCGCGCCCGTGGTCAACCTGCTGACCGCCGGCCGGGCCGGCCGGATCACCGCCAGGCTGGGCGGGCTGACCACCGAACGGGAGATGCCGGCCTTCGCCTCCCGGCGCAGGATCCGGCGCGCTCTCGGCGCCGCCGGCGACCAGGCCGGTGACCAGGCCGACGTGGTGCTGCTGGCCGACACGTTCACCCGCGCGTTCCGCCCCGAGGCGGCCGGGGCCGCGGCCCGCGTCCTCGACCAGGCGGGCCTGAGCTCTCAGTGCCGCACCGACGTCTGCTGCGGACTGACCTGGATCTCCACCGGGCAACTGGATCAGGCGCGCAAGTCATTGACAAAGGCCGCAGCACGCCTCGACGACGGCACCGACCGACCCATCGTGGTGATGGAGCCGAGTTGCGCCGCGGCCTTCCGCAAGGACCTGCCCGAGCTCGTACACACCGAGGCCGCCCGGGGGGTCGCCGCTCGGGTGCGCAGTTTCGCGCAGATGGTCCCGGTGATGGCTGAGAAGGGCTGGCGGCCAACCGGATCGGTGCCGGAGAAGGTCACCGTGCAGACGCACTGCCACGAGTACGCGGTGTTCGGCGCCGCGACCCAGCGCAAGACCCTGACCGCGATCGGCGTCAGCGACGTCCGGGAAGCCACCGGATGCTGCGGCGTGGCCGGTAACTTCGGGTTCGAGGCCGACCACTACGAGATCAGCATGAAGGTCGCAGAGCAGGCCTTGGCACCCGCATTGCGCGCGGGCGACGACGCGGAAATCGTTCTGACGGACGGGTTCAGCTGCCACATGCAGGTGCGCCGGCTCGCGCCGAACCGCAACTCGCTGCACCTGGCCCAACTCCTGGACCCCGAGGGTCACCCCGGCACGCCTGATACCCCCAGAAACCGGCAATAACTGTTGGCATAAACAATCAGAGGTGAAGTAGCACGTCGCCGGTCGTACTCCGGCGTCCGCCCGGCCGAGCCACCCGCCGCCAAGTAGTCACCTCCGTGACACTGGCCCGCCTCCGCCGATCACACGCGCGTCCACGCGCCTCTCCGGTCGCCCCGTGCGGCTCGCCCCAGGTGTGTTTCGTCATCCACCATCATTCGCTCGGCGAGCGCCCACTCTCCTCGCGCCCTTGGGCATCACCGAGGCCTCGGTCCGCACTGTCGGCGCAGCAGGCGCGCGGCCACCGAGATTCCGGCAGTGCCACCACCGACGACGACGATCTTGTGCTTCGCGGTGCTGACCTTCTTCCTGTGGCTCAGGCGTTCTGGCGGGCGTCGTCCCAGGCGCCGTAGCCGCCGAGGATGTCGCTGACGTCAACGAATCCGTTGCGCCGCAACAGGCTTGCGGCCACCGAGGAGCGGTAGCCGCCGGCGCAGTACACGACGGTCGGCTTGGCGGGGTCGAGTTCGTCCAGCCGCGACGGCAATTGGCCCACCGGGATCGACACCGCCTTCGGGATGGCACCGGCCTCGACTTCGCCCGGGTTGCGCACGTCGACGACCTGCAGGTCGGCCAGCGCGGCGGCGCGCTGATCGAAGGCCTGGGCCGTCAGCCGGGAGGCCATCTGCACATCGTCCCGATGGTCGAACATGACCTCGAACGGCCTGTCCAGGTAACCGATCACCCGGTCGAACCCGATGCGGGCCAGACGGGTCTTGGCCTCCAGTTCGTGGCCGGGCTCGGTGAACAGCACGATGTCGACGTCGGTGGGCACCACCGAACCGGCGAACTCGGCGTAGCGGCCCTCCAACCCGATGTTGACGGCCCCGCGCAGGTGACCCAGCGCGAACTCCTCGGGGCCGCGGCCGTCGACCAGGATCGCGCCCGCATTCATCGCGGCACGCACCTGCTCGTAGGTCATCGCTTCGGGCATCCTGGTCTCGTCCAGTAGCTCGCGGCCCTTGCGGTTGAGGACCGCGTTGTACACGAAGTAGGCCGGCGCGGGCGGCTGCCCCTCGGTGACCAGCGCCATGAAGGTGGCCTTGTCCGGGGCGCGCAGCGCGTAGTTGGTCTGCCTCTGCTCCCGGATGGTCGACGACAGCTCGGTCGACAGGTTCTTTCCGCAGGCCGAGCCTGCGCCGTGCGCGGGAAAGACCCGGGTGGCGTCGGGCAGCGTCATCAGCTTGCCGTGCAGTGAGTCGTAGAGTTTCTCGGCCAGTTCTTCGCGGGTGAATCCGATCGAGGCCAGCAAGTCGGGCCGGCCGACGTCACCGATGAACAGCGCGTCGCCGGTCAGGACGCCGTAGGGCACCTCGTCGCCGGCGCGCTCGTAGACCACGATGCTCATCGACTCGGGGGTGTGACCGGGGGTGTGGCGGAACTCCAAGGTGACGTCGCCCAGCGAGTAGCGCTCGCCGTCGGCGACGCCCGTCGACTCGAACTCGGTCTCGGCGACCGACGAGTACACGATCTTGGCGCCGGTGGCTGCGGCCAGTTCCAGGTGGCCGGACAGGAAGTCGGCGTGGAAGTGCGTCTCGATGACCAGTTCGATGGTGTAGCCGTTCTCCTTCGCGTCGGCCAGGTACTCGGCGATATCCCGCTGCGGGTCGACAACGACTGCGCGGCCGCTGTTTTCGTCGGCGATCAGGTAGGACGCGTGCGACAGACAGTCCAGGTAGTACTGGGTGAACTTCATGGTGAACGGACCTTTCGTCGGTTGGGCGGGTCGGGCTCCTGATCCCAGGGTGCCTATACCCCTCTGGGTATGTCAAGTACCCTCGGGGGTATCCATATTCCACTTCGCGCGTACCCCCGGGGGTATGTGTACCCTGAGTAGGGTATACCCCCGCCGGTATCAGATCGACGACCGGCCACCCTCTCGGAAAGGACCGCGATGACTTCGCCCGCCTCGACGCCCACCACGATCAACTCGCACGCACTCGACCAGATGCTCACCTCGGCCACCCCGCCGCGGGTGCTCGACGTGCGAACTCCCGGCGAGTTCGAGACCGCCCACATCGCGGGCTCTTACAACGTGCCGCTGGACCTGCTGCGCGAGCACCGCGACGAGATCGTCAAGCACCTCGACCAGCAGGTTGTGCTGGTGTGCCGCTCGGGTCAGCGCGCCACGCAGGCCGAGGCCACGCTGCGCGAGGCCGGCTTGTGCAACGTGCACGTCCTCGACGGCGGCATCACGTCATGGGAGGCCAGCGGCTTCACCGTCAACCGCGGCGCCCAGCGCTGGGACCTCGAACGCCAGGTCCGCCTGGTCGCGGGCTCGATCGTCCTCACCAGCATCCTGGGCAGCATCGCGGTGCCCAAGCTCAAGTGGGTCGCCGGCGCGATCGGCGGCGGACTGACCTTCGCCGCACTGTCCAACACCTGCGCGATGGGCATGCTGCTGGCCAAGCTGCCGTACAACCGCGGCGGGTCCTGTGACGCCCGGACCATCGTGTCGCAACTGGTCGACGAATGATCGCACTCGCCATCGGTCTGGCGGTGTTCGTCGGGATAGCGCTGGGCCTGCTCGGCGGCGGCGGATCGATCCTGACCGTCCCGCTGCTGGCCTACGTCGCGGGCATGGACGCCAAACAGGCCATCGCGACGTCACTGCTGGTCGTCGGCGTGACCAGTGCGGTCGGCGCCGTGTCCCACGCTCGCGCCGGCCGGGTGCAGTGGCGCACCGGCCTGATCTTCGGCGGGGCAGGCATGGCCGGCGCCTATGCCGGCGGTGTGCTGGCCCGGTTCATCCCGGGCACCGTGTTGCTGATCGGGTTCGCCGTGATGATGGTGGCCACCGCGGTGGCGATGCTGCGCGGCCGCAAGTCAGTCGACGAGAGCAGCACCGGTGACGATGCCGGGCGCAGGCTCCCGGTGCCGAAGATGCTGTCCGAGGGTCTGGTGGTGGGCCTGGTCACCGGCCTGGTCGGCGCGGGCGGTGGATTCCTGGTGGTCCCGGCGCTGGCGCTGCTGGGCGGGCTGCCGATGCCGGTCGCGGTCGGCACCTCGCTGATCGTGATCGCGATGAAATCGTTCGCCGGGTTGGGCGGCTACCTGTCCAGCGTCCAGATCAACTGGACCGTCGCGCTGGCAGTGACCGCCGCGGCCGTGGTGGGGGCACTGGTCGGTGCCCGGCTGACGGCGAAGGCCGACCCCGACGCGCTGCGCAAGGGTTTCGGCTGGTTCGTGCTCGCGATGGCGTCGGTGATCCTGGCCCAGGAGCTCCACCCAGGCGTCGGAATCGCCGCGGCGGTGCTGACTGCCATCGCCGTGATCATGACCGTGGCCTGCACCCGCTACACCCACTGTCCGCTGCGCCGGCTCGGTGCCCGGGGCGCCGCGGCATGACACCGGGAATACCCCCGCGGGTACCATCGCTGCCATATCCGAGGAAAGGAATCCGCCATGGTTGGTGACGAAGAAGCGATCGCTGCGGTGCTGAACAGGCTGCGCAGGGCACAGGGCCAACTCGCCGGCGTGATCGCGATGATCGAACAGGGCCGCGAGTGCAAGGACGTCGTCACCCAGCTGGCCGCCGTGTCGCGCGCGCTCGACCGGGCGGGTTTCAAGATTGTCGCCACCGGTTTGCGGGAATGCCTGACCGGAGACGCCGCCGACGGCCAGCAGCCGATGACCGAAGCGGAGTTGGAGAAGTTGTTCCTGGCCCTGGCCTGAATCGGGCGGGTCCGACGAGAGACCGGAGGAGACAATGGGTTACGCGTTGTCCACGACTCTGCACACCACGTTCGAGGACGCGGTCGAGCGCACCCGGAAGGCGTTGGCCGATCAGGGTTTCGGCGTGCTGACCGAGATCGACATGAAGGCCACGCTGAAGGCGAAGCTCGGCGAGGACATCGAGGACTACCTGATCCTGGGAGCCTGCAATCCGCCGCTGGCGCACCGCGCGGTCAACGCCGACCGCCAGATCGGGTTGCTGCTGCCGTGCAACGTCGCGGTGCGCTCCGACCCGTCGGCCGACGACGCCGTGATCATCGACGCGATGGATCCTCAGATCATGGTCCAGGTCTCGGATGCACCGGAGCTGCGTGAGGTGGCCGACGAAGCGGCCACCAAGCTGAGGGCTGCGATCGACGCTCTCGGATCCGCCGACCACTGACAGGAGGGCGCGACTTCGTGGACGTCGCCGTCATCGAGACTTCAGGCCTGGGCGACCGCAGCTATCTGGTGTGCGCCGACGGCATCGCCGTGGTGGTCGACCCGCAGCGCGACATCGACCGCGTTCTCAGCCTGGCCGGGGAACGCCAGGTACGGATCACCCATGTGCTGGAGACACATATCCACAACGACTATGTGACCGGAGGCCTCGAGCTGTCCCGGGTCACCGGCGCCGAGTACGCGGTGCCGGCCGGCGACGAGGTGGGCTATCCGCGGCGGGCCGTCGGCGACGGGGACGTCATCGACGCAGGCCCGATCACGTTGCAGGTGGTGCACACCCCCGGCCACACGCACCACCACGTCAGTTACGTGCTGCACGACTCCGACGGGTCGGTCGCCGGCGTCTTCACCGGCGGGTCGATGCTGCACGGGACGACCGGCCGCACCGACCTGCTGGGTGCCGAGCACACCGAGGAACTCAGCCACGCGCAGTACCACTCCGTCCGCCGATTGGCCGACGAGCTGCCCGATGCGGCCGAGGTCTACCCCACCCACGGCTTCGGCAGCTTCTGTTCGGCCACCCCCGCCAGCGGCGACTCCTCCACCATCGCCGAACAGCGCCGCACCAATCCCGCACTGACCCAGGATGAGCAGACCTACGTCGACGAGTTGCTCGCCGGTCTGGGCGACTACCCCGCCTACTACGCGCACATGGGCGTGATCAACGCGCAGGGTCCGGAGCCTGTCGATCTGTCCCTGCCCAGGCCGCTGGACCCCGACGAACTCCGGCGCCACATCGCGGCCGGCGACTGGGTGGTGGATCTGCGCACCCGCACGGCCTTCGCGACCGGCCACCTCGATGGCACGCTGTCTTTCGAGTTGTCCGATTCTTTCGTCAACTATCTCGGCTGGCTCTACTCATGGGGGTCTCCGTTGGTGCTGGTCGCCGACGACGTCGACCAGATCGCCGACGCCCGGCGAGAACTGGTGCGCGTCGGCATCGACGAAGTCAGCGGGGCCGCGGTCGGTGACATCGGCACGCTGGCCGGCGACACTCCGCTGCGGTCCTACCGGGTGGCCGAGTTCACCGATCTCGCCGGGGAACTGGGCGATTCGCCGCCGACCGTGCTCGATGTCCGGCAGAGCCGCGAGCACGACGAGGGCCATGTCCGCGGCGCGCTCAACATCCCGTTGCACGAACTCGGCAAGCGGCTGGCCGAGGTTCCGTCGGGCGAGATCTGGGTGCACTGCGCGTCCGGGTACCGCGCGGCGATCGCCGCGTCGATGATCGACAGCGACGACCGCCGGGTGGTCCTCGTCGACGACACCTTCGAGAAAGCCGGCGAGCTGAACATCGTCGGGTAGCCCTACCAGGCGAACAACAGCACCCCGGCCACGGCCAGTGCGAAGGCGATCGTGGCAGCCCCGATCAGCACGACCTCATTCTGCGGCGCGGCGAGGACCACCCGACCGGCCACCACCGGGCTGTCCCTGATCTGCCGGGACCGCCGGTAGCCGAGCACGAGGACCAGCAGGGCCAGCAGCGCCGCGAGCACCGCCAGCCATATCCGCTCCGGACCGAGCGGCCCGTGCTGGCGCAGCAGGACCAGCGCCCCACCCACCAGGAATCCGAACGAGCTTCTCTCCCAGGACAACAGGGTGCGCTCCCCCGGCAGCCCCGGCTTGCTCGGCGCGCGGCGAGCCATGTCACTGACCGGCCGGCGGCCAGACCACCAGTACCACGAGCACCACCATGGTCACCACGAAGATCCCGCCGCCCAGCAACAACGGCACATGGGTGGTCGGCAGGTCCTCGTCGCGCCGCATCGCGGTCTGGACGTGCTGCCAGCGCCGCACCGCCAGGGCGGCCAGCACTCCGCCGCCCGCGGTGAGCACCACGCTCAGGCCGTGGCGTACCCCGGGAATGCCGAAGGACGGCACGAACTGGACCACGGCGATGCCCCCGGCGATCAGCGCCAGCGCCGTCCGGATCCACGCCAGGAAGGTCCGCTCGTTGGCCAACGTGAAGCGATAGTCGGGTTCCTGCTCCCCCGAGCTCATCGGCGCACGTCCCTTCGAGCACACATCGCGGTCAGCCTACGTCGCCACCGGGCGAGAACGGACCATCCACGTCACGTGATCGGCGGGTTCCTCGTGATGGTCGGTCATGCCGCCCCCGTGTCCGTCCCGTTGCACATCGGGCACGGCGGCTCAGCCCGATGTGGCCATGCGCTTCCATACCGCCTCGCAGGTCTGCGCCGCGCGGTCGAGTGCCTCCGGGGAGACTTTGGACGCCTGGTAGAAGCTGCGTTCGATCATCCAGCACAACGCTCGTGCCAGCGCCTGCGCATCGGCCGGCCCGTCACCGGTCGGTACGCCGCCGCGGCGCAGGACCTCGGCGATGGCGTCGATGGACACCTCGGCGGCGCCGGTCCACATCCGGTCGACCTCCGGCACGGTGGAGCCGAGATCGACGGCCATGCGCATCACCGGGCCGTGCTCGCGCCACAGCTGTGCGGTGCGCTGCAGTGCGGCGGCGATGACCTCGTCCACCGGACCGGTGTCGGTGCGGGCGGAACCCGCCTTCTCCTGCAGGGCCTGCACGGTGCGGGCGACCAGCGCCGTGAGCACCTCTTGCTTCGACCCGAAGTAGAAGTACAGCGCGCCGCGGGTGATTCCGGCCGCCGCAGCGATGTCACCGACGGTCATGCCGGCATAGCCGGTGGACGAGAGCAGGTCCTCGGCGGCATCGAGGATCTGCCGCTCACGCAGGTCACCCTTGCGTACCGCGGGGGCCGTGCGCCGCGAGGGCCAGGATTTGGTCACCGTTCTCCGAACACTCCTACCGGCGGCCAGTTGTGCACCGTCAGCGAAATCGGTACTGCGAGAGAGGCGGTCCCACCGCCTGATGTCCTCCTCGACGGCAGCCCGGGCCGCGCCGATCAACCTCAGAGCGTCCGAGCCGAGAACGAGATGCGCCGGCGGGTCAGCCTCGTCCAGTATCGCCAGGACCGCATCGGCGGCCTTCGCGGGGTTACCCAGCTGATTACCGCTCGCGTGGACACGCGCCTCGCGAAGGGGTTCGAACAACGCGTCGTAGTCGGCGATGGAACGCTGCGCACGGGTCATCGATCGGCCCGCCCAGTCGGTGCGGAACGATCCCGGCTCTATCGCTGTGACGTGAATGCCGAACGAGGCCACCTCTTTACGGAGGCCTTCCAGCATCCCCTCGACGGCGAACTTGCTCGCACAGTAGGCGGACATCCCCGGGACCGCCATCAGACCGGCCATCGACGTGACGGCCATCAGGTGGCCGGCACGCCGTTCGCGCATGTACGGCAGCGTGGCCTGCAATGTGGCTGCGACGCCGAAGACGTTGGTGGCGAACTGCGCCCGGAGTTCCGACAACGGCGTCTCCTCGAAGACTCCTTCGAGGCCGTATCCGGCATTGGCGATCACGACGTCGATGGGCCCGACTGTCGATTCGACGTCAGCCACCGTCGCGAAGACGGCCGAATCCGCGGTCACATCGAGGATGCGGGCGTGGGCACGCCCGGGCGCCAGCGACCTGAATGCCGCGGCGTCCTCGGTTCTGCGCACCGTGCCCACCACCTGGTGCCCGGCCTCCAATGCCCCGATCGCGAACGCCCGCCCCAGGCCGCTACTCACGCCGGTGATGAGAAAAGTCCTCACAAGTCCTCCTGGAACGTCACTGATCTACACAGTGTCGACTCTGTTCGACGGTCCGTCAAGTAAGTACCTCCTCGTCCGCTCCGGCCGAGTCGGGCGCTAACGTAGTCGGGTGACTACGGCAGAAGGTGGCCCCACCGATGCCGCAGCACGCATCCGACCGGTCGTGCTGTCGCACGCGGCTGACCTGTTCGCCGAACGCGGCCCGGCGGCGACGACCCTGCGTGACATCGCCGCCCGTTCGAAGGTCAACGCGGGACTGATATTTCGTCATGTCGGCAACAAGGACGCCGTGGTGGCGGCCGTGCTCGACCACCTCGCCGACGAGCTTGCGGTCGCGCGGGACTCGGACATGCCGCCCGACGAGATCGAAGCCCGCGCCGAACGGAGCTGGCGGGTGATCGCCCGCGCGCTGCTGGACGGATTCGACGTGGGCGGGCTCCAGCACCGGTTTCCCAACATCGAGCAACTCGTCGCGGCCGCCCGCGAACACTGCGACGACGATTACGCGGCTCGGGTTGCCACCGCGGACGCCCTCGCCCTCCAGCTGGGCTGGCGACTGTTCGGCCCTTACCTGAGGGCCGCGACCGGGTTGAGCGACCGCCGCGGCCGTACCGTCCCCAAACCACCGGTGACCGGTCCGCTCGGCGAGCATCTCGCCGACCCCCGCGGCCTACCGCAGGACTGAGGCATCGCCGCTCCGCGCCGACGTCAGCGACTCCCCTCCAAGGACGAAGCGCCCGCGGCGGTGTCGGCCGAGCGCCGGCGTCGTCGCGCAGCCGACACGATCAACCAAGCGGCCGAGACGAGGAAGTAGAAGGCGCCGAACGCGGCATACGGCGCGATGTCGGCGACGCTGGGCACCTCCGGGGCGCCGGCCGCCCGCAGGAACATCGCGCCGGCAAACGCCGATTGCGCACCGCTGATGATCATGACCCACTGGCCTCCGGCGAGCTTCCAGCGGCGCACCGCCGTCGCCAACTGGAGCAGACCCGACAGGGCGGCCCACACTCCGAATACGCCCAGAACGGCGTTCATGCTCGCAGCGAGCGCGAACGCCACGGCGACTGTGGTCACGATGCTGACCGCGGCGTTGAACGTCTGGGTGGGATTACGCCGGAGACCGCCGTTGCGCCGGGCGTCGACGACATTCGCCAGGGCGTCCCAGGCCGGATAGATCAACAGCAAGGTACTTGCGACGATCGGGGACTGAGGGCCGACAGCCACCGCGGCCGCAACCCAGACGAGCGAAACCACACCCCGCAGTGCGTAGTAGGACTTCAGCCACCGGTCGGTATCCGAGGACTCCCGGCCGTTGAGCGCGTTGTCTGTCATCGTCTCTCCTCAAACGAGGCGCAAGCGTGAGGCGCTCACTCCTCCTGTTGTGCCACAGGGATTTTCGCTATTGGCACCCGTTGGACGACGTTGTGGTACGGGATGCCGGCCTGCGCAGCGGGGGTGGTTACCCAAATTCCGGATGCGCATGCAGTCAGCTGACTACACGCTAATGTAGTCAGCTGACTACGGCAAGGCGTGGCTGGCAGCCTGAACGTGGACGCCACTCGTTGCCAGAACTTCCGCGGTCTGGATGCCGACCTTGCGGAGCCGGGGGTAGCCTTCGAGTGGGTCCTCTCGCTTTCGACGCGGAATGCGATGGGAAGAAGCGGTGTTGACCAGAACGGTGCCGCATCGATGCCGATGCGGCAAAGTCGTGTCTTGTTGCGTGTAAACCACTGCGCACCAACACGTTCCGCGCGTGTGCACCGTTACCTGCTTCAATGGGGTCGGAGCTCGGGAGGGGAGTTGAAGGTGGGTATCAGAAAGGTCTTGGCGTTACCCGGCGCGGCGGCACTGGCGATGATGGCGGTGTCGACCAGCCTGGCGTCGCCCGTTTCTGCCCAGGAGTGTCCGGACGTCGAGGTGATATTCGCCCGCGGAACCAATGAGCCACCGGGTGTGGGCCCTACGGGGCAGGCGTTCATCGATGCACTACGCCCGCAGATCGGCGATAAAACGCTGGCCGTATATCCGGTCAACTACCCGGCCATCGACCAATGGGCCACCGGCGTGGAAGGCGTCAGGGACGCGAGCACCCGCATCCTCTCGATGGCAAGTACCTGTCCCAGTACGGATCTGGTGCTCGGCGGGTACTCACAGGGCGCGGCCGTGGCCGGGTTTGTCACCTCGGCGGCGGTGCCCGCCGGCGTGGATCCCGCGACGGTGCCCAAGCCACTGGATCCCGAGGTCGCCGAGCACGTCGCCGCCGTTGTGCTGTTCGGTATGCCGAACCCTCGGGCGATGGGTTTCCTCGGCGAGCCGACGGTGACCATCGGTCCGCTTTACGTGTCGAAGACGAGCGCGTTGTGCGCCGTCGAAGACCCGGTGTGTTCGGACGGACTGAATTTCGCCATGCACACCCCTGGCAGCTACAACGGCGACCTGACCCAGCGGGGAGCAGAGTTCGCCGCCAGTCGCCTCAACGGAACCGGCGACGTGACGCCGCGCTGAGTTCGCCCTCGACACGCACCGGCCTGCCCGGGACGCAGACCGATTGGGGGGCAGGGCAAGTCGCGGAGATCAGCTCGGTACGGCCGCCTTCAACGTCGCCAGCGCGGCGGCACTGAGCCGGGCAAGCTCCTCGGCGCCCTCGGGATCCAGTGCGCTGCCGACGATCTCGGCCATCCGCCGGTTGGTCGCCTGCTCGGCCTCGGCAAAGCGGTCCTTCTTGTCCGCGCCGTCGCCGTACGGCTCGGGCCAGCCGAACATCGCGGTATACCCCGGGCCCTTGTTGAGCATGTGCGCTTCCACCGGGGTGACGCCCGACAGGGACAGCGCGTTGAAGTGCAGCCCGGCGCGCAACTCCCGCAGCACGAACATCACCTGAAGCGCCCTGGCGGGGGCATCGTCGGCCAGCGGCATCGCGCGCCAGCCGGCGAACAACGGCAGGCTCGCGATCGGCGTCGCCGCGATGATCTTCTCCCCCAGCGCCGCAATGCGGTCCAGCCCGTCGGCTGCCGCGAGGTACTGACGCCCGAACTCGGCGGTCTGGTCCCAGTAGACCTCCGCCGCCCCGGCCGCGCCGCGCACAGCGATCCCCTCGTCCCACATCGCCGCCAGCCCGGTCGGCTCGAACACCGCGAACACCGCGGCGACGGTGGTGCCGGTGGCCTCGCCCAACACCCCGCCCCGGCCGGCGACATAACCCGCCAGCGGATTCTCGTAGCCGGCGGCGACGCTGCCGGCGTACGTCTGTGGATGCAGCATGAACACCGCAACCGCTTCCTCGATGGCCGCGCCGGCGGCTGCCACGGACTCGATCAGGCCGGTATCACTCATGGGGGGAAGGGTAGCGCTGCCACTTGTGGCAGCGCGACAAACGCGGCGCGATGTCCTTGTGTCGCTGGTCCAAGCCCCGCACGGCGATTCTGGCCACCATGGAGAGTGTCGACGTCTGTCCGTCGCCGGAGACCATTGCACAGGAGGCAAGCACAGTGCGCCCGCACAGAGCCAGGAGTGAGCACGAGGCCGGTACCGATCGGGCCGGGGACGACGGCTGGACGCCGTTCAGTCTCGACGTTCCTCGGCTCCCCCTCGTCACGCGGCTGCGGGGGCGCCACCCGCTCGTCCGTTCCGTGGACCGGATCGAGGCCGCGTTGCTGGTGTTGGCAGTGGCGATGTCGCTCTTCGCTCTTCCGATCGCCGCCGCGGCGGGCACGGCCGTCTACGACTCGCTGCGCCACAGCCACGTCGAGCAGACCGCGAACCGCCAGATGGTCGAGGCGACGGTCGGTGAGGTGTCGGTGCGGGGTGATCGGACCCGCCGCGCCGATGTTCCGGCCACCTGGATCGTCGGCGGCGTCCAGCACAGCGGCACGGTGCGGGCGCCGGCGACCGTCGAGCCCGGCGACACCGTCGAGGTGTGGGTCGACGAGGCCGGCAGGCAGGTTCCAGCACCGGCGTCGGTCGGTTCGGCCCCGGCGCAGGCCGTGACCACGTCGGTGCTGATCTGGGCGGGCGCCGTCGTCGTCGCGGCGTCGATGTTCGGGATCGGCCGCGCGCTGTGCTCCCGCGCTCGTGACACCCGCTGGGACAGCGGTCTGCACAAGCTGGCGGATTCCGGCGGCGGGCCCGCGCGGGACCGCCCCTGATCACACCTTTGACAACATTGTCACTTAGTGACACAGTGGTGCTGTCACTAAGTGACAGGAGGTTGTGAACATCGGCACCAAAGACAAGCAGGAGCACGCACGCCTGCAGGTGTCGCGGCACGCGTGTGAATTGTTCTGGGACCGGGGCGTCTCTGCCACCAGCGGGGACGACATCGCCTCGGCGGCAGGGCTTTCCACCCGCACGGTGTGGCGTTACTTCCGCAGCAAGGAAAGCTGCGTGGAGCCGGTGCTCGCGCAGTCCGCACAGCGTTTCATCACACTGGCCCGGCAGTGGCCGAAAGAGTTGTCCCTCGCCGACCACCTGGCCGCCTACACCGCCCGCAATCCGCTGACCGAAGAGGAGATCGTCGATGTGCGGAGCGCACTGCGCATCGCGACCGTGTCGGTGCGGGAACCCGCGTTGCGGACCTCCTATCTGATGGTGCACGACCAGATGGAGCGTGACTTCATACCCGTTGTCGCCGAACGGCTTCGCCTACCCGAGCAACACCTGACCGTTCGCCTGTGCGCCGCCGCGGTCACCGGCGCGTTCCGCGTCATCGACGAGGAGGTAGGCCGTCGGGTGATCACCGACAACGAGAAGGTCAGCCAAGCCGAGGCACTCGACATGATCGACCGGGCCGTCACCGACGCCACCAACGGCCGGTTCGGCGGACCCGTCGCGGACTGACCGGAAACACCCAGTACGACAACCGCATACGCACGCATCCCGGCCGTGGACACCCGCCCGGTGATCGACTCTGCGCTGCTGACCCCAGGAAGGGCCCACATGGCACTGCCCGAGCACATCTCCGTCGAAGACTTCTTCAACCCGCCCACCCGCGCCGGAGCGATCATTTCGCCCGACGGCCGTCGCATCGCGTTCCTCGCACCGTGGAAGAACCGCCTCAACGTGTGGGTCCAGGACCTCGACTCCGACGAGGCGCGGTGCGTGACGGCCGACGACCAGCGCAGCGTGCACCATTTCGACTGGACCGACGACCCGCGCTGGATGATCTATCTCCAGGACACCGCCGGTGACGAGAACTGGCACCTCTTCCGCATCGATCTCGACGATCCCGAGGCCTTACCCGTGGACCTGACCCCGTTTCCCGGTGTGATCGCCGCACCGATCCGGGAGGTCAAGAACGGCAAGGCGGTGGTGATCACGAACCGGCGTGACGTCCAACTGTTCGACGTGTACGAAATCGACATCGCCACCGGTGAGTTGACACTGCTCGCCGAGAATCCCGGAAACGCGTCCGACTGGCTCTGCAGCGACAACGGTCACCTGTTCGCGACGTCGCTGACCCCCGACGGTCATGTCGAACTGTCCCGGTGGGACGGCGACGCGGCGACACTGACCCCCATCGCGACGTTCGACGGGTCGGATCGCCCGTTGGGCATTTACCCCCTCGTGCTCACCCCGGACGGCACCGGGGCGTGGATGGGTTCCAGCAAGGGCACCGACCGGACCCGCCTGGTCCGCGTCGATCTGACCACGGGCGAGGAGACCGAGGTGGACAGCCACCCGGAATTCGATCTCGACATCCACGGCCTCTTCGATCCCCTCCGGTCACAAACCCTGATCCAGGACCGGAGCACCGGCGCGCTCATCGGTGTCCGCTACCAGCGTGAGCGACAGGTGATCCATGCGCTCGAGCCGCACTTCGCCGACGTGCTCGCGAATCTGGAGAAGTTGTCCGACGGTGACCTCGGCCGGATCACATCCGACGAGAAGGGCCGGCGCTGGGTGGTCAGCTTCACCCACGACCGCGATCCCCACGCCACCTATCTGTACGACCACGACACCGGCGAGAGTCGGCTGCTGTACCGGCCGTACCCGCACCTCGATCCCGAGCAGCTGGCCCCGATGCAGCCGGTGGCGATCACCTCACGGGACGGCCTCACGCTGCACTCGTATCTGACCCTGCCGGTCGGGGTGGAGCCGAACGGGCTGCCGATGGTCCTGATGGTGCACGGTGGCCCGTGGTATCGCGACAGCTGGGAGTACAACCCCGCCGCGCAGCTACTGGCCAACCGGGGATACGCGGTGTTGCAGGTCAACTTCCGCGGCTCGCTGGGCTTCGGCGCATCGTTCCTGAAGGCCGCGATCGGCGAGTTCGCGGGCAAGATGCACGACGATCTGATCGACGCTGTGGACTGGGCCGTCCAGCAGGGCTACGCCGACCGGGATCGGGTCGCGATCTTCGGCGGGTCCTACGGCGGCTACGCGGCGCTCGTCGGCGTCACGTTCACCCCGGACGTCTTCGCCGCCGCGGTGGACTACGTCGGCATCTCCGACCTGGCCAACTTCATGCGGACCCTGCCGCCGGTGGGACGCCCGCACCTGGCCAACAACTGGCACCTCTACGTCGGCGACCCCGACGACCCCGAGCAGCTGGCCGACATGATGGCCCGCTCGCCCATCACCAGGGTCGACCAGATCCGCACACCGCTGATGGTGATCCAGGGCGCCAACGACGTCCGCGTGGTGCACGCGGAGTCCGACAACCTGGTGAACGCTCTGCGTGCCCGCGGCGTCGAGGTGGAGTATCTGGTCCAGACCGACGAAGGCCACGGCGCGGTCAACCC
This sequence comes from Mycobacterium sp. ITM-2016-00317, assembly GCF_002968295.1. Lineage (NCBI taxonomy): Bacteria > Bacillati > Actinomycetota > Actinomycetes > Mycobacteriales > Mycobacteriaceae > Mycobacterium > Mycobacterium sp. ITM-2016-00317. The sequence continues at coordinate 5,892,917 of NZ_CP134399.1, forward strand.
CGAGAACGTGATCGAGATGTACCACGCGATCGAACGATTCCTCGCCCGCCACCTGAAGGATTGACCTCGGCGGGGAGACCGTCGCCGCTTTCCCCTTGGTTCGGCGCGTCGCCGGGAGCATCATCGGTCAGGTGACGGTGTCTGTCGGCGCGTCGCAAGATCCGTCGACACGCGACGCCGCCGAGGTGGCACGTGACCTTGCAGTCGAACCTGCGACCGGCCTCACCTCGGCGGAGGCCGACCGCCGCCTCCAGCGCGACGGACCCAATACGTTGCGGGCCAAGGCGCCGGTGCCGATGTGGCGGAAGGTCCTTCGCCAGTTCCAGGATCCCCTGGTCTATCTGTTGCTCGTCGCGGCTGCGATCTCGATGGCGGCCTGGGCGGCCGAGGGGGCGGCCGGCGCACCGATCGACGCGCTGGTCATCGCCGCGATCGTCCTGCTCAACGGCATCCTCGGGTTCGTCCAGGAGAGCAGGGCCCAGGCAGCGGTCGACGCGCTGCAATCGATGACCGCGGCGACCTCGACGGTGCTGCGTGACGGAGAACTGCGCACGGTGTCGTCGACGGACCTGGTGCGCGGGGACGTTCTCGTGCTCAACGAGGGCGACGCCGTCGGCGCCGATGCGCGGCTGCTCACGGCCGCGGCGCTGCGCCTGGCCGAGGCGTCGCTGACCGGCGAGAGCGAACCGGTGACCAAGGCCGCCACCACGTTGGCACACCCGATGCCCCTCGGTGACCGCACGGACATGGTGTTCCGCGGCACCTCGGTGGTCCAGGGAGTGGGTCGCGCGGTCGTCACCGCCACCGGGATGGGCACCGAGGTCGGTGCGATCGCCGAGATGCTGGAGACCACCAAGGAGGACACGACCCCGCTGCAGAAGGAGATCGCGGGGGTCAGCAGGCTGCTGGGCGTCACGGTCATCGTCATCGCCGTGGTGGTCATGGCCGTCACCGCGCTGGTGAACGAGATCTCCACGTTGAGCCATCTGGTCACCGTGCTGCTGCTGGGCGTCTCCCTCGCCGTTGCGGCGGTTCCCGAGGGGCTGCCCGCCATCTTGTCCGTCGTGCTGGCCATCGGGGTCCAGCAGCTGGCCAGGCGCAACGCGGTGGTGAAGCAGCTGCACTCGGTGGAGACCCTGGGTTCGGCCACCGTCATCGCGTCGGACAAGACCGGCACCCTGACGAAGAACGAGATGACGATCCAGCGCATCCGCACCGCCTCGGGCGAGGTCGAGCTGACCGGCGTCGGTTACCGCCCCGACGGCGCGGCACTGACCGGCGGCCGGCCGTTGACCGATCCGGCGCTCTCACGCGAGGCGCGGATGGTGCTCACCGGCGGCACCCTGGCCAACAACGCGCAGCTGACCGTGCACGACGACGAATGGCAGATTCAGGGCGACCCGACCGAGGCGGCGTTCCTGGTGGCCGCCCACAAGCTCGAAGGCGCCGCCGATCGTGCGCGGCAGTTCGAGCGGCTGGGCGAGATCCCGTTCACGTCGGAGCGGAAGATGATGTCCGCGTTGGTCGCTCGGAGCGACGAAAACACCGGGGTCGCTCGGAGCGACGAGGACACCGGTGTCGCCGGCGACGACACGGGCACCGCAGTGGTGGCCAAGGGCGCGCCCGACGTGCTGCTGAAGCGCTGCACCGCCGTCCAGGTCGGGGATCAGGTGGTACCGCTCGATCCCGACCGGCGCGCGGCGGCAGCCGCGGCCGTCGAAGAACTGTCCGCGCAGGCCTACCGCACGCTGGGGGTCGCCTACCGCCGGGTCGATGCCGACACCGCCGACGATCTCGACGCCGATGACGAACAGGATCTCGTGTACCTCGGCGTCGTGGGGATCATCGACCCACCCCGCCCCGAAGTGGCAGCCGCCGTCGCCGAGGCCCACCGGGCGGGCGTGCGGGTCATGATGATCACCGGCGATCACCCCACCACCGCGGCGCGCATCGCCGAGGACCTCGGCATCGTCGGGCCGGGAGCCGTCGCGGTCACCGGCGCCGAACTCGACGCGCTGTCCCCCGATCGGCTTGCACAGGTGACGGCCGCGACGTCCGTCTACGCCCGGGTCGCACCGCGGAACAAACTCCAGATCGTCGACGCGCTACAGGCCCGCGGTGAGGTCGTGGCGATGACCGGCGACGGTGTCAACGATGCGCCCGCACTGAAGGCAGCCGACATCGGTGTGGCGATGGGGATCACCGGGACACAGGTGACCAAGGAAGCCGCGAAGATGATCCTCGCCGACGACAACTTCGCCACCATCGTCATCGCGGTCCGCCAGGGCAGGGCCATCTTCGACAACATCAAGAAGTTCCTGCGCTACCTGCTGTCGTCGAACATGGGTGAGGTCTTCACCGTGTTCTTCGGCGTGGTGCTCGCCGGCTTCATCGGGATCACCGCCGCGGAGGGCGAGACGATCGTCGTACCGCTGCTGGCCACTCAGATCCTGTGGATCAATCTCGTCACCGACTCCGGGCCCGCGCTCGCGATGGGCGTGGATCCGGAGATCGACGACGTGATGTCCCGGCCGCCGCGACGCCCGACCGATCGCCTCATCAACCGGGAGATGTGGCGGGGCATCATGTCCATCGGGTTGGTCATGGGCATCGCCACGCTGTTGACGATGGACATCTTCCTGCCGGGCGGTCTGGTGGCGGGATCGGATTCGCTGGACGTGGCGCGCACCGCCGGGTTCACCGCGCTGGTCTTCGCGCAGTTCTTCAACGCGTTCAACTCCCGCTCCGAGACCACCAGCGCGTTCCACGGTCTGTTCAGCAACCGCTGGCTGTGGGCCTCGGTCTGCCTCGGCGTGGTGCTGCAGGTTGCGGTGGTGCAGATACCGCTGCTGCAAACCGCTTTCGGCACGGCCTCACTCGACCTGACCCACTGGGCGGTGGCGATCGCGATGGCCTCGACGGTGCTGTGGTTCGACGAGCTCCGCAAGCTGGCGTTGCGCACACGGCGGACAGGACGGAGATGACGACGATTTCGCGGACCGTGCACGCCGCACACGACCTTGCCGGCCACCTTGAGTAGTTCCCCGACGCCGTCGCCCAGCAGCATGTGCGGCTGCCCGTCAGGCCCGCGGCGGCGGTGGCGGCGGCGCTCCGGCGGGCGGGGGGATCTTCGGGTAGCTGCGCCCACCCGTCGGCGCCGAGGTGGAGGTGGCCGCGGCGGCGGCGCCGGCACCGACCGGAAGCGGCCGGCCCGGAGAGGGATCCCAGTCGGTGTCGACCAGGCGCTTCTGCACCAGGATCGCCAGGCTCAGCAGGATGACGCCGATCATCAGCATCGTCACCATGCCCCACACGGTGCCTAGCTTGGCGGCATTACCCAAAAGAATTCCGTACCAACCGAAGTCGGTGTCACCGAAGGTGGTGTTCTCCGAACCGAAGGAGCCGAGCACCCGCACCAGCAGCGCAGGCAGGAACGTGATCAACAGGCCGTTGACGAACCCACCCGCGACCGCCCCTCGTCTACCGCCGGTGGCGTTGCCGTACACCCCCGCCGCGCCGCCGGTGAAGAAGTGCGGCACCAGGCCGGGCAGCACCAGCACCCAGCCGAACGCCGGTCCCAGCCACACCGAGAGCACTGCCAGCCCGACCAGACCGGCAACGAAGCTTGAGATGAATCCGATCAGCACCGCGTTCTGCGCGTACGGGAACACGATTGGTGCATCGAGGGCGGGCACCGCGCCCGGCACCACCCGTTCGGCGATTCCTTGAAATGCCGGTACCAGTTCACCCAGGATGGTGCGCACGCCGAACAGGATCACCGCAACGGACACTCCGAAGCTCAGTCCTTCGGTGACGCCCCTCATCAAGAAGTTGCCGACATCCACGGCAGCCCCGGCGCCGGTGTCGTCGGCGTAGGCGGCGAATGCGGTCTCCTGACCCGCTCTGGCCAGATACAGCAACGAGACGGCCAGATACATCAGCACCATCGACAAGGCGGTGGCGACCATCGAATCACGCAGGAACCGCAGAGATTCGGGCAGTTTGAGATCTTCGGTGGACCGGCTCTTGGACCCGCCCACGAACCGGCCGGTGACGCCCGAGGCGATATAGCCCAGGGTGCCGAAGTGGCCGATGGCGATGCTGTCGTCACCGGTGATGCGTCTGGTCCAGGGTTGAGAGATCGCCGGTAGCGACACCATCACCACGCCGAGTAGGAAGCCGCCGAGAAGGATGACGACGGGGGTGTCCAGTCCTGCGGTGGCCAGCACGATGGTCAACAGCGTCGCCATGAACAGCGCGTGGTGACCGGTGAGGAACACGTAGTGCAGCGGCGTGAACCGGGCCAGCACCAGGCTGACGGCGAAGCCCAGGATCATCAGCCAGGCCACCTGCGCCCCGTACTCGTCCTGCGCGATACCGACGATGGCCTCGTTGGTCGGTACCACGCCCTGGGTGCCCGCGGCGCCCTGGATCATCACACCCAGCGGTTCCAGCGAACTGACCACCAGTCCCGCTCCGGCGTTGATCAACAGGAAGCCCAGCGTGGCCTTGAGCGCGCCGCCGATCACCTGACCGGCGGACTTGCGCAGCGCGATCAGGCCGACGGCGGTGATGATGCCGATCAGATATGCAGGGACTGCGAGGATCTCGTTGACCAGGAATTCGGCGATGCCGACCAGCCAGTTCATCGGGCTCCTAGACGTCGTAGGAATCGCGCAGCGCGCTGTCCACTTCGGCGGTGGAGGTGAAGTTGTCGATCACCTTGACCGGTACCCCGACGTCGCCGAGGGTACGGGCGATCTCACCGGAGGTCAGAATCAGGTCGGCGCTCTTGGCCTTGCCCTTCGCCGAGATGGTGTCGGTGGCCTCGACGGTGATGAACGGCGCCCAACCCCAGGTCTGCAGCACCTGCTCGAGCGTGTTCTTCAGGAAGAGGCTGGTGCCCAGCCCGTTTCCGCACACCGTGAGGATCAGGTTGTTGGTCTGTGCGCGCGCGGCTGCGCTCGTCGCCGGCCGCGCACCACCGAGCAGCTCCATGACCTCGGCGGGCGTCGTCGCGGAGTCCAGCGCCGCGCGCTTGGCCTGGTCCCCGAGCACCTTCGCCAGTTGCGCCATCGCCGCGTTGTGCGCGCCCGCGTCGACCGCGGCCAGCGCCACCACCAGAGTCACCGGGTCGTTGGTCTTGTGTCCGAATTCGACCGGTTCGGCCAGCCGGACCCAGGACATCCCGGTGCGGTGCACCGCAGGCGAGGACCGGGCGTGCGCGAACGCGAAGCCGGGGGCCACCACGATGTACGGGCCGTTGGCCTCGACATTGGCGATCATCGAGTCGGTGTAGGCGGCGTCGGCGATCCCTGCCTGGTCCAGGAGCCGACCGGCGGCCTTGATCGCCGCCTGCCAGGTGTCGGCGTGCACGTCGAGCGCGATGCGCTCTTGGGACAGCAGATCGGCCAGCTCCGCCATGAACCCCACCCTAGACTCCCGCGGCCGGGCCGATGCGCTTTCCGGCCCCCGCCGTCCGCAGACCGGGAAACACATTCCGCGTGCACTGCGTTGCACCCTCCTGCCCGGCATCAGCGGGATCAGCCGGCCAAGGGAGGTACGTCGTGAAAATCCGTGACACCGAATCGTTCCTGATCGTCGGTGCCGGCGAACTCGGGACGGCAGTCGTCGACGCGCTGTCTGCACATATCCGCAAACGCCGAAGCGGTGACACGATCGCAGTCCTGCTCCGCCCGGCAGCCTCCCCGTCGGCGGGCAGAGCGCAACTGCTCCGCGACCTCGACACCTCTGGAGTCACCGTGGAATACGGCGACGTCGCCACCGCGTCGGTACCGGAACTCGCCGACCTTTTCGGCCGATACGACACCGTGATCAGCTGCCTGGGCTTCGCCGCCGGGGCGGGCATCCAGGTCAAGCTCGCCGAGGCGGCCCTGTCGGCGCAGGTACGGCGGTATCTTCCTTGGCAATTCGGAGTGGACTACGATCTGATCGGCAGAGGGAGCCCGCAGACCCTGTTCGACGAGCAGCTCGATGTGCGCGACATGCTGCGAAGCCAGGAGCACACCGACTGGCGCATCGTCTCGACCGGCATGTTCACCAGCTTCCTGTTCGATCCCTCATTCGGAGTGGTCGACCTACCCTCGCGCACCGTGCACGCGCTGGGCGATTGGGACACCGAGGTCACCGTCACCACCCCCGAGGACATCGGCACGCTCACGGCCGCGGTCCTGCACGCTCCACCGGGCGCCACCGACAAGGTCGTCCACGTCGCTGGGGACACCCTCAGCTACGGCCGGCTCGCGGACGTCGTCGAGGACGTGCTCGGTACCGAGGTGCGCCGGGTGCGCTGGTCGACCGAGCATCTCGATGCCGAACTCGCGGCGGATCCGCAGGACTCCATGAAGAAGTACCGCGCCGTCTTCGCCCGCGGCGTCGGCGTGGCCTGGCCGAAGTCGGCGACGTTCAATGCCCGCAATGGCATCGACACGACGACTGCACACGAGTGGGCCAGGAAGAACCTCGCACCGGCGCTCGAGTCCTGACTATGTTGTCGGACTGACGGATTCGGTCAGAGATCCAGGACGACGGGTGTCGCCGGCGCCGCGACACAGGGCAGGCAGTTGCCGTCGGCGGGCTCTTCCAGAGGTTCGGGGCCGTAGCGGATCCGTCCGGCCAACAGCCCCGTTTCACAGGTGTGGCAGACCCCGGTGCGGCACGACCATCGGGTGGGGATGTCGCACGCTTCGGCGAACTCCAGCAGGCTGGCATATCCGGAACCCCAGGGCGCGGAGATGCCACTGCGCGCGAACTGGACGACCGGCCCGTCGCCCACCGGTCCTGCGGGTTGATGCGGTGGCAGGGCGGACGCGGCGGCGATGCCCGGGGTGACGGCGGCGCGGCCGCCGAAGGCCTCGACGTGGATGGCGTCCCGGCGCATTCCGTGGTCGACCAGCACGCGGGCGATGTCGGCCATGAACAGATCCGGTCCGCATACGAACACCGATGCGTCCCTGGGTATCTGCAGCTCGGCGAGGGCTTCTGCGGTGATGCGGCCCCTGCGGTCGTAGTCGGCGCCGGGCCGGTCGGATCGTCCCGGCCGGCTGTAGAAGACAGCGCTGCGACTGCGCGGGAGGCGACGCAGCACCGCGCGTGCCTCGTCGGCGAACGGGTGTTCCGCACCATTGCGGGCGGTATGGATCCACCACAGCGGCCGATCGGGCCGGTCCGCGCTGAGTGCATGCAGCATCGACAGCACCGGGGTGACGCCCACCCCGGCCGACAGCAACACCAGGGGCCGTGCCGCGTCGTCGAGAACGAAGTCACCGCGCGGTGCGGCAATATCGATCTCGGCGCCGACCGGCAACTGGTCGTGGAGGTAATTGCTTGCAGTACCGCTGGTTTCCCGTTTGACCGCTATCCGGTACAGGTGTGCGGTCGGACTGTTGCACAACGAGTAGCTGCGTACCGCCGTCGCGTCCCCGACAGGGACGCGCACCGCAATCGACTGCCCGGCCCGCCGCGGCGGTAGGGGTGCGCCGTCGGGATCGCCGAGGGTCACCGAACGGACGTCACGGCTCTCGGCCCTGGCCGCGACGACGCGCAGTGCGCGGAACCCCGGCCAGGCCGGTGGCCCGGTGGCGGCGCCGGTCAACCCGCTGTTCCCCGATACGGCGGAATCACTCTGCGCCAGCAGGCTTTCCACCGATCCCTGCCATCCCGGGCTGAGCGCCGGGATGCGCAGCGCGCGTTCGAGGCTGTCGCGGGGGTGCCCCGGCAGATAGAGCAGCCCGTCGATGTCGGCGACCGTCACGGCCTCTGGCCCCTGGCTGATCTGTTCGATCGGGTGCCCCGCTTCGATCTCGCCCTCGGCGAGCACGCGGCAGTAGAAACCCGGCCGACGGTGGGCGACGAGCAGCGCCGCCATCCGGGGCTCGCGGATTCGGATCCCGACGCGGTAGCAGGTCACCCGGGGCTGGGTCACTTCCAGCACCACGTCGCCGATGCGGTAGCGGTCGCCGATGCACACCTCGCTGTCGGGCAGGCCGTCGACGGTGAGGTTCTCCCCGAACACGCCCGGCGAGAGGTCGTCGCGGCCGAGTTCGCGGGCCCAGTGGCGGTAGGACTCCATCTGGTAGACCAGCACGGCGCGGTTCTCCCCGCCGTGTCCGGCCAGGTCGCCCTGACCGTCGCCGTCGATGTTCAGCCGCCGGACCGTACGCGGCCCCGCCACCGGCGTTTTCCAGATACCCGTGTGCACCACGCGGCCGTTCCAGTCGACGTCCGCGGGCATTCCGACGTTCACCGACAGCAGCGTGGCCGGGCCTCTGGTGTCGGCGGCCGTCAGCACAGCGGAAGCTCGGCGTCGGGACCGCGTTCGTCGTCGCCGCGGGGACCGAAGATCCGGCGCTCGGCCGGCTCGATACGTACGTCGTTGATGCTGGCCTCGCGCCTGCGCATCAGGCCGTGGTCGTCGAACTCCCACAGTTCGTTGCCGTAGCTGCGCCACCACTGGCCGGAGCCGTCATGGCATTCGTACTGGAACCGGACTGCGATGCGGTTTCCGCTGTAGCTCCACAGGCTTTTGCGCAACGCGTAGTCGAGTTCCCGCTCCCATTTGGCGGTGAGGAACTCGACGATGGCGTCCCGGCCCGTGACGAACTGGTCGCGGTTCCGCCACACGCTGTCGACGGTATAGGCGAGGCTGACCCGGTGCGGGTCGCAGCTGTTCCAGGCGTCCTCGGCCGCCTGGACCTTCTGCCGGGCGGTGTCGAGATCGTAGGGCGGAATGGGCGGGCGGGCCTCGGTCATCCCCGATGCTCCCATGAACCGAAGCAGCCCCGCCGGACAATGATTCCAGCCAACGATCCAGCCACGGCTCTGGCCGGTCCGAGGAATCGGCCCTATGCTCGGCCGCACGACCGCGCCGATCCGCTGGGAGCAGGATGAGCATCTCCGACCCCCCGCACGGAACCTCCCCCGGCGCTGCAGCGGACGCGTCGACCTTGCCGTTGCGGGTCAAAGCCGGGCTAGTTAGCGGCGAATCGTTCTGGCACACCAAGTCCGCCGCCGGACTGCCCGCGGTGACACTGACCGACGGCCCCCACGGCGTGCGGATTCAGCCTGGCCTGTCAGATCACCTCGGACTCGCCGCAAGCGAGCCGGCGACCTGCTTCCCCCGCCGCCGGCCTGGCGCAGAGCTGGGATCGCGAGCTGGTCGAACGGGTGGGTCGCGCGCTCGCCGACGAGGCCCGCGCGCTCGGGGTCGACGTCCTGCTCGGTCCCGCGGTCAACATCAAGCGCGATCCGCGCTGCGGGCGCAACTTCGAGTACTTCTCCGAAGATCCCCTGCTGAGTGGAACATTGGGCGCCGCGTGGGTCGAGGGAGTGCAGGCCGGTGGTGTGGGGGCGTCGGTCAAGCACTTCGCGGCCAACAACGCCGAGTACGACAGGATGCGCTCGGACTCCCTGGTCGGGCCGCGGGCGCTGCGGGAGATCTACCTGAAGAGCTTCGAGCGGGTGGTCACCGCATCCCGGCCGTGGACGGTGATGTGCTCCTACAACAAGATCAACGGCGTCTACGCGTCCGAGAACCGTTGGCTGCTCACCGATGTCCTGCGTGAGCAGTGGGGCTTCGCCGGTGCGGTGGTCAGCGACTGGGGCGCGGTCGCCGACCGGGTCGCGGCGCTTGCGGCGGGTCTGGACCTCGCCATGCCCGGCGGCGACCCGTCCCTGGACGAGGACGTCGTCGACGCCGTCGAGGCCGGACGACTCGACCCGACCGTCGTCGACGAAGCAGCGGCCCGGGTCCTCGACCTGCTTGCCCGCGCCGCCCGCAACACCGAGCCCGCAACCGCGGTCGACCTGGACGCCCACCACGCGCTGGCCCGCGAAGCCGCCGCCCGCAGTATCGCGCTGCTGAAGAACACCAGTGACCTGCTGCCCCTGCGGCACGACGCCACGCTGGCCGTCGTCGGCGCGTTTGCCGCGCACCCCCGGTACCAGGGTGGCGGGAGTTCGCACGTCAACGCCGCCAGGCTGGACATCCCGCTGGACGAGATCCGTGCCCGCGCGGCCGGTGCGGTCACCTATGCGCCCGGATACGGCGGCGGCGACGACCCGCAGCGCCTCACCGACGATGCGGTCGCGACCGCGGCGGCCGCCGACGCCGCCGTGCTGTTCCTCGGACTACCCGACAGCGCGGAATCCGAAGGATACGACCGGACCGACATCGAGCTGCCGGCTGAGCAGTTGCGTCTACTGGCGGCTGTCGCTGCGGCGCAACCTCGCACGGTCGCCGTGCTGTGCCACGGCGGTGTGGTCCGGCTGGCCGACGTGGACCGGCTGGCGGCGGCGGTCCTCGACGGCGCCCTTCTGGGCCAAGGCGGGGGTGCGGCGGTCGCCGACGTGCTGTTCGGCGTGGTCAACCCCAGCGGTCGGCTCGCCGAGACGGTGCCGGAGCGTCTGCAGGACACGCCGTCCTTTCTGAACTTCCCGGGCGAACACTCCCGGGTCCTCTACGGCGAGGGGATCTTCGTCGGGTACCGCGGCTACGACGCCCGAGCCGTCGAGGTGACCTATCCGTTCGGGCATGGGTTGTCCTACACGACGTTTCGCTACGACGCCGCCACCGCCGTCGTCGAGGGCGACGAGATCGTGGTCACGGTCGCGGTGACCAACACCGGACCTCGCGACGGTCGCGACGTGGTGCAGGTCTACTCCGCCAAGCCGGTGTCCGGCATCGCCCGGGCCCCGCAGGAGCTGCGGGGATTCCAGGTCGTCGAGCTTGCCCGCGGAACCACCAGTCCGGTGACGGTGCGCATCCCGCGCACGGATTTCGCCTACTGGGACGATCGCGTCGACAAATGGGTGGTCGAAGGTGGCGAGTACAGCCTGCGGATCGGGCAGTCGAGCCGGAACATCCTCCACACCACCGTGATTCACCTCGACGGTGACGACGTGCGAGTCCCGCTCACCGAGAACTCGACGATCGGCGAGGTGTTCGCCCATCCGGTCGCCGGGCCGCGGCTCATCTCGATCTTCCAACAGAACATGGCGGCCATGCCCGACCAGGACAGCCTGGGGACCGAGACGTTGAAGATGATCGAGTCCATGCCCCTGGGGCGACTGAAACTCTTCGGGGTCGCGCTCAGCCGCGACGTGCTCGACCACCTCCTGCAAGCCCATCCGTGACGGCCGCGGTGTCGTCGGCGAGGTGGCTGATATCGGCGAGGACGCTGACCTGCCTGTTGTGGAAGTAGTCGTCCTCAACGAGGGTCGTGATGCTCCCCGGGGCCGCCGTGAAGCCGGCGCGGTCGACATGCGCGATCGGTACCCCGAGCCAATCGGTGATCACGTAGGTCAAGGCGAAACCGTGGGTCACGATCACGATGTCTTGTGTTGAACCAGAGAGTATTTCGTCCACGGCAGAGTAGATCCTCGCGGCGAACTCACCTTTGGTCTCCGCACCGGGGATTCCTTCGTCATGGGACATTCGGTCGCCGGTGACCGGCGGCGGGATGAATCGCGCATCGAGCCAGCTCTGCGGCCTGCCTTCGGCTACCCCGTAGGACTTCTCGCGCAATCGCTGGTCGAGCACCGGGACGGTGTTCAGTGCCGCCGCGACGACCTCGGCCGTGCGTCGGGCGCGCAGCAGATCAGAGGAGAACACCTCGGCCCCGCAGCCCGTGAGCACGTCACCCAGCGCACGGCCGATGGCGGTGGCATGCCGGGCGCCACGCGCCGTCAGGTCGGAGTCGTGCCAGCCTCCGACCACGCCGTCGACGTGGTGCGTCGCCTCCGGGTGGGTGACGACATAGATGCGCCTGCCATGCCCTCACGGTAGCGGGCGGCTACGCGGTGACCCGCAGTTCGGCGCCGGGGTGCGAGCTGAGCGTGACGACCACGGTGCCGGCGCCGGTCTGGAACATCGTGTTGGCGTACCCGATGAACCCGTAGTGCCCGTCGATCGTCGAGACCGCGGTGATGTCGCCGTGTCCGGAGGCTCCGGTGTCGAGATTGGCCCACGCCGCGGTGACGGTCAGCGAGCAGGACCCGTCGTATCGACCGGCGTCGTAGTTGATCGCCACCCGGACACCGTTCTCCACCTGATCGAAGGTCTGCACGGGTGCCACCTGTGCCTCCGCCCTGACGGTGCCCCCGCACGTCGGCGATGCCACCACCGGGACCGCGGGAAGCTGCGCGAACGACTGGGCGTGCGCGGTCGCCATCCCCGGCCAGGGCGCGATCAGCGCGACGGCGAGCGCGGCGGCAGCACGGACGAGAGCCATACCTTGCTATCGCCGGCTCTGACGACGGCGTTAGCAGTGGGCGTCCTGCTAGCCTCTGGTCCGTCCATTGCGATGGGATCCGAGGAAGCCGGTGTGAATCCGGCGCGGTACCGCCACTGTCAGCGGCGCTTCGTCCAGCGTGCGTGAGCCAGACACTCGACCCACCGCACCTTGCGAACTCGGGGCGGTCTACCCCGAGAAAGGTCGTGCCCGTCGTGCACCCATCTCATGCCCACACCGAAGCGGTCCGAGTCCTCGTCGGGATGTCGATCCGGGAGGCCAATGCCGCCGAGGATCTCGCGGCCACCGCTGCCGCCCTCGGCGCCCGCCTGGCCTTCCTGCAGATCACCGAACCCTCCCTGCGCACCGTGCTCACCGAGCTCGCCGACGGCGGGACCGGGCGGATCGAACTGGTCGGCGTCGCGTTCGGACAGCTGGCGCCCGGTAACTCGTGGCTGCGCCGGATCGCCTCGCACTGGTGGCGCGAACGTGGGGCGGGAGCGCCGGAAGTCGTCGTCGCCACCAGGCTGCTCGACACCGACCCGATCGACCCTGCCGCGGTCACCGCAGCGCTGGAGAAAGCGCGGCCGGTCACCGGCTCGGAGTCGCCCCTGACCTCGGCGGCCTGGGCCGAGGTCCCCGCCTACCGTCACCACGTGCTGGTCTGCCGGGGCCCCCGGTGCAGCGCCCGCGGCGCCGAGAAGACCTGGGCCGCCCTCGCGGAGGGACTGTCACGGCGACGCCTCCGGGACAGTGACGTCCTGACGACCGCGGCGGGCTGCATGTTCCCCTGCAACCACGCCCCGGTCGTCGCGGTCCAGCCCGACGACGTCTGGTACGGCGGCATGACCCCCGACCGCGTGGACCGGCTGATCGACGGCCACCTGACTGCCGGCGAGCCGATCGAGGACGCCCGGATCCGGTAGCCCGTCAGCCGGGGTTCAGATCGCCGGCCCGGTTCGCGGCAGGGTCACCCGCAGCGCCAGATGCTCGTCGAGGATGCGGCGCAACGCGGCGTCCATCGGGTGGGCTGAGGCCAGCTCGCGGCCGAACCGGCTGTCCACGACCACGACCTCGCCGTCGCGGAGTTCGGACGTTTCGGCCTGGTCGACGAACGGATCGAACAACGCCGGCGGCGTGGCCAGGTAGTGCAGCGCCCGGTGGACCCCGTTCACCTCGGCGGCGTACATCAGGCCGTGCTGGGTGATCACGAAGAACTCCTCGGCGATCCGGGCGTGCGGGATCTCGGTCCGACCCCACTCCATGGCGCCGTGGCGGCTCTGTTCCAGCGGATCCTGAACGGCGTCGGTCAGCATGAACATCCGCTCGACGGCCCCTACGCCCCATGGCGGATACATGTCCATCGCGGGCTGGAAGTACCGCGCGCAGACCTCACCGAAGAAGTCGTGAAGTTGCTCGCTCATCGCGGCCCCCTAAATTCGAACGACACCTCGAGTGTGCGCCCCGAATCGCCGGTTCGGCCAGACGTCCCGGCCAGAGGTCATGAACTCCGCGCAACGGGATCAGCGGTGCGCCGGACCGGAAGTCGACCCCGCCCCACTCAGCGCCCGATCCAGCCAGGCCCGCAAACAGGCCACCGGGGCGGCGCCCGCCTGACGGGCCAGCACCGAACCGTCCGCCAGGACGAGCAAAGTGGGCACCGACTGGACCGAGAACCGTGCCGCGGTCCGCCGCGCGGTGTCCACGTCGACCTTGACGACCTTCAGCTCTCCCGCGTGTTCGGTGGCGAGTTGCTCGAGTGCCGGACCGACCGTCTGGCACGGACCGCACCACGCGGCCCACAGATCCACCAGCACCGGTACCTTGGAGCGCTCGGCGACCTCGGCGAAGTCGGCGTCACCGGCGACGGCGATCCACGGCAGCGGCTCATGACATCTGGCGCAGCCGGGAGTGCCGTTCGCGGCGGCGGGAATCCGGTTGACCGTCGTACAGTGCGGACATTTCACGTTCGTGGTTGTCATGGTGCTCCACGCTCACTCAGGTCTGAAAGCCAGTTCCTGCACCTAAGCCTAAGACGGGACGCGGCACCGGGTCAGCGGTTCCGGCCGGACGATTTCGGAGAATTTCTTCGCGGTCGGCGTGCGGTAATATATTGCATGTTGCACACTGGACGGAGAGCCCGCGCCCGCGGGCGGGCGACGAACTCTGGAGAACGCATGGCCATCGAAGACTTCCCGCGCTACCCGCTGACCTTCGGCCCCAGCCCGATCCATCCGTTACCCCGGCTCAGCGCGCACCTCGGGGGCGCTGAGATCTGGGCCAAGCGCGAGGACGTCAACTCCGGTATCGCGTTCGGCGGGAACAAGACCCGCAAGCTGGAGTACGTCATTCCCGACGCGCTGGAACAAGGCGCCGACACCTTGGTCTCGATCGGCGGGGTGCAGTCCAACCACACCCGTCAGGTGGCCGCAGTCGCAGCCAAGCTCGGCCTGAAAGCGGTACTGGTGCAGGAGAAATGGGTCGACTGGCCCGATTCGGTGAACGACAAGGTCGGCAACATCCTGCTGTCGCGGATCATGGGCGCCGACGTCCGTCTCGACCCCGCCGGATTCGGCATCGCGTTCAAGGACAGCTGGCATCACGCCATCGAGGACGTGCGCCGCGCCGGTGGCACCCCGTACCCCATCCCCGCGGGGGCGTCCGATCACCGTCTCGGCGGACTCGGTTTCGCCAACTGGGCCTATGAGGTGCAGCGCCAGGAGGACGAACTCGGGATCTTCTTCGACACCATCGTGGTCTGCACGGTCACCGGCTCGACCCACGCGGGAATGATCGCCGGGTTCGCCGGTCAGCGACGCCCGCGCCGGGTCATCGGTATCGACGCGTCGGCGACACCGGCAGAGACACGCGCTCAGGTCGCCCGCATCGCACGCAACACCGCCGAACTCATCGGGTTGGGCCGAGACCTGACCGACGACGAGATCGTCGTCCTGGAGGGTTGGGCCGGTGACCGCTACGGCATCCCGGTGCAGTCGACCGTCGATGCCATCAGGCTGACCGGCCGGCTCGAAGGGGTCATCCTCGACCCGGTGTACGAGGGAAAGTCCATGGCAGGACTGATCGACCTGGTCCGGTCCGGCCAGATCGGGCCCACCTCCAAGGTTCTCTACGCGCACCTGGGTGGGCAACCCGCGCTCAACGCCTACAGCGGCGTCTTCTGAATCGGCGCGCCGGCGGTCACGACTCGTTGAGATAGGTCAGCACGGCGAGGACTCGCCGATCCCCGTCGTCAGCCAGCGGGAGCTTCGCGAAGATGCCGCCGACGTGTTTCCGGACCGCCGCCTCGGACACGACGAGCCGCTGCGCGATGCGGGAGTTGGTCAGGCCCTGCGCCATCAGGCTGAGCACCTCCTCCTCACGCGGCGTCAGTGTCGACAGCACGCCTCGTCTGCGGGAGGCGCCGACCAGTGCGACCACGATGTCCGGATCGATGATGGTTGCCCCGCCGGCGATGTCGCGGACCGCGTCGAGAAAGTGCCGCACGTGCGCGACACGGTCCTTGAGCAGGTAGCCCAGCCCGCCGCGCCCGGCAGCAGCGGTGCGGTCCAGCAATTGGTCCAGCGACCCGACCGACGTGTACTGCGACAGGATCACCACCGGGAGGCCCGGTGTGGCGCGGCGCAGTTCGATCGCGGCCCGGATGCCTTCGTCGGTGTGGGTGGGCGGCATCCTGACATCGGTGACCACCACGTCGGGCTGGTGGGTCCGCGCCGCCGCCCGCAGTTCGTCGGCGGTCTCGACGGCCGCGCACACCTGATGGCCGTCGGATTCGAGCACCGTCACGATCCCGGCGCGCAGCAACGGCGCGTCCTCGGCCAGGACGATGCGCAGCCCTTCGCCGGGACGAGGCGTCACACCGGGCATCGCATGCTCATCTCGGTGGGTCCGCCGTCCGGGCTGGAGATGGTCAGCGTGCCGTTGACGGCCTCCACCCGGGCGGCCAGTGTGGCCAGCCCGCGCCCCGGGCGCACGCTGGCGCCGCCGCGGCCGTCGTCGCGGACAGTGAGCCACCACCTGCCGTCCTGCCGGTCGGCGGTGATCGTCACGGCCGACGCCGACGAGTGTTTGACGACGTTGCTCAGCGCTTCGTTGATGACCAGATAGGCGGTGTGCTCGATCACCGCGGGCAGGCGCCCCGGTCTCTCGGTGGCCCCGAAGTCGGTGCTGACCGGCAGCGGGTAGGCGCCGATCAAGTCGGTGACCGCCGCCGCGAGCCCGTGTTCGGTGAGCGCCCGCGGGAGGATGCCCAGCAGCACCGCCCGCAGTTCGGCGAGGGTGTCGTCGAGCTGCCGGTGCGCGTCGGCGGCCAGCCGGCCCGTCTCGTCGTCGCCGTGCACGCTCTCGGCGATGCCCAATGTCAGCGCCAACGCCACCAGACGGTGCTGCACCCGATCGTGCAACTCGCTTTCGATACGCCGCCGCTCCTGTTCGACCGCGTCCAGAAGCGCGGTGCGCGACTGCTCGAGCCGGGCCACTTCCCGTTGCAGCGCTTGGGGATCGGTCATCGCGATGACAGTCAGCTGCCCGAGCGCCGCGGCGTAGGCCCCGACGAGGTAGGCGGTCAGCACCAGCACCGCGAGGCCCGTCACCGCCGCGACCCAGGCCTCCCCGGTGGTGTCGATCAGCCACAGCGCGACGTTGATCGGCTCGCCGGGCCGCACCAGCCACGGCGCCGCCACCATGACGCCGACAAGGATCGCCATGAACGCCACCAGCACCGCGCCCCACGGGCCCGTGACCAGCGCCGTGAACAGCATGTGGCCGACCTGGCGCGGACTCGGCACCTGCTGCTGCGCGCGAGCGCTTGCCACGTCGTGCCTGACCCGTTCCGCGGCGGGCTTGTCGATCAGCGACAGCCGCGCGCACTCCAACTCCAACAGCGGCTTCCAGACCGCGTTGCGCAGCGAACGTGAGCCTGCCCCAAGGATTGTCAGTGGTGCGGTGGCGACGACCACAGCGCTCAGGGCGGCGCCGGACACCGTCCACAACAGCGCGCGCCACGGCCACGACGACACCAGGTACCGCGGCCCCGACGCCATCGCGGCGCCCAACGATCGGGCAGGGACCTGGACCATCACGCGAGTCTATGGCCCACTCGACCGGTGATCACGATCGCCGCCACGAACGGGAGAAGACCGGCGCAGAGCAGGAACGAGGTGGCGCTGACGCCGACGGTGCCGCCGAAAACGTGGAACATGCCGAGCGAGGCGACGAGATTGGCACCCGCGTGCAGCATCGCCGGCGGCCAGACCGACCCGGTGCCCGACCACAACCAGCCGATGACGAACTCCAGCAGAATGCTCATCGGCACCCACCACAGCATGCCCCAGATAGCCTCTGCCACACCGACTTCCCCTCCGAAGTAGCCGACCCAGGGCAGCGGCCAATGCCACACGCCCCAAATCAGGCCGGTCAGGAATGTGGTGGCGACCGGTCGCCCCGGAACCAGACGGTCACGCAGGTAGGCCGTCCAGCCGTACTCTTCGCCCCAGAACAACGGCGCCGTCGCCGCGCAGACCAGCGGTCCCGCCGCCAGATACACCCATGCCGTGACCGGCATGTCCAGGTCCGACGGCGACCACCACCCGGCGAGAACCGCGACGGCCACCGCGAGGAGCAGCACGCCCCAGGGGATCGTCGCGGCGGCGACGTAGTAGGGCCACGACGATCTCCAATGCAGGCGCAGACCGGAATTGGCGAATCCCTCCCTGGTGATCCAGCGTCGGACGACGCACGCCGCGAGCGCGGGGACGAAGGCGGCGGTGGCGAGTTGGGTCGCCAGATCGTCAAGGGACCCGCCGAGCAGGTACACGCCGAGCCACGGGATCCACGCGCCCAGGAACGCGAGGGCCAGGAACCACTTGATACCCCGGTGGCGTCGGGCGGGTGTGGTGTGGGGCGTCCCGTCGACGGGGTCGCGGGCGTCGGTGGTGGGTCGAGTGGTCATCCACCCAGTTCAGCCTGTTGCGGCGCGGAGGTCGGTCCCCCAGGGGCCCGTTCGGGGGTAGCGCGCACGCTACCGGCCGGAGGCGCGGGAGTGCTCGTAGATGAGCGAGCTGGTGTTGCCCTGCACGTGACGGGTCGCCTCGGCGACTGCGGCGGTGTCGGGAACCTCTATCCCCCCGATGATTTCGGACATGGCTTGTGCTCCTTCTGTGATGGCTGCGGGAGTATCCCTGCCATCCATGCTCGCCCTGTCCGTGTCTTCCGCGCCGCCTTCTTCCGGCCAGGAAATCCTTGAATCCGGACAAGCGACTCGCCGAGCGCGTGCGCGAGGCGGGCGACGTCGCCATCGGAGTCGATCACCGCGTACGACGTGGTGACCGGTCGAAGTCCGTTGATGACGCACTCGTAGTCGACCCTGCGCGCCAGGCGCCGGAACACGCCGACCACCCGGGCACGCTGACCGAACGTGAGGCGCCTACCGTCGCAGACCACGAAGACCGAGCGCGCTCCGGTGTCGAGCGCGCCGGCGACGACCAGGTCGCAGGCGTCGTTCTCCCACTCCCCCGTCCGCCGACGTGACCGCCAGGAAGAACCCGCGGCGAACAATTCCTCGGCCAGGTCTCCGTCGATGACAAGGATCATCGACTCGGAGGCGGCCACCCGGCCCGCCGGCCCGCGCCGTGCGGGTGCCTCGATCACCGAGACGCCGCGGCGCCGCAACGCCGCGGCCATCGATGCGGTCAGTTCCGAGGGACGACCCACCACCATCACCGACGTGCTATGGAGCTCTCGAATTGGCACGGCAACCTCGCTGACCGTCGAATACCGATTAATTCAGTCAAATGATATTCCGGCGCCGCAATCGTTCCTCGAAGCCATTACAAGAATGGCGCAAACGCGCTCTGTTCACCCGGCATATCGAATTCTAGGTCCGATCGCAGGTCCGGTCGAGGGCATGCCGGGACAGCGCGCCCGCGGTGTCGGCCGTGGCAGTACCATCCGACGACCGACGCCGCGAGCAGTGGCTTTTCCGCTCAGGCGCGGTCCACGCGCTTGCGCCGGGGGACGACCTCGCCCGACTCGACCACCTTGGCCCGCTTGAGCGCACGGCGCTCCTTGAGGGTCATCGCAGGCTTCTTGATTTCTCGACTTCGCGATTTGTCAGCCATCGTTGCTCCTTTTCTCGCAACCATCACCGAGCCCGACCATACTGGAGAAATAAATAAAAGCCAGTCCGGCGGAATTCGTACCGCTGCGGGCGTTGACTGCGGTCCGGGGCACGGGCGGACCTGACCTCGCGGCACGGCACGCCTAAGGTGCGCTCATGGACGTCGGAACCACGGAACCGCAGATGCGCGTCGCGAAGCTGTACCGCTATCCCGTCAAGTCGATGCTCGGTGAGACCGTCGACGCGCTGTCGGTCGATGCCGGTGGCGCCGACGGTGACCGGCGACTCGCGCTGATCGACCGGGAGACCGGCCGGGTGGCGAGTGCCAAACAGGCGCGACTCTGGCGCGACCTGCTGATGTGCAGCGCCACGATCGACGACGGCCGCGTGCGGATCCAATTGCCCGACGGCACCAGTGTGGCGGCCGACGACGAAGACGTCGACGGTGTGCTCTCCGCCCTCGTCGCCCGACCGGTGCACCTCGCCGACCGCAGGCCACAAGCGGCCACGCTGGAGCGCGCCGACCCCGAGCAGGTGCTCGAGCGTGGCCTCGACGCCGAGGTCGAGGCACCCCTTCTGGAACTGGCCGAGGGCACCCCCGGTGACTCCTTCGTCGACCTCGCGCCCCTGCACGTCATCACTACGGCGACGCTCGAGCGCATCGGGACAGAAGCCGAGCGCTACCGGCCCAACCTCGTGATCTCTACGCCTCCCGGCTATCCGCCGTATTCGGAGAACGAATGGACGGATCGCACGCTGACCGTGGGATCGGTGGTGCTGCGGGGCATGGGGCCCACGCCGCGTTGTGTGATACCCACTCTGGAGCAGCGCGGTTTGGGGCGGGCAGTCCATGCGCTCCGGACGCCCACTGCCGAGAACCGTGTCGAGTCTTTCGGTCTGGGTCAGCTCCCGTGCGCGGGCGCCTACGTGGAAGTGGTGAAGCAGGGCATCATCGAAACCGGGGCCCCGTTCTCCGTTGGCTGATCCCCGCGGTCGACGACTCAGGAAAACCGAATGAGCCACATCGCGATCTGTGTGCCGGTGGGCACCGGACACGTCAATCCGACGTTGGGGGTCGCCGCCGAACTGGTGGCCCGGGGACACCGGGTGAGCTACGCCGCGACCACCGCACACGCCGGCCGGGTGGCCGATGCCGGAGCACGGCTGGTGCCGTACCGCACCCTCATGAACGACGCGGGACCCCCGCCGCAGTTCACAGGACAGGATTTTGCCCATGCGATGACGGTGGCGCTTGACGAGACGGAATTCGTGCTGCCCCAAGTGCTCTCGGGGTTCCACGGTGATGACCCGGACCTGGTGCTGCACGACGCGACCATGGCGTGGTGGGGCAGACTCGCCGCCGCCAGCTGGTCCGTGCCGGTGGTCGCGGGCTGGCCGAATCTGGTGGGCAACAGACACTGGTCGATGAACAGGTACGTCAAGGTCAACCCGCTGCGCCCGAAGATGCTGCGCGCGCTGTGGCGGGCGCAACGGCTTGCCCGCCGACACGGCCTGAACGTGGCGAACCTCCTGCAGTCGGCCGGGGCCGATGCGCAGTTGGTGTTCCTGCCGCGGGAATTCCAGTACGCCGGGGACACCTTCGGACCGCCTTACGCGTTCGTCGGCCCATGCCTCACCGACCGGCCCTCGGACGGGGACTGGGAACCACCAACTGAACGGGCCACCGTGCTGGTCTCTCTCGGCACCGCCTACCACGACCGGCCCGACATCTTCCGTGCCTGCCTGGCAGCATTCGCCGATGCGCCCTGGCACGTGGTGGTGGCGATCGGGAGCGCCGTCGACGCAGGGGATTTGGGCGCGGTAGCGCCACACATCGAGGTTCGTGCCGCGGTGCCGCAACTCAAGGTGCTGCCGCACGCGGCAGCCTTCGTCAGTCACGCCGGCATGGGCAGCACGATGGAGTCGCTGGCATTCGGTGTGCCGGTCGTGGCGTTACCCCAGATGACCGAGCAGCAGGCCAATGCCGACCGGATCGCCGAACTGGGGCTGGGGGTGACTCTCCCCGCTACCGAGGTCAACCCCGAGGCACTGCGTGCCGCGGTGGACCACGTGATCACCAGCGCGCAGGTCGCGGAGAACGTGCGTCTTATGCGGGAACGAATCCGTGCTGCAGGTGGCGCACACGCCGCAGCCGACGTGGTCGAGCGCCTGCTCGCGACGCGGTCCGACGTCCCGCGGACGCGATGAGTTTCCAGACCGGCGGCGGTCAGTACCGGCATGACTGACGAATTCATGCGCGCGGCGCGCACCATCGACGCACCCCCCGAAACCGTGTTCGACGTGCTGGCCGACCCGACCACCCACCAGGCCATCGACGGCACCGGCTGGGTGCGGGAGTCCCTCGACGGCAAGCGGCTGACCGAGGCCGGACAGGTCTTCCGAATGGCCATGTACCACCAGAACTATGGCGGCATGCACTACGAGATGGCCAACCGGGTCGAGGTGTTCCAGCCACCCCGGGCGATCGGCTGGCTACCGGGCCAGGGAGACGACGACGCCAAACTCGACTTCGGCGGCTGGACGTGGCGCTACGACCTTGCACCGGTGGGCCACGAACAGACCGAGGTCACCCTGACATACGACTGGTCGGGGGTGCCGCCGACGATCCGCGAAGAGATCGAGTTCCCGCCTTTTGACCGCGAGCACCTCGACAACTCGCTCGAGCACCTCTCCGCGCTGGCCCGGGAACGAGCGTAGCCGAGGCATCGGGTTTTGCCCTTTTGACAAGTCGCCTTGCCAGCCGTCTGCCCCGGGCATGACTATCGGGACATGACCCACGCATTCGATGCTCCGCGAGATGCCTTGTCCTACGCCGATCGCGTCGCCCGTATTGTGCCGATGTATCGGGACGTGCATCGCCTGGCGGCGATCTTGATGGCCGAACACGCGCCGACCGACGCCCGGATCCTGGTGCTCGGGGCAGGAGGCGGGCTGGAGACAAAGTCCTTCGCCGACGCCCAGCCTGGCTGGACCTTCGATGCCGTCGACCCTGCGGCCGCCATGCTCGACCTGGCGGCCGAGACGCTTGCGCCGCACTCCTCTCGGGTGCGGTTCCACCACGGTTACATCGACGACGCCCCGCCGGGGCCGTTCGCTGCCGCGACCAGCCTGCTCACCCTGCACTTTCTCGAACCGGACGAACGGCTCCGTACCGCGGCCGCGGTGCGGCAACGACTGTCGCCCGGGGCCCCGTTCGTCGTCGTGCACGCGAGCATCCCGCAGCGGGACGCCGCCGAGCGGGCGCTGTGGATGCACCGGCATCGGGCAGGCGCCGTCGCGTCGGGCATCGACCCCGCCGATGCGGACAAGATGATCACCGCCGTGAACGATGAGGTGCCGGTGCTGACACCGGCGCAGGACCGCGCCATCCTGGAGCAGGCCGGCTTCACCGAGGTGACCGAGTTCTTCACCGCGTTCATCTTCCGTGGTTGGGTGGGGTACGCCTGACCCCCGCACTTCACTCTGGAGCCCGACGCCGCCCCTCGCTCCGATGGCCGGACGACAAGGGGTATCCCCCATTCCCTCCCGGGCGTTCCCGGCCTATGTTTGCGCCATCTTGTCTTCCGGGTTCCGGGTGGAGGCGTCGAACGTAGGGGTGGATCATGGGTTTTGTCATACGATCTGGCGCCGCCGTGGCAGTTGCGGCGATCACGGGTGCGGGGGTCCTGACCGCGCCGGCCGAGAGGGCTGCGCCCGCGGCATCGCCCGGTGCCGCCGGCGCTTCGACTGCCGTCGATCTGACAGTGGCGTCGCGCGCGCTGCATGCGTGGCCACTGCGCTCGGCGCCGGACCGGGTCGCGCCTCGGACCGGGGGTGCGGCTCCGACGGGTACCCCGGCGTCCGCCGGCCACCCACTGGGTGTGATCGCGGATCGCGTTGACGCGTCAGTCGATCTTGCGGAGGTGTCGCGTGTGCTGAACCGCGGGACCGGAGCGCTCGCACCGAACGGGACATCGCGTGCGGGCGACCAGGACGCGCCTGCCGCGGCGGCACAGGAGGTGGTGGCGGCGGCGGCCTCGACTCTGGATTCGATCGACCAGGCGTTCATCGATTTCCGTCTCGCGGTCCGCACCAATTTCACCGCGTTCGCCAACCAGCTCGGTTACCTCGGCAAGCAGCTCTACATCGTGTTCAACTTCGCCGAGAGCATCGTGGCCAGCGTCGTCTTCAACGGCACCGACATCCTCCGCGGCGAGGGCCTGCTGACCAATCTGGGTGAGATCGGCCGCGACCTTGCCGAATCCGCTGTCTTCTTCGCCATCGACCAGATCGCGCTCACTCAGCCGGAGGTCAACCCGCTCCCCATAGCGCGGCCACCGTTGGACCGGCCTGCGGGTTGGGTGGATGCGTTGCCTCCGCACCCGACGCTGCCCCTCGCGGTGCCGGGTCAGGCCCCGGCGCAGAGGTCCTCCGGCGTGCTCGCCGTCGAGGACGCCGACACCGATGACCTCGCCAACGATGAGGACGTCGTGGAACGTCCCGCTCGTAAGGGGTCAGAGACGGATCCGACGGAATCGCCCGAGGTCGACGACACCGCCCTCGACGACACCGCCCTGGACGAGGCCGACGCCGAGGAGAACGCCGAGGAGAGCACCCCTGACGAGGCCGAGGGCGAGTCCGAGCAGGAGGAGAAGGAGGCTCCGGCCGCACCGGACTCCGAAGCAGGCGGTGCCGACGAGTGACCGCTGCTCGCTGACGTGGTTCCCGCGCTCGCCGACCGCCCCGTAGATGCTCCAGCCCTAGTTGAGTGGCTCGGTCAGTGAATTGCTCTGCAGGACAGCGGGGCTGACGTCCCGTTTCCTACCGTCGGGCATCTGAATGCTCGCGGGAAGGGCGTGTGCGAGCGTCAGGTCGAGCGGCGATGAGTTTCGCACCGGTTCACTGTCTGCACTGACACACCCGGTCGAACACCGCCCCGAAGGAGAGCACCATGGTCACTTACACTTTCGACGTCTTCTCCAGCCTGGACGGCTGGGGCGGTATCAGCGGCGGGGATTGGGGCGGTTACTGGGGCAAGCAGGGCCCCGAGTTCCTCGAGCACCGCCTCGCACAGTATGCGACGGATCAGCGGATGGTATTCGGGCGCAACACGTATCAGGCTTTCACCCAGATGCTTCGATCAGACACCGAGGAGTCCGTCCGTGACCCCTGGGTCACCCGGATGATCAGCCTTCCGGCGACGGTGGTGTCGTCGACCCTGACGGGACCCCTCGACTGGCACGACGCGACCCTCGCGAGTGGGGACGCCGTCGGCGTGGTCGCGGCCCTCAAGCAGGAGTCCGACGTGCCGTTGCGTTCGCACGGCAGCCTGTCGATGAACCGGGCACTGATGGCCGCCGGTCTCGTGGACCGCATTCAGCTGACGGTCTTCCCGGTGATCACCGGGAAGACCGGTGACGACCCGATCTTTCTGGGCGCGGCCGATTTCGATCTGGAGATGAGCGAAAGCCGGACGTTCGACGGCAGAATCCAGGAACTCACCTACCGACCCCGCCTGCACAGCTGAGCTCGCCGATCCAGCAACTCCCCTGCCACGCGCATGGGAGTTCGTTATGCTCCGACGAATCAAGGCATTTCGGTGCCGGAATCGACAAGAGGTGCCGTTCGATGGATGAATTCCCGCAGGACTACCAGATCTTCGACCTCGGCGACGTGACGCTGCAACACGGTGCGACGCTGCGCGACGCGAAGCTCGCGTACAAGACCTACGGCGAACTGAATGCCGACAAGACGAACGCGGTCGTGTTCCCGACGTGGTACTCCGGCCGCCACTGGGACAACGAGTGGTTGATCGGCGACGGGATGGCTCTGGATCCGGCGAAGTACTTCATCATCGTCCCGAACATGCTGGGCAACGGGCTGTCGACCTCGCCGTCCAACACGCCTCCGCCCTACGATGCGGCGCGGTTCCCGAACGTCACCTTCTACGACCAGGTCGAGCAGCAGCACAAGCTCGTGCGGTCGTTCGGCATCGAGACACTGGCACTCGTGACCGGCTGGTCGATGGGTGCCGGGCAGACCTACCAATGGGCCGTCAGCTATCCGGACATGGTGCAGCGCGCCATGCCGTTCTGCGGTTCCTCCAAGACCAGCGAGCACAACATCGTGTTCCTCGAAGGCGTCAAGGCCGCGCTGACGGCAGACGCCGCGTTCAAGGAGGGCTGGTACACCGACAAACCGGTCAGGGGACTGCGCGCCGCCGCCCGCGTCTACGCCGGGTGGGGTTTCTCGCAGGCCTTCTACTGGGAGCAGGAGTACAAGAAGATGGGCTACTCCTCCCTCGAGGACTTCCTCGTCGGCTTCTGGGAGGGCTTCTTCCTCGACCGCCGCGACCCCAACAATCTGCTGACCATGCTCTGGACATGGCAGAACGGCAACGTCGGTGCGACACCGGGCCGCGGGTTCGACGGCGATCAGGTCGCGGCGCTGAAAACGATCAAGGCCAAGATGATCGTCCTGCCTGCCGAAAAGGACCTCTACTTCCCGCCCGAGGACGAGGAGTTCGCGGTCAGCCACATCCAGAACGCCGAGTTGCGGGTCATCCCAGGCATTTACGGCCATTTCGCCGGTGGAGACGCCAACCCCGTGGACAACACGTTCATCGACGACGTCCTCAAGGAGCTCCTAGCCGACTGACTCGGAAGACACCCCCGGCCGATGTCCAAGGTGCCGGTTTCAGCAGTTGCCCGTGACGCCTCACTGCGGCCGGGTGAACGCCCTGCGCACAGCGGTGGCCAGCGCGGCGCGACGCCGATCGTGGAGGTCGGCGCCGTCGTCGGCTGATGCGGCGATCTGCAGGGATGCCGGTGACCAGCTCAACGCCATGGCGGTGACCATCGACAGGATGTCGACCGGGTCGATCGTGGGGTCCACGTGCCCCGCGGCTTGAGCAGCGGCGATCGCCGAGACTCTGCCGGCGTCCGGATCGCCGGGCAGCAGGTCGCCACTCGGGTTGCGTTCCAGACGCATCCACGCAGCCAGGCGGACCAACTCCGGCCGGTGCAGACACGTGTCGTAGAGCCCTACCGCGTATCCGGGCAGGTCGTCCACGTCGAATGTCACTTCGCCGACCAGCCTCTCGATGTGGATGGAGAACACCTCGTCGAAGAGGCGCTCTTTGCTGCCGAAGTATTGGTAGAGCTGGGCCTTGTTCGACCGCGCCGTTGCGACAATGCGGTCCACCCGGGCGCCGGCGATGCCGCGTTCGGCGAACTCGGCCGCGGCAGCCTCCAAGAGGCGTTGGCGGGTGACCTCACCGCGGCGGGTGGGCGCAGCAGGCATACCGCGGATTTTAGACAGACTGGTTGGTCTGTGAGCGAGAACCCGCTACTCTAAACAGACTAGTTGGTTTACTTTGGAGGCATCATGCCGCGACGAGTGCGAGGACTGGCCGCCGACGGCCAGGCGCAACCGCTCCACGAGTGGGAGTTCGATCGCCGGGACCTGCGCCCCGACGACGTAGCGGTCACCGTCGACTTCTGCGGCGTGTGCCACAGCGATGTGCACGCTTGGCACGGCGAGCCCAGCTACGGCGGCGCCACTTTCCCGCTGGTGCCGGGGCACGAATTCGTCGGCACCGTCGCGGAGGTGGGTGGCGCGGTGACGGAGTTCGCCGTGGGCGACAAGGTCGCAGTGGGTAACATCGTCGACTCCTGCCGGGTGTGCCAGATGTGCACCACCGGGCACGAGCAGTTGTGCGTCGACTTCCCCACCCTGACGTACGGAGGTGTCGACCGCCGCGACGGCCTGCCCACCTATGGCGGGTACTCGACGGAATACGTGGTGACCGAGGGGTTCGTGTACCACCTGCCCGACGGGCTGGACCCGGCCGGCGCTGCGCCGCTGATGTGTGCAGGCGTCACCGTGTGGGAACCGCTGGCGCAGTACAAGATCAGCCCCGGCATGACGGTCGGCATCGTCGGCCTGGGCGGTTTGGGCCACCTCGCCCTCAAGTTCGCCCACGCCCTCGGCGCCGACGTCCACCTCTTCACCACGTCGCCGGCCAAGGGCGAGGCGGCCCGCGCCCTGGGCGCCTCGGACGTCGTGGTGTCCACCCACGACGCGCAGATGGCCGACGCCCGCGGCCGGTATGACTTCATTCTCGACACCGTCCCTGTCTCTCACGACATCTCGAATCACCTCGCCACCGTGCGGCCGGGCGGCACCCTGTGCCAAGTGGGGGCTCTCGACGCGGTCACCTTCGAACCGGCGGCGCTATTGGGACGCAGTGTGGCGATGTCCGGAAGCGGCGGCCGGCCGGGCACACGCCAGATGCTGGACTTCTGCGCCGCACACGGCATCACCGCCGACGTGGAGGTGCTCCCGGCGACCGCGGTCAACGACGCGTTGGCCCGATTGGAACGCAATGACGTGCGATTCCGGTTCAGCCTCGACATGACCACGATGCGGTGATCCGGCCCAGCGCCTACCGTCGTTGGTGATGGTCGAGAAACGTCGTCTTCACGCGTGGCGGCGGGCACTGTTGACGGCCACCACGGAAGGACCCACGATGCCCGCCGCTTCCGATTCCGACCCGCTCGTTCTCGACCGGCTGCGCGAGGCGATCAATTCCGGCGACGCTTCGCGGGTGGCCGACTGCTTCACCGCTGACTTCCACGCGGAATTGCCCCACCATCCCGAGCGGAGCTTCACCGGCGCGGACCGCGTGCTCGCCAACTGGACCGCGGTCTTCACCACCGCACCCGATCTCACCGCCAGGGTGCTGCGCACGGCTCGCGGCGGCGCAGAGATCTGGTCGGAATGGGAGATCACCGGCGTCGACACCGCCGGCGCCCCGGTGACGTTCGCCGGGCCCGTGATCGTGACCACCCGCGACGGCCAGATCAACTGGGCGCGTTTCTATCTCGATCCCGTCACGTGATGACCCCACGCGTCATCGCTGTTCCCCTCGGACGCTGCGGTCGGCCAACCTGCCAACGCCAGGTCGGCGACGGCATGAAGATCAGCCCGGCTTGCGCCGCTGCGGGCTTGGATGGCTATCCCTTGGCACACGGCGGCAATCCAGCGCGCCAGGACCACGGTGTCGACGTCGGGTAGCTCACCGTCGGCCACCGCGGTGTCGAAGCGTTCAGCAAGCCGGTGCACCGTCGTCTCGCGGAACTCCGTCAGGCCCGGCGCCTCCCCGACGGTCAGGCAACCGTGGATCTCGCCACTGACGGTGTCGGCCGCGCCGTGCACCATCGCCTCGGCGACGTCGCGGGCCGTCGGCCGGCTCAGCGCATCGACCGTGTAGGCGCTGGGACCGGCGAGGTAGCGCCGCAAGGCCCGGTCGAACAGATTCTCCTTGGATCCGAACTCGGCATAGACGCTGCGGCGGTTCACCCCGGTCGCCGCCGTCACGTCGGAGATCGAGACTCCGTCAAAGCCTCTTTCCCAAAACAGCTTCATCGCCGCGTCCTCGACCTGCGCGGGGTCGAACTCCCGCGGACGTCCGATGCCCATCGCGATCCCTTTCTCTGTGATGCCAATCACAGCAGGAATGTGCTCGCCATTAACTGACTTGACCTGAGCATACTTAGTAACAACCCGGTTCGTAATGACGAGAGGCCAGCACAATGAGCACAGCACCCCTGACCGGACGGCGAGCACTGGTGACCGGAGGTTCGCGCGGGATCGGCGCGCAGATCGTGCGCCGACTGACCGCGGACGGCGCCGCGGTGGCATTCACCTATTCGGCCTCAGCCTCGAATGCCGACGAGCTCGTCGCCGAACTCACCGCGAACGGCGCCACGGTGGTCGCCATTCAGGCCGACGCCGCCGACCCGGCCCAGAGCGCGGACGCGGTGGAACAGGCGGTCACCGCACTCGGTGGCCTGGACGTGGTCGTGAACAACGCCGCCGTCGCCCATCTGGCCCCGATCGACGAGTTCCCCGCCGAGGAGTTCGACCGGTTGGTGGCCATCAACATCGGGAGCGTCTACTGGACCACCCGCACGGCCGTCAAGCACCTCGGTGAGGGGGCGCGGATCATCAACATCGGCAGCATCAACGCCGACCGGATTCCGGGGCCCGGATTGTCGGTGTACGGCATGACCAAGGGCGCGGTGCAGTCGTTCACCCGCGGCCTCGCCCGCGACCTCGGTCCGCGCGGCATCACGGTGAACAACGTGCAGCCGGGCCCCATCGACACCGACGCCAACCCCGACCAGGGGGATTTCGCCGAGAGCCTCAAGCAGGTCACCGTGCAGGGCCGCTACGGACACACCAGCGACGTGGCCTCTCTGGTGAGCTTCCTGGCAGGCCCCGAATCCGGTTACATCACCGGCGCGCACCTGAACGTCGACGGTGGCTTCACCGTCTGACGGCGGGCCATCAGGCGCGATCGAATCGACCATCCCCGCCAACGCGCTGGATGTGAGCGGCTCCTACCGAAGCGTGGTAGCGACACGTCCGGACCCCAGAGCTGACAGACTGAACGAAGGTGGCCGGTGAACAACCCACCGAGTATTGACATCCGGCGCGACGACGTGCTGGAAGCGCGACGCCGAATCAACGGCTACGTGCGCCGAACTCCGCTTCTGAGGGCGGAGGTAGCCGGCACGCAGCTGTGGCTCAAGTGCGAGTTCATGCAACATGCGGGCGTGTTCAAGACACGTGGCGCATTCAACCGTCAACTGGCCGCGCGAGAGCGCGGTGAACTCGATCCGAGGATCGGCATCGTGGTCGCCTCCGGCGGGAACGCGGGCCTCGCGCATGCCTATGCGGCACAGCGCCTGAGCGTCAAGGCGACCGTCTTCGTTCCGGAGACCGCACCACAGGTGAAAATCGACCGCTTGACCGAGTACGGCGCGGATGTCAAGCAGATCGGTACGGAGTACGCCCACGCATACGACGCCGCGCGTGACTACGAAGCGGACAGCGGCGCCCTGTTCTGCCACGCGTACGACCAAGTCGAGATATGCGCAGGGGCCGGAACGATCGCCGAGGAGATCTTCGAGTCGGCGCCGGAGGTGACGACCATCGTGGTGGCGGTCGGCGGAGGCGGCCTGTTCAGTGGGCTCTCCGCAGCAGCCGACGGTAGGGCCGACATCGTTGCCGTTGAGCCGCAGCGGATTCCGACGCTGCACGCCGCGCTGGCGGCTGGCGCACCGGTGGACGTCGAGGTGTCGGGTATCGCCGCGGACTCGCTCGGTGCACGACGACTCGGCGATATCGCCTTTGCCCGCGCCGCCTCTGCTCCTCCGCAGTCGGTGCTGGTGTCGGATCAGCAGATCGTCGAGGCCCGGAACGATCTGTGGCAGTCGTTTCGAATCCCGGCCGAGCATGGTGCCGCGGCGGCGTACGCCGCCGTCGCTTTCGGTGCGTACCGACCCACCCGGGACGAAAACCTCGCCGTGATCATTTGCGGCGCGAACACTGATCTCGGCACCATCGGTGACGCTTGACCGTTCGGCCGTGCATCACCACGGGTCCGGTGTAGTCCGGTACGGGTCGCCGGGAGGTAGCCAACTCGTGTCGCCATCCGGTGGCGGGCTGGTCACGCCCCGGGTGAACGCGTCGATCGCCGCGTGTACCGCCGGCCGATCATCATCGAGCCGCCAGACCAGCGACCACGTCCACATCGGGGCAGGATCGACGATCGGACGCTGGACGAGGTCGCGCGGCAATTGCGCCGACTGCCCCATCGGCGAGTTGAGGACGGGCCGTCGCGTGCGCCGCACGTGTTCGAAGAACGTAGGCCCCGTGATTCCACCGTCGGCAATGGCAAGGGTGCGCGCACCGCACCGCTCTGCGAACAGTTCGCCGTAGCGATTCCACGACCGCCAACTCTCACCGTCCGCATCGAGAAGTACCAGAACGTCGGAGGCCCTCACCGGGGAGTCGTCTGCGCCAACGCCCACCGCATACAGGCGGTCCACCCCGATCAGGTGTGCGCCGAGCCCGGAATCGTTCAGGTCCCTGGTCTGCACCCAACAGATGGCAAGGTCGAGGCTCCCCTGCGCGACGCGAGCGGCCTGGATGTGTGACGGCATGACCCAGTTGTCGATCTGCAGATCCGCCACCGCTGCGGTACGTTCCGCCCAATCGATGGGACACCAGGCTACGTATCCCAAGCGGACGGGCGCCGCTGTCATGCCGATGGCTTCCCTGCGCATCTCGTCGGCTTGATCCACCAAGGCCCGGATATGGGGCAGGAGTGCCGCACCGCCCGGCGTGAGGACCACGCCCCGGCGATCTCGATCGAGCAACCGCACCTTGAGATCGCGTTCGAGCACCTTGATCTGCTGCGAAAGCGACGGACCCGCGATGTGCAGGCGTTCCGCTGCCCGGCCGAAGTTCAACTCTTCGGCGACCGTCACGAAGTAGCGCAGGTGTCGAAGTTCCATCTACGCGATCCTAATCCGCTGCCACGCGGCGACGGGACATGTTGAAACACACCTCATTTCAGAGGACCTCACACGGTGCTGCCCGTCGGTTCGGGCCGCGTCACCGCAAGGACGGCCGGCACGCTCAGCAAACTCCTAGTGGACACCCCGCTCGGAGGAGGGCGCGCCGGGGTCATGCCCCGGCGCGCCGGCCCCGCCCACCGAGTCAGCTGGGCGTCACGCAAGGAACCGTCAGATGGGCTTTTCACCCTCGGGCGGGTTGCGCAGGTCGTCGAGCACCACCGGCGCACCGAACAATCCCCAGTCTTGAGCCGGGACGTCGCGGATCAGGACATAAGCGGGTACGCGCTCGTCTGCCGGGATGTCGGCATGCTTCCTGACGCTGTCGGTGAAGGCGGCGATCAGCTTTTTCTTCGCCTCGGCGTCCAAGCCACCGTCAACGATGTTGACCTCGAAGCTGATGACCTTCGTCCCACCGGGCTTTCCGCCGTGATAGACCCGTCCGGCCGGGAACTCCGTGGCGTAGACCCAGGTGGTGCTCCGGACGAAGGGGGTGTTCGGCAGTCCCTCGCACTCGAGCCCGGCCGTCGTGATGTCGTCGGCAAGGGCGTCGATCGCACCTTCCGGGAACATCCCCTCCGGGTAGTTGACGTAAATCAGTGGCATGACTTCCTCCTTGATCTGTTGGCGAACTCAGAATTTTGTGATGACGACGTAGCCGCGGGTGCCGAAGTCGGGGAGTACGTCGAAGACACCCTGCACGTCGTCGAACCCGATCTCGCGGCGAACATGTTGGTGGGGAGCGAGTTTCCCGTTCTGGACCATGGCCAGCAGTTCGGGGTAATCCGCGTGGGGATTGCCGAGGCTGCCCGAGATCGACCATTCCTTGGCCACCATCTTGTCGATGGGGATGGTGAGTTGGCCGTCCTCGCCGCGCGTCGTCAGCCCGACGGTGGCCAATCGCCCACCCTTCTGCAGCGACTCCAGAGCTGCGAGCGTCGCATCGTTCATCCCGACCGCGTCGATCGAGACCTGCGAACCGATGCCGCCGTTGACGGCCTGGACTCGTTCGCCGACTTCCACCGGAGTCATGCCGTCGGAGTCGATGACTTCCATCGCGCCTAGCTTCGTCGCCTCAGCCAGCCGATCGGGCTGCTTGTCGACTGCGACGACCTGTGCTCCAAGGGCAGAAGCGATTTCGACTGCGGCAAGGCCGACCCCGCCGAGTCCCACGACCGTAACCGTCTCGCCGGCACGCACCGACGCGCGTGTGCGGACTTGCCGGTAAGCCGTCATGTAGCGGCAACCCAGCACCGCCGCATCGAGTTCAGTGACCTCGCTCGGGAGGGGAATGCAGTTCAGGTTGGCGTTGGGGACGCGGACGTACTCCGCGAATCCCCCGGAACCTTCGACCAGGAACGGCCACGCCCAGTTGTCGCAGAGATTCTGCAGGCCCCTTCTGCAGTAACGGCATTCACCACAAGCAAGATTGAATGGGATGGTGACCCGGGTGCCGGTCGACACGGCGGTCACCTTGCTGCCCACGCTCTCGACCACGCCGCCGATCTCGTGACCCAACGTCGTAGGCAGTGGAGGGTGAAGCCCGATCCACGCCCAGTCGCCGTTCCAAACGTGCCAGTCAGTGCGACAAACTCCCGATGCGGTCACCCGGATCAGCGCGTCGTCGTCGCCGATCTCGGCAACGGGGACATCACGTATTACCAATTGCTTTCGAAAAGCGTCCATCTGCACAGCGCGCATCTCGGTCAACGCTCCCTTCATCTTGTCTGTGGATTCTCGGACCGTGGCGTCAAATTCACTGTCGTGTCCGTGCCGCGTCAATCGGCCCTCGTCAATCGTCAGCGGAGCACGCCCGATATCAAAGGACGGCGTTCCTCCCAGCTTGGAGCCACAACCTCAGACGCAACGGTCGGGCCACACCGCCCATGTCACCCGACAGGCTAGGCAGCGATTCGACGGCATCGGTCGTGATCCGGCCCGGTCTGAGATAACGTGAGATGCCATGGAGTTCAGGCAGTTGCGGTACTTCCTGGCGGTCGCCGAGGAGCTGAACATCGGCCGCGCAGCGCAACGCCTCCACATTGCTGCGCCGTCGCTCTCCCAACAGATCACGGCACTGGAGAACGACCTCGGGGTAAGGCTGTTCGACCGTAGTCGCCAAGGCGTCAGCCTGACTTCGACCGGTGCAGCGTTGCTGTCCAGAACCCGCGCACTGCTCGACAGTGCCGACGATCTCAGTGAGCGCATCGCCAGTGTCAGAACCGAATCACCGGTTCGACTTGGATACGTCGTGTGGTGCCCGTCCGACTGGGCCGAGCGTGTCGCCGGCGTCGCGCCGATGTCCATCGACGTGTGGACCTGTCCGTCGCACATGTTGGCGGTGAGAGTGGCCGAAGGCACGCTTGACTTGGCCATTTGCTGGATGCAGATCTCGGACCTGGAAGCCTTGGGTCTGGAAGCGCATCTGCTGGGGGTGGAGGAACTCTGGGCACTGAGCACCGGTCCGGATACCGCACGAGTCAACGCCGCTGATGCGGTGGTGCTGGTAGACACTAGGAACGACAGCTGGTCGTCCTGGAACCGATACGCGACCTTGTTCGCGCAGGACACGGGTGCCACCCTGGAACACATCGACGACGGCGGCATCACAGGCACGGCGTTCTTCAACCATATCCGTCGGCGCCAGGCGCCGGTGTTGAATTCTCCAGTGGGACAGTCTATGCCATTCCCTCGCGATCTACACCGGTGTCCGGTTATCGGGCCGACGCCGCTGTGGACGTGGTCGCTCGTGGTCCGCCGAGACAACGACCGCGCTTCGGTACGAGCGGTCATGAAGGCGGTGACCCGGGATGTCGAACTTCCCGACACCCGCGATGGTCAGTACTGGCTGCCGCCTGGTGACCCGCACCGCGGGCCGTAACGCCGCGCGTCGATGCCCCGACCGTCAGTCGGCCCGGTCAGAACGAAGTCACGTCCGGCATCAGACGCCTAATGCCCCGATCGCTTCTCGAATCCGAGTCGGCCCGTCGGTGACCTCGAGGATGACGCGGGACACCTCGGGCCGGTGCACCAACTCGGCCAGAGTGGCTGCCACGTTGTCGCGAGACACCGTCGTGTGAATCAGCGCGGGCGAAATCGAGATGGTGGCATTGCCGGTTCGATCAGTGAGTTCGGCGGGCCGCAAGATCACCCAGTCGAGATCGCTGGCAGCCAGTTCGACGTCGGCTTGCTTCTTGACGGCGAGATAGTGTTCGAACCCTTCGTCGCGTGGGCGTTCGCGCCAGGCTTCCGGAAACACCGACACCAGGATGAAGCGACGAACGCCGGCCGCCCGGGCAGCCGCGATGGACTTCGACACACCCTCCCCGTCGATACTCGAAGTCAGTTGTGCGCCAACGCCGCCGGCCCCGGCGGCGAAGACCAGAGCGTCCGTGCCGGCGATCATCGAAGCCAGGTCATCCTCGGTCATCGCTGCCAGGTCGGCGTGGAACGGCTCAGCACCGGCGGCACGCAGATCGCTTGCTTGCTCGGGCCGCCGATGCAAGGCCCTCACGTCGTCACCGCGCTCGATCAATGCGCGCATCAGGCGATGTCCGACACCTCCGGTCGCGCCGATCACGAAGACCTTCATCTGTGGCACCTTTCCGTAGCCTCGTCCGCCATCCGGACTCCATTCATGATCTTCCGTCGCGATGGCTCCTGAAGAGACGGAAAACCGCTCCCGCAGAAAGGAACAGCCTCGCTGCGGATGCGCCCCACTGCACCGTTGCCTAATCGGGATCACGCGGCTGCAGAAGCTCCACCGTTCTGTCCGTCAGTAGCGGCCGGATCCGTGCGACGACCAAATCCTGATAGTGGGGCGAATCAAGGTGTGCGTCGAGGGCGGTGCTGTCGCGGTAGTGCTCGACGAGCACCACATGCGTCGGATCCTCGGTGTCCTGCAAGATTTCGTAGCCCAAGCATCCAGGCTCGGCCAGTGAGAGGGGACGTGCAGCGGCCGCATACTCGAGAACCTGGGGCAGGTCGGCCTCGGTGGTTCGCCAGTGCGCGACGACGACGACCGTCGGAGCGGCCATCACGAGACCCGCAGGGCGTCGGCGAGCGCTTTGCCGATCGCATTGCCCGACTGCGGGTTCTGGCCCGTGATCAGCCGGCCGTCGACTACTGCCTTGGAATGCCAGGGCTCAGCCGCTTCGAAGAGTGCGCCTTCTTCACGAAGTGCGGTTTCCAGGTCGAAGGGGACATCGTCCTTGGCGTAGCCATCCTCTTCGGCTTTGGAGAACGCGGTGAGCTTGCGGCCTCGCACAAGTGGCGCACCCTCGACGGTGACACCCAGGAGTGCCGACGGACCGTGACATACCGCCGACACGATCAGGCCCGCTTCCCAGGCGCGGCTGACGACTGCCTGCACCTCGGGGTTGCCTGTGATGTCGACCATGGGACCGAGGCCGCCGGGGAAGAAGACGGCGTCGTAGTCGAGCACGTCGACCTCGGAAAGCTTGTGGCTGCGCGCGAGCCGGCGATAGGCCTTCGAGTCACGAAATTCCTGCTGGCTGGGGTCGTCGCCGTCGAATCCGTCCTCGGGCGGCTTCCCGCCTGACGGAGAGGAGAAGTCCACGGCAATTCCGGCTCTGTCGAGTTCCTGTACCGGGTGGGCGATCTCGCGGAAGAAGTACCCCGTCGGCCTGTGGTTCGGGCCGATGACGGCGGCATTGGTGGCGACGACGAGTACGTAGGGAACAGACACGACGTGCTCCATTCGATGGCTGAATTCATGAAACCGGCGATAGCGAGTCACATTTCAGTGTTCTGGCGAATGCGCGACGGCAACCTCTCCGGTGCGTCGCCACAATGACACCACACTGGCCGGCCCATGGCTCCTGCGGAGATCCACCTCACCCAGAACGGGTCATCGTACGGTCGGATCACGATAGTGAGGTGGCGATCCGCCGCCACGGCAGATGTTTTCGTTACGAAGCGACGACGCACCGGGAGCCGGTGAGCGTGCCCGTCCGAATCGACGAAACCGAGCTCACGCTGGACGTCAGAGCCAACGTGGTTCGCGCCGTGCCCGGCGTGATGCCGAACCGACCGCGGAATTCCCGGATGAAATGCGACACGCTCGTGTAGCCGACCGCGCGCGCTACATCGGCGACGCCGAGGCGGCCTTCATCGAGCAACAGCTGGGCCCGTTCCAAACGCAGGGTCTTGACGAACTGGTAGGGCGATTGGCCGGTCATGCCACGGAAGGCCCGGGAGAAAGCTGACGGGCTCAGGCACGCCTGAGCCGCCAGTGAGTCGACGGTCAGCGCCTCGGCCAGATGTGTGGCGATGTAGTCCACGACGGTCGCGATCGGGGCCCCGGTGGGCTGCCTGGACGCCAGCGCAAGGACGTTCGAATCATCGTTTCGCTGCACCAGTCGGTAGACCAACTCCTGCAGATGAAGCGGCGCCAAGACCTGTCGGTCGCGGGCCTCCACCAGTGACGCCAAGAATCGCGTGAAAGCGTCGGCCAGCTCAGCGTCGAGCTCGGGTACCGCGGTCTGGTGGTCTGACGCGGCGATCTGGCCAGCCGCCGGCACCGCGCCGCGCATACTGGCCGCCACCGTACGGATTTGCTGCGTATCGAGTGGCAGAACGAGCGCCAGAACTGGTTGTTCAGGTGAGGTCGCCACGACGAGGCAATCGACATGCCGGGTGCCATCGAAGACGACATAGCTGGAGTGAGCGGACAAATCGGCTGCACCGAAGTGCGCGCGGGCGCGCGGTGACCTGACGATGACGCCGACGGACAGACGTCGAATTTCGTTCCAGTACAACCGGCTTGGACGAGACATCCGATAGGTGAAGGACCCGGGCCACAGGCCGTCGTTGACGCCTTCAGTCTGCGCCTGGTCGCCCAGTACGTCGAACAACGAGGGCGTGCCGTTTCGACTCCCCGTGCCGACCACGCCATCTGGTGTCGTCATGGACCCTGCTTCCTTGAGCTGATCGGTGGGGGGAGCCGACAGGAACTCTGGGGAAATGTGAGACTAACGAAGGCAGTCCGATAAGTTGTTTCATATATGGAACTTATGGTCCATATATGGCTAATATTGAGACACAACGTGCCTGCGATGTCAAGCGCTCGATCGAGGCCCGGGGTGTACGGGCAGGCGAGGAGAACCTGTGTCGACTTCGGTAGTCGGCGGAGACGCTGATGGCGCACAATCGGACGGCACCCGCGCCGTCTACGGAGCGTTCCAGATCCTCGACGCGATCGCCGCGGCCTCGGAGCCGCCCCGAATGACCGACATCGTTAACGCGGTCGAGCTCCCGAAGTCCAGCGTGTATCGCTTGTTGCGGGCGCTCGAAGCGACCAACGCGGTCCGCAGGGGTGAACGGGACAAGCGCTACCGGCTGGGTTCGAAGTTCGACGACTATGCGAAGGTTTCCCAGACGCCATTGCTGGTCAGTCGGTTCCACGACGTGGCTGCGCCGCTGCTTCGCCCCCTCGACGAGACGGTCCAGCTCGGTGTGCTCACGGGTGTCGACGTGACGTTCCTGGCGTGCATCGACTCGACCAAGCCCGTCCGTTTGGTCAGTTATCCAGGGCGGACGCTGCCGACCCACGCCAGTGCGACCGGTAAGGCCATTCTTGCCTTCGCCGGGGAGCAGGCACTGCACACCGTGCTGGACGGAGGGCTTCCAGCGCTGACCCCGCAAACGATAACGAGCCCTGAGGTACTGACGAACGAATTGGAGGACGTTCGCCGACTGGGATATGCCACCGAGTCGGAGGAGTCCGTGTCGAACTTGTCCTGCATCGCTGCGCCGGTGTGGGGCAGCGCCGGCGAGGTCGTGGCCGCCATCACCGTGTGCATCCCACGGGCAACGCTGCCCACGGAGCGCCTCCCGGAGATTCGGGATGCGCTTCTGGAAGCGGCGCAGCGCCTTTCAGGTCGGCGGGCGGCGGCGCCGCCGAGCTGACCCCGTATCTGGTTGATGTGGTTTTGGCGGTTCTGCTGAGCGCCAGGTCTCGGGGAGGTCGCCGACATGGTTGTGGGGTCGACCCGGATGCCACAGCTGACAGCGTCACGCCGCCGGGACCGGGTCCTGGTCGTCCCGTAGCTGCTCCGGGGTCATGTCGAACGCCTTCTGGATTCCCGCGTTGCGGGTTCCGAGGCCGTCGGTGGTCTTCTTGTCCCAGGGCGCCATGATCAAGCTCTTCGTTTCGTCGATCATGGATTTCGGTTCCAGATTCCGATATGTGTCGATTTCGCCCGCGGCCAGCGCGGTCAGGGTCGCGTAGACCGGCTCGGGATTGAACTGTGCGCGAGGGAACGCCAACTTGGAATAGTCGTACAACCGCTCGGCGGGGTCATCGACCCAGCTTTCCCAGGTCTGGAAGATGCGGTCGTTGAACCCGGTCAGGAACGGTCCTGGGTTCATGGTCGCGACCTCGACGCCGAACTCCTGCAGTTCGTCCTTCATGCTCTCCGCTATCGCCTCGACCGCGTGCTTGGACGCCGAGTAAAGGCCGGTGAACGGGTTGACGTTGAGGCCTTCACGCGAAGAGACCCACACGATGCGGCCGGCGCCGCGCTTGGCCATCTGCTTGGCGATGCCCTGGGTGAGCAGTAGTGGACCGGTCACATTGACCTCGAACTGATTGCGGATGTTGGCCGCCGGGATGTCGACGGTCGCCCCGCCCTCGCCGACTCCGGCGTTGTTCACGAGGATCTCGATACCCCAGCCGAGCGCCTTGCGCCGGTCTCCATCGTTGGTCACGTCCAGTTTCTCGACGTGAAGCGTCACACCCCGCTTGGCGGCTTGCCTCTTGAGACTTTGCACCTGTCCGTATATTTCAACGCCGGCCACCACGTCGAAGCCCTTCTCGGCCAGACGCATCGCCACCTCGTAGCCGAAACCGGTGCCCGCTCCGGTGATGAGCACTTTCTTGAGGGAGGCTGGGTTGGTCATGTCGTTGGTTTCCTGTCTGATCGGTGGAATTTCGGGGTGATCGGTCGGCCGTTCACGACGAGGCCGACTGCACGAAATAGGTTGGCGCGCCCGGTTTGAACACCACGTAGGCCCGTTTCCATGGCGCATCGTCGATCAACCGCCACCTGTGCCCGCTGCCGGTATCGTCGACGGCAAGCAGGACGTCGCCGGGGTGAACGGTGAACGACTCGCCGCCAACGGTCTCGAACTCCAGGACGCCGGACAACGTGATGACGTACTGAGGGATTGGATCGTTGTGCCAGTCGAAGGACGAATGCGGTTCAGTCTCTTTGAACTCGACGGATACTGCGTCCACCAACTTCCCAGCATCGATGCTTCCGCGCTCGACGTGGGAGTTGCCATCGGGACCCGTGTAGAGGCGATACGCGCGAATCATCGTTTCCTCCTTCGATGAGTGCTGACTCAATAGGGTTCTTCCGCCTGCTACCAATTCCTCGCGGCGTTTTCGCGGTCAGGCATTCGCGCCATCTCCGATCCAGACGGTCTTGGCGTTCATGAACTCCCGCATCCCGAGGTCGGAGAGCTCGCGGCCATACCCGCTCCGCTTCACCCCGCCGAAAGGGATCTCGGGGTAGCTGGTGGTGTTGCCGTTGATGAAGGCCATGCCCGACTGGACGTCCCGAATGAATGTGTCACGCTCTGCTTGGTCTTCACTCCACAGGCTCGACCCCAACCCGTATGGATGGGCATTGGCTAACGTCAGTCCGTCCTCCAGCGACGACACCGACCACACCTGGGCCACCGGACCGAACACTTCTTCGTGGTACATGTTCATCGCCGGTGTGATGTCCGCCAGCACCGTCGGAGGGTAGAACCATCCCGGGCCATCCGGCCGTTTCCCGCCCACGACTACTGTGGCGCCCTTGGCCACCGCGTCGGCGACGTAGGCATCGACATCGTCGCGACCCGATTCGGTTGCCAGCGGACCGATATCAGTGGCGGGGTCCATCGGGTCACCGACGACGAGAGCGCCCATCTTCGAGGCGAACAGCTCCAGGAACGCGTCGTAGATGTCGGCGTGGATGAAGAATCTTTTGCCATTGATGCAGGACTGCCCGTTGTTGAGGGTGCGCGCCTTTACCGCCACGTCGCTGGCACGTTCCAGGTTCGTTGAAGGCATGACGAAGAACGGGTCCGAACCGCCGAGTTCGAGGACCAACTTCTTGATCTCCTCACCGGCGATCGCCGCCACGGATCTACCCGCAGGCTCGCTACCCGTGAGCGTCGCAGCTTCAACACGGGGGTCACGTAGCACGTGCTCCACGGTTCCCGACGAGATGAGCAGGGTCTGGAATACGTCGTCGGGGAAGCCGGCGTCGCGGAAGAGCTGCTCCATGTAGAGCGCGGTCTGGGGCACGTTAGACGCGTGCTTGAGTAGACCGACGTTGCCGGCGGTCAGGGCAGGTGCCGCGAACCGCATCGCCTGCCACAACGGCACATTCCACGGCATCACCGCCAGCACCACGCCGACCGGCTGATAGCTCACATAGGTCTGCCGGGCATTGACGGGCCCTCCATCATGGGGCACCGCCCGTAAGAACCCCGGCCCCTGATCGGCGTAGAACCGCAGTCCTTGTACGCATTTGGCTACCTCTTCTTGCGCCGCTCGGTACGGCTTGCCCATCTCGGTGACGATCAGCGTGCTGATCTCGCCGGCATCCCGCTCCAGAATGTCCGCCGCCCGGCTAAGCCATGTGACCCGCTGCTCGATGGTCGTCAATCTGTACTTCCCGGCAGCGGCTGCCGCGCGAGCGAGTTTGTCCTCGAGCTCCTCGGGTGAGAGTTCGTCGAAGGTCTTGAGCACCTCACCGGTGACGGGACTGGTTGTCGCAATAGCCATGTGAATCAGGACTACTCGTCTTGTGGCGCCTCCGTGCGGTCGAATTGCTTTCGCGACAGAATCGGCTCGAAATGCGGCATCTAGCCGACATGGGCTGTGAGAAGCCTGTCGGCGTGAGTAACCAGAGCTGGAATGCGCTATTAAACAGTTCTTTTCGGCAGTCATCGGCACATGACGCCCCACTAGGCTCGCAGTTGGCGGACAAGCGCCGTCAGCAGCACCCACCCAAGGAGCGAATGTCAGATGAAGAACGTGGTCCGTTCTGGGGCGGCCGCGATGGCCACGCTCGCGGCCATCGCGTCCGGCGTGGTTCCCACGTCGCAGGCCTCACCGCCCGCGCAACCCACCATTGTGATGGTCCATGGCGCGTGGGCCGACACCTCCAGCTGGGATGGCGAGCTTGGTGCGCTGAAGGCCAAGGGTTACGTGGCGCGGGCGGTTGCCAATCCCCTCCGGAACCTGGCGAGCGACGCCCGCTCGGTCGCCTCATTTCTCGAGACGATCAACGGGCCTGTCGTCCTTGTCGGACACTCTTACGGCGGCGCGGTGATCAGCGAAGCGGCGGCGAGCAGCCCGAATGTGAAGGCGCTCGTCTTCGTCGACGCATACCTCCCGGAGGTCGGTGAATCAGTCAGCACCCTGAACGGCGACGGCTCGATCATCTACTCCCTCACGGAGCAGCAGCTTTTCGATACATTCCCTGACCCTGGCTCCCCCGACGGAGCCACCGACCTGTTGCTCAAGAAGGACGTCTTTCAGCAGCACTTCGCGAGCGACTTACCGGCTGAGCACAGTGCACGATTGTGGGCTAGTGAAAGGGTGACTTCGACCGCCGCGTTGAAAACCCCCAGCACTGCCACCGGATGGAAGACGGTGCCCTCTTGGGCCTTCATCAGCACCGGCGACCAGATCATCACCGGAGCCTCCAAACACTCGATGGCGCAGCGAGCAGGAGCCCTTATCACCACCTTTGAAGGCGGCTCACATTTGACGCTGATCAGCCACCCCGACGCGGTGGCGGCCGTCATCGACTCCGCGGCCACGGGTGTTGCCTGACCTATGCCTCCGCGAGCTCGCGGGAGATCATTTCATGGCATGTGCGCGTTGTTCTCCAGTGGAAAGACAATCCCATCAAGCCGACCTCTAGGAGCGCACATGTCAGAAACCAAGATCACCGCCATCTACGACAACCCTCTCGACCCTGCGGCATTCGAGTCAGCCTACATAACAGAACAATTGGAAGCCGCCCGCCGCATCCCAGGATATACCCGCTTCGAAACTTCCAAGGTCTGGCCGAAGGAGGACGGCAGCGCGACGCCTGCGTATCGCATGATCGATCTGTACTTCCCGGATTACGCCGCGGCCAGCGCTGCAGTGAAGACGCCGGAAGCGGGTGCTTTCTTCGAGGCGCTGGGACGGCTGTCCACCGGCGGTGTGCGCGTGTTGTTTTCGGAGGTCGAGGTCGCCACGGGCGAGTAGACGCGCCTGTCAGACAGTGTGGGCGGCGGCCTTCTTCTGCAGCACGTCGAGCGCCTGCAGGAGATAGGTGCGGAACACCGCGTGGTTCTCGCTCATCGGGAAGTGGCCGATGTCCTTCATCTCGATGAACTCACCACCCTTGATCTGCTTCGCGGTCCGTGCGCTGTCCTCAGGGGTGGTCAGGTAGTCGTAGTCCCCGGTGAGCATCACGACCGGGCACTGGTCACCGTCGATGTCGCCGAGGCGTTCGCGCAGATCGTGGTCGACGGAGTAGAAGTACAGGTCGCCCTTGAACGCCTCCGAGCCCTGGCTGTAGTAGAACCACGTCTTCCAACGGTCCGCCTCCGGAGACTGCGGGGCCATCAGATCCCACACGCCACTGGCGCACACCTGGGCGGCGTTGGCATGCGGATGTTGCCACCAGTCGAGGTAGAACCCGGGCGAGTAATCCGCACCTTCCACCGGGATGACGCCGGCGAAGCGGTCAGGGCGGCGCAAGGCCAATTGCAGGGCGATGTTGCCGCCGAAGGAGGAGCCCATGAAGATCGGGTTCTCCAGCTCGAGTGCGTCGACCAGTGCGACGATGAAGTTCGCATAGTGGTCGGCGGACAGCTGGTACTCCTCGGTCCACCACTTGGTGTTCTCGGGCGGATCGGACTTGCCGTGCCGGGGCAGGTCGTAGGCGATGACGCGATAATCGTTCGTGATGGCCTCGTCTTCGAGCAGGCCCCGCCATTGGTGATTGTGGCAGCCGGCGGTGTGCTGGCAGACCAGCGGTTGGCCCTGCCCATTTTCCAGATAAAAGACTTTGTACAACAGCCCATCGACATCGACGTCGACGTAATGCCCAGTGACGGGGGAGATCCTGCTCATGGGTGCTTCCTTCGAATTGAGGTGAACTGGTTGACAGGCAACGGTTTTATACTGGGACGCCGACGGCGCGGAGTAGTTCGAACTGTCGGGTGAAGCACCGCAGGTTCTGCATCAAAACGAGGATGTCGCCCTCGAGTTTCAGGTCGCGCTGAAAACTTGCAGACCAAATTCCGTGGTACATCGGCGCCGGCACCGGGACGCCGAAGTGTCGCCAGGTGTCCGCGCTGGCGCGCAACGCGAACTCATACGCCACGTCCAGTGGACCCGGGTCGATGGCGACGTGGACGACCTTGCCGCGGCTAACCTCGACGACGAATGTTCGTTCATCCATATCGAGCAGGTAGGAACAGGTGAAGTACTTCCCGTGCGCCTGGATTTCGGGGTCTTCATTGCTCGCGCGAGCGAACGCGTCGGCCCAGTCGGCGGCAGTCGTTGCCGATGTAGTAACAGTCATGACGGATCCTTTAGCG
The DNA here is from genome assembly GCF_002968295.1 of Mycobacterium sp. ITM-2016-00317. Lineage (NCBI taxonomy): Bacteria > Bacillati > Actinomycetota > Actinomycetes > Mycobacteriales > Mycobacteriaceae > Mycobacterium > Mycobacterium sp. ITM-2016-00317. The sequence continues at coordinate 5,937,358 of NZ_CP134399.1, forward strand.
GGAGATCAACCGAGACAGGGCTTCTGCTCGTCGATGCGGGCGGGGCCAGGCCCGGGACGTGCCGTCCCAGCGAACCCTCGTGCATGACACCCATCACACGCGCGGCGGGCCTGGGCCGTCCAATACCTATCGGCAACCGATCGATAGTCAAGAACTAATGGTGGTCGTAGGCGTCCTCAACTACGGTTGACCTGTGCTTCCCTCGCTGGACCTGCGACTATTGGCGTACTTTGTCGCGGTCGCCGAGGAGCTGCACTTTGGTCACGCCGCTGCACGCCTGCACATTGCGCAGCCGTCGTTGAGCATCCAGATCCGCAAGCTCGAGCACTCCCTGAACACGCCCTTGTTCGTCCGGACGAGCCGTCACGTCGAGCTCACGCCGGCGGGTGAGCTGCTCCTGGACGGTAGCAAGCGGCTGCTCACCGAGGCTGAGCGGCTGGCTTGGCAAATACAGGACGCCGGCCGCAGCGCATCCGAGCGGCGGCTCGTGGTCGGCTTCCAGGCCAATGCCGCCGCCGAGCTAACCCCGAGAATCCTCAACGCCTTTCACGACCTGCACCCGCGTGTCGAGGTCGAGATGCGCTCGCACGACTTCAGCGATCCCTACGTCGGATTGGCGGACGGTTCGGTCGATATCGCGTTCCTCCGCCCGCCCGTGCTCGTGCAGGACTGGCTCGGGATCGCGACACTCTTCATTGAGCCGCGGGTCTTGGTGGTGTCGGCCACCTCACCGCTGGCCGGCCTCGACCAGATCAGTGTCGAGCAGGTCCTCGACCAGCCTTTCGTTGCCCGTAAGTCTCCCGATACGTGGCGCACGTTCTGGCTCGCCGCCGACCACCGTCAGGGGACCCCTGTTCAGCTTGGCGCCGAGGTGTCGACCGTCGACGAATGCTTCGAAGCGATCCTCGCTGACCGCGGCATGGCGTTCTCCCAGGCATCTACCCAGCGCTTTTATGATCGGCCGGGGCTGGCCTTCGTCCCAGTCACCGACATCCCGCCAACCATGCTGTCAGTCGCCTGGCGTACCGATGTGGACTCCCCCGTGGTCAAGGACTTCGTCGACACCGCGAAGGCGGTCGCCTCGCTGAGCTCCCTGCCTGACGCCTGGATTCCCAGTAGTTTCTCCAGAGAGCAACAGCAATCGCTCGTGAACCCTATTGACCGTCAGACGGTTTCGCACTTGCGTCACGTCCAGTGAGGTGTAGTCAATGGTGGCCTAACCCAGGGCCACCAGGTCGTCGACGGCGCGGGGGCTGAGCACCTCTTCGAGCACCATGGTCGCCGTGCCGACCACAGCCGAGTGCCCGCCGTGGGCGGCCGGCACGACCTCGAGCTCACGCGTGGACATCGCGGTTGCGTTGCGGTACAGCGTTTCTCGAAGCCCTGCGACGAACATCTCGTACGCCCCGGCGAGGTCGCCGGCGATGACAAGCACCTTCGGGTTGAGCAGGTTGACCGCCGCGGCGACGACTTCGCCGATGTGCCTGCCGCTGTCGCGGATCATGCGACGCGCCTCCGGGTCGCCGGCGTGTGCGAGTTCGACGACGTCGCGCATGTGCCGCACCGAGTAGCCGCGCTGTTGCAACGTGTGCACCACCGCCCACCCCGCCGCGATCGCCTCGAGGCAGCCGGTGTCACCGCACCGGCACGAAAGGCCCGCTGCCGCAGGGGTTTTATTATGCCCAAACTCGCCCGCCGCCTGGGACGCACCGCGCTGCAGCGCGCCACCCGCGATGATTCCGGCGCCCAGACCCGTCGACACCTTCAGGACCAGCAGGTCGTCGATGCGCTCGAGTTCGCCGCCACGCTCACCGAGGGCGATGGCGTTGGCGTCGTTGTCCAGCAGGACCGGGGCCTTGGGAAGTTCCTCGAAGTACGGACGCAGCCGAACGCCGTCCCAGCCGCGCAGGATCGGCGAGTCCCGGCTGCAGCCGCGTTCACGGTCGACGGGTCCGGGCAGGCTCACTCCGATGCCGTACACCGGCACGTCCGGCTGGCCGGCAAGGAGTACGTCGAGTCGCTTGACCACGTCGGGCAGCAGATCGTCGGGCCCGAGCGCGACCTCTTGGTCGATGTCCGCGGTGGCGACGATCTCACCGGCGAGGTTGCAGACCGCCATACGCGTGCGGCTGATCCCGATCGCGACGCACAGCACGATGCCCGCGTCGGCGTCGAAGCTCAGCGTGGTGGCGGGCCGTCCCCCGGTCGAGGGCGCACGCTCGGCCTCCTCGATGAGTCCGAGTTCCAGCAGCGCGGCCACGCGGGCCGTCACCGCCGTGCGCGACAGCGACGTCCGCGCCGCCAGTTCAGCGCGTGTGGTCACCCGCAGCTCGCGGATCAGGGCGAATACTTCGCCGACGCTCGTCACCCCTCGATTGAACCTCACCGACGTAAGCTGCGCCACTTTCGCTCGTTAAAAGCAAAAGTTGGTTTGATGGGAGGCATAAGTAGGTCTACCGTCGACACCATGACCCGAACTGTGTCGCGCGCCTCCGGACCCATGTCCGTCGTCGCGCCCGACCCGACCGTCCGGTGGCTCGCCGTGATGGCGCTCGCCCTCGGCGGATTCGGCATCGGCACCACCGAGTTCGTCGCGATGGGCCTCCTCCCCGACATCGCAGCCAGCTTGCGCATCACCGAACCGGTCGCCGGCCACGTCATCTCCGCGTACGCCCTGGGCGTCGTCATCGGAGCGCCCCTGATCGCGGCGCTCACGGCGCGCATGCCGCGCAAGACACTGTTGCTCGGGCTGATGGTCCTGTTCACCGTCGCGAACCTGGCCAGCATGTTCGCTCCGTCGTACGCCACGCTCGTGGCGGCGCGTTTCATCGCCGGCCTGCCGCACGGAGCGTTCTTCGGTATCGCCGCCCTGGTCGCCGCACACCTGATGGGTCCGCGCAACCGGGCCAAGGCCACCGCCTACGTGCTGAGCGGACTGACCGTGGCAACTGTGCTCGGCGTGCCGACGGCGTCGTGGCTCGGTCAGCACTTCGGCTGGCGTAGCGCCTTCGCGCTGGTCGTCGCCGTCGGCGCCATCACGCTGACGGCGATCTGGTTCTGGGTGCCCGACATGCGCGGCATGCACGCGACCAGTCCGCTCACCGAACTCGGCGCGCTGAAGCGAGTACAGGTCTGGCTCGCCCTGCTGGTCGGGATGGTCGGATTCGGCGGCATGTTCGCGGTGTACACGTATGTGTCGACCACGCTGACCGACGTCGCCGGGGTGTCACGAGGCTTCGTCCCCTTGGGCCTCATGGCATTCGGACTGGGCATGGTGGTCGGCAACCTGGTGGGCGGCCGGATGGCCGACGTCTCGGTGGTCCGCGGCCTCTACGCGTCGATGACGTCTCTGGGAATTGTGCTGGCGCTGTTCGTCTTCGCCGCCCACAACCCGTGGACAGCCATGCTCGGCCTGTTCTTCATCGGCGCGACGGGCTCGTCGATCGGACCTGCCCTGCAGATCCGGTTGATGGACGTCGCGCATGACGCACAGACCCTCGCAGCGGCGCTCAACCACTCAGCACTCAACATCGCCAACGCCGCAGGGGCGTGGATCGGCGGCATGGTGATCGCCGCCGGCCTCGGCTACACCGCTCCTGCCGCCGCGGGCGCGGCGCTGACCGTCGCAGGCCTGATCGTGCTGACCGTGTCGGTGCTTCTTGAGCGCTGGACCGGCCGCGCGGGCGTGCCCGCGTCGGCCCACTGAGGCGGCCCAGCACAAGCCGCGCGCTGCGCAACGGAACGTTCGATCGCTTGGACTCCTACTCGTCAGGCGCTCGATGTCTCCATGCCGATCCTTCGTTGAACTGATCTGTGACCGGCACGGACTCAAAGCCGACGCCGAAATCTACAAGCTGTGCTGTCCCGTCGACGGCGGCTCCACGGTCTGACGGGGGGTCATCATGCCGACCGGCCTGCTCGGTCACCTCGACGACATGAAGGCGCTGACGTGACAAGGGAATGCGGCGCGACCGCCGACCCGGCACACTCATGCGACGGACCCACCTCGAAATGGCAAAGGAGACAGCCGGATGCCTGATGACACCACCTCACTGCCCGCCGACGATCCAGCACGTGAACTGCTCATCGTGGATGCCGAGCATCCTGCCGGCGGTTGGCTCGCGTTGGCCGGCGACACCTACAGCATGCTGATCACCGGAGCGCAGACCGCCGGACGGTACTGCCTGATCGACATGCGCATACCCGACGGAGGCGGCCCGCCGCCGCATCGTCACGATTTCGAGGAGATGTTCACGATTCTCGAGGGTTCCGTCGAATTCACCTTCCGCGGCCAGACACACATCGCGCGTGCGGGTTCCACGGTCAACATCCCCGCCAACGCACCGCACAACTTCCGCAACACCTCCGGCGCGCCGGCCCGGATGCTGTGCATGTGTACCCCCGCAGGACAGGACGAGTTCTTCGCGCAGGTCGGCGATCCGGTCGACGGCCCCACCGCCGCACCGCCGCAGCTGTCCCCGCAAGAACAGCAGCAGCGGCGAGAGGCCGCGGCCCGCTTGGCTCCCCAGTACCGCACCGAGATGCTCGCTTAGCCCTACTCCGTCGCCTGGTTCGGTTCTTCCGTGTTCTCCACCGGTGCGTGCTCGACGACCTCGTGGGTGCCGGGCTGCCCGTCGTAGCGGCGCATGTAGTCGTCGATCTGGGCGACGATCTCCGGGCCGGGGATGCCCCAGCCGTCCTGATAGCCGTACACGTCTTGGAGCGGTCGGTGTCCGCGGTCGCCGTCGAGGATCTCCACGTGGTTCGGACCCAGCATCGCCGGGTGCCGCACGCCGGCGGCCTCCGAGACCTTCAGCAGGTCACGCCGCAGGGTCAGCACATAGTTGGCCAACCGGTGGGACTTCTGCTCGGGATCCAGCCCGCGCGCCAGCCACGGGTTCTGCGTGGCCACGCCGGTGGGGCAACGGTCGGTGTGGCACTTCTGCGCCTGGATGCAGCCGATCGCCAACATCGGCTCCCGCGCGACGTTGAGCAGGTCGACGCCCAGCGCGAAGGCCACGATCGCGTTGGCGGGCAGCCCGAGCTTGCCCGACCCGATCCACGTGACACGTTCGCACAGACCCCGCTGCGCGAACAATCCGTACACCAGCGCAAAACCTGCCCGGAACGGGAACGACACGTGGTCGGCGAACACCAGCGGCGCCGCACCCGTGCCGCCTTCCCCACCGTCGATCGTGATGAAGTCCACGCCGCGCTGCCCGTCTTCCATCCGGGCCGCCAGCGTCTCCCAGAACCCCATGTCCCCGACCGCCGACTTGATGCCGACGGGCAGGCCCGTGGCATCCGCGATCCGCTCCACCACGTCGAGCATCTCGTCGACGTTGCGGAACGCGGTGTGCCGGGACGGGCTCGCGACGTCCTTGCCCTGTTCGACTCCCCGGATGCGGGCGATCTCCGCGTTCACCTTGGCACCCGGAAGGTGGCCGCCCAGACCGGGTTTCGCGCCCTGGCTGAGCTTGATCTCGATGGCGCGCACGGGTGCGGAGCCCACGACATCGACCAGCCGGTCGAGATCGAACCTGCCCTGCTCGTCCCTGCAGCCGAAATAGCCGGTGCCGATCTGGAACACCAGATCGCCGCCCTGACGGTGATGATCGGAGAGCCCGCCCTCGCCGGTGTTGTGCCAGAAGCCACCGATCTTGGCGCCCTTGTTGATCGCCTCGATGGCCTGCGGGCTCAGCGAGCCGAACGACATCGCCGACACGTTGACCACCGAGGCCGGACGGAACGCATGGCGGCGTCCGCGGGGTCCCCCGAGCACCTTGGCGCCCGGAACCTCGATGTCGTGTAGGTGGATCGGCGAGGCCGGCACGACGTCGGAGAACGTCGCCTGTTTGATGATCGGGTAGGTGGCATTCTCCGTGTCGTTGTCCGTGCCGAACGCGAAGTAGTTGTTCTCCTTCTTCGCCGACGTGTACACCCAGCGCCGCTGGTCGCGGCTGAACGGCCGCTCGGCGTCGTTGCTGGTGATGATGTACTGGCGCAGCTCCGGACCGATCGACTCCAGTAGGTACCGCATCCGTGCGACGACCGGGAAGTTGTGGCGCAGGGCGTGCTCTTTTTGAAGCAGGTCCTGGACCGCGATGCCGGCGACTGCGGCGGCGGGGGCCAGTGCGGCAAGCATCCGCTTCTTCATATGGCTCACACTGCCACAATCAGCGCGCCGGAACCCCCGATCGCCGCAACCGCGCACGCGCTGTCAGACCCGGCGTACCAAAGCCTTTCAGGTCCGGGACGGACTTCCCGGCAGACGCGTCAACCTGGGACGCAGACGTTCCGGAGAAATGCCTGCCGACGCCTCCAGGTCGTCGATCAGCGCGGCGGCCCAGCCGGTGAGGCCGACCGCGTCGACCGCGTACGGAGCCGGCGCTTCGACCTCTGCCAGGCGACCCGTGCCGCGTCTGAGCAGAGCAGACGCCCCGGCGGCGTTGCCGCGCTGGATATGTGTGATGCCGACGGCCAGCTGAGCCAGCCCCTGCCACAACGGCCGCTCCTCCACGGGGCGGCTCTTCCACGCCGCCTCGAGCACCTCATGAGCGTTGAACGCCAGGCCCCTGTTCAGGAGGTCCTGGGCGTAGGCGAGGGAATCGGACGGCGGCAACTCCAGATCGTCCGGAATTCGCGGGACGCCGTCGCTGCCCGACGGAAGGGGCCGGCCCAGCGGGTCGCGCGGACGCGTGTTGCGGGGCCTGCCGGACTCATCGCGGGAGCGTTCGGCCATCCCCCCATGATGCCGGGGGCCGGTCCGCGTCAGCTACGTAGGCTTCGGTGCATGTCATCACGCATGTCTGCTACGGCACGAGTCGCTGCAGTCGGTCCGGCGGCCAGCCCGGAAGCCGCAGCCACGTGAGCACCCAACCTCCGCTGCTGTTCGCGCTCGATCTGATCGGGACCTTCGTCTTCGGGTTGAACGGCGCACTGACCGCCCTGCGGGTGACCCACCTCGACGTGGTCGGGGTGGTCACGCTCGGGATGATGACGGCGTTGGGCGGCGGGGTGATCCGTGATGTGCTGATCGGCGCGGTGCCGCCCGCGACGTTCCTGTACTGGCCCTATTTCACGCTCGCCGTGGGAGGCGCGTTGATCGCGTTCGTCCTCAACCGTTGGCTGGACCGGGTGGGGATGTCGATCACCGCGCTCGACGCGGTCGGGTTGAGTGTGTTCGCGGTGATCGGCGCGAGCAAGGCGGTGGAGTTCGGTCTCGGGGCCGGCCCGGCCATGCTGCTCGGCGTGATCACCGCAGTCGGTGGCGGCACCATTCGCGACGCACTGGTCGGGCAGGTGCCGACCGTGTTGCGCAGTGAGCTCTACGCGATTCCTGCTCTGGTGGCCGCGGCGATCACCGTGGCGGCCATCGGTCTGGACGTGTACGGGCTGGCAGCGGCGCTCGGGGCTGTCGCGGTGTGCTTCGCGATCCGGATGCTCGGGGTCCGCTACAACCTCAATGCTCCTCGGCCGCCGGGCTTTTCGGAGACGTCGTAGTTTTCGGAGACGTCGTAGTTTTCAGTGAGGTCGTAGTCGGAGGAACTTCCTCGACGATTGCCGACGCCGATTCCTCGATGATGGCGCGCATCCCCCGTTCGGCTTGTTCGTGCTCGCCCATCCTGATCGCGCGCGCCACCTCATCGTGCAGAGCGATCGCCGTGATGTTGGGTTTCTCCGGCATCATGCCGTGATGGGTGCGTCCGGTGAGCACTTCGGCCACCACGCCGTTGAGCGCCCGGAACATCTCGTTGCCGCTCGCTTCGAGCAGTGTTTGGTGAAACAGTCTGTCCGCCAGGAGATATGCGTCGAGATCTCCGCTTCGCCCGTGGACCATCATGTCGGACACCGCGGCTGCCATGACTCGGCACTGATGCGGACTCGCCCGCCGCGCCGCCAGCGCGGCCGCCGCGGGCTCGAACCCCACGCGCAGCTCCGACAGCGAGACCAGCTGGGCTTTGCGGTCCCCCACCTCCAACCGCCACCGGATCACCACGGGATCGAAGACGTTCCAGCTCTCGGCGGGTTGGATGGTGATCCCGACCCGGCGCCGGGAGGCGACCATGCCCATCGATTCCAGGACCCGCACCGCTTCCCGGGCGACACTGCGGGACACGCCGTGCTCCGCGCTCACCGCATCCAGGGTGAGAATCCGGCCTGACTGGTACTTCCCCGACACGATGCCCGTCCCCAATGCAGTCACCAGACTGCTGTGGAGAGCGCCAGCATTGGGCCGTTCGGACACCGATTGATGATGACAGATGCCCATCTTTGGGTGAAAGAGCTACCGAAACTCAGATTGGTCTTGTAATCGTATGATGATTGAGGCAATCTGTGTGACGACACACACACGATAGGCAGAGAGCATGGCAGCACCCATCGTCGTCATGGGAGTTTCGGGGTCCGGGAAATCCACCGTCGGGGCCGCACTGGCCCAGCGCCTGCGGGTCCCCTTCGCCGATGCTGATGACTTCCACCCCCCGGCGAACATCGAGAAGATGTCGGCCGGCCATGCGCTGAACGACGGCGACCGCTTCCCCTGGCTGGAATCGATCGGACAGTGGCTGGCACTGCACGGCGACGGCGGGGTGATGAGCTGCTCCGCCCTCAAACGCGCATACCGGGACCAGCTGCGGCGACATTGCCGGGATATCGAGTTCCTCCACCTCGAGGGCTCGATCGAGACGATCGGCAGGCGGCAGGCCAGCAGGCCGGGCCACTTCATGCCCGCCACGCTCCTCGAATCCCAGTTCAAGACGCTGGAACCGCTCGAACCCGATGAGCGTGGTGTCGTCATCGACGTCGACCAGTCCATCGACGCCATCGTCGAAAACTACGTCAGCACACAAGATTCCCACGTACACGAGGAGGACCGGTGATTCGAGGCACGGAGTTCACTGCGAGGAGGGGGCGTCGTGGAGGCGATTGATCCGGCATACGGGACCGGCACCCTGCTGCTGATCGCCGCAGGGGCGGTGGCGCTGCTGCTGTTCCTGATCATCAAGGTGAAACTGCACGCCTTCATCGCGCTCGTGCTGGTCAGTCTGCTGACGGCACTGGCCGCCGGGATACCGGTGGCCGACGTTCCCAGCGCGCTGTCCTTCGGCTTCTCCAACACGCTCGGCTCGGTGGCCCTGCTCGTCGGATTCGGCGTCATGATCGGCCGTCTCCTGGAGATCACCGGTGGCGCACAGGTTCTCGCCGACACGCTGATCAACCGGTTCGGCGAGAAGCGGGCACCCTTCGCGCTCGGCGTAGCAGCGTTGCTGTTCGGTTTCCCGATCTTCTTCGACGCCGGGCTCGTCGTGTTCCTGCCCATCATCATGACGGTGGCACGCCGCTTCGGCGGATCGATTCTGTTGTACGCCTTCCCGGCCGCCGGGGCCTTCGCCGCCATGCACGCCCTGGTTCCGCCGCATCCCGGTCCGGTGGCGGCCGCCGAACTGCTCGGCGCCAACATCGGCCTGACGTTGATCGTCGGCGTACCGGTCGCCGTCGCGTCCTGGTACGTCGGTGCATTCCTGGTGTCCCAGTTCATGGGTCGGCGCTTGCATGTCGACATTCCGACGTCACTGTTCGGTGAGATCAACGGCGGCCGCGAGATCGGCGACAACCGCCAAGCCGACACCGACGGCACGCCGGCGACGGGCACCACAGGAACGGTCACCAGGACCGCTCCGTCCTTCGCGACCGTGCTCGGGGTGCTGCTGCTGCCGCTCGTGTTGATCTCGTTCAACACCGTGCTCAGCACGCTGATGACCGCCGGCGTGATCGAAGAAGGTGCGACCTGGGCGGAGTACCTGAAGCTGCTCGGCACCACCTCGATCGCCCTGCTGATCACGGTTGTGGTCGCGATCCTGGTCCTCGGCGTGCGGAACCGGCCGATGGCCGATGTGAGCGACATCCTCGACAACGCGCTCGGCCCGATCTGCGCGATCATCCTGATCACCGGTGCGGGCGGCATGTTCGGCGGCGTGCTGCGGCTGAGCGGGATCGGCGACGCGCTGAGCGGCTCGCTGTCCAATCTCGGCATCTCCCTGATCCTGCAGGCCTTCGTCATCTCCACACTGCTTCGGGTGGCACAGGGTTCGGCCACCGTCGCGTTGACCACGACCGCCGGTCTACTGAGCGCGTCGGTCGCCGCCGCTGACCTGAGCAACCTGCAACAGACCGCATTGGTGATGGCGATCGCGGCCGGCGCCACCGTGCTCTCCCACGTCAACGACTCCGGGTTCTGGCTGGTCAGCCGGTTCTTCGGGATGGACGTCAAGACCACCCTCAAGACGTGGACGGTCCTGGAGACGACGCTCGGGCTCAGCGCCTTCGTGCTCAGCCTCGGATTGTGGGCCATCGCCTGACGGCACTCCGTCGCGGATCGACGCGGGCCTGCCCGCGTCGATCCCGGCCGGGGCCGCGGCAACGAATTTTGACCACACCGCCGAATTGCCCGCCGCGTCACGCTGCTCACGCCAGTCACTTTGTTAACATCGCGCCGTGCAGGTATCCCGGCGTGACGCACTGCGCTATGCCGCCGCCGTATCGGCACTGGCCGGGCTCGGCGCGGCAGCAACGGGCAGGCAGGCACCTACGGCAGCGGCCGCCGCTCCGACACTGATCGACTTCGCCATGCGCCAGATCCCGGCGCAGGACATCCGGGCCGCCGGCCACGCCGGGGTGATCAACTACGTGTCGACCTCGCGGCCTGGCTCGAACTTCGGCGCCAAACCGATCACGCTGCCCTATGCGAGGTCGCTGACCGCGGCCGGTTTGGTGATCGTCAGCAACTACCAGTACGGCAAGCCTGGCGGAACGGCACCGTCGGACTTCACCCGCGGGTACGCAGGCGGCGTCGCCGACGCCCGCACCGGCTGGGCGTTGCACTCCGCCGCTGGTGGCGGCCAGAGTGCACCGATCTTTTTCAGCGTCGACGATGACATCGACCGCCAGACCTGGAACGACCTCGCACTCCCGTGGTTCCGCGGCATCAACTCGGTCATCGGCGTGCAGCGCACCGGGATCTACGCGGGCATCAGACCGTGCCAGTGGGCTGCGGCCGACGGTGTCATCGGAAAGTCACGCACGCCCGGCCGTGTCTGGGCCTGGCAGACCCGCTCCTGGTCCAACGGCCAGATCTACCCCGGCGCCGTGCTGTACCAGCGCATCATCGACACCGCCTCGAATCCGGGACCGATCGTCGGCGGCATCCGCGTCGACGTCAACGACGTGCTGGCGCAGGATTGCGGCCAGTGGAACTTCCACCCCTGACGTCCGCTCACGCGTGGTTCGGTGCCACCGGGTCCACCCTGTCGTCGTCCTCTGATGACGGATCCACCGAGTCCAGCTCCGCCCGTTCACGTTCGATCCGGGTGGCCGTCGGCACCGCGATCCACAACGCCAGCAGCATCGCCGTGACACCAGCGACGATCTTGCCGATCATCAACGGTGCGATCAGGTTCGGCTGGAAGTTGGCCGTGAAGGCCAGGTGGTCACCGATCAGTGCGCTACAGGTGGTGCCGAAAGCGACCACCAACACCTTGTCCTTGGCCGGCATGTGCTTGATGAGGTGGAACGCGGCCAGCATGTTGGTCGTCGCGGCGAGCAGGCCCGCGGTGCCCTCGGTGCTGATGCCCGCGCGGGTGCCCACGGCGGTCAGCGGCTTGTCGAGGTAGGTCCGGATCGCGTACACCAGCGGGAACGCTCCGGCCAGGACGATCGCGATGTTGCCCGCCACTTCCAGGGACCGCATCTGATCGTCGGCGTCAGCGATGATCGGGTCGAGTCCCCAGGCGCCCATCCGTGCGCTGAAGAAGCCCGTCACGTGCTCGACGATGGACAATGCCAGCACCACCAGAATGGCCGCGTTGAGTCCCTTGCCGAACCAGATGAAGCCGGTGATCATGGCGCGGGTCGCAAAGTACAGGCCAGCGGCGATCGCGATGGTGACAAGGAAAACCGGGAGCAGGTTGATCAGGACGTCGCCGAAACCGAAGCCGTCGAGGGTGGCGGTCGACGGGCCATCGGTGACCGCCGAGTCACGCACCGTGGAATCGGTCAGGATCAGGATTCCCATCGTGACCACGACGCCGAGCGGCACGGTGAGAATCCCACTCATGATGCCCAGGGCGAAATACTTGTGGTCACGCACATCCAGGATCGCCAGCCCGACCGGAATGATGAACGAGATGGTGGCGCCGAGCAGGAATCCGTTGACGGAGGCGGTCATCCATGCACCGGTCGAGTCGGCGGTGACTTCGGCCAGCTGGTAGGCACCCATATCGCTGGCGATCAGCGTGGTGGCCGCCATGGCCGCATCCGCACCGAACGGTTCGTAGACTTTGCCCAGGACGTGTTCGACGAACCAGGACAGATACGGCAGGGCCGCCATGATGCCGGCGATGGGCACGAAGAGCGGCCCGAGGGCGTAGATGCCCTCCTTGAACTCATGACCGATCCCGCGGTCGCCGCGGAACGCCAACGAGAAGGCGCCGATCAGGACGAACGCCATCATCAGATAGATGACGATGTTTCCCAGCAAGGCCATGGTGGAGTTTCCCTTCGATCATGCATGCAGCGCCGCGGGACCGCGCGCCGTCAGGGGGCGTGAGGTGTTGTGGTGGGTGGACGTCAGGTCTTGCTGCGCAGGCGACTTCGCCTTCGGCCGACGCGCACGGAGAGCGCGACGCCGGTGACGGCCGCGGCGGCTATCCACAGTTGCTTAGGTATGTCGTCTGCGCCGGCCTCGATCCGCGCGGGCCACGTCCCCATCCGCCCCTCGGCCACGATCCGCGTGCCCTGCACTCGGACCCGTTCGAATGTGTAGGGGAACTCTCCGACCGGAGATGTCACTTTCATCGCGGTGATCCAATCCTGGGCTCCGGTGGGACATGCTGGTGCTGTGGTGCTTTGGCACGCTCGATCGCCATCCGGGCTGCGGCAGCACCGATCTGGTCGGCGGTCTTGAACTCCCGCCCCGAGCGCTGGGCGAATACCACGGTGTCGTCGTCGAGGACGGCGCCGTCGATGTTGCGGTACGGGATCGCCGGCCCGGCCAGGATCAGGCAGTCGCACACGAGGTGCTCGACGCCTGACCCGGATCGGCCGGCCGTATCCTGCACGCTGACGCCGCGGATACGGGGCATGCCGTGCGCGCCGGTCACCCGCAGATCCGGTCTGGTGGTGACCGCGGGATGTGGCGCCGGGCCTTCCCGACCGAGCCAGTGGATCGATGCCGCGGGGCGCGCGCCGGTGGTCATTGCCGCGATGCACTCTTCGGCCCAGTGCGAGTCGCCGGTGACGACGACCTCTGAACCCAGGTGGACGCCTTGTGCCAGCAGGTGCAAAGCCAGCGTGGCCGGGACGACGCCCGCGCACCGGTCCCCGTCGATCCGCAACTCGCTACGGTTCGCGGGCCGGTGCCCGGTGGCTACGACGAGTGCGTCGGCAGCGGTGAGGCCACCGTGTTCGCCGATGGCCAACACTCTGTCGCCCTCCCAGCGGATCACCTGCGTGCCTGCCGCGAACCGGACTCCGCTGCGGTGGGCCCGCCGGACCAACCGGGCGTGTTCTGGATGCTCCCACTGTTCACCACCGGGAACCGGAAGACGTTCGTACACTGTGACATCCGCAGCAGGGCGCAGCGCGATGGCGGCGTGCAGGCCGAGCAGCCCCGATCCGGCGACCACGATGTGTGCGGTGGCGGTCACGAGTTGCTCTCCCATTGCGATCCGGGTTCGCCCTGGGAGATCTCGCCGGGCCGCTGCCCTGTGGCCGCGGACAGTATGAAGCTCACACCCACCGAGCAGTAGGCGCCCTGACACCGCCCGGCGGTCGCCCGGGTCCGCTTGCGCACCGCGTCGAGCGAAGTGGCCGGGACGGGACCGCGGCATTCCGCGGCGATCTCAGCCGCCGTCACGTGCTCGCACGCGCAGACCACCATGGGCCGCTGGTCCGGCGGCGCACCGGGCCGGCACGCGAAGTCGACCGCTGCGCTGTCCGTGGCGCTCTCCGCCAAGCGGGCAATGAACGGAACAGACTGGTGTAGTGCGGCTTTCGGCTTCAATCCCAGTATTCCGTTGCCGATGAGGCCTGCGATGTGCCGCGCGACAGCCGGGGATGAGGACACACCAGTCGAGCGGATTCCTGCGGCGTGCACCAGGTTCGGCACCTTGGGCGACACCTCCAGTCGATAGGTGTGATCGCTCGCCGGTCGTAGGCCCGCGAATGCCTTGGTGACGTAACGCCGGTCGATCCCTTCGGGCAGGAGGCGTTGGGCGCTGGCCCACACCTTTTCCACCGTCGCCTCGTCAGTCGTCCTGTCGGCGCGGTCCTGTCCGTCGACAGCGGTCGGCCCGACCAATACCGTGCGGTTGGTGGTGGGAACCGCGTAGATGCCGCGGGTGTGCGGGGTGGGTACGGTGCACATGATCTTGGGCACCAGGTGGCCGACGGCACGGTCGATGAGAAGGAATTGTCCTTTGCGGGGCCACATTGTGATCGGTTCGGCGGCCGCAGCATCGGTGATGTGGTCTGCGTTGACCCCAGCCGCGTTGACCACGGCGCCGACCGAGACCGCGCCCGCGGGTGTGACGACATGGCTGATCGCGCCCGCGGCGTTGTGCCAGAACCCGGTCACCGGTGTCGATCGGCGCAGTTCCACACCGTTGAGCACCGCGAGTTTGGCGAAACCGATGGTCAGCCGGATCGGGTCGATGATGCCTTCGGCCGGGACATGCAGTGCCTCGACCGCGGTGGGGGCCGCTGTCTGCGCCGCCCTGCGCAACGCCGACCCCGAGATCAGTTCGACCTCCACGCCGGCATCGGTCGCCTGCGCCGCCAGATTCCGCAGCGAGGGGCCGTCACTGTCGTCGAAACCCAGGGACAGGGCCCCGATTCGGCGAAAGGGCACATCGAGATCCCGGCAGATGGTTTCCCACTGGGGACTGGTCTCCAGGATGAGGTCGGATTCCAGACTCCCCGCCGGCAGGTCATAGCCGCTGCACGCGATGGCGGAGTTGGCCTTGCTGGCACCCTCGCAGACATCGTGGGCCGCCTCGAACCACACCACCTTCACCGCGTAGCGCGACAGTTCGGCGGCGATCGCGGCACCGATGACGCCGCCGCCGACGATCGCGATGTCATAGTGCTGACTACTCATCGGTCCCGTTCTTCGGTGCGTCGGCGTGCGGCTTCGGTCAGTGCGGGAGGATCCAGAGATGTTGATGCCTCGACGAATGCGCGCCATCGTGCGCGTTCGGGCACACGCTGTTCCTCCGGCAGCGTCGGCTCCATGGTGCAGCTGAATCGAGCCCGCGTCGCGAGGCCGCCGAGATCCAGTTCACCTGCGCCGATCGCAGCCAGCCCCGCAGCACCGGCGGCCGTGTTGTCGTGGTGGTCGGCGATGGCGATGGGCCTGCCGCACAGGTCGGCCTGCCGTTGCATGAGCGTGCGATTGACGCTGAGGCCGCCGTCTGCCCGCAAGGTGGCAGGCATGCCGAGTTCGGCGTCCACCGCGTCGACGACGTCAGCCACCCGCTGGGCGATCCCGTCGAGGACTGCGAACGCCAAGTCCTGGCGATCCGAGGACGCTCGTAGACCGGCCAGCACGCCCGCCGCGTCCGAACGCCACCACGGGGCTCCGATGCCGGTGAAACTCGGCAAGAACACCGGATGCTGCATCCGTAGCTCGAAGTCTTCTGCCGCGCTACAGGATGCGGCCAATGTGGAGACGTGAGAGGCATTTTCAGCCAATCCCAACCCGACGAACCAGTCGACGGCGGTGCCCGCGCTGAAGACGCCTCCTTCGATCGCCCACGCCTTGGGTTCGCCGGGGATGGTCCATGCGTAGGTCGGCATCAGGCCGTGGCCCGGCCGGCAGGGCTGGGCACCGACGTTGGTGTCGATGAAACACCCTGTCCCATACGTCATCTTGGTGTCGCCAGGCGAGATCGCGCCCAGCGCGGCCAGCGCGGCCAGTTGATCGGTCGCGCTGGCGTACAGCGGCGCGCCCAGGATGGTGGGCAGCGGTTCGGTGAAGACGGTGTCCACGATCTCCGGCAGCAGAGCGGCGTCGATACCGAAGGCTGCCGCACATTCCGGATCGAACCGCAGGTCGTCCAACGCCATCAGCTGTGTCCGGCTACCCGTCGACGGGTCGGTCACATACGCGCCGTAGGCAAGACGATGGATGAAGAACGTGTCGAGCGTGCCGATGGCCAGTGTGCCGTCGGCCGCCGCAGCGGCTACCTCCGGTAGGTTCAGCAGTGCCCACGCGATGCGCGCCGCCGAGTAGTACGGATCCAGCCGCAGTCCGGTGACCTCCTCGACACCCGCCGCTGCGGGCGTGCCGGCAACCCGGTCGACGATGGTTCCGGCACGCCGGTCCGACCAGAGGATCGCCTTCGACAGTGGCGCCCCGGTCAATCGGTTGAACGCGATGACGGACTCGCCCTGGTTGGCCAACCCAATTCCGGCCAGTTCCGCACCGGGCACCGACGCGACGGCTTCGCGCACCGTCTCTTCGATGGCATTGACCAGCGCGTCGCCGTCCTGCTCATCCCAGCCCGGGAGGGGATGCGCGGTATGCGAGCGTTTGCGCGCCGTCGCCACGCAGTTACCGGCGTCGTCATAGAGGTTGGTACGGGTACTGGTGGTGCCCTGATCAATGCCGGCCCACACCCGGGTCACCGGACCCCGCCGCGTCAAGGGCGGTACCGCCCCATCCCCGGTTGTTGAGTGCGCCGCCACGCGACCATCCTCTCCTCGGCCAACAATCCTGCGAATCAGATCACAACCGATCAGTGTCTGCAACAGAATGATCGATATTGATCGAAGTTAAGGTGTACGGGTGCCTGACCTACATGCCGAGGAGCGTCACTCGTTGCTGCTCGAGTTGCTGTCTCGTCAGCACTTCGCCTCGATCGACGACATCCAACGCGCCACCGGCGCCAGCATGCCCACCATTCGCCGCGACCTCGGCCAACTGGAGAAGCGCGGCCTGCTGCGCCGCGTCCGGGGTGGCGCGGCGCCTGCCACGACATCCAGCACCCTCGACGAGGCGTTCGAGCTTCGGCGCCGCCGCAACGCGCGCGAGAAGGGCGAAATAGCTTTGGTGGCGGCAAATTTGGCGAAACCACGGTCGTCGCTACTGCTCAACGACGGCAGTTCGACCCTGGCCCTGGCCGAAGAACTCGTGTCCCAGCAGAAGCCGCTGTGGGTGGCCACCTCTGGATTGAATCTGGGCGAGCGTCTGGCCAGCGTTGCAGAGATCGAGGTCATCGTCATCGGCGGCGCGTTGCGCGCATCGTCCTTCGGCACCAGCGGACCGCTTGCCACCTCGGCGATATCGCAACTGACCGTCGACACGACCTTCATCGGCTGCGACGGAATCGATCTAGAGCTCGGCGTGCGGTTCAACAGCCTGGCGGATGCCGAGATCGCCGCAGCGATGGCGCGCCAGGGCCGACGCGTGGTGGTCCTCGCGGATGCGTCGAAGCTCGGTCAGCGCGCCATCGCCGGTTCAACCGGCTGGTCGGACGTCGATGTGCTCATCACGAACGAACTCGACGCAAGTTGGCGTGATCACCTGCTGAAGCAGGATGTGGAGGTTCTGATCCCCTGACCATCACCTCCGATGACGCTCCCCCGTGTCTCAGCGGCGCGGCCGCACGGTGATGTGCACGTGGTCGAAGTGGCCGTATCCCGACGCCTGGGGGCCGGCCGGCGTGTAATAGGTGCCGCGCCAGATCACGTCCTGTAGCCCGAATCGGCCCGCATTGGCCAGCGCGTACGCCATGATCTGGTCGCCCAGCGCGATGCCCTCGGGGCTGTTGTGGTTGGGAATCATGATGTCGATGGCGAGGCCGCTCGGATGCCACGGCTTCGAGTCCGGCCGGACGCCGCCGATGTTGGCGATCTGCGGGAACTGCTGGCTGACGGCCCTGGCGGCCAGGATGGCGTTGGGCTGCAGACCGGCCTCGCGCGCGACACCCATCGGCAGTGCGTCCGGGGTGTCCGGGACGGCGACGATCGGGGGCGGAGCGACGTCGCCGGGAGGCACGGCGGGCATCGCGGCCGGCGGCGGAGGCGCGCTGTCGACGATCGCCTGCTGCTGCGGGGTCAGCGCCGCGTACTGGGCCTCCGCTGCCGCGATCTGACGCAGCAGCTCGCTCAGTTTTGCCTGCAACTCCGCGCGCACCGCGGCTGCGTGCTCGGCCGCGCTGCGCGCGTCGGCGGCCGATTTCTCCGAGGCCTGGGCGGCCGCGGACGCGCGCTCCCGCGTTGCTCGAAACGCCTGCATCTGCTCTGCGGTCGTCGCGGCCACCACCCGCTGCACCGAGAGCCGGTCGAGCAGATGTTGCGGCGAGGAAGCGTTGAGCACCGCCGCCGCCTGGCCGTCACGGCCACTGGTGTAGTCCATGGCCGCCACCCGGTCGACTGCCGCCTGATAGGGCGCAAGCTGGGAGTTTGCGACCGCCAATGCCTCCAAGTCGGTGCGGTGGCGGTCATCGGCCGCGGTCTGGGCAGCCAACCCGGCATCGGCATCGCGTTGGGCGGTCGTGACAGCCTCGCGCGTCTGCAGCGCCTGACTGGACAACTCATTGAGCCTGGTCAGCGCGTCAGCGGCAGGGTCGGCCTGCACCACGCCGACCGGCATGGCCAACATCAGAACCGCGGCCATCGAACCGCACGCCGTTCGCCGTCGTGACTGGCGCACCGGGGTCATACGGATTGTCACGATCCTTCGCTGAGAGGGACCGATCCTGGCCCGAATTGCTATGCCTCGGACAGGTTACGAACTGGCCTTGGCGATGTCCACTCGCCCCACATCCGTGGTGGTGGACGCTCCGACTTCTCGATCGCAGCCGGCACACGAGAAGGCACGATGGGACGCATGGACGTTTTGGTCGTCGGGGGTGGGCGGCGGGGTTGGCGCTGGCCGGGGCGTGCGAACGACGCGGGCTGGACACCGGGTTGGTCGACCCCGCTCCAGAGCGGCCCTGGATTGCGACCTACGGCATGTGGGACCGTGAGCTTCCGCCCGATCTCCCGGCCTCCGTGGTCGCAGCGCGTGCGGCCGGCCGGGTGATCGCGGAGACGGAGCACCGCCTGGGATGGGACTACGCCGTCCTCGACGTGCCCGCCCTCCAGGCACACCTCACCGACCAGTTGACCGGGGTGCGACTGCACACCGGGCGCGTCGTCGGATCCCCTGGGCACGGGGTGGTGGCGCTGGCCGACGGAACGCATCTGCGCGCCTCGGTCGTCGTGGACGCCGGAGGCCGGTGGCGTCCGCTGGACCGCTCTCCGTCGGGCCGCACCCCTGCTGAGCAGACCGCGTACGGGGTGATCGTCGACGAAGACACGGCCGCGCCGTTGGTCGCCGCGCCCGGTGAGGCACTGTTCATGGACTGGCGCGCCGACCACGGCGAGACGGGCTGGCCCACGTTCCTCTACGCAGTCCCACTCGGCGGCGGCCGGGTGCTTCTGGAGGAGACCTCGCTGGCGCGCAGGCCCGGACTACCGCTGTCGACACTGCGGCGACGGCTCCATGCCCGACTCGAGCGTCACGACATCCGTCCCCCGGAAGACGCCCGCAGCGAGAAGGTCTCGTTCCGTGTCGACCATCCGCGACATCGCGGGGACGACGTGCTCGGGTTCGGTGCGGCCGCGCCACTGATCCACCCGGCAACCGGATTCAGCCTGGCCTCGTCGCTGACGCTGGCCCCACGGGTGGCCGCCGCTCTGGTCGCGCACCTGCCGGACGGACCGGATCGTGCGCTCGCAGCCGCCCAGGAGACCGTGTGGCCACCCACCGCACGGGTGGTCCACCACCTGAGGCGCATCGGCTTGGAAGCGCTACTGCGGATGCCTCCGCACGAGGTCCCCGGCTTCTTCGAGCAGTTCTTCTCCTTGCCCGACCGGCACCGTTGGACCTACCTGACCGGACGCGAGGACCTCCGCGGCAACGTCACCACACTCGGTTACCTGTTCCGCACGTCGAGCAGCCGGATGCGTCGCCGCCTCGTCGTGCCTGCGGTCCTGCCGCCGCTGCGCACCAACGATGCGGTGGCCGCAGATCGATGACGACCGGGCACTCAAAGGCTGAGCCATGAACCCCGCTGCGCCGCCAGCAACGATTAGGTTAGGTATCAGCGGGTACAGCGTTGACCCCGACCCCGGTGAAAGACCACCTGCCCGAAGGAGACTGATGCGTCAACGGCGGCCGCTCAATCGGACGAAGACGGCAGCGGCGATCGTCGGCGTCGCGCTGCTCGTCAACGGGTGTGAAGCACAGGTCTGGGGGACGCCCCCGGCCACCCAAAACGCCCCGCAGGCAACCGTTGTCGCGCCGCAGGCCCCACCTCCGCAGCTGCCCTCAGCGCCGCCCGACCCGCCGACCGAGGCACTCACCGGACTCGACGCGCGCGTCCAGCAGGCCACCGCCGACGCCGCCGCATCGGGTGCCGACATCGAGGTCGCCGTGTTGGACCGCACCACCGGTCAACTCGTCTCCGGCGGAGGCAACAAGCCCTTCCCGATCGCGTCCGTGGTCAAGCTGTTCATCGCCGATGACCTGCTGCTGCGGGAGTCGCAGGGCGAGACGCAACTATCCCCGGCCGACCACCGGTCGCTCGACGTGATGCTGCGTTCCTCCGATGACAGCGCGGCCCAGACCTTCTGGGACCGCAGCGGTCAGAACGCCGTCATCGCGCGCATCGTGGGCCGGTACGGGCTGACGGGAACCACCGCGCCCTACAACGGACGTTGGGACGTCACCCAGAGCACCGCGGGCGATCTCGTCCGCTACTACGACATGCTCTTGAACGGCACCGGTGGGCTGCCACCCGAACAGGCCGACCTCATCATCGGCGACCTCGCGCAGTTCACGCCGACAGGAAACGACGGGTACCCACAGCGCTTCGGCATCCCCGAGGGTCTCTACGCCGAGCAGGTCGCGGTCAAGCAGGGCTGGTTCTGCTGCTGGAACGGCGGTAACCAGTTGCACGTGTCCACCGGCGTGATCGGACCCGAACGCCGCTACGTCGTGGCGGTCGGTTCCCTGGACCCGACCAGCGCCGCCAACGCCCGCGAGAACATCACCCAGGCCGTCAAGACGATGTTCCCGGCCGGCAAGATCTGACGTCTGCCCGCGCTTGGGCCGCTGCGAGTGGCGCATGCCTTGAGGTCGCGCCGCGCTGTAAGCCGTTGCCGAGCTGGCCCTTTCCAGCTGGCCCAAAGCCTGACGCGGCCTGAAGCCGCTCACATTCGGCGAGCCGACCCGATGAGCCGGATCGCGTGGCCGCTTAGGTTCTGCGCGAACGAGTTTCGTCGGAGTTGTCGGTCTTCGAGCAGGAGCGCTCGCCTGCGGCGGCGTCCAGGACGTCGCTCGCGTTGATCGATGAGTCCTTCACCACCGTGGCCCGTCGCACACGACACCGCCGGTAACTCCGCGGGCCTGCGTCCACACAAGTTCGAAGTCCCCACGCGCCCAGCGACGGGCGACCGGTCGTCGGACCGGCTGTTGTAGCGCTGTGCAGGCTCAACACTGCCTTGATGGCTCCTTGCACACAATATCGATACTTCGCGCGAATATCGGTCCTTCGTGCTAGGGTGGCTCCGGCACGCACCGCGACCGCGCTTCGGGAGGGACGCATGAGCATCGCACCGTCGCGCGAAGCAAGCATTCACCCGCTCCTCAGCACTGCTCCCGAGTCGAGCTCCATGCACCGCCATACGCATCGCGTGCTCGGCTATGCCGGCCCGAGCGGGCAAAGCAGCGGTCGAATATGGCGATCATGTAACGACATTCGCGCGACGCGGCGCGCAAAGTGCGGAACCGGGCCCTCATCGACGGCGGGGTACCGCGACCGCGGGGGCAGCACAGGGGAATGCGCACGGACAGGCGCTGCGTTACACCCCCTGATCTCACATCTCACTCATAGAATGGGACCGCGACGCAGCGTATTGCCGGTTTTCGCGCTGGCAGAAGTTTCACTACGAAAAGAACGAGCAAAGGAATGAACATGGCATCTCCCCGTCTGGTTCGTCGGGTCTCGGCAGCGGTGGGCGGTGCCGCCATCCTTGCGATGATCGGCTTCACCGCGTCGTGCAGCACCGACAGCGGTACCCCCGAAGAGCCCACCACCACGACGACCACCACCACCGAGCCGTCGCTGAGCCCCACCGAGAAGGCCCCCGACCCCAATGCGCCGGGTCTCTTCACACCTCCGGTCAAGGCGCCTCAGCCGACGCTCGACCCGAACCGCGAACGCTACGGTCAGTGACCGAGGCGTGCCCGGGCCCTGTCCGGGCACGTCCTGAGTTCGTGCCGGAGCCATGACCACGGCGACCGTTCGCTTGCTGACCGCCATGCTGCTCGTCGGAGCAGCGCTGATGGGTATCGGCTTGGCCGTCAGCGAGCGGCGCCCCGACGACAAGCTCATCGAGGGTCCTTACGCATCGCTGCTCGATGCGTCCACCGATCTCGGGCAGGCGCGTGAGCCGAGCATCGAGTTCACCGCCAGCCTGACCGACCGGTCTCAGCCGACGGCGCTGATCGACTGGGCTCGGAACCAGTCGCTGTCAGTGCACTGGCGACCCGGCGACGACTGGGTGGTCGTCGAGGGATCCCCCGATGCCGTCGAGCGGGCGTTCGACGTGTCCGTGCGGGACTACCGGGGCCGGAAGGGCCAACTTTTCTACGCCTCCCCGCACCAGCCCACGGTGCCCGAGCACCTTCGGACCGAAGTGTCCGAGATCGGCCGGATCCTCAGTTACACCCCGCATCACATGTCGCGTCCCGACCACATACCGCTCGATGTCCCCGACCGGGGACTGGCCCCCGATGCGCTGTTGAACACCTACAACGCCGACGATCTGGCCAGGGCCGGCTTCACCGGGAAGGGGATCACCATCGTGATCTTCGCCTTCGACGGTTTCCGGCAATCCGACCTCGACACGTTCACCACCATGTTCGGCCTGCCGCAGTTCACCCCGGAGGTCGTCGGCGGATCGCCCGGCGAACCCCGTGGCGAGCTCTCGATGGATCTTCAAGTGGCACACGCGATTGCACCTGATGCCCGCAAGGTCGTGGTGAACGCTCGCCCGACCGTCGAAGGTGGCGGCGGATACCGCAAGATCGGCCAGATGCTCGAGGACACCGACCGCCGCTTCCCCGGCGCGGTGTGGAGCTTCTCGATCGGCTGGGGCTGCGACAAGCTCATCACCGCCGCCGACCTCGCACCGGTACGGTCAGCACTGCGCACCGCCCAATCACACGGCACCACGGCCTACAACGCCAGCGGCGACCTCGCCGGCATGGAATGCCGTGGCGGGCAGGACTGGTCGTCACCACCGAGTGAACAGGACGTCGGCCTGGACTCGGTCGCCTCGCTGCCCGAGATGACCAGCGTCGGCGGCACCACCCTGTCCACCGACGCGGACGGCACCTGGGTATCCGAGCAGACCTGGTTCGATGTCCCACTGTCCCAGGGCACCGGTGGCGGCGTCTCGACCCTGTTCGATATGCCGCCCTGGCAGCGGGCGGCCGCAGCCGCGGTACCGCCCGAGCGCAACACCGGTAAGCGCATGACACCGGACGTCGCCGCGGTCGCCGATCCGTTCACCGGCGTGAAGATCGTGATCAACGACCAGGTCGTCGTCGGCGGCGGCACCTCACAGTCGGCGCCGATCTGGGCCGCCCTCACCGCGGTGATGAACCAGTATCTGCTGGAGAACAACGGATCCCTGATCGGAGACATCAACCCGTTGCTCTACCGGATCGCCGAGGGAGCGCCGCGCCCCGCCTACCGCGATGTCACGTTGGGAGGCAACGCCGTCGACAATGCCGGCCCCGGCTATGACCTCGTCACCGGACTCGGCACCCCGGATGTCGACAATCTCGTGCGCAACCTCCTGATCCTGCAGAAGGTGCAGGCCTGATGACCGCCCCGGGCATGATGGAATGCCAGGTCTGTCAGATGGCCGTGCCGGCAGGCGAATACTGCGGATACTGCGGCATGCCGCTGGCCGATCACCGCGACGGACGGGGCCCGCACTGGCTGCGTAAGCGCGCCTTCAGTGCCGCCCCCGGACAGCGACTGCTCTCGCCGGCGCTGACCAGCTCGCTCTTCCCGCATCTGCCGCCGCGCTCGCGCAAGGTGTTCCTGATGGGCCTGGGGCTGCTTGCGGTCGCCCTGGCCGTCACCACATTCCTGCGGATGCCCGCCGCGCTCACCGCGGTCGCGTCCACCGGCCTTCCCCTGCTGTTCGCGCTGTACTTGCGAGAATCTGGGGTGTCCCGGGACATCCCGCGGAGCACGCTGGTGCTGACGACCGCGCTCGGAGCCATCCTCGGTGTCGGGTGGGTGCTGCTGACCGGGGTCGCGCTGGCGCGCGCCTACGGTGTCCCGCTGGGCGCGGGTATCGCCGGTGGTCGGATTCTGCGCGACGGGATCGGGGTGCCGGTGGGCAGCATGTTGCTCATGCTGGTCCCGGCGTTGGTGGCCCGATGGTCGTGGCAGGGTGACCGGGAAGCCTTGGATGGCTACGCCATCGGCGCGTTGGGCGCCCTCACGTTCACTGCCGCGGCCACGCTGACCCGACTGGCTCCACAGTTCACCACCGGGATGGTCAATCGCGCGCGTCCTTTGGACGGCTTGCTCGTCGAGGCCGGAATCCGCGGCGTCACCATGCCGCTGACCGCCGCGGCCGTCGGCGGTCTGATCGGTACCGCACTCTGGTTCACCCGGCCGCCGAACAAAGCCCTCCAGAACCGGGGTTTCATTCGCGGCACCCTCGTGCTCATCGCGGTCGTGGTGATCGCCATCTACGCGTCACTGGGCGTGGTGGACGTCGCCCGATTCCCCCAGTTGTGGCAGTTGGCATTGCATCTGACGTTGACCGGGATCGCGTTGTTCGCGTTACGGGTCGGCCTGCACCTGGCTCTCCTGTACGAGACGCAGGACGAGATCCACACCGACGAGCCCATCCTGTGCGTCGAGTGCAATCACGTGGTGCCCGATGCCGCGTTCTGCGCGAGATGCGGTGCCGCCATGCACGCATCCTCGCGCCGATCGCGCAGGAGCCGGCGCGAAGACCGCCCGATCCGGCTCGCCGACGACCCGGTGGCCGGCGAGATAACCGTGGGACTGTTGCCCGGCTATTCGCTGCAGTCCGGCACTTTCGAGGCCACCCAGCCGCCGAAGACCTCGTTCCGCAAGGTCGCGCTGGCTGTCGGGGCGACGACCGTTCTGCTGGCCGGTGCGCTGGTCGGTGTTTCCGGACTGATCTCGAAACCCGCGCCGAAATATATCTGCCCGCCGGAATGCGGCAGCCCGCCGATCAATCTCGCCGTGGAGATCAACCCCCGGTTCACGTCGGCCGACGGAGCGTTCTCGGTGTCCTACCCGGTCGCCGGCGCGGCCTACGAGGTATCCCAGCACGACAACGGGATCACTGCGGTGCTTCAGGCCGGCGACGGCGGCACCATGCAGCTGTTCAGCCGCCCCGCGGGTGGGCGCAGCGCTCAGGAGATCGCCACCGCCCTGGTGAACGAGACCTTCCCGGACACCAAGACCGCCTACGAGATCCCGAACACGATGGTCGGCTACCAGCACGGCTACGGGTTGGCCGCCGATCTCTGGCCGCAGGGCGCGATGACCAGTTCCACGCGGATGCGCGTCATCGTGATGGTCGCCGTCAAGAATGATCTGGCCCTCATCGCCGGCGCGGTGGGGCCGTACCGCGCGTTCGGGCCCGACTTCGGATCCGGTAAGCCGTCCGCGGCCAATCTTCAGTTGGCACTCGATATGGGCAAGTACGTCAACAGTTTCAGCTGGCGCGGGGACCCACCCCGGTAGGTACTCAGGCAGTCGCCGGCGAAGCGCCGAGCAGCGCGATGGCCTGGTCTGCAGCCGACTTGACCGTCGCTGCCGATGCCCCACCCTTGCGCAGCGCCTCGATCCCGCGCAGCACGGCCAACAGCAGGCTGGCCATCGCCTTGGCGTCGGTGTCCGGCGGGATGTCACCGTCCGCTTGGGCCGCGATGATGACGGACATCAGTTCCCGCAGCCACACATCCAACGTCCGTTTCACCTGCTTGGCCACCTCCGGGTCCGTGGCGGACAGCTCGGCGGCGCTCTTGGCCAGCAGACAGCCGCGACGGTCGGTGTCGGACGCCGTCACCGCGGCGATCCCCCGCACATGCCCGACCAGACGGTCATAGGCAGAAATGTCCGGGTTTCGGAGTTCGGCGCGGAGACGGTCAACGGACTCGGTGCAGTACGACTCCAGACCGCGCAGGAACATACTGTGCTTGTCGCCGAACGCTTTGTAGAAGCTGCCGCGCCCCAGACCGGTGGCAGCACTGAGGTCGTCGATGCTCGTCGCGGCGTATCCCTGATCCCAGAACAGATCGCGACTGGCCTCGACGACTTCTGCCTCGTCGAACTTGCGGGGGCGTGCCATGCCGCCATGATACCCATTAGCGACACTCCAGTACATAACTGGGGAAGGAATGCTCGCTGCCGTAGTTATGTACTGTACAGTCAACAACGGCGGTCGACGATCGGCCGGCCGTTGCTCGACCACTCGAAGGAGAAGCCCCATGCCCACCCCCGTCGTGGCCCCGCAAGTGCCCACCTCGCCCATCCTCGACCTGTCCGGCAAGACGGCCGTCATCACCGGCGGCAGCAAGGGCATCGGCGCAGCCACCGTGGCCCGGTTCGTCCGAGGGGGCGCCCGCGTCGTCACTTCCGGCCGCTCGGAACCGGATTCGCTGCCCCAGGGCGTGGACTACGTGGTCGCCGACGTCGCGACGCTCGACGGCGTGGAGCAGCTGGCCCGACAAGCGCAGGAGATCCTCGGCGACATCGACATCATCGTCAACAACGCCGGCGCATCGACACCGCATTTCGGTGGCGTCCTCGAGATCGAGGACGCTGAATGGGTCAAGGATCTTCAGATCAACTTCCTGGCCGCCGTCAGGCTCAACGCCGCGCTGCTCCCCGCGATGTACGCGCGCGGCAAGGGCGCGATCGTCAATGTGTCCTCGACGGTGATCCTGAGCCCGCCGGCGACGATGTTGCATTACGCCGCCGCCAAAGCGGCCTTGACCACCTACACCGCGGGCCTGGCCGGAGAGGCCGGACCCCGTGGCGTGCGGGTCAACGCCGTAACCCCCGGCAACGTCGCCTCCCCGGGTGCCGATGCCATTCGACAGGCGCTCGTCGCCGCCATCGGCAACGAGACCCCGGAGGCCGGTGGCACTCCGATCCCGCTCGGGAGGACAGGCGAAGGCGCCGATATCGCCGAGGCGATCGCCTTCCTCGCCTCCGACCGGGCTGCATGGGTCACCGCCAGCAATCTCGTCGTCGACGGCGGGCAGGTCCAGGCCGGATAGGCTGCCCGACAGTGATACTCGGCGGTGGCACAATGCCCGAGATTCGTGCGACCGTACTGGTATGACCGTGTACGTCATCGATGCGCCGGTGGCCATCGACCTCGCCACTGGCGGAGCGCCGATTCCACCGGAGCACAGCCTGGTGGCTCCCACCTTGCTGCGGTCACAGGCGCTCGCTCTCGTGTACGGATCGGTGCACAGCGGAGAGATCGATGAACGGGCAGGCCGCAAGGTTCTCGACGCCATCCGCGGGTTGCGGATCCGACTCCTCGGCGACCGGGTGCTGCAGGACCGCGCCTGGCGCATCGCTGCCGAGCTGAACTGGCCTGACACCTACCAGGCGGAGTACATCGCACTGACTCAGCTGCAGGCGGACGCGCTGGCCACCTCCGATGAGAGGCTGGCCGGCGCGGCCCGGAGGTTTGTCGACACTGTCTCACCGGCCGCTCTCCTGCGACCGTCACCAAGTGAACGTTGAAGTGCCGCTGCACCTGTCGAATCAGGACGCGTGTGGAGCGCCGGCTGATCCGCGGGTCGCCAGCGGTAGGAAAACCTCGTCGACGATCTCTTCGATCGTCACCCGGGGCACGGCGGCCATGGTCATGAACAGCTCATGCCTCAGCAGGTCGGCCGGTAGCTCGACGATGCGAGCCGGTGGCGCAGCCGCCAACTCACCGCGGCGCACGGCGCGCTCCACGATCGTCTCCATCGCGCTCGGCCCGTTGCCCATGAACAGTGCACGGAGCTGCTGTGGAGACACGCCGGCCTCGTCGAAGTACGCGCCGAACAGCGCGGCGAAGCCGCCGATGATCCCCGCTCGTCGGTCGTTGAAGTCAGCCAGGACCGCCAGGACGTCGCCGCGCAGGGATCCGGTGTCGGGGACCGCAATCGCGTCGACTGCGCCGCGGTGGCGGATGACCGCTTCGAGCAGTTCCGTGCGCGTCGGCCAGCGCCGATACAGCACCGACCGTGCGCTGCCGGACCTCGCGGCGACCGCTTCGATGGTGAAGCGCGCGTAGCCGGCCTCGATCAGCTGGTCCCAACCCGCGTCGAGAATCGCCGCCTCCAGCGCGGCACCGCGACGGCGCAGTCCGGCCGCGCGATTAGAAGACACTTGCGTAGCTTATCGCACCGAGCTACCGTCGCCTTTAAGCAACGGTTGTGTAGCTAAACGGTTTGCCGCTGCGAAACCTGTTTGGAGGTGCACCATGCCGACCCGCACCGCACTCATCTCCGGCGCGAGTGTCGCCGGACCTGTGCTCGGCTACTGGCTGGCCGAGGCCGGCTGGGACGTCACGATCATCGAACGCGCAGACCGGCTGCGCTCCAGCGGTTACCCCATCGACGTCCGGGGCACGGCAGTGGAGGTCATCCGTCGGATGGGTCTGTACGACGAGATGGCCGCACGCCGCCACCGCCACGTGCCGGTACAGCTGCTGGCCCCCGGCGGGCGGCGACTCATCACGCTCGACTACGGCAGTCTGCTCGGTTCCTCGGCCGTCGGAGACGTCGAACTCACCCGGGGTGCGCTCAGTGACCTCCTCCACCGGGCCACCTCCGACCGTGTGGAGTACGCCTTCGGCGACACGATCACCACGCTGTCCCGCACCGACGCCGGGGTCGACGTCACCTTCGGCCACCGTGACCCCGCAACATTCGACGTGGTGGTCGGCGCCGACGGCATCCACTCCAACGTCCGCGCACTCACCTTCGGCGACGAGAGTCGCCACCTCCACCACCTCGGCCCCTACGCAGCGGTCTGGGATCTGCCGACCGGCATGTTCGATCCGGGGACCGGCTTCCTCTACTCGCACCCTGGGCGCACCGTCCTGATCGAGCGCCCCGCCGACGGTGCCGCTGCCCGCGCCTTCCTGACCTTCGTCCACCCGCAACCGGGCAGCGTCGACACCCGCGACAAGAATCAGATCCGAGATGCGCTGCATCGGGCGTTCGCCGGCGACCGTTGGCGCACAGCAGAAGTCATCGACACCCTGCCCGCCGCCGACGACGTCTACTTCGACACCGTCAGCCAGGTGCGGATGGACCGCTGGCACCGCGGTCACGTGGCGCTCGTGGGTGACGCCGCGTACGCGCCGGCACTCCTGTCCGGGCAAGGTACGAGCATCGCGATCAGCGGGACCTACGTCCTGGCCGGCGAACTCGCCGCGCACGATCGGCCTGCGGCGGCATTCGCGGCCTACCAGGATCGGATGCACGCCTACGTGAAGAGGAACCAGGACCTGGCGTTGCGCACCGACGGCACGGTGCTGGCACGCACCAGCGGCCGGCTTCTGCGCCGGAACATCAAACTCTGCGCGGTACCGCTGCTGCAACGGCTCGGCCTCCTCCGGCTCCTGCAGACCGAACTGCGCACCGCGGCAACGGATCTGTCGCTGTCGGACGATGATCTGCGCCGTTCCGCCCAGCCCCTGGGCAAAGACCACCCTCGGTGACCCCACCGCCGGGGGCCGACTACGGTGGCATCCATGGCCAAGCGGAAATGGAGTGACCTGTCCCCGACGCAGCAGAAGGTGACCGCCGTCGCAGGCGTCCTCGAAGTGGTGGCGACCACGGCGATGCTGGTCGACCTCGCGCGACGTCCGGCGTCGACGGTTCGCGGCTCGAAGGCGCTGTGGCGGACGCTGTCGGTGGTGCAGCCGGTCGGCCCGCTCGCCTACTTCGCGTTCGGCCGGCTTCCCTCGTAAGTCAGGGGGCGCCAGCGGCTTCCGCGTGCGTCAGAACGCGGCTCCCGGATTGAGGATCGCGTCGGGGTCCAGCGCGTGCTTGATCCGCCGGTTGAGTTCCATTGCCTCCGGCCCGATCTGGCCCGCCAGCCACGGCCGTTTCAGCCGCCCGACGCCGTGCTCGCCAGTGATCGTGCCCCCGAGGCCGACGGCCAGGTCCATGATCTCGCCGAACGCCTTCTCAGCCCGTTCCGCCATGGCCGCGTCGGCCGGGTCGAACACGATCAACGGGTGGGTGTTGCCGTCCCCGGCGTGCGCGATCACCGAGATCAGCACGTCGCGGTCGGCGGCGATCTTCTCGATGCCCGCGCACAGATCGGCGAGCCTGGGCACCGGCACGCCGACGTCTTCGAGCAGCAGCGAACCCTTGGCCTCGACCGCGGGGATCGCGAACCGCCGGGCTGCGACGAACGCCTCCCCCTCGACGGGGTCGTTGGTCGAGAACACCTCCGCGGCACCGGCTTCGGTGAACACCTGCGCCATGAACGCGGCGTCCTCGGCACCGGAGGCGCCGCGGTCGTCGGACGCGGCAACCATGATCGCAGCGGCGTTGCGATCCAGCCCCATCTTCAGCTTGTCCTCGACGGCGTTGACCGCCACGGAGTCCATGAACTCCAGCATCGACGGCCGGACCTTGGAGGTCACGGCGACCACAGCTTCTGAGGCGGCCTGCACCGAGTCGAACGTCGCCACCACCGTGCACGGCGGGGATTGCGGCGGCAGCAACCGCAACGTCGCCTCCGTGATGACCCCGAGGGTGCCCTCGCTGCCGACGAACAGTTTCGTCAGCGACAGTCCCGCGACGTCCTTGAGGCGCGGCCCGCCGAGCCGGACCACGGTGCCGTCGGCCAGTACCACCTGCAGGCCGAGCACGTAGTCGGTGGTCACGCCGTACTTCACGCAGCACAGCCCGCCTGCGTTGGTGGCGATGTTGCCGCCGATGCTGCAGATCTCATACGACGACGGGTCCGGTGGGTACCAGAGCCCGTGTTCGGCGACGGCCTTCTTCACCTCGGCGTTGAGCAGGCCGGGCTGCACGACCGCGGTGCGGGTGACCGGGTCGACGGTGATGTCGCGCATCTTCTCCGTCGACAGCACGATGGCGCCGTCGAGAGCCGTTGCGCCACCGGATAATCCGGTTCCCATACCTCGCGGCACCACCGCGACCTTGTGCGCCGACGCCCAGCGCAGCACCGCCTGCACCTCCTCGGTGCGGGTGGGCCGCACGACGGCGGCCGCGGTGCCGGCTCGCGGATCGGCCGCCCGGTCCTGCCGGTAGGCGGCCACGATGTCGGGGTCGGTGACGACCACACCGTCGGGCAGCTCGGCGATCAGATCGTTCAGCGCGTCCATCACCCCGACGCCATGGCCGCTCATGCCGGCACCATCCACGACAGCACGGGCGAGGCTTGCAGCGCCGACAATGCGCAGAGCAGGACGAGGAAGCCGAGACTCCACAGGACCACCCGGCGGAAGATGTCGCCCTCCTTCCCGTCGAGGCCGACCGCCGCGGCGGCGATCGCGAGGTTCTGCGGCGAGATCATCTTGCCCAGCACTCCGCCGGAACTGTTGGACGCGGCCATCAGCACCTCGGACAGGCCGGCCTGGTTCGCGGCGGTGACCTGAAGCGCACCGAACAGCGAGTTGGCCGACGTGTCGGAACCGGTGACCGCCACCCCGAGCCAGCCCAAGATGGGTGACAGCAACGCAAAGGCCGCTCCTGCGGCCGCCATGAACGTGCCCAGGGTGATCGTCTGGCCGGACAGGTTCATCACGAAGGCCAGTGCCAGCACCGTCATCACGGTCACGATGGCCCAGCGCAGTTGGTGCAGCGTCACCCCGTACGCCTTGACCGCCCGCGGGACCGACAGGCGCAGCGCGACCATCGTGAGCACACCGGCGAGCAGCATCTGTGTGCCGGGAGTGGTCAGCAGGTTCAGCGTGAACTTCGTCAGCGTGGACGGATCTCCGTCGGCGTCGACCACATTGAGGCCGGGCCAGTTACCGGCGAACGTCGCCTGGTCGAGCAGGCTCTTGATCGCGGGGATCTGGCAGAGGACGAAGACGCCGATGATGATTCCATAGGGCGCGTAGGCCTTGACGACGTCGGCGCGGGAATCCTCGACCCGGTCGTCTCGAGCGGGATGGTCCCCGGCGCCGCGGCTGCCCCCTCGCGGAGGCGGTCCGTCGGCGGTGCGTAGGCCACCCCCGGGCGCGTCCGCGCCGCCGGCCTCACCTGAACCACCGTCTCCCCCCGCACGGACGGCGACCGGAGCGGGTTCGGCGGGTTCGGTGTACGCGTTGGCGGGGTGCCACACCCGCACCAGCGCGACAACTGCCGCCGCCGACAGCAGCGAGGCCACGACGTCGGCCAACGGGACCGACAGGAAGTTCGACGTGGCGTACTGCGCGAGGGCGAACACCAGGCCGCACACCAGCGCCGCCGGCCAGGTGGCGCGCATGCCGCGGCGGCCGTCGACGATCGCCACCAGCGCGAGCGGCACCAACAGCGCCAGGATCGGCGTCTGGCGGCCGACCATCGCGCCGAGGGTGTCGGCATCCAACTCGGTGACCTTGCCCAGCGTGATGATCGGGGTGGCCATCGCGCCGAACGCCACCGGCGCGGTGTTGGCGACCAGCGCCAGCACGGCCGCCTTCAGCGGACGGAAGCCCAGGGCCATCAGCATCACCGAGGTGACCGCCACGGGGGTGCCGAACCCGGCAAGGGCCTCGATCAGGGCGCCGAACGAGAACGCGATGATGATGGCCTGGATGCGCTGATCGTCGCTGACCGAGCTGAAGGAACGCCGCAGCACATCGAAATGACCTGTCTCGACGGTCATCTGGTAGACCCAGATGGCGTTGATCACGATCCACAGGATCGGGAAGAACCCGAAGGCGGCTCCCTCGGTGGCAGCCAGCACGGTCTGCCCGACGGGCATCCCGTAGATCAGCACCGCGACCGCGATGCTGACGGCCAGCGAGATGAGCGACGCCTTCCAGGCGGTCATCTTCAATGCGCCGAGCAGCACGAAGAGCAGGAGGAGCGGGACGGCGGCCACCGCTGCACTCCAGGCGAGCGAACCGGCGACGGGATCGAGAACTTGCTGGTACACGGCCTACCCTCACTGTGGCGTGGATCACAACAAGCGTCGGTTACCACAAGGTGCGCCGAGGTAAACGCCATGCCAGGCAGCATGGACCCGCCGGTGTTTGCCGGCTGACGCGGGCGGGCGGTCCGGGCAGGGGACGTCAGGAATGCTGCTCGATGTAGTCGGCGGCGTCCTTGTCGCGGCCGCTGATGCCCTGGCCTGCCTGGTGTTCGGCATAGAAGCGCAGCCACTGCATGCCCAGCTCGTGGCGCAGTTCCAGGGACGCACTCTTGATGAAGTCGGGCATCGCCTCGCGCTCTTCCTCGTCGAGGTGCTCGCCGTTCTCCTTGCGCGCGGCGATCACGGCCTCGAACCATTCGTCGGTGCCGGGCTCGTGCTGGCGGGATCGGCGGACCGCGTCACGAATCGCGTTGTGGTCGGTGATGGCGTCTTCGGTCTCGTCCTCGGGATCACCTTCGGGGTTTCCGGGGTCGTCCTTGCCGCCGTGCTTGAGCAGCGCCGGATAGAACACCGTCTCCTCCGCGTCGGCATGGGTGTCGAGCCGCTTGCCGAGCACGTCCCAGATTGCGGCGAGCTCCTCCGGGGTGGTGGCGTCGTCCAGGCGGAAGAACATCCGGCGCAGCCAGTCGTGGTCGGCATAGATCAGCTCGATGATGTCCGCCATGGGTGAGACCTGATTCCTTTGAGTCGGGACGTGCGTCATCGATCCCCTCGATGCAGTGCAGGGGTTCCCAGCAACGCGTTGCTCAATCAGCGCGGTGCGACCGCCCGCTGGAGGCAGGGGGCGCGGGGACGACAGGGCCGGCCCCGGACAGCTCGGGGCCGGTCCCTGTCGGGCGTGCGGGCTACCGGTGGCTGACGGAGCTTCGGCCTCCGACCCGGAGCCAGATCACGAGCACGAGGACGGCGCCGATGATCGAGCCGATGATGCCGGAGGGCTGGAGGAATCCCTGCGAGGCGTCTTTGTGGAAGATCAGGTACCCGAGGAATCCGCCGACGAAGGAGCCGACGATTCCGAGGACGATGGTCATCAGGATCGACAGGTTCTGCTTGCCGGGAACGAGGAGGCGAGCGAGAGCGCCGGCGATCAGTCCGATGACGATGATGCTGACGATGAGTCCGATCATGGCTGCGTGCCTTTCTGGTGCAGCGCCGGGTGGCGCTGGATCGGGATTGGTCGGGCGGCTGCTCGACACTGATGTCAGTCCAACACCCCTAAGGGGGGTGGCGGTACACCCCTAGGTAGGTAGCCTGGGGACCATGGCATCGCCGCCGAACACTCCGATCACGGTGGCGCTGGTCGACGACTACGACGTCGTGCTGATGGGCGTGGCGAACATGTTCGACAGATACCGCGATCGGGTCGTCGTCGCGGAGATCGACTCGAACATGAGCCTCGACGACAGCGTCGACATCGTCCTCTACGACTCCTTCGCCCAGCCCGAATCCGATCACGACGAGATCGCGGCGTTGGTCGCGAATCCGCGGGCTCACCGGGTTGTGGTCTATACGTGGAATTTTCACCCCGAACTCATCGAAAGCGCCCGCCAAAAGGGGGCCGACGGTTATCTGTCGAAGACGCTGCCCGCGCGGGAGTTGGTCGCCGCGCTGGAGGCGGTCCATGCCGGCGAGACAGTGTTCAGTGACATCCCGCCGCGGGGACGCAGCGCTGTCGGCCTCGACTGGCCGGGCCGCGGCGAGGGATTGAGCGACAGGGAATCGGAGATCCTGGCGCTCATCACACAGGGCAAGAGCAACGCCGAGGTCGCCAAGCTGACCTACCTCAGCCCGAACACCATCAAGTCCTACATCCGCACGATCTACCGCAAGATCGACGTGGCCAGCCGGACCCAGGCCGTGCTCTGGGGTGTCGAGCACGGGTTCACCCCCGATCACCACCGCATCGAGCACTGGAAGGGCGGGCCCTGAGCCGACCGCTGTGCTGCTGAACACATTGGGATGCAACCCTTCTCAGCCTGCCGAGAGAGGAATCACTCGAACCGGTCACATGTACAGGGGTGGGTCGCCGTCAGGGTGGGTACACCCCAGCCCATGGCAGACAGCAAACCCCGCAACGGTTCGGAGGACCCCAATCCCGTCGTCGTCTTCGCTCCCCTACCCGTTCTCACCGTGACGGTCGAGGACCGGTCAGGGGCGGACGACATTCACGTGCACGCCGGCGGTCAGGGTGTCTGGCAGTCCCGCATGTTGTCCTCCCTCGGTGTGCCGGTCGTGCTGTGCTCGGCGCTCGGCGGGGAGACCGGCGACGTGCTCGGGCACCTGCTGCCGATGAACAACGTCACCGTGCGCGCCGTGCCGGTCAGCGCGCGCAACGGCTCGTACGTGCACGACCGCCGCACGGGGAGCCGAGAGGTCGTCGCCGAGGCCGAGGGCAGCCCGCTGGACCGCCACGAACTCGACGCCCTCTACGAGCTCACCCTCACCGAGGGACTCATCCACGGCTGGGCACTCCTGTCCGGTCCGCAGGAGGACACCGTGGTGCCTGCGGACCTCTACCGGCGACTGTCCACCGACCTGGGTGCCAACGGCTGCAAGGTGGCCGCCGACCTCTCCGGCGAGCGACTCGAAGCGGTGCTCGCAGGCAAGCCGGATCTGATCAAGGTCAGCCACGAAGAACTGCTCAACGACGGCCGCGCGAAGTCCGACGACGCCGGGGATCTGGTCAAGGCCATGCATTCCATGCGGGACGAAGGCGCGGGCACTGTCGTGGTGTCGCGTGCCGGTGCCGCACCGGCCCTGGCGCTTCTGGAGGACGACGACGTCGTCGAAATCTGCATGCCCGCACTGGAGCCGGCCGATTCGGCGGGCGCCGGGGACTCCATGACCGCAGGCATCGTCTCCGCGCTGGCAAGTGGTCGCCCGCTGCACACCGCCTTGCAGATCGGCGCCGCCTGCGGGGCGCTCAACGTGGTACGGCACGGGCTGGGCACCGGCGGTGCCCGGGCCGTCGAGACGCTCGCCGAGCGGGTGGAGCTGCATCCATGGAAGAAGTGACCGCGGAGACGGAGGAGGGCGGCGGGTGCCCCGTGCACTGGTGACCAACGACGACGGGATCGACTCCCCCGGTCTGCACGCACTGGCCTCTGCGGCACTGGAGGCGGGTTTGGACGTGATCGTCGCCGCCCCGGCCGAGCAGGCCAGCGGCGCGAGCGCGGCGCTGAGCGCAGTCCGCCGGGATGGCCGCACGGTCGTCGAGGAGCGACAGATACCCGGTCTCGACATCGAGGCGTGGGCGGTCCACGCGCAGCCGGGACACATCGTCGCCGCCGCGCTCAACGGTTGGTTCGATCCCCGACCGGACGTTGTGCTGTCCGGAATCAACCACGGCGCCAACGTCGGTCGGGCCGTTCTGCACTCTGGCACCGTCGGTGCGGCCCTCACCGCGAAGATCAGCGACACCCGCGCGCTGGCCGTGTCGCTCGACGTCGCTCTGCGCCCCACCGGGGAGCGGTACTGGGGAACAGCCGCCGGCCTGCTGGCGCCGGTGCTGGAGCTGCTCCTCGACGCACCCGACGGCACCGTGCTCTCCCTCAACGTCCCGGACCGGCCCGCGGCGGAGGTGGGCCCGCTCCGACATGCGCGGCTGGCCCGCGGTGGAGCGGTGCAGACACGGGTCGAGGAGGTCCGCGACGGCGGTGTGCGCCTGACCGAGGTCGAGGTGTCGGACGAGCCGGAGCCGGACACCGACAGCGCGCTGCTGGACGCCGGGCACCCGACACTGACGGAGCTGCGATCGGTGGAGGCGCACGACGGCGACCTCGTGCGTCAGTGGCTGGCCGCGCAGGGAGGTTCCGAGTAGCGAGTCGGGTAGTAGATCTGACCAGTGTCTGCTGCGAGATGCGTCGAAACGTGTGTCTGGCCAGCTAGTTTCGGTCGGCGTGACGGTCGGCGTCATTGATGAGCGCGAGTAGGTTATCGGTGAGTTCTTCGGGAGTGGTCTGCCACTTGTCGGTGTGCAGAAGGCCACTCATCTCCAGGCCTACGGCGCCATGCACGCCAGTCAGGAGTATGGCGGCGTAGCGCTCAGCACGATCATTGCCGGCGACGTCGGCGACGATGGCCAGGAACTCGTCGCACATGCGTTGCGCGGCGCGGACCACTGCGGTCGGGTCCCCTGCTGGGGGGCTGAACATCAGCCGGTATAGGTGGGGCTGTTGCCGGCTGACCGTGATGACGTGGATCAGCGCCGCGCGCAACTTGCCTTCATGTGAAAGCCCAACCTCGGTCTGCACCTCATGCATGTAGTCACCGAGGCGCTGCCAGCCCTCCGCAGCCACCGCAGTCAGCAGACCCTCCTTGTCTGCGAAGTGTCGATACGGCGCCCCCCGACTCACCCCCGCGCGGGCGCCGACCTCGCGCAACGTCACCGCGTCGAGACCTCCGCCGTCCAGCAGCAGGGCAGCTTGGTCGAGCAGGGCGCGTCGGGTGGCGGCCGCTGATTCCTCGCGACTCATAGTCCGACCATCGTAGTTGACACTGTCATCTGACTCCGCAAGACTCACGAGATGACGGTGTCAACTGAGAATGAGCTGGTGATGGTCACCGGTGCCTCTACCGGTATCGGAGCGGCCACCGCCCGCGAGATGGCCCGGCGGGGGTTCCATGTTCTCGCCGGTGTTCGGCGAGAACGCGACGCCGACGCCATCCGGGCGTCGAATGTCGAGCCGTTGATTCTGGATATCACCGATTCCGATCAGATCCGAGCGCTTGCCGGTCGGGTATCGGAGGACCCGCGGGGCCGGCGACTGCGGGCGTTGGTGAACAACGCCGCGGTGCAGGCCAACGTTCCGGTCGAGGTCTTCGGGATCGAGCAGTGGCGAGAGATGTTCGAGGTCAACCTGTTCGGCCACGTCGCGGTGATCCAGGCGCTCCTGCCCACGCTGATCGACAGCGGGGGCCGCGTGGTCAACATCAGTTCGGTGGGAGGCAAGGTCGCGATGGCCA
This sequence comes from Mycobacterium sp. ITM-2016-00317, assembly GCF_002968295.1. Lineage (NCBI taxonomy): Bacteria > Bacillati > Actinomycetota > Actinomycetes > Mycobacteriales > Mycobacteriaceae > Mycobacterium > Mycobacterium sp. ITM-2016-00317. Next base: position 5,975,583 of record NZ_CP134399.1, read on the forward strand.
CCTATGGTCCGTACGCGGGCACGAAGTTCGCGCTCGAAGCGATGAGCGACGCGCTGCGACGCGAGGTGGCCCCCCACGGGGTCCAGGTGATCGTGGTCGAACCCGGCGCTGTGCGTACGGAGATGCTCGGCAGAGCCATCGCCAGCGCCCACGATCTGCTCGCCGCGATGACACCGCAGCAGCGCCGCCGATACGGCGCCCTGGTGCACGCGGTCAACGCTCAGGCGGAAGCGTCGACCAAATCGGGACTACCCGCCGAGGTTGCGGCCACGGTGATCGCCAAGGCCATCACCGCACGCAGGCCACGCACGCGCTACACCGTCGGCCGGGAAGCCGCACTGCTCCCGGTGATGCCTCTACTGCCCGACCGTCTTCTCGACCGCATCTTCGCCGCCGCGCTTCGGCCCCACTTGCCGAAGGACAACGCCCAGCTCGACTCCGCTCCCACTCGCCGGTGAGTCCGCAGCCGTCCGACCTCTACGACTCGTCAGGCATTCGGTCGTCGACGGCGCCCGGGCACGCGAGCTTCAGGGCGTGGCCGGTGGAAATCGAATCTTGCATTCCCCCCATGTAATTCCGATCCGGAAATCCGTTCGGTGGACTGCTCGGGCTTCCGCGGCTGACCCGTTCGAGATTGTCGGCGAGTGTCATCGCCGTGGACCGCAATACCGGATCCTCGATCGCCTCGGCTTCCCCTCGGATCGCCGTGGCTGCCGCGGCGGTATCGGAGACCAGGTCGGTGTCGTCCGCATCGCCCAGGCCGCTCTGAATTGCGGGCAGCACACGCATCCAGTGCCGCATCGCCTGGTCCACGTGCAGACAGTCGCCGCTGGGGTGCGGAGCCTCTGTGCGGTAATCCCATACGACCATCGGGATGCTGATGACAAGGAAGACGGGCAGCCCGATGAGAAGGGTGAATTTGGCCTTCGACCACTCCCCGATTGCCATCGACGAAGCCTATGGCAATCGGCACGGGGTGAGGCCCACCAAATGCACGTGCCTGAGGTCCGGGCACCCGACACTGACGGAACTGCGATCGGGCGGCTAGCGGTCCTGAGCATTCGTCATCGATCGTCTGCGTGCTGCGGATCGACGATCGCCATCAGTGCCGCAGCGAAGGGCGCGGAGTCCACGTCGCCACGCACGGCCAACTGCTGGCTGTATCCGACGCAGAGCGCCACAAAAGCCTCGGCGATACGGGCGGTGTCCGTCGGGTTCCTTTCAGGCAGAAGGGCGGCAACGGTGTCCCGCAGGACGGCGAGTTGCTGCTGCACGACGGCCGCGACGGTGGGAGAGACGGCGGCTTCGGCGTATATCTGAGCGACGAGGCGAGCGTGACCGTCGTCGCGCGCCGTCGCACGGAGGTCTTCGAGAAATTCGCCGATGGCGGTGGCGGTGAGCTCGTGCGGGAGTACTTCGCTCGTCGTGTCCTCGCAGATCGCAACGACGATGTCGTCCTTGCTGGCGAAGTACCGGTAGATCGCACCGTTGGACAGGCCGGACTCGGCGACGATGTCGGCCAGGGATGTCCCGGCGAAGCCCTGGCGGGCGAATCGCCTCCGCGCAGCATCCACTATCTGCCGGCGGCGTGCATCGAGGTAGGACTGATCAACCTTGGGCATAAAAAAGAGTGACCCCTCGTTTTATGGGTAACGTCGGGAGCATATCCCGTACCGCCATCCTCGAGGAGTCTTTGATGCGCTATACGACTTTTGGACGGCGCACCGGACTGCGAGTCTCCGAGTGCGCGCTGGGCACAGGAAGTTTCGGCACCTCCGACCCCAGTGCCGGTCGGGAGGTCTCGGGGGAGATCTTCGATGCCTTCGTCAGCGCGGGCGGCACCACCTTCGACTCGTCCGACATCTACCAGGCCGGACAGGCAGAAAGCGTTCTCGGTGAACTCCTCGGTCCCGACCGGGACGACTTCGTCGTGATCACCAAGTACAGCGGGACCACGCAGAAGGACCACCGCCCGGGAACGACCGGCAACAACCGAAAGACGATGATCCGGTCACTGGAGGCAAGCCTGACACGCCTCAAGACCGACTACGTGGACGTCTTCATGCCGCATTTTCCCGACGGCGTCACTCCCATGGAGGAAATCCTGACCGGACTCGACCACTTGATCCAGTCCGGCAAGGTCCTGCACTGCGGGTTCTCCAACTTCCCGGCCTGGCGCATCGCCGGCGCCGCCGTGCAAGCAGACCTGCGCGGATTCGCTTCGCCCATCGGGATTGAGACCGAGTACAGCCTGGCCGAACGTTCCGCCGACCGCGAACTCCTGCCGATGGCCGAAGCCCACGGCCTCGGGGTGCTGGTGTATTCACCGCTGGCCGGCGGGCTGCTCACCGGAAAGTACCGGCGGGGGAAGACGGGACGATTGAGCCGTGACAGCAACGCCGCCGCGGAAACCGCACATCAAAAGGCTGTGGTCGACGAGGTGCTGGCGATCGCGTGTGAGACGGACACCACCGCAGTCCAGGTGTCCTTGGCCTGGCTTCGGCACCGCGCCGCGCTGACCCCGACGGCCTTGATCCCTGTCGTCGGCCCGCGATCGTCGGACCACCTCCGGGCGTACCTGAAGGCCTTCGAGCACGACTACGACGCAGAGCACTACCAGCGCCTGGATCGTGTCAGCACAATCGAATTGGGTGCTCCGTACGAGGATGTCGCGGCCGCCCTACGCAACGGCTACGACGGCGACCGCGACCTTCTGGGCTCGCCACCACTCCCGCTGGTCTGATCCGCCTGTCCCCGAACTCTTTCCGATAGCAGTGCCCGTCAGGCGACCCGGCTGACGTGTGCGGCGGACTCGCCGATGGTCGCCGACGCGTCCTCACCGATCATGGTGCGCAACAACTGTGCGTGCTCGCGCTGCCCGCGCTGATCCGCGCGTGCCATACCTCCCGGCAGTCCGAGGGCGGTCGCACTCCGCGCGAGGTTCACCGGTAGCCGCAGCAACGGATACCACGGAAGGGCGTACGACGGCAGGCCCAGCTTCTCCACCGTGCGTCGCCCCAGGAACGCACTGGTGATCGACAGGTGCTGGGCGCGGGCGAGCCGGCGCCGCAGGCCGGGCAGGTTGTCGTAGTGCCACGCCAGCGGGTCCTCGACCATGGGGGCCGCGAGCTGCTTGCTGGATTCGTCCGGCGCGGCCAGTGCCGACAGCGTGTGCGACAGCACCCGGACGCTGTCCCGGAAACTCCTTGGCAGCCACTGGTCTTCGACGCCGATCAGAAAGCCGACGTACCGGGTCAGGTGGGCGACGGCACGGAACTCCGACGGGGCCAGCACGACGCCCATGGCGATCGAGCCCACCGCCGGTGCGACGAGCGCGCCGACCAGCGTCGCGGCCATGTCGGTCTGGTTGACCGGTACGCCCCATTCGTCGGCGCGCCAGTCCGGCATCGCCGCCACGTGCCGACGGACGAACGCGTGGATCAGCCGGACCCGAATGGTCGAGCGGTAGCCCACGCCGAGGGGTTCCAGACCGCCTTCGGCGATGACATCCATCGCCCACTGCATGGTTTCGGCGAACCGCTTGTTGGAACCCTTCTCCAGCGCACCGGTACGCAGCAACGTCTTGTTGAAACCGGAGAACTGGTAGCCGCCCAGCAACGAGACATCGCGGGCGATGTACATGCCGTCGGCCCCGCCGCGCCGCAACGCGCGCTGCCCTGTGCGCAGCAGGTCCGGGTCCACCCAGTCCGGTGGCGTCTCCACGCTGTCGAAGAACTCACGAAGGGGCGCTGGTGCGTCCGGCACAGTGGCGATACCGCCGTTGAGTGCCTGCTCGAACAACGGCCGCGTCTGGTCGGTGCCGGTGGCTGCCATCCACTCGACCAGGCGATCCATCGGCTCGTCGCCGACGGTGAGCCGTTCGCCGAGGATCTGCCACTGGTGCGGGTTCGGGTCGCGGATCGCCATGGCCGTCGCGAGGGCCCGGATGCCGACCGGGATCGGCCGCGGACGGTCAGGGTGGCGCGTCGGAATCAACACACTCACGCGGCTCCTCCTCGAGCTCATTCTGACAACACATGTAGTCAGAAATGCTAGGGGTGGGCTGCGGCGGTGTCAACGACGCACCGCAGGCCGTCAGGCCGCGACGGCTTCGATGATGCCGAGGGGACCGGCCTGACTGACGGCAGTGCGGCGCAGTCCAGCCGCTACGAAGAGCGCGTCGAACTCGGCGAGGTCTCGCTCACGGCCGCCGGTCATGACGAGCATGTTCATATCCATCAGCGGAGCAAGTCCCGGATCGCCGACCTCACCGACGAGGTGGTCGATGATGACGATGCGACCCTCGCCACGCAACGCCGCGCGGCAGTTCTTGAGAATCTGCACGCAGCTGTCGTCCGCCCAGTCGTGCAGGACGTACTTGAGCAGGTACAGGTCCGCCGACGGCACGGACTCGAAGAAGTCGCCGCCATGTGCGGTGAAGCGGTCCCCCAGCCCGTCGTTGCGTGCAGCTTCTTCGGCGTCGGGCACCACATTCGGCAGATCGAAGACGCCGCCACGCAAGTCGGGATTGGCGCGCATCATGGCCCGGACGACTTCCCCGTTCGCACCGCCGATGTCCAGGGCGCAGTCAACACCGCTGGTGTCGACCACCTTCGCGATCTCGATCGCGGCCGCGGCGCTCAGGTTCGACATGGCCTCGGTGAAAGCGACCGCCTGGTCCGGGTGAACCGCGAGATAGTCGAACACGGTCTCGAACCCCTCCAGCGCGGACTTGATCTGCCGGTCCCCGGTGCGGACCGCGTCCGGAAAGTGCCCCCAGGGCAACCAGTGGCCTGGCGCACTCATCGCAAGCACCATGCCACGCAGAGAGTGCGGGGCGTCGCTACGCAGCGTCTCCAACAGCGAGGTGGTCGCAAAGTGGACACCGTCATCGGAGGTCACGAGGCCGAGCGAGGCAAGGGTCCGCAGCAGTCGGTGCGTTGCGCTGGGATCGAGGAGTTCGGCTTCGGCGATCGCATCAGGCGTGTCGACACCGGCGGCCAGATGACCGGGAAGGTTGAAAACCGCTGCGGAACGCACAATCTGGCTCACCCAGTACCCGGTCAGCATGCCCATCATGCGGTGATGGTCCTCGAGCGAGGGGGCGGGGCTGGTAGTCGTCACGGTAGACCTTTCGTCTCGCGCCCACCGGTCAGGTCGGGGGCGTACCTGCCCAGGGTGGCGAGCCCGTGTGCGTCCAACCAGGTTGAGCTCTTCCTAGTCCCAGCCCGGCCACCTTCGGATCGCGTTCCTCGCTGCGCTCGGGCGGCCCGGCGCCGTCAAGAAACTCTTCGCTCAGATCCGAAGTCATGCAGTGTCTGAACCTCTTGCCGGCGTTCTGCAGTTCCCGGAACGTCAGCGGCGCCGATAGGGCCGGAAGAACTCACGTAGCTCCTCCGCGTAGAGCTGCGGTTGCTCGAAGGGGGCGAAATGCCCGCCCTGGGCGGGTTCGGTGATGTAGACGGCGTTACTCACCCGGTGCAGCCAGGCATGCGGCGGTCGGACGATGTCACCGGCGAACAAGGAATAGCCCGAGGGCACTTCGATGCGCCGCATCAGTTGCGCGGCACTGATCTCAGCATTCGCCCGATACATCCGCATCGAGGAGCCGATCGTCGAAGTCATCCGGTAGATCGTCACGTTGGTGAGGATTTCGTCTCTGGTGAAGGCGCTTTCGACATCGCCGCCACAGTCGCTCCAGGCCCGCAGCTTCTCCACGATCCATGCGGCGAGGCCGGCGAGTCGTTGAGGGCGGTAGCCGCCGTCTGCGGCTTGGTGCGGTGCATAGCGGCGTACGCGCCTTCCTCGGCTCCCCACTTCGCCGCGCCCGCTATCCACCGACGCTCGTCCGGTGTCAGATCGATCGAGGACGGATCAATGGGCGGCAGGCCCGCGTCCATGCGATGTACCGCAAGAACGCGATTCGGGAAGTTCAGGGCGAGAAATCGGCTCACGTTGCTGCCGATATCGCCGCCGACTGCGCCGAACCGATCGAAGCCCAAGATGTCCATGAGACGGGCCCACAGTTCGGCCACCTGCACGGCGTTCAGCGGGCGCTCTGGCCGTTGAGAGAAGCCGAAACCGGGGAGATCGGGGACCACGACGTCGAATGCATCGGCAGGATCACCGCCGTGGCGTCCGGGATCTGTCAGCAACGGAACAACTTTGGAGTAGCGCCAGAATGAATCCGGCCAGCCGTGGGTCAGTATCAACGGAAGCGGGTCGGGCGTTCCGTCGGCCGCTCTGGCGTGGACAAAGTGAATGTCGAGTCCATCGATCGGCACGGAGAAGCGGGGCAACGTTTCGAGCGCCTGTTCCTGCTCCGACCACTGGAAGTCATGCGCCCAGTAGTCGACCAGCTCGCGCAGGTACTGCGTGTCTGCGCCGAAGGTCCAGTCAGCATGGTCGGGTGCGTCGGGCCATCGTGTGGCCGCAAGACGGTGACGAAGGTCTTCGACCTGCTCGTCGCTGGCTTGCCACGTGAAGGGCGCGGGCGTATCGGGCATCCCGGTTGCGCTCTCACTAGCGGTCATCGCCCCTCCCGGCTCGATGGTGGCCGCACTGCCGCGCGTCGGGGCAGGCCGCCTACACCAGGCTTACGCTCCTCACCGCAGCACGCAAGTCGGACTCCCGCTCACCCGCCTAGCGTGCGCACCAACACGTCCGGCGTGAACTCCGCACGGTCCACCCACGGGAACGCGTGCAGGTGCGATTTCGTGAACGGCAGGGTCTCGATGTCCGACGCGGCCGCACCCGGAGTGTCCGCCAGGTAGATCTCACCGGCGAACGGCTCGTATCCGGCGCGGAACGACGTGTTGGCTTTCACCACCACGAGGTCGTACATCTTCTGATCGATTCCGAAGGCGCGGTACAGCTGCGGGTCGCCGTTGCCGGAAATGGTGTGACACACCAGGACGTCGACCTCGCCGACGCGTAACACCGCCGTACGCCCGAGCTCGATGTGCTTGCCCGCGCTGCCCTGCCCCTCGACGTCGAAGCCGCCGTCGTGCAGCGACCGGACGCGCCCCTCGACCGTCACCGGAACCGCTCGGGGGTCCACGGTGCCGCCCAGTGTAAACGTCTGTGTGGCACCGACACCGGCGGTGAACGCCGCTTCCACCGCCGCTGGATCGGCGATGATCGTGGCCGCCCGCAGCCCCGGGAAGGAGCTGGCGAGGACACCCAGCACGGCCGCGCTGTCGCCGGGGGCGCCGGCGTTGGACGAGTCGGCCGAGTCGACGAGGATGACCGGCTTGCACGACTCGGGCGAGGCCGCGCGTGCGGCGATCTCTTCGATCGAGTGCAGGTCCGCCTTGAGGTCACGGCGCATCGCGTACAACCGGGTCGCCAGCTCAGCGGCGGCCGCCTCGGCGCGCTCCCGGGACTTCGAGTAGACGACGACCGCGGAACTGGGGCGCTCCACGTCCAGCCACGGCTGAATCTGGTAGACGCTGAAGTCTTCGAGCGTACCGTCGGCCACCAGGGTGTGCGCGTGCGAGATCAAGTCGCCGAACGGTCCCACGCCCGTCGTGTAGGCCGCGGCCGGAACCATCATGGGGATCGCCACGTAGCCGCCGTACAGCGATGCTCCGTGGTACAGGTCCAGCAGCAGCGAGGCGGCCCTGGCACCGGTCTCGACCAGATCCACATGTGGGTAAGTCTGATAACCGCAGAGGACGTCGACCTGCTCGATGAGATCCTGTGTGACAAAGGCATGAAGATCTGTCGACACCCCGATGAGGCAGCTCGGGCCGACCCGTTCCCGCACCCGGCGCAGCACATCGGACTCGACGTCATCCGAGACCGTCGACTGTAACGCCCCGTGGAACGAGATCAGGACGGCGTCCAGACTGCCCGCCGCGTCGAGGGCCGAATCGAGCTGAGTCAGGTATTCCTCCACGACCTCAGGGGTTACCGGCCCTCCGCTCTGGGCGTAGAAGCCGGGACCGAAGGCCATCTCCAGATCCGGCCCCACCGACTGCTCCAGCACAGCCATCATTCCGCCGAGCGCGGTGTGCCCACCGGCGTGTTTGGCGGGGAGCTCCGCCGCCGTCAGCGTCCAGCCGTTTGCGCGCCAGAAATCCAGGTCGGAAGTCACGGGAGAGAAACTGTTGCTCTCCTGGCGGAATTCGGTCAACAGCACGCGCATGGTGTCACGGTCCTTCTGTGTGGTTGAGCTCAGCGAAGAGCGCTCTCAATGCGGGAAAGATCTTCAGGTAAAGCTGGTACATCCGGTCGTATTCGGGCGCGTTCGACGGATCGGGCCGGAACCTGCGCGCTTCGATCGGGTCCGGAAACGGCACGGGTTCGGCAGCACCCGCAATCGCGGACTCGGCGCAGATGTGGGCACCGCGCGTTCCGGCGTGGCGCGCGCCGTTCGGGACCACGACGTCTCGCTGCAGGACATCTGCGAGCATCTGCATCAGCACCTCGTTGAGCGCCCCACCACCGACCGCGACGACCTCTGTCAACCCGAGGCCGTGCCGACTGGACAGCTCTTCGACGTGCCGGCGGTGGGTGTAACAGATGCTCTCCATCACCGCGCGCACCATGTGGCGGCGGTCATGGCTCGCGGTGAGGTTGAGGAACACTCCTTTGGCACTCTTCGCAAGAGGGGCGAGCTCGCCGGCCAGCCAATGGGTCGCCAGCAGATTGTCCGATCCCGCGGGGATCTCGGCGACCTGTCGGTTGATCTCCGCGTAGTAGGCAGGCGTGCCTGCCGGTGCCAGATCCTTGAACACCTGGTCGGTGATCCAGTTGTAGGCGCGCATGCCTGTCTGCAGGGGAAACACTGCGCCACCGACGGAGTCGTCGAAGGTGAATGTCAGCGGCGCGTCCAGACTCTGGCCGTCGTGTGTGACCACGGTGAGCCACGACGACGTCCCGAAATAGATGTGCGCGGCATTCTTGGAGAATCCGGTGGTGCCGAGCGTGACGGCGGGAAGATCGCCGAATCCGTTGACGACCCGGGTTCCGGAAGTCAGGCCCAGATGGGACGCGCCCGCCTCCGTCAGCTCACCGATCACGTCCGTACACGGCCGTACGGGTGCGAATTTCTCTGTGTCAGCGCCGAATCCGAAGTCCCGGGCCAGCCGTTCACCGAAAGCGGTCAGTGGACGTTCCGGGTGCCGGAAGAAGTCGTCGCTGGGGTCGGTCACGACCTCTCCGGTGGCACGCCACTTGAAGTAGGTCGGCAGTCCCATGAGCCAGGACGCCTGCTGCCAGACGTTCGGGCGGTGCGTTCGCAGCCACAACAACCGGGGCCAGTAGGACTGCCCGCCAATCGATTCGAGGCCGTAGTGGTGCGACACCGCGGCCCCTTCCGCCGATGCACGCCCGTCCAGCCAGATGATGCCGTCGCACAGCACGTCACCGTCGGCCGAGACCGGGATCACCGCTTTCCACGGCGCCACGATGACGACGGCGTCGACCTCAGCGGGCGATATCGCACTGCTCGCCACTGCCTCCCGGCATGCCTCGCCGGCAAGATCCCACAGTTCGGCCGGGTCCTGTTCCGCCCATGTCGGGAACGGCTGCCGGATGGCGTACTCGCGGTCCGCTTCGCCCAGCACACCCCGGTTGGTGTCGGTGACAGCCACTTTGAGCGAGGAGGTGCCGAAATCGAGCGACACTGCCGTTGTCATCGGTGCCGCCTTTTCACCGGAGGTCCCGCATCATGACGAACGTTTGATCAGCGCCCGCATGCGTCCGCGCTTGAGACCGAACTCCTCCAGGCCGGCGGCTATCAGCAGCACCGCGCCGGTGGCCAGCTTCTGGCCGCTCGTGCTGACGTTGAGCAGCAGCAGTCCGTTCTGCAACACGCCGAGGAAGGCGACGCCCAGCACGACCCCGAACATGGTTCCGCGTCCGCCGTTGAAGGCGATACCGCCGAGGAGCACGGCAGTCAGGACCTGGAGCTCGAGGCCGTCGCCGAGGGTGGTCGGCGGTGCCGAATCGAGCCGGGCGGCGAGAAGGACTCCCCCGAGCCCAGCGGCAGCGCCCACGGCGACAAAGGTCATGAACGACAACCGCCGTGTGTTGATGCCCGACAGGAAGGTGGCTTCGGTGTTCACACCCAGCCCGTAGACGTGCCGGCCCGAGGCGCTGAAATGCAAGAAGACGATTCCCGCGGCCAGAACGAGCAGGGCGATGCCGACCAGGACGGGGATCCCGAACAAGGTGCCCCGGCCGAGGAACGCCATGCCGCCCCCGAAACCGGACGGGGGCTGGGTCGTGATGCGCTCAGCGATACCGCGGACCACCTGCAGCATGCCGAGTGTCACCACGATGGGCGAGAGGTTGAGTACCGAGATCATCGCGCCGTTGGCCGCGCCGACGAGCGCCCCCACGACGATGCCGAGGAGCGCCGCTGTCAGCCAGTCGGTTCCGCCGGTGATCAGTACGCCCGTCACCACGCCCGAAAGGCCGAGCGTCGAGCCGACGGACAGATCGACCTTCCCGGTGATCACCACGAGCGCGAAGGGCACGGAAATGATCAACAGGATCGCGCTCGACAAAGCGATGTTGATGATGTTGCCGTAGGTGAGGAACCGGGGCGCGGCCAAGGAGAAGAAGATCACCATGGCGATGAAGCCCGCGAAGAGCACGTAGCGGATCACGCGCTGCACCAGGTCACCCCGCAGGGCGCCTACTGCCGATGTCTTGGTCAGCGTGGGGGTGTCATTACTCATTGTCTGCTCCTTGGGCGGTCACGCCCACGAACTGGTGCGCGGCCAGCATCATGTTCTGCTCGGACATTTCCTGACCGGCAAGCTCTCTTTCGATCCGCCCGTCATCCATCACCAGCACACGGTCGCAGAGCTGGAGGATCTCGTCCGGCTCGGATGACGCCACGAGACATCCGCAGTCGTGCTTTTTCATGAGATCCCTGATGTAGTCGTAGATTCGCGCCCGGGCACCGATGTCCACGCCCTGGGTGGGCTCGTCGAGTATCAGGAGCCGAATCGGCGCGGATCCCAATCCGGTCCGACCGACCACGATCTTCTGCTGATTTCCGCCGGAGAACTCTTCGGCTGTCATCCGCGGGTCCGGCGGTTGGAGAGCCAGTTCCTCGGCAATCTGCTGGAATTCGCGCCGCTCCGCCGCAGGTCTGCGGATCCCGAGCTTCGAGAGTCGCTTGTACCTCGGCATGAGCACGTTCTCCCGGGCTGTCAGTGTCGACCAAAGTCCTTGGGTCGCCCGGTCCGACGCGACGAATCTGATCCCCCGCTTGAACGCGTGCTCCGGCGACTTCGGTCGATAGGCGCTGCCGTCGAGCTCGATACGACCGGACATGGCTCCGGCGCCGTAGCTTCCGATCACGCTCTCCAAGAGGGAGGTTCGCCCGGATCCGACTGCGCCGAACAGCCCGACGATTTCGCCCACGCCGACGTTGAAGCTCACCGGGCCGAATCGGGGGCCGGCGCCGTCGGTGACGGAGACCGCCGTGCGCTCGAACGTTTGCGCCTGCCCCGCGCGGGCAGCGAGCGGTTGGCCGGATCCCGCCGAGATGGCTTCCAGGATGTCCGACGCGGCCAGGTCCTCGGTCCGGCCGCTGAGCGCGACCACACCGGAGTTGATCACGGTGACGCGATCAGCGATGCGGAACACCTCCGCCATGCGATGCGTGGTGTAGATGATCGCCACGCCGCTGTCGCGCAGTGATTTGACCTTCTCGAAGAGGATTTCGGTCTCTCTCGCCGAGATCGCCGCGGTCGGCTCGTCGAGGATCAGCACCTTGATCGACGTCCTGTTCCAGGCCTTCGCGATCTCGATCTGTTGCCGCACCCCGATGGACAGGTCTCCGACGATCGTGCCGGGAGTGGCGTTGATGCCATGCTGCGCCAACAACTCCCGTGCGATCCGATTCTGCTTCGCGCGATTGATGATCCCGAAGGTCGTCAACTCGTCGCCGAAGAACATGTTGTCGACCACGCTGATCGTGTCGATCAGGCTGAGGTGCTGATGAATCGTGACGATTCCCGCGTCGAAAGCCTTCGACGGCGTGAGATCTTCGAGAGCTTCGCCGTCAAGCTCGGCGGTGCCACTTGTGATGGCGGTGGCACCGCCGATGCACTTGATCAGAGTCGATTTGCCGGCCCCGTTCGGTCCGAGCAAAGCGTGGACCTCTCCCGCACGGACCTCGAAGTCCACTCCTTTCAGGACAGGATTTGCGGAGTACGACTTGTGGATGTTCGTCAGAGACAGGGCCATCGGGGGGCGACTCTCAGTTGTATGCGGCCAGGAATTCGGCGACCTGATCCGGATCAGCGGAAGTCAGGACCGAGAAGTCCAGGGGGCCGTACTCCGGCTCGATGCCTTCCGCGACGTCGACGATGGTGTTCGCCACGGTGGACGTGAGGTCACCGAAGTTCACGGCCGAGGACGCCCGGAAGATGCCGTCCTGCTGGAGAAGCCGAAGAGCGGACGGGGAACCGTCCTGGCCACCGATGTAGACGTTCGGGTCGTTCGGGGCGAAGCCGGCGTTGATGAACGCCTGGCGTGCACCGATGGCGACATCGTCGTTGTAGGCGAGGACCATGTTCAGATCGGGATGGGCTTGCAGCACTGTGGAGGTGACCGACTCTCCAGAGGCGGTGTCGACCGCTCGCTGATGGCTCACGATCTCGACATTGCTCGCGGCACCGGGGAACTCCGCCATGAGTGCGTCGTCGCGCTCCTTGCCCGCGGTGATGTCGCGGTCGTGGAGCACCAGCGCCTTGAGTGGACCGCCGTGTGCCCTCGCCCACTCGCGTGCGTTGATGCCGAGCTCGGCGCCACTGCGATCCCAGGCGAACTGCACCGCAGCATCCTGGTTCTTCAGATTCGTTCCGTAACTGACGAAGCCGACGCAGTTGTCCAGAGCGCGACGTCCGATCGGCTCGATGGCCGAAGGTTCGAGGGCGTAGGTCCCGACCGCTGAGAGCCCCTGCGCGACCCACGCCTCGAGGTCACTGACCTGTTGCTGCAGGTCGCCGTCGTTGGTGGTGGTGACGGTGCGGTATCCGCGCTCCGTGGCGATCTGACTGACTTTTTCGTTGAAGGGCTTGTAGATCTCAAGACTGGACAGCGGCCAGTCCCAGCCGATGACCTTCTCTTCCGACGGCGTGCAGTCGCTGCTACCGCCGACCTCGGAGACGATATCGCCGCCGCAGCCTGCCAACGCCGAGCTCACGGTCGCTACGCACAGCACCCCCAGAAACTTTTTTGCCCTTCGCATCGCTGCCCTTCCGAATCGCTTGATGGGACTCTCACCGGGCCTTCGGGTTGCTGAACACATCCGGCTTCCCGGCACGCATCCCGCGACCAGAGATGGGCGTCACGCCGACCTCGTGAGACAGGACACAGTGTGCAACAACAGTCTCTTTCGGTCAAGATCGTTCATTAACGGGACGTTACAGTCAGGAAAAGCCTCGCTGCGCTGGACTTGCTCCTGCTGCGCGCGTCGTTCTGGCGCCTGTTCTTGCCCGTACTTGACAGATAAATCCGCACGCTTTGATACTGGAGCCCGTGCCTTCTGCCTGTGGAAAGGAGGACTACATGCTTGCTGCGACGCGGCGGGAGAGAATTGTCGAGCTCGTGTCCGCCCGTCGGTCGATCTCCAGTGATGAACTAGCTGAGGCGCTCGGCGTTTCGGTCGAGACGGTGCGACGCGACCTGAGAACTCTTGACGAGACCCGGCAGCTTCAGCGAGTCCGCGGCGGGGCGATTCACGCCGAGGTCCGGACGAGCAACAAAGAGCCTTCGTTCACTGACCGCACGATTCTCGCCGCTGATGCCAAGAATGCGATCGGCGAGTCGGCTGCGCAGTTGCTTGTCGGCGCCAACACGGTTTTCGTCGACATCGGCACGACCGCAATCGCCGTGGCGCGCGCGATGCTCGGATCTTTCACCGGCACGGTGATCACCCCGTCGATGTGGGTCGCCGAGGTGCTCAGCTCCGGATCCGACATCGACGTATTCATGCCGGGCGGCAAGGTCCGCGGCGGCGACATGTCGATCTCAGGTTCCACCGCACGGGCGTTCCTGCGCGACGTCAATCCTGACGTCGCCTTCCTCGGCACCGGCGGCATCGACATCGGCGCAGGCCTCACCGACTTCGAACTTCAGGAAGTCGACATCAAACGGACTGTGCTGCAGAACAGTCAGCGCAGCTACGCATTGGCGGATTCGAGCAAGTTCATGACCCGAGCACCCTTCAAAGTGTGCGACCTCAGCGAGCTGACCGGGATCATCACCGATCCGGATCTGCCCTCCGACACTCTCGACTCCTTCGTCGCCGGCGGTGTCGAGATCTTGACCGGTCTCTGACTCTCGCCTGCAGCCAGGGCGATCCGCGTGCAGCGCCACCGTTTCACACCGTCGGTGCCGGGTAGACAACCACAATCCGACAATGGAGGTCATGATGACGGGACCCGAACGGGACGAGAGCTTGCCGGAGAAGCTGCGCGAAGCGGCCGATGAGAGTGGCGCCGAGCCGGGCGCCGACGATTCCGGGGTGCCACCGGACAGCACTGGATACGCCACGCCGCCGTTGGACTCACCCGACTCGTCCTAGCCTCGAGGTCTGGAGGAACTCAGCGTCGCACGTTGTTGGTTGCGGTACCTCGGGCCGGGCACGAGGCGCTGCACCAAGGCTCATTCGATTGGCGCAGCACGTCGTGGGGACCCCCGGGATGGACGGAATTAAAGCGGGGACGGCGCCCGCTGAGCTACGTCTGGTACCGCAACGTCGCTGACGGCGATGACCTGTGCGAATTGACCATCGATATGAGGGATTTCGAGAACCCGGTGTCGCTTCACCCGGGTGCGGTGCAGCAGCGCTTCATCGACGAGATGCGCGTCGCTGCGGCCGAGCTGCTGGCCCCCGCAGTCGCCGAAGTCGTCGGCGTCGCGACCGAGCAGCCCTTCCTGCAGGTCGTATCCGCGCTCTATAACCACCTGCAGGCGCACGACGGACAGCTCGAGCTCGGGGGCCGGCTCCTGGAGAGGGCAGCCGCCATGGGCGCGCGATCACAGGTCACCAACACCTGGACTCCCGGCGATCCCGACCTGCTACCCGGTCTCTACGGCCCGGGCAGGTAATTCACGGCGTAGACGGTCTGGGTACCCGGTAAGCCCTTGAGCTCCAGATCATCTGGCCCGGTGAAGCTGATGTCGTCGGGGTCGCCGACTGATTCCCGCACCGCATCGGTGACGAGGATCTGAGCGCCGTCGGCGAGGTCGGCCACCCGTGACGCGATGACGACGTCGAGGCCGAAGAGGTCCTCTCCGCGCCGCACCGATGTGCCGACATGCGCACCCATCCGCACCCGGATGCCGTCCCAGCGGTCGAGGTTTTGGCGCAGCGCCCGCTGCACGGCCACACAGCAGCGGACCGCGTCGACCGGCTCGGCGAACGCGACCATGAACCCGTCGCCCTGGGTTTTCACCACGTGGCCGTGGTGGTCGTCCACGCAGTTCCCGATCAGCGTGTTGTGCCGCTCCAGCAGCTGCACCCACTCCCGGTCGCCCAGAGCCGCATTGCGTTCGGTGGAGCCTTCGATGTCGGAGAACATCAGAACGACCCGTCCGTCCGCGGAGACGACGCGCGCGAGGTCGGGTCGTTCGATCCGCGCCCAGCCCGCCAGATCGTCGATCGAGCTGCGCACCGAACCGCCGAGGGTCTTGCGGACGATCGCATCCGCGGTCTGCACGGTGTGCATCACCGTCTTGACCGCCAGCGGCGCCACCCCGATCGGCTTCCGCGTGCGGCGGGGTTTCTCGTCTCTGCGACGCTCGCGCTCCAGCGCGCGGCGCGTCGACGCCAACGACCGCCGCGACACGATCAGCACCACACCGAGCGCGATCAGCCCGGCCGCCTCGAGCAGGACCACGATCGACAGCGCCACGGTCATGTCGCGATTATGGCGGGTGGTCGCGACCGACCGCGCAGGGCGTCATCGGTAACGCCGAGCAACAGTCCATGGCCGCCCGAAATCCTCGTTGAACGACTCGGGGTCGAACGGGCTGTCGCCTCCGGCAGCGAAACTCGTCAGCTCGCCGAACACGATGCGCCCGGCGATGTCGTACAGATCGACGCGAACGAAATCGGTGTCGCCGCCGAGCCGTCCGGCAAGGTCGATCATCTCCCTCATGCAAGCGGGCTTGACGGGTCGGGGATCGGCCCACGGCGCTCCGCCGCTGAGCAGCAGGTGCTCCCAGTCCGGCCGGAAGAAGTCCTGTGTGCGCAGGCCGAACCGTCCGGAGACGACCTGGATGAACGCACATCGCCCGTGGAACACGAAGAACTTGTAATCATCGGGAACCCCGCCGTCGGGGCCGGTGAGCATCTCCTCGACGATGATGCGCCGTTGGATTCGCCCGTACACCCATTCCCGGTTCGGCCCCTGGCCGTAAAGCTGCGCGACCCAACCCTGCGCGATACTGATGATGTCCTCGCGAGGTGCGGATTCAGGACGAACGTGCCGGTACTCCCAACTCCGGGGCACGGTGGGCAGGCGCGCGTCCTTGGGTGCATGGCCGGAAACGATGATGGCTGCGCCGCTGCCGTGGGTCGGCTTCACCACGTAGGAGTCGGGCAGGCGCACCTCGCGCAATGCGGCGGGGTCATCGAGGATCGCATACACCCGCGGAAGGTACTGTGCACCAATCACCGTGGTGACATAGTCACGTACTGCCGCCTTGTCGGCGAAGGTCACCACCAGCGGGCGGTGATCGCGCAGCATCTTGTAGCGGACCTTCTCGCGGAACGTGCGTGGTCTCCGCGTACGCCAGAGGCGCTCCCGACGCACGAGTGGGCTCCGCTCGCGCCACCGGACGCCCTCGCGGCGCGAGGCCCAACGGGATGCGATCACAAACTCAGGCTGCGGGCCCCGGCTCGGCAGAACGTCGTGATGGGTCAGCGATACCGCCTAGCTGTACCGAGTCACGACATTGGTGCAGTCAGCGGCGGAAGCGTGTCGTCTCGGCGAGCGGCGCCCGCGGAACCCGCAGCGAGTTGACCGGCGCGGACTCCTCGGCGTAGCCGAACGAGATGCCCACCAACAGCTTTCGTCCGTGCACGCCCAGTTGGCTGCGCACGGTGTCGGCGTAGAAGCTCAGCAGCGCCTGCGGGCACGACGCGATACCGTACGCGGCCATCGCGAGCATCAACGTCTGCGCGTACATGCCCATGTCGGCCGCGATGCGCGCCTCGGTCTCGGCCGGGGCGAAGAGCAGGGCCACATGCGGCGCCCCGTAGAACCGCAGGCTCTTGGTGTTGTAGCCCTCCAGCAGGTCGGTCTCGTCGCGGGCTATACCCAGCGTTCCGTAGAGCTGTGCGCCGAACTCCGCGCGGCGGGCCGCCAGGGCTCCCTGGAACAGACCTTCCCGGTACGGGAAGTCGACGGTCCTCTCCCCGGCCACGTGGGCCGCGACCAGCGCGTCGGCGAGGCGTTCCTTGGCCCCGCCACTGACGACTTCGACCTGCCAGGGCTGGGTGTTGGAGTTCGACGGTGCCTGCCCGGCCAGCTCGAAGACGGTGCGCAGGGTCTCGGCCGGACCTCGTCCGGACGGAAGGCGCGGGTCGCGCGTCGGTTACGGATGACGTGATCGATGGATTCGGCCGAGTCGGTCGCGGACGTCATGAAGCACCCCTATCAAGTACATGACTGCGTTTACTTCGTCGAAGGTACCGGTTCAGGGGCAGGATGTAAACGGCAGCGTATAGTTGCGGTCATGAGTAGCCCACGGGGTCGCGGCGGCAGGGAACGCATCCTGGCCGCCGCCACCACGTTGTTCGAGGCGCAGGGCATCACCGCGACCACCATGGAGCAGATCGCCGCTGCCGCACCGGTTTCCAAGCGCACTCTGTACGCGCACTTCCCGGCCAAAGAGGATCTCGTCGTCGCGTATCTGCGGCATCTGTCCGACGCCGGACTCACGATGGAGAGCATGCTCGACCGTGACGATCTGCCCGCGCGTGACCGGGTCATGGCGCTCTTCCGGGTACCTCGGTTCGACGGGCCGGTGCGCGGGTGCCCGTTCACCTCGGCCGCCACCGAATTCCCCGACCCCCAGAGTCCGCCCCACGCCTATACCCGAGAACGTAAGCAGCAGTTCACCTCTCGCATCACCGAATTGCTCACCGAGCTCGGCGCACGCGAACCCGACCGGCTGGCCGAACAACTGTCGATCCTCGCCGACGGTGTCGCGGGTCGGGCGATGGTGTTCGACGATCCCGGTCGAGGCGACTTCGCGCGGGCAGCGGCCGAAACGCTGCTCGACGCCGCGCTGCAGTAGGCCGCCGACCGACAGCGACCGCCCGTCCCGACGTCGTGTCGGTCCGCCGTCGTAGCGAACGGCGGGAGTCGCTGGTCTTCCAGGCGATTCAGACGTGCAAGCCGCCGTCGGCCTAGTGTGCGGTCAGCTGACTCAGCGCCTCCCCCACCTTCGTGACGAGACCGGGCGTGTAGCCGTGAGTCGGCATGTTGATGATTACGCCGTCGACTCCGACGTCGAACACGCGTCGCTGGATCTCCTCGGCGACTTGTTGGGGCGTGCCGTGGACAGCGCGACCGCCGGTAGCTTCCTCCATGTCAACCGAGGGTTCGCCGTCGATCACCACGGTCAGGAAGCCACTGGTTTCCAATGTCGCTGGGTCACGCCCGATTTCGGCACACCTCTGCTTGAGCACGCGCAGCTTGGCCGGGAGCTCGTCCATGGGGGCGATGATGTTGAGATGGTCCGCGTACTGGGCTGCCAGCCGGAAAGTCTTCTTCTCGCCACTACCACCGAGCATCACCGGAATGTGGTCGCGGTAACGGGGCTCGTTGATGGCGCTCTCGGTGTGGTACCACTTGCCCTCGAAGGTCGGTCGCTCTCCGTGGATCATCGGAATCATGATCTGCAGAGCTTCTTCCAGCTTCTCGAAGCGCTCCGTGAACGTTCCGAATTCGTACCCGAGCTGTTGATGCTCCAGCTCGAACCACCCCGCTCCGACACCCAAGAGTGTGCGCCCGCGGTTGATCACATCCAGTGTGGTGATCTCTTTGGCAAGCAGGGTGGGGTTCCGGTAGGTATTCCCGGTGACCAAGGTCGCCAACTGGATGCGGTCGGTGACAGCGCTCAACGCGCCCAAAGTCGTGTACGCCTCCAGTATTGGTTCGTCCGGTGCGCCCAACCCCGGCAGCTGGTAGAAGTGGTCCATCAGGAAGACGGTGTCGAATCCGGCAGCTTCGGCCTCCTGCACCTGAGACTTCACCGCGGAGAACAGCTCGGCCACGGGCAGGCCATAGGAGAAGTACGGAATCTGTAGTCCAAGTCTCATGGTCACGGCTAGCACGAACAGAACACAGGGCAGGTCTATTCCCGCCGGCACACGCCAACCGGTCTCGGCGCCCGATTGCAGATGGGGCGGGGTTCACCACCGCTGATACCCCACGACGCCGGTGCCCTGAGGCTCAACCACCTCGGGCTGACGGTCGCCGACGTCTTCGCAGCCATCGACTGGTATGGCCGCGACGGCGCGGTCTCCGGCCTGCGGTGCATCATCGGGCCCCGATTGTTGGTACCGGCACGCCACGGTGAACCGTGTGCGGGACTCGGCCACAGCACCACACCGGAAGGTCGCGCGACGTGCCGATAAGACAAGGCAATTGCGGACACTCACTGCTGATCACGGCCCCGGACGCTGACGGCTGACCGTGCGCCGCGCAAGCGGGGCACACATCGCATCAGGCGTACGCTCGAATTCGAAGCAAGTATGCCGTCGCGTACGAAGATTGGAGTTCTTATGCGGGCCGCCCGCTTTCACCGTTACGGAGACCCCGACGTGCTGGTCGTCGAGGAGGCGCCCGAACCTCACGCCGCGGCGAACTCGGTTCGCATCAAGGTAAGAGCGGCAAGTGTGAACCCCATCGATTACCTGCTGCGTGCCGGCGCCATCCGAGACGTCTTTCCCCTCGAGTTACCTGCGATACCGGGACGTGACGCCGCCGGAGTCGTCGACGAGGTGGGCAGCGCCGTCATGAACGCGGCCGTGGGAGACGTCGTTTTCGGGCTCGGGGGCGTCAGTGACACCACGGCAGAGTTCGCGGTGCTGACGGCCTGGACCGCCGTCCCGGCCAACTGGTCCACCGAGGAGGCGGCCGCCGCCGGACTTGCATCCGCTACCGCGGCACGGGCTATCGACGCGCTGGGGAATCTGAGTGGTAGCACACTCCTGGTCGAGGGCGCCTCGGGTGCCGTGGGAAGTGCCGCAGTCGCTTTCGCGCTCGACGCCGGGGCCCGGGTGATCGGTACCGCCCGACCCGCCAACCATCAGTACCTGATTGACCTCGGGGTGATGGCGACGACCTATGGCCCGGGGCTGGTCGAACGTGTCGACGCACTGGCACCGGACGGTGTCGATGCCGCACTGCACGCTGCGCCGTCCGCGTCGTTGCCGGACCTCGTGGAGATCGTCGGTGACGCTTCCCGGGTGGTGACCGTCATCGACCAGGAAGGAGCCGCGCGGTTGGGCGTTCGCAAGGTGGACGCCGCGAACGATTCCGCCCTCCTCGCACGCGCGGCCGAGCTTGGTCAGCGCGGCCGGTACACTCCCCGCGTCGACCGCGTTCTGCCACTCGCGTCCATCCGGGAGGCTCATGAGTTGGCCGAGAGCGGCGCCGGCAAGATTGTGATCACTCTGCCGTGATCGGCGACGCGTCTTATCGAGGGATCGGCTGTCCTGCGCCGATAGTGGCGAAAGCCGCGTCGACCGGCGAGCCGCGTATCCTCGGCTACTCCTTGGGCTTCAGCTCGAACACCGGAATGATGCGGCCGTCCGCTTTCTCCTGGAACCCGGCAATATGCGGTATCTCACGCAGAAGCTTCTGCCACAACTGGTTTCGTTCGACCTCGGGCAACTCTCTGGCTGTCACATCGTAAGTGACCACCTCGGTTCCGGTGCCGATGTCCACCGATGCTTGCGGCTGCGCCCGTAGATTGTGCACCCACGCTGGGGTTTTCAGGTTTCCCCCATCTGCGCCGATGACATACCAGCTGTCTTCGAAATCGAACCTGTACAACGGATTTAGTCTCTGCTTACCCGACTTCGCGCCCTTCGTGTGCAGAAGCAGGCCTGGCATCCCGGCGAACAAGCCGGTCTTGATGGCTCCGCCGTTCGCTCGGTACTGCTGAACCACATCGGCGTTGATGGCAGCCATCTGCCCATCGCCAGTCTCGCTGAGCCGACTGACTTCCGTAGCGGCGGCCCCTAGACCCCACGCACCACCGACTGGACCGCTCTCATCATCCATAACGTCGCCTTCGCGTCCACGATTCATTGTCAAAATTCACAAACGCAAAGCCGGAGAAACTATTCCAGTTCGGTCGGATACTAAATATCCGGGGAACAGTGAATAGCCCGTCGGCACGTCGATGCGTCGCGTGAGTTGTCGACATCATTGCCTTACGACGGCGGTAATGACTACGTCCTCGAGTGCCTGCAGAATGCGGAACGCATTCGAGGGCTACGTGCACCATCTCGGGCGGTCCGGCTACCGGACGGCCAGTCGAGCGTTGGCGCTGCCGACTGTCATCGGTCCACGACCGGCCATGCTGCGCGTGATGCACCCGATCGTCGCCCGGCTGGCGGCCGTCAGCGGTGGCGGCCGTGGTGCACCTGCGGGCGGGACACTTGCTGGTGCTGGTGCTGGGCGTGCCGGCGCGCTCAGGGCCGCTGCTCGACCCGGCCGGCGTTCTCGGAGAGCGCTCACCGCTGGCCGCCGGGGCCAGCGGCCGGATCATCCTCGCCTATCTACCCGAGACGGAGCTGGCCGGCGTCGCCCTCGACGGTGTGACGCCCCAGCAGCTCACCGCTATTCGCGAACGGGGGTATGAAACGTCCTACGGCGAGAACCATCCGGGCATCAACGGCGTCTCAGTACCCCTGCTGGCCGCGCACGCCGATCCGACGATTCCACCAATCGTGTTGGGCTCCATGACCATCGCCGGGACGTCGGAGCGACTGCCGCCTCAGGCTGTCTCGCGCCTGGTGCGACCGCTGCTGGGCGCCTGTCGAGATCTCAGTCCGCGACTGGCCGCACTGCTGGGCCCCAATCCGGGCGCCACGATCGAAGCTCTCGGTCTCGAGCGACCTCCTGGAATGCCGCCCGTTCGCCGAGGTCTCTCGTCAACGACGGCGCTGATGGGCGGCCTGCGGGTTCTGGGAGGTCTAGCGTGGGCGGAATGGGTTTGTTCAGTCACGAGGAGTTCCGGGACCCGGCCGACGGCGTTGGCGGCTCTAGCGGAGGGGCTATCGAGCGAGCTCGGGCTGCTGAGGTGAGCGAGTACGGGGTGGATGAACCTGTGGTGGTGGGGCCGGGGCCGGCGCCTGAGGATGGTTCGTGCGGACAGTTCGCTGTGCAGTTTCACGTGTCTACGTCAATGCTGGTCGGGCTGAACCGTATTGCGAGAATGCGTGGGGTGAGCGTACCGGAGGTATGCCGGCAGGTGATCGGCGTGTTTGTTGCCCAGCAGGAGGGTGAGCTGGGTGCATTGCTTGCTGCCGAGGCCGAGGCCGCTGATTATCGGCCGAGCTTGGGTCAGGCGTAGTCGCGTACTGCGCGGGATCCCAGGAGTCCCTCGGTCTGGCCGCGTCGATCCTTGCGACCGAGGGCGCCCTCTCGCAGGTGGGCTTGATGGGCACCAAGGTGGAACTTCCGCTGTTGCCCTTCGTCAGCGGTGAGCGATCCTACTTCGGTTCGTTCTGGGGAAACCGCAACGATCTAGAGGAGGTACTCACCCTCGCCGGTGAAGGGAAGATCAAACACAACGTGGTGACAACGAAACTCGACGACATCAACGACATCAACGACATCCTCGACGCACTGGGACGCGGCGACATCGTCGGGCGCGCTGTCGTCATGTTCGACTGATGCCGACCGGGAGACCCAGCTGCAAGGCCGTCGACCGCCGCGACACCAGAGACGTCACCGACGTGGGCCGAAACGCGGTTCGCGCCACAGCGACCCGTGCGCCGATGACCGCCCCGGTGGCGAGCCCCTTCGGAGTCGCGACCGACAGCGACTGCCCGGGCTCGTCGTAGATGCCTGCGCAGCCCTCGCCCGCGCACACACCCGTCGACGAATCGATCCGGCCCGCGAAGATGTCGTTGATCCACCCGGCGATGAGAGTCTGTGCGGCCGACTTGTTCTGCTCGGTCGGAAACCCCTGGTTGAGATAGGAGATGAGCTGGATCGCCCAGCTTCCGCCCTGCATCGAGTCGAGATGCTGCCCGTTGTCGAGAACCACCCCGTTGAAATGCCCGGGCCGGTGTTCGTTGAGAGCCGCGTCGACCCGGCGCGGCGTGCCGTCCTTCCTGGGTGCACCGAGTTCGATCACCGGAACGTAGGTGCCGAGACTCTCCAGCTTGTCGAGGGCATCGGCCAGCACCGACCCCGGCGGCGCGCCGTCGAGCGTGACGATCCCGGCCAGCCTGTTGACCGCGCCACTAGCCGCGACCGCCTCGGCGTAGTAGCCGGCCGCGCCGGCGGCGACCCCCGCTCCCAGCGAATGGCCGACCAGGGTGAACCGCTGCGGCAATGGGGCGTCGGTACCGTACTTTCGGGCGAAGCCGGCGGCCACCGCGCTGGCCGTGAGCGCGTCGCGATCCCCGAGGAGAAGGTCGGCGGTGGCGCGGTGCACCTGGTCGTCGCCAAGCCAGAAGCCGTCGCGCACATAGGGGTTCGACGACAGCGTCGGGACCACGACGATGCTGTTGGTGCGCTCGGCCAGCCAGGCTGCGGTCTTGCTGTACATGGCGCCGACGCCGCGGAAGCCGTGCTGCAGGTAGATGAGCCGCTCCGGCAGTTCGGTCGCGTCGGGGTAGTACCAGTGCGCGCTGACGAAGCGCCCTTCGGTGATCTCCAGCCTGGAGGTGCGCACCGTGACGTTGACGCCTGCCGGAACCACCGGCGGACCGGCGACGAACCGGATGGCTGCCCCGATGATCTCGGTCACCAGGGATTGCAGTACCTCCTGCAGCGTCCGCGGGGGTGACGCGGTCAGTGCAGCCGAGGTATTGACTGTTGCGGACACACGTTGGGCGACAACCTGGTTGACCTCCGACGGAGTCGTGGCAGGCGGGCCCGACGGAGGACTCTGCTCCTCGGGGACTGCGGTATCCTCCGCCGGTTGCGGGCCGGGTGAAGCGGGGGCGTCGAGCTGGTCGTCCTTCAGCTCGATGGCTGTGTCGTCGACGGGCGGCGCATCATTGGAAGTTGATTCGGTCGCTTCTTCGCTGTCAGCCGCGGGCGTAGCGCCGGAGTCGTCAGAACCGGAGCCCCGCTCGGGGAGCTCGACGTCCGGCTCCATGCTCTCCTCGGACGCGTCGTCGACCTCCGCGTCGTCGACCTCTGCGTCGCCCGCCTCCTCGGCCTCGGCGTCTTTGGTGTCAGCGGCTTTGGTGTCGGATTCTTTGGTGTCGGCATCGTTGGTTTCGCTCGGCGCCTCCGCGCTATCGCGCTCAGCACCGGTGTCGGACGCACCTGCGGTGGCGCCCGCCGTCCCGGAGCCGGTATCGGCTGTTGCGGTGTCGGCCCCGGCGATCAACGCGGCAGACACGCCCGCCGCGACCACGCCTGCACCCATCCACGCTGACAGCTGAGCCATAGAACTCCCCAACCTTCGATATTGACGACCACGTTGCTGCAGTCGCGCTCAAGGTAAGGCAGGACCGCGCCCCGAGTAGACAGTTTTAGGAATCTGGTCATCTTTGTGTCACGGTGCGAGCCGGCCTGGACGCCGGCATCGGTGAGTAAGCTCGAGAAGCACTATGGGGGCCACACTCAGCGTCCGGCGATCGGCATTCATGCTGGTTGTGTTCATGGCCGGCGTTGCGCTCGGATCAGCGACCGCTGCGGCTGCCGGACTCGATGACTATCGCTGGGAACGTCGCCCCCTACTGGTGTTCGCACCGACGGACACTGATCCACGCCTGACGGAGACGCTGAGCCGAATCGAGGCGAGCCGATGTGACTTCGTCAGTCGTGACATGGTGCTCGGCCAGGTGGTCACCGAGGGCACCAGCATGCTCGACGGTCACGTGATCGACGCCGAGGAATCTCCACGGCTCGCGGACCGATTCGGGATCGACGGGAACGACTTCGCCGTGCTGTTGATCGGAAAAGACGGCGGCGAGAAACTGCGCGTCACCGACGTACCGGATCTGCGCACTGTCTATGCCGTGATCGATGGCATGCCCATGCGAAGCCGAGAGATGGCCGCCGAACCGAGTGGGTGTTGAGAGAATGCGCCAAGGCCACCCGTCACAGCGCTGGCTCGCCGGCATCGCCGTCGCCTGCTCGGCACTGCTCGTCGTGTCGTGCGGAGGCGCCGAGCAACCCGCCAACGCCGAGGAGACGACGAACGCGCCCGAGACTCCTGGCTCGTCCGCCCCGGCAGTCGTATCGGAAGGGACCGACGTCGTTCTCGTCGCCCTCGATGATCCCGGCAAGGTGGCCACCTGGACGACGGTCAACGACCCAGTCATGGGCGGCGTGTCCACCTCGAAGGTCACGTTCGGAAACGGTGGGCTCGTGTTCTCGGGCAACATCTCGCTGGAGAACAACGGCGGATTCGCCTCGGCCCGCAGCCCGCAGGACCCCGGACTCGGGCGACTGGCCGCAGGCGCGACGTCGCTGCGCGTGCGCGGACAGGGTGACGGCAAGACCTATGTCTTCGAGGCGGGCATCGAAGGGCAGCCGTGGTCCTACATCCAGCGCTTCACCACCGAGGCCGGCGTCCAGCGCACATATGAACTGCCCATCGCGGTCTTCCAGCCGGTCGGCATGCGCCTTGATCCCGCACCCGATGCGCCGCCGACACTGGACCCTTCGCTCATCGACCAGGTATCGGTCTACATCCTCGACAAACAGCAGGGCCCGTTCGAGCTCACGATCAGCGGAATCGACGCCACCCTCGGCGGTCAGTCCTGATGAGTCGCCACGACCACTTTGTTCCTTCTTGCGAGCGAGGCGGGAAGCGTTGACCCCGAAGGACGTTGGGCTCATTTCGGCCGACGGGTTCAAGGCCTTCGTCGAGAGGAGCTGGCGCTCTTAGCAGTGGTGCACCGCTTTGTCCGTCTTGGTGATTCGGAACATGCGCATACCCAGTCCTGCGGCTGCGATGACGGCCTTGTGAACCTTCATGACGAGAACCCTGGGCAAAGGATGCCGCTCACCGCTGGACCGACCTTATAGCCAAGACATGATTGGAGCACCGGTTCGAGGTTGCGGTGCCGTGCGGATCAGCGACGGAAGACCTCGCCGCCGGATAATGACTTCGGCGATCACGATGTTCGGTAGCCAACACAGGAAGGCCACCGGTGCATAGGCATTGGCGGCCACCACCGCCTCGTCAAGCCCAAACGGTTGTTGCACGACGGTGAGGACGATCAGCCACAGACGCAGGGTCGGCGCTGCGTAGGTGAGGGCGAAGCTGCGGATCATCCACGCCTGATGCTCGGCGAAGTCCCGATCACGGGCGCTTCGATAGCCGCGGTAGGTGGCCCATATCCACAGAATCGCCAACGTGCCGAACCCGAAGAACCCAACGAACGCCACCGAACTGAAGAAGGCCATCACGAACGCCGACGCACCGCCCACCACGACCGCGACGACGTAGGTCCGTCCGATCCACCGGTGGACCCGTCGATACCGCCGAATTTTGCCAGAGAACTGAAACCCACCAATCAACAGCGCCAGGGCCGCGAACAGGATGTGCAGGTAGAAGGCAACCTGGACTATCCCGGGGCGAGTGGCGTAGGTGCCGGCGAGGCCGGTGTCGGTCTGAGCAAGCGAATCCAGGGTCCCGTTCACGTATTGGCTGGGGAAGAACACCGCCACGGCCACCGACGTCAGCAGCAGCGCCAACCACGGGACGCTTCGACGTGCACGGCGGCGCGGTGTGATGGCCGAAGCTGCGCCAGTAGCCATGGCATGGTCCCCCGATGAGGCTGTGGTTCGTGCGGTCGCGCGGCCTGCGTGTGGCGACCCAGACACGAGTGTCGTTGCGGTAAGTAAACAGATGTAAGTACACATTCGTCAATAGATCGGAGTACCGAGTGGTTGAAGGGCTTATGCTCGAAACCGCTCAACGAGAGGGAAGGGTCGCATGGCGACGCGTCAACGCAACGCCCGAGGTGAGGGCGGCAGACTGCGTGATGATCTGCTTGCCGGCGCCCAGCGCATCCTGGAACGCACCGGCAGCGAAGACGACGTGACCTTGCGCGCGGTGGCCCGAGAGGTTGGGGTGTCCGCGCCATCCATCTATGCGCATTTCCCGGACGGGAAGGCCATTGTCGACGCCCTGGTGCAACAGACGTTCGAGGAGTTATCGGCGGTCCTGCGACAGGCCTGGGACGACTCGCCGCCCACCGGGCGCCTCCACGCCGTCTGTTTGGCATACATCCGGTTCGGCCTGGATCGACCGGAGCGATATCTCACGCTCTTCGAGCGTCGTAGAAGCCTGGCGCGGACGGCACAGCTCGCGAGCGCCGGACATGGCCTCATGTACCCGAACGGCGCCGAAGCGTTCGGCATCCTCGTCGACGCGATCGACGAATCCGGCGTAGACAGCGACAGCCCCGCCGAAGAGGACGCCGCACTCCTGTGGGCGTCCCTGCATGGTTACGTGACACTGCGTTCGAGTACGCCCGGGTTCCAATGGTTCGCCGACGAGGAACACGTCTGCGAGGCCCTGATCAGACGAGCCACCTCGTGCCGTCGCCAACGACACGAAGGCGCGTCCGGGGACCGCCAGCCTTGAGGGACATGTGGAAGGCGTCAATTCGTTCACAGCGATGCAACACCGCGAGACACGATCGGTCTAGAGTCTTCCTCGACGAATGAGGTTGCATGGGAACAGAAGTCGCGTGGCATCACCAACCGGGGTCCCACGGCAGGGCTACCGGTGTAACCAGAATCCCCGACGTTCATCAGTCCAGCCTCGGGCAGGCCTGCTCGCCAGTATGGCCCGAAACCGGTGATGGCGCAGCGCCTAGATCAGTGGGCAATGACAGGAAATACCGCTGGGGAAGAACTCGACGTGTTTGCAGGACGGAATAAAACAGGCGCGCAATGTGTTTCGTCCGTTCGTGGCAATGGATGACTTCTTCACACCATTCTCCGTCCGCTCACTGACTATGCCGAATCGGTTCGCCATGGCGCCGATGACTCGCGAGGCGTCGCCCGGTGGCATCCCCGGGGCCGACGTCGCTGAGTATTATCGACGACGCGCAGCAGGCGGGGTGGGGCTCATCATCACCGAAGGTGTTCGGTTGCCCGACCCAGCCGCAGGTTACCCATCCAACATTCCGACGCTGGCGGGCGACGACGTGCTCGCCGGCTGGGGCCGCCTCATCGACGCCGTTCACACAGAGGGTGGCACCGTCGCCGTACAACTGTGGCATCAGGGTGTGCAACGCGATGAAGCCGACGGGGTGGTGCCGGTGGGCCCGTCGGGAGTCGACGCGTTTGGCGCACCAAAGGGCCGGGCGCTGGCGACCGACGAGCTTCCGCAGCTTGCCCAGCTCTACGCCGATAGCGCTGCGACGGCGCGCGAGATCGGTTTCGACGCTGTGGAACTGAACAGTTGCCATGGATACCTGTTGGATCAGTTCCTCTGGGAGAGAGCCAATCTCCGCAGCGATAGATATGGGGGGTCACTGGCCGCGCGGACGCGTTTCCCGGCAGAGGTGGTGGCGGCGGTGCGCGGCGCAGTCGGCCCGGACTACCCGATCATCTTCCGGTTCTCACAGTGGAAGATCACCGATTACACCGGGTCGATCGCCGACAACCCGACACAACTGCAGGAGCTTCTGGCTCCGTTCGTCGAGGCAGGCGTCGATGTCCTGCACCCCTCGATGCGCCGGCACTACACGCCCGCGTTCCCTGACGCAGACCCCGAACGCAGCCTCGCGGGATGGGCGAAGAAAGTGACCGGATTACCGGTCATCACGGTGGGCTCCGTCGGGCTGGAGACGACTTTTCGCAGTGAAGTGCACGGTCAGGTGATCCAGCCCGCTTCGCTCGACCGCTTGGTGAAGCAGTTCGAGGCGGGCGAATTCGACGTCGTAGCGGTCGGGCGTGCGCTGCTCGCCGACCCAGGGTGGGTGCGCCGACTCCGTAACGGTGAGATGGACGCCTTCACCGGCTACGACCCGGCATCGGCGTTGTCGTCCTTGCGCTGACCGGGCGGATACGCGCCGGTTGGCTGACCGAATCGTGCAGACGTGGAACGTTAACCGGCCCGGCCGCGGCTCCGGACGGATCTGCGGGCAGGACGTCACCGCCTTCGGAATCGGTGTCGTCACCCGGGTCGCGCCGAGATCGCCGGCCTGCCGCCGCGGCAAGCGGCGGCACACCGCGGCGGGTTCAGTCAGTCGACCACGCTGATACCGCACCCCCGCCAGATGGCGCTGCGTCGAACGCCGCAGTGTAGAAACGGCTTTCGTCCCGACGACGAGTAAGTCGGCATGGAGATGGCGGGCGACCTCTCCTCCAGCGGCCATACCTTCGTCCGAGGCACGACGACGTGCTGGTCAACCGCATCGGCCGCCACCCACACTGATCCGTCCGAGGCGGCGAAGGCTGCGGCCGGCGACTGGGACATTTCAACTTCTTCGTGCCCGAGCCGCGCAGACTGGTGCGAATGCTCACCGAGCTGTTCGCCTTTCGGGTGCCGAGCTGCCCACTCTAGGATCGACAGTCAGGTTGTCCAACCTAGGAGTACCCATCACCGCGCTTGCCCCGGCCGGCGCCACCATCCCCGCTGTCACCCATCACCGAGCAGACGTCAACGGAACCCAACTGCACTACGTATCCGCTGGCACTACAGGAACCCCGATCCTGCTGGTGCACGGGTGGCCCGAGACATGGTGGGCCTTCGCAAGCTCATCCCATTGTTGTCGGCGACACACCGGGTCTTCGCCGTCGACCTTCGCGGATTCGGGGACTCCAGCGCCGGCGACGGCGCCTACGACGAAGCCACCTCGGCCGAGGACATGCACCACCTGGTCGAGCACCTCGGTGCGGGCCCAGTCCACGTGCTCTGCCAGGACATCAGTGGCGGTCTAGGTTTCCGCTTCGCGGCCACCCACCCCGAGGACGTCCTGAGCTTCACCGCGATCGAGACCACCTTGGCCGGCTTCGGGCTCGAATCCCTGGCAGACGTGAACAACGGCGGCTCTTGGCACGTCGGATTCCTTGGCCCACCAGGCATCCCGGGAATGCTCCTGGCCGGACACGAACGCGAGCTCATAGCCGACTGGGCGTACCCGACGATGACCATCGTGAAGAACGCCATCACCGAAGGCGACATCGACAGGAGGTCCCAAACCTCGACGAACTTGCCGTCTTCCACCTTGTATAGCGTGAACTCTTTGACACTCACCTGTCGACCGCTGGCTTCTCGTCCTCGAAACGTTCCGCGGGCTACCTAGTTCGCGAGACGCTATGCCCTCCTTGCGCTTGAGACTGTGAACGCTGGGCCACGGCGCGCTGTGTAGGCATTGGCCCGGAACACGCTCTGCGCGGCCAGGACCGATCACGCTTCGACTCTCCCGGCAAGGTCGCCGTGGTGCGCCCCCAGTTCATGGTTCACGGTGGTGCCAACGATGCCGGTGGCCACCTCACGGAGAAGGTCATCTCTGCGGCGGCATGCTTCGAGAACAAGATGTCGTGCACCCCGCCCGGGCATCTCCCGCGCGAGGGCGTTGCGCGATCATTGCACCGCTTTGCGCCAAGCGAGCATTTCGTTGAGGACCGAGAAGTCATAGCCCGCATCGGTCGGGTGAATTTCGGTGGTTAACATCGTGGCACCGGCGTCGAGGAAGGCGTCGGCACTGGCGGCGCCTTCCCAGCCCACGGACCGTTCGATGTCGGCGGGTGCGCGGCCAGCGGCGGACGCGAGGTCGTCGAGGCGCGCGCTGGCAACGTGGAAGTTGTCGAGACCAATGTAGGTGTGCCAGATGTCGGCGTGCCGAGCTACCGCGGGCAGCGTCCGCTTGATACCTGATCCACCGATCAGGATAGGAACCTTGCGTACCGGTGCAGGCGTAAGGACCGCCAGGCGCGCCGCGATGCGCTCCAAGCCGGCGTCAAGCAGATCAAAACGCGACTTCAGGGTGCCGAAGTCGTAACCGTAGGTGGTGTAGTCCTTTTCGTACCAGCCGGAACCGACGCCGAGGATCAGTCGGCCGCCGCTGATGTGATCAACAGTGCGGGCCATGTCGGCCAGCAGGTCAGGATTGCGATACGCGATACCGCTGACCAGTAACCCAATCTCGGGGCGGTTGGTAATCTCGGCCCACGTTGCCAACGAGGTCCACCCTTCGAAGTTGTTCACGTCGGGTTGGACCTCGTCGAGCACGGGCATGCCGTCGACGATCTCGCTGAAGGTAGGCCTATGGAAGTGGTCATAACCGAAAATGATGTCGGTTCCGATGTCTTCGGCATGCAGAACCGCGCTGCGCCAGCTCTGGTAATCCGGGGCCCCGCCGGGCCACAGTTGCACTCCGATGCGTATTGGTCGACTCATGTGCAGCTCCATCCACCTGTGGGGGTTGTCGATGATTTGAAGGGCCCGGCCGTGCTCATCTCGGGCGCTGGATCCCCACGGTATGAGCGGCACGACATAGAGGCAAATAGTGGAGACGTATATTCTTCATTGACACTGTCTATGTCACGTCGGAGGTAGATCCGAATGAGCTTGCGTCAATATGAATACGCCCTAGCTGTCGCCGAGGAGGGCTCCATGACGGCGGCAGCAGAGCGTCTGCGAGTCACTCAGCCATCGCTGTCCCAGCAGATCGGCGCCCTGGAGAAGCACCTCGGGGTGCAGCTGTTCACCCGCACCCCGAACGGGGTGACTGTGACGGTAGCCGGCCGGGCCTTCCTGGCTGAGGCGAAGATCGCGACCACTGCATCCCGGCGCGCCATCATGGCCGCCCGCGCCGCTGACGGGGAGCTCGCAGGCGAACTCATCATCGCCGTCCACATGGGCCTGGGAGCACGGCAGCTGCCGCAAGCCTTGGGACAGCTGCGCAACCGGCACCCAAAGTTGCAGGTAACGCTCCACGAGGAGCCCGATCCCGCGGACATGGAACGCCTGCTTCGCCAAGGGGCTCTCGACATGATCCTCGTACACCACGTCCCGGCGGGGTGCCCTTTCGACGTGCACCGACTGGGCGAGGAAGCCTTCGTCGCCGTCGTACCGAAGGGGCACCCGCTTTCCTCCGAGGTAGCCCCCCTGCGCCTGGAGAACCTGGCGTCAGAGGCGTGGATCCGGTACCGGGGCGGTAGCCTGCTCGACGACTACCTCGCCCGCCTACTCGCCAGCGCGGGCCGCAGCCCGCACACGGTAGCCAGAGCGTCACAGATCTCCACCGCGGTGCGTCTCGTCGCGCAAGGCCTCGGCGTGACTGTGGTCCCGGCCTCGGCCGTCCCCGAAGGCTTCGAAGAACTGGCCCGTCCGCTCCAGCCCGCCCTAACCGAGCCCGTCCTCGTCGGCGTGCGGCGCAATCCGGGCCCAGCAGAGACCACCATGCTTGACCACCTAAACCAGCAGAACTGGTGCGGCACAGGCCTACTCTCTCGCTCAGCACTTGTTTGATCATGGCACTCCACGCGCAAGAACAGGACAGTTCCCCTTCGCAGGGCTTCGTGAAGTCAAGCTCCGCATTTGACGGCTCTTCGTGAACGAGAGTGCAGCGCCGCTCAGCGGAACACTGGGCGAAGTGTCGTATCGGTGAGCTGAAGCGGGGCCCCGGTGGGGAGCAGACCACGATCTTCTGATCGCCGGCGGCTCGTGATCCCTGCCCCTTGGCTGCCAGTCTCGCTGATGGGCTCAGCGTTAGCGGTGTCTGTCCATTGGGCACGATCTGCGCCGTCGCTTGACCAGCAATGATTCCACCCCTCTTCAGTAGGGCAGGTTTCCCCGGGTCCCAAATGCTGCTATGCGCCGGTAGAAGACGGAATACTCGCGAATCTCACTTTCATGTCCAATTGGACATCAGGTGGACATTTCACTTGAGAATTGGACATGAAACTTGAGAAGCCACAACAAAGCTTCGCTACTTGGCCATGTTCGAGAACCGCGACAAATGCAGCTGGTGGGCGACGGTGATCGTCCTCGTCGGACCGGCGCGGTGTTTCGCGACAATCAGGTCCGCCTCGCCGCCGCGCGGGTCGTCCGTCTCGAACGCGTCGGGGCGGTGCAGCAGAATGACCATGTCCGCATCCTGCTCAATAGAGCCCGATTCGCGGAGATCGGACAGCATCGGCTTCTTGTCGGTGCGCTGCTCGGGCCCTCGGTTCAGCTGACTCATCGCCACCACCGGCACCTCCAGCTCCTTGGCCAAAAGTTTGATCTGCCTTGAGAACTCGGAGACTTCCTGCTGGCGCGATTCGACCTTCTTGCCGGATGTCATCAGCTGCAGGTAGTCGATCACCACCAGGCGCAGATCCGCCTTCTGCTTCAACCGACGTGCCTTGGCTCGGATCTCCATCATCGTGAGGTTCGGCGAATCGTCGATATACAGAGGGGCCTCGCTGATCTCACTCATCCGCCGGGCCAGCCGCGTCCAGTCGTCGTCGTTCATCCGCCCCGATCGCATGTCGGCGAGCTTGATCTTTGCCTCCGCCGAGAGCAGACGCATGACGATTTCGGTCTTGCTCATCTCGAGCGAGAACACGATGCTCGGCAAGTGGTGCTTGATAGAGCACGACCGCATGAAATCCAGACCCAGTGTCGAGTTGTGCGTCGGAATCATGGACCGACTCGCCAAGTACATGTGATCGTCGTTGTCGACCTCCACACACCGGACCGGGACACTGGCCACGGGCCGGACGTCGACGATGAAGCGCGAATTGGAGCGCACGGAACTCGACGCGCGACGCTCCTTGTGCAGCAGATCTTTTCGATGCAGTCCGAACACGGATTCGGCCGCTGAGAAGTTGAGGATGTACGCCGTCGAGGATGCTTCCGTTCGCCCCTTCACGGCCTTGGCCGCCACCTGACAGCGGTAGCCGAACGACACGACCAGTTCGGCGACATCAGTGGCCAGACGCTGGTTCGTGACGCTGAACTGAACCGTACCTCCGTTGGTCACGGTGCCGTCGGTGTCGAGGAGGCCGGCAAGCAGCGCGCGCCGTTGCGACTCAGAGGCACGCAGGTATTCGGCCGGGATGTGCTTGTTGCCGAAGACCCCGATCGTCCGCAGAGACGCCTCGGACAGATCCACGCCCTCCCCTTCGATCCGCATCAGGATCTCGGGGTCCATCGTGGTGATCTGAGCGGCGCTCGACGTTCCGTCGCCCAGCCACGCACCCAAGGTGTAGGGCGGGACGAGGAGCTCGGCATCGGGCGCTTCGATCGGCGCCGTGTTGACGACGGAATGGTTGAGGCGACGATCGGCGGTCGGACACCGAAGTGTCTCGGCGATGTCGCGCGTCGTCCGGACCTCGGCCGCCGCGCGCGCCTTCCGCCGCGACGCGCGGGTCTCGGTCAGCCACTGGTGTTCGGCGTCGGCGACAATGACGGTCCCGTCGGAGAACTCGACCTCGTAACACGGCCGGTCCACCATCACCTCGGTGGCCGCGACCACCCGGGTGGGCTTGCCGTCCGCACCGATCAACTGATCGCCGACCTCGACGTCGGCCATCGTCGTCCAGCCCGCAGGTGTCGGCAGCGGAGTGTCCAGCGCCAGCGCCTTGCCCATACCGGGCCTGGCTGCCACAACGATCATCTGACCCGGATGCAGCCCGTTGGTCAGCTCGTCGAGATCGGTGAATCCCGTCGGGACACCTTTGGAGACCCCGCCCTCGGACGCGATCGCGTCGATCTCGTCCATCGCCGGCTGGAGGATCTCCTCCAGGATCACGAAATCCTCGGAGGACTTGCGCTCGGTGACGTCGTAGATCTCGGCCTGGGCGCGGTCCACGATCTCGTTGACGTCGGCGCCGTCGGCGCCCGCGTAGCCGTACTGCACGACCCGCGTCCCCGCCTCGACGAGGCGGCGCAGCAGCGACTTCTCGGCGACGATCTCGGCGTAGTACCCGGCGTTGGCCGCCGTCGGCACTGTGGAGATCAGCGTGTGGAGATACGGCGCACCCCCGACCCGGCGCAGCAGTCCGCGCCGGTCGAGCTCTGCGGCGACCGTGACGGCGTCGGCGGGCTCACCGCGCCCGTACAGGTCCAGGATCGCGTCGTAGACGAGTTGGTTGGCCGGCTTGTAGAAGTCGCCCGGCCGGAGCTTCTCCAGGACGTCAGCGACGGCGTCCTTGCTCAGCAGCATCCCGCCCAGCACGGCCTGCTCGGCCGCGGCGTCCTGCGGGGGCTGGCGACCGAAATCCTCGCCGGGCGGCGGCTCCATGTCGGAGCGATCCGCTGGACGACCCCGGTCATCTACGACAGCCACGCAGCGCCTTTCCCCTCGTTGATCGAAGTGTGAACATATGTTCGAAGACCTGTGCCCCCGATGTTAGTTCCCGTCTCCGACAAAGCCCCCGCCTGGGACGCAACCACCCCTGCGGCGCACAACGTTAGACGTTGCTGGAGGGGAATCAAGTCGACCCTGTTGATGACCCTGGGGATGGCGTGTGGATAGATCAGGTCGCTCATGTTGAGGGGCTGGGGAGAACCTGTTAGTAACTGCGTGCGTGAACACCGTTTCTGCAGATGAACGCACGATAGGACCGTCGGGAGGCTGTGGATGGGAAATTGCCCGGCGTGTCGTGTCCGGTTTCCTTCTCGGGCGTGTTGTGTTTCATCGCGGGGCCGAGAAGGTTAACAGCCGGTGAGGTTCGCTGCGATTGATTTGCCGGGAAAAGTTCGCCACGGCACACGACAACGGCCGGGTGAGACCCCGCAGGGTCCTCACCCGGCCGTTTGACGCCGGAGTCGGCCGAGCCGACTAGTTGGCTACGACATTCAGCGACAGCGAAGCGTTCACCTCGGGGTGCAAACGCACGCCCACGGTGTGGGTGCCCGTCGTCTTGATGTGCGCCTTGGGCAGGCTGACGGTCCGCTTGTCGAGGTTCGGTCCGCCGGCCTTCTTGATCGCGGTGACGACGTCGGACGCGGTGACCGAGCCGAACAGCTTGCCGGAGTCACCGGCCGCCTTGACGGCCAGTTCGACGTTGTCCAGCGCCTCGATCGCCTGCTTGAGCTCGTTGGCGTGCTCGAGGCCCTTGACGCTCTTGAGCTCCTGGGCGCGACGGATGTCCTCGGCCTGGCGCTGGGCGCCACGGGTGGCGACGATCGCCAGCCCGCGGGGCAGCAGGTAGTTGCGGCCGTAGCCGTCCTTGACCTCGACGGCGTCACCGGGGGCTCCGAGGTGCTCGACCTCGGCAGTCAGAATCAGTTTCATTGTCGTGGTCCTTATCGCGTCGACGAGCTGAACGGCAGCAGGGCGACCTCGCGGGCGTTCTTGACCGCGATCGCGATATCGCGCTGGTGCTGAACGCAGTTGCCCGTCACCCGGCGCGCACGGATCTTGCCGCGCTCGCTGATGTAGGTACGGAGCAGCTGGGTGTCCTTGTAGTCGATAACCTGGTTCTTGCCCTTCTTCGAGCAGAACACGCACTTGCGAGTCTTGACCGGCTTCTCAGGAGCCGGGCGCCTCTTGGTGGAGGAGGACTTGGCCATGTGTCTTTCTCTTTCTGAAAATCACTGATTGGTATGTCAGAAGGGCGGTTCGTCGTCGGCGCCGCCGAACGAGCCCGATGCGGGCGCACTGCCCCACGGGTCCTCGGCCGGCGCGCTGTTGGCCGCGGGACGCGAGTTACCGCCCCCGCCGCCGCCGAATCCGCCGCCCCCGCCGCCACTGCGGCTGGCTTTGTTGACCTTGGCGGTCGCGTAGCGCAGTGAAGGTCCGATCTCCTCGACCTCGACCTCCATCACGGTGCGCTTCTCGCCTTCACGAGTCTCGAAGGAGCGCTGCTTGAGCCGCCCGGTCACGATGACCCGCGATCCGCGAGTCAAGCTCTCCGCGACATTCTCGGCGGCCTCGCGCCAGATGTTGCACCGCAGGAACAGCGCTTCGCCGTCCTTCCACTCACCGCTCTGGCGGTCGTAGATGCGCGGGGTGGACGCAACCGTGAAGTTGGCCACCGCGGCACCGGAAGGGGTGAAGCGCAGTTCGGGATCTGCCGTCAGGTTTCCGACGACGGTAATGGTGGTGTCACCAGCCACGAGTTCCTCCTAGGTGGGCGTTGGGCGCGAGCCTACGCAGCGGTCCCGACGAGCGGCACCCTTTAGTGCTTGTCGGTCCGCATCACCTTGGTCCGCAGCACGGACTCGTTCAGGTTGAGCTGACGATCGAGCTCGGACACCGTCGCGGGCTCGGCCTTGACGTCGACGATCGCGTAGATGCCCTCGGCATGCTTGGCGATCTCGTACGCCAGGCGGCGCCGGCCCCAGATGTCGACCTTGTCGACAGTGCCACCGTCCTTGCGGATGACGTTCAGGAACGTCTCCAACGACGGAGCTACGGTGCGCTCGTCAAGTGTGGGGTCGAGAATGACCATGATTTCGTATGGACGCATGAGAAACCCATCACCTCCTCTGGTCTTGTCGGCCAC
Source organism: Mycobacterium sp. ITM-2016-00317 (assembly GCF_002968295.1). Taxonomy (NCBI): domain Bacteria; kingdom Bacillati; phylum Actinomycetota; class Actinomycetes; order Mycobacteriales; family Mycobacteriaceae; genus Mycobacterium; species Mycobacterium sp. ITM-2016-00317. Next base: position 6,013,190 of record NZ_CP134399.1, read on the forward strand.
GGCGTGTCCGTGGCAGGAGGGTCGCCTGCGTCGGCAACTGGCCCAGGCTACCGGAATGGCCGCTGATCTGCGAAATCGAGCGTGCATCGGGCGCGCAAAGCGACAGTGGGTGTCGCTTAGCGCGCCGAATTCACCAGGGAGCGGGGGCGCAACCAGTCCGGGAGCCACCGCGGCGGCGCGTCGGCCGCCCGGTCGAACACCCCGCCCGCGGGATCGTCGACCCCGCCCTGGCGGACCAGGTCCAGCTGCGGCCGGTAGATCTCGCGAATCACCAACGCGCACAACGTAACCACCGCGATATCGCGCAGCAGCACCGTCGCGGTGAACGCCTGCTCGGGCAACCCCATGTTCTGTTCGCCGAACAGATAGAGCATCCGGGGCACCCACACCAGCATGTCGACGGTCATCCACGCCAGCAGGATCCGCCGGTGCGGCAGCGCCAGCACCGCCAGCGGCACCAGCCACAGCGAGAACTGCGGGCTCCACACCTTGTTCGTCAGCAGGAACGCCGCCACCACCAGGAATGCGATCTGCGCCACCCGCGGGCGCCGCTCCGCGGTCAGCACGATGTAGCCGATCGCGATGCAGCACGCGGCGAACAACGCGGCGCTGATCGTGTTCAGCACCACCGGCGGCTCCCAGAACCCGAGGTCCGGATCGAACCCGCGCCAGCCGGTGAACGACCGCACCACGCTGTAGATCGAGTCCATGTCCTCGCCGCGACGGGTGTTGAGGCGGAAGAACTCCGACCACCCGCGCGGGAACAGCACCATGATCGGCAGGTTCACCACCAGCCAGGCCAACGCCGCGGCCGCCGTGGTCTTGCCGACCTCCCGCAGCCGGCCGGTGCGCACCGCCAGCAAGACCAACGGCACCAGCAGCAGCAGTGGGTACAGCTTGGCCGCCACGCCCAACCCGATCAGCACGCCGGCCAGCACCGGTCTTCGCCGCGCCCACGCCAACAGCGCACAGGCCGCGAAAGCCGTTGCCAGCGCGTCGAAATTGGTGAAGATCTGGAAGATCACGATCGGCGAGGCGGCCAGTAGCGCCGCGTCCCAGATCCGCCGGGTCCCGGCGAGCATCGCCGTCGCCCACAGCGTCGTCAGCCAGGCCAGGGCGAGCCCGAACGCCGAGATGTTGAAGAACATCACCACTTCGGCGATCACCGGCGCCGACACCAGTTTGGTGACCGCCGTGTACGTCTTGGCCACCGACATCGACAGGTACTGGTAGAGCCCGGTCAGCACCGGATACTCCATGTAGCGCACCGCGGGCTCGCCGTCGTACTGCACCTGCGGGGTGCCCTCGGCGTTGGTCTCGACCCAGCTGGACTTGTACGGGAACTTGCCGAGGTTCAGCAGTTCCGCGGTGTAGAGCGGAACGGTGTCGGAGTAGCAGAGCTGGTAGTAGGCGCGCTGGTTCTCCCAGTTGGCGACGCGCTGATCGGCCGGGCCCGTGCCGGTGGTCTGCAGGCACGCGGCCTTGGTCGAGTAACCCAGCGCGAGGAACACCAGCGCGATGATCATCATCACCCGCAGCGGGGTCAGGAAGCGGGTGCGCCCGATCAGCGCGTGGCGGCCGACGGGCCCGCCGATGGTGCCCGACAATGCCGCACCGATCGCGTCGGTGCGGCTGGGGAAGTCGCGGGAGTCCAGACTCCGGCGGTCTTCGGCCGGCGGAGCCCGGCGAGCCCAGCCCATCCGGTGGAGCCGGCGAGACCAGCCCGGCCGGCGCAGCCGGCCCATCCGGCCGAGTCTCCCCCGCCGGCGAGACGAAGTCGGCCGGCGAATCGGGCTCCGCCGTCACGGGGGCGGAAGCGGGCCCGGCGGCGGCACACCCGGCGGAACCGGGGCGCCCGGAGGAATCGGAGCTCCCGGCGGCACCGGTGCACCCGGCGCTCCCGGCACCCCGGCGTCGGGCACCGGCGCGCCGGGCGGCGTGACGGGCACGGTGGTCGGCGGACCCCACGGGATCGTGATGCCCGGCGCGATCTCCAGCGTCGGCTGGATCACGGTCTCCGACGGAATCGGCGCCTCGGTGGTGCGCGGCGGCGGCGGCGCCTGTGGCACCCCGGCATATCCGCCGATCTCCTCAGGCTTGGGGAACGACTCCTTGTCGGTGCCGTCGAGCGCACCGTCCATCGTCGCCTTCCAGATGTCGGACGGCAGTCCGGAGCCGTACACCGGCGAGCCCCACTTGTTCTCCAGCGGCTTGGTGCCGTCGACGGTGCCCACCCAGACCGCGGTCGACAGCGACGGGGTGAACCCGACCATCCACGCGTCGCGGTTGGCACCGGTGTCGCCGAGCTGGTTGGTGCCGGTCTTGGCCGCCGACGGACGCCCACCGGCCAGTGCGTGCCCGTTGGAGTACGCGGCGATCGGCTGCATGGCGGCGGTGACGTTGTCGGCCACCGCCTTGTCGATGCGCTGCTCGCCGGCGTTGTCCTCCTGGCCGGCGTCGAAGAGCACGGTGCCCTCGGCGTTGACGACCTTCTGCACGAAGTGCGGCTTGTGGTAGACGCCGGACGCGGCGAGCGTGGCGTACGCCGAGGCCATGTCGATGACGCGGGACTGGTACTGACCCAGCACCACACCGTTGTTCGGCGGTCCGCCCTTGCCGTCCTCCGACAGCGTGTGCTCGATGCCGGGGATGCTCTCGGCGATACCGGCCGTGTGCGCCGCGTCGGCGACGTCCTGGGGGCCGTTCTTGAGCTGCAGCATCAGGCGGTAGTAGCTGGTGTTCAGCGACCGCTTCAGCGCCTCGGCGATGTTGCAGGTACCGCAACTGTTGCCCTCGACGTTGGAGATCTTGATGCCGTTGACCTCGACCGGCGAACTGTCCACCTGATAGCCCAGGCCCATGCCCTGCTGCAGCGCCGCGACGAGCGCGAACACCTTGAACGACGAGCCGGTCGGCAGGCCTGCCTGCGCGAAGTCGAAGCCGTTGGCGTCCGAGCCACCGTAGTAGGCCTTGACCCCGCCGGTCCTCGGGTCGATCGACACCACCGCGGTGCGCATGTCCGGGTCCTGCCCGTCCAGGTACTCCTCGACCGCGTCGACCGCGGCCTCCTGCGCCTTCGGGTCGATCGTCGTGGTGATCTGCAGGCCCTCGGTGTTGAGGGTCTGCTCGTTGATGTCGAAGATCTCCATCAACTCGTTGACCACCTGGCGCTCGATCAGGCCGTTGGGTCCGGTGGTCTGGTTCTGGGTGAACGCCTGGTCGGGCGGGATCGTCGCCGGGAACACCTGGGCCTGCCGCTCTTCGGGCGACAGCGCGCCGATCTCCACCATGCCGTCCAGCACCCAGCTCCAGCGCACCGCGGACGCGTCCGGGTCGACGGCCGGGTCCAGCACCGACGGCCGCTGGATCAACGCGGCGAGCAGCGCGCCCTCGGAGACCGTGACCTCCTCGACGGGCTTGCCGAAGTAGGACTGCGCCGCCGCGGCCACGCCATAGGCGCCGCGGCCGAAGTAGATGATGTTCAGATACGACTGCAGCACCTGGTCCTTGGACCATTCGCTGGACATCTTCGTCGAGATCACCAGTTCCTTGGCCTTGCGGATCACGCCGCCGACCCCGGACCGGGCGTCGCCGACCAGTGCGTTCTTCACATACTGCTGGGTGATCGTCGAGCCGCCCTGCAGATCGCCGCCGAAGATGTTGTTCTTCGCCGCGCGCAGGAAGCCGGTGAACGAGAAACCCGGGTTGGAGTAGAAGTCCCGGTCCTCGGCGGCCATCACCGCGTCCCGCACGTGCACCGGGATCTGGTCGATGTTGACGTCGACCCGGTTGCCCTCCGGCGGAACGATCTTGGCGATCTCACTGCCGTCGCTGGCCAGGATCGTCGACACCTGCGCGGTGCGGATGTCCCCGGGCTTGGGGACGTCGACGATCATGTAGGCCATCCCGAACGTCAGCAGCGGCAGCACGATCAGCAGCGCCGCCGCCACGATCGAGCCTCGGCGCACCCACGTCCAGTTGATCTGCTCGCGCAGGCTGCGGCGCGGACCGGTCGGGCCGCCACCGCCGGGACCGTACCCATTCGGCGGGCCGCCCCGCGGCGGGGGCGGCTGCTTCGGAGGTTGTTTGGGGGGCTGCTTCGGGGGCTGCTTGCCCGGGCGGCCGTCCAGCGCGCGCTTGACCGCGTCGACCGGATCCCGCAGCGGCGGGGGCACCCCGTCGCGCACCGGTGGGAGCACCGTGGTGTGCCGGTCGTCGGGGGCCGGCGCCCGACGCGCGCCGCCGTCGTTGGCACGCCGCGGTGGGACGTCCCGGCGCGTCGGGGCGTCCCGGCGCGGCGCAGGCTTGCGTGCGCCCAGACTCTCGGCTGCCCTCTGCCCGTCGCGCGGGTCGTTGGGTGACCGGTCCTGGCGCCCGTCGCTATTCACTGGCGGTCCGCGCCGCACCGGACGCGGGCTGGGAGCGACGTGGCCGGCGCGAGCCCTTCGGGGGCGGGACCGCACCGAGCACGTAGGACTTGACCAGGTGATTCCAGCTGCACGTGCGGCATACCTCCACCACGTGTACGGAGAATTCGTCGAAGCGGGTCGCGAGCAGGACCAGTTCCTCGGCGGTCCGCGCCGAGCCGGACACCGCCCCGAGGTGGTCACCGAACACCCACGACACCAGGGTCAGTTGTTCTTTGCGGCAGATCGGGCACATCACCGAGCTCGGCTTGCCGTGGAACTTCGCGGCGCGCAGTAGATAGGGGTTGGCGTCGCAGACCTCGGTGACGCCGGTGCGTCCCGAGTACACCTCCGCCAGCAGGGACCGCCGGCGCAAGGCGTAGTCCACTACCTGTCGCTGCAATCGCACGAGGACCAGAGTACGTCGGCGGCCCGGGCACCGAGGCTCGGGCGTGCGCCCCGGGACGGTGCCGGCGCGTCTGGCCTGCGCGCTCACCCGCCGATTTCCGCGATCGAACGTGCCGCGCCCCGAGCCTGCGGGGGGTCGTGGAGGTCATCGTCGGCAGCGATGTCGGCACCGGTCACATCGAGGCGTACCTGGGACGTGCTCCGTCGGCCCTGTGGCCACCAACCGCTGACCTGCGGAAACACTGGAAAGTGCGGTACCGCTATAGCGCTCAATATATCGGCGCGATACTATCGGCCGAGGTGTTGAACCGTCGTAGCGACGCATCGGAATCATGGAGGAGGTGCCCGGGTGCTCGAGCTCGCCATCCTGGGTCTGCTTCAGGAATCCCCGATGCACGGCTACGAACTGCGCAAGCGATTGACCGGGCTTCTCGGCGCCTTTCGCGCCTTCTCGTACGGCTCGCTGTATCCGGCGCTGCGCCGCATGCAGGCCGACGGGCTGATCGTCGAGGACGCCGCGCCCGAGGGCACCGTGAAGGTCCGTCGGGCGCGCCGGGTGTACCAGCTTTCCGACGCCGGTAAGCAACGGTTCACCGAGCTCGTGGCCGACACCGGCCCGCAGAACTACTCCGACGACGGTTTCGGAGTTCACCTTGCCTTCTTCAACCGCACCCCGGCCGAGGCCCGGATGCGGATCCTGGAGGGCCGCCGCCGCCAGGTGGAGGAACGTCGCGAAAGCCTGCGTGAAGCCGTGGCGCGGGCGAGCAGCTCATTCGATCGGTACACCCGACAGCTCCACCAGCTGGGGCTCGAGTCCAGCGAGCGTGAAGTGAAGTGGCTCAACGAGTTGATCGCGGCCGAGAGATCGGCGCAGGGGCGCGCCGAACAGACGTAGGCACAACCCACAGCCAGCAATACGAAATCAGTACAAGAGGAGAAGCCGTCATGACCGCAAGCAATGACGTCCGGGTCGCGATCGTCGGCGTGGGCAACTGTGCGTCCTCGCTCGTGCAGGGCGTTCAGTACTACAAGGACGCCGACGAGAACGCCAGCGTTCCCGGCCTGATGCACGTCAAGCTCGGCCAGTACCACGTCCGCGACGTGAAGTTCGTCGCCGCGTTCGACGTGGACGCCAAGAAGGTCGGCTTCGACCTGTCCGAGGCGATCTTCGCCTCCGAGAACAACACCATCAAGATCGCCGACGTGCCGCCCACCGACGTCGTGGTGCAGCGCGGCCCGACCCTGGACGGCATCGGCAAGTACTACGCCGACACCATCGAGATCTCCGACGTCGAAGCCGTCGACGTGGTCAAGGTGCTCAAGGACGCCCAGGTCGACGTGATGGTGTCCTACCTGCCCGTCGGTTCCGAAGAGGCCGACAAGTTCTACGCGCAGTGCGCCCTCGACGCCGGAGTGGCGTTCGTCAACGCGCTTCCCGTGTTCATCGCCTCGGATCCGGTGTGGGCCAAGAAGTTCGAGGACGCCGGCGTGCCGATCGTCGGCGACGACATCAAGAGCCAGATCGGCGCCACCATCACCCACCGCGTGATGGCCAAGCTGTTCGAGGACCGCGGCGTCACGCTGGACCGCACCTACCAGCTCAACGTCGGCGGCAACATGGACTTCCTGAACATGCTGGAGCGCACCCGCCTGGAGAGCAAGAAGGTCTCCAAGACCCAGGCCGTCACCTCCAACCTGTCCGGCTCGCTGGCCGGCAAGATCGAGGACAAGAACGTCCACATCGGCCCGTCCGACCACGTCGCGTGGCTCGACGACCGCAAGTGGGCCTACGTCCGCCTCGAGGGTCGCGCGTTCGGTGACGTGCCGCTGAACCTGGAGTACAAGCTCGAGGTGTGGGACTCCCCCAACTCGGCCGGCGTCATCATCGACGCGGTCCGCGCCGCCAAGATCGCCAAGGACCGCGGCATCGGCGGCCCGGTCGAAGCCGCCTCGGCGTACCTGATGAAGAGCCCGCCCAAGCAGCTGCCCGACGACATCGCCCGCGAGCAGCTCGAGAAGTTCATCGAGGGCTAGCCACTCTTTCCGCCGAAATTGCATTCCATGCGGTGTTTTCGCCAATTCTGCCGCGTGGAATGCAATTTCGGCGTTTAAGGGGTAGCTAGAAACCGAAGCCGAGTTCGGCCGGGACCTCGGTGGCGAACGCCGCGTCGAGCGCGCTGATCAGCGCAGTGTCGTTGCAGCGCAGGCGATGTGCCGCCGCGAACGCCGACGCGCGGTGGGTGCCGAGGTACAGGCTGCCGAGCACCGACAGGTCGAGATGCACGTCGGCGCCCGCGTCGGTGGGCACGCAGCGCGCGGTCCCGTTCCGCACCTCGAGGGCGAATCGGCCGCCGCCGCCGAGGATCCCGTCCGAAACCTCCAGCACCACAGCCACATCCGCGGAGTAGGTACGAGCCTGCAACACCGCCGGGATGTCGAGCATCCGCAACCACAGACCGTCGTGCACGGCAGTGTGCCGCACCAGCCGCGGATCGGTCAGCAGATACGGCAGCAGCTGGTTGGGGTGCGTCACCGCATCCACCGTCCCCATCAGGTCCAGACCGAGCAGGGTGCGCCACAGCGCGATGTAGGCCTGCGGGGTGACCGCGGCCAGCTTGCCGATCTCGACGCGGTCCTTCTTCTCCCCGCTGTGCACCCGGTAGGACGCGAAGCCGTCGGCGTGCAGCAGCCAGTACATCGCGCTGCCGCCGCCGCGGAATGCCTCCCTGCCGGCGAAGACCTCGTCCCACAGCGGCGCCGGTGTGCGCAGCCCGCCGGGAGTCTGCAGCCGCCACCGCTCGTAGACGTCCTCGATCTGCCCGCGGTGCTCCGCGCCGCGCACCACCCGCACGCCGCCGGGATCGGGTACGTCGGGATGTATCCGTGCCCAGGTCCGGTCGACGGACAGGCTCTGCCACACCGTGGCCGGGCCGTAGCCGAATCGCCCGTAGATCTCGGCCTCGCTGGCCTCCAGCCCCGCGATCGGGTACTTGCCCATCCGACGATGCAGTTCAGTGAACATCCCGGTCAGCGCACCGCGCCGGCGGTGCGTCGGCGCGACCGCGACCATCGACACGCCGGCCATCGGCAGCACCGCGCCGCCGGGAACCGTCAGCTCCAGGTCGAGGAGCACCGCCAGGCCGACGATGTCGGGACCGTCGCAGGCGACCACCGCGCTGTCGGCCGGCATCAGCTGCCGCCACGCGTCGGTCACCTCCTGCGGACGCCACACACCGAAGCCGGTGGCCGCGATCAGGTCCATGCCCGGCCAGTCGGCGTCCACGGCGGTCCGGAAGGTCAGGTCTGTCGCTGAACTTGCCACTGACCCACCGTGGCACACCCGCACCATCTGTCGCACCCGAATATCGCCGGTGCGTACTGTCAGGCCATGACGGAGATCTCCGACGAAGCCCTTCCGGACCTCGACGAGTTCGCGCTGCTGCCCGAGAACGCCGCGCAGGTCGGCGCCACCGACATCCCCGCGGCCGAGCGGATCGACCGCGGACCGGTCAGCGCGATCAAGTTCGGCAGCGACGCGCCGCGCGTGGTGTTCCTGCACGGCGGCGGCCAGAACGCGCACACCTGGGACTCGGTGATCGTCGGACTCGGGGTGCCCGCACTGGCGATCGACCTACCCGGACACGGACGTTCGGCCTGGCGCGAAGACGGCGACTACGGACCGAAGCTCAACGCCGTCGCCATCGAACCCGTGCTCCGTGAGCTGGCGGCCGACGCCGACCTGGTGGTCGGGATGTCGCTGGGCGGGCTGACCGCGCTGCGCCTGGCGGTCACGGCCCCGGAACTGGTGCGGCGCCTGGTGCTGGTCGACGTGACACCGTCGGCGCCCGAGCGCCACACCGAGATGACCGACGCACAGAAGGGCACCGTCGCGCTGGTGCAGGGCGACCGCACCTTCCCGTCCTTCGACGCGATGCTGGAGGTGACGGTCGCCGCGGCGCCCCACCGTGATCGGAAGTCATTGCGGCGCGGGGTGTTCCACAACGCCAAGCGCCTCGAGGACGGCACCTGGACATGGCGCTACGACAGCATCCGCAAGGGTGAGGGTTTCGAGAACCTGTGGGACGACGTGCCACGGCTGAGCACCCCGACCACACTGATCCGCGGCGCGAACTCCTTCTTCGTCAACGACGACGACGCCGACGCGTTCGCCAGGACCGCACCCGGCTTCCAGCGCGTGCACATCGTCGAGAACTCCGGTCACTCGGTGCAGAGCGATCAGCCAGTCGCGCTGATCGAGCTGTTGCGCGGCATCCTGGCGGACTAGCCGACCGCGGCGCGTCAGCTGCTGTTCATCTTCTGCTTGCCCGGCGATCGCCGGGCTGCCGTAACTTTCCGCGAATCCGGCCGCCCAGCCCGCGGCCGGAGTCGGCGTGGGAAGGAACCCCGAAGATGGCGCTCGTACCGCTGAACCTGCTCGTCGCGCACAACGGAAAGTCCAAGCGGCAGCACGTGACCTGTGTGCACAAGTGCGGGGACGCCTGCGCCAAGCCGGTCCCCAACCGCAGCGACAACGAATACTTCGGCGACATCGCCAAAGCCGTCTCCCGGCGCTCCCTTCTGCACGCCGGCGGGGTGGCCGTGCTCGCCGTCGGCGCCGGCTCCGCGCTCGCCGCCTGCTCGAACACCTCCGAGCCCGCTCCGGCCTCCCCGTCACCCGCCGCCGCGACGACCGAGCCGCCGACGGGGATGCGGTTCGCCTCCGTCCCACCCAACAGCCAGGACGCCGTCGTCGTCGCCGACGGTTACGAACAGGCCGTAGTGATCAGCTGGGGCGACCCGGTACTGCCGGGCGCCCCGCAGTTCGACGTCGACAACCAGACCGGCGCCGCCCAACGCGGCCAGTTCGGCTACAACAACGACTTCGCCGGCCTGCTGCCCATCGACGGCCGGCCCGGTCACTACCTGCTGGTCACCAACTTCGAGTACGCGACACCACAGTTCATGTTCCCGGGGTACGACGCCGACGCCCCGACCCGGGACCAGTTCGAGGTCGAGATCGCCTCGATGGGCATGGGTGTCGTCGAGGTCGAACGCACCCCCGACGGTGGCCTGCGGCCGGTCATGGGCCGCTACAACCGGCGCATCACCGGTGACAGCCCCTTCATCCTGACCGGGCCCGCCGCCGGAACCGACTTCGTCAAGACCGCGGCCGACCCCGAGGGCCGCACCGTGCTCGGTACCATCGCCAACTGCGCGGGCGGGGTAACACCCTGGGGCACCGTGCTTTCCGGCGAGGAGAACTTTCACGGCTACTTCGGCGCGCCCGAAGGATCGCCAGCGCCGAAGCCCGTGGACGCGGACCGCCACGACCGCTACGGGGTGTCCCTGGAGCCGTCCGAATTGCGTTGGGAGAACTTCGATCCCCGCTTCGACCTGGCCCAGTCCCCCAACGAGGTGAACCGGTTCGGCTACGTCGTGGAACTGAACCCCTGGGACCCGGACTCGACGCCGGTCAAGCATTCGGCGTTGGGCCGGCTCAAACACGAGGGCGCCAACATCCACGTCACCGCCGACGGCACCGTCGTCGCCTACACCGGCGACGACGAACGCTTCGACTACATGTACAAGTTCATCTCCAGCCGCACGGTGGAGCCCGGCCGGGATCCCGAGGCGATGGCGAACAACCTGGCGATCCTCGACGAGGGCACTCTCTACGTCGCCAAGCTCTCCAGCGACATCCCCGCCGGTGACCTCGACGGCTCGGGTGCGCTGCCTGCCGGCGGATCCTTCCGCGGCAGTGGCACGTGGATTCCGCTGCTGCGCTCGGGCCCGAACGGGCAGGCCGAATCACTCGTCGACGGCGTCACCGCCCAGGAGGCCGCCGTGTTCACCCGGATGGCAGCCGACAAAGCCGGCGCCACCAAGATGGACCGCCCCGAGGACTTCGAGGCGAACCCGAAGACCGGCAAGGTCTACGTCGCGCTGACCAACAACGACGAACGCGGCGCCCCGGGCGAAGCCGCCGCCGACGCGTCGAATCCCCGCAACGACAACAAGAGTGGTCAGATCCTGGAGATCACCGACAACCACGCCGGCACCGACTTCAGCTGGGAGCTGCTGCTGGTGTGCGGCGACCCGCTGGCCGCCGACACCTACTACGGCGGCTTCGACAAGACGAAGGTCAGCCCGATCTCCTGCCCGGACAACCTGGCCTTCGACAGCCACGGCAACCTGTGGATCTCCACCGACGGCAATGCGCTGGACTCCAACGACGGCCTGTTCGCCGTCGCCCTCGACGGCCCCAACCGTGGTGAGACGAAACAGTTCCTGACCGTGCCGCTCGGCGCCGAGACCTGCGGGCCGGTGGTCACCGACGACCTGGTCACCGTGTGCGTCCAGCATCCGGGCGAGAACGACGAGAACAGCATTGACGATCCCCAGTCGCGGTGGCCCGAGGGCGGCGACGGGACCGCGCGGCCGTCGGTGGTGGTGGTGTGGCGCAACGGCGGCAACATCGGCGTGTAGGGGGCCGTGAGCGGGAGAGTTTGTGTCTGGGCGCGGGGGGATATCCCCGCGGGCATGACCTCCGCGAACCGGCCGGTACGCATCGGCGTGCAACTCCAGCCGCAGCACTCCCCGCGCTACGACAACATCCGCGACGCGGTGCGCCGCTGCGAGGACCTCGGCGTCGACGTCGCCTTCAACTGGGACCACTTCTTCCCGCTCTACGGTGATCCCGAGGGCGCGCACTTCGAATGCTGGACGATGCTCGCCGCGTGGGCCGAGCAGACCTCACGGATCGAGATCGGCGCGCTCGTCACCTGCAACTCCTACCGCAACCCCGACCTGCTGGCCGACATGGCCCGCACCGTCGACCACATCAGCGACGGCCGGCTCATCCTGGGGATCGGGTCGGGCTGGAAGCAGCGGGACTACGACGAGTACGGCTACGAGTTCGGTACTGCGGGCAGCCGACTCGACGACCTCGCCGCCGCGATGCCGCGGATCGAGTCCAGGATGGCCCGGCTCAACCCGCAACCGGTCCGCGACATCCCGGTCCTGATCGGCGGTGAGGGCGAGAAGAAGACCCTGCCGCTGGTGGCCCGGCACGCCGACATCTGGCACTCGTTCGCCGACCGCGACAGCTACCCCCGCAAAGCCGAGATCCTCGACCGTCTCTGCGCCGACACGGGCCGGGATCCGGCCACCATCGAGCGCTCGGCCGCGGCCGGCGGCGACGACGAGGCCGCCCTGCTCGAAGACGCCGATGCACTGACCGCACTCGGGATCACGATGCTGACCGTCGGGGTCAACGGCCCCGACTACGACCTCGGCCAAGCCGAGGCGCTGTGCCGCTGGCGCGACCGCCGCCTGGCCGACGGCTGACCCTGTCCGATCGGCCCCCGGCGGGGCCGTCCCCGTGAAAGACTGGCGCGGCCATGCCCAAGAAATATGGGGTCAAGGAGAAGGATCTCGTGGTCTCTCACGTGGTCGATATGGTGCTGACCGGCCGGCTTCGATCGGGAGATCGATTGGACCGCAACGAGATTGCGCACCAACTCGGCGTGAGCCGGGTGCCGGTCCAGGAGGCGGTGGTCCAGCTCGAGCACGACGGCATCCTGACCACGCGCTACCACCGCGGCGCCTACGTGGAGCGCTTCGACGAGTCCACCGTCCGCGAGCACCTCGAGCTGTACGGGATCCTCAACGGCATCGCCTCGGCCCGCGCGGCGACCGCGGCAGACCCCGCCGTCATCGCCGAGCTGGACACCGAGATCCGACAGATGCGCTCCGACCGGGATCCCCGGCAGTTCCACCTGCACGCCAGACGTTTCCGCGCAGCAATCACGAGCACCTACGCCGGGCCCCGACTGCACGCCGCGATCGAGGCCTCCCAGACCCTGGTCCCACAGCAGTTCTGGCAGTCCTATGCCCATCACCGCGACCGCCTGCTGCCGTCCTACGACGCCGAGTTCGCCGCGATCCAGGCCGGCAACCCGGACGCGGCACGCACCGCCTGCAGCGACCGCGCCGACGGCATGGCCACAGCCCTGGTGGCCGAACTGGTGCGGCGCGGGGTGCTCGGCCGCGACGGGTACTGAAGGGACCGAACGCGGCGCGCCCGTGGGGGTGCGCGCTACCTTGCTTGGAATGAACTTCTTGCGGATTGTGCGCACGGCGGTGAAGAGCGCCGTCCTGATCCTGGTCCTCGGGATGATCGCCGCGATGGGTCTGGCCGGGCCGGCCGGTGCGCAGGTCGACCAGTGCGCACCGCCGGGTCTCGCCAGTGCCAGCCCGCTGCCGACGAACCTGGCCGCCGCAGGCAGCGGCCCGGCCGAGGACAAATACACCACCGCGACGGTGGTGCCGTTGGAGTCCGTCGACGTCAACGCACTCGGCCTCAGCCAGCCCGGCACCCTGACCGTCGGAACCCTCTCCGACGCCCCGCCCAGCATCTGCATCGACTCGGCCGGACAGTTCACCGGCTTCGACAACGAACTGCTGCGCGCGGTCGCCGAGAAGCTCGGCCTGCAGATCAACTTCGTCGGCACCGAGTTCTCCGGACTGCTGGCCCAGGTCGCGTCCCGGCGCTTCGACGTCGGGTCGTCGTCGATCACCACCACCGACGCCCGCCGCCGCACCGTCGGCTTCACCAACGGCTACGACTTCGGGTACTTCTCCCTCGTCGTGCCCAGGGGCTCGGCCATCACCGGGTTCGACCAGCTGGCGCCCGGGCAGCGCATCGGCGTCGTGCAGGGCACCGTGCAGGAGGCCTACGTCGTCGACAGCCTGAAGCTGCAGCCGGTCAAGTTCCCCGACTACAACACCGTCTACGCCAGCCTCAAGAGCGGGCAGATCGACGCGTGGGTGGCCCCGTCGCAGCAGGCGCAGGGCACCGTGCAGCCCGGGGACCCCACCGAGATCATCGAGAACACGTTCAGTCTCGACAATTTCATCGCCTGGGCGGTCGCCGGGGACAACCAGCCGCTGATCGACGCGCTGAACTCCGGTCTGGACGCGGTCATCGCCGACGGCACCTGGTCGCGGCTCTACACCGACTGGGTACCGCGGGCACTGCCGCCGGGCTGGAAGCCGGGCTCCAAGGCCGCGCCCGTCCCGCAGCTGCCCGACTTCAACGCCATCGCCGCGCAGAACCAGACCGCGCAGGGCCCGGCCGCTCCCGTGCAACCCAAATCCACGCTGTCCCAACTCGCCGCGTCGTTTCTGGACTGGGATCTCTACAAGCAGGCGATTCCTGACCTGTTCAAGACCGGGCTGCCCAACACCCTGATCCTGACCATCTCGGCCAGCATCATCGGGCTGATCCTCGGCATGGCGCTGGCCATCGCCGGCATCTCCAAATCGCGGTGGCTGCGCTGGCCCGCCCGCGTGTACACCGACATCTTCCGCGGCCTGCCCGAGGTCGTGATCATCCTGCTGATCGGGCTCGGCGTCGGCCCCGTGGTCGGGCATCTCACCGGCAACAATCCGTTCCCGCTCGGCATCGCCGCGCTGGGCCTGATGGCGGCGGCCTACATCGGGGAGATCTTCCGGTCCGGCATACAGAGCGTCGACCCCGGACAGCTCGAAGCCTCTCGCGCACTGGGTTTCAGCTATTCGACGTCGATGCGCCTGGTGGTCGTGCCGCAAGGCGTACGACGGGTGCTGCCCGCGCTGATGAACCAGTTCATCTCGCTGCTGAAGGCGTCCTCGCTGGTGTACTTCCTCGGGCTGATCGCCAACCAGCGGGAGCTCTTCCAGGTCGGCCGGGACCTGAACGCGCAGACCGGCAACCTCTCCCCCCTCGTCGCGGCCGGCCTGTTCTACCTCGCGCTGACGATCCCGCTGACGCATCTGGTGAACTACATCGACGCCCGGTTGCGTCGCGGCCGCAAACCCGTCGACGACGATCCGCTGGTGCTCGCCACCTCCCAGGAGATGAACTGATGCCGATCGACGTGCAGCCGGTCTCGTTGACCGCCAAGGACATTCACCTGTCGTTCGGCAAGAGCGCAGTGCTGCGCGGCATCGATCTCGACGTGGCGGCCGGCTCCAGCACCGCGGTGATCGGGCCCTCCGGATCGGGTAAGTCAACGCTGCTGCGCACGCTCAACCGCCTCTACGAACCCGACCGGGGCGACATCCTGCTCGACGGCCGGTCGGTGCTGCGCGACAACCCCGACCAATTGCGCCAGCGCATCGGCATGGTGTTCCAGCACTTCCAGCTGTTCCCGCACCGCACGGTCCTCGACAACGTCACGATGGCCCCGCGCAAGCTCAAGAAGCTCAGCGCCGACGAGGCCCGCGAACTCGGGCTGGCGCAGCTGGACCGGGTCGGGTTGCGCAACAAGGCCGACGCCCGCCCCGCCACGCTGTCGGGCGGTCAGCAGCAGCGCGTCGCGATCGCCCGCGCGCTGGCGATGTCGCCCCAGGTGATGTTTTTCGACGAGGCCACCTCCGCACTGGATCCCGAACTCGTCAAAGGGGTCCTGGAGTTGATCGCCGACCTTGCCGCCGACGGCATGACGATGGTCGTGGTCACCCACGAGATGGGCTTCGCCCGGTCCACCGCCGACACCGTGGTGTTCATGGATCACGGCCAGGTGGTCGAGACCGGACCGCCGGAGCAGCTGTTCGAGTCCGCCGAGACCGAACGGCTCCGCAGGTTCCTGTCTCAGGTGCTCTAGAACATTCGCAGCGAATCCGGCCGACACCTGAACCTGGCGGTGCGCAACCGGTTAGACTGCCTGAATTATGGTGCAGACCGACGCACGCGTGAGCGAGCTCGCCAGCGAGCTGCAGCGAGTGCTGTCCAAGGTACTGTCGGTCATGCGGCACACCGGCCGCACCGCCACCTCCGGCGATCTGACCCTGGCCCAACTGTCGATTCTGCTCACGCTGTTCGACCAGGGCCCGATGCGTATGACCGAACTCGCCGCCCATGAGAAGGTCCGCACGCCGACCACGACGGTGGCGATCCGCCGGCTGGAGAAGCTCGGCCTGGTCAAGCGTGACCGTGATCCGTCCGACCTGCGCGCGGTGCTGGTCGACATCACCCCGGAGGGCCTGGAACAGCACCGGGATGCGTTGGAATCCAGGCGCGCTCACCTCGCATCGCTGCTGAGCAAGCTCAGCGACGACGAACTCGACGCGTTGGCCAAGGCGCTGGCGCCGCTCGAGCGCATCGCCGAATAGCGCGGGCGCGGTCAGCCGAGCCAGTCCAGCACCGCCGCGGCGGTCCACGACTGCTGCATGCTGCCCAGCGGCTCCCCGGTGAACGGCTCGTAGTACTCGGCGAAGGTGCCGTCGCTGGCCTGGCGCAGGCCTTCCCGCCGCAGGCTCGCCGACCGTTCGGCCCAGCCCCGGCGCGCGAAGCACCACGAGAACAGCCACGTCATCACCGGCCACACCGGGCCGCGCCAGTACTCGCGCGGCCGGAAGTCCCGCGACACCGGCGACGTCGACGGAATCAGCGAGTAGGCCAAGTCCGGGTGACCGCAGAAACGCGGGCCCTCCAACAGCTTCAACAGGGCCCGCTCCCGCTCGTGCGGCAGACCGCCGCACAGCAGCGGCGCGAACTGCGCCACCGTCTCTGTCGCGATCCACTTCTCCGCCCGCACGTCGTAATCCCTTGCCGCACCGGTGCGCTGATCGGTGGTCGCGATCACCCCGGACCGGAACCGCTCGGCCCACGCATAGAGATCCCGCACGTCGGAGTTGGGCCGCTTGTGGTCCTCCCCGATCTCTGCCAGCACCTGGCAGGCCACCGCCAGGATCGCCGAGACGAACACGTCCTCCACCGCGAAACTCATGGTCTTGGAAAGCAATCGGTCGTCGTAGCGGGCGGCCTTCATCTCCTCGAGCAGCCACAGGTAACGGTCGTACTCCAGATCGGACGGGCGCTGGGTGGCGTCGGTGTTGATCTTGTTGTCCTCGCGCTGATACTCGGGCACCTCACCGGGAATCACGTTGGCGTACGGGCCGTCCCAGCGCGGGGAGTTGTCCATCCCCGACTCCCAGCCGTGGTACAGGGTGACCCGGCCGCGCTCGTTCTGGTCGCGGCACTCGGCCAGCCACCGGTGCCAACGCACCAGATGATTCCAGCGCCGGTCCAGGAACGCCTGCGCCACCGCCCGGGTGGACCGCCCGCGGGTGCGGGCATGGTCGAGGATGCGCTGCACCGCGATGGCGTGCACCGGGGGCTGGGTGATCCCGGACGTGTGCCGGATGCGGGGCGCGTCGGCGGTCAGCGCCGAGCAGGCCCACCGGGCAGGCCCGGGGAAGTAGCCGTCCACGCCGTTGGCGAACACGATGTGCGGGATCATGCCGTTGCCCCACTGCGCGGACAGCAGGGTGTCCAGCTCCACCACGGCCCGCTCCACCGACAGCGGCGCCAACCCGATCGCGACGAACGCCGCGTCCCAACTCCACATGTGCGGGTACAGCAGAGGAGCGGCCGTCGTCATCACGCCGAGGTCGTTACCCCGAAGCAGGTACGCGGCCCGGGCGGCCAGTTGGGTGGGAGCGAAGCTCGGATCGTGGGGCATCGCCCCCCATGATGCGACGAGTTCGTCCGCTCTGCAGAGTCGGTAAGGTCTCGGGTGTGCCGACCGCCATGATCACCGGGGCCTCCGGTGGCCTCGGAGCCGCCCTCGCCGACGCTCTGGCGCCGACGCACACCCTGTTCCTGGCCGGCCGCCCGTCGGCCCGGCTCGACGCCGTCGCCGAGCGGCTCGGCGCCACCACCTGGCCCATCGACCTCGCCGACCCGGACTCCATCCCGGCCGTCGTCGAACCGATCGTCGAGCTCGACGTGCTGATCCACAACGCCGGGGTCGCCTACCCCGGGCGGGTCGCCGAATCCCACGTCGACGAATGGCGCGCCACCATGGCCGTCAACGTCGTGGGCGCGGTCGCGCTGACCCTGGAACTGCTGCCTGCGCTGCGCGCCGCCGGCGGCCACGTGGTCTTCATCAACTCCGGTGCCGGCATCAACGCCTCACCCGGGCTGGCGTCGTACTCGGCCAGCAAGTTCGCGCTGCGCGGGTTCGCCGACTCGCTGCGCGCCGACGAGCCGGGGTTGCGCGTCACGTCGGTGCACCCCGGCCGGATCGCCACCGCGATGCAGGAGGATCTGGTCGCTTACGAGGGCCGCGCCTACGAGCCCGAGCAGTTCCTGAGCCCGGCCACCGTCGCCCAGGTGACCGCGGACGCGATCAACACCCCGCCCGACGCGCACGTCCACGAGGTCATCGTCCGCCCCCGGTAATCGGGGTCAGGAGCGGTCGGGCTCGGTGCGGGGCCCGAAGCCCTCCGGCGACTCGAACGCGGTGGCGTGCTTGCCCACGTGGGCCTCGGCCCGCATCCGCTCGACCATGTGCGGGTAGTGCAGCTCGAACGCCGGACGCTCCGAACGGATCCGGGGCAGCTCGGTGAAGTTGTGCCGCGGCGGCGGGCAGCTGGTCGCCCACTCCAGCGAGTTGCCGTAACCCCACGGGTCGTCGACGGTGACCACCTCGCCGTAACGCCAGCTCTTGAACACGTTCCAGACGAACGGCAGCATCGACGCGCCCAGGATGAACGCGCCGATCGTGGACACCACATTGAGCGTGGTGAAGCCGTCGCTGGCCAGGTAGTCGGCGTAGCGGCGCGGCATGCCCTCGTCACCGAGCCAGTGCTGGACCAGGAACGTGGTGTGGAAGCCGATGAACGTCAGCCAGAAGTGCAGCTTGCCCAGGCGTTCGTCGAGCAACCGGCCCGTCATCTTCGGGAACCAGAAGTAGATGCCCGCGTAGGTGGCGAACACGATGGTGCCGAACAGCACGTAGTGGAAATGCGCCACCACGAAGTAACTGTCGGTGACGTGGAAGTCCAGCGGCGGACTGGCCAGCAGCACCCCGGACAAGCCGCCGAGCAGGAACGTCGCGATGAAGCCGATGGAGAACAACATCGGCGTCTCGAACGTCAACCGGCCCTTCCACATCGTGCCGAGCCAGTTGAAGAACTTGATACCGGTCGGCACCGCGATCAGATAAGTGGTAAACGCGAAGAACGGCAGCAGCACCGCGCCGGTGGCGAACATGTGGTGCGCCCACACCACCACCGACAGCGCGGCGATGCCCAGCGTCGCGTAGATCAGCGTGGTGTAGCCGAAGATCGGCTTGCGGCTGAACACCGGGAAGATCTCGGTCACGATCCCGAAGAACGGCAGCGCGATGATGTACACCTCGGGGTGGCCGAAGAACCAGAACAGGTGCTGCCACAGGATCGCCCCGCCGTTGGCCGGGTCGTAGACGTGCGCGCCGAGATGACGGTCGGCGGCCAGGCCGAACAGCGCCGCGGTCAGCAGCGGGAACACCATCAACACCAGCAGGGACGTGACCAGGATGTTCCACGTGAAGATCGGCATCCGGAACATGGTCATGCCGGGCGCGCGCATACACACCACGGTGGTGACCATGTTGACGCCGCCGAGAATCGTGCCCAGACCGGCGACCGCCAGACCCATGATCCACAGGTCACCGCCTGGGCCCGGGGAATGGATGGCGTCGCTGAGCGGTGCGTACGCGGTCCAGCCGAAGTCCGCCGCCCCGCCGGGTACCAGGAAGCCGCCCAGCGCGATCAGCGCACCGAACAGGAACAACCAGTACGAGAACGCGTTCAGGCGCGGGAACGCGACGTCGGGGGCGCCGATCTGCAGCGGCAGCACCAGGTTCGCGAACCCGAACACGATCGGGGTGGCGTAGAACAGCAGCATCACCGTGCCGTGCATGGTGAACAGCTGGTTGTACTGCTCGTTGGACAGGAACTGCAGCCCGGGGCTGGCCAGTTCGGTCCTGATGAACAGCGCCATCAGGCCGCCGATCAGGAAAAAGGCGAAGCAGGTGACGACGTACATGATCCCGATCAGCTTGTGATCGGTGGTGGTGATCAGTTTGTAGACCAGGTTGCCCTTGGGTCCCAGCCGGGCCGGGAAGGGCCGCCGCGGCTCAAGGGTCAGCAGATTCGGTGCTTCGATGGCCATGAGATCTCCTCGGGCGCCGGCGCGGCTCGAACCGACGCCGGGTACCCGAGAAACTACGCCTCACACGCCCCGGACGGAATAGGTCAGACCACGACGTTGACCAACCGGCCGGCCACCACGATGACCTTCTTCGGGGTCTTGCCGGCCAGGAACGCGACCACCTTCTCGTCGGCCAGGGCGGCCGCCTCGACCGCATCGGCAGGCGCGTCGGCCGCGACGGTGACGCGCCCGCGAACCTTGCCGTTGACCTGCACCGGGTACTCGACGGTGTCCTCGACCAGGTAGCGCTCATCGGGCGTCGGGAACGGACCGTGCGCCAGCGAACGGTCGTGACCCAGCCGGCTCCACAACTCCTCGGCCAGATGCGGTGCCAGCGGGGCCACCATCAGCACCAACGGCTCCAGCGCCGCCCGCGCCGTCACCGAATTCTTGGTCAGGTGGTTGGTGTACTCGATGAGCTTGGCCGCCGCCGTGTTGTTGCGCAGTCCCGCGTAGTCCTCGGCGGCCCCGGCGATGGTGCGGTGCAGCAACCGCAGGGTGGCCTCGTCGAGCTCGTCCTCGGTCACCACGGTCTGCCCGGTCTCCTCGGACACCACCAGCCGCCACACCCGCTGCAGGAATCGGTGGGCGCCGACGACGTCCTTGGTCGCCCACGGGCGCGACGCCTCCAGCGGGCCCATCGACATCTCGTAGACGCGCAGCGTGTCCGCGCCGTAGTCGGTGCAGATCTCGTCCGGCGACACCGAGTTCTTCAGGCTCTTGCCGATCTTGCCGAACTCCTGGTTGACCTCAACTTCCCCGTCCGGGCCCGGCCAGTAGAACCTGCCGTCCCGTTCCACCACCTCGGCCGCAGGCACATAGGTGCCCCGGGAGTCGGTGTAGGCGAACGCCTGGATGTAGCCCTGGTTGACCAATCGCCGGTACGGCTCCCGGGAGCTGACGTGCCCGAGGTCATAGAGCACCTTGTGCCAGAACCGCGAGTAGAGCAGATGCAGCACGGCGTGCTCCACCCCGCCGACGTAGAGGTCGACACCACCCGGGTCGTTCGGGCCGTGCTCGGCCGGCCGCGGACCCATCCAGTACGCCTCGTTCTCCTTGGCGCACATGGCTTCTTCGTTGTGCGGGTCGGTGTAGCGCAGCTCGTACCAGGAGCTGCCCGCCCACTGCGGCATCACGTTGGTGTCGCGGGTGTACTTCTTGAGCCCGTCGCCGAGGTCCAGCTCGACGCTCACCCAGTCGGTCACCTTGGCCAGCGGCGGGGACGGCTCGCTGTCGGCGTCCTCGGGGTCGAACAGCACCGGCGAGTAGTCCGGCACGTCGGGAAGCTCGACGGGCAGCATCTGGGCGGGCAGTCCGTGCGCGCGGCCGTCCTCGTCGTAGACGATCGGGAACGGCTCGCCCCAGTAGCGCTGGCGGGCGAAAAGCCAGTCCCGCAACTTGTATTCCACCCGCGCCCGGCCACGACCGTCGGCGGCCAGCCGTTCGGTCATCGCGGCTTTGGCACTCGCCACGTCCATACCGTCGAGGAAGCCCGAGTTCACCAAGGGCCCGTCACCGGTGTAGGCCTCCTGCGAAACATCTCCTCCGGCAACGACTTCGACGATCGGCAGGCCGAACTCGGTCGCGAAGTCCCAGTCCCGCTGGTCGCCGCCGGGCACCGCCATGATCGCGCCGGTGCCGTATCCGGCCAGCACGTAATCGGCGATGAACACCGGAACCTGTTGCCCGTTGGCCGGATTCGTCGCATAGGCGCCGACGAACACGCCGGTCTTCGACTTGTTCTCCTGCCGCTCCAGGTCGGACTTGGCCGCGATCGAGGACCGGTAGGCCGCGACCGCCTCACGCGGGGTCGCCGCCCCGAACGTCCACCGCTCGTCGACACCGGCCGGCCATTCGTCGGCGACCAGTCGGTCCACCAGGTCGTGCTCGGGGGCCAGCACCATGTACGTCGCGCCGAAGAGGGTGTCGGGACGGGTGGTGAACACCTCGATGTCGCCCGCATCGGTGGCGAACTGGACCGAGGCGCCGGTGGAGCGCCCGATCCAGTTGCGCTGCATGGCCTTGACCTTGTCCGGCCAGTCCAGGACCTCCAGGTCGTCCAGCAACCTGTCGGAGTACGCAGTGATGCGCATCATCCACTGCCGCAACCGCTTCCGGAACACCGGGAAGTTGCCGCGCTCGCTGCGCCCGTCGGCGGTGACCTCTTCGTTGGCCAGCACCGTGCCCAGGCCCGGGCACCAGTTGACCACCGAGTCGGACAGGTAGACCAGCCGGTGGGAGTCCACGACGTCGGCGCGGGCGGCGGCGTCCAGGTCGGCCCACGTGCGGCCGTCGCCGACCTCCCGGGTGCTGTCCTCGAACTCGGCGATCAGTTCCGCGATGGGGCGGGCCTTGTTCGCCGCCGGGTCGAACCACGCGTTGAAGATCTGCAGGAAGATCCACTGCGTCCACTTGTAGTAGTCGACGTCGGTGGTCGAGAAGCTGCGCCGCGAATCGTGGCCGAGACCCAGCCGGCCCAGCTGGCGGCGGAAGTTGACGATGTTGGCCTCGGTGCGCGTGCGCGGATGCGTGCCGGTCTGGATCGCGTACTGCTCGGCCGGCAGACCGAAGGCGTCGAAGCCCAACGCGTGCAGCACATTCCGGCCGGTCATCCGGAAGTACCTGGCGTACACGTCGGTCGCGATGTAGCCGAGCGGGTGCCCGACGTGCAGGCCGTCGCCCGACGGGTACGGGAACATGTCCTGGACGAACATCTTGTCGGCGGGCACCTGGCCGCCGTCCGCCGGGGCCAGCGAGCCGACCGGGTTGTCGACGTTGAACGTGCCGTCCTGTGACCACCGCTGCTGCCACGCCTGTTCGATCGCACCCGCCAGTTCCGCGGTGTAGCGGTGCCGGGGAGTGTCGTCGGCGACAGCCTGCGCGGCCGCCTGTGCGCGCGGGGGCTGTGTTCCGGTCGGCGTTTCAGTCACCCCACCAGGGTATAAGCACCCGCTTCCCGGATTTCCCGGCCACGGGTTGGTCTCGGTTCCGTTGCGGATGCATCAGAGGTTGGTCCCAGGTCAGTTCCAGCCCTGGTGGCTGCTGGACATCGATGGATACATTGCTGGCCTGACGAACCTCGAAGCGTTGGGAAGGATTGCACTCGATGAGCGAAATCGCCCGTCCCTGGCGGGTTCTGGCAGGTGGCATCGGTGCCTGCGCCGCCGGCATCGCCGGGGTGCTGAGCATCACCGCCGCCACGGCGTCGGCCCAGCCGGGCCTCCCGCAGCCCCCGCTGCCCGCCCCTGCCACAGTGACGCAGACCGTCACGGTTACGCCCAACGCCGCGCCACAACTCATCCCGCGCCCCGGTGTGACGCCTGCCACCGGCGGCGCCGCGGCCGTGCCCGCCGGGGTGAGCGCCCCGGCAGCCCCCGCGCTGCCCGCCCGCCCGGTGTCCACCATCGCCCCGGCCGCCTCGGGCACGCTCAGCGAGTTCTTCGCCGCCAAGGGCGTCGCGATGGAGCCGCAGTCCAGCCGCGACTTCCGCGCCCTCAACATCGTGCTGCCGAAGCCGCGGGGCTGGGAGCACATTCCGGACCCGAACGTGCCGGACGCGTTCGCGGTGCTGGCCGATCGCGTCGGCGGCAACGGCCTGTACTCGTCGAACGCCCAGGTGGTCGTCTACAAGCTGGTCGGCGAGTTCGATCCGAAGGAGGCGATCAGCCACGGCTTCGTCGACAGCCAGAAGCTGCCGGCGTGGCGTTCCACCGACGCGTCGCTGGCCGACTTCGGCGGTATGCCGTCCTCGCTGATCGAGGGCACCTACCGCGAGAACAACATGACGCTGAACACGTCCCGGCGCCACGTCATCGCCACCGCCGGACCCGACCGCTACCTGGTGTCCCTGTCGGTCACCACCAGCGTCGACCAGGTCGTCGCCGCCGCGGACGCGACCGAGGCGATCGTCAACGGCTTCCGGGTCGGCGTGCCCGGTCCCGCCCCGGTCGCACCGCCTGCCCCCGGCGCCCCCGGTGTGCCGCTGGCCGCCGCACCGCCCCCCGCTCCCGCCGTGGCGCCCGCGCCGCAGCTGCTGGGACTGCAGGGATAGACGTCGCCGTCCCCCGGGCGAAGCCTGGCGCCCGGGGGACGACGGCCCCTTTTCCACCCCGTATTCTGAAGCCCATGTTCGTCGCCGCGGTGTTGAGTCTGTGCGCGGCGGTGGTGACCGCGGCGCTGGGCGCATGGTCGCTGATGCGCCGCCCGTCCACCGACTACGTCCAGCAGGTGTTGCGCGCCGTGGCCCCCACCCAGTTGGCCGCCGCGGTGATGCTCGGTGCGGGCGCGGTGGTGGCGTTGTCGGCCACGGCGCCGATGGCGGCGGTCATCCTGGCCGTCTGCGTGGCCGGCGCGATCGGCACCGTCGCGGCGGGCTGCTGGCAAGCGGCCACGGCCGTCGCACGGCGCAACGCCCAGCAGGCGGCGGTCACCGGCGGTGGCTGCGGCAGTGGCGGCAGCGGTGGCAGTGGCTGCGGCACCTGCACGCTGTCCTGCGACCGTTGAGGCTAGTTGCGGCTGAGGTCGATCGGATGCGTCGCCAGCAGGGACAACGGCAGCGGCTGACGACGCAGGATCCGGGCCCACAGATCCACGTGCGGTTCGACCAGCACGTCAGAAGGTAACGCCGACAACACGATCCAGTCGTCACGCTCGATCTCGCCCTCGAGCTGACCGATGGTCCAGCCCGAGTAGCCGGCGAAGATCCGCACCCCTTCGACCGCCGGGGCGATCGAGTCCGGGTCGGCGTCGAGGTCGACCATCGCCACCCGGCCCTGCACGTGCCGCAGCCCGGGCACCGCACCTGGGTCCACCCCCACCCGCACCGTGGCCAGACACAGTGCGGCATCACGTTTGACCGGGCCGCCGATGTACATCGACTTCGGCTTGGCGGCCAGCTTCGTCCACTGCGGCAGCACGTTGTGCACCGCGGTCTCACTGGCCCGGTTCAGCACCACACCGAGTGTCCCGCCGTCGTTGTGCTCGACCACATAGATGACACTGCGCCGGAAGGTCGGCTCCAGCAGATCGGTGTTGGCCAGCAGCAGCGTGCCCGCGCGGACCCGGTGTGCCGCAGGTGCGACGAAGTCCTCCGGATCTTCGGGTTGCGCCATCGGACCATCATGTCACCACCGCCACGTGATCGTGGCCGACAGCACACCCCAGACCGACATTTGTACTGTGGGTCGGGTCGCTCGACGAGCACGCACGCGAAGAGCCGACACCTCTGCTGTCCGACCCGACCCAACCCGACCCGCCAACAGGATGTGACATCCGTGCCCCACGACCGCGCATCCCGCACGTTGTGGCGTTCGGTGCGGGCCCTCCCCCAGTTCCGCAGGCTGCTCGAGCTGCGTGCGGTCAGCCAGTTCGGGGACGGCCTGTTCCAGGCCGGGATCGCCGGCGCGATCCTGTTCAACCCGGAACGCGAGGCGGAACCGTGGGCGATCGCGGCCGCATTCGCCGCGCTGTTCCTGCCGTACTCGCTGCTCGGCCCGTTCGCCGGTGCGCTGCTGGACCGCTGGGACCGGCGCCTGGTGCTCATCGGCGCCAACACCGGCAGGCTGGTGGTCATTCTCGTGGTCGGAACGCTGCTGGCCAGCGGGCATTCCGACATCCCAATCCTGTTGAGCGCGTTGGTCGCCAACGGTTTCACCCGGTTCGTGTCCTCGGGGCTGAGCGCGGCGCTGCCCCACGTCGTGCCGCGCGACCAGGTGATCGCGATGAACTCGGTGGCCACCGCCACCACGTCCGTCGCGGCGTTCGCCGGGGCGATCTTCATGCTGCTGCCGCGTTGGTGGTTCGGGGCCGGGGACTCCGGCGGGGCGGTCGTCATCTTCCTGGTGATGCTGCCCGTCGCGGTCGCGCTGTGGCTGTCGATGCGCTTCCCGCCCCGACTACTCGGCCCCGACGAGAGCGCACTCACCGTGTCCGGCTCGGTGATCTACGCGGTGGCCACCGGGTGGCTGCACGCCGCGCGCACGGCCTGGGCCGTCCCGTCCGTCGCCGCAACGCTGTCGGGCCTGGCCGCCCACCGGATGGCGTTCGGCATCAACACCCTGCTCGTGCTTGTGATGGTGCGCCACACCGAGACCGCGACCGTCGCCGGTTTCGGGACGACCGTACTGTTCGTCACCGCCGGCGGCGCCGGCCAGTTCCTGGCGACGGTGTTCACCCCCGCGCTGGTCAAGAGGTGGGGCCGCTACGCCGCCCCCAACGGCGCGCTGGCGTTCGCCGCGGTCGTGCAGTTGTTCGGCGCGACGCTGCACCTACCGGTCATGATCGTGTGCGGGTTCCTGCTCGGTGCGGCCGGTCAGGTCGTGAAGCTGTGCGCGGACACCGCGATGCAGATGGACGTCGCCGACTCGCTGCGCGGACACCTTTTCGCGGTGCAGGATTCGCTGTTCTGGGTGGCGTTCATCCTGGCGATCTCGGCGGCCGCGTTCGTGATTCCGCCCGACGGCCGTTCGGTCGGCCTGGCGGTCGCCGGGGCCGGGCTCTACCTGACCGGGCTGGCCGTGCACGCGGTGCTGGGCCGGCGCGCGCGGCTAGGGTGACCCGCATGCCCGGAGCTGCCCCGATCGTCAGCGACCTGCGCGCCGAGAGCGACGAGCTCGACGCGCTGGTGGCCCCGCTGGCGCCCGGGCAGTGGGCGCTGGCCACGCCCGCCCCCGGGTGGACGATCGCCCACCAGATCGGGCATCTGCTGTGGACCGACCGGATGTCGCTGCTGGCGGTCACCGACGAGCCCGGCTTCGCGGAGGTCCTCACGCAGGCGTCGTCGCATCCGACCTCGCTCGTCGACGGCGGCGCCGCGCAACTGGCCGACCTGCCGCCGGCGCAGCTGCTCGAGGACTGGCGCCGCACCCGCACCGCGCTGCACGACGCGCTGCTGACCGTCGCCGACGGCCGCAAGTTGCCGTGGTTCGGGCCGCCGATGAGTGCGGCGTCGATGGCCACCGCGCGGCTGATGGAGACGTGGGCGCACGGGCTCGACGTCGCCGACACCCTGGGGGTGACGCGGGCACCGACGGCGCGGCTGCGCTCGATCGCCCACATCGGCGTGCGGACCCGCGACTTCGCGTTCGGCGTGCACGGCCTCACGCCGCCGACGGAACTGTTCCACGTGAAACTATCCGCGCCTGCCGGTGCCGGGGAGCCGCACTGGACGTGGGGACCCGAGGACGCCGCACAGCGAGTGACGGGGTCGGCGGAGCACTTCTGCGTACTCGTCACCCAGCGCCGCCCTCGCTCGGCACTCGACGTCGTCGCGGTCGGCGCCGACGCCGAGAAGTGGCTGACCATCGCCCAGGCCTTCGCCGGTCCGCCCGGCGCAGGCCGGAACTCGGGCTAGAGGTACTCGGCGGAATCGGCGGTGCCGCTGTCGTCGGCGTCGGCGAGCCGGACGTCCCACCGGCCGTCCCGGTCGGTGTCCACCCACGCCTGCCCCGCACCGAACGCCCGGTCGGCCAGCCCGTCACCGTCGGTGTCGGTGACGCGCTCCGGCGTGCCGTCCCCGTCCAGGTCGGCGGGCGCCGCACCCGCCGGGTGCTCCACGCCGTCCAGACCGAACCAGCGCAGCGCAGCGCCGCCGCGCTCGGCGGCCACCGTCCACGTGCCGGTGCCGTCGTCGGTGAAGAAGGCCTCGGCGACACCGTCCCCGTCGAGATCCCTGCCGGCCAGTTCGGCGGCGCCGTCGCCGTCGAGGTCGGCCAGCAGGTCGTCGGTCAGCCCGTCGCCGTCGAGATCCAGCCCGACCGAATCCAGCACCCCGTCGCCGTCCAGATCGTGGTCCGCACCCGCGGTCCACCACGTCGCCGACCCGTCGGACTCACCCAGGCAGTACTCCATACCTGATCAGACGCTCGGGCCAGGCCTTCTCGTTCCACCACCGCAGCAATTCGGCCACTGCCTCGTCGTGGTCGAGCGGGCCGCGTTCCATCCGCAGCTCTTTGAGGTAGTTCCACGCCTGCCCGACCTGCGGGCCCGGCGGGATGCCCAGGATCGTCATGATCTCGTTGCCGTCGATGTCCGGACGGACCCGGGCCAGATCCTCCTTGGCCGCCAGTTCCTCGATGCGCCGCTCGAGGTCGTCGTAGTTGGCCTGCAGCCGCGCCGCGCGCCGCTTGTTGCGGGTGGTGCAGTCGGCGCGCACCAGCTTGTGCAGCCGGCTCAACAACGGGCTGGCGTCGGTGACGTAGCGCCGCACCGCCGAGTCGGTCCACCGGCCGTCCCCGTACCCGTGGAACCGCAGGTGCAGGTACACCAGCTGGGACACGTCGGAGATCATCTGCTTCGAGTACTTCAGTTCGCGCATCCGCTTGCGCGCCATCTTGGCCCCGACCACCTCGTGGTGGTGGAAGCTCACGCCCCCGTCGGGTTCGTGCTTGCGGGTGGCCGGCTTCCCGATGTCGTGCAGCAGCGCCGCCCACCGCAGGACCAGGTCCGGCCCGCCTTCGACACTCCCCCGGTCGCTGCGCTCCTGCCCTCCGGCCCCTTCCAGGTCTATCGCCTGCCGCAGCACGGTCAGTGAATGCTGGTAGACGTCCTTGTGCTGGTGGTGCTCGTCGATGGCCATCCGCATCGCGCCGACCTCGGGCAGCACCACCTCGCCGAGGCCGGTCTGCACCATCAGGTCCACCCCGGCGACCGGGTCGGCGCCCAGCAGCATCTTGTCCAGTTCCGCGGCCACCCGCTCGGCGGTGATCCGGCCCAGCTGCGGCGCCATCTCCTCCAGCGCCTGCCGGACCCGCGGCGCCACGTCGAAGCCGAGCTGCGACACGAACCTGGCCGCACGCAGCATCCGCAGCGGATCGTCGCCGAACGACACCTCCGGGGCGGAGGGCGTGTCGAGCAGCTTGCGACGCAGCGCGGACAGGCCGTCCAGCGGGTCGAGGAACTCGGCGGCGCCGTCGGCGGTGACGCGGACCGCCATCGCGTTGACCGTGAAATCGCGGCGCACCAGATCGTCGGCGAGGTTGTCGCCGTAGTGCACCTCGGGGTTGCGTGACACCTGGTCATAGGTGTCGGCGCGGAACGTGGTGATCTCCAGCCGGTCCTGATTGCCCGGGGGGCCCTTGGCCACGCCCACCGTGCCGAAGTCGATGCCGGTGTCCCACAGCGCGTCGCCCCAGCCCCGCAGAAAGCGCAGCATCTCGTCGGGCCGGGCATCGGTGGTGAAGTCCAGATCCGCGCCGAGCCGGCCGAGCAGCGCGTCGCGCACGCTGCCGCCGACCAGATACAGCTGGTGGCCGTTGTCGGCGAACACCTTGCCGACGTCGCGCAGCACCGCGGCGTGGGCATTCAGCGCTACCTGCGCAGCGGCCAGCAGCTGGGCCAGGTCATCGTCGGCGGTGGGGTCGGACACGTCCGATGAGCCTACTGGTCACAGCGATGTCACCGTCCGGCGAGTGCGGCGAGGACCGCTGTTCATGCCAGCTACTATCGCTTGGGTGTCGGACGGCGAGCAGGCCAAACCACGACGGCGCCGCGGGCGTCGCCGGGGCCGACGCGCGGCAGGTCCCCCCGAAGCCGGAGCAGAGCAGAACCAGAACCGTCGTCAGCAGCCCGCTCCGAGCGCCGTCACCGGCCAATCCGGTCAGCCGGAGCAGCCCCCCAAACCGCAGAAGACCAAGACTCGGCGGCCGCCGGAACGGTTGCGCACCGTGCACGAGACGTCCGCGGGCGGCCTGGTCATCGACGGTATCGACGGCCCCAAGGACGACCAGGTGGCAGCGCTGATCGGCCGCATCGACCGGCGCGGCCGGATGCTGTGGTCACTGCCCAAGGGCCACATCGAGCGCGGTGAGACCGCCGAGCAGACCGCGATCCGGGAGGTCGCCGAGGAGACCGGCATCCAGGGCAGCGTGCTGGCCGCCCTCGGCAGCATCGACTACTGGTTCGTCACCGAGGGCAGGCGCGTGCACAAGACGGTGCACCACTACCTGATGCGGTTCTCCGGCGGTGAACTCTCCGACGAGGACGTCGAGGTCACCGAGGTGGCCTGGGTACCGGTGAAGGAACTGCCGTCCCGGCTGGCCTACGCCGACGAACGCCGGTTGGCCGAGGTCGCCGACGAACTGATCGACAAACTGCGCACCGACGGGCCCGGTGCGCTCCCGCCGTTGCCGCACTCCGCACCGCGCCGCCGCGGGCAGACGCACTCCCACACCCGGCGCCGCCGACCTGACCCCACCGCTCAACCCCAGCCCGGCCGGCGGACGAACGGATGCGGTCAAGGATCGTGACCGGGCCCGCCTGGCTCGCACGTCTGCTCGTCGCGGTCCTCGCACTGCTGCTGGCCGTCGCACCGGCCGCCACCTTCTCTCCCGTCGCCACCGCCCAGCCATCCGCTGCGGCGTTCCTGCGCATACAGATCGACACCGTCTCCCCCGACGTCGTGACCACCACCAGCGACCCGATGGTCACGGTCACCGGCACCATCAGCAATGTCGGTGACCGGTCCGTGCGCGACGTGGTGGTGCGGCTCGAGCACGCCCCGGCGGCCACCTCCTCGAGCACGCTGCGCACCGACCTGGCCGGCAACGTCGACCAGTACCAGCCCGTCGCCGATTTCATCACCGCCGCACCGGAACTTGCTCGCGGAGAACAGGTTCCGTTCCGACTGGCCTATCCGCTGCGCTCCACCGAGCAGCCGTCGCTGCGCATCGACGAACCCGGCGTGTACCCGCTGATGATCAACGTCAACGGCACCCCCGACTACGGCGCCCCGGCCCGCCTCGACGACTCGCGCTTCCTGTTGCCGGTGCTCGGGGTGCCGCCCGAGAGCGAATCCGACACCGCCGGCGACGCGGTGGACTCCGCGGTCCCGCCGGACACCACCCGCCCCGTCGGGCTCACGATGTTCTGGCCGCTGGTCGACCGTCCCCGACTGGCCGCGGGCGCTCCCGGCGGCACCGCCCCGGTCCGGCTGATCGACGACGAGCTGGCCGGCTCGCTGGCCCGCGGCGGACGCCTCGACACCCTGCTGAGCGCCATCGACTTCGCCACCGGGCCCGAGGTCGATCCCGGCGGTGAGGTGGCGCGCACGGTGTGCCTGGCCGTCGACCCGGATCTGCTGGTCACCGTCAACGCGATGACCACCGGCTACGTCGTCAACGACGCCGCCGACGCCGGACCCGGCACCCCCACCCATCCCGGCACCGGACAGCAGGCCGCGGTGGACTGGCTCACCCGGCTCAAGGCGCTGGCCCAGCGGATGTGCGTGGCCCCCACGGTGTACGCACAGGCCGACCTCGACGCGCTCCAGCGCGTCGCCGACCCCGGCCTGTCGACGATCGCCACCACCGGCGCCGCCGGGATCGTCGACCAGATCCTCGGGGTGGTCTCCAACCACCAGGTCAGCCTCATCGGCGACGGACCGCTGACCGGCCCGGCGATCCAGCTGCTGGCCGGCCGCGGACCCACGGTGGCGATCGGCGCCGCGCACCTCGCCGGGCCCGGTGACTCGGCCGACGGCACCACCGTCGGCACCGCGGACACCGCACCGCTGCGCTACACACCCGGCGTGGTCGCCGCCCCGTTCGACCCTGCGGTCGGCGCCGCGCTGGCCGCGATGGGCCCCACACCGAAGGCGCCGTCCTACCTGGACCCGGCGCTGGACATCGCCGTCGAACAGGACTCCGAGGTCGCCCGGCGCCAGGACGCGCTCGGCGCGATGCTGTGGCGCAGTCTGGACCCTGGCATCGAGCCGCGCGCCCAGATCGTGATGCCGCCGCTGATGTGGAACGTGACCCCCACCGACGCGCAGGCCGTGCTGTCGGCGGTGGCCACCAGCATCCGGGCCGGGCTCGCGGTGCCGCGTCCGCTGGCCGCGCTGGTCAACGAGGTCAGGGCCACCGCGCGCGACTCCCCGATGCCGTCTGGCCAGCTGGGTAACCCGCGCGGACGGTTCGACGACGGGGTGGTGTCGGGGATCTCGGCGGTGACCGGCGGCTGTGGGGCTTCACCGCGGCGCTGACCACCGACGAACGCACCGGCCTCACCGGAAACCAGTACACCGCCCCGCTACGCGAGGACCTGCTGCGTGCACTGAGCCTTTCGGTGCCGCCGGACGCGCGCAGCGGGCTCGCCCAGCAGCGGCTCACCCGGGTGGGGCGCACGGTCGAGGATCTGTTCAACGCCGTCACGATTGTCAACCCCGGCGGCTCCTACACGCTGGCGACCGAGCGCAGCCCGATCCCGCTGGCGCTGCGCAACAACCTGCCGGTGCCGATCCGGGTGCGCCTGGACATCGACGCGCCACCGGGCATGACGGTCACCGACATGGGCGAGATCGTGCTGCCGCCGGGCTTCCTGCCGCTCAAGGTGCCGATCGAGGTGCACTTCACCCAGCGGGTCGCCGTCGATGTCACGCTGCGCACCGTCGACGGGCTGCCGCTGGGTGAGCCCGTGCGGCTGTCCGTGCACTCCAACGCCTACGGCAAGGTCTTGTTCATCATCACGCTGACCGGAGGCGCGGTGTTGGTCCTGCTGGTCGGGCGCCGGCTGTGGCACCGCTTCCGCGGCCAGCCCGACCGTGCCGACCTGGAGGCCGACCCGACCCGGCCCGACCCGGTCGACGTGGCGCTCGCCTACCGCGACGACGGTGCGCCCGCCACGAGCCCGGCGGGCCGGCCCGCCCGCACCTCCCCCGGAGGCGACGATGCGTAACACCGGACCGCACCGACCCCCACCGGCTCAACCGGCACAGCGGGCCGTCCGCGCCGAACTGTCCGACTCCGCGGTGGTGTCCCGGTCCTGGGGCATGGCGGTGGCCACCTTGGTCAGCCGTCTCACCGGGTTCGCCCGCATCGTGCTGCTCGCGGCGATCCTCGGCGCGGCGCTGTCCAGTGCGTTCACCGTCGCCAATCAGCTGCCCAACCTGATCGCGGCGCTGGTGCTGGAGGCGACCTTCACCGCGATCTTCGTCCCGGTGCTGGCGCGCGCCGAGCGCGACGACCCCGACGGTGGCACCGCGTTCGTCCGAAGGCTTCTCACGCTCGCCACCACGCTGCTGCTGGCGGTCACCGTGGTCTCGACGCTGGCCGCGCCGCTGCTGGTGGACCTGATGCTGGGCTCGGAACCGCTGGTGAACCGGCCGCTGACCACCGCGTTCGCGTTCCTGCTGCTCCCCCAGATCATCTTCTACGGCCTGTCCTCGGTGTTCATGGCGATCCTGAACACCCGCAACATCTTCGGGCCGCCGGCCTGGGCGCCGGTGGTCAACAACGTCGTCGCGATCCTCACTCTCGCGCTGTATGTGCTTGTGCCGGGCGAACTCTCGATCAACCCGGTCGAGATGGGCAACGCCAAGCTGCTGGTGCTCGGGATCGGCACCACGCTCGGTGTGGTCGCCCAGGCCACGGTGCTGTTCGTCGCGCTCAGACGCGAGCGCATCAGCCTGCGGCCGTTGTGGGGCATCGACGACCGCTTGAAGAAATTCGGGATGATGGCGCTGGCGATGGTGCTCTACGTCCTGGTCAGCCAGATCGGGCTGATCGTCGGCAACCAGGTCGCCAGCGCCGCCTCGGCCTCCGGCCCCGCGATCTACAACTACACGTGGCTGGTACTGCAACTGCCGTTCGGCATCATCGGGGTCACCGTGCTGACCGTGGTGATGCCCCGGCTGTCGCGCAACGCCGCCGCCGACGACGGGCCCGCGGTGCTGGCCGACCTGTCGCTGGCCACCCGGCTGACCATGCTGACGCTGATCCCGATCGTCGCGATGATGACCGTCGGTGGGCCCGCGATCGGCAGCGCGCTGTTCGCCTACGGCAACTTCGGCGCCGTCAACGCCGGCTACCTCGGCATGGCGATCACGCTGTCGGCGTTCACACTCATCCCCTACGCGCTGGTGCTGCTGCAGCTGCGGGTGTTCTACGCCCGCCAGGAGCCGTGGACGCCGATCGTGCTCATCCTGGTGATCACCGCGGTGAAGATCGCGGCGTCGCTGGCCGCCCCGCACCTGACCGACGACCCGGACATCGTCGCCGGCTACCTCGGCCTGGCCAACGGGCTCGGCTTCCTGGCAGGCGCAATCGTCGGCCACCTGTTGCTGCGGGCCCGCCTGAACCCACCGCGTGGGCGCCTGCTGAGCACCGGGGTGCTGCGCACGATCCTGGTCACCATCACCGCGTCACTGGCCGCGGGCCTGATCGCGCACGTGGTGGACCAGCTGGCCGGGCTGGAGAGTCTGACCGCGCACTGGGGCGCGGCCGGCTCACTGCTGCGCCTGCTGGCGCTCGGGCTGGTCATGGTGCCGATCATCGTCGGGGTGATGATCGCCGCCGGTGTCCCGGACGCGGTGGCCGCGCTCGCCGTGCTGCGGCGCCGGTTCGGTACCGGCAAGCCGACGGTGGCCGCCGGAGCGCTCACGTACCCTGATCCCAGTAATCAGTCCTCGTCACGCCAACGTCAGCTTCCCAGGTCGGCGGCCCGAGGGTCGGCGGCCGAAGCAGCCGACGGGAGGCGGAAAGGATTCGCGGTGAGCGACAAACCCACCAGCGGTTCCCAGGCGGACCATGACTCCCAGCGTGACTCCCAGCACGACGCCCTGGCCACCACACGGATCGAGCGGCCGTCCCCCGACGACTTTCAGCCTGACGTGGCGGAACCGGCCGCGACCGCTGTGCCGCCCGCCGGGGACGCCGCCACCACGGCGATCCCGTCCGGACCGGATCCGGTGCGCGAACCCACCGACGGAACGACCCCGCCCGACGACGTCCACCTGGTTCCCGGCGCGACCGTCGTCGACGGCCGGTACCGGTTGCTCGTGTTCCACGGCGGGCCGGCACGGCTGCAGTTCTGGCAAGCCCTCGACACCGCGCTGGACCGCCAGGTCGCGCTCACCTTCGTCGACCCGGACGGCACCCTGACCGAACGGCAGGTGCAGGAGATCCTCGACCGCACCCAGCGGCTGAGCCGCATCGACATGCCCGGGGTGGCCCGGGTGCTCGACGTCAGCCGCTACGGGCACGGCGGCCTGGTGGTCTCCGAGTGGATCCGCGGCGGCTCGCTGGCGGAGGTCGCGGACACCAATCCGTCCCCGATCGGCGGTGCGCGCGCCATCCAGTCGCTGGCCGCCGCGGCCGAGGTGGCCCACCGCAACGGGGTCGCCCTGTCCATCGACCACCCGGGCCGCATCCGGGTCAGCATCGACGGGGACGTCGCGCTCGCGTTCCCGGCCACCATGCCCGACGCATCCCCCGACGACGACATCCGCGGCATCGGGGCCTCGCTGTACGCGCTGCTGGTGGACCGCTGGCCGCTGCCCGAGACCGGGGCGCCCAGCGGCCTGGAGCCCGCCGACCTCGACGCCGGCGGTCAACCCGTCGAACCCAAGGTCGTCGACCGCGACATCCCGTTCCAGATCTCGGCCGCCGCCGCGCGCGCAGTCGAAGAGGGCGGCGGCATCCGCAGCGCACCGACCCTGCTCAACCTGCTCCAGCAGGCCACCGCGATCGCCGACCGCACCGACCACATCGCCCCCGTCGACGAGCCTGCGGCCGGCACCGGCGACGGCGACTCGGCACCCGATCCAGAGGCCGAGGCCCGGCGCCGCAAGGGCCTCATCGTCGGGCTGAGCGCGGCCGGCGTGATCGCGATCGTGGCGGTGATCCTGCTGGGCACCGCGCTGAGCCGCATCTTCGGCGATGTCGGCAACGGACTCGGCGGCGACGAGCTCGGCCTCAACACCCCGCCGTCGTCGTCATCCGAGTCGGCCCCGACCCAGAGCGGTTCTGTCGTCGAACCCGTTGCGGTGAGCGTGTTCTCGCCCGAGGGTGAGGCCGACGCACCCGATGAGGCCGACCTCGCGATCGACGGAGACACGTCCACGGCGTGGCCCATCGACACCTACAGCGACGCCGTGCCGTTCCCGAACTTCAAGAACGGCGTCGGGCTGATGCTGCAGTTGCCGGAGCCGACCGAGCTGAGCTCGGTCACGGTGAACCTGAACAGCACCGGGACATCGGTGCAGATCCGGTCGGCCACCTCGGCGACGCCGTCCTCGCTGGACGCCACCACCGCGATGACCGATCCCACCCCGCTCAAGCCCGGCTCCAACACCATCGAGATCTCCGACGCCGAACCGACCGAGTACGTGCTGGTGTGGGTGTCCACCCTGGGCCAGGTCAATGGGCAGAGCCGCTCGGACATCGCGGAGATCACCCTCAACGGCACGTCCTGAGTCCAGCGCCGAAACTGGTGTCGGACCCTCCCCGCCGCGCCGATTAGTGTTCGGCTGTGGGCATTTTCGGGGACTCGCCGGGCCGGTCCGCCGAGCCGCGCACCGACGCCGAACTACTGAGCGCCCACGTCCACGGCGACCGCTACGCGTTCGAGGAGCTCTTCTACCGCCACCACCGCCAGCTCTACCGGCTGGCACAGCTGACCAGCCGGGACCCCGACGACGCCGCCGACGCGCTGCAGGACGCGATGCTGGCCGCACACCGCACCGCCGCGGCGTTCCGGCACGACTCGGCGGTCACCAGCTGGCTCTACCGCATCGTCGTCAACGCGTGTCTGGACCGCCTGCGACGCAACAGAACCCGAGCCTGCGAGGAACTCGACGACCAGCTCTGCGGCGCTGTCGACCCGACCGGGCACGTGGAGACCGCGATCGTGATCGAGCGGGCGCTGATGCGGCTGCCCGTCGAGCAGCGGGCCGCGGTCGTCGCCGTGGACATGCAGGGCTACAGCGTGGCCGAGACCGCCCGGATGCTCGGGATCGCCGAGGGCACGGTGAAGTCCCGCTGTTCACGGGCCCGGTCCAAACTCGCCGCGTCGCTGCACTACTTCGCCGCCACCGCGGAGTGACCTGCGTCCGTTAGCCTCGAACGATCTGTCGGGCCTAGATCATCGGGAGCGGGATGGACAGCGGCGCGGACCCGGACCGCCACCCCGAGGTGCGCCGCGCGTTGCAGGACCTCCGGGACGATCCGGACAGCGCGCCCGCGGTCCCCCCGAGGTGACCGCCCGGATCGGGGCCGCGCTGCGCACGGCCTCACGCAGCGCCGCCCACACCGCCGCCCGCCCGCGCCTCAGCGGACTGCAACGGGCCGGTCTGGTCGCCGGTGCGGCCGCGGTGATCGCCGGGCTCGTCGTCGGCGCGATCGCGCTGAACCGCGCTCCCGAGCCGGCGTTCCCGGCCGGACCGACCGCATCGCGGATCACCGCCCCCGGTCCCGACCACGGCTTCCCGCTCTCCGACGCCGAGGTGCTGGCCCTGCTCGACCGGGCCCCCGATCTCGGTGCGCTCAGCGAACCCGCTCGCCGGGGTGCGTGCCTGACCGGCCTCGGCTACGCACCCGATGTCGACATTCTCGGCGGCACCCGGCTGCAGATGGCCGGCCGGCCCGCGGTGGTGCTGGTGCTGGACGGCGCGATTCCCTCGCAGTTCTCCGCGGTGGTCGTGCCCGCAACCTGCAACGCCGCACACACCGGACTGCTCGCCGAGACCGCCGTCGCGCGCCCGTGAGGGCGGTCGGGAACACCCGGGCATACCCTGGTGTTTAGTGAACGCGGTTGTTTACACAGCTACGGTTCTGGACAACAACTGCCGCAAGCAGAAAGGCACGCATGACCTCCTCAGACATGACTTCCTCGGACGTCGTCCACGACGTCATCATCATCGGATCCGGTCCGGCCGGGTACACGGCCGCGATCTACGCCGCCCGCGCCCAGCTGCAGCCGCTGGTGTTCGAGGGCAGCCAGTTCGGTGGCGCGCTGATGACGACCACCGAGGTCGAGAACTACCCCGGCTTCCGGGAGGGCATCACCGGACCGGAACTGATGGACCAGATGCGCGAGCAGGCGCTGCGCTTCGGCGCCGACCTGCGCATGGAGGACGTCGACGCCGTCGACCTGACCGGTCCGGTGAAGTCCGTCACCGTCGGCGACGAGACCCACCGCGCCCGCGCGGTGATCCTGGCCATGGGCGCGGCGGCCCGCCACCTCGGCATCCCCGGCGAGGACGCGCTGCTCGGCATGGGCGTGAGCACCTGCGCCACCTGTGACGGCTTCTTCTTCCGCGACCAGGACATCGTCGTGGTCGGCGGTGGCGACTCCGCGATGGAGGAGGCCACCTTCCTGACCCGCTTCGCCCGCAGCGTGACCCTGATCCACCGTCGCGACGAGTTCCGCGCCTCCAAGATCATGCTGGAGCGTGCGCAGGCCAACGAGAAGATCACCATCCTGACCAACACCCAGGTGACCGCGATCGAGGGTGATCCCAAGGTGACCGGCGTGCGGCTGCGCAACACCGTCACGGGCGAGGAGTCCGCGCTCGCGGTGACCGGCGTGTTCGTCGCCGTCGGGCACGACCCGCGATCGGAGCTGGTCCGCGGTCAGGTCGAGGTCGACGACGAGGGCTACGTCAAAGTGCAGGGCCGCACCAGCTACACGTCGATCGACGGTGTGTTCGCCGCAGGCGATCTCGTCGACCACACCTACCGGCAGGCGATCACCGCGGCCGGAAGTGGTTGTGCCGCATCGATCGACGCCGAGCGTTGGCTGGCCGACCATGCCGAGCCGGGCGAAAGAACTTCGACCACAACCGAAGACAGCGACCTGATAGGAGCACAGCAGTGAGCGATGCCAACACGGTCACCGTGACCGACGATTCGTTCTCCGACGACGTCCTGTCGAGCGGCACCCCGGTGCTGGTGGACTTCTGGGCGACCTGGTGCGGCCCGTGCAAGATGGTCGCCCCGGTGCTCGAGGAGATCGCGTCCGAGAAGGCCGGCTCACTGACCGTCGCCAAGCTCGACGTCGACGAGAATCCGGCCACCGCGCGTGATTTCCAGGTGGTGTCCATCCCCACGATGATCCTGTTCAAGGACGGCCA
Source organism: Mycobacterium sp. ITM-2016-00317 (assembly GCF_002968295.1). NCBI lineage: Bacteria > Bacillati > Actinomycetota > Actinomycetes > Mycobacteriales > Mycobacteriaceae > Mycobacterium > Mycobacterium sp. ITM-2016-00317. The sequence continues at coordinate 6,051,873 of NZ_CP134399.1, forward strand.
GCCGGTGAAGCGGATCGTCGGCGCCAAAGGCAAGGCGGCACTGCTCCGCGAGCTGTCTGACGTGGTCTGACGCGCTCGGGACGCCGCGAAACGCGGTGTCCCGACGCGCTGGGGTTTTCTCGAAACCCCTCTCAGTCTGAGAGAATCTTGGCTATGTCGAGTCTGCGTCGCGGTGACCGCGGAGGTCCGGTCGCCGAGATCCGGGCCGCTCTTGCCGCCCTCGGCATGCTCGAAAGCGCAGATGAGGACATCATCACCGGCAAGCTCGTCGCCGCGGACATGTTCGACGACGAGCTCGACCGCGCGGTGCGCGCATTTCAGCAACATCGCGGCCTGTTGGTCGACGGCGTCGTCGGCGAGGCCACCTATCGCGCCCTGAAGGAAGCCTCCTACCGCCTCGGCGCGCGCACCCTCAACCACCAGTTCGGTGCGCCCATGTACGGCGACGACGTCGCCACTCTGCAGGCCCGCCTTCAGGATCTCGGGTTCTACACCGGGATGGTCGACGGGCACTTCGGTCTGCAGACCCACAACGCGCTGTCGTCCTATCAGCGTGAGTACGGGCTGTACCCGGACGGCATCTGTGGTCCGGAGACGTTGCGCTCCTTGTACTTTCTCGGCTCCCGGGTCACCGGCGGGTCACCGCACGCGATCCGCGAGGAGGAGTTGGTACGCCGCTCCGGACCTCGGCTGTCCGGTAAGCGCATCATCGTCGATCCCGGGCGTGGCGGGGCGGACCACGGCGTGATCCTCAACGGGCCCAACGGTCCGATCAGCGAGGCAGACATCCTGTGGGACCTGGCCTCGCGGCTGGAAGGCCGCATGACCGCGATCGGCATCGAGACGTTCCTGTCGCGGCCCGCCACCGCGTCTCCGGCCGACGCCGAACGCGCCGCAACCGCCAACACCGTCGGTGCGGACATGATGATCAGCCTGCGGTGTGCCACCCACACCAGCCCCGCCGCCAGTGGTGTCGCGTCGTTCCATTTCGGTAACTCGCACGGATCGGTGTCCACCATCGGACGCAATCTGGCCGATTTCATCCAGCGGGAAGTAGTGGCCCGCACCGGCTTCCGTGATTGCCGCGTGCACGGACGGACCTGGGATCTGCTGCGGCTGACCCGGATGCCGACCGTTCAGGTCGACGTCGGCTACATCACCAATCCCGAGGACCGGGCCAAGCTCGTCTCACCGGCCTCCCGCGACGCATTGGCCGAAGGCATCCTCGCCGCGGTCAAGCGGCTCTATCTGCTCGGCAAGAACGACCGGCCGACCGGCACCTTCACCTTCGCCGAACTGCTCGCACACGAGCTCGCGGTCGAACAATCCCGCCGCGCCTGAGCGAGCTGCGTCAGTCGCAGCGGCCCGCGCCCGCCCCCACCGGCTGCTCGAGCTGCGCGCTCTCCAACAACCGTTCCAGCGCCGCCTCCACGCCGGCCTTCCAGCCCAGTCCCTGCTCGAGCTCGAGCCGCAGCCGGGGGAAGTGTGTGTGGTGCGAAACCACCACGAAGCCGGCGTCCAGCAACAGGTCCGCGTCCACGACGCACTGATCCGCCGAACAGTCGCCGAGGGTTTCCAGCACCGGTCGCACGTCGTCGGGCGCGGCGTTGATGTCGGTCAGGGCTTTGGCCTCGCTGGTCCGGCCGAACGCTTCGAGCGCCCGCACCCCGCGGCGCACCAGGTCTTGGACCACTGCCATCAACAACGCTTGGGACAGATCCCCGGAGGTGCCGTCGCCGGCCTCGACACCCAGGGTCGTCAACAGCACCGCGTCGGCGCTGACCGGTCCGGTCGGAAACCGGGTCGCCCTCGGCACCGACCGCGGCGGCGCGTAGAACGCATAGCCAAGACACGGGTCGTCATCGGAGAACTCGTCGCCGGTCGAGCCGGCAGTGGACGGCCGGTGCTCGACCGCGAGCTGACCGCACGAACCCCATTCGAGCATGACCATCGACAGCCACGCTTCCTTCTCGAACTCGGGGTCGGACAGGTGATCGCCCCGGTCGATAATCGCCGGATCGACCTCCCAGTACACGCAGCGCCGCGCGTGCTTGGGCAGCTGCTCGAACGCCTCGAGCCGAAGGGGCGTGATTCGTGCGTCCACTAGATTTCCCGGTCTCTGCGCCGTCTCGATCCGGACGACTGCCTCTCCAGGATAGAAGGCGGGCGCAACCCGTTGCCGCCGCGGCCGGTGCTGCCGCCCCCATCCGGCACGTTTACCCAATTCTGCTGAGCCAGAACACCTTTGCCGCGACGCCGAAAAAGTCGGGCGGCGACTGCGCCATCTGTGTCACAGTGACGTAATTCGCCGGTGTGGTAGGTCATCGCTCAGACGCGTTCATCAACTCCACAATGCGCTGCAAATCGTCGACGGATCCGAACTCCACGACGATCTTGCCTTTGCGCTTCCCCAGGCTCACCGTCACGCGGGTGTCGAACGCCGTCGACAGCTGCTCGGCGACATCTTGCAGCCCGGGCATCTGGATGGGCTTGCGCCGGGGAGCTGCGGCGGCGCTTCCCCGTTGCGATTGGCGATCGTCACCGCCTCCTCAGTGGCGCGGACCGACAACCCTTCGGCGACGATGCGTGCGGCGAGCTCCTCCTGCGCTTCGGCCCCGGCCTCGAGCGACAACAGCGCACGCGCATGCCCGGCGGAGAGGACCCCGGCGGCCACCCGGCGCTGCACCGCGATCGGCAGGCGCAGCAGCCGGATCATGTTGGTGATGACCGGACGCGAGCGGCCGATCCGGGACGCCAGTTCATCGTGGGTGACGTCGAATTCCTCGAGCAGCTGCTGATACGCCGCGGCCTCTTCGAGCGGGTTCAGCTGAACCCGGTGGATGTTCTCCAACAGCGCATCGCGCAGCATGCTGTCGTCGGCGGTCTCCCGCACGATCGCGGGGATGGTCGCGACGCCTGCCAGCTGTGCCGCGCGCCAGCGCCGCTCCCCCATCACCAGCTGATACCGCGGCGCGGTTTGACCCTCGGTCGCCGGCACCGCGCGCACCACGATCGGCTGCATCAAACCGAACTCACGGATCGAGTGCACCAGCTCGGCCAATGCGTCCTCGTCGAACACCTGGCGGGGCTGACGGGGGTTCGGATCGATCAGCGACGGTGCGATCTCGCGGTACACCGCGCCGACCGGATTCTCGTCCTCCGCCGGGGCGACGGCGGGCGCCGGCTTCTGCGGTGCCCCGCCGAGCACGACGTCGGCCGCGGCCGCCCCCATCTTCGGACCCAGAGTGGCGGGTTCGCCGGTCTCGGCCGGCCCGGTGGGGATCAGTGAGGCGAGGCCCCGACCCAGGCCGCTGCGCTTACGTGCCGCGTTGTTCATCGGTCCCGCCCTTCGTCGTCGCCGCCACGCAGTGCCAGTTCCCGGCTGGCATCGAGATAGCTCATCGCTCCTCGCGACCCCCGGTCATAGTCGATGATCGTCATCCCGTATCCCGGTGCCTCGGACACCTTGACGCTGCGCGGAATCACCGTGCGCAGCACCTTGTCGCCGAAGTGTTCACGGACGTCCATCGCGACCTGATCGGCGAGCTTCGTGCGGCCGTCGTACATGGTGAGCACCACGGTGGTGACGTCGAGTTCCGGGTTCAGGTGCGCCTTGACCATCTCGATGTTGCGCAGCAACTGACCGACCCCCTCCAGTGCGTAGTACTCGCACTGGATCGGGATCAGCACCTCCGGCGCAGCGACGAGCGCGTTGATCGTCAGCAGTCCGAGTGACGGCGGGCAGTCGATGAACACGTAGTCGAAGTCGTAGCGCTTCGAGCTCGCCGAGCGCCGTCCGCAGCCGACCTTCCCGGGCCACCATGCTGACCAGTTCGATCTCCGCACCGGCAAGGTCGATCGTGGCCGGTATGCAGAAGAGGCGCTCGCTGTGCGGGCTGCGCTGAAGCGCGGTCTCCACGGAGATGTCGCCGATCAACACTTCGTACGACGACGGCGTGCCCGGCCGGTGCTCGATGCCCAGGGCGGTGCTGGCGTTGCCCTGCGGGTCGAGGTCGATCACCAGAACCTTCAGTCCCTGCAACGCGAGCGCGGCGGCGATGTTCACCGCGGTGGTGGTCTTGCCCACCCCGCCCTTCTGGTTCGCGATCGTGAACACCCGCTGGCGCTTCGGCTTGGGCAACTGCCCCTCCACGGCCGCCTGCATCAAGCGGACGGCACGGGCCGCCTCGGCGCCGATCGGCGTATCGGCATCCTGCGTCGGCCACGTTTCACGTGAAACATCCGCGGCCGGGGTGGTCTTCGGCGCGCCCGCATCACCCGGTGCAGCCATCACTTGTGCCGCCTTCCCGCTCGTGCCTGCGGGCCCCTCGCTACTTCGACCAAGCCAACGACCACCGTCGCGGGGGGCTCCACGTACTGCGCGCCACATCTCTCCACCTTCACCTTCGACACTCCGAGCGCCGCCATGGCCTTTCGGTGCTGCTGGACTTCCTCATCGGCCCGCTCCCCCTTGATCGCCAGCATTCGGCCGCCGGCCGTCAACAGCGGCGTACTCCACTTGGTCAATTTGTCGAGCGAGGACACGGCCCGGGACACCACCACGTCCGTCGTCCCCACCTCCTCACGCACTGCCCGATCCTCGGCGCGGCCGCGCACCACCGTGCAGTCGATGCCCAACTCCTCGATCGTCTCGCGAAGGAAATCGCTTCGTCGAAGAAGGGGCTCGATCAAGAAGATCTGCACATCGGACCGAGCCAGTGCCAACGGTATCCCGGGCAGCCCGGCACCACTACCGATGTCGGCGATCCGCTCCCCCGAATGGAGGAGCTCGCCGACCACCGCGCAGTTCAAGATGTGGCGATCCCAAAGCCGGTCGACTTCCCGGGGTCCGAGAAGGCCGCGCTCCACGCCGGCTCCGGCCAGGATCTCTGCATAACGGGTGGCCCTGTCGAGTGCGGGCCCGAACACCGCCTCCGCGGCGGGAGGCGGTGGTGGAACGTCCGCATGTTTCACGTGAAACATCCTCCGGCTGTACGCGGCGTTACCACCGACCGACTCCCTTGGCTGGCGGAGAACTACATTGTTGTAACTCTGGGGGACGCGTCAGTCGACGAGAACGACGACGCGCCGCGACGGCTCCACGCCCTCGCTCTCACTGTGCACGCCCTGCACGCCCGCGACCGCGTCGTGCACGATCTTTCGCTCGAACGGGGTCATGGGCGCCAGCTCCTCGCGCTCACCGGTTTCCAGCACCCGGCGGGCGACCTTGTCCCCCAGCGCAGCGAGTTCTTCGCGGCGGCGCTGCCGCCACTGCGCGATGTCCAGCATCAGCCGACTGCGCTCACCGGTCTTCTGGTGCACCGCCAACCGGGTCAGCTCCTGCAGCGCGTCGAGCACCTCGCCCTTGCGGCCGACCAACTTGTTCAGATCGGTGCCGCCGTCGATGCTGACGACCGCGCGGTCCCCCTCGACGTCCAGATCGATATCCCCGTCGAAGTCCAGCAGATCGAGGAGCTCTTCCAGGTAGTCGCCGGCGATCTCGCCCTCAGCGACCAATCGGTCCTCCAGATCCTCCTCCGAGTCCAACGCGTCACCGTCGGTCTGCTCGGCGGCGTCACCCTCGATGACGGTCTCCACGCTCTCCACGACCTCTGCGGTCGTCGCGGCGCCTGCTTCGTTGTCTGTCTCAGTCATTGCCACACCTCTCCTTTGTCCGCGGTCGCCCGCGCGTCAACGTTTCCGCTTCTTGGGCCGCGCGCCGGGCTTCGGAGTGCGATTGCTCGCGCCGTTCTGCGCTGCGGATGTCGGTGAACTCTGCTCGGGTGCCGGCGGCTCGGCGGGAGTCGTCTTATCGCTCGCCGCGGCGGTGTCCGCGGCATCACCGTCGGTCTCTGCGGCCGCGGCAGCCGCAGCGGCCGCCTTCTTCTTGCGGCTCGGCTTGACCCCCGGTGCCGGCGCGTTGGCGGCCCGGCGTTCCAGGGCCTCCTGCTTCGCCTGCTCTTCTTCCTTCTCGATCTTGCCGAACACGTAGTGCTGCTGGGCGAAGGTCCAGATGTTGTTGGCCAGCCAGTACATGATGACCGCCAGGGGCAGGAACGGACCACCGACGACGACGCCCAGCGGGAAGACGTACAGCGCGAGCTTGTTCATCATCGCGGTCTGCGGATTGGCAGCCGCTTCCGGGCTCTGGCGCGAGATCGAGGCCCGGCTGTTGAAGTAGGTCGCGATGCCGGCCAGGATCATGATCGGCACGCCGACCCCGATGACCGCGGCGCGGTTGAATTCGGTGAACGCGTCCAGACCGGTGGTCTGGATCATCGTCGCGCTGAGCGGGGCGCCGAACAGGTTCGCGTCCAGGAAGTTGGCGACGTCGGTCGCGCTGAAGACGTAGTTGCCCGTGGCGCGGTTCTGCTCGACCGTGAGCTGGATCTGGCCGAAGCCGCCCTGGGTCCGGTTGAACGACCGCAACACGTGGAACAGGCCGAGGAACACCGGGATCTGCGCCAGCATCGGGAGACAGCCCAGTATCGGGTTGAATCCGTGTTCCTTCTGCAGCTTCTGCATCTCCAGCGCCATGCGCTGGCGGTCCTTGCCGTACTTCTTCTGCAGCGCCTTGATCTGGGGCTGCAGTTCCTGCATCTGTCGCGTGGTGCGGATCTGCCGAACGAAGGGCTTGTACAGAATCGCGCGCAGGGTGAACACCAGGAACATCACCGACAGCGCCCAGGCGAAGAAGTTGGACGGGCCCAGCAGGAAGGCGAACGCCTTGTACCAGACCCACATGATCGCCGACACCGGGTAATAGATGATGTCGAGGCTGAACCAATTAAACGACACTCGTCTGACTCTTCTCTCGCTCTACCGGGCTCGGCCGGTGGTCGGCTTCGGCACAGGTGTGTTCACCCGTTGCGTCACTGTGACTTTCGCGTTCGGGTATCGGGTCCCATCCTCCGCTATGCCATGGGCCACATTTGAGGAGACGGACCAGGGCCAACCAGCTGCCACGGAAGAAGCCGTATTCGGTCAGCGCATCGACGGCGTACTGACTGCAGGTGGGAGTGAACCGACACGTCGGAAGCCGCAACGGGGAGATCGTGTGGCGGTAGAGCTGGACCAGGAACACCGCGCACCGGGCCGCCCGGGACCGGGTGCTCACGCCCGCGATCCGTTCCGGTCGCTGATCCGCTGCAACGCGGTGCGCAGTTCCTGCTCAAGCCGGGGGGTGATCGCCTCGCGGCTTCTCGGCAGAGCCCGGATCACCATCCAGTCGGAGGGATCGAGGTCGTCGAGGACCGCCCGCGCAGCATGGCGCAGACGGCGGGACACCCGATGACGCTGCACGGCATTGCCGACAGCTTTGGAGACGATCAGACCGACCCGCGGTCCGGGGTCACTCGTCTGGTCAGAACGCAGCGTGTACACCACAAGATCGGGCTGTGCTGCCCGCGTCCCGCGACTCACTGTGGCACCGAACTCGGTCGACCGCGTCATCCGGTTCTGGGCCGGAAGCACCGCGACAGACCTTGCCGGGTCACGCAGTCAGAGAACGACGGCCCTTAGCGCGCCTGGCCGTGACGATCGCACGACCTGCGCGGGTACGCATCCGCAACCGGAATCCGTGCACCTTCGCGCGGCGACGGTTGTTCGGCTGGAAGGTCCGCTTGCCCTTGGCCACGGCAGTCACTCCTTGTTGAGTCTGGCCTCGGCGCCGGTCCGACATGTTCATTCATGTCAGACGTGACGCAGTCGGCCGTTGGTAAGCTCGATCGGTCTCGCAAAGCTAGCCGGCGCGGTCCCCGGCCGGGGCCGGTCGCAGCCGTATCGCCACGTGCGGGCGACTGTTCGAGGGTACTGACGAGAAATCCCTGGGTCAAACCTGGCAGATCGCCCTGACGTGGCGGCCGCCGCACCCCGTCTGACCCCGTCGCCTCCATCACATCGATCACAACTGTCACGTTCGTCTGGAACTATTGGGGCCGACCGCGATTGCGCGTCTCGCAATGTTGCAGAACTGTTGGCACCCGGAGAGAAAACTGTTAGCTTCTGGCAATGCCGATTCCACGCCGGATCGGCGAAAGACAACGAAGCGAGGACGCCCACCCTCCGTCGCGAGCCCACTGACTGCACCGTGATGAGGCCCGGCACTAAGGTGTCCTCGCCGGTAGACAACCAGACGACGACGAGCTTCTTCTTTCCACAACCTGTGGATAACTTTGTGGACAGTTCGTTGTCGTCGTGCAGCACGTCCCCGCAGGGACCACAGAGGGGTGAGCGTCG